>DAKJ01000031.1:8779-75502 GCA_002496565.1 Methanosarcina sp. UBA289 | reverse complement strand
ATTGCATCGGCAGCCATCATAACGTGTGGCAGGAACAGTTTCCCTCTCTCAAAAAGGACACCAACCTCGTTCATGCCTGCTGCAAGTCCTTTTTCAATTATTTCGGAAGGTTCCAGTTCTCCTTTAGCTTTTTCAACTGCAGCAAGTACTGTATCCTTCTTGCAGGAAATCATAGCGTCTGCAAGTTCCTGAAGCAATTCTTCTTTGCTAATGTTGCATCCTCCGTTTTAGTTTTCGAACTATAGAGACGTCTCTCCTGTAATTGTCACGATTATATGTGAACATTCAGGCTGTAAGCTCACGCTTCTTGGTGAAGCAATGACTTACAGGAAGAAACTCACGATCATCATGGTGGGAAGCCATGACCACCTCAAGCGAGACAATGAAACCATGAAGACTTCATGATTACGCTGACTGGGGTTCATGAGTGTTTTAGCAGAGGGATTATTTTTTGTGCCATTTTAATCCATTCTGATTACCCATCTTTCAGATGTCTCCAGTATAGAGGTTCTTTTTTCTCATATATATATTTTATTAAAAAATCTAAAACGAAAATAGGGGTTGAATATATACTTTTCGGTAAAACTGGTTTTATAAGTATATTAAGGAAGAAAACAAAATAAAATAATCAAAAAATATAAATATTAGATATCCAAAACGGGTTTTTATAAAAATTCATGAATCTGTTAAAAGAACGTTCTTTATATATATTGAAAGCAGATGAAAACTCAATCGAAAATGAATCCTTGGAATTCCGTTCATCTCCAAACTTTCTCTATGCTAGTATGTTGATACTTACTGTTTTTGATTAACTTTTGAACTCTATCTTTATTTATATATATCGCGAAAAAAATCTGAAACTCTCTTTTTTTCGAGAACTGACATCTTATTTTTTAACAGTTTTTCACTGCACAATCGAAAAACTCCAAAAAAGGAAAAACTTTATATATCCCCTCTTTTTTCGGGCTAGAAATCTCCAGATTAGATTTCTGATAGCCTTAAAAAAAATAAAATCGAAATAGATATGTGGACTACAAAGTCCGATTATAAGCAATCTGATTTACCGTACCCTAATATACATAGTCTGTAAGCTTTATTGACAAGCTCCAGCATTCTGGAATCTTCCCTCTCTATTTTTATTCCGCAGGCGAGGGAAAGGTATTCTGCAAGGTCAAAAACTTCTATTCTTTCATTCTTTCCGGCTTCAATAAGATTCTGCATGCAGCCCCCGCAGTTCGTGATAATTGTGTCACAACCCAGTTTTTCGGCAGCCCTATATCGATCAGAAGCCACATCCAAGGATTCAGACGGGTAATTAACCCTTACTCCGCCTCCAAAGCCACAGCATGCTGAGTTTTCCGGAGTTTCATTGGCAAGTTCGGTGCCCCGGATATGTTTAAGCACTTCTCTTGCTTCTCGATATACTCCCATTACTCTGGTCAGATGGCAGGGGTCATGATAAAAGACCTTATGCTTGAGAACAACCTCAGGAGCAAGTTTTCCTTCCCTTATAAGAAGTTCGAGGTACTGCGAAACGTGTAACACTTGAAAATCAAGTTTCCCAAACATTTTTGGGTAGATATCTTTAAATGCCTTGAAACACCCTGGGCAGGCTGTAATAAGAGTTTTGGCTCCTCTTTTCCGTATTTCTTCAATATTCCTTTGTCCGTTTCTACGGATAGGCCCCGGATCTCCAGAACCCGCGGATACGGCTCCACAGCAGTATTCAACTCCACTCATGACAGTATAGTCGACTGCGGCTTTATCCAGCAGTGCAACCGTGGCTTGTGCCATTATCTTGTTGATATAAGTGCCTGCACATCCAGGAAAATAAACTACTGAGCCTGAACGTTCCTCATACACAGGAGTTTCGTCCAGCTCGGCAATCTTCTTAAAAAGGTTATTTTCAGCTTCAGGGTCTACCATTTTCTGCCTGTCGGTAAGTCCGTGTTCACTTACCCATTTCTGCCTGGCAGGAGAAATAAGCATTTTAATTCCCAGTCCTTCGGGACAGGCATCCTTACAAAGCCCACAGGTCAGGCAGCGCAGCAAAGAGTCGTCATCGATATCCGAATGCCCTTCCAGATACTCGTACAGTCTTTCAAGCAAACCTAAGTCGTTGTATCGAGGACAGACTTCAAGGCATTGTCCGCATTCCGTACAACTTGACTTATGTTTTTCTACCAATTCCATTTTTTCAACTCCATATCATTTTAAACTCGTGTGATTTATTCTCTCTTTAACAGGCACATCTTTAACAGGCTTTAATAGGTATTTTTAATGGGAATCTTTAAAACTTTCTTTTTCAGAAAATCCTTAAAAGTCTCTTTTTAATATGAAATTTTATAAGTTCTTTCTTGATCATAAATCGCTGTAATATTTTTAAAATCAGTAGCATATCATTAAAAATTCTCTTTTTGACAGAAATTCTTTTATTGTCCCTGTTTACATTCTGTCCTGAGAACTGTCCCGGAACTTTAGAGAAGCCCTTAACAGTAAATTAGAATTATGGATAGGATTTTTCCCAAAAAAGATAAGCTAATGTTCAATTATACTATCATAATATATAAGTAGCTATACATGCAGCCATTAAAAGGAAGGGGTTAAAAATCTTCAACGAACTCAAAAACAGTGCAAGAAAGCTGATAATTCCTATTGCCCGCCTGATTCCCTTATCTCCGAATACCCTCACGTTACTGGGTTTTGTCGTAAGTATCGCCGCAGGGGCAGCATTTTCGCTGGGGAAACCTTTTGCGGGGGGATTTCTTATCCTTTTTAGTGGTTTCTTTGATATTCTCGACGGGGGAGTTGCAAGGGCAAAAGGACGAATCACGCCTTTCGGAGGCGTGCTTGATTCAGTTTGCGACCGCTACTCTGATGGTCTGATGTTCCTAGGGATAATAGCTGGTGCAGTTAATGGTAGGCTTGTCCTTTCCCCTATTGTGCAAATTGAAGGCTGGCTCTGGGCAGGTTTTGCCCTTATTGGCTCCTTCCTGGTAAGCTACACCCGTGCCCGCGCGGAGTCGGCAGGTTGCAGGAAACTGTCAGTCGGAATTGCTGAACGCACGGAAAGAATGATTATCCTAGCTCTGGGTGGGATTTCAGGTTTTTTGGGCTGGGCTCTCGTACTTGTAGCTGTATTTTCCCATATAACCATTATCCAGCGCGTGCTTCGGGCAAAAAGTATATTGAGTAAGCCTTCAGAATCCGATTTCCAAAAACCGTAACAGATCCTATCCTGTTAAGAAGCCAGATAATCCGAACCCTACATTACTGGATTACAGTTAAAATATACAATAAAGAGAGCTTCTCTCCTTTCTTCTACCGATACTCATTTATACTACATATTTGATTACAATAGTTGACGATGGCAAATAGAGAAAGAGATTTGCCATTGAGAAAGTACAACTTACTCTGCGGGGCCGTAGGGTAGCCTGGTCCATCCTGCAAGGCTGGGGGTCTTGCGACCTGAGTCCAAATCTCAGCGGCCCCACCAAAATTTTATTCCTGTTCTATTTTGACAATTTTTTGTATATTATTGTACATTATTTCCGATTCTATCCACTTTTCAATTCTTAGTTCTATTTTTAAGATACTTCTGTCTTTTATTGGATTTATGACCACAGCCTACCTAGTCAATGCAAAAATATCGCTTTATTACAAAGTATTTCAAACAAACGACAGTCGTTATTTGTAAAAAATGTAAAGAGGGGGGTAATGAAGCTCAAAGAGAAACACAAACCCCGAAAAACCAGCTTATATGCTTTGTTTGGCTGGAGTGGAGAACTAATTGAGTTGTACCTATTAAGTCTCCATAAGAACAATGATATAGGGCAAGGGAAAATCTAGTGAAATAAGTGCCGTAGACATAAATAAATTGAGAGACTGGTCCTACTACCATGATGAATGCCACACTTGACGATTGGATTCGACACGAAGCAATTCCTTTCTCTGTCGATTCGTCCAAAACTTTCTATGCTTCCATTGACAGGATCATCGCCTCACTTGACGACTCAGTGGAGTTGCTTGGCTTTGGAGAAGCACTCCACGGCGGCGAAGATATTCTTATGCTTCGCAACCGGTTTTTCCAGTGTTTAGTGGAGACACATGGCTACAGTGCCATCGCAATTGAAAGCAGTTTTCCCTGAGCACGTTTAGTAAATGATTACGTGGCCGGTCGCGGACCAACATCGTATGAGGATATTAAATACACCGGATTTAGCCACGGCTTCGGCCGGCTTGAAGCGAATCGAGAACTTGTAGAGTGGATACGAAGCTACAATGCAGATCCTTCCCATCATGTCAAAGTCAACTTCTATGGCTTTGATAGTCCAACAGAGATGACCTTTAGCGATAGCCCACGCCAAGTCCTGGATTTTGTTCTCGATTACCTCTCCTCGATTGATAGTGCCAGCGGCCAGGAGTATCGTGAACGTATCGATGCACTTCTTGGCCAGGACTCCGATTGGGAGAACCCTGCTGCAATGATGGACCCGACGAAGTCAATAGGTCTATCACCCGCTGCAACGTCACTCCGGATTGAGGTGGAAGATCTCATCATGGAACTGCGCTTACGCCGTCCCGAATTTGTGGCTAAGAGTGATGAGGGCCGTCATTTGGAGGCTATGCAATATGCAATGATGTCCAAGCAGTTGCTGAACTATCATGCGGTGCTGGCGCAGACTTCTGCTAAACCTGGTGAAAGGCTTGTCAAAGGCCTCGGCATCCGTGACCTAGTAATGGCAGATAATCTGGCATATACTGTATCCCGCGAGCGTGGTAGAGGAAAAGTTCTGGTCTTCGCTCACAACAGCCACCTGCAGCGTGGAAAGACGCAATGGCAATTAGGTGCTGATTTACTTATCTGGTGGCCAGCAGGAGCGCAACTCAATGAGATGCTCGGCTCACGTTATGCCTTCATCGGAACAGCTGTGGGAGTTTCTGAGGCCAATGGTATCGGCCAACCCGAAGCTGGTACTCTTGAGGCGCGGCTGACTGCTGTACCAGGGCCTGTACGGTTCATTCCAGCTCACAAAGGTCAAGGGCTTCCAGCCTCGGAAATCGACTTGCTTCCAATCCGCTCCGGCAGCATGAAGAATCAAACCTACTTTGCATTGACTCCTCAAAGCTTCACTGATTTCGACTGGCTGGCTGTCCTTAATTCAACGTCATACTCCCGTGGTGGACCACAGCTGTAATCGTGGGATAAAGGAATCTTTGTACGTCAGCAGCTGGTGTCTTACAAGAGCCCAGTATAAGAGTATATGAACTGAAATTGAGGAGACTGGTGTTAACTATAATTAGACTTAGACCTGCCTCAGTTATTACATTTTTTCCCAGTTGATCACGTACTTTAATTTTTATTTCTTGCAGTTTTTGCAATTTTTCTTGTAATTTTCCCGACTTTTTGTTTGATTTTTTTGTTTATGGCATCTGGTATCATCAATTTATTCAGTTGATTATGAAAATTTCTTTGGCGGTATATATCTCACTTGTATAAATGTGGCACTTTTATCCTCAATTTATGATTTATTGGTTCGTAAAAGAGGAATCAAAAGAGAAATAGCTATATAGATAATTTTATCTGTGACTGTTATATCACATTCAACACACTGTATCAAAACACTGTATCAAAACTTTCTTATAATAACTTTAACATTTTCTTTTAATACCGAGGTGTACTGCTTCCTTAAATATGTGGTAAATTAGTAACTCAAAAATAATATTGATTCTATATGTCCCACTCACTTCATTCTCTTCCGCTACTTTTATTACTTTCACTAACTTTTTCACGCCTGTATTTTTCCCGGATTTCTTCGATCATTTCCTCATTAGCTTCAATAACAAAAGCTCCTACGTACCCGCATTCCTTGCAATGGTAAACCGCACCTCCATACCCGCCAGCTTCATAATATAAATCTGCGTTTCCGCAAACAGGGCAAACTTCAATGAATTTTTCTTTATCCAGAACAATTTCCTCCTTCGAAACGGCTTGCAATATCGAATTGTTAAATATATATAAGAAGGATGATTTTAATAAAGATATAGTATCTATTAACCAGTAGCTAAAGATATCAGCCAATATTGGAGAATCCTGATTGGATATTAGCACTATCTAAGGAATCCTGAGAAAAAACGGAATTTCAGATAAATTCCGAATTTTATACAGAATGCGATTTAAGGCTTACAGTGAGTAAAAAATGACTGAAATGATGACCCCTGCAATGCGCCAGTACTACGAAGCCAAGCAGGCATATCCTGACACCCTGATCTTTTTCCGCATGGGAGACTTCTACGAATCTTTCGGGGAAGACGCAAAAACGATTGCAAGAGAACTCGAGATCACGCTTACAGCCCGGGGCAAGGACAAATCAGGAGAAAGAATGCCGCTTGCAGGAATACCCTATCATGCAATTGACACCTATCTTCCAAGGCTCATAAATAAAGGGTATAAAGTGGCAATTTGCGAACAGCTTGAAGACCCGAAAAAGGCAAAGGGAGTCGTAAAACGAGGGGTTGTCAGGGTGGTTACGCCCGGCACTGCAATTGACTCTTCAATGTTTTCAGATGCTTCAAACAATTACCTTATGGCAGTTGCAGGACGAGAAATAGGAAAGTCCGGAAAGAATGCAGAAAAAGAAATAGAAATTGGAGTATCCTTTCTCGATATTTCCACAGGGGAATTTCTTACAACACAGTTTCGGGACTCAGAAAGTTCTGAAAAGCTTCTAAGCGAGCTTGCTCGCATGCGGCCTTCCGAATGTATCCTTCCTCCCTCTATGTATGGGAATCCAGACCTTACCGAGCGATTGAGAGCTCAGACTATTGTTCAGGAGTTTGCCCCTGACATTTCAGGAGCAAAGGAAGCCGGAGAAAGGTTAAAAACCCATTTCAGGGTTGCAACCCTTGAAGGTATGGGATGTGAAAATCTAGATTTTGCAGTATATTCGGCCTGGGCTGCCCTGGAATACGCACAGACCACACAGATGCGGGAGCTTACTCATATCAATACCCTGAGAACTTACTCTAATTCCGAATTTATGATCCTTGATTCCGTAACCCTGCGGAATCTCGAAATCGTGAAAAATGTGCGAGATGAAGGGGACGAAAACTCACTCTATCGCATTTTGAACAGCACGAAAACGCCGATGGGAAGCCGTACTCTGAAAAAATGGCTTTTGAAACCTCTACTTTCTGTAGAAAAAATCAACCATCGACTTGATGCGGTTGAAGAACTGGCAGAAAAGACTCTCCTCCGCTACGACCTCAGGAACTGGCTTTCAGAGGTCAGGGATATAGAACGCCTCGTAGGCAGGGTAGTATATGGAAATTCAAATGCAAGAGACCTCGTAGCCCTGAAAAAATCCCTTGAAGCTCTACCTCCTGTCCGGGATTCCCTTATGGATAATGTCGAATCCGAACTTTTAAAGGATGTTGCAATCGGGCTTGCATCGTTTTCCGAACTTGAAAATCTCGCCAAAATGATAGCTCGGGCAATAGTTGATGAGCCTCCTGTATCGGTTAGGGAAGGAGGCATGATAAAGTCGGGATACAGTGAGGAACTTGATGAACTCAAGGATATTGCAAGCAACAGCAGGCAGTGGATTGCAAATTTTCAGCAGAAAGAAAGAGAAAGAAGCGGCATAAAGTCCCTGAAAGTGGGATATAATAAGGTTTTTGGGTATTACATAGAGGTAACCAATGCTAACAGTAGTCAGGTGCCTGACGACTATATCAGAAAGCAAACCATGGCAAATGCCGAGCGCTTTTTTACCCCTGAACTTAAGGAAAAAGAGAGCCTTATCCTGACAGCCAATGAAAAAGCTATAGCTCTCGAATATGAAATTTTTACAGAAATCGTGCAGACACTTTCAGTTCATTCAAGAGAACTTCAGGAAACCGCTGAAAGAATAGGCGCGCTCGATGTGCTTGCAGACCTGGCTGAAGTAGCAGAAAATAACAATTATATCAGGCCCCAGCTTACGGACGACTGCAAGATCCTTATACGGGACGGGAGGCATCCTGTAGTTGAAAATACCGTACATGGCGGTTTTGTGCCGAACGATACTGAAATGGATTGCAAGGAAAACCAGTTTTTGCTGGTAACAGGTCCAAACATGGCAGGAAAGTCCACCTACATGCGGCAGACTGCCCTTATAGCTATTATGGCTCAGGTAGGCTCTTTTGTTCCTGCATCCTATGCTTCAATAGGGATTATTGACCAGGTCTTTACAAGAATTGGGGCATTTGACGACCTTGCAAGCGGGCAGAGCACCTTTATGGTAGAAATGGTTGAGCTTGCAAACATCCTGAACAATGCAAGTCCCAGAAGCCTTGTGCTTCTTGATGAGATAGGGAGAGGTACAAGTACCTATGACGGGTACAGCATTGCAAAAGCTGTTGTGGAATTTTTGCATAACAGGGGAAGAACTGGAGTAAGGGCTTTATTTGCAACTCATTACCACCAGCTCACAGCCCTTGAAGAAAAATTGAAAAGAGTCAAAAATTATCATATCGCAGTAAAGGAAGAAGGTCATGAGCTAGTATTTCTGCGAAAAATCGTACCAGGTGCAACAGACAGGAGTTACGGAATCCAGGTTGCAAGGCTTGCGGGCGTCCCAGAAAAGGTAATCGAAAGGGCAAATGAGATTCTTAGGGAACTCGAAAGAGAAAATGTGCTCGAAGAGGCTGAAGACGGTAGTAACGGGAAAAAGAGAAAAAGCAAAGCTACAGCACGTTATACCCAGATGATGCTTTTTGACCCAGGGAACAGTGGCGGAAATTCGGCAGAGGTGAACAGGTCCGGCCCTGTAGAAGCCGCCCTGAGAAAATTGAATGTGGAAGAGATGACGCCAATAGAAGCCCTAAACAAGCTCCATGAGCTAAAAAGGCTGCTTGATTAACTGGACTACGGTTGACTAAGGGTAAATTAATCGATGGATCAAAGGTTGATCAAAGGTTGATTAAAGGTTAATTAAAGGTTAGTTAAAGGTCAATTAAAGGTTGATTAAAGGATATCCAATGAAAATTTTCTGGTCCGGATGGAGTTAAAGGAATGATGGAAGAACATCTTGAAGCGAAAGAAAAAGCTAAGGGAAATAAAATTCGGATTCTTGATAAGGATACGATAAACAAAATCGCAGCAGGAGAGGTAATCGAGCGCCCTGCGTCCGTAGTAAAAGAGCTGATAGACAACTCAATCGATTCAGGAGCTACGGATATCCGAATTGAAGTCGAAAAAGGCGGAAAACGTTCAATTCTTGTCCGGGACAATGGATGCGGGATGGGCAGAGAGGATGTCCTGCTTGCATACAAAAAGCATGCAACGAGCAAGCTCACTCGAATTGAAGATCTCAATACTATTTCTACAATGGGGTTCAGGGGAGAGGCTCTTTCGTCTATCACAGCTGTTTCAAAGGTTGAGATCCTTACCCGGCCTCCAGAAGAAATCACAGGCACTAGGATAGTGATCCATGGGGGAAAAGTTCTCGAAACTTCGGATGCAGGCACGGCTCCAGGCACATCTGTACACGTAAAAGATTTGTTTTACAATACCCCGGCAAGGCAGAAATACCTTAAAAGCGACCGTACCGAGCTTGCCCATATTACTGATACGGTAATGCATCTTGCCCTGGCAAATCCGGAGATTTCCTTTACTCTGCTCAGTGAAGGAAAGCCAGTCATAAGAAACGCAGGCTCAAGTGAACCTTTTAAAAGCATTGTAAATCTTCTGGGACCAGATACGGCTCGTTCAATGCTTCCCCTGGAATACAGGACAGAAGATTTTGAAATCTGGGGATACATCTCAAAGCCTGAAATCACACGAAGAGAAAGCGACCAGCTTTTCCTGTTTGTAAATACTCGTCCGGTAGTTTCAAGAGCCATCAATAAAGCTATTCGCGAAGGATATTATACAAAAATTCCAAAAGAACGTTATCCTGTGGCAGTGCTTTCTCTTATTGTTGATCCCGGGGAAGTGGACGTTAATGTGCACCCCCGCAAAGCCGAAGTGCGTTTCAGCCGGGAGAAAGAGCTTGGAGATGCGGTCACATTTGCGATAGAAAAAGTACTCTCCGAGAATGCTCTGGCCCCTGAAATCCGGGAAAAAAGAGACCGAGCTTTTCAGAAAACCTTTGAGGTTTCAGATCCTTCAGTTTCAGGTTCTTCAGGTAGATTGCAGGTCTCCGAAGCTGCGGAAACTTTTAGAAGCACGGAGGCTGGAAAGGAAACCAGGATCCTGGAGAAAACCTTCCTTCCTGAAAGTGGCAAGGTTCTTAGGGATAAGGCCGAGACATACGTTTATCCGGTAAAAGACACTGAGAGAAGGCTAAAAAGGTCAGAGCGTCTTCTGGACTTTACCGCAGAGGGAGGAGCGCAGGAAATTTCAGATGATAAAAAACTGGATAATAAAATCAAGCAGGAAAGGGAGAAAGAAGGAGAAGGTAAAAAGAAAATAACAGGTATTCAAGAGACTGAAATTCAAAAAGCAGGTTCAGAGGAGAAGGAATCTGAGGATATCGATGCCGAAAAGAGGCAAAGGATAAAACAAAAACCGAATACTGATCCTTTTGAAAACCTGCGGATTATAGGGCAGGTCTCGAAGCTGTACATCCTTGCCGAAAGAGGAGAAGACCTTGTGCTTATCGACCAGCACGCTGCCCACGAGAGAATTCTTTACGAGCAGGTTTTGAAAATGAAAAAATCCAGGGTGCAGGAGCTGATCACACCTGTAACCATAGACCTTACTCCTAAAGAGAAAGTGCTTATGGAAGAATACATTCCTTATCTGGAAGATTGTGGTTTCGGAATTTCCGAATTCGGGAATAATACATACGTAGTCACCTTCGTGCCTGAGGTTTTCGGGCGGCTTGAGGATCCCGAGGTTATCCATGATGTAGTTTCGGATCTTTTAGCTTCAGGAAAAGTTAAAAAAGATACCGGAATTTCGGAAAAGGTCTGCAAGACTCTTGCATGCAGGGCTGCGATTAAAGGAGGAGCAGCTTGCAGCCCCAGACAGATGGAAGATCTAATAGAGCAGCTTAAAAAGGCTGAAAATCCCTACTCCTGTCCTCATGGCAGGCCCACAGTGATCACATTTACAAAAGGAGAACTGGACCGCATGTTTGCAAGAATCCAGTAAAAAGGGCTACAGTCTGGGAAAAATTCTATCCAATTTTTTCCCCTTTTTCTCTTAATATTTATTTTTACTCGGATTTCCTAAATAGGGTTCATTACTGCCTTCCTTATTTCTCCCAATTATTTTAGAGTAAAACGAATTGTACTCCAAACTTGTTTCAATGAGGTTAAAAAACATAGTAGGGAGATCTAAATATGAAGATTCTATTGAGATATTATGGAGATATAGCTAACATGTCCATAGTCAATTAACGTTTCTCCATTAAGGATCATTCTTAGTTTCCTATACATTTATATAATATAACTTAAGATGTAGTAGTGTGCCAGGCGAGTGCTGGCATTTGAAAAAGGCATCATTCCCAAGGCTATTTTTCACACACCAACCCAAACCCCCAATAAGGAACGACTCCCCAATCGTTCCATAATCCAGGATAAAACCCCATTTCCGAAAAACAAACCCCCACTCCTGGAATGATGCCACCTCTTTTCTATTACCCCTTTTCTATTCTATCTGTTCTTTTGGCGTCAGTTATTTTCATCATAAAGTAAGAAAAACCAGGAAATATGGCAAGGGGTATCCCGAGAATCAATTGGATACTTTTTAGATTTTCACGTCAATACATTTATAATAAAAAACCTCCGAGTATTCTTCCATGATAGATCCTGTTAACAATTTCAAGATTCCTGATGAATGGATTGCCCGCACCGGGCTGCCCAGGGAAGAACTTGAAACAAAAGTAGCATCCGGGATGATTGTGGTTCTGAGTGACGGATCTGTCCTCAAACGAGGGTACACTACAGGAACCACAGCAAGTGCAGCTGCAAAAGCCGCAGTCCTTTCTCTTAAGAAAACGGTTGATAGCGTGTCCGTCCCGACTCCTGTGGGATTGAGAGCCCAGCTTGAGGTCAGCGAAGCTTCACAGGGGCGTGCAGTTGTGAAAAAGATTCTAAATGACCATGAATCCGATATTACCCGGGGGCTTGAATTTGTAGGAGAAGCAAGGGAAGCTGAGGGAATCCGAATTCTCGGAGGAAAAGGCATAGGAATTGTCAGAAGGGATGGGCTGCAGGTTCCGAAAAATCAGCCGGCAATTAACCCGAAACCAATGGAACAGATAAAGGCCGCAGTGCAGGAAGCCGTAGAAGAACTGGGCCTGAAAGGAGCTGAGGTTACAATCTCAATTCCGGAAGGGGAGAGAATCGGAAAAGAGACTCTGAATAGCAGGATCGGCGTTGAAGGCGGAATTTCGGTACTTGGAAGCACGGGATTTGTTGAGCCCTGGAACGACCATCTGGGAGAGATGAAAGGAGATCTGATCCGCTGCACAGATAAGGTAGTTCTGACTACAGGCAGGGTCGGAATGCGCTACTCCCATATGCTTTTCCCTGATTATACAGTCGTTATGGTTGGAAGCAGGATCTCGGAAGGGCTTGATTACGCCTCAGGCGATATAATTATCTGTGGGCTTCCCGGCCTTGTCCTTAAATGGGGAAACCCTGAAATGCTTGAAGGCAGCGGGTATGCAACTGTTGTTGAAATGCTTAAAAAAGCGCCTGAACACGTACGCCTTAAAGAAGCTTTCGAGATGGCAGTCGAGAAAGGAAAAGGTGCAAGAATCATAGTGATCGACAGAGATGGTTCGGTCCTGATGGACAGCAAAAGTGAGATTTGAGCTAATAAGAATAGATAATTATACTAAAAATCGGATAATTAATCTGAAAATCATATAATTAAAAGCTGAATACCAGGTAATTAAGCTGAAAATCAGATAATTAAGCTGGAATATGAAATATTATACTTGAAAACTAGTCAGATAAAGGGGAAGAAAAATGATTGTGGTAGGAGTTGGAGTTGGGCCTGGAATGCTTACGGAAGAAGGAATAAAGGCTATAAGGAAAGCCTCTGTGGTTTATGGTGCAAAAAGAGCCCTTGAAATTGCCCAGGGATATATAACATGTGAAGCTAAACCGATTAAAGACTATAAGTCTCTTCACCTTCTGCCACCAGATGCAGTCGTCCTGTCCACAGGTGATCCCATGTTTTCAGGGTTAGGAAAATTCGCAGGGGAGAAGGACACAATCATTCCGGGGATTTCCTCAATGCAGGTGGCGTGTGCACGTACTAAAGTAAACCTGACCAACCTCTGCGCAATCACAGCCCATGGCAGGGACTCGGAACCTGCAAGAGCTGAGTTAGTCCGAGAGTTAAATAACGGAAGAAATATCTTCCTGCTGCCGGAAGAGGCCTTTGGCTCGTTTGAGGTCGCAGAAATCCTGAAAGAAATGGGTATTGAAGCTGAACTTTATACCTGCGAAAACCTCGGTTATCCTGAAGAAAGGATTGCAAAAGGCACGCCTGAAAACCCGCCAGTTCCGGAAACAATTCTTTATGGGCTGCTTGTCGTACAAAAAAGGTAATTCTCTGAAAAGCAAACAGAGTGTCGCCGATAGGTAGGCTAAATCTAGTAAAACCGTTAGTTTTGGCAGAGCCTGTAATTTCTAACGTGCGGGCTGGAACAATGAAAGCATTGAAGTTCAGTTCTTGATTTAACTTACCATGAGGCGCATGACTACATAAAAGATCAAATCCCCAAAAACGACGGCAGTAATAAATCCTGCTGTAATTGAAAGCATGAATGGTAATCCGAGAGTAACCCATATATCTTTCTCAATCAAACCTTTTTTCAGATACTCATCAAGCTCCGGTTTTTGATCTGCATCGAAGTTGAGGCCTATAAGGGAAAATTTCTTTTTGAGTCTTCCACTTTCATCAAGCTCAAATTTTTCAAGCAGGCCAAGGTGTTTTTTATATTTCAGGGAAGAAACATTAGTTCTGTATCCTATGAACATGTAAAGTGGATTTTTGGTCATTTCAGGCGAAAAATGTAGAACGTTATAGCAGAACATCCCTAGAGGAACAAGCGTTGTCAAGAGAAGAGCATTTCCCAGTACCGTAAATGTAAAAAGTCCTACAGGCGGAATCCCAAGCAGGGGATATATTTTTCCTGAAAAGCTAAAGACTGGATAAGAAGGAAAAAGGATGGAAAGCGCTATCAGTCCTTTTGCATCTCCACCCCCGAAAGCTCCGAGCTGAAAAAGGATATAAACTACAGCGAAAACAAGAACTCCTGAAAACAGGAGAGGTTTAAGATAGTAAGTCCCGTCGGTAAACACTCCGTAAGAAATGAACACAGACCCGGCTGCAAGCATGTATTTCCAGACCTTGTTTGAGACCCTGCGGGAATTAAGGTCCGAATAACAAGAGTACAATAAAAAGGGCATGCTGAACAGGATTTTGAGGATTTCTATCATTTCAACTCTGCAACGAAACTAGTTTTACAGTTATATAAATTTATTACTTATCTACTTTATTGATTATGTAGTTGAAAATCTTCTGCAGAACAACTGATTACTTCGCTCCCTATGATAATCTTAGTAGAATGAAAAAGGTATGAACAGAATTGATAAAAAGGCAGAAAAAACTGAAATCCAGTTCCAAGTAAATATAATAAGAATTTCATTACGCGTCGGAGCAGCCACTACCATCGTTAACGAGCGATAAGCTTATACATAAGAAGTTCTATTTTATGGTGCTTAATCCTTTTAATTTTCAATTTCAATCCAGGGCTCGTGGTCTAGACGGTTATGACGTCGCCTTCACACGGCGGAGGTCCTGAGTTCGAATCTCAGCGGGCCCACTCTCTTTTATATTCTTATTTTCAGATCCCAAGAGTGTAGAGAGCCTCTTTTCTAATGCTTCAATTCATTCTTCAAGATCAGCTTTTTCTTCAAATTGTGTAACTTTAAGTTCACAGTTAATCCCTTCTTCAAGAGCAATTAAATAAACAGGTTTACTATCTTACTAGGGAGGAAAACAGCAATGACTGAAATGACTGAAAAAGAAAAAGCATCTCGAGGTTTATTATATAATGCATACTATGATAAAGAGCTGATCGATGAGCGAGCTTATTGTAAAGCACTTTGCTACGAATATAATCAGCTTCATCCAACAAAAATTGGGGAAAGGACAGCTTTAATTCAGAAACTTTTTGGTAAAACCAGAGGCTCTTTTCTTATTGAGCCGCCATTTATGTGCGACTACGGTTACAACATCGAGATAGGCAGCAATTTCTATGCAAATCACAACTGTATCATCCTTGACGCAGCAAAGGTTGTTTTTGGTGATAATGTGATGATCGCTCCAAACTGCGGCTTCTATACAGCCGGACATCCACTTGATGCAGAACGCCGCAACACAGGACTGGAGTATGCTTATCCAATTAAAGTCGGGAGCAATGTATGGATAGGCGGTAATGTTGTTGTACTGCCTGGAATAACTATCGGAGATAATGCTGTTATCGGCGCTGGAAGTGTTGTGACAAAAGATATTCCGCCTGGCGTTGTTGCCTTTGGGAATCCTTGCAGAGTTATTCGTGAGATTATTGATGGAGATAAGAAGTTCTAATCCTTGTTTTTGTGAATCTGGCTTTGTTTCCTTTATATTTCTGACAATAGTAATATACAGAATATTTTCCTTTCTGTCTCTATAAAGCCTTAACGCGGCGAGGGTTCTGAGTTCGAATCTTATAGTTAAGGATCATTCACTCTATTGCCAAAAAGTGCAAAATCCTTTGATTAAGAAGGATTTCTGCTCCCATATAATTTATACCGTGTTCATCTTTCTTTATCTGATTTGTGAATTCCGGAATAACTGAATTCATCGAGCATAAAAATTTTGCAGTTAAGTTTTCGATGGGTTTTGTGTATGAGCCTATCCCAAAACTCAAAATTATCTTCGAACCGATAAGAATTTCAGAACTATTTTTCATGATCGGAAAATTCATTAATTTTACGAACTCAAATTCAGATAAGTAATTTTGAGTTTTGGGATAGGCTCGTAATAAAAGAGATTTTTGGAAAATAATTTTTTTGACATTAGTTATTGAATATTTTTAAATTGGTAGGGATTAGCTATTTTACAAAATCTTGTAATTGTGATTATGCTGGTTCATAAGGCACATCAAAATATATCATCTCTGCAAAAAGAACAAGCATCGATATACAAATCATAACTCCTAGAATAAAAGCAATAGCATCTCTAATATTTTCAATCAAACTCTTACTTGTCTTTATTATCCCACTATTCTCTGGACATTCTGCAATTTTCATGTTAATTATTTTGTTATACAATCCTATAAAATCTAATATATATTTTAATGCTAGTAGACTAAAATAGGGAATAAGCACAAATATCGTCAAAATTCCTGAACCTATTCCTACATACTTAAAATTATCGTGATCAAAAATCGTTGTGAAAACTGGAATGGAGCCAATGAGTATAATTAACTCTACGTAAATCCAAGCATAAGGCTCAACATTATGTATTATATCTTCAAAAATGACTTTCGGTTTTTTTATTAATTTACATGGTATTTTGTTAAATATAGCTTTACCCCCGTCCCATTCCCCGTTTCAATGGATTATATGTTTTCTTTTTTGATATATTCTTGGACTAATTCTAAATTAATGAAAATTCCTAACGAACCTATCCCAAGAACCATTTTACTCCCATATTGTGAGGTGTCCATAACTATTTTCCTAATCAATAGTTCGACTGTTCCTTTCAAAACAAGATTCAAAGAAGTAGTTTTTGAGTTTTGGGATCAGCTCTATAATACCGCCATGAGAAACTTTTAAAGCTAAATTATAGCTGTTAAAATCACATAATTTTGCACTCTTGCTAATATATCCTTAAATTGCCTTAACCCACGACTTCCCATCCCATTTTTTACGATGCATCATTATCATTGCACGATTTAAGAGAAGTTCTTCGCCCGAGTCGATGAAACCGTTCACATTCTTGAGTCCATGTTCGAAAGTATATCTAAGGCGTCCAGAATACCATTCTAAAAATTTTAAAAATGCTTCGAATTCCGATACCCTCAGTTCCTGCATAAAGAATTCAATGCATATTTTTTGCAGTTGGTCTTGTCTCGGTAGCCAGAAATAATTAATTGAATTATTTCCGGGATAGAGTAAAACCTCAACTTCTTCAGAAGCAGGATTATAAACAAAATCCCCGGATTGGAAAACCCATTTTCTTTGAATTTCCTTTGCTGATTCGCACATTTTGATGTATTTCTCTGATGTATCCACTTAACCATCCTCAGAAATCATCACTCATGCAATATTTAAAAGGAATATCCGAGCTAACTGAAAGTATTTGATCTCAAATGGTTGTTATAGAGCCTATTCTAAAACTCAAATTGAGCCTCTGAATCCCAAATTTTAATACCAGTTGGGTTTCAGATTATGAAAATTGCCTTGAAATTCTTACTGAAATGAGAAACAAGATTGGTTTGGTATGAGCTCATTGCAAAAAAGGATGGGGAAAATAAATAGAATTGCTACTTAAAGTGACAAGCAAAAAAGTCATGTTTATTCTTTTCCTGCCTTCAATCATCCTTGATTCTTACTCTTAAGCTTCTCAAGCAGGCTTGATACTCTTTCCTTCGCATTCTCTGTCTCTTGCACATTTTTAGTGATGGTAATATCCAGAACATCGCCTTCCTTGCTGCATGCAGGCAACAAAAAGAGAGGGATGTCAATTTTTATTGACTCGTCATCCCTTATAAGCAGCACTGCATTACCTTCTTCTATGCGGTCAAGAGTAACTTTGAAATTTTCCATCTTCAGCTCTCCAGTTTTGAGATCAGCTTTCCACTATTGTCGTAGAGATATGCTGCGTCACCATCGTTGTTCCATACAGGGTTGTCTAATTGCCAGTAAAACTCAGTAGCTGAGTTTATGCCCTTTCCGGTAAATACAGTTACGGTAGATCCTGCATTCAGGGTGTAAGGCTGAAACGTATAGGTATGTTTATTGCCTTCATCTTCAATTTTCCAGCCGTTCAGGGAAACTGGAGAAGACCCTGTGTTCGATATCCGAACCCATTCATCTTGAAGATTCAGGTCGCTTACATAAACAGTCAATTTTGCAGAACCTGGAGTTTCCGACTCTTCAGTTGTTGAATCTGTAGAAGTGTAAGCTTCATTTCTACTGGAGATCGTTCCGGTTTTTTCAGTTGTTACGGTATAAGTAGACCCATCGGTTGTAACAGTAATTGTTCCATCCAAGTCTGTTCTGTAGACTTTTGAAGCTTTCTGTAATTTTTCAAGAATTTCAGCATGAGGATGTCCATAGTCGTTTCCTGCTCCAACTTCGATAACACTTACTTTAGGACTTACAGCTGAAATGAACGATGTTCCACTACCAGATCTGCTGGCGTGGTGTCCGACTTTTAATATGTCAGAATCTACATTATATCCAGCTTTCATGATGCGTTCCTCTGTTTCAAGGCCTGCATCACCCATGAGCAAGAATGAAGTGGTTCCGTAAGTCACCTTGAGGACTACTGAGTTTTCGTTCAAATCTTCAGAATATGTCTTTGCAGGATTTAAGACTTCAATATCAACAGCAGGATCAAAATCGATTTTTTGACCAGCTTGAGCTACTTGGAAGGGAATACTTTTCTGATCAATAGTGGTCAGCATATTCTCGTAAGTCTTAGAGGTATGAGGGTATCCACTGTCAACAAAATGCTCTACCTGGAAGTTGTTAAGAATCTCGTTCATCCCGCCGATATGATCAGAATGTGGATGGGTTGCAACTACATAGTCCAGTGTTGAAATTCCCTGGTCCTGCAAGTAAGCTGTGACAACTTTTCCCTGGTCACTTTCTCCTGAGTCAATTAACATGGATTTTCCATCAATCTCCAGGAGGATTGAATCTCCTTGACCAACGTCCAGGAAATGAATGGTAAGGTTCTGGCCTGATAGAGTAATGGTATCTTGAGTAGTTGTAGGAGTTGTTTGTTCCGAAGCTGTTTCAATAGGAGCTTCTTTTGGAGAAGTTTCTTTTTGATCTGTACATCCGGTTGCAATGAGTATTAGGGTCAGGCAGAAGATTACGGTAGTAAATTGCGAGGGTTTCATAAATATATTAATGCGTCAGATATATTAGAAACTTGCATTGAGCTCTCTTAAAACTTATTTTGTTCTTAAAAGCTACAAAGATGAAAATTAATACCAAAAAGAAATGCTTTAAGCTTATATTTTTAGAAATTCTTGTTTTCTTCATCAGATCTAAATAGACTTTATACAGCTGAGGTTTTGAGTTTGGATCTCAGTGGGCCCACTTTTACTATTGTGGCTATTTTCCTTATTTTCTGATTTCAAGAGCATATAGAGCTTTTTTCCAGCTGTCAAGTCTTACTTCAAGGTCAGATTTTCTTCGAGTTGTATAACTTCAAGTTCACAGTTAATCTCTTCATCCAAAGAAACCACATAACCAGGCTTATCACTTTTGGAAACTGAATGCCAGAACCCCCCTCAAAATCTCATAAAATTTTTTTAAATGTCGGATTCCTTGACGATTTCACCGAATAGACGAAAAATTTGAAAGAATAAGCTGGTCGTATTGTAAGCTTAGCAAAACCTACAGAAGTACCTGTTGTTTAACTGCAATAACTTTTAGATTATTTCGTGAGGTAATTACGTAGAAATTCATACGTTAGTACCTATGATGACTCGAATCCCTATACAAGTGTCAGATGAGAAAAATCTGATAAATTTAAATATAAATAAGTTTGGTTATTTTTAAAAAAATTATTCTTGTGGTGAGATAAAGATGAAAAAAGATTCAAATTTGAAAAAAGTCGGTAAAGCCTTCATGTACTTATTCCTGCTTAGCATACTGATATCTGTGTTTTCTGGAGACAATTCTGCTGAAAACAAAAATACTTACGTAGAAGCAACTACAATAAACGAAACTGAAGTATCAGTTTCCAAAGCTGGAAATACTTCTGCTGAAGTAGAAACTCCTGAAGCGACTCCTGAAGAGAAATCTACGAAACTTGAAGATGCTAAAGTTCAGGAAGATGATAATACTCCGAAGAAATCAGAAGACACTGATCTTTCTGATGAATATAAAGCTAGATTAGAAGAACAGAAAGAGGAAACTCCAGAAGTAGAGAGTACTCCAGAATCTGAGGAAACTCAAATATCCGGGACATCAATGCAGCTTTCTGAAAGTAAAAAAGAAGAATTAATTGGATACATTAAAGAATATTCCAGTTCGGATGAAGTAGAAGTCAGTTTTATTCCGTCCTCAAATCCATCGTCATCGTCAGACGGTTTAGTAATGGTTGACTATTACCTTGATGTCAGTCCCACTAAAAATGAGCTTGATTCTGATTTAGCCAACATAGTGATACTTTCTCAATCAGTGGCAAAAGAATCAGGAATAACAAACGCTGACGTATCAGTTGTCGCAACGTTGAAATATGGAACTCCATTGGGTGTAGGAAATTATTATTCGTCAACAGGAAAAACAGATATAGATACACATTCCCTTGGGAATTAATTCAAATTATTTTACTATTTTTTTCGTATTCTTTAATCTAATTTCTCATAGCCCATTTTAAAATTAGGATCTCAAATTAGCTCTAAAAAAATCCAAATCTAATTTGACAATCGTTTTTTATGAAGATTTCCCATGTGTATTCTCATCTCCAACCAGTTCTATGCTATCCTATTAGCAATCTAATCTAAGAAAATAGATACGTCCAAGGATAGTGAAAAAGGAGATAAGTTTTTAAATCAAAATTCTAATTTGAGAGCCTCAAAATTAAATTAATAATATTCTCTTTTGCATATCCGCTGCATTCAAAGTAACAACCCGGACAGTTTCCTTTGCTTGAGCATTATGATTAGATATTGAAGATGTTCTGCGCTAGGATCTTGTTTTCAGTCGGCTTTAATGGTTCTTATGCAGTCTTTGACGATGTTCATGATTCTGTTCTGTCCAGATATCCGGCAAGTCCATAATTATTAAACAGATCAGTATTAATTTCCTCGAAATAAGTACCATATCAGTTGTCATGTTCTTCAAAAAGGGCATTTGACGAACAAAAGCTAAATCAAAGTAGTGCTGTATAAAACGGTTAAATTATGACAATTTTTGTAATGAGAAATTAATGAGAAATATTTGTTTTTACAATGTCTGATATATTTGAATTAATTATAGTTCTTATTATTAATTATAGTTCTTATTATATCTTTCATATTTTGCATTGCAATTGAGACACTCAATTTTTAAACTACCTAAATATCCAGCATCTGGATCGTGTTCGAATGCAAAATGACTCTCTATAGGAGACACAGAATTATATTGCCATTCATTTCCACATGTCTTGCAAATAACTTGTTCAGATTCATCTAATTCATTTCTAGTGACCTGAAACTCATATTTAACAAAATTTCTACAGTAAATTTGAAAAACTGCTTTTCCTGGATTATCGTAATCAGTTTCTTGTCTCCTGTACTCAATATGTTGTCCAGGTTCTTTTTTATTGCGATTACTTGTACCATCTACACTTTCGCTGCTCGCCTCATATTTAGCTCCACACTTTGGGCACTGAATTTTGAACCTGTTTAGATACTTAGCTTCTGAATCATATTCAAATAAAAAAGAACTCTTTATTGGAAGCCCAGATTCATGTCGCCATACCTGGTTACAATTTTTACAATCAACATGTTTAAATTTACCGGATTCATATTTAACGATCTGAAATTCATATTTAATGAAGTGTTTATAGCAAGATTTACTGTAAGTTTCATCATATACGTCTACTATTTCATGCCGTGGCTCTTTTTTAATTTCTTTTCCTTTTTTATCTGCGGACTCCATTTTTAGTCCAGCTTTAATTCCAATCTTTGCTGAGATGTAAATTTCATCATGTTTATTACCATGCTTGTGACCACATGAATAATAACGGGTTTTGATGTACCCACCATTTGGAGACTCTTTTATATCTTCGAATTCTAAAGTTCCTTCACCACATTTAGTGCAAAAAATAGTTTCATCTGTCATTGAACCACTGATAAATGATATTAAATATTTTGTATTTAATTGTATTTAAATAAAATTTATTTTGTATACTTATCATAAATCGTTTATAGTAATAGTTCAATTTTGAATTATAGTCTTGAACGTAACTATTTACACTTAAAATCTCATCATGAACTAGTGCATCGGTTCCATACATCCTCAATAAAACACGGATAAACACAGATGAACACAGATGGTTTTCGATTCGTGTTTATCCATATCCATCTGTTATGCATCGATTCCAAAATAAGTCCCTTGTTTAGCGGGAAATTCGTTAATCAACATAGGACTTACGCACTTATGACGTAAAATAAAGTACAGTAACTGTCATAGTTAAAATTTAAATTTTATAAAGTTATGAGTTTACTCCTATTGATTTCGTACTTCAAGTGCGTAAGTCCTACAATAGACAAATCAAGAAACAAGGTTTTATGAACATACTTTGGAATCGCAGCAGTAGTTTTTATGGGAAACTCATTGATCATTGTTGATTTCGAATTCCAGTTTTATTTCCATAATTTGGAATCGATGCACTAGAAACACAATATTTCGGACTGGGAAATGGGCCAGTTCAATTTAAAGTGTAATTCTTTGCGTAAATTACTATAGTAAATTATTTTGAAACTTGTCTTTTAATTTTGATAATAAAAAGCCGGCGGAAATAAAAAATATAAGAGAGTAGAACTATAGAAAGATTAGTGATAAGTATGAAAACTAAAATTCTTTTTATCTCTCTACTTTTTTTTATATGTTTTTCTTCCGCAAATTGTTCAGGTGCAATTATCAATGTGGGCCCAGGAACTTCCTTTCACCCTACAGGCTCAGACGACCAGAATGTTATTAACGCTGCCATACAATCAGCGAATTCAGGTGACACTGTACAGCTTGCATCAACCACGTTTCACATAAGTTCACCCATAATCATGAAATCAGGGGTAACTCTTAACGGAAATGGAATTGGTGAGACAATAATCTATTGTGACAATCCTAGCTCTAATTTTGCAACTCAAAATATTATTGAATGTAAAGGTATTTCCGGTATTGAAATTTCAAATTTCTTAATTGACGGTGGTTGGGGATCTTTAAGTAAAATGCATGCAGCAAAAAACAAGTATAGGGAGTATGAAAAAGGAGTTCTTTTGTCTGGCTGTTCAAATGTAGTTATCCATGACTTAAAAATGCAATATAGTATGGGGGACTTTATTGTCTGTAAAAAAAATACCAGCAACGTCCAGGTTTATAATACGGTGTGCAAGCCTGGTCATGACAGTTTTGATGCATGGTCAGCCGGTGATGGAATTTCAATATTTAATAATTGCTGGGGCACTTTTATAAATTCTTGCATTAAAATTCATAATACGAAAAACGTTCAAATTTGCAAGAATACTTTCTACACTGATACCGGTTCTGGTAATGCTGGTGTAGAAGTAATGGGGGGTAATGTAACAGGCCTTAATATTTGTAATAATATGTTTTCAACACTTCAATTAAATACGATTTATCAAGACCCAGCTGATGGTGCCTGTTCAGGCAGAGGTACTGTTTCAAATAATATATTCTATAACAGTCCTGCATATGATGGAATTAATGGTATGAATATTAAACCAACTGGCAATATTGTAACCAACTCCTACTCATGCTCCAAGGGTACAAAAGATTGTGGGTATGTTGCAAACAATGGTACAAGAAATTTACCTGTTTACAATGGTTCTGTAGTACCTTCTGTTACTTTTCCGACTCATTGCAGTACAATTTCAACTGTTAACGGATATGTAAGTATAAGCTGGGCATATTTGAATGCAACCAGCTATTCTATCAATGTATATAACAGTACATCAAAATTCGATTCTTCTCACTTAATATACAGCCTTATCACTTCACAAACATCTGCAAATGTACCAATAAGCCACAATGGGCCGTTTGCTATAAAAATCGGTGCACATGATGATGTTCATAATTCATGGGTATACAACAACCCTGTAATTTTATTCACAGTAAGTGGTAAAAAATCAGCCACAGTTTGTTCTGGTGTATTTGGATATCTAACAGATGCAACTACAGGTCAACCTGTTCAAAGTGCTGTAATAACATTATCAAATAACACGTGGGATTGTACTCAAATTACTGATGTTGATGGGCTTTACCAATTCACTGTAAATAGTGGAAAAGGCACGTACTGTTTAACTGCTTCAGCAACAGGTTATCTTAACAGTCCTAAATTGCCAATAAATATGACAGATATAAACACGGAAATAAATTTGAAAATGGTTGAAGCACCTGATTATTGTGCACCACACTATGTACAGTTATATATTTCTAATAGTTCAAACGAGAGGGTTCCTGGGTGTGAAGTTCAGATTTATACGCCAAATAATGACCCAAGTAATGAAAAACCGAATTTTTGTGCCTGGACAAATAAGGAAGGGAGAGCAAGTTTCCATTTGACTAAAGGAGTCACATATAAAATTGTAACAATTACTTTAGATGGAAAAAAGTACACCAGCAAATTGACACCTAATCTGGATCAATATACTATTACAATACCTGCAGGTGATACATCTTCAACATCTTCAACACCTGCAAGTTCTACATCTTCAATACCTGCAATGAAGACTGTGATCAGTGCAAATTGCACATATAAACAGATAAACAATACAGCAGCTTATATTAATGCAAGCTATTATGATTCTTCATCACAGTCCAGTAACCTGATTTTTGTATTGGGCACCATGAGTGATGGAAAAACATTTGTACCCTGTGGAATCTCAGGTACTAATGACAAAGTAAGTAACCCTATAGGAGTAGTAACTGACTCTTTTGTAGTCACCAATTATCCTGGAAAAACGTACACTGTGATAATTACTGCGCAGTCTCAAACTTATGGTACTGTATGTGAAAGCGTTAATGTATCATTTCCAAGTAGTAATGTACCGGATGTAGGGTCTAATATGAGTTATTTCTGTGTTTTAATCTTAATTATTGCAGGATTCATATTGTCAAAAACTCGTAAGGCACATTAAAAGGCACATTAATTATCTGCGCCTCATTCTGGATTTTTCTTTTTGTGGAACCTTGTTCTGATGATTTGATTCCTCATTTAGTGAGAAAGAAAGGTCTAGCGCATTTGGCTCGTCAATTACAGTTTATACATCGCGTAGCCCTCAGCCTTCACACGGGGAGGACCAGAGTTCGAATCTCAGCGAGCCCACTTTTCTATTTTATAGGCTATGGCTTTAGGGCTACCCTGATAGGAACGCAAACCTTGTAGTTTTTTCCTTTGGATTCTTTGGAGGATTAGAATATAATCTGTATAATTAGAATATAATCTGTATAATTAGAATATAATCTGTATAGTAAAACATCCAAAGAGTACCTTTAATATAATATTATTTTAATTATATTATTAAGAATATACTATCGGTTGAACGCTCATATTGTCCTTATGCCTGTTTTCATCATCGCAGGAAAATATGATAATCAACTTTACACAATCTGCATCGCCACCAATACGGCAAAATAAGGGGAGCATGGACGTACGGCCTTTAAAGACCCTGAAATGGTTGCTCGGGAATATAGGCCCCGGATTCATTACCGGTGCGGCCGACGACGATCCCTCCGGTATCGCAACCTATTCGCAGACAGGTGCGATCTTCGGATACGGGCAGCTCTGGCTTGTCTGGTTCACCGCTCCATTCATGATTGTCATTCAGAGGATGTGTGGCAGAATCGGGATGGTCACGGGAAAGGGTCTTGAAGGCGTTATCTTAGAGCATTACTCGAGGCGGGTGCTGTATGTAACTGTCTTGCTGCTCGTAATCGCGAACACTATTAACATCGGCGCGGATCTCGTGGCTATGGCCTCCTCAGCGCAAATGCTGATTGGGCTGCCATTTCTTTTCTGGTTGATCCTCATTACGGGATCTATTATCATCCTTGAGGTCTTCGTCCCTTACAGAACTTACTCGAAGATACTTAAGTATCTGGCATTAACCCTCTTTTCTTATGTCTTGGCAGCTCTTGTCGTCAGATTGGATTGGGGGATGGTTTTTCACGCCACATTAGTTCCGCATCTCGAGCTATCGGCTGACTATCTGCTCAATATCGTCGCGGTTCTGGGCACGACAATTTCTCCGTACCTGTTCTTCTGGCAGGCATCGCAGGAGGTCGAGGAGAAAAAAGTGAACGGCCAGATCTCCGACACGAACATAGGAAAACCCTGTGTAACTCGGCGAGGCGTTGTCGAGATGGATTGGGACACGGTCGGCGGTATGTTCTTCTCCCAGATCATTATGTTCTTCATTATTGTCACCACGGCCGCCACCCTGCATGCTAGCGGGATCACCACAATCCAGACCGCATCACAGGCAGCCGAAGCACTGAGGCCACTAGCTGGCGACCTCGCCTATTTGCTCTTCGCGGCAGGGATTATTGGCACGGGGCTTCTTGCGGTTCCGGTACTGGCCGGAGCATCGGCATATGCCGTCGCTGAGACAGCCGGGATAATGGAGGGACTCGGCAAAAAGCCCAGAAGAGCCCCTGGGTTCTATGCATTAATTGCAACATCTACACTGATCGGCATGTCTCTTAACTGGTTCGGGATCGACCCGATAACAGCCCTCTATTACACGGCCGCGCTGAACGGCTTGATTGCTCCGCCACTGATGGCACTGGTAATAATGATCGCAAACAGGAAAGATATCATGGGCCAGTTCGTCAACTCGAGATCAAGTAATTTCCTGGGATGGATGATCGTGTTAATCATGACCCTTGCCGGGGCGGCTCTCATCATTAATTTAGCAACAGGGCAGTGACTTTTTCACGAATCTTCCTGAGATTCGGGGTTGGCATTCTATCAGAACATCGCCCTTTTATTTAGGGCAGGCTCATCTTCAATGTCAATCAGCTGATTCGCAGATTGAGCAGCCACTCTTACGATGCAGCTTTAAATCTACTCCTAGTTCTATTATTTCTTTTGTTCAATATATCGAGATTTTGCTTCCTGGAGTATGGTGATGGCCGTTTCGAAGCCTTTCCAGCCAAAAACATTCACATGTTTTCCCTCTAAAGTCTTATACGTTTGGAAGAAGTGAGTAATTTCTCTGAATAGATGAGGCGGAACCTGGTCAACTGCAACTATATAATTCCAGAGTGGGTCACTCTTTGGAACACAGAGGATTTTCTGATCTCTTCCTTTATCGTCTTCCATATCAAATAATGCGACAATATGCACATCTATCATACATCCCGGAAATGTAGGTTCCCATGTTAAAACCATGGCATCCAAAGGATCACCATCAAGAGCTAGAGTGTCAGGGAAAAAACCATAATCACAGGGATATACCATTGAAGAATAAAGCATTCTGTCGAATTTAATCACTTTCTTTTCTTTATCATATTCATACTTGTTCCGGCTTCCTTTCGGAATCTCGATAAGTACACTTTCAGTCTGTCGTTCCGTCATACCATCACTTCCTGCTTATTTTTGTTTATTAATAAACCTCTTGTAGTGCTTGCAACTATTTATGCACTCATAGATTATGAGTCCTGACAGGGTTATAATATTAAAACATGACTCATGTGCTTAGTTTTCTTGATATGGAAATGAGAGACTGATAAAATAAGTTTGAGGTATTCTTCTATCCTTCTGCTTAATTTTAAGAAAATAAAATCTAAATTTGTCAAAATTGCAAAATGATAGTAATTTTAATGGATAAAACAGAATTGCTCAAAAAATAAGGCAAGGTACGTCACAAATCTTACCTTTATTATAAATATAGGTAAGAAAGCTTTAGATAAAATGAGTCTTCTGTACTCCTTTTAATATGTTACTCTCTTACCTTAGACTTAGCCTTCTATATTTGTTTTTAGCTTAGTATTTTACTTCTTTTTAACTGTGATAACTTCTTTTTAACTGTAATATACTCACGTAGTTTTACAGTTACTTTTTATACCCTTTAGTTTTCCATAAAGTTGGATTATTGATGTTTTTATCGGTAAATCACGCTTTCAAGGCTGCTCTTCCTGGGCAGAAGATTCCGAAGAAGCAACAACCGAGGTATTCGACGGTATAAGAGGCAGATAATCAACATAATTATCACAACCTTCTAACTTATAAGGTTCATCTGCGAAACCGTCTCCGTTATTATCGCAATGGGTCTGTGAGAAACCGTCGCCTGAGGGTGTTGCCCAGCAGTTACCACCCAAACAAGGGCCCCCTACAACATTTTCTCCAACTGTTTCCGTAGTGTTGCAGACATTTCCAGTTATATCGGAGGCGTTTACGTTTACTGTATTGTTAAAATGATTATTAGTAATGACACATGGAGCATCAATAAGATATAGTCCATTGTCACAGCTTGTAATCTTATTCCCACTAACATTCAGAGCTCCAAACATGAGATCAAAGGCATATATTCCTGTTTCGCAGTTGGAAATCTCATTGTTGAGAATAGATTCACCTCCGCTATACATATAAAAGCCAATATCTGCACCAATACTAAAATTAGATATTGTATTATTTTCAACTTTGCAGTTAAAAGAGCCGTTTGTATCTTCATTACGGCTAAATGAAAAACAGGTACCTGAGGATTTCCCTGGCCCTCTTATATTAAAGTTTTTTATTGTAACATTACTTTCGTAAATATTAAATGCATTGTTTTCAGCTTCAATTATTGCTTTACATGGACTGCTTGACATTATAGTTAAATTTGCAGTTGAAATATCTATGTCTCCATCATACGTTCCTGGGTTTACAATTATCGTATCCCCACGATGCGAGTTATCTACTGCCGTTTGAATTGAGTCTCCAGGCTCAACATACATAGTTCCAGCAGAAGCACTGCCAGTGATAGCTTGAAGTGAAATCAATACTGCTAATACCACCAACATAACTTTTTTTATTTTCAGCAAGATAAAAGCCCCGATAAAGTTCCTTTTTTATAAAGCTCCTTGGTATCAAGGAAATTACTTGATTAAGTCGCTTTAATTAACAACCGTCAAGAACTTACTTTATCATCAAGACTAATTGATTCTCAAATAAGAACTATCAAGAGTTAATTATTATCAAGTAATTAATAACCAAAAGCTTCTTCAAAAGCTCCTTTTTTAAACTATATTAAGTTCTTATCAAAGCCTCAACATTTATATATGAAGATAAATGTTTGAAGCTTTTCAAATTATATGATATCCAGAGCCTATAAGATTCTAATTTATATATAATTTTACCTATCTATCTAAATACAATACCATTATGTTTTCTAAGGCCTCAAACGCTCATTTAGTCACAAACGTTCTTATTTTATATCTTTGGCCTTTGGATCTCAACAATCTTTTAGCTCGTTTCTTTCAACCCTTAAATCTAAACTATTCTTTCAGTTGTCTAATCCTTTCGTTTAATTTCAGAAAATTCCGGGAGCAAGAGAACCAGAAGACTGTCAAAAAAATACCAGGACTGTAAGATAAATATTTATAGTCAGTGAAAGTAGCTTATATCTATATAAAAACGTAAAAAATTTCATAGTGGGGGAAAAACATGAAAATTAGAGTTGTTAGCTCAAGAGAAGAAATATTTACATTAAATCCTAATGAACGCATTGTTCACCTAGCTTTCAGGCCTTCGAACAAGGATGTTTTTGGATTAGTTGAAACATGCCCGAAGATCGATGTAATCCAGTTACCGAAATCCTATATGGGCACAATCTCAAAATCCATAGAAATGTTCCTTGAAATGCAAAAAATCCATCTTATCGAAGGCGATGTCTGGGGTCACAGGAAGGACATTAACGAATATTACACTGTTCCATCCTCAGTTATTGAGAGAATAAAAGAAATGAAACTCGAAGGCAAATCCAATGAAGATATTGAAGCAAAGATTTCAAGAGAGAGCAAAATCAATCCTGAAATGGTTGCTTATATCATGAATAAGGAAGCTCCTGCCTGAGTTAGTACAGATAATATGCCTTTAAACTCTTCACTGGAGATTTGACCGTACTCAAAAACAATCTGAAAGGTATAAGGCCTTTCAAGAACTTACGTTTACTCTCTGATCTCCAATTTAAGTTTTCCATTTACAGAAGCCCTGTAAAGTTCTCTGATTAAAATTTAGTCTGTATTCTTCCCACTTTAGGGAATCTTACAGGGGCATTCACCTTTTTATCACTTCAACGTTTCATCTTTTTGTTGAAATTTTCAATGAGTCTTTAAATCTTTGACTTTTCTATCTGTTCAAAAAGTAAGCTTTTGAATCTTGATTCCCTGACTATGGAATCCGTATCTGTCAAGTGTGACAATTCTCAGGAAATCTTCTTTTTCAGAACACAAATTGAATGTTCTACCGTTTTCGATGGGAAGATTTTCAGGATTTCTATGGCCATGAACTTGGTAAGTATTCTCATTTGTGTTTTTGTTAAAATTTGCAGCAACCATATATGCATCCTCGGGCTCGCCTACACCGTTAATCATTTGCTCGGCCCCGACAAAAATCAGATTTTCAGGAAGGCTGCTCAGGCCTCCGTGAGTTACGAGCACATACCTGTTACCAAATTTATAATAAATACATGGCTTTAATTTCTTATATAAATTGAGAACACAATTTTTTGTAATGCCTGCCTGCTCTATTTCTGGCAAATAATACCGAGTATCTGCAAACTCGGAGATCTGGGTTTGTTTTTCGCCTTCTTCCAGCCTGCAAAAATTTCTTTCATGGTCTCCTTCGAGCAGGATCACATTTTCCCTGCACATAATGGAGAGTAAAAACTTAATAATCTCAGGATTTCCAATATTTTCAGTCCTTTCAACTTCTCTGCCTGTATAATCTCCCAGGAAGATATATAGGTCATTGTCGTTCAGCCCGCATGCAAAATATTGCATAAGAGCCGTATAATTTCCAGCTATATCTCCGATGTGATGAATTTTTCTGTAGTGGGAAAAGTCAGCAGGTTTGTATCGAAGTTTTTCATAAAATTTTTGTGGCTTTATTACCGTAACAAATGACGGCACTTTTTGCCTGTTTATTATGGAGTACAATTCGTCAATTACAGTTTCAGGCACAATCTCGTATTCAGGCCTTTTTCTGTTTCTCTCCTTTGCAATCTCAAGGGGAATATCGGAAAAATCAATACAGATAGCCGTATACCTGTAAGTTCTGACAAGCTTCCTGTACTTCGCAATATCTGCATTTCCGGCATTTGTCGCGTCGATAACTGTGAAATCCCCATCTTCCATACGGCATTTTATTATAGAATTATATGAGCCCCCACACACGCCGATTGATTTCTTGAGAGATTGCAGGTCTTCCGGTAACAGAGAGTACAGGCGGCTTGAGGAGCAGCCTGACACTATCTGAAGAAATGGTGTAAGGCTCAAGGTTATTTTCCCTGACAAAAGTTGATTTGCCAGAGCCAGGTATTCCTCTCAAAAATACCAGATACCTCATATCATACCTCGATACCAAATATATATCTCAAAGTACCTATAGTAAATATTTTCAGGTTTTCAGTTTTGACTCTTGATTAATTGCCACTCCTTATTCCTGGTTAATTCATGATTCTTGAATTTGATTTTTGATCTTCCGGTTTTAGTTCCTGTTTTGATTTCTGCCTGCAACTAATGGTACCTGAGTTAATATTACTATTAATTTTTATAATATTTAATTGGATAATTTTATGGAATCTATTCTCAAACAGATACAGGGAAATAGGGAAATAAAGGGAAAACCAGGGGAGAATCGTGGATAGGGGTTAAGAATTCAAGCTAACTCCCGGAGTCTGCTGCTTAACGGACATGGCTGTAAGAAAGACTCAGGGACGCGGGTCTCCTCCTTATTTTTATGGTGAAATATATGACAAACCACAAGGAAACCGATTATATCCTGCCTGGAAGGGCAGAATCTTACTGGATGGCAACTACACCTGAATCCAGCTATCCTCCTCTTTCCGGAGACATTCGCGTGGATGTGGCAATTTTAGGGGGCGGGATGGTAGGAATTACAACAGCCTATCTTTTAAAGGAAGCAGGGGTACCGTCGGTAGCCGTTATTGAAGCGGATCGAATTATTACAGGGGTAACAGGTCGTACTACCGCGAAAGTTACCTCCCAGCACAGCCTGATCTATGATCGCCTGATTTCAAAATTCGGAAAACATCAGGCGCAGCAGTACGCAGAATCCAATCAGGCAGCTCTAGAAAAGATAGCTTCTATCGTAAGTTCAAAAGACATAGCCTGTGACTTTGTCCGTAAGCCAGCTTACGTTTATGCCGGCACTGAAGACTCGGTTGAAATTATCCAAAAAGAGGTCGATGCAGCTCAAAGCCTTGGGCTTCCGGCTTCGTTTAAAGCTGACCTGCCGCTGCCTTTTGATACCTACGGTGCAGTCCGTTTCAGCAATCAGGCGCAGTTTCATCCCAGAAAATATCTCTGTGCCCTTGCAAGGGAGATCGAGGGAGATGGATGCCATATTTTTGAAAAAACAAGGGCATTGAAGCTTGAAGGGGATGGACCTATAACTATAACGACAGATAAGGGAATTATTAAAGCACAAAAAGTTATCCAGGCAACCCATTTCCCAATTCACGATAAACCAGGAATGTTGTTCCAGCGCCTTTATCAGTCTCGTTCATATGTGCTTGGAGTTCGTATCGAAGAGTCTTTTCCCCAGGGAATGTTCATTAATGCCGAGAAACCTGTCAGATCCCTGCGTTCCCAGCCTGTCGAGGAAGGTGAACTCGTACTTGTATCAGGAGAAGGACACAGGACCGGAGAGGGGAACGAAATTGACCATTATAAAAATCTTGAGAAATGGGTTCGGTCAGTCTACTCGGTCAATTCCATCGATTACCATTGGTCGACCCAGGATGTCATGACTGTTGACCACGTTCCCTATATTGGCCTATTAACCTCAGACAACGAAAACCTGTTTATTGCAACAGGATTCAGGAAATGGGGAATGACCACAGGCACGGTTGCAGCGATGATTCTTACAGATATGATTCTTGGACAGTCTAACCCCTGGGGAGAAGTCTATAACCCTTCACGATTCAAGCCTCTTGAATCGGCTAAAACCTTCTTTTCGCAGGCGGCTGAAGCAACTAAAGGTCTTGTGGGAGATCGAGTCATCCCTGTTCACGAAAAAGCTTCGCAAATTTCACCTGGAGAAGGTGCAATTGTCAAAATCGAAGGCGAAAAAGTTGCAGCATACAGAGACAAAGCGGGGGTGCTCCACACGCTTGACCCTTCCTGCAGGCACATGGGATGTATCGTTTCTTGGAATAATGCAGAAAAGACTTGGGACTGTCCGTGTCATGGTTCTCGTTATAATGCAAAGGGAGAAGTAATTAAGAGTCCTGCAGTTTATGGGCTTTTTGAGAAGAAGGTAAAGGGTCAAAAATAACGGTGGAGAGGTTAGGACAAGAAAGGAAGAAAATCCCACGACTCAGATCAAATATGTGTAAAGAATGATATCGACAATATATCCAGTTCATTGTACAGTTATGAGTTATAAGGAACAATAACCTTACGACAAAGAAAGTAAATTCTTTATTTTTCTTTTCGTATATATTGTATATCAGCTTTAAAAAATTTCATGCCAAAGTACTTTTTGATTTAAAAGAATTTTTTGTATAATTAATTTAAAATAATTTATGCTCTTTGTATATATTGGAGTTGGAAAATGAGGTTTGGTACCACCAAAATTAACAGAAGAATTCCCTAAAAGAGTCGCCTGGAGGTTAGTGCTCTTCCTTTGAACCAGTTGCTTGTAAAAGCAATAACATTCGAAGGGCTGTAACAGAAGATACAGCAAATGGATGTAATGCCTCCGGGCTTATTCTGATGATTTTTCACACTGTCCTTTTTATTACATTGGAAGGGCGAAGGATCACGAATACCCTGTCCTTTAGCCCTGCCCTTTAGGTCGGGAATGAAGTGAACTCTCGCCTCCTTTTGGTTTCTTTTAAACCTAGTTTCTTTTAAACCTATGTACCGTTGCTTCTTTGTAAAGTGAAGTTTCTTAGTTTCACGGTTACAGACACTAGTAATGCAACTCTGCATTAGGAGAATCTTGTAAATGGATACTTAATTATTCCCCATAAACCGGGCGGGCGGCCCGAAGCATACCTCCTCCTTTAGGGTGGACCGCACGCAATTTGATTTGGGAGAGCCCTATTAACACTTATTAAAGCTTATTGAATTATTCTTCTCGTTTTTCTGATAATCCACGTACTTAGATCCAACGAATAGGTAGGTAAAGTATCAATATTATCCAAGTTATCAATAAGGATATAAATTATAGTCAAAGAAGTTATTTATGTAGATTATTAACTTTTTTCATATAATTAAACATGGAGTGTAGCTGAAATCTTTTTCTGAAATTTGAGCTCTTTCAATTCACACATTAGTTCCTTCAAAATCCTGCATTCTTATCTCTCAATAATATGTGGCAACAAAAATAATCACAAACAGTCCAAATTTACTTAACAAAGTGCCAAAAATATTTTATAATAGGATCACTTAACCAGAAGTGTCAACTCAGGAATTCAACAATAATGAATGAAATCTTTTAAAAAAAGAGAGTTGATCTGGCTAAAGGCCGTAATTAATAGAAAGTATTGACCAGAAGGATGTTATCCTTTGGTCAGTAATAAGTTTTGATTTGTAGAAGCCAAAACTTCTAGTTTCCGAACACCTCCAGTGACTAATCCCTATAGTGATTGGAGAGTGGAGACTCTATGTGTAACGTGTCCACCCATTAAATTGCAGAGAACCGATTGGACAGGTTCGAAAAATATTACACAGATGTAATAGGAATCTTAAAACCCGTATAGTACCTACCTGATCAGGGAGTTCTGTTGAAGAATTCTAAAATCCCTACCTGATTAGATTAGTTCGGAAAAGTAAGTATTATGAGTACGTAATATGGAATTTTGAGAAATATTTGGGAAAAAGTACCTTTACTGTATATGTTTTGATTTCACTTAAATCCCTATAAAAATCCAACCCAAAGATGATACAATGCTAAAACAAGAATTAGGATCCCTATTCCTAGTGGAAACCTTATTTAACAACCGTATCAGCTTTGGGAAAAACATACAACTTCCCCAATATTTTGAATTTACTCAAATTCTAAAAACCCAACCCAAAGGTGATACGATGCTAAAAAGACAACTAGGAACCCTACTCCTGGTGACATGCCTTATTTTAACAACCGTGCCGGCTGCGTTAAGTTCCTCCGTTAACAAGACTACAGCAACTGGTCATGTCACTCAAAAGAATGCCGAAGCAAAAAGTGCAATATTTACAAATAATGAAGCATCGACAAACGACATGACATTGGCGAATGAACCTTTGAAAGGTGTCTGGAATAATTGTGATTTTTCAAAGCCCTATGGAGACTGGTCTGAATCCGCCCAGGAATTTGGAGGTGAAAATGGTGTGGTTGACCTGGTAGTTACTCAAGCGCATGCAAATAAACTCGCATATTTGCCATTTCCTTTTGAAAATAAAGGATACATCTACAGCGATGGTCAGACTGATAAAGTGGAGCCTTACCTCGATAGATTCGACGAAGAAGGCTTGAAAGTTATTCTTTCAATTCAGCCTAATGGGGCTGACGTAGCTGATTTGATCGATATTGTACTTTCAAGGTATAGCCATCATAAAAGTGTCATAGGCGTAAATATTGATATGGAGTGGAAATTAACAGGAAACTCTAATCATGCAAGCAACAAGGAACGTGATCTCTGGTTGACCAAGATTCAAGGTTATAATCCTGAGTATAAACTTTTCCTGACCAATTTTGAAGATTATACTTATTTCCCTGATGACACAAAAGATCTTGTTATCCTGTACGATGGTGAGGGTAATCAGAATGAAATCCTGAAAGAATACAAAGATCTTGCGAGCCATTACACCTCGGTCGGAATATATACAGGATATTCCTCAAACACTCCACGAACAGCATCTCACGAAAATATTATAGATGCAGCCCCAAATACGAAGTATATTCTGCACGCAATAGATGACTGATGAGGTGGATCGAAGTATACTCTTGTGAGAATCCGATTTACCTCTCATTTTTCCTTTGCGGAATATCTCCCGCTAATTTTTATTAATATTGTTTTTCTACTATCTTTTAATATTGTTTTGGCTTCTACTATCTTATTCCACCAATAAACAAGAGTCTTTCTAGGATGAAATCACCAACAGATTTCCGTATAATCGCTCCTTTTATTGCTCTAAGAAACTATTTTTCAGAACAATTTTTCAGAACAAATACTTCAAAACCTATTTATTTTATATTTTTGATTAATATAAAGAGAAATATATTCAACTTCGTTTGTTTTGCTTGATTATATAACTCAGTCAAGTATTGGGCTTTTCTTAAGGGGATCAGGGGTGAGCACGAAACAGCTTGCAGATTTTAAAATCTCAAGAAAATTACCTGGTAAGTCAACCCAATGTCAGGTTTACTCAAAAGGAGGTATGGATGAGCGAGAAAAAGTTCCCTGATTTATTTAACAAATTAATTTTTAAAAAAAGAATACCACTTGTCTCATTATTTTTGGCTATATTGATTACCCTTCTTATTGGAGTATTCCTTTGTACAGAAGTTGATCACTTAAACGATGCTACATTCGGAAAAATAACTATTTTGGATGAGCCGGAACTTCTCAATACACTGAGAGACGCACAGAATAAGGGAGTTATTATGGGAATTCACGGATGGGAACATGAAAACTATTCCATTCTTACGCCTTCTCAGGCAAAAGAAGATGTTCAGAAAGGGAAGTTGGTCTTTGAAAAAGCCGGACTTATTCCTAGAGTATTCATCTCCCCTTTTGAAATCTACGGAGTACCGACAGACCCATCTGTGAGACAGGCAATAGAAAGCACTCAAATTGCAACAAGCCTGCCACCCATGAAAACAAATGGAACTTACATATATGAATATACATGGAATTGGCGTACAATGCAAAGCTTTGATGATCCTAGATTCCAGGTGGCATCTGTAAAAATCAAGGAAGATCATCCTCAGACTATTGTTCTCCATGCAATGGATTGGAATCCATATGTGAATCAGTTTCTTATTAACTACCTGTCATCTACAAACGATACAAACATAACAGTCAGAATGGATGATGTCGAGGTGAACACCCCAAAAGGAGTAATCAACGGCATAACTCAGATGACACAATATAAATCTGTGGGAAGGGTTGTACTTGCAGTTATTCCTGTGGGAACATGGAAAGGTAGCGATCCTGTTATCGAAAATATTGAAGTCAACAAAATTATTGGAATATACTTCTGGTTCTTTATCATAACTTCATTGTTACCACTTTCATTTTTTGTCATATGGAAGTCATTATCCGGATGGAGCATAAAAAGGAATCAAAACCGCTATCGATCTGCGAATATTCAGAATCCTGAATATCATGGACTTGTTTCCATCGTCGTCCCAGCATATAACGAGGAAAAAACGATAGGTTCATGTCTTGAGTCTATTCTTAATCAGGATTATAAAGGTAAAATGGAAGTAATAGTTGTAAATGATGGTTCCACTGATCGGACTGCAGAGATCGTTTTAAAATATCCTGTAAAATTTATCAATCTTAAGGCAAACATAGGAAAGGCAAATGCTCTCAATCGAGCAATTAAGGATACAAAAGGAGATATTCTGATTTTTACGGACTCAGACTCTTACATGTCAGCCAATGCAGTAAGTTCGTTAGTAGAATGTCTCATAGCCAATAATGACGCACAGATGATAGCAGGAAATGTTTTTATCCATAATAGTCAGGGAAAAAAGCGAATTATAAAGTACTTCCAGATGATTGAATATCTTATAGAACAGGAGATAACCCGTTACCTTCAGGGTTTGAGCGGCAGTATTCTTGTTTGTCCTGGCCCGCTCACTGCTGTCAAGCGCGAGGTATGTGAATCTGTTCACTTCAGTGACGAGACAATTGTTGAGGATGCAGATTTTACGATAAAAGCCCTTAAAAAATCCATGAAAATTATTCAAGAACCAAAAGCCAAAGTTTACACGAATGCACCTGAAACGTTTCGAGCATGGTATAAGCAAAGGAAACGGTGGTGGTATGGTAATCTTCAGGTATGGCGGCTTCATAGACACTGGGCAATGAGGAACGCATGGATGGTACTCAATTACTTGGGTTATATAATTGGAATTTGTTCCATTATTCTGATCATGTTCCTACCCTATTTGCTTCTTCAGTACGATAATCTCTTGCTGATATCTCTGCGTGGGCTCTCATACTCTATCTTTCCTGTACTGCTATTCATCGTATTCACTGCTTCACTTTTTTCCAGAGATAAAAAACTACTGCCAATGCTGATTCCTTATGTGTTGGTTTATTCAACAATTAAAGTTGTAATGATCAGTTACCTTTACCTGTGCTATCTAACAGGGAGAGGGTTGAAAATACAATTTGGTCCACGGACTATTGAGGTGAGATAATTAAGAGAGATATCAGGATATACATTTTATTGGGCTCGATACTCTTAATTTTTCTCATAATTCTGTTTTATTTAGCGTCAGTTACTCCTCCACGACCAGAATGTTTTCAGGGAGTCTGGAATAATTGCAATTTTTCGAAGCCTGCTGAAGACTGGTCTGAAGCTGCGAGAAAGTTTGGAGGTGAATCTGCAGTAGTTGATCTGGTCGTTGCTCAGGCACATGAAAATAAACTCACATATGTGCCTTTTCCTTTTGAAAAAAATGGAAAGATTTACAGTTACAATCAGACTGACAAAGTTGAGCCTTATCTGGATAGGTTCGATAGAGATGGACTGAAGGTGATTCTTTCAATTCAACCTAATGAGGCTGATGTAGCTGATTTAATCGATATTGTACTCTCAAGATATGGTCATCATAAAAGTGTCATAGGCGTAAATATTGATATGGAGTGGAAATTAACAGGAAACCCTAATCATGCCAGCAACGAGGAACGTGATCTCTGGTTAACACAGATTCAAAGCTATAACCCTAAATTTAAACTCTTCCTGACCAGTTTTGAAGACTATACCTATTTCCCTGATGATAAAAAAGATCTTGTTATTCTATATGATGGCGAGAGAGCTACTCAAGATAAACTCATGGCAAAATATGGAGAACTTGCTGGTCGCTATACATCGGTAGGAATATACACTGGTTATCCTTCAAATACTCCGCCAACCGCGTCTTATGAACGTATTGTAGATGCAGCTCCAAATACAAAGTACATCTTTCATGTAACACATTTTCAATAAGGTAAAACGCTCGGGTTTTTTAAACTGATGAATCACGAGAAAGCTTTCATTTCATAGATTATAATTTCATTTTCTATAAATTGTAAAAAAATAAAACTATTTGTTGAAAACTAATTTAGAACTAATTTTGTTGAATATAATGCTTAACAGTCTGTATTTGCTTATTATTTCTCTTCCATAAGATATTTTTTAAACCACTCTCCAGCCAGATTTGCTACTTCTTCTAGCGTGCCCGGTTCTTCAAAAAGATGGGTTGCTCCGGGAACAATCTTAAGTTCTTTCTGTTCTGCCTTCAATCTGTCTAATGCCCATTGATTCATTTCTATTACTTGATAATCTTCTCCACCTACAATAAGCAGTGTTGGTGCCTTTATATCCGGCAGGGCTTTTTCAGCCAGATCGGGCCTTCCTCCTCTGGAAACAACCGCCTTTATAACATTCGCATGTTCTTTTGCAGCTATGAGTGCGGCTGCAGCTCCTGTGCTGGCACCAAAGTAACCGATACTGAGTTTTTTAGTATCAGGATTGCTTAATAGCCAGTTTGTTACGTCAACAAGCCGCTTTGCAAGCAGGTCAATATCAAATCTGAGGTGGGCCGTTACCATGTCAATTCTCTCTTCCTCTGCTGTCAAGAGATCGAATAAGAGTGTTCCTAGGCCTTCTTTTTGAAGTTCTTGTGCAACATATCGATTCCGAGAGCTGAAACGGCTACTCCCACTGCCGTGTGCAAAAACAACAATTCCTTTTGCTCCTTCAGGAATTGTGAGGTTTCCTTCAAGTGTAATAGAATTAATTGGAATCTGGATTTCACTACTGCTTTTACCTTTACTTGATAATTGTCTCATGCTAACCCCCCAAAGGTTTTCCTATTCATTGTAGGACTAAATGTGAAAATATTAAACTGATTTATTATCTTGCTGGAAGAGCTCTTGCCTTATTAAGAAGGTCGCAGACTTCTTCGTCAGTGGTTTGACTGAAATTTCCGTACCAGGCTCCAACCCCATAAAAAGGTTCAGGTGTTGCCACACATATTACTTCGTCTACTTCCCTTCTGAAAAGCTCACAGGTATCAGGTGCACCAGTGGGCACTGCAACCACTATTTTCTCCGGATTCTTAATCTTAAGGGCAGCTGCAGCTGCACGCATTGTCGCACCTGTGGCAAGCCCGTCATCTATTAAAATCACAGTTGAACCGCTGATTTCAGGCTTAGGTCTATCTCCACGGTAAGCTCGTTCCCTGCGTTCAAGCTCCCTGAGCTCATTCTCAGCTACCATATTAATTACCCGTTCAGGTATCTGAAAAGATCTGACAACATCTTCATTTAGCACACGGATATTGTCAGAAGAAATAGCTCCCATTGCCAGTTCTTCATTTCCTGGCACTCCCAGTTTCCGTACTATAAACACATCCATTTTTACATTTAGTTCCTTTGCAACTTCAAATGCCACCGGAACCCCACCACGCGGGAGCGCAAGTATCAATACATCTGAACGGTTCGCATATTTCGAAAGCTCTTTTGCCAGCCTTTTTCCGGCATCCACTCGATCTTTATAAAGTGCCATTTGTCCTCTCGACCCCCATCGAACTGGATTTATTGAACAATAATCAGTATCAATTTATAATATCTATGTTTAAACCCTTAAACATATATGGTATAAAAATTTAAGTTTAATATAACATGCAATTTTTCTTTCTCAAAATAGATCCTCGAAATAAGGAATAATTTGAAAACGTTTATTTTATTTTTCTAGCTATTTACCCGTTACGTAGTAGAAAATGGTACCTAAGTTAAATTTCATTTACATCTTAAATTCAATCTTGTTTCATGTGTAGTTTAACATAATCTTTATACGAATCCAATATTCTTTAAGATATTACAAGAACTGACTTTTAACTGGGGGGCATGTGCTGAAAGTCGTGAAGAAGAGAGCATTAGTCGAGCCATATGAGGTCATACTCTGGGCAGCTATAATTAGTATCCTTTATTTAGTCAGTCTCAGTAACTACCTTCTTTTTCACACCCTGGTCGAACTTTTCAGTGTATATGTCGCGTATGTAATATTCCTTATAGTTTGGAAATCAAAAGCTGGCCTTGAAAATAGATACCTTGTATTTTTGGGGATTGCCTATTTTTTTATCGGGACTCTGGATCTTCTATATACACTTTCTTATCACGGGATGGGTGTATTTCCTAGAATTGATTTAAATATGAATATGCAGTTCTGGGTCGCTGCAAGATACATGGAAAGCTTTTCTTTCCTGTTAGCTCCGCTGCTTTTAATAGATTACAGTACAGCCAATAGGGAATCAAATAGTAAATTCACAGAGGGAACTCGGTTCGCCTGGAAAGTCTTTATTGGGTATGCAGGAATTACTATAATTTTTCTGCTCTCTATTTTTGTTTTCAGGAATTTTCCTGATTGCTATATTGAAGGCCCAGGGTTCACTCCTTTTAAAATTATGAGCGAGTATTTGATTTGTTTTATTCTTCTGTGCTCGCTAATTGCACTGTATACTAAAAAAGATCAATTTGAAATTCACGTATTCAGATTACTTGCGATATCTATAATCCTTACAATTCTGGGAGAGCTGAGCTTAAACTCTTATTCGAATCTGTGGTTTTTAGATGTTGTAGGACACTATTTCAAAGTGATATCATTTTACCTGATCTACAAGGCAATAGTTGAGACTGGATTTGAAGATCCTTTCAGCCTTCTTTTAAGGGAACTTAAACAGAGTGAGGAGGCTTTGAGACAGGAGACAATTTTTCTTCAGGATGACCAGGGTCATATTTACAGAATGCTTGGCGTAAAAGTGGATGAATTGGAAAGTGAGCCCATAGCTGATAATCTGGAAATTTATGGAAAAGGTTACCGTCCATTCTTGCAGAATATTGAAGGTACTATAAATTTTCTGCTTGATGAGAACTTCGTACCTGTATTAATGGACGGAGCTGTAGAACAAATCACAGGTTACACTAAAGAAGACTTTCTTTCTGGGAATATAACTTGGACTGGAATTGTCATGCCCATAGATCAGTCTTTATTTCTCAAGAATATGAGAAAAGTGATGTTTGATCTGGACATTTCTTCAGAACTTGAATATAGGATACGGAGAAAAGATGGAGAAATAAAATGGGTTCGGGAAATTCTTCAAAAAACTCCGAAACGATCCGGAAAACCAAAAAGAGTACAGGGTTTTGTTCGTGACATTACCAAACGTAAACTTGCAGAAGAAACTCTGTTAAAAATGCAGGAAACTCGTATAAAAGAAATTCATCATAGAATCAAAAATAACCTGCAAGTAATCTCTTCACTGCTCAGTCTTGAAGCTGAGAAATTTACTGATGAAAAAACGCTTGAGGCTTTCAGGGAAAGCCAGAATAGGGTCATTTCTATGGCTCTAATTCATGAAGAACTTTACGAGGGCAAAAGTGTTGATACAATTAATTTTGCAGCTTACCTTCAGAAGCTGACTTCGGATCTTTTCAGTTCATATACAGTAAAGAATAGAAATATTAGCCTTAAACTGGACCTTGAAGAGATTAATCTGGAAATGGACACTGCAATTCCACTTGGGATAATTGTCAACGAACTGGTTTCAAACTCTCTTAAGCACGCTTTTCCTTCCGGAAAAGGAGGAGAAATAAGTATAAAGCTTCATCATGCTGCATACTTGATCTCAACAGAAAATTCTGACATAAAAGAGAGATCAGAGGAATATGAGAATCTGCCTTTCGTGTTGACAGTATCAGATAACGGAAAGGGCATTCCTGAGGAAATAGATTTTCTAAATTCCGATTCTCTTGGGCTTCAGCTTGTAACTATCCTTGTTGAACAAATCGATGGATATATTAAGCTTGATAGAACTAAAGGGACGAAACTCACTATTCTGTTTGGCGAAACTGAAAGTATGAAATCTAATTGACTAATCAAACGCTATAAAATATTTATCTCTCACTACTGTAATTAAACAAGGAATTTTGTCAGGCGCTTGAAACTTTTTACGCCAAAATATTTTTTGTTTATAGGCAATTTTTTGAATAATTAATTTAAAATAATTTACGTTATTAGTATATTCTGGAGTTAGGAAGTGAGTTGGGTATGGACAAGTAAAAAATTGCCTGGAGGTTATTGATAATCCTGCTCGGATCGGTATACTTAGGGAAGCATATCGTCTGTGCTGCTGTATTTGGGGATACAGTAAACGGAATATAATGCCTCCGGGCTTCTTCTTAATCTCTTTTCTGCAATGCTTTTTACTCTTCCGATTCCGTTATTGCAGTTGTTTCGTGTCTAAATTGAATCAAGTTTTAGTATCATTCGATGGTGGCATTAAGGCCACTTGGTATGTCTAAAATTCAGTTTTATATGGAGCTTCTGAATTCTTCAGGCGTGAGGCGCAACGGGGGTAATCGAACATATCAGATGTCAGGGAAAAAACGCTAAAAGTAGACTTCAATGAAGTGATGGTCTGGATAACCATTATTATTTTGCTTTATCTTATTAGCCTTAGCAATTATCTCCTCTTTCATACAGTAATAGAATTATTCAGCGTCTACTTTGCATACGTGATATTTCTTATTGTATGGAAATCTAGAAGCCGCCTGGAGAATCGATATCTTATAGTGTTAGGGATTGGCTCTTTTTTTGCCGGGAGTTTCAACTTCCTAAGCACACTTGCATTCCACGGCATGGGGGTATTTCCAGGGTTTGATACAAACCTTACTGTTCAGCTCAGGATAGTTGCAAGTTTCCTGGAAAGCACTTCTTTTCTCGTAGCCCCGTTATTTTTAACACGTACTGGAGAGAACCATGAGAGAGATGTCAAAACCCGTGGAAGCGATATTTTTGCCTGGAAAGTATTTCTTGTATATACAGTAATTACTGTTACCTGTCTGGTTTCAATTTTCTTCTTCCAAAATTTCCCGGATTTTTATCTACAGAGTTCAGAATTTACTCAGTTCAAAGTTACAAGTGGATACTTAATTTCTTTCATGCTTCTTTGCTCACTTTTTCTTCTTTATATGGTCAGGGATAGATTCGAAGAAAAAGTTTTCAGTTTACTTACAATATCTATAGTCTTGACAATCTTTGCGGAGTTATGCTTTACATTCTACAGTCAAATAGATGAATCTCTGGGTGTTATAGGTCTCTTCCTTAAATTATTGTCTTTTTACCTGATTTATAAAGCAATTGTAGATATCGGATTTGAAGAGCCTTGCAGTTTGCTCTTCAGGGAGCTTAAATACCGGGAAGAAGATTTCAGGCAGAAAGCCGTTTTCCTTGGAGACGAATACAGTCATATTTGCAGAATGATAGGCAAGAAGTATTTGACTGAGCATCGAAGTGTTGAGGTAAAAGACAATCCCGAAAATGATCCCGAAAATTATAATTCCTTCATGAAAAATCTCCAGGGAATTGGATTTCAGCTTAACAAAGATTTTAGATTGATATTTCTACATGGTCCTGTTGAGGAAATGACAGGTTACCCAAAGAAGGATTTTCTTTCTGGCAAAGTTGATTGGCAGGAATTAATCATACCTGAAGATCGTCCTATTGTTTTTAATGGAAGGGAGAAATTAAAGTTAAAGTTAAACACGAGTTTTATTGTTGAAAGCGAGTATCGAATAAAGAAGAAAGACGGGGAGATAAAATGGTTCAGGGAAATTATCCAGAGAATCTCGGGTGAATCTGAAAGTTCAGGAAAGCTTCAGGGTCTGATTTATGATATCACTGAACGCAAAATGGCTGAAGAAGCTCTGGAAAAAATAGACAAAATTCGAATAAAAGAGGTTCATCACCGGATAAAGAACAATCTTCAGGTAATTTCGTCTCTCCTCAGCCTGCAGGCAGAGAAATTCGAAGACAAAGAGGTACTCGAAGCATTCAGAGAGAGCCAGAACCGTGTTGAATCCATCGCAATGATCCATGAAGAACTCCATGAGAGTGAAAGTACGGATTCCTTCGATTTTTCAGACTACTTGAGAAAGCTAACAGCAGATCTTTTCAGTTCCTATAATGTAGGAAACAAAAATATAAGCCTCAAATTGAACCTTGAACAGGTTTGTCTGGGCATGAATATTGCAATTCCTCTTGGAATTATTATAAATGAGCTTGTTTCAAATTCCCTGAAGCATGCTTTTTCCGCGGGAAAAGAAGGCGAAATCAGCATAAATTTTTGTAGAGCTGAAACTTTTACTGCACAGTATGGGCTTTCAGATCCGAATAAGGATTGTGGGGACTGTATAAATGATAATTCCCATTACATACTTACAGTAGCCGATAATGGAAAAGGAATTCCTGAAGATATCGATTTTAAAAATACCGACTCCCTGGGGCTCCAGCTTGTAAATATTCTTGTCGAACAAATCAATGGTTGTATAGAGCTTAAAAGAGACCATGGAACAAAATATATTATCTGCTTCAGCAATAAAGGAAAATAAAAACTTCTAATTTCGAAATATCTTTATTCCATATTCTTCTTTTTGGGAAACTTTTTTCTCTTGCCTTAGCTATGTAAAAAAGTCCATTTTTAAGTTAATCTTCTTGAGGTCACTCTATGAAACGCAACACAAAAGAATGGAAAGAAAAAGGGCTGAATTTCTCAAAGGCAAGATCTGTGAGTGGTGCGGGTCTTCCGATTCCCTGTGTGTTCACATTCCAAGGGCTTTTTCTCCGGCGAAGGTTAGCTCTGAGATTTACAGTGCTGCGTATACCAGGTTCAGGGAGATTTACAGGCAGAGGTACCAGAAATTCGATTATATTCCCACCGGGAAACACCGTCATAAAAGCCATCCGACGTGGCATAAAGCCTCAACTGTACATAAATTCGAACCTGATCATACTGACCTTGAGGAACAGTTTACTGAAGTTCTCCTTGAGGATTCAGAAGAAGGCAACTTCAAAAAGCTTTATCATGAATGGCTTGAAGAAACCGGGATTAAAGAGTTAATTGAAGAAGAAACTAAAAAAGTAAGAGAAGAATGCGAGTCTCTGATAAATGCGATTGTGCTCTGCAAACGTTGTCATTTTTCAAGTCTCAGGGGTATGAATCTTTGCCCTAAATGCAGGAATAAGTATAAACCCGTAAACTATGAAACCTGCTTTGACTGCTTGCCTGAAGAAAGAAAAGAAGAGTTTCGGGAAAGGCAAAAGCGATAGGCTTCCTGAATACACAGAGATTCCCTCTAAATAGCCTCTTCTATTCAATTATTTTTTTGAAAGTATTTTTACAAAAGAGCCCAGCCGCTTCCTCCGCATGCCCTGCAAGTCCCATTATCAAGACCTCCTGACCCGCCACAGAGAGGGCATACTATTGCAGGCTGAGCAACCAGTACATCCCCCTGTCCCCCGCAAGCTTCACAAATTCCGCCATTTGCATGTCCGGTTCCATTGCAAAGAGAGCATTTTTCCGGAGCGTATTCGGTATCTATATAGTTATGAAGCATTTTATCACCTTTAAAGGTATGATTGCAGAAATATTATCTCAAAAATCTTTTTTATATCTATTTTCGGCTTTCTGGGTTAAAAGATCTTTCAAAAAGATAAAAAGGAAAAGGTTATAACTTAATTACCGGCTTTTCGTTTCTTTCAGCACCCATAGACTTTACAACTCTTATCTATAAAATATCTTAAAAAGAGCTTTGAAAAGCTGCAAAAACTCGATTCTCTAAATGCTCTGAAAATTTTTCTCCCTAAATTTACATTTTTTAGTTCCCAGTTTCAACACTACAGCTTTCCATAGGAGATTATCTTTCAGGTATTTTAATCGATTTACTAGATAATTTTTCCCTAATATAAAACAAGACATATTTTAAAAATATACTATCTTATTACTTTTTCTTCTTAATATTTATTCATATATTTCTACTTAATAACATTAAATAATACTTCTAATGTTTCCGGTAGTTTTAAGTAACATTAAAAAAATAATATTTATTAGAGGAGATGCTCTGTAACTGTGTCTGGGGGCGCAGTCTTTGAAATGGGAATCTCCTAAAGTGTAGGGAGTTGGACTATGGCAGATAGGGATAATCCGGATTTTTTATCAGCAGGCACGATAAAAGGGGATAAGGTCGTCAATAGGGCAGGAGAGGACCTTGGGAAAATTGAAGAATTAATGGTTGACCTTCAAAGTGGAAGGATAGCATACGCCGTATTGTCTTTTGGGGGATTTATGGGTCTGGGCGACAAATTATTTGCTATTCCCTGGCAGGCTCTCACTCTGAGGCCGCACGAGCATTCCTTCTTACTTGACATTCCCAAGGATGTCCTGGAAAAAGCAGAAGGCTTTGAAAAAGACAACTGGCCTCTAACTCGTGAAGAACTCGCCGGAACTTATGCTTACTATGGATACCAGCCTTTCTGGCAGGCAGCAGTAGCTGGACAAACAGGAATGCCTGGAGAGGTCGAATCTGAAAGGATGGCCCGGATGGAAACTATGGCAAGCAGGGACAATCCGGATTTTTTGTCAGCAAGCACGATAAAAGGAGATAAGGTTGTCAATAGAGCCGGAGAAAATCTTGGGAAGATTGAAGAATTAATGATCGATCTTGAGGAAGGAAGAGTAGCATATGCCGCACTCTCTTTTGGCGGATTTTTGGGCCTGGGCAGTAAGTTGTTTGCTATTCCCTGGCAGGCTCTTCAAATGAAATTGCACGATCATGCCATCCTGCTTGATATTCCCAAGGATGTTCTGGAAAAAGCCGAAGGTTTTGATAAGGAGCACTGGCCTGTAACTACCCGTGAATGGCTTTCTACAATGTACAGCTACTACGGATACCAGCCATACTGGCAGGCACAGAGAATAGAAAATAGGCCAGGTAATCTCTGAATCTTAATTGGATAGAGATATAGGCATTAATTTTCTGGCAAGTAAAGATGCTAGAATAAACTTAATCGGGGGAGAAATTCGAAACTGTGCTCCAGTTACAGGCGTTTAAACGCATATTTTCTAAAATATAGGGAGTTGGAACTATGGCAGATCGAAATAATCCAGACTTTTTGTCAGCAAGCACGTTAAAAGGGGACAAGGTCATCAATGCAGCCGGAGAGGACCTTGGAAAGATTGAAGAATTAATGATTGACCTCCGTGACGGAAGATTGGCATTTGCAGTACTTTCTTTCGGTGGATTTCTAGGTCTGGGCGACAAATTATTTGCTATTCCCTGGCAGGCTCTTACCCTAAGGCTTCATGACCATGCCTTCGTCTTTGACATTCCTAAAGAAAATCTTGAAAAGGCAGAAGGTTTTGACAAAGATAACTGGCCTATTACTTCTCGTGAGTGGCTTTCCACTGTGTACGGCTACTATGGATACCAGCCTTACTGGCAGATAGGAATGCCTGGAGAGACAGAATCTGAAAGGATGGCTAGGATGGGAAGCACGTCTACAGATAGGGAAAATCCAGATTTCTTGTCCGCAGGCACGCTAAAAGGGGATAAGGTCGTTAATACAGCTGGAGAGGATATTGGGAAGATCGAAGAATTTATGATCGATCTCCAGGATGGAAAAGTAGGGTATGTTGTTGTCTCCCATGGTGGAATTCTCGGTTTGGGCGACAAATTGTTTGCTATTCCTTGGCAGGCTTTTACACTAAAAATACATGAGCACGCTTTTGTTCTTAATGTTTCGAAAGAGACTTTTGATAATGCAGAGGGCTTTGACAAGGACAACTGGCCTTTAACTCGTGAAGAGCTCTCCAGAACCTACAGCTACTATGGGTATCAACCTTACTGGCAGACAGGGATGGCAGCGCAGGCAGGAGTTTCGGCAGCAATGCCAGTTGAAAGCGAATCTGAACGGATGGCCAGAATGGAAAGAGAAAGACAGGCTCCACTTGTAGGAACAGAAGAAGAGAGAAAGACGCAGCAAGAAAGAGAAAGGCTTGAAGAGCTAAGGAGAACGCAGGAAGAAAAAATCTCACAGCTAGAAAAACAGCGGATGGAATCTGAGAAACAGGTAGAGACTGAAAGGGAAAGGCTGGCGCGTCTGGAAAGAGAGCGGATTGAGACTGAAAGGCAGGCACAGGCTGAAAAACAAAGGTTAGCACAGCTGGAGAAAGAGTTACAAGAAGCAAGAAGACAGGAAAAAATGGAATCCGTAACCCGTCTTGAAGAAGAGTTGAGGTCAGTACAGGTACAGGAGGGAACCCGCCGAGATAGACTGGCTCAACTGGAAAGGGAGTGTACAGAAGCCCAGAGACAGGCTGAGACCGAGAGGCAGAGACTGGCACAGCTGGAAAGAGAACGTGTTGAAGTAGAAAGTCAGGCCGAGAAAGAGAGAGAAAGGTTGGCACAGCTGGAGAGAGAGCGGGCAGAAGCCGAGACTCTGATCCAGACGAAAGTTATGGCAGGTAGAGAAATGCCGGACTTTTTGTCAGCAAGTACGATAAAAACAGATAGAGTCGTCAATGCTGCTGGAGAAGACCTTGGAAGGATCGAAGAACTAATGATTGACCTCGAAAATGGTAAAATAGCATATGCAGTGCTTTCCTTTGGCGGATTCCTGGGCATGGCCGATAAATTCTTTGCAATTCCCTGGCAGGCTTTTACACTGAGGCCGCATGAGCATGCCTTCTTACTTGATATTCCAAAGGATGTCCTGGAAAGGGCAGAAGGCTTTGACAAGGACAACTGGCCATTAACTCGTGAGGAGCTCTCCAGAACCTACATCTATTATGGATACCAGCCTTACTGGCAGACAGGCGTGGCTGCAGGAATGCCTAGGGAGACCACTCAACCACAGAGGACAGCTCGCACTGAGAGGGCGGGACCCCTGGAAACGGCAGAAGAAGTAATAGCGCGGCAGGAAAAAGAGCGGATAGAACAGCTGGAAAAGACAGAAACAGATGAAGAGAGGCTTGAGCGGCTGGAAAGAGAAAAAGCGGTAGCAGAAAGGCGAGAACGCAAATATCACTGAAAGAGAAAGGGTGATAGCAGAGAGGTGGAAATACAAATAAACGTCTGAGAGAGGCATATTAGCATGTCTCCCTCAACTAAATTATATCAAAAGTAAAAATGTTAGCTAGATTATGTTCGGCTTATTGCAAAAGTCTGAACTTTATTTTACGACTTCAAATCAATTAAGAGGATTAATTTCCTATTAATTTCCTATTAATTTTCTGTTACCTTTCTGTTACCTTTCTGTTACCTTTCTGTTAATTTTCTGTTACCTTTCTGTTTACGTTTTTGATATATTGTCACGTTTTACATATCAGATTATCTTTTCTCAGATTATCTTTTCTGTCAAAAGCCTTGCAAGCAGCGATTTTTTGATTTCTACCGCATCACTGGGGCACAGTTCGCGACAGCAATAACACAGGATGCACTTCTCCTCATTGATCCTGTAACTTCCATCTTCGAGTCGCTCAACAGCATGTGGAGAGCAATTTAAATAACAGGCTCCACAGTGAGTGCATTTTCTCCGGTTGATCCTGGGATAAATCTTATAATATTTGCCAAGATTGCGGGTAAGAAAGGAAGGAGCTGTACTGACTCCTCCGCTAGACGGTTTGAATTTCATTTTGACTTCTTTTAATGGAATTCCGACCACAACAGGACACTGGTTTCCAAAACCTTTTTTCATGGTCCCTGCAGTCGTGGGAATTTTGAGGGGGTCAAAACCTATCATTTCTGCAGCAACAATATCCAGGGAAACACAATCCTTACTTGCCAGAATTACCCCGGAGTTTACGGGTTTCCCATGAGAAGGTCCGTTTCCTTCCATGCCGATAACCCCGTCCATAACTGCAAAGCCTGGCCTGACAACTGAGTATATATCAGCAACAGCTTCGCCAAAAAGGTCCCTTTTTCCAAGAAGATGCGCCTCTTTTCGGCATCTTAAAGGGAGAGTTCCGAAAAAGTTCTTGACTGCACCTGTGTAATAGGTAAGTTCATGAGTTTTTAATTTTGGGAGTGATATTACTACATCGGCTTCGAGGACAGGGTTTGCGATGTATAGTTTGTGGAACTGCAAAGGGTCAGGGACGTCTACCAGGGTAAAGCCTGCGGTTTCGAAATTTACTACCTTTGCTCCGGCCTTTCGGGCAGCTTCTTCTATACCTGAAATTTTCAGGGCTTTTGAAGTGGCTCCTGGCCTTGAAATTCCAGCTCCGTCCCCAACTATGGGTTTCCCTCCGGCCTGAATTACGAGCTCGCACATTGAAGCTACAACTGATGGATGAGTAGTTACTGCACTTTCTGGAGAGGCAGCCGCAAGGATATTCGGTTTAAGAAGTACGCGGTCACCGGGATGGACTATATTCTCAAGGCCTCCGAGAAGTTCCAGAGCTTCAGCTATAGCTCTTTTTGTGTAAGAATAATCAGGGCAGCGGACTATGGATACTCGGTTCACGGCTGGAAAAATAAATGGGTTTATTATTGAATTTCTTTCCGGTTATAATTAATTGATTTGCTCTTGAACTCTTATCTTATCCTTTATCGATTTTTACCTCATTTTTCACCGGTTTTATTTTCCTTTTCTTATCGGTTTTTTATCCCTACTCTTAAATCTATCTCTTCAGCTATGCTTTCGAGCTCATCAAAAATCCTTTCCGAGTCTTTTCGCATTTCTTTTACTGCAGCCTTCAGGCTTCCTCCGCGAAGATATACCATGCGTTTTTTTCTGTAAAGGAGACCTGAATCGTTAAGATTCCTGAGATGATGGTTTACCCTGGATATTTTTATCTCAAGATCTTCAGCAAGGGCTTCTGAGGAAGTTATTTCATCATTCGAGAGTCTGTCAAGTAGACTAAAAACTATTCTGGTCGCTGTATTTTCTGTATCCCTGCCCGAAGAAAAGCCAAAACTATCACATAACCACAGAAGATCGTCTTCAAGGCTTTTGACGTGAGGTTTTTCAAGGTATCTGAGGATTATCTGTTGAACCATCTATGTATATTTTAGAATATTTCATATATATAATTTCTTTTCATTTTGTCGATATCATTTCGATTTTTTCAGAATCTTATTTATTTTTCCAGCAATTTTTAAATATGAGTTCCGCATTATATGCAGATAGTTGAGCGCACGAGCGTTCAATATATTGACAAATCCCATATTAACTCATAGCTACAAGTTAATGTTCAGCTAACATGGGGTCACTTACGTATAAGGAGGAACAATAGAGTGATTATCAGACCTATTGGCGAACGAGTCTTGCTTAAGCACCAGAAGAAAGAAGAAGTGACAAAAGGCGGGATCTATATTCCTGAGTCTGCACGGCAGGAGAAAAAGGAAGGTATTGTTATTGCTGTAGGGACTTTTGAAGATGGAAAGGAGCTTCCCCTGAAGAAAGGTGACCATGTGATCTATGGGGGGTATCAGTCAGATGAAATTGAAATTGACGACGAAAAGTACCTGTTTGTCGACTTCAAAGACATTCTGGCAACAATTGCTGAAGAATAACGTTGAACGAGGCCGATTCTGAAGAACATAGGTAAGAATAATATTCAAAGTAAATTCACGAAATTCAAGAGTATAATTCAAACTTGATTTGGAAATGACTTGGTTTTAATCTAGGTGAATACAGATGGCTTCAAAGCAAATAATGTTTGATGAGAATGCAAGAAAGGCACTCTTAAACGGTGTGGACAAAGTTGCAAATACTGTCAAGATAACTCTCGGGCCGAAAGGACGCTATGTTGTGCTGGATAAAAGTACAAAACCTGTGGTCACAAATGATGGGGTAACCATTGCAAAGGAAATCGAGCTTCATGACAAGTTTGAAAATATGGGGGCCAAGCTTGTCAAAGAAGTTGCTTCCAAAACTCAGGACAATACCGGAGATGGAACAACTACTGCAACTCTTCTTGCCCAAAGTATGATTCGAGAAGGCCTGAAAAATATCAGTGCCGGAGCAAACCCGATAGATGTCAAGAAAGGTATCGAGATTGCAACAGAAAATGTTGTAGGCTATCTCAAGAGCAAGAGCGTTGAGGTAAAGGGTAAGGAGAAAATCGTACAGGTAGCTACAGTTTCTGCAAATAACGATGAAGAAATAGGCAATTTAATCTCAGATGCCATGGAAAGAGTCGGCTACAACGGAGTAATCACAGTTGAGGACTCCAAAACAATGGAAACCAGCCTGGACGTTGTAGAAGGAATGCAGTTCGACAGGGGCTTTGTATCTCCTTATATGGCAACCGATACCGAGAAGATGGTCTGTGAGTTTGATGATCCTTATGTCCTGATCACGGACAAGAAAATCAACAGCATGAAGCAGATAGTTCCCGTACTTGAAAAAGTCGCTTCTGAAGGTCGTTCTCTCCTTATTATTGCCGACGATGTCGATGGGGATGCCCAGGCTGCTCTGATCCTGAATATTATTCGCGGGGCACTGAGAGTCTGTGCTGTCAAGGCTCCTGGATTTGGAAATGAGAGAAAGGAGATGCTTGAAGATATTGCCGTACTGACAGGCGGGCAGGTAATCACCGAAGACAAAGGTATGAAGCTTGAGGAATTCGATGACTATATGCTCGGAAGTGCCAGGAAAATCACAGTTGACAACCACAAGACCATCATTGTGGAAGGCAGGGGCGATAAAGCAAAGATTAAGGAAAGGGTCAGCCTCATCGAAGCTCAGGTTAACATTGCAGATACGGACTACAGGAAGACTGAACTCAAAAAGCGCCAGGCAAAGTTAGGAGGCGGGGTCGCAGTAATCAAAGTAGGAGCTGCAACCGAAACCGAGCTGAAAGAGAAAAAGATGAGAATTGATGATGCTCTCAATGCAACAAAAGCCGCAATTGAAGAAGGTGTGGTTATAGGTGGTGGAATAAGTCTTTTCCGTGCAACTGCTATTCTGGACTCCCTGAAACTTGAAGGCGACAGGGAGGTAGGCGTAAAGATAGTCCAGAGAGCTATTGAGGAACCGGTACGCCAGATCGCTGAAAATGCAGGCAAGGAAGGTGCTGAGGTCGTTGCAACCATCAGGGCTGAATCCAGCGAGCTCTTTGGGTACAACGCAAAGAAAGATGTCTTTGAAGATCTTTTCGAAGCAGGCGTCATTGACCCTACGAAAGTGGTCAGAAGCGGCCTCCAGAACGCGGCCTCGATTGCAGGAATGGTACTTACAACCGAAGCCCTTGTCACGGACTTTAATGAAGAAAAGGACGAAAGGGGAGCTACGATAATTATCTGATTACAGCTTTTCTCTTCTTTCTCTTTTCCTATTTTTCTTTTCAGCAGTAAAGACTGAAAGCCTTTTTCTAGAATTAGCGTAATACTTTTGTAAGAGCATAATTATCAATATCAATAACAGTTAATCTATAGTTTCTCTGTTATAATCATCCAGTTTTGTTTTACTGTAGATTCTCTCTACCAGAAAGGTGAAAGTAAAGATGCTTGAAGTCTATTGTGACTCATCCTACAATGAAAACGAAGACGCCTATATCGGCTGCGTGCTACTCCGGGACAGCAGGCAGATTCACCAGTCAACGACTAAAGTCCAGGATCAACCTCACAATAATCTTGATTGCGAGCTTGCAGCCCTTAATTTTGCCATATCCCTTGTCAGGATTTTTTTCAAAGGTGATACGGAAATAATTATTTATAATGATTCTACTGAAGCCGTAAAAGTTTTTCAGGGAAAGGTGCAGGAATTAGATAAGGAGTTTTCAGGGTCCAGGATCAGCTTTGAGTATATTCCCCGTGAGAAGATGAATCAGGCAGCTGCAGACAGCCTATCCAAAAAATTTCCTATTTTTTTATCAAGTATATCTACATGTAATGTAGAATCTTTTTCAAGACGTGAAGATATTCTCCTGGATATTGCCCGCAATAAGAGCAATGTTTTTTATCTTGAGAAAGTGCCGGAAATGTCAACCAATAAAAAAACTTGTTACAGATTGGTAGTCCGAACGATGGAAAAAATCCTTTCTGATGATCTACTTTATCCTGTAAAAAAAGGAGGACCAGGCACTCAGGTAAAAGCTGCGGAAGAAATTCAAAAAGACCTCTCAAATCCAGAGATTCTTTCTTCCCTGAAATCAAAAGGTATCAGGCTTGAAAACTCTTATTTCCTGCTCACAGACGAGACCTGGGGGCTGCGAGGCACGGACAGCCAGGCCTGTTCTATTCTGCCCTCTTCTATTCCTCACAAGGTCATATGTGATGAGGTAGACCGGTCACCTCAAAACCTTTTCAGAAGAGCAGAGCGTTTCAAGTAACTTTTTGCTTCTGCAGCCCTTACTTTACAGCTCGTCTTTCCTGAATCCGGTGAACCGGTATTTTATAAATTATAATATTCCGCTTATAATTTATCCCTAAATCCATATTCAATCCCCAATTCCATTCCAACCCGCCAAACCCAACTTAAACCCTGAGAATTCATGAAACAATCTATAGATTATAAAATCCAACTTTTGCTGACAGCTTTTGTCAGCTCTCTGCTCCTTGGAAATCTTCTAGGCAGCAAGCTAATTGAGATCTTTGGAATCGTAACCTCAGTAGGGATTTTCGGATATCCGATTACCTTTCTTATTACAGATATAGTAGAAGAGGTCAAGGGAAAAGAAGTATCAAAGATTTTTGTACACGCAGGTTTTCTTTCACTCTGCATTGCTGTACTTTTTGTATTTGCAAGTACAGGTCTCCCTCCTTCCCCTCTATATCCGCACGATGAGGCTTATAACTGCGTTTTTTCAAACTCCTTGCGAGTTATTCTGGCAAGTATGATCGCTTTTATTATAAGCCAGTACCACGATCTCTGGGCTTTTAATTTCTGGAAGCAGAAAACGAAGGGCAAATACCTGTGGCTTAGAAATAACCTTTCAACAATTGTTTCCCAGCTGTTTGATTCTATCGTTTTTATGTTTATTGCTTTCTATCATGCAGCTCCTGAGATGGATGCAGTTGCGATATTCTCTATGGTTTTGCCGCTCTGGACTCTTAAAGTGATTTTCGCTCTTCTTGATACCCCATTTGTATATCTTGGAGTCAGGTGGCTTGCTTCCGAAAATGAGAATAAGGGTTCTGACTCCGGGAAAAACCGGAATACCAACTCGGTTAAGGCAGAAACAAATTTGGCGCCTGAAAAAAGCCCGGATCATGAAATTTCAACCAAACCGTTGCGCCGTTTTATCATACCGTCACGACGTTTTCGATCAAACCTTTTTGAAAAGGTTTGCGAGAAGACTTGCAGAACACCTAATATTTATGAGTATTCCTATTATAATATAGGGGTGCAAAGTTATGGTAAAATATCCAGAATATAATATGCGGCAGACTGTTCCTGATGTTCAGTGGGGGGCGGGAAAAGAATCTGAAGGAAAAGGCGAAGAAACGAAAAAACCCGGTGAGGGGGAGGCTCAGTATGCTGGGGTTCCAGCCGGTGAAAGCTGTATGCCCTGTCTTGAAATGTCCGAGGAGCAGCGCAAAAATTCTATCTTGGAAATACAAAAGGTAGCAGAAAAGATACTCAAAGCCCATGGAGTTCTCAATGAAACTGCTGATCTTTTAAAGGGCGAATGGTTTCTTAAGCTCCAGAAATCAGGATTTGAGAAAAAACTGGTTCTTGCAAAGTACGGGGAAGAGGTTTCCATAGGGCTTTACATTTACTCGGATGATATTCCTGTTCCTGATCCTAACATTGTTTTACTCTCACAGAACGGATTCTGGTACCCGCAGAGAATCGAAGAAAAGTTTGAGGAAACAGTATCTTCCTTCTTTGCAGGAGCATATGGGGACTATGACTTCCTTAGTATTATCCCTGAGAATCTTGAAAAATTCCAAGCTTTCCAGCTTGATTTTGTGAAAATACTTGAAGACCAGGGCTGGAGCAGTTCAGATGTAAAAATTCTCGAAAAAACCATGCCAAGAAATTAAGCTCTTAAATACTGGTTTCATACAAGGAACTAGTTTTTTCTCCCAATTTTCTCAGGAATTACCCTTTTTCCTTTCGGGCCTCTTAGGATTCGGCCTTTTTCTTCCTATCCTATTATTTCTGATTCTGTTTTTCCCACAGGATATTTAAATCTTGAAAGCATACGCAGTTTCAAATATAGGTATAACTTCAGCGGTGTTACTTGCTTTTACCTCAGCTCCTTTCACAACAATTGATTTTCAGAAGGTCTTTTATGTTTTCAATAAACTCCGAATGCATCCTATCAAAAAAATCTGAAGATATCCCTCCTTTCTATGTGATGGAAGTGCTGGAAAGTGCTCAGGCTCTGGAAGCTGAGGGAAAACAAATAATTCATCTCGAGATAGGAGAACCTGATTTTCCTACGGCTCCCCATATCTGTGAAGCCGCCTGTGCTGCTATTTACCAGGGATCCACAAAATACACTCACAGCCAAGGACTTCTTTCGCTCAGAGAGGCAATAGTCGAATCTTACCAGCAGAAGTTCGGAGTCGAGCTTAGCCCGGATCAGGTTATTGTAACATCCGGCACAAGTCCGGCTCTCTTGATTGTTTTTATGGCCCTGCTTGAGAAAATGGATGAAGTCATAATGTCGAACCCTCATTATGCTTGCTATCCAAATTTCGTGAAATATCTGGGTGGAACTCCTGTTTTTGTTTACACGAGCGAGACAAATGGGTTTGCTCTGGAACCCGAAACAGTAAGGCAGTGCTTGAGCTCGAATACTAAAGCCATCCTGATTAACAGTCCTTCAAATCCTGGAGGTCATGTCATGTCTCCGGAAAGCTTGCAGGGCCTTGCCGAGATCGCAGATGAAAAAGGAATTCCTATTGTCTCAGACGAAATCTACCAGGGTCTGATCTATAGCGGAGAAGAGCACACTATTCTGGAGTATACGAAAAACGCCTTTGTCCTGAATGGCTTTTCCAAATTATATTCAATGACCGGCTGGAGGCTCGGCTATATTATTTGTCCTCCTGAGTGCGTCCGTGCAATTCAGAAAATCCACCAGAATTTTTTTATCTGCGCCAATTCCTTTGTCCAGGAGGCAGGAATCGCGGCTCTCAAAGGTCCGCAGGAACACGTTGACAAGATGATCCAGACTTATAATACACGCCGCCAATATATGTTAAAAAGACTTATTGGAATGGGCCTTGATGTCCGCAAGGAGCCAACGGGAGCTTTTTATGTCCTTGCCGATGCTCGCAAGTACGGCAGCGACTCCTTGGAATTGAGTCGCCGTATCCTTAACGAAGCTGGCGTTGCAGTCACGCCTGGAATCGATTTCGGTAACGGGGCTGAAGGTTATCTACGTTTTTCATACGCCAATAGCATCGAAAATATAAAAGAAGGTATGGATAGGCTGGAAGCCTTTTTGGAAAAGGAACTTGAAGGATTAGAAATTCTATAATGTAGTTAGGTTAATTCTTGAGTTAGGTTAATTCTTGAGTTAGGTTAATTCTTGAGTTAGGCCACTCTTTTCTTTATCATTTCTAACTTTCTAACCAATTTTTTTCTTTCTATTATTTTAAAATTCGGAAAGACTGCTCTGAAGCTTTCCGTTTTTTTCCAGCCAGAAAAGTCCTGTTATAATCCAGGTTCCATACGTGAAATGCGTCCCCATGATAAAATAAAGTTCTCTTTCTTTCATGAGGTCCGAGAAATGCTTTTTTATTTTACTCTCTATGGCTGCCGGCTCCTGCTCGTCCCTTATGATATTCCGCACATCTTCGTTAAATTCCCAGTCGAGCAGGGTTATTTTATGCCCCCTGCAGGCATTTTCTCCCTCACACTTGAAAAAATACCTGATCTCGACAGGCATTCGGGCAGCTTTTTCCCCTTTTTCCAGAAAATCTCCTATGAGATTAAAATACTGCTGCCGGTCATAAGCCTCAGTGCTGTTCACCTTTATTTCGAGGTCTAAGATTTTCGGTTTTACCACTCCAAGGGTCGCTCCCTTGAGATTTAGCTTTTCAATAGATGTTACGAGCGGCAGGACAAGCTCTTTTATTTCCCTCTCTTTAAGGGGCTTTTCCAGGTTCACGTGACTGAGGACTTTCCTGCTCTCCCACCTGACATCATGCTCAGGTCTGGTAACCGTAAATTCTAGCAGGTCATTCTTCCTGAAATCAACCAGTCCTTCCCCGTATCTGAATCCCAGAGGATAGAGCCTCAGCAGTTCTCCATGCTTATTAATACCGATTATCCCGACGGCATGCCCATTCCCATCCTTTTTGCTTTTCTCGGGAACGGCTCTGACAAGGACAGCTACTTCTTCTTTTTCGTGCCTCAAGATAGAACCTCGCTTGCTGTTGAGCAGGTTTGAGCAGGTAGAAGAAGATTGGATCTGCAGATTATTAACCGTTGGGGAAGTTACGTGAAAGTATTACTTTTTATCATTCTCTACATACCTAAGTATTAAAGAATTAAACCTCTAAATTCACCAAAATTGATACGAGATCCGAAAATATGGGAGAAAATGTTAAAAGAATGATGTAGAAAAGTAAAATTAAAGAAAAATGTGGGGCTGGTGAGATTCGAACTCACGATCGACGGGTATCTCCGAACAACTGCTTATACAGTTTTCTGGTGAGCATCTATCAGTGCTCCAACGGTTCCTCATTGTCCTGCCCCGTCGGGAAAGACTCGGTAGACCCGTTGTTCATCATTTATCCGCTGGAGCCCATCGCCATGCCGGGCTAGGCCACAGCCCCTTTATAGAATATTTCGCAAGGAACTGAAATATCCGTTCTCTATTAAATAGTTTACGGCACGAACTAATGTTTTTATGTTGATTATACTTTTTCATCATCAACTGATGAAAAAAATAAGTAATTAATCCGTGGCTATCATCACACTTAAGGCCTTGAATGATGCATAAATCTCGTTTCCTATTTTTAAGTTCAGATTTTCAGCTGATGTTTTTGTGATGATGGAAGTGATTTCTGTTGCTTCTGGCAATTCTGTTATGATTTCAGAGCTTCCCATCCCGGTGACAATGCTTTTAACCTTACCTTTTAAAACGTTGCTTGCGCTTAATTTTATATTTGATCCTCCATTCAACACGGAAATTAAACTTCCGTCAACCACTATATAAATATATCTCCATGTGAATCTTAAGAATTAATAAAGTTAGTTTCCTATGTGGTTAGTTTCCTATGTATAGTCAGGTTTTTAAAAGGAACATAAAATTTCCACTTGAAATCTAGGAACCGGTATGTTTATATTTTAGTTGTAAATTTATTTCCTAATGCAAATTCTTTATATAAGTTATATGAATTTGAAAGAGAAATTAGTTTACTGGTAACAAACGTAGGTCTGGGAATCTACTAACTGGTAAACGACAGCAAAAGATTTGAACGCGGATTTTTTCTATTGGGATCTGGAAAGTTTATGGTCTCTCCTTAATTCCCCCACCCGTCTTCCAGGATGCAGGGAAAAAGGCGTATTCCTGAAAACCTGTTGACATTGAAGTACTAGTTCATAAAAATGGTACAGTGCTGTGAAATTACTGTGCATTATTCATTAGCATGGAAATGAACTGCTGTGCAGTGCACAGAACAATGTTGAGAGGCAAGTAAAATGCAAGATGAGACGCTACTATCGATTTTTTCTGAAATGTGCACCGAATATACAATACCAAAATTTTATGCTGGAGGGCATTGATTATGTTTTTCAAAAACATAGTCTGTCCTGTCTGTGGGGCTGCCTGCGACGATATCCAGGTTGAAATCAAGGATGAAAAGATTGAAGCTAAAAATGTATGCAAGATGGGGATTTCCAGATTTAAGGAGATTACAAGTCCCCAAAGACTTAAACAGCCCCTTCTAAAGTTCGGAGGGAAATCAAGACCAGTTTCTTGGGATGGAGCCCTTGAAATAGCTGCGGACATCCTGGCTTCGGCGAAGCGCCCCCTGATTTTCATAGGCAGTGAAACTTCATGTGAAGCACATGAAGTGGGGCTTATGATAGGAGAATATTTGGGTGCAACTGTTGATACAATCGTCAATGGGGCCACAGTGATGGGAACTCAGGAAGCCGGAAAAATAGGTGCAACTGAAGGACAAAAGAAAAACAGGGGAGATCTCATGGTCTACTGGGGAACAAATCCACTTGAATCCATGCCCAGGCAGATGTCCAGATATGGGGTTTTCCCCAGAGGTTACTGGACAAAACGTGGGCGTTTTGACAGGACAATCATTACTGTAGACCCAAGAAAAACTCTAACTGCTAAAGCTTCTGACCTGCACGTGCAGCTTAACCCGGACTCCGACTATGAGCTAATAAGCGCACTCTTGACGCTTTTACATAGAAAAACTCCTCATCATTCCATAGAGGAGATTACAGGAGTTTCCATTCCTGTTATGGAAGATATGCTCGATATGATGAAGAACTGCAACTTTGGGACGATCTCAGTAGGAGTTGGACTCTCTTCATCCCTTGGGAAGTACAGGAATATTGAAATTGCCATGAACCTTGTGAAAGAGCTGAACAATTATTCCAAATTTACCATTGGAGTTATCCGTAGTCACTGCAACGTGGCAGGCTTTAACCAGGTTGCTTCCTACATGTACGGTTACCCCTTCGGGCTTGACTTCACGCGTGGATACCCACGTTACAACCCTGGAGAATTCACAACCGTGGATTTACTTAGAGAAAAGGACGTAGATGCAGCTTTTGTAATATGTGCTGATCTTTTGAGTCAGATCCCACCTGACTGTGCAGCTTACCTTGCAGAAATTCCTTTGATCTGCCTGGATACAGTTCCTTGTCCAACTATGTCGATCTCAGACATTGTGCTTCCAGGAGTCATGGACGCCATGGAATGTGACGGGACGTTCTACAGATTTGACGATTTGCCTATTTACTTTGAACCGTTCCTTGATTCTCCATTTAAATTCACTCAGAGTAATGAAGATACCTTAAAACAGCTCTTTGAAAAAATAAAAGAGAAAAAAATCAATTTGGCATTTTTTCTTTTACATATAATGCTGATCTTAAAATTCAAAATTTCTCTTCGAGATCTCAGATTTCAAATAGTCAACTAAGTTTCTGAGAATGAAAAATAATTCTGAAAATCTTACTGGTTTCAAGCAAAAGAGAACTCGAAGAAGTAAAAATCGAGGCCATATCAAAAAATGCTGAGGAATACGTAGAACTTACAAAGGAATATAAGGAAAAGAGCAAAATTACTATTTAAGAGCAAGTAGTTTTTATTTAAATTTTTAATTTAAAGATCCACGCCCAGGGCAGGATTTGAACCTGCGCTCTCCCAAAGAAGAAACGGTTTTCGAGACCGTCGCCTTACCACTAGACTACCTGGGCATTTTGTTTTTAAATTAGGAAAATTCTCGGGCATTGCCCAACGTTTTTGATTTAACATGTTTCAGATGCAGGGTTAGTGAATATACCTTCTTTCTTATATATTTTGTCATAAGCAGGATCTATACCTCAAAATCTGAAATTAACACCTCAAAAATCGAAAAGTGAACTCTGGCCTGCATTTTCATCCGACTCTTTATCTCGTGATCCTTCTTTTTCGCTTTCTTCAGTCTCTTTCCGAGTCTTCTTGTCCTTCTTCTCCTTAGACTTAGTTATTTTCCCTGGATTTACCTTTTCGAGGTCTGCAAATGAAAGCTGTCCTGTGTGCCGAATTTCCTCATTTTTCAGGTTTTCAGGCAGCTCAAGCCAGCCGTACTGGCCACCTCCACCGGGATGGATTATTACATTTCCTTTCCTAAAAGCCAGAATTGCATTTACTATCCGGTCGTCACCAACGATTTTCAGGTCTTCAGGCTCGGAGTAAATAAGAGCTTTGACTTCGTTCCCAAAGCGCTCTATAAGTTTATTCCAGGCTGTTTGCACGCCTTTTGTCTGAACGCTTGCATGGCCGAGAGCCATTTGGATAATCTCGGCAAGAGGAATTAGGTGTAGGTAAGGAGGACGGTAATCAGGGTGTTTTGGCTCTTTAAAGTCTGCAAGTTCATTAACTCGGTCGAAAACCCCTTTCTTTATGACGCCTCCGCAGATCGGGCAGCGCCACTTATTCTCTACGGCTTCAGGCAGAGGATACTGGGTAAAACACTTAATGCAGGCTGATCGGTTGTATTTTCCCTCTTCGGGAAAGAACCCTACATTCAAAGTAGCTTTATATCCCTGCTCTCTGAGAATAGCTTTTTTCAAGCCGTCAAAGGTAAGCTCAGGCATATCAAACTGTGTAAACTCCCTTGCCAGTTTGTTAGTCGAAGGGGAATGAGCGTCTGAATTCGAAAGAAAAGTCAGGCGGTGAAGCTCTTCTATTCGGTCGGCATAATCGCTGTCCGCACTCAGGCCAAGCTCCAGAAAAGAAATATAATCTGTCATGTCCCCGTAGCAGCTTCTCAGACTGTCATGGTAGCCGTAAAGAGCGGTCCAGGGCGTAAAGGCATGGCAGGGGCCAATAAGAGCTCCGATATCTTTTGCAATTTCGGCAATTTCACTGCCATCCAGCCTGATACTCGGGCGGCCATCGGATTCAAGGTTGCCAAAAGGAGCAATGCGCTCGGCCAACTCTTCAGCTTTTGAAATCGAAGGCAAAATAAGGAGATGGTGCACGCGTTTGCTATCTTCTACCTCGGTAGTAGGGATAAAATAAATCTCATCTATGCGGATTTCTTCATCCGAAACGGCTACTCTTTTGATCTCTTCAAGCCACTTCGGATGAGTGCAGTCAGCAGTACCGATTAACTCCATCCCTTTTTTTGAAGCCTCCCTTGCAATTGTCGGCAGTTCCATTTTTTTGGAAGATGCCATGGAGTATTTTGAGTGGAGATGGAGATCTGTGTTGACTTTCATTCCTTTCCCTTTACCGGAAAACTCTAATTTTCAGCTCTTGCCTTAATAATAACCTTAGTTAGATATTATTTTTAATTTCCTGATTATTTTATTTCTAAGGTCCTGTCACCCTATATAGCGCAGGTCTTCTTCAGTCGGTTTGACTTCCTGGAAGGTCTGTTGCTCTTCTTTTTCCTTTAGCTTTTCAAGGATGCTTTCCATTTCCTCTGCCTTTTTCTCAAGAGACTCTGTGTTTACCTCGATCCCGAATATCCTACAGAGCACCTTTAGAAGGGACTGGGCGCTTTTAGGATCCATTAGATATCCTGGGGTCATGCCCATAAGACAGGCAGCATCAATACCTCGCATCTTGCTGAAAGCTACAAGCAGGCCCGATGCTCCAACTATACCTCCGCTGGGTTCAGATTCCCTGAACTCTACCCCATACTCTTTGATTTCTTCAATCAATTTCGTGTTATTGGCGACCCCAAGGACAGTTTCCTCATAGGTCAGTTTGCCTGTGGGATACCCTCCGAGTGTGTAAATTCTCGGCACTCCAAATTCCTGTGCAATGTCAAGATAAAGCGAACAGAGCTCGTAATGCCCTTGCGAGGTCGTGCTCTGATGATCTCCTACAAGGAAAAGGATATCATTCTCTTTCGCTTTTGCGTAATATATAATATTGCTTACAGGACGGACCGTACAGTCTTTATTGACCAGAACCTGAGGTGGAAAATGTGGGGAATAAACCTCAATAATTTTTTCAGCCCCTAGTTCGTCTACCAAATGCTCTGCCACTAGCTTACCTACGAGTCCTACTCCTGGAAGTCCTACTACAAGGATTGGTTTATTAAGTTCAAGATTTTCTTTCAGGCGGACAAGTGTACTTTGTTGCATAACAATTCCTTATCCTTTCTTTGCCATTCTGCGGTACTTGCCATAAGGGTCATGAGGAGAAAAGCGGGCCGGATGTGCAGGAAAAACTTTTCCCCCACAAACCGGACAAATTTCCCTTAAAGTGTACCTACCGCAATTTTTGCATTTGCGGATCTTTTGTCCCAAAGGATATCACGCCTTTGCCGATTCGATGTGCCGCTTGAAAGTCCCATGTCCGCCAAGTTTGGCAATAGTATCGACTGCTGTCTGGGCAGACTTTTTAAGGACTGATTCGGCTTTCTTGTAATCCGGGGCAATTACCTTGATTCGGTATCTTGGAGCCCCTGTGTAACTTATTTCAAGCCTTATGTCTTTTCCATCAACATCATTGATAGAATTTGCAGCACTCAGGGCTTGCTTTATGATTTCTATGCCATTTGGAAGGTCACAAGTCAGATCAACATAGCCTGCAATGTCTACAAAAGGCAGTTTGATGTTTTCCCCTGCAATTTTGATTATGCTCTTTAAGTATTTTTTATTAATTTTGACTCCTTTGAAGGCTTTCTCCCCTTCGATGGCAGCTTCTTCAAAGGCTGTATATGCACTTCCGAACTCTTCTACGAGTTTTTCGTGCAAAGATTCCAGGGTACCTTCATCGGTTTTCGTCTCTTCAGCCACGAACTGGAGCCATTTAGCGGCTTTTTGCTCATTTTTCCATTCCTGGATTTTAGCGCGCCGCTGGTGCTCGTTTACGTCTTTCAATGAAAGGTCTATGTGGCCGCGGGAAGGGTCCACGTTAAGAACCTTGCAGACTATCTTCTGCCCTTCCCTTACGTAGTCCCTGACGTACTTGACCCAGCCTGCTTTAATTTCGGAGATATGAATAAAACCTTCTCTTCCTCCGAACTCCTCAAGCTCGACATAGGCTCCGAAATCCGTTACATTCTTTACAGTACAGACAACGAATTCTCCGACTTCGGGCCAGTTATCGTTTCCCATTCGCACCACTTCTCTAGTTTTATATCTTTGTTACTTGTTACTCTAATGCTGTAAAGTGCTTTTACCTGTTCGGTTATTCAAGCACTTCCAGAATATGAGTAGTAATTGTCGATTTTCCACCGGTTGGTTCGGCAAGGGTCCGTCCACAGACAACGCAGGTGATTTTACGGCTAGCGCTTCCGAATATGATCTGTTCGTTTTCGCAGTCGTTGCACTTTACGCGCAGGAACCTGCTTTTTGGCCTCTGGATATAGTCTACCATTTTATCTTACTCCTTGAACTCGAACTTCTTTGCCCTGAAGCAGGGTCTCTGGTGAGCTTTCTTACATACTGTGCAGCGGTATCTGAGCCAGATACGTTTTGTGGGTTTGTCGCCACCAGGTACCTTGGAGAACTTTCCGCTGTTCCCTATGCCTTGCTGTCTGTTCTTCTGCCTCGTAATGTGGGCCATTGATGAAGCCTGACCCTTCTTGACCCTTTCAACGACTACTTCTTGATGGGTCTTACAGAACGGGCAGTAAGTTCTGAACCTCTTTGGAATCTTCATTCTTAACACCTTTTTAATGATTATTGGTATTCAGCTTGCCTTCTCCGGCTTTTGCGGAAAGGCATTATTTACATATGGAAATAATACGTATGGCGTTACGTATGGCGTTACGTATGGCGTTACGTATGGCGTTTAGATCCTGGGAAGATCTTATTTGGGAAGCCTTTGATTGGATGAACTTGAAATTTTTCAGACCTCTTTCAATCTTGGTATCACGTGAAAACCTTCTATCAAGGCGAGGTCAAATAGCGTTAACAAGTTTAAGCTACTACTAA
>DAKJ01000031.1:0-8441 GCA_002496565.1 Methanosarcina sp. UBA289 | reverse complement strand
CTAATTTTTGCTCAAGCTTTTTAAGAAAAAGCTTGCATGCTAACAAGGTTAAAGTACACAAATATAGCTACACATATAAATACTCATACTATTGCCTGATAAGCTTTCAGGCCTACATCGCTTAACTTAGAAGCTTTAATACTTTAAATTGCCTATCGTTCTTTCTCAAGCTAAAACAAATTGTAAATCTCAGGAAATCAGTTTTTTTCCGGAATTTTCCTGTCCAACAATTAGTTTAGCTGCATTTCGCTTTATCAGCCCTGTAGCATTGAGCTGCGGCAAAACAACTACTTCTTCCGCACTGACCGTATAATTCCTACCGTCTGCGCCTGTGAAGGTGGGCAGATCCTTCAGTATTCGAACAACAACGTATCCCTCATTTATATTATTTTTGTCTGGGACTGCTCCTGTTTCCCCTCTGGCTGCAATAATAGGAATCCCCATTTTTGCTTCCGTTTCACCCTTGAAACTGGCAGAGACTTGTCTTTCCACAATTTCAGGCCAGACTGCAATATTCTCGGAGTCCGGGTACAGAATAGGACCTAAAAGTTCGGTTTTTGCGGCCTTAATTCCCTGCAGTACAAGGTCATAAAGCCTTTTTTCCGCAGGAAGTAACTTTTCTATATCTTTTGAAATAGGCTTATCTGCATGAGACTGGATTGTTGCTCTGGTAATAACCTTTCCGATCCTTTTCATGAAGATAGTCTCAAGATCAGATAGTGCTCTTTCATGCTCGTCATGAAGCATCTTGGACTCTGGAGAACGGGAATTGCTGAGTTTTCCTATCTCCTCTTCGAGTTGCCGGACATATTTCTCAGCTTCCAGGTAAAAATCAGCCGGAATTGTTTTTAATGTCTGGTTCTTTTCCTTATACAGAACTTGGCTGATTTCTTCGATGTCCATACTCCGCAACACCTCTACAAATTAAATACACTGCCGCATACTCAGGAACTTCCTGTATGCCCTCTTCTACTCCTAAATCCTTATCCTTCAATTGCACTGAAAAAGGCTTCGAAACTGTTACCTTTACCGGTCTTTCACCAAAGACAACGGCATCGTTAAGTGGGTTAAACTTCTCTAATTCAGATAAAGCAAGTTTCTTAACTAGCATCCCTGACCCACCGTGCAATGAGCCCGGCACCCGGATCAAACGTTTGATGTCCGCAGTCACGGGTTCATCAACACTGGCCCCGAATCTGTGCAGGAAATCTTCAACAGATTCTTTCATAAAATTGGCAGCAATATCCTTAAAGTTTCTGACATCAAAGTCGAGCCTTCCTTTCTCCAGGATATCCTTTAAACCATTTTCGCTATTTGTAAGATTGATCAGTTTTTTTATTGTAGTATCCCCAACTTTCTCGTACCTGCGAAGCTCTGGAAACATATCTTTTTTGTATCTTTTCCCGCATTCGGCTTTCATATAATCCGTAAGATAAAGAGCAATTCTTCTTCCCCAGCCGGAATCATATCCCACAAGCGTACATTTTACAGGCACGCTTTTCATCCCCTTAAATGTCTTTGAGCCGGTGCCAAATTCCCCATCCATAGCAACATCTCTAAAAAAATATTTGAAATCAAGATCTCTTCCGCTGAGATAATTTACAATTTCCCTTCTTTCAGCACTTCCAAGCTTCAGGACTTTTGGGCTTCTGACATGGAAATGATATCCTCTCCCTCCGGAGAATACCAGCTCAATATCCTGCTCCGAAAACCCGAAATCGTCTAGAAGAAAATCCATGAGCTTAAAAGTTTCCTTCTTTACAAGCTCCAGCATATCCGCATAGTTTCTCGGGGCATCTGGCAGGTGGTCTGCATCAAGATCAAAAATCAACTCTGCCCCTAGCCAGTTCTTCTCATTCATTTTACGCGCATCAGGATATTCGTAGTAAGCAGTCGAATTGTAAACATGCGCAGGGGCCATGCCGTAAAGATAGTCAAGAGCTTCTCCGGGCGAGCCGAAGGCTTTGTGCCTGTGCATCATCTTGTCAGGCATGTCATCATAGAAAATGAAAGCCCATTCTCTGTTAGGTAGGTGGTCAGGAAGACCTATTTCGGCATTTTTGTAATAATTCTGAAAGCGAGTTTTCAAAAAACGGGCGGTTCTACTGTCCATAGTTTCAGGGCTTCTGGGGTTTTGGGTCTTAATTTGGGTTCTGATCAGGGGTATTGTTTAAAGATTCTGGTATGGGGTTTTGATTCGGAGTATTGTTTAAAGATTCTGATATGGGTACGGTTTAGGGATTCTGATCAAAGGTTTTGATTAAGTTTTTGATTTGGGATTTCGGTTGGTTTTCCCTAAGATAAATCAATCTCATATTTTACTTTTGCTTATATTATTTTCTCTAAAATAATTTCACAGTTAATTCGGCTTTGAGAACTCTTTTTACTATAATGTAACATCTGGCATTCTTTAATCAAGGTATTTGTAGCATTAAGGTTTCATTTTTAGCAGGAACAACAATAAATGGTATAGAATTATAAAACCTAATAATTAGAAACTGGAATTCAAAGCTGAAAAATAATACTTGACAATATAAATTGACAAATTGACAAGTTAATGAAAGATTTGGAGTATGGGTCTTATGGGGATTAAGAGTTACATTAATACAGTTAGATACTATCTAAAAAAAGAAGAAATTGAAGAGTTGCCTATCTTCTCACAAGCTGGTAATCTGGATGATTCTAGAATTTTTACCAGTCCTTTTACAGGTATGCAATTTGTACTGATTCCTGCAGGCAAATTCGAGATGGGGTCACCCTTTGAAGTAAAAGGCCGATCCGATTCTGAATCTCCGGTCCATAAAGTGACAATTCAAAACTCTTTTTACCTGGGCAGATCAGCTGTCACGCAAAAACAGTGGGAAAAAATAATGAAAAATAATCCTTCACACTTCAAGGGCGAAGATCGACCTGTTGAGATGGTTTCCTGGGAAGATGCTCAGAAATTTGCCACAAAGCTGAATGATAAGGAAGGAACGGACAAATACCGCTTACCCTCAGAAGCCGAATGGGAGTATGCCTGCCGGGCTGGCACACAAACAAGGTGTTTCTTTGGTGAGGATGAGTCAAAACTCAACGAATACGCCTGGCATGCTGGAAACTCGGGCGCTAAAACTCATGCAGTTGGCCGCAAGAAACCAAATCCCTGGGGACTTTATGACATACATGGAAATGTCTGGGAATGGGTGCAGGATGAGTGGCATGATAATTACAATGGTGCTCCTTCAGATGGGAGTGTATGGGAAGAAGGAAATGGTGTCTATCGGGTTTCTCGTGGGTGTAGCTGGCTCTGTGATACGGGATTCTGCCGTTCGGCTGGCCGTTTCAAACGCGAGCCTGAAAGTTGTTTTGCTAACCTTGGATTTCGACTGTTGAAAGAATTGTAAGTCTTATAATTTGATTTTTCATAATATTTTTTTCTTTATTTGAAGATTTTTAGGCATGTAAATGATTGATCGATAAATTTTGAAAATCAGGTTATCACTGTATTTTAGACTGTACTCACCTTAAAGAAAATACTAAATTAACTCAAACAAAAAATAAAAACTTTTTTGAATTTTTCCTAAAAATAATATTTGCTATTATTGGATCTGGGATTGTACTTAGTGGAAATATCATTAATATCGCAACATGCAATACTACTGAAACAAACTATCTGGATACGACAAATGTTGATTCTGATACTGAAAACATAATAATCTATGAGAATACAGTAACTGTTGATGCTGAAGATGAAGATGTAGAGAATGGTGATAGTGCAGTAATTGTTGATTCTGATACTAAAGATGAGTATCTGGATAATTCTTGTATGGATGAAGACAATTCTAACTTAGGTAATTCTAACTTAGGTAATTCTAACTTAGGTAATTCTAACTTAGGTAATTCTGACCTAGATTATTCTTATCCAGACGAAGACAATTCTCTAGGTGACTCTTATCTGGATGAAGATTATTCTAACCTAGATTGTTCTTATCCGGACGAAAATAAGTATCCAGATGAAGAAATATAAAAAACGGTGAGGATAAAGGAACTATTGATGTTGAAGAGATAAAAAGTGGATTCTGAATACTTCGTTTCTGAAGAGAGTACCGAACCATATTAACCTCGACTCGAAAAGAACTGCACAGGAAATACTTATACGAAAAGCCTCTATTATATCCACTTCATGAAGCAGGATATGTCAAGTGCCGACGTTGCTGCAGTTGTTGCCGAGCTGTCAGCAGGGCCGAAGTCCATTATTGATGCGAAAATCGGGAAGATCTATCAGCCTACGAATGAGGAGATTCGCATCAATCTTTACGTTTTTCACCAGGGCAGGGACAACCTGGTTATTGAGGCTGGGAAGCGCATTCATTTAAGTAAATACCTCAGGGCAAGCCCGACACTTCCACAGGCTTTTCCAATGCTGCTTAGAAAATACCTGATGGGAGGCAGGATCACATCTGTAGAGCAGCACGATTTTGACAGGATTGTAAAGATCGGGATAGAGAGAGGGGGAGTACAGAGTACTCTTATTGTGGAGCTTTTCGCTCCAGGGAACGTACTTATTGTCGATTCTGAAAACAGGATTATCCTGCCTATGAATCCTGTAACCATGAAGGATAGGCGGCTCCGGAGTGGGGAAATTTATGAACTGCCTGAGGCACAGATAAGTCCTCTGAAGGTTAAGGTTCCAGACCTTATGGAGGCTTTTTCTAAATCTACGGCTGATATTGTCCGGACGGTTGCCACAAGGTTCAATCTGGGAGGAGTCCTAGCAGAAGAAGTCTGTGCCAGGGCAGGAATTGACAAATCAAAGCCTTCAAAGGAAGCAACTGAAGAGGATGCCTTCAAACTCTGCAATGCGATGCACGATCTCTTCTCTCCACTGTCCAAGATCGAAGCCGGAGATAAAGGCTCTGCCGAAGCCGAACTTAAATCCGAATCCGGGGTTGAAGGCGAAGCTCCTAAACTCAGGCCCCAGCATGTGAAAAAGGAAATTAACGGAAAGCTGGAAACTTTCGATGTGCTTCCTTTTGACCTTCTTCGCTATTCCGAATTTGAAAAAGAGTATTTCGATTCATTTAATACGGCACTTGATGAATTCTTTGGAAAAAAGGCGCTTGAGCAGGTCAAAGAAGTAAAAGAAGCTCAGAAAAAGGAGAAAACCCTTGGCGTTTATGAACGGCGGCTTCTTCAGCAGGAAGAGAGCCTTGCAAAGTTCGAAAAAGAAATAGAGAAAAATAATATCCTTGCCGAGACAATCTACGCAAACTACCAGGCTATTGAAGAGCTTCTTTCCGTGCTCAACGGTGCAAGGGCAAAAGGCTATTCCTGGGACGAGATCCGCTCCATTCTGAAACAGGCTAAAAAGGCCGTACCTGCTGCGCAAAAGATCACAAATATCGATCCAAGGACCGGGACTATAACTGTGAACCTTGATGGGAAGAGTATTAGTCTTGACATCCGAAAGACAGTACCGCAGAATGCTCAGGAATACTATGAAAAAGTAAAGAAATTTAATAAGAAGCAGGACGGAGCTCTCAAAGCTATCGAAGACACCAAAAAGGCTATGGAGAAAAAGGCCGTTGCAAAGGCTGCAAAGGCAGGGGGGAAGCTTAAGGCATCCAGGAAAAAACACTGGTATGACAGGTTCAGGTGGTTCGTGTCCTCGGATGGCTTCTTTATTGTAGGAGGCAGGGATGCAGACACCAATGAGGAGATCTTTAAGAAATATCTCGAAAAGAGAGATCTTGTCTTCCATACCCAGACTCCGGGAGCTCCTCTAACAGTTATCAAGACTGGCGGAAAAGAGGTTCCCGAGTCTACTCTGCAGGAAGCGGCACAGTTTGCGGTTTCTTATTCCAGTCTCTGGAAAGCCGGACATTTCAGTGGCGACTGCTACTGGATCAAAGCTGAGCAGGTCACAAAAACCCCTGAATCAGGAGAGTATGTGAAAAAAGGGGCTTTTATCATCCGCGGGGAGCGCAATTACTTTAAGGATGTCCCTCTTGGAGTTGCAGTCGGGCTTGAACTCAAAGGTGAAACGAGAGTGATAGGTGGGCCTGCTTCCGCTGTCCGAAAACATGGAGATTATATCCTCGAAATCGTCCCTGGGGCTTTTAACCAGAATGATATTTCAAAAAAGATCTACAGGATTTATGCCGATGAACTCAATGATCCTCGTTTCGTAAAACAGATTGCTTCTCCTGATCAGATAGCCATGATGGTCCCGCCCGGAGAATCGAACTTAAAGAGCCAGAAACCGGAACGGAAGGGAGAAAGTATCAAGGACGAAGGCAAAGAAGACGGAACCTTAGAAATTGATAACGAATCTGAAGACAATGGAGAGAAGATTAAAGAAGGATTTGGAGAAGGATTCGGAGAGGAAATTGAAATTCACGGAGTGAAAAAGGCATGAGAGTTACAAATCGCTCCCTTAGGGGAAGGGAGGGGGAGATTGCAGTAACAGCCGAAACCTTAGATGATCTCTGGCACCTCAAATACATAATCGAAAAAGGGGACTTGGTTTTTGCTGTTACCAAACGGAAAGCCGATTCGGCAAGTGACAAAATCCGTCCTGAAAAAGTTGAAAAAGTTAAGGTCAGGCTTGGAATCAGAGTTGAGGAGCTTGAATTCCACAAATTTGCGAACCGGCTGCGGATACACGGGACGATAGAGTATGGGATGGATGTGGGCTCTTACCATACTCTCAATGTCGAGATCGGAACCAATCTTTCCATTATCAAGGAACACTGGAAGAATGACCAGCTCCAGCGGATCCAGGATGCTGAAGAAGCTTCAAAGCGCCCGAAAGTTGTTATGGTCGCAATAGAAGAGGGCGATGCCGATATTGGTTTTGTGCATCACTACGGAATAGAGATCTATTCTCATATCCGGCAGTCCTCTGGAAAGCGAGAGACTGGCTTGAGGAATGAGTTTTTCAAAGAAGTTGTAGAACAGCTCAGGCATGCCGTTCCTGAGGAAGCGTCTATAGTTATTGCTGGGCCTGGATTTACCAAAGAAGATTTCATTAAATATTTCCAGGAAATCGAGCCAGCTATGGCTTCAAAAGCCCTGATAGAAGATACTTCTATGATAGGAATGTCCGGCTTTCAGGAGGTTCTGCGCAGAGGTGCAGTTGATCGAATAATGCAGGAATCCCGTATAGCCCGCGAATCAGCCCTGATGGAAGACCTTATCCGTGAAATCTCAATGGACGGCAAAGCGGCTTATGGTTTTGCAGATGTTAAGAATGCCCTTAGTTACGGGGCTGTCGAAACCCTGCTTATTGCTGATGAAACCCTGCGAGAAGGGCGGGAAAAAGGGGAAGATATCGATAAACTCCTTATGGAAGTAGAACAAGCACAGGGGAAGGTCGTTGTTTTCAGTACAGCCTTTGAGCCAGGAGAAAAGCTTCATAAATTGGGAGGAATCGCAGCCCTGCTTCGTTTCAAGGTGAAAGGCTGACTTTCGGTCAAGCCTTTTCTTAAAAGGGTTGCAGCTCTGCTCCGTTTCAAGGTCAAGGACTGATTCGATCTGAGTTTGCATTTCCCAGTTTCCAACTTTTTAATCTTTTTCTTCAAATTCAGGCTCCTTTATCCGTTTATTACTCTCAGAGTTCGGTGGGTCATGAATACCCTGACCTCCAGAGGGCATCCTATAAATGTTCTCAGTAATATCTAAATTCCTTATTTTTCGATTTAAAAGCTTTTAATTCCTTTCTTTGTACGTTTTTGTCATTTATTGAGTCGTCTGACAGCCAAGTTAGGATGTGCGTGGCCGCACACAATTTTATCCTTTATCTTTTATATTATTTTTGTTATTTACTTTGCCTTTCGTCCTAATTAGTAAAATTTATTAACTAATTACAATTATTTGTTGTTACTTTAAATCTAATTTATAATACTATTTATTAATATAATCTTACTTATTATCTTTAAATATATGATAACAAATGAAAAAGGGTGATGATCAACTATGAAATCCTGCATTCAAAAAACTTTGTTTTCCCTGCTTGCTTCGCTTATGGTCTGTTTGATGCTTGCTCCGTTGGGTTTTGCAGCTCCATCTACAGTTATCTCTGGTTTTCCATTCGACACTAACGAAACCTCATCTGACGGATTCTGCTGGAATGCTACCACTTTTGGCGGCTTTAACTATCCTGTAAACAAACACAAGGATTTTGTATCTTCTGAAAACTGGTTGGGTGAACGCCTTCAGTATGTCGAAAAAGACGGGCAGTCTGAACTTGGTAAAGGCAGTCCCGGAAACCATGTAATAGGTGAAGAAGAACTTGTGTATACTACCCGTCCGTCCTCTTCAAAATATGAACTTGTTTCCGACCTTGAACTGAACGCCAACACAACTCCTGAGAAGCTTGGTGGAATGTTCTACTATAAGCTTCCTTGGTTTGGAAAACCATATGTTACCGTTGGAAACGATTCCACCCGGCTTGCAAA
>DAKJ01000020.1:18260-18693 GCA_002496565.1 Methanosarcina sp. UBA289 | reverse complement strand
GTTTTGTCGCAGCTGTCGTCACTGTTATATAATTCGATTTTTTAACCGTGTTACTTCCAGCTGCATTTGTTGCCGTAAGTGTTACTGTGTATTTTCCTGCTTTGGAATACTTATGTGTTGGACTCTTGGCTGTTGATGATGTTCCGTCTCCGAAATTCCATTTCCATGAAGTAGGAGTTCCTGTGCTTTTGTCAGTAAATGCAACTGTTAATGGTATATTTCCTGAGGTTGGAGATGCCGAAAACTCAGCAACTGAATCTTGGAAACCTGTTGTCACTGTTATATAATTTGATTTTGTAATCGTGTTACTTCCAGCTTCATTTGTTACTGTCAGTGTTACTTTGTATTTTCCTACTTTAGAATACTTATGTGTTGGATTCTGTAGGGTTGATGATGTTCCATCTCCAAAATTCCATTTCCATGCAGTGGGTGT
>DAKJ01000020.1:17618-18072 GCA_002496565.1 Methanosarcina sp. UBA289 | reverse complement strand
AAGCCGAAAACTCAGCAACCGGTTTTGTTGCAGTTGCTGTTACTGTTATATAATTCGATTTCGTAACCGTGTTACTTCCAGCTTCATTTGTTACTGTAAGTGTTATTTTGTATTTTCCTACTTTAGAATACTTATGTGTTGGATTCTGTAGGGTTGATGATGTTCCATCTCCAAAATTCCATTTCCATGCAGTAGGGTTTCCTGTGCTGGTATCTTTAAATGCAACGTTTAATGGTGCTTTTCCTGATGTGATATCACTAGTGAAACTGGCAACTGGTTTTGTTGTAGTTGCTGTTACTGTTATATAATTTGATTTTGTAATCGTGTTACTTCCAGCTTCATTTGTTGCTGTCATTGTTACTGTGTATTTTCCTGTCTTGGAATACTTATGTGTTGGATTTCTGGCTGTTGAAGTTGTCCCGTCTCCAAAGTTCCATTTCCATGCAGTGGGTGT
>DAKJ01000020.1:0-17423 GCA_002496565.1 Methanosarcina sp. UBA289 | reverse complement strand
GAAGCCGAAAACTCAGCAACCGGAGCTTGGGAAGTTGCTGTTACTGTTATGTAATTTGATTTTGTTGCTGTATTGCTACCTGCAGAGTTAGTTACTGTAAGTGTTACTGTGTATTTTCCTGTTTTAGAATACTTGTGTGTTGGATTCTGTAGGGTTGATGATGTCCCATCTCCAAAATTCCATTTCCATGCAGTTGGCATTCCTGTGCTGGTATCTTTAAATGCAATGTTTAATGGTGCTTTTCCTGATGTGACATCACTAGTGAAACTGGCAATTGGTTTTGTTTTCCCTGATTTAAACATAACTAGAGGCAGGTTGTCAGAATAGATACTTCCTCCTATGTTTTTATATACAGAATCGGAAATTCCGTCTCCATTGTTATCTACTGCGGTGTTAGAAAATCCTGTGCCATCAGGTTTTCCCCAGAAGTTACCTCCGATATAAGGGCCGCCTACAATATTAGTGCCTGCGGTTTTTTTAGTGTAATAAGAATTTCCTATCCCATTTCTAATACTTACGCTTTTATCGCTAAGGTAATTATTATAGATTCGATTAGTGTCACTTCTGGGGCAGACGGAAAGCCCATAAACATTATTGTTTTGAACGGTATTTCCTGTGAGTGTGTTGCCATCAGAGTTGCCAACATGAAGCCCACGGTAATTATCAGAGGCCTTGTTTCCTGAGAGGGTATTGTCTGTGGCACCCCCAAGCACAATCCCATATTCTTTATTATTTATAGCCGTATTTTTTGAGATCTTGCTCCCTTTGGAACGCAGGACATAGACTCCATAGCAATTGCTCAAAATTTTGTTGTTCTCTATTATGCAGTTACTGCATGAAGACAAACATATTCCTGCATAGCCTGATCGGGTTGCTCCCGTAATCTTGAACCCGGTCACTTTTATATTGCTTCCCTGCAGGAGGAACACATTGGCTCCTGAATTTTTAGCTTTGATTATTGTGTTGTCAGGATTTCCGGATGCTGATCTGATTGTAAGACTGTTTATGTTTACATTGATATTTTCGGTATAAGTTCCAGGTTTTAAAGTTATTACATCACCTGGCTTCGAATTATCCACAGCTTTTTGGATCGAACCTCCTGGCTGAACAATAATCTCAGCCGCGGTTCCAACACTCGATATTAATGCTAATATGAAAATAGCTACTAATAAATTGGTTAATTTTTTTATTCCAATTCCTCCGTCCATTAAAAAAGTTCTGAACAAAATTTTTAGTTTAACTAAGCAAACATTTACACTGAATGCCCAGTATGAGTGCAATAACGCGAAAGAAGCCTCTTATTAAAAGAATTAGTTACCTTTTATATAATTCGGAAGGTAAATTCCTTCTGTTTACTAGAATTAAAATAATGTGATATAAATATGTTGAAACTATTCTAAATATACAAACACACGCATAAAAATACTATAATATATAAAAATACTGTATTATATATCTTTTTTATTTGCAGGCAAAGGAAAATAGCTCTTAAAAACAATAATAATAAATAATTTTCCTGAAGTTATATGTTCATTACATTAGTGAATGCAGGATTACTCAAATATTATCAAACCCAAGTTTAATCTAGCTAGAACTTGATTAAATTAGGTTAAAAATAAAAAATAATAGAAAACGTTTATCATCATTATAGACAAAAAATATGAAAAAGGGGACGGAAAAGATGGGTGTAGAAGCCACTATTAAAGAAATTGCAGGCGAACTTGAGAAAATTGCAACTACCAAAGCCATAGTAGGAGACCCTATTACTGCTTCCGGGAAAACAATTATTCCAATATCAAGAATTACTATGGGTTTCGGAGCAGGTGGAGGAGAAAGTAAGAAAGATCCCGAATCCGGATATGGAGGAGGCGGAGGGGCAGGCGCGAAGATAGAGCCTGTGGCATTCATTATGCTTTCTGAAGAAGAAGCCAGAATCTTCCGGCTTTCTGAAAGAGGCGATGCCGGATCACTCTTAAACTCAATTCCTGATCTTGTGCCTGAGATTATGGACAAGCTCAAAGGCATGGTAGGTAAGAACAAGAACGAAGAGAAATTGAGGGAACAGGAAATTAAAGAAAAAGAAGCTCCGGAAACGGAAGCTGTAAAAGAAACCGATATCAAGATCGAAGAAGGGGGATGTTTCCACTAAAGTTTCCACCGAACTTTCTGGAATTTAAACCTTTTTAAGGGGTTTTCCAGGGGACGGCATTAAAAAGTCTGGGTTTTCAGGATAGTTAGGACTATCCTTTTCTCCCGAACCTGTTAATATGCTTGTAATCACTCTTTTTCTGCTGGCTTTTCTGCTAATTTTATTCATACTTTTTACAGCAATAGGCCTCACCTTCAAGCTTAAGGTTCTAATCCTAGAAGAAAAGAAAGAACTTAGAGGCATATTCACTGTAAAATGGCTGCTCTTTTCCCATACCTTTTCCATTGAAGAACTCGGAGAAAGTGAAAGCCTTCCTGAAGAACCGAAGAAATCGGAAAAAGACAAAACAATAAAAGAAGAGCAAAGTGCGATCGGTCTGGAAGAACCTGAAAAGGTACAGGTTACTTCAGAGACACAGAGTAAGGCTGAAGTAAAGAGAAAAAGGGAGATTGAAGAAAAAAAGGCCGAAGAGAAAAGCATAGAAGTGGGTGAAGGCAACGAAAAAAGAATAAAAGTAGGTGAGAGTAGAGAAAAAGGAATAGAAGAGGATGAGAATAAAGAAAAAGGAATAAAAGTAGGTGAGAGTGAAGAAAGAAGGAAAAAGATAGATGAAGATGAAGGAAAAAAACCAAAAATAAATAAGGAAGACGAAAAACAGAACATAATTTCGAAGATAAGAGGAAAAAAGGAGCCTGAAACTGAAGAAACTCCTGAAACAGGAATGACTACCCAGGAAATATTTCACTGGGGCCTAGAGGCATACAAAGCTCTCAGAAAACCTTTATTCAGGCTATTTTCCGATTTACTGAATGGGATAAAAATTAAACGTCTGGAATCTTGCGTGACATTTGGCCTTTCCGATCCGGCAGAGACGGGCATGCTCTGCGGATTTATACATGCCATTGCTGGGCTGGCCTACAGCCGGTGCAGGAAGTGCAGTTTTTCCATTAATCCTGTATTCATAAATCCGATGATGGATTTCAGGGGGAACATGGAGGTTAGTGTAAGGATATATTCTCTGATTTTTCCGATGCTCAAATTCATGTTTGACAGGAAAACTTTATCTTTTACTTATTCAATTATTAAGGAAAAACTCTGGGGGAAACGGAAGTTTAATTCCTGAGCTAACGGAAGTTTAATTCCTAAGTTTTATGAATAAGTAATGAGGTACAGATAGATATGATTAAAGTAGTGACTCCATCCAGACTCCATCTTACCCTGATAGATATGAATGCAGAGCTAGGCAGGGTCGACGGGGGAGCAGGAATCACCTTGGAATCTCCCTGCCTGGAAATTTCTGCTACTGAAGCTGATACTATCGAAGTTTTCGGTGGTGATCCTCTTCTAGCAGGCAGAATGCAAAGAGCTGCACAGGCTCTTCTTCCGGCAGGAAAAGGAATAAAACTGCAAATTAAACATAGTCTTCCTGATCATGTAGGGCTCGGTTCCGGGACTCAGGCTGCACTGTCGGCAGCAGTAGCCGTAAACAGGATTTATGGACTTGGGAAAAGCATAAGGGAACTTGCATTTGCAGTCGGCAGGGGTGGCACATCCGGGATCGGAGTTGCTGCTTTTGAAAAAGGTGGCTTTATTCTGGACGGAGGACATAAGTTCAAGGATAAAGGTGCATTTTCTCCGTCTTCGGCGAGCCATGTGCCTCCCGGACCTGTACTTTTCAGAAGAAACTTTCCTGATTGGCCTATTGTCCTTGTAATTCCCAATGGAAAAGGAGCTCACGATGCGGAAGAAGTGGATATTTTCAAGAAGTATTGTCCAGTTCCACTTGCCGAAGTTCAGGAAATTTCTCACGTAATCCTCATGCAGATGCTTCCTGCACTTGTCGAGGAAGACCTGGAAAGTTTTGGCAAGGCAATTAACCACCTCCAGACTGTAGGTTTTAAGAAAAGGGAAGTAGAACTTCAGTCACAGCCTGTTCTGGATATCATGAATTACATGCGGGATAATGGCGCGAGTGGTTCAGGCATCAGTTCTTTCGGACCGGTAGTTTACGGAATTGTCGGAAGTGTCAAGGAAGGCAAAAGGCTCCAGCAAGAAACCCAGCGCATGCTTGACGAGTCCCTTGGAGGGAAAGCCCTGCTCACAAAGGGAATGAATCGAGGCGCAGACATCACTGGAGGACCGGATTGAAAATCGATACCTGGTTTGGAACTATTGAAACGGGCAGAGCAGGAGAAATTCAGGAAGCCAGACTTCTTTCAAAAGACATCAGGGAGCTTGCTCTGCATTCTCTTTCTCTAAGGGACAGCAGGTCGGATCTTCCTCCAGAAGGCTTTGACCTAAAAGCTGCAGCTTTCGACTGCGGATTTGCAGAGTCCCCTGCCGAATATTACTTCCTTTTGCATGAAGTTACGCTGGAGGCTGCAAAACTTCAGGTTTCAGGCGCCCTCACTCCTGATCAGCGAATTATTCAGGCTGTCGAAGCCCTGGACGATATCAATGAAACGACAAACGCCCTGTCGGAAAGGCTTTCTGAATGGTATGGAGGCTATTTTCCGGAAAGTGGATTAGGTGGAGAAGACCTTGCACTCTTCATCGTAAAATACGGTTCCCGTGAAAATGTCGGTCCTGAAGCCCCGCTTTATTCAAAAGCCAGAAACTCTATGGGTGCAAAACTTGAATCTGCAGACGAAGCACTCCTGAAAGGTTTCGCAGAAAGCGTGTGCAGCCTCTATGAACGGAGGCGGCAGATAGAGGCTTATATTGAGAACAGTATGGAACTGATTGCACCCAACCTGAAACTTATTGCAGGCCCAATGCTCGGGGCAAGGTTGATAAGTCTCGCAGGAAGCCTCGGAAAACTTGCGGAATTTCCCTCTAGCACTGTTCAGGTTATAGGAGCCAGTAAGGCTCTTTTCAAGCATCTCAGGTCTCGGGCTCCATCTCCAAAGCACGGGATCATCTACAGCCACCCTCTTATAAATACCGCGCCCTGGTGGGTAAGAGGAAAGGTGGCAAGAGCCGTTGCATCAAAGCTTTCCCTTGCTGCACGTATTGATTTTTATTCCGGGGAAAAAGATCTCTCTCTGACGGAAAAACTTGAAGCAAAGTTCTTGCAGATCAGGACTTCAAACCCCAGGCCTCCTCAAAAAAGGCAGGAAAGCGGGGCAAAGCCAAAGAAAAAGAGGAGAAAATAAATGCCTGAAGTCAAAAAGCTTTCAGATGGGATTTTTGAAGTTGTAAAAGACAAAAAACAGCTTGCTACTAAGAACCTGGAACCTGGAAAGACCGTTTATGGAGAAAAGCTGATTCCGGTTGAAGGAATTGAATACCGAACCTGGGACCCTCGCAGGAGCAAGCTCGGAGCAATGGTCCTGAAAAAATTCAATATCCCACTTAAGGAAGATTCGAAGGTGCTTTACCTCGGGGCGGCTTCAGGCACAACGGTCAGCCATGTTTCCGACATCGTTTCGGAAGGGGAGGTTTATGCCGTTGAGTTTGCTCCAAGAAGCATGAGAGATCTTATAGGACTCGCATCAAGGCGAAAAAATATCCACCCGATTCTGGCTGATGCTGGAAAACCGGACAGTTACTCTCATCTCGTTGAGCCTATAGATGTTATTTTCCAGGATGTTGCACAGCCCAACCAGGCCGAGATAGCTGCAAGGAATGCGGTCCGCTTTTTAAAAAAGGATGGATACCTCCTGCTTTCCATTAAAGCACGGAGTATAGATACTGCAGCAAATCCCAAAGAAGTTTTTAAGGAAGAGATAAGGAAACTCGAACAGGCTTTTGAACCCAGATTTGAGATCCTTAATGCAAAGGATCTCAAGCCCTATCATGAAGACCATCTTGGAGTTCTGGCGAAGTTGAGGTGACATATCCACTTTTCAGGAATTTTCTGTTTTTTCAGGGATAAAGTTTCATTTTTTCAGCAAGTTCTTCAAATCTTTTAAAGGCTCCATGAATAGACATTTTTAAGATTTCATAAGTAAATATTTTGCAGACTCCATGAACAAATATGAGCTTCTAAAGGGGTTCAGCATTGTGGGCTTTTTATCTCCTGATATTTACCAGCAATCTTTTTTTCGTTACGGGCACTAGCTTTTTCCACTCTACTACAGCATCTTCGTAAAATTCATATTCGTCTACAGTCTTATCCGAGAATTTGCCATCCACTTCATATATGTAAAATCCCTCTTCCCCATCCGTAGAGACGACCTTGACTTTGTTCCCCATTTTCTTAACTTCCACAGCAGCTACGCTTTTCAGGGCTTCAAGCAGAGTCGTACCCTGTTCAACCTCAAGCCTCCTGTTTTCTGCAAAGTGGTCCAGAAAAGAATAGACATTGTTCAGTTTTATGCCTATCATATGAGTATTTCCGATCTTTTTTCTTTCTATAAGTTCGGCTTTTTCTAATATTTTCACATGTTTAGCAGCCACAGGCACGGAGATCCCAATTTCTCTTGCCAGGCCGGAGATATGCTTATCTCCTTCACTCAGGTGTTCAAGAATTGAGAGACGTGTGTCACTTGAAATCGCTTTGAAAAGGTTTTCTCTGCCTCCGTTCATTCCAGAATCCTGCATAACGTTTACTACCATGATGAGCTCTATTTTATCTCAAATACTTATAATTATTGTTTTTATTAGAACAAGTAAAGTAAGCCATCAGATCTTTTCATTGCTTTTTTTATTTCTAATTTTAACAAATTTACTTTAATTATGGGTTTTTCTTTCCGTTTTTTCTACAGCATTACCCGGTAAGCAGAATGAATTTTTACATAATATTTATTAAATTTTAATTTTAATTTGTTATCAGAGCCAATTGATGCCGTTTTAAAAAGGGAAACTGTATTATAATATTAACGACCTTGCTATCTTATTAACTATCAAACTGTCTGAATTTATTCTGTAGTCTGTTTTTAACTTTTTTAATTATATTCTCCTTCTATGGTAGAAAGTAAGAAGAAGTTAAACTCCTATTCTAAAAAACGCACTCAATTGCCCTTATTACCCCAAAAGATAACAAATATTACCCAAAAACCAGTTTTTATTTAATTCTACTATAAATGCTCAGAAGGTATTATGGACTCTGCGGCATTAACTGTTATCGGGATTTTGATAGGTATCCTTATCTTTGGAATTAAATCTGGAATAGGATGTGGATTCTCAAACATAAGTACAAGAGAAATTTTTGCAATTGGAGGTAGTTATTTTCTTCTGGCCCTTTTATTCGGAAGCGTTGCTGACCACATAAGCCTGGAAGTTTTTGGGAAGTTTTCTTCAATGGGCATGGGAATCCATGTACTTGTCTCCCTGCTTCTCATAGGGACCGGGATTTACACCCAGAAAATGTGGAATTCAGGAAAAGATGTATCCAGGCACACTTTTCTCGCTATATCCATACCCTGCCCGGTCTGTTTGGCAGCCCTTGCAGCATCCTGCCTGCTGCTTTCAGAAAGTCTTAATCTTTCCGGAATAAAAGTAGGACTCCTTGTTGGGATTGCTTTTTTTATAGCAGTGGTAGCTTCTTCATTTCTTTTCAGGTTTGGGAAGGTCCGGCTTGGAAAAACTCCTGAAACTATGGGGAGTGCTATGATGCTGATAGGAATTTATTATCTTTTAGGGGCTCTGCTAATCCCGGCATATGTGCAAACAAAAAAGATGAACCTTGTTTCAACTGGGGGAGGAGATACAGGAATTGTGCCTCTTATGGCTTTTGGGGTCATCGTCCTTGCAGGTTTTTTCCTGGAACGTATAAGGAGGCATGACCTGTGAGCCTGATGAATTTGTTATCCGACATGATGAATGTTTTCTCAACAGCTTTGCTAGTCCCTGTAATGTCTCTTCTCACTCTTCTTGTTTTTCTTTCTTTAATTCAATTAGGAGAATTCCTTTCCGAATATACAAAAAGGCACAGGGATTGGAATAATCTGGAAACTAATTGTAAGAAAATTGAGCATGACCTTCAGAATTCAGATTTTTCGGAAGCGTCAAAAGCTCTCGAAAACATAAAACAAAACTACATGGTCACTTCCTTTGCAAGAGACGCTGCAAGATATCTGAAAGAACGACATTTCCCTGCAATTGAGAGGCTTTCGCAGGAATACGAGATCAAAATGGCAAAGTGCCTTGAGCATACAAAAATAACTTCAACAGTTGGCCCTATGCTTGGGCTCATGGGAACCCTGATTCCATTAGGCCCTGCTCTTATAGGGCTTTCTGCAGGAGATCTCGAAACCCTTGCACAGAACTTGATGATTGCATTTGCAACGACTGTTGTAGGGCTTTTTGCGGCCGGAATAGGCTACGTTCTTACTCAGGTCAGACGGCGCTGGTACTGGGAAGATATGTCCGACATTGATTATATTCTGGACACAATTGAGGAAAAGAGCTGAGGTTAGTACCTCTTAATGTATTAATAACGAGGAAGAAATCATGCCAAAATCCAGAAGGTACAGGCGTACAGGGCTTTTAAAAGACGAAGATGAGCAAAGCCCCATGGCCAATGTTGCCAATGTTTTTGATGTTGCAATGGTCTTCTCTGTGGCTCTGCTGGTTGCGCTTGTTATGTCTTATCATCTCCCTGAGCTTCTGAACTCTAGCGAGGATTTCACCATTGTTAAAAATCCGGGAGCTCAGGACATGAAGATAATCATCAAAGAAGAGGGGAAACCCATTGAAGTCATGAACATGACCGAAAATATCGGAGGGGGAACTGGTGAGGCTCTTGGAACTGCTTACAGGCTCGGCGACGGCAGGGTGATCTACGTGCCTGAGGATGCTGAGAGCAATACGTCCTCCTCTTCGACTACATCCGCTTCAGCTACATCCGCTTCAACTAAAACAATTCCAGTTAAATCTACTTCAAATTAATTTTTTTTCGACAACTTACACAAGTTTAGTTGTTTTTACTTAAATTTATATTTAGTTCGACTCTAAAATTCCCAAAAATCCCCTCGCTATTCTTTCTTCTATTTGGAGAAACCGATGGCGATATTTAGCGAGCTGTATCTATGAAACAGAAATACAAAACTGAGAAAAAAATATTTTATGTGCTGTTATTGTTTTTAATATTTTCAGCACCCGTATCGGCAGAAGACAACGAGGTAAATATAACCTATGTCTCGCTTTCACAAAGTGATGCACTGGAGCTTGCCAGCCAGACAAATCAATATAGCGAGTCTATAAAGTACACCTGGATCTCTGCATTTAATGCCAGCACCTATGCTGCAAGCGATGAGTTGCTTGCTGCAGGTGAGAGTGGATTCTTCGAGACTCAAGACGTAGTTCTTTGTGATATGCTCTGGGAACCTGTATATACACCAATGAATGAAAGCTTCAAAGCAGCTTTCAGCAATGGAACTGCATTTCTGGCTATTCGCTCCTCAGATACACCTTCATATTTTGCTTATAATTCAACTGGTTCTATTGATGACTCCGTTTGCAATTACTACAACAATATGAGTACTGAAGGAGATGGTCTCAAGAATGCAGAAAATCTATTGACATACCTTGCAACAGAATATGGAGATCTTTCGGAGATCAGTGCGGATTCAAATAACACTAATGAAAGCTCAGGTAATGAGTCTTCTCTGGAGAATACTACTGATCTCATCATTGATTCTAACAGCACAAATGTAAACCTGGGCAACGAACTTCTTTTTATTCTTGGCTCGGAGGTCAATGAGCCTGCCCTTAGAAATGCTGCATCAAATCCCGGTATTTCATCGGAATTGAATATCACTATTTTTACAAAGAACGAGGCAGTTCCGGAAGGTTTTGATTTCTCTAAATATTCGATGATCTTTATCGAGTCGCAGGCCGAATCCGTAGTAGAAGGCTGGAAAACAGACATAGCTTCTGCCGAAGCAAAGGGCTCCAAGGTCATAGGTTACAACCTTTCATCCAACATTACCTTCCCTAATGTTGACCTGTATTCTGATAACTACACTGACATCGAAAGATACTGGGTGCAGGGTGGCGAAACGAACATGGAGAGCATGCTTAAATTAATGGGGCAGAAGTTCTCAGGTGTTTGGGAAGGAGAAACGATTACTGAGCCTATAATGTTACAGCCAAAGACCAAGATCACATACATTATCAATTCAGACTCCGGTGTTTCTTACCTCAAGCAGATACTTGCCGAAAGGAAAATCATCACTGACCTCTTCGATGTTAATGTTATGACAGGGCTCGAAGCTGTAAACACCACACTGAATGTTTCTGACAATGATGTAGTCATACTGTACATGGTCGGAGCAAATGAGTTTCCTCAAATCAAGGATGAACTTCTTGTAGCAAAGGGAAACGGTGCACAGATAGGAATGTTCGGCATGCTGACAGATCCATATGGCGTTGCAACCATAAACATGTCGGAAGCCCCTTACAGTGCAATGACGAATTATCTCTACAATGATGGCTATAAGAACATGGAGAACTGGATTCGTTGTATAGGGGCAACTCTTGAAGGCGTATATATCGAGTATGCTCCTGCAGAGGAACCGGAAGTCTCCGAGGACGGAATTTACCACCCGGATGCATTTCCGAGAATCTTTGAGAACAGTACAGAATATCTTGAGTGGTATGCTGGTCATGGATATAATCAATCTGCTCCTACAATAGGAATAATCGGAAACAAATTTGGCAATAGTTCTCTTGAATTCAATACAGGAAACGCCATAATCAGGGAACTTGAGTCCAGAGGATGTAATGTAATTTATACTTCCTACAAAGTATGCACGGATGATGTGGATTATTTCACCAGTAATGGGACAGTGCTTGTTGATTCTATCATTTCATTGAAAGGTTTCTATCTCAACTATGATGACCAGGAAAAAGGGATAGAGTATCTCGAAAGATATAATGTCCCTGTAATAAAAGGAATAGAAGATTACTACCAGACTCCTGATGAATATAATGAAAGCGTATCCGGGTTGAGTTCCAGCTCAATTGCCTATCAGGTTACTCAGCCTGAAATCGACGGACTTACAGACTATATATGGGTGGCCGGAAGAGTCCAGGACGAGGCTACTGGACAGTATTATTATGAGCCTCTGGATTCTCAGGTTGAATGGATCTGTGACAGAGCTATTTCTTGGGCAGAGCTCGGAAGAAAGGAGAATACAGATAAAAAAGTGACTATCCTGTACTATAACCATGACGGAGGCAAGAATAACATTGGGGCCAGTTATCTTGATATCGGTTCAAGCTTTACTCTGCTTCTGGAAGATCTGAAGTCAGCAGGGTATGATACCGGAAACAGTACCACTCCAAACGGCAGTGAATTCATAGACCTGTTCATTGAAAGCAGGAATGTTGGGACATGGGCACCCGGAGAACTTGAAAAAGTTGTTGAATCCGGACTTGTAACCCTCTTGCCTGAAGCTGAATACCTTGAATGGTACAGTACTCTGCCTGAAAGCGTCCGCACCGAGGTTGAAGGAACATGGGGAGAAGCCCCAGGAAACGTTATGATCTATGCGAACGAGAGTGGGAAGTATTTTGTAATTCCAACTATACAATTCGGGAATATCAACTTCGTACCCCAGCCAACAAGGGCAGGGCTCTCTGATGAGTCCCTCATATATCATAATTCCTCGATACCTCCAACGCACCAGTACCTTGCAACGTATTTCTGGATAAATAATGTATACAATGCGGATGCCATGATCCATTTCGGTACCCACGGTACGCAGGAATGGCTGCCTGGAAGGGAAGTCGGGCTGTGGAAATATGACTATCCGTCTATTATGGTGGACGAAACACCTGTGATCTACCCCTATATCATGGACAATGTTGGAGAAGGCACACAGGCTAAGCGCAGGGGAGATGCAGTCATTATCGACCACTTGACGCCCCCAATAGTTGAATCAGGTCTTTATGGAGATCTTGCTGCAATGGGAGATAAGATCGAGAGCTATCAGAAGGCTGCAAGTAATAATGATACTTCAATGATGTCACTCTATCGCAACAGCACGATAGAAATGTATGGCAATCTAAGCCTTGTGAATGATCTCAATATCTCAACTGATGAATTGAACGTGATGACTGACGATGAATTTGAGGATTTCCTTGACACCGTACTGCTTGATTATTTGGGTGATCTGGAATCCACACTAATGCCTTACGGACTCCATATCTTTGGTGTAGCCCCTGAAGGAGAAAAACTGGTGTCTATGGTGAAGTCCATGCTTGGAAACGATTTCACTGACCACATTTACAGTTTGATTTCCAATGGTAACGGAAGTGTGGGCTACTGGGAAAATGAGTCAGATTCAACTGCCTTTTTACTTTTGAATACTACTTTGCTCAATGGGACAAACGTATCAACTGCGCAGCTTGACATTCTTGGCGAAACAGATGAAAATATAACATCTGATCTTAATCTGGCACTTGAGTATGCTGAAAATCTTAACCAGACAACCCGTGAAATTAATCAGACACTCAGTGCACTCGATGCGGAGTACATAGAACCGGGCACAGGAAATGATCCTATCCGCAATCCCGGAGCATTGCCTACAGGGAAAAACTTCTACAGTTTTGACCAGAGAACGATTCCTGATGAAGAAACCGAAGAAATGGGAACTGTTCTCATAGATAACTGGCTTGATGGGTATTATGCAGAAAATGGTACATATCCAAATAAAGTAGCCTTTACCCTCTGGTCTGTTGAAACCATGCGTCATGAAGGGCTCATGGAAGCAGAAATATATGCTCTCATGGGTGTGAAACTGGAAAGATCTAGTGGAAGGATAACCGGATTTAGTGTGATCCCTCAGGAAAATATGACACATCCGAGAATTGACGTGTTGCTTGTGCCTTCAGGACTCTACCGTGACACTTTCCCGTATCAGATTGAATTGATGGACACGGCAGTACGCATGGTTGCGGAGCTCAATGAAACAAATGAGACAAACTATGTAAGGTGGAATTCCCTGAATATTGAAGATTCAATGCTGGAAAGCGGATATAATGAGAGTACGGCACATAACATCTCGATGTCCAGAATCTTTAGTGAAGCTCCGGGTACTTATGGGACTGGAGTGACTGAGGCTGTAGAGGCAAGTAACACGTGGGATAATGAATCTAAAGTTGCAGATCTATTCATTTCCAGAATGTCTAACATTTATGGTCTGGACGATTGGGGTACCAATTACGAAGATGTATTTAAAAAGAATCTGGAAAGTGTAGATACATCTATGCATAGTGATACATCAAACCTCTATGGACTCATAGACAATGATGATTACTATTCCTACTTCGGAGGACTTTCACTCGCTGTGAGGTCGCTGACAGGAGAAACTCCTGATATGTATATATCTGACCTGACAAGTGTGGATAACTCGGAAATAGTCACGCTGAATGAAGCTTTCAGGACAGAGCTGCGGTCAAGGTACCTTAATTCAAAGTGGATCTCAGGTATGATGGAGTTCGACTACGAAGGTGCCAGAGAGATGATGAAATTCACTGAATATATGTGGGGCTGGGATGCGACTACACCTGAACTTGTCACTGATTCAGACTGGAACCAGATAAATGATGTCTATGTAAATGACAAGTATAATCTTGGTCTGGACGAATACTTCAAGGAAAACCCATACCAATACCAGTCCATGACCGGAAGGATGCTTGAAACCTCAAGAAAAGGCTATTGGGATGCTTCTGACGAGGTCATCCAGAATCTGGTTAAAGAATATGCGGAATCTGTGGTCGAAAGTGGGGTCACTTGCTGTCACCACACCTGTGGAAATGCCCTTCTTGATGAATATGTCCAGGGTGTAATGTCCGTTCCAGGTGTTGTTGATCAGGCAACTGCAGACGAATATAAGAAATTGATGAAGGAAGCAACTGAATCTTCCCAGCAGCAATTCGGTGAGAGCAGCAGCAGTAGCAGCAGTCATCATGATCATGATACTGGAAAAGCTACTGTAGTTTCAAGAGATAGTACACCCAGCAACCAGACTTCAAGTGCCGGAGAATCGGCTAATAATCAGACAGTTCCGAATTCCGATGCAGGGTATGGTACTGATTCTCCAGAACCTGCTCCTGAAGCCAGGCAGACTTCTCAAACTTCTGATTCCGATTATGTTGAAGGCTATGAGATGCAGAAAGAAAGTCCTGTAAAGGAAGAAGAAAGCGGAGGTATGTCTTTTTCTGGTGCTGATATTTTCGGAGTTCTCTTCGTGGTAGCAGCAGTTGGCGGAATATATCTGGGATTCAGGAAAAAGAGGATGTAAATTAGATTCGAAAAGGGGTTAAGCCCCTTTTCAAATTTCATCTGAAAAAAGGACTTTATTTTTGATCTATCAACTTAATGTATTAATTTTTTGTTCATGTTTAATCCTTTGCTTCTTCATCCTTTTCTTCAATTTTTTCATGTAGGGCTTAAGGGTGTGCCAGTGCAACTTTGGCAATAGTAGGAACTTATATGGTGGGATAACGTTTGTTACCCAAATAATCAGATATAAATAATAATATTCTAATTTTTTTAAATACTCCAATTAGTCCATTAAAGATCATCTTTTGGGATTAGCTGGGTGCAGACTGTGAGAAATTGCTCGGCGAATAGACTTTTATTGTTTACTCTTGGAGTTTGCAAACCTCACACGCGCCGAGTAGAAAGTTTCTCCCAGCTTCCTTCTAGAACTCATAAGCGAAAACTAAACTTGGATTTATCTATTGGGAGATGATAACTTGAAATGGAAGAGAATACTCGTATTAACTGTCGTTTTTGTACTGTTTATCCTGATCTCAAACTCCGCATCCGCAGCTACTCTTTATGTAAAGGAAGGAGGAGGTACAGGTGAATATGGAAACCTGCAGGAAGCCATAAATGCCGCTTCTGAAGGGGATGTTATCCTTGTCAAGGAAGGAAGATATAGTGAAAATGTACTTGTAAATAAATCGCTGGATATAATCGCCAAGAACCCATACCCTAATAAAACCGTTATCACTGCTCTGGACCCTGAGCATCCTGTGTTCCATGTGGTTTCTGATTCCGTAAATATCAGTGGATTTACTTTGAAAGGAGCAGCTTCAGCATATGGAATTTATCTGGACGGAGTTTCAGAAAACAATATCAGCAACAACCATTTTTCTGGAAACTGGAGAAGTATTGTACTGAGAGATTCACATCAGAACTCTCTGGAAAACAACTGCTTATCTAACAGTGACAATGGAATCTGGCTTGAAAGTTCAGGACAAAACTCAATAAAAGACAACAAAGCAGATTCTAACCATCATTACGGTTTCTATTTGAATGCGTCCGAAAACAATACCCTTCAAAATAATTGCGCTTTTAAAGGAGCAATTGGCATCTACATGGAAAACTCTTCCAGCTGTCGTATTCTTGACTCGGAAACATCAAACAACTTTTACGGGATCTACCTTATCGACTCTGGAGAAAGCCTGCTCGAAAACAACACCGCAAACTCAAATGAGATGTATGGTATATATTTAGGAAACTCGAATGGAAGCACTCTGGAAGGAAATATTGCAAATTCAAACAAGTGGGGGATTTATCTCGACTCAAGTTTTAACGTGCTTAAAAATAACACAATGTCTTGCAACAGCAGGAACTTCGGAGCTTATACCTACCACTATACTGGAGAGATGAATAACACAATCGACACCAGCAACACCGTGGATGGTAAATCAATATACTATCTTGTAGGGGTTTCGAACCAGACTCTTGATTCCGACTCGGATGCAGGAGTTGTCTACTGCATTAACTGTGAAAACATAACTATCAAAGACCTATTCCTTGAAAACAGCACTTTTGGGATTTTCCTATATAATACTCAAAACTCGCTTCTTGAAGAAAACAATATCTTGAACAGCGAACATGGAATTTACCTTGGAAATTGTTCTCTTACAACTCTTAGGAATAATGATGTCAATTCAAGTGAAGGGGACGCCTTCATTTTAAGTAGCTGCAGAAACTGCCTTGTAGAAAATAACAATGCTTCGAACAATATGGCGGGTATATGGCTCTGTGATTCCAGCAAAAACAATGTCCTGAAAGAAAATACAGTTATTTCAAGTAGCTGGTGCTCTATAGATCTTGGAGATATAAGCTGCAACAACACTCTTGAAGGAAATACTCTTTCCGGGGCTTATGAAGGAATCTACCTTTACGGGACCAGTGAAGAAAATATTTTGAACAATAACACTATCACAGCCAGTTTTTATGGATTATTTACGGAAGGTTGTGGCAACAATACTATCTCAGGGAATAGAATTTCAGAAAATGATGTTGGAATATCTTTTAACTTGAACTGGACAGATGGGGAAAATTCGAATTACAACACCGTCTACAACAACTATCTGAATAACAGTAAAAACGTCGAAGACTACGGAAAAAACACCTGGAACATCTCGAAAGCAGAAGGTGAGAACATCGTTGGAGGACCTTACCTGGGTGGAAACTTCTGGGCTTCTCCGAAAGGAGATGGGTTTTCAGAGACTGCTTCGGATGAAGATGGAGATATGATTGCAGACCTTTCATATGACGTAACGGAAACAAACTATGACTATCTTCCCCTTGTGTTCGAGAAGCCGGTAGAAAAAACCAAAACGGACGGAAATAAGTGCAATAAGACCGAGTAAGCCTGGAGAAGAAAGGAGAGACAAAATATGTACGGAAAAAATTTGAATTTATTAGCTCTGTTAATCCTGGGCATAGTTATTTCACAATTAATCTTCCCGATGTCAGTAGGAGCTTGTTGCGAGCAGGAAAATGAGAGTATGGGAACAGTAATAATCGCTACTGTTGAAGGAGATTCTCACACTTTTGGGAAGGATAGCATTGCGGCTGCACTTGAGGAGGAAGGTTTTGAAGTAATTAATCTTGGAAATGGTATTTCGGCTGAAAGTTTTGCTGCAAATGCAAAAGAAAAGAAAGCCGATTTTGTATTCAGTTCAGCCTCCATGAGTACCACCATGGTCCACCAGATCCAGATTGAAGAGCAGCTCAAAGCTACTGGTATCAGGGATAAAGTTATAACAGGTGTAGGAGGATCGCTGGTAACTCAGGCCTGGGCTGACCAGATAGAAGCTGACATTTATACTTCAGGCCCTGCAGACGCGGTGTCCAAAGCAAATCGTCTCTACTGAAAAGTAATAATAATGTTCTAATAAATCATATTAAAGTCAATGAAAGTACCAGTTTCAAAAGCTATCACAGATAAATTTCTGTTTTAAATCTTTATTTGAAATGCAGCGTAATTAAATCACCGTATTTTTCCTTTTTATCTGACTCTGAACATAATTTTTTGTAAATTCGGTTTATTACCTTAATTTGACATTAATATAA
>DAKJ01000030.1 GCA_002496565.1 Methanosarcina sp. UBA289 | reverse complement strand
ATTTTTAAGATTATAACCTTAATTTGACATTAATATAAAAATAAGTACTCTTATTTTCGTATTAATGTCAAATTAAGGTTATAATCTTAAAAATACTGAATGAGAATAAATGCAATACTTAACGAAAAATATATTTTATCAAATTCGATGGAAAATTTTCCGGTAAAGGAATATACAATAATTTACATCCTATACTTATGGCATTAGGTAAATATTTTAATATGTTTTTAAAATCCTAATAATTCATAGATATGACGAAAATTTATAGAATTGCTTTTTCCATCGAATTTGAAGATAGTACACTAAAACTGTAACCATTTCTTTACAGTTTTATTGCTTAAAAGATTTTATCAAGATTCAGTTTCAAAATCCAGTGACAAATTCAAAATAAAATTGCTGGATTTTGAAACTGAATCCTATTTACACTGATGGGCAATTTTGAGCTTAAATTTTAAACACAAAGATAATGACGAAATAGATAGCCATCGTAATAAGGCCCATGGGGACTCCAAGTCTTGCCCATTCTTTGCTGGTTATACCAAGTTTACCTGCAGAGATAATATTCGGAATATTTCCTGGAATCAGCATTCCGCCAGCAATCAAAAGTCCCATAAGGATGCTCTTTATCTGTAACTCACTCATAGCTGGTCCTATCTCAGCGGCTGCAAGAGTAGCGTTATCCAGAATAGCAGAGACCATGTTTACCCAGTAGAGTACCCCCGAGGGGATTTGTATGAAGTACTCGACTATGATAGGCTTGAAACCGTCTCCAAGGAATGTAAGAGCCATGATAAACAGATAGACCTTGACAGCCCTCATAATGACATCTTTTAGAGTCTCGTTATACTCTTCGGCTTTTGCTCCCTGGGCTTTCATATCAATTTTTCCAAGGAAGAACATTCCAACAATACCGTAGACAAGGATGCCTGGAATTATATATTTCCCAAGCATATTAAATAAGAACATGAAATCAGCATGGTAAGGTGCACCTGAGAGTTTTGAGATAGCGATTGTCGAAAGAGGTTCGCCAAGAGGAGTAAGTGCAGCACCAAGGCCGATTGAGAAACATGCAATAACTGTCAGGTCGATCTTGGATTTTCGTGAGATAGGCAATGCATTAACTACCTCAACAAGAATGATTGCCGCAAGAATAGCAGACATTACACTTGAAGATAGACCAAGCACGACAATAAGGAGAAAAGCCATAACTTTAAGAGAAAGAGCTGCGGCTACTTTCCTGATTGCGTTTTGAATCGGCTCATGCCATTTATAGATAATTAACCCGACAATCAACACGATTTGGAATATGCCTATTGGAATGCCGCCAATATTTAAAGCATTAAGCGGTGAAGTCAATGCTTCTTCAATTATTTCCATTCTCCAGCCTGTTTCTGTGCCTGGAAGTTCGACCATACCTGCAATTGTCATTGCAGCAATTCCGCAGACAAACAGGAAGACCTCCAGATTTTCCTCAATAACTTTTATTTTAAAAGGGCCGAACAGTACGGCAATAAATATTACAAGAAACCCAGCTAAAATACCTGGTTCAAGAGCCATTACTTTTTTTCCTCCTAATATTATTAAACCACAAAGTCTGAATAACATACTGTTAAACAGTGTTAGAGCCTAGAATGTTTTTGTCTTATAAAGACTTGCGCTATTTATTCTTTAATAATATATTAGTCTTTAATATTCAATATAAATTTTATATTTTTTACAAATAGGGTCTATTTACATATTATAAGGAGTTTTACCAGTAATGCATTTTAATAGATACAGAAATTACTTTCGGTCTAAAATTCGGGAAAATCATATAGCTTTGCATTAATTCATATATTTGGCTAACTTCGTAAATTGTTTTATCTACAAAAGTTGACATTAAGTACAAAAATTTTAGTTCAAATAAATTTATAATTCTACATTTATAATATACAAATGCAGATTTTATTCACCTATTTATCCATAAAATAATTCATAAAGTAGAATTTTATTTATGCTGCTGCCTAATTGAGAAACTAGATGACATTTTTGTGCACAATGTGGAAAATCGGCAAGGAGGAAGAGATATTATATATTTAATATTTTCTTGGAGTAGAAGATCTGAGAATTTACACAGCCCGTGAGGGTTTCCAATCAGATATCTATGGAAGAGAAGTTTCAGATTTTTGTCAAGTATAAATTTTCTTCGTTTTTATGTGTTTAGAAAGCTTTTCGGCGGATTGTAAATTTTAAGTCTCGTAGATTGAAAAAAAACTTGCTAATTAAAGAGAAAAACAATTAACGCGGAGATGAAATTTAGAAAAAAATAACAAATAGTTCAAGTTGAGTACTAGAATTAATGACTACAAAACAAAAAACTGTAAATTAAATATTGATTTCTGATAACGATAATAGAGAGTCTGCAATAAAAAACAGTACTGTGAAGCTTAACCGAATAAGTATATTTTCTTCAAATTCAAGTAAGAGTTTTCAAATTGAAAATAAGAATTCTGGCAGCTTTAAGAAATAAAATCAATCCTGTCAGTACGTTTTTCCAATTTGTTCAATACCAATTGAATATAAGGGAGCGCTAAATTATCAAATCTCCTGAAAAATCCTTGAAACTCGTTTCCCATAGAATTTGAAGAGAATACTGTAAGATAGACTCAATTTTATACTGTTTTGCAGAGTCTGATCCAGTTCCAAAATCCAGTAATTTAGCGTGTATTCTCTCTACTGGATCTTGAAACTGAACCCAAGTTATACTTATGAGCAATTTTGAGCTTAAATTTTAAACACAAAGATGATGACAAAATAGATAGCCATCGTGACTAGTCCCATGGGGACTCCAAGTCTTGCCCATTCTTTACTGGTTATACCAAGTTTGCCTGCAGAGATGATGTTTGGGATATTTCCTGGGATCAGCATTCCGCCGGCAATCAAAAGCCCCATAAGGATACCCTTAATCTGAGGTTCAGTAAGGTTAGGCCCTATTTGAGCTGCTGCCAGAGTAGCATTATCCAGAATAGCAGAGACCATGTTTACCCAATACAGGACTGTTGCGGGGATTTGTGCAAAATATTCGAATATAATAGGCTTGAAACCGTCTCCAAGGAATGTAAGAGCCATGATAAACAGATAGACCTTGACAGCCCTCATAATGACATCTTTTAGAGTCTCGTTATATTCTTCAGCTTTCATCCCGGGATCGTTCATATCGACTTTTCCAAGGAAGAACATTCCAATAAGACCGAACACAAGAATGCCTGGAAGAATATAGAGGCCAAGCATATTAAATAAAAACATGAAATCGGCATGGTAAGGCGCACCTGAGAGTTTTGAGATAGCAATTGTTGAAAGTGGTTCGCCAAGAGGGGTAAGAGCAGCGCCAAGGCCGATTGAGAAACATGCAATGACTGTCAGGTCTACCTTGGATTTTCGTGAGAGAGGCAGTGCATTAACCATCTCAACGAGAATGATTGCCGCAAGAATGGCGGACATCACACTGGAAAGTAGACCAAGCACGGCAACAAGGATAAAAGCCATAACCTTAAGAGAAAGCGCTGAAGCCATTTTCCGAATGGCTTTATGGATAGGTTCATGCCATTTATAGATGATTAAACCGACAACAAGCACGATCTGAAATATGCCTATTGGAATACCGGCAATATGTAAAGAACTTAGCGGAGAAGTCAACGCTTCTTCAATTATTTCCATTCTCCAGCCTGTTTCTAATCCCGGAAGTTCGACAAAACCTGCAATTGTCATTGCAGCAATTCCGCAGACAAACAGGAAGACCTCCAGATTTTCTTCAATTATTTTTATTTTAAAAGGACCTAGAAGTACGGCAAGAAATATTACAAGAAACCCAGCTAAAATTCCTGGTTCAAGACCCATTAATTATTCCTCCTTTACTATTTAGTCTATAGTAGTCTATAGTGTTCACAGTAAAGTAAGCCTATACACTATTTTGTATACATTTGAGCCCTCTAAAGGCCTAAAGCTCTGTTTTTAGAGGATAAAATAGTTGGTCAATATATGAAAGAAGTAACAAGTATACTGTTTATTGATAAGTAAAATTATTAATTGTGAGCACTGTAGATTACAAAATGCCTTAAATTAACTAACATTATACTGAAAAGCCCCGAATTCTTTGGCTTTACAACGGCCTCTTCATTTTTCCATAGATTAATTCAATATCTGTGCGTATGAGAAAGATTTTTAATTTACTTCCTAATGGAAGCCTTATCTAGATGTATTTTTGGCTCTTGAAGAGGGGATATTTCTGTCACTTTTATCTTCCTTATTCGCATAATATTGGGTTCTTCTACTGATGAGACCTTCTACATTTTTCGAATCACTGCACGGTTATCTAGCACCTTCCACACAAGATTGATTCTGGTCCCAATGTAGAGGAGTCAAGTTCCTCTAACCAGATAATATCTTGAGTTTTTGTCCTCGACTACACATGCTTTTTTGTTATTTCGGGACTATAGATTCCCTGTTAAACAATCATGCATATATACTTTTTGCTTTTGTTCATATTGAAAGTAAGGCTGATTACACAAAGATTCACAATTATAAAAATTATAACATGAAGTCGCAGATTTTTTGGTTATAATTTTTTACAATCAATCGAATCTTATTTATACTAAGTAGGCGATGTTATATTTTATAAAATATATATTTTTGAATTTATATTATATCCCCATAATTTAGATCGGTTATTGTTGAGAGCTTCAACACCCAAATTAAGAAAATAGAATATTGAGATAAAATATGAGAAGGTATTACAAAAAAGCAGTATATTACCATATCAAAATCGAAATGTGGGCAACTCATAAAATAAGACACAAATGGTAAATTAAAGTTAAAAACGGAAGATAAAAGTATTAAAGTGATTAAAAAATGTGTAGAAGAGCATAAATATAATATACAAATAGTATGCATTAAAAGGTATAACCTTGGTTTAAACTAACAGTATCTTCTTTTTTAGAGGAGCTGCATACTATATGTTTTTAATTACTATTTAACGTATGGTTTATCAGAACTGAATACTTAACTTTTACACTTACAATTTTCAAGCAGTTTTCGGTGTGTTTTTATTAGGTACTCCTTCAATCAGCTCTTCAATCTGTTGGACATCAATTAATTTCGATTTCAATGGGAATTTCATCAGCACAACGTCTGAAAGTGACTTCAAGCACTCCATTTTTATAATTGGCTTTTGCACTCTTAGGGTCCACACGGGATGGAAGCTCTATATCCTGTGAATATTCAGATGTCCCAATAATCCTTATTTCGAGATTTTGAGCAGTCGCATGCAGCAGGAGATCTTCTTTTTCAATCTCCGGGAGTTCTGCAAGTACATGCACCAGCTCTTCGCTTTCAAAGATATCAATTAAAGGGTCTCTTATTTCGGAGGGGAAGAGGTTCTCTTCATCTTCAGAACGTTCCGAAACATTTCCAAACTCCCGGAGTTCGGGATCTTCCTCCGGGCGATGAATGATAGAAAATCCGTAAACGAAAGGGACGGATTCTCCCAGATCTTCCAGGAGGGCGTTGATAATATCTTCAAGGTTATCAAAAAATTCAGGTCCAAAATCTTCAAAGAAATCCTTTCTTTTTCTTGTGCCCACCATTATTACCTCTGCTTTTCCTCGTGCTGTTACACTTACAGTGTAATTTCCAGAATATCACTCAATGTTTATTGAGGTTCGGGAACTGGATTCCAGCCTCTTAAAGGTAACTTCCAGCACACCATTTTTGTATGTAGCTTTTGCACTCTGGGGGTCCACCTTTACGGGCAGTTCTACACGTTCGGAATATTTCGGATTCCCATGTATTGTTTCGATGTCAAGCATTAAATCAGTTGCGTTCAGTCTGATATTTTCTTTCTCGATACCCGGAATCTCAGCAATTACATGTATGGTATCTTCGGCTTCCAGTATATCAATCAAGGGTTTTCTTATGTCAAGATAACTCTTTTCTCCGGTCGTGGTCTGCTCAAATGTAGGAATATTTCCAAATTCGCGGATTTCAGGTTCTTCTCCTGGTCTCTGGGTTAAGGAAAATCCGTAGATGAAAGGGGACTGACCGAAATTTTCCGCACTCATACCCATTGCCCTACTGAGGCGTTCGAACATGTCGTCCACGTCCCTAATAGGATCAATTCCGAAGACTTCATCAAAAAAATCTCTTCTTGTTTTTCTGTCTCTATCCATATAATTACCCCATTATTAGTTTATCCATTTGTACAATTATCAGGTTAAGATTAATTAAATCAGCTAAATATTAATCAGTCATTATTCTTTCCAGTAGTCATGAGTCTTAAAGAGTAAAAGACCGGTATTTGCGCCGGCCTATAAAGAATTGGGCTTACTGAGCCTGAAAGAAACCCGGAACATTTTCATGTTCGATTTCTTTTTCTTGCTCTTCCGCTTCGGAAGCTTCTTCTTCAAATTCAGTTGAGTATTTAGCAAAGAGTTCAGCCCCCCGTTCATAAGCTGCAAGGTTTTCCCTGGATGTTGTAGGCTTTACACGGCGGATTGCACGTTCAAAGTGCTTCTTTGAAATCCGGACTTCTCTTGCCCGTTTCTCGACATCTTTTCTGCCAACTCCTGGAGTGACAATTTCCCTCAGGGCTAGCATCGCAGCCTCCCTGCAAATGCCCTCAATGTCAGCACCTACGTACCCCTCAGTCATATCAGCAAGTTCGGAGAGATTTACATCTTCTGCAAGTGGTTTTCCCTGTGTATGAATTTCAAAGATCTTCTCCCTGCTTTTTTTATCAGGTGGCTTGATATAGATGAGCCTGTCAAAGCGACCAGGCCTCAACAGAGCAGGATCTACCATATCAGGCCGGTTAGTGGCAGCAACAATGATCACATCCTTGAGTTCTTCTACTCCATCCAGTTCAGTTAGGATCTGGCTGACAACTCTTTCGGACACGTGCGTATCTGAGACAGAACTTCTTTGAGGGGCGATTGAATCGATCTCGTCAAAGAAAATAACTGTCGGTGCAGCCTGTTTGGCTTTCCGGAAGGTTTCCCTAATCGCACGCTCGGATTCTCCTACGTATTTGCTAAGCAGCTCCGGACCTTTGATGCTGATGAAATTGGCTTCGCTTTCACTGGCGACAGCTTTTGCAAGCAGGGTTTTACCCGTACCTGGAGGCCCGAACAGTAATATCCCTCTGGGCGGTTTTATACTAATAGTGCTGAAGACTTCAGGATACTTCAGAGGCCATTCTACAGCCTCAATAAGTTCCTGCTTTGCATTTTCAAGTCCCCCGATATCATCCCATTCCACGTGCGGAACCTCAACGTAAACCTCTCTCATCGCCGAAGGCTCAATATTCTTCAGGGCTTCCCTGAAATCTTCTTTGGTGACTACAAGGTTATCAAGAATTTCCTGTGGAATTTCTTCTTCGATATCGATTTCAGGAGTTATCCTTCTCAAGGCATGCATTGCAGCTTCCTTACACAGAGAAGATAAATCAGCTCCCACGAAACCATGGGTTACATCTGCAATTTCACCAAGACTTACATCCTGTTCAATTGGCATGCCTCTTGTGTGAATTAGAAGAATCTGCTTCCTACCGTTCCGATCAGGAATTCCAATTTCGATTTCCCTGTCAAACCTTCCACCACGGCGGAGAGCTTCATCTATGGAGTTAGGACGGTTTGTGGCAGCGATTACAACTACCTCACCTCTAGACTGAAGCCCGTCCATAAGGGAAAGCAACTGGGCAACCACCCTACGTTCCATTTCTCCTGTGACTTCACCGCGCTTTGGAGCAATAGAATCAATCTCATCTATGAAAATGATAGAAGGTGCATCCTTTTCGGCTTCCTCGAAAATTTCACGAAGCTTCTGTTCACTTTCTCCATAATACTTTGAAACGATTTCAGGACCGCTGATAGTCATAAAATTGGCATCAGTTTCACTTGCAACTGCTTTTGCAATCATTGTCTTGCCCGTACCTGGAGGCCCATGAAGCAAAACCCCTTTAGGAGGCTCAATTCCAAGCTTCTGGAAGAGTTCAGGATGTCTTAGCGGCAGCTCAATCATTTCCCTGACAAGTTGGATTTCTCGTTTAAGCCCACCAATATCCTCATACGAGATTCCTTCTGGAACCTTGATCTCCTCAACTGATTTTTCCTTGATGACAATCTCTGTATCCTTAGTGACAACGACAGGTCCTGCTGGCCTTGTAGATGAAACCACGAAAGTCAGAGGATTATTTACAGTTTCCACCCTGATCTGCTGACCTTTGTTCAAAGGTCTTCCTTCAATAATTCTTAGAATATAGTGAGCCCCTCCAACAAGTCTTACAGGCTGAGAAGGAGCAAGGGTAACTCTCTGAGCGTGTTTTGCCTGGACCTTCTGGATTGTAACCCTGTCATCAATCCCCACTTTTGCATTACTGCGCAGGTTTCCGTCGATCCGGATCCGATTTTCTTGTTCACGCTCTACATTTGGCCAGACAATTGCGTAGGTCTTGGCTCTTCCTGAGATCTCAATTATATCCCCACTTACAAGCCCCATCTGTTGCATAAGGCGGGTGTCAATCCTTGCAATTCCCCTACCCACGTCCTTATGATAAGCTTCAGCAACTCTCAAATTCATTTCCTCAATCATTCGTTCTCAACTCCAGTCTCACGTATTTTCCAGTAATACTGGTTATTTTTGATACTATACTCAATAAAACCCCTCTCTGCAAGATCTATCAGGTTAGCATTAATAATACTCGGATGCAAGCGCAAGTTGTAACATAGAGTAGCTAAGGTGGTTTCATTTTTCAAAAGCTCAAACAAGAGCTCACACTCTACAGAACTTCTGGCAACCCTTTCAATTGAGTCCAGACAACGATCCATAACTTCCGTGTACTCAGCCTGGAGCTGTTGCTGCATCTGTGCAAGTTCTTCTTGCCTTGTTTTGAGCTCCTCAAGTCTGCTGTTCAATTTAAGAAAGAAAGCTGACGACCCTTCCCCGGCAGGAATCTCCTTTTTCACAGGAGATTCTTCTTGTTTCTCCCTATCAAGAGTAATATCGTGTAATGTTACTGTATAGGCATATGGAGATACCGACACTTCAAGTCTCATATTGTTTGCGATATTGAAGTACTTACGCCTTTGTTCATCTATACTGCATTCTATAAGTCCTGCCTGCTCGAGTAAACCTAAGTGACTTATTATGGCTTTTGGCCCTACTCCCAACCTGCTAGAGATCTCACTGACATAGCATGGGCGGTTTGCAAGAAGTTGAATAATCTTCCTGCGGTTTTCATTCCCCAGGATGTCAAGTAATTTTGCTGAGTCCATTATTTTCCTCTGAAAATCGTATAAATTATGGAATATTAAGGCAATAATGTCAGATTTTTTGTGATTATTATTTTTGATTGATTATATGTATCCAATCTTGAGTAAATTATAACAGGAATTCTTATAATTCCTGTCTGAAACGTTGCCCGGAAGACTAGCTGGAAAGGAGAATGCACATGATAGTAACCCCTAGTTAGCACTGAAGAGATATAAATGTTTCCATTGTCAGCGTTCTTCATTCGTAAATAAAAAAATAGAAAGTGCCAGTAGGAGATATATATTAATCAGAATATAAAAATAAAGCTATAATATATTGAGAAATATTTAAAGAAAAAGTTTAGAACGAAAACTAACAAAAATAAGGTAAGCTAATCATATTTTCAGGCTAAAAGCATAGGTTTCTATGCTTTAATCAATAAGATATCCGGAATTTATTCTCAAAAATATCTAGATAAGAAATCTCCGGGAAATTTCGGGAATTTAAAGTTTATTTCTGCTTTTTTGATTTTGGTTTTTCTTTTGGTTTTTCTTTTTGCTGGCTGAAAACCGAAGGTAAATGCAGAGCATAAGATCCTTCTTCTCGGATTGCCATAACAAGTTCTTTTCTTTCAAGAAGAGAGTCCAAGTTAAGTTCGTAAGAGCCAGGCCCAAGAATTCTTACGGACTCTACTCTTTCTTCATCTGTTTCCCTCTCGGCTTCTGGTTCCTGCTTTGTGTTTTCCTGTTCAGAGGCAAGAGCCTCATCAATATTTTTGACAACTTCATCCAGAGAGGATTCCAAATCCAACTTTTGTTCTTCCAGAGCAGGCCTTACCTGATTTTCCGAACCTTCACATTCTTTTTTTACATAAAGGAATTTATTCCAACCGCAGTTTGGGCAACCGCTCAGGATGACAGAATCTCCGTCTTCAAAAATGGTTCCGCATCTGGTACATCTGTGGGGCATGAATTCACCGGTAATAGATAGTGATTAATTTGTTGTTAATGAATTAATATAAGTGGATTAATTTGTTGAAATGAATTAATTTATTATAAATAATACAATAATGTACTCGGATTTTATATCAATATGCTACTCTGGATTTTAGACCAATCTGGCATCATGGATTTTAGACCAATCTGGCATCATGGATTTTAGACCAATCTGCTATTCTGGATTGAGATTTAAATGAAGATACAAAGTGGCTACAGTGATAGCTTTATGGATATTTTAAATATAGATATCCTGAACAGATATGTATATTTGTATTTACAGCTTAACGCCTTCTTTTGAACGAAAAATATAGCTCCAGCCAATAAAAGTAAAAAACATCTTCTTCTGTTGTAGATCCCTTCAGTCTTTCCAGTTGAAAATATAAGCTATTAGCTCGCTCAGGAAGAAAATTAATAACAAAGCTTATTATAAAAGCCTCCAATGCTTCTTTCCATTGATGATCTCGGAACTGACTCTGCGCACTCTCTCCATTTCTTCCAGTATTTCAGGAAGCCTTCCTGGCTGGGTGACTTCAAAGACAATAGAGTCCAGATCATGGTTTATGTAAAGGCTGTGTTTAAGATCCTCAATATTCCAGGATTTTTTAGGGTTTTTTCTCATGCATTTAGTCAGGATGCTTATCATATCTTCCATGAAGTTCCAAGGATAGACAATCCAAGCCCAATCCTCAAGTCGTTCGCCCACATAATCTGGGTCAATTTTCGAGCTCCCCAAGTACTGTAATGTAGCGGTTCTCACTTCGGTAGGATTGCGACTTTCCACGTAAGTCTTGGCACTAAGCATACTTTCTCCGGTATCAACGATATCATCTACAATAAGTACCTTTTTTCCTCCCATCACATCGTCGGAAAGTGGATATCGAATATAAGGCTCACCAGTCTCAATAGCCGTGGCTCCTATGTAGTGCTCGACTTTCAAACTGGATAAGTCATCAATCCCTAGAAAATCGCAGAGCACTCGCCCGGCAAACCAGCCTCCCCTTGCAAGAGCAATAATCACATCCGGTTCATATCCAGAACGTTTGATTTCAGTAGAGACATTTCGGCACAAGTTATAAATGTAGTCCCAGTTTGTAATCACACATTTGAATGATTCGATGCAAAGTCCTCCATGATCCGGAATTCGCACACATGGTAAGGATACTAGCAATTAAGAAGTATCACTTCCCAGGCTCTATATTCGAGCTATATAATTTAGTTATAGACTTTAAGGTTTCTTATCTTGTCAAAGGTAACACATGAAAAGATTAAAAAAGAACAGAATAAGATTAAAAAGGGATACTTAAAAAAGTATATTAGAAATTCTTTCTATATTGATATGATATAACTAAAGTTAACTTCAAATATCTCTAAAGTCGCTCTCATAGAAATAGCAAATTCCTTTAGAAACCCTTTCTGAAAAATCGAAGGAAAAATGAATCTTTCGCAGAAGCGCAAGATCTGGAAAGTGAAATTAATGGACAAATCTCTAATAGACCTCCTCTTTATGTCCCAGAAGAGAAAAGACCTTTTGCTCCTGCTCAAAAAAGGAGGAAAACCGATAGAGGAGATCACAGACAGTCTGAACGTTACCTCTACAGGTATGCTCCCTCAAATCAAAAAACTTAAGGATGAACATTTAGTTCTTCAGGAAGACCGGGAGTACAGGCTAACACCTCTTGCGGAGATCGTGGTCGAAAAAATGGAGCCTCTGCTTGATACTCTGATGGTCATTGAGGAGAATAAGGATTACTGGGAGGACCGCGATCTCACCGCCTTACCCAACCCCTTTCTGGAAAGGCTTAATGAATTAAAATCTTGCTTCCTTGTTAAACCTGACCCTGATAATATCTTTGAGCCTTCCCCCATATTCATGGAGAACATTAGAAAATCAAAAGAGATCGTCTTTTATTCATCAATATTTCATCCAGTATTTTCTGAAATATTTATAGCAAACAAAGACTATGATATCAAAATAACCCTTGTAGTAACAAGAAAAATCTGGGAAAGACTGAAAACTGATTTCGAAGAAGAACTGAAACTTTGTCTGGCCAGAGAAAAAAGGAGACTTTTTATTTCTAAGAAAGAGATAAAAATTGCTATGTTGGTTAAGACCGAATGCTTCATGGCTGCTGATTTTCTTACTTCGAAAGGGATTTTTGACCAAGAAACTATTATAGGATTCGAGCCTGCGGCTTTGAAATGGACTGAAGATCTAATTCTGCATTACAAAGAGCAGGCTCAGGAGATATAAGGGTAAATCCAGGAGAAAACTTGCAAATAAGAGAGTAAGATTGACATATATTTTCCCGTCTTTGCAAGCAAAAAAGCGTTTTGAATTCTCCTTATAAAAATCTCCTACTTCGTATCCGGAAACATTACATTTTTTTATTTAAAATATTAATTGTTAGCTCAAGTTTGTGCAAGCTTGTTTTCTTCAGCAGAGTGTAGTGATACTTTGGAGTACCGCTTAAAAAATGAAATATTCTTCCAACATCCCACTCGTTCCATCTTATGAGTTCATTATACTCATCAGGTTTGATTTTTCTGGCTCTCACCGTTGGAGTATAGTTAAGGACTGCTTTACTCTGGGAACGCCTCCTTTCTCAATGGTATCCATTGTCTTTGAAAGCAACTTTATTCCTGTAAAAAATAATTTCTGAGTAACTTGTTCAAGTTTTTCACCAGAGCTGATAGGAACCCTTTCCTGGAAAATGATATCTCCGGTATCCTCGCCTTTATCTATATAATGAATAGGTCACTCCTGGATTCAGGACATAATCATAGTATTCCCAGAAAAGAGGAGCTGGCCCTCTGTATTCCGGAAGATGTGAATAATGGATATTAATAGTCCCAAATTTTGGGATACTAAATATGTTCTCCTTTAAGAGATGAGACATAGAATATACTATGAGATCAGGCTGTAGATTCTTCATCCATTTTTCAAGGTTCTCATTTTCTCCTTTCCTTAAATAGTAATAGGGATTTTTCAGTTTTTTAGAGAAAATTTTAAATTTAAAGGATTCAAGGTGAATGAGTAATAGACACCTGCAAAAAACTCTCCTATTGTTTTGAGGAACGAATTAGATTCACTCTCCCGAGAGCACTCAACAATTCCCACTACCTCATGTCCTGATCTAACGATGAATTCAAAAATATTAGAAATACCCTGCGTAATAACTGCAATTCTCAATTAAATACCACCGGATCTTTACTTGAGTTCGTAGAAAAAAATTAATTTTCTCACTTCTTTTGACTTGTATTCTGTGCTTGTACTAGATATTTTCTGCGAATTCAAGTTAGAGCCTTCTTGAATGCCAATTCTAAGTATTTTTCCTATTTGACTACGAAAATTATCTCGTTAAAACTTGAAAATACAAATTGATACTTATGAGCATAAAATGTAGAGTTAACGGCGTTATAAACAATTAAATGGATAGTATGTATAAATTTCACAAGTTTGTAATGAAAAATAAGAATTGAACTTTAACAATCGTGCTACAATACTAAATATATTCATTGATATCTGTATATGAAAAAGTTTATAAATAAATTTATAAAAATTTGATATCATAAAAGATCTCAATATAATTAAGTAAACAAAAATGAAAACTGACCTACAAAGCTGCGAATAGAACTGAAGCTTAAACAAAGGATAAATCCAAACAGGCATATATTTTTCATAAACGTATTAGAGAGAATAAAAGTAGAAGAATAAGAAGAGGGGAAAGAATGAAAATAGGAACAAGCAACAAGGTTTGGAATTATACAAAAATTACAGTAGTTTTATTTGCGGTCTTTATGGTTATTTTTTCCGGCTGTGTTGGTGAAGAACAGAACGAAACCGAAAAAGGAAATACAATAAATAATAGTCAGGGAGTCAATGGAACAAACAATAGTCAGGGAGCTAGTGGAGGCGATTACATATATGGTACTGCAAATGTAGAGAGTATCCAGATTGTTACCCTTGAGTCTTTTCCCGTACAGATACAGGTGATAGCAGAAGGCTACCTTCCTGACGGATGTACTGAAATCAACGAAATAAAAAATGAAAGAGATGGAAACGTCTTCAATATCAATATCAGTACAAAACGCCCGAGAGATGCGATCTGTACCCAAGCTTTAGAGAGTTTTACAGAGACTATTCCCCTCGAAGTCAGAGGCCTTAAAGCCGGAAACTACACTGTAAATGTAAACGGAGTAACCGGATCTTTTGAACTGGCGATAGATAATGCGCCTCAAGAAGCTTCCGGCTCTATGCCACCGAGGCAACAGGTAATAACCGAGGCTGACAGCGGAACAAGTATAGGTCTTGAAAATGGAAGCACATTTTTCCTCAGGCTTAAAGAAAACCCGACAACAGGTTATTCATGGGAACTTAATCTCAGTCAGGGGCTCAATAATATCTCAGGAGAATACTATCCTCCAGAGCAGCCTGAAGGAATCGGGCAACCTCTTGTTGGAGCAGGAGGGGTCCGCTTATGGGAAATTAAAGCCGTATCTGAAGGCAGCCAGCAAGTAACAGGAATATATAAAAGGCCCTGGGAGAAAGTAACCGGAGAGGAAGAAAACTTTACACTTAACATTGAAGTTGTCTAAATATTGGTTAGATCTACCCTATCTAGATTTATCCTTCTCATTAGGTAAAGGAGAAGGGTTATTTAACCTCAAGTGAAAGATTCTCTTCTAGTTGACCTATTACAGGGATTCAAGAGCCTGTTTTAGATCCTTAAGGCAATTTTCGCAGATATAGGATGTACCAATTTGTGTGCATCCAAGAATCTCCTTACTTTCTTCCCTTTCTTTTTCCCCTTGACTTCCAGGATAGCCTTCACAGTAAACTCCGCACTTTACTTCACAATAAACTCCACAGAATAGGCATTTTGTCATATTATGATTTAGGATTCTGGATTTCAAATATGTTTCCGGAAAAATCAAAGAAAAGGAAAAACAACTGGCAGAAAAACAAGGTATGAAGAAAATTAAATTAGTTACAAAACTTTATTAAATAAAGATATCGTCCCCAATAAATTATAAAACTTAAAAGCCAACCGAAAAGTATATAAATAATAGTTCGTATGTTCTGATAGTTATCCCAGGCTGAATGGCCTGACAATAAAACCCTGTAGCGGGGTGGGGTAGCCAGGAGATCCCGACGGGCTCATAACCCGTAGACCGATGGTTCGAATCCATCCCCCGCTATGAAAAGTTCCTTTCTTAATCTGTTTGGTTATAACAATTAGTACGTTTTCATATTTTCTACCCGGCAACTTTTTTATAGCCGGTTACCGATTTATACCTAGAGTCCATTTGTTTATCCCGTTTTTAAGCCACTGAAACTTAAGGCTTATTAAGTAAGGTTACTTTCTTACACAAGATCAAAAAGCATAATCTTTACAACGGGCTTTTAACTGTTTATAACTCAAGAATATTACTTTCTTACACAAGGTCAAAAGTGTGAGTATCTTTTCATATATCCTCAAAAACTGAGCAGGATGACTTTCATATGGTAATGGAAAAACTTGGAGACTCCTTACAGGGAGCGCTCAAGAAGCTGATCGGCGCGGGGCGAATTGATGAGCGCACGGTCAATGAAGTAGTAAAAGATATCCAACGGGCTCTGCTCCAGGCCGACGTGAATGTAAAACTTGTTATGGGAATGTCCCAGAGAATCAAAGAACGTGCAATGAAAGAAGACCCTCCTGCAGGTATGAATCCGAGGGAGCACGTAATCCGCATTGTATACCAAGAACTGATGGAAATTATTGGCAAGGGAGCTGAGATTCAGCTCAAGCCGCAGATTATAATGATGGTTGGGCTTCAGGGGAGCGGAAAAACTACCAGTACAGCAAAGCTTGCTCGCTACTTCCAGAGAAAAGGACTTAAAGCAGGGGTTATCGCCGCAGATACCTTCCGTCCTGGCGCATATCACCAGCTTAAAATCCTCTGTGAAAAGCTCAATGTAGCTTTCTATGGAGAAGAAAACAACCCTGACGCTGTTGAAATTACCAGAAACGGACTCAAAGCCCTGGAAAAATACGACGTGAAAATTGTGGATACCGCAGGCCGGCATGCCCTTGAAGCCGATCTGATAGATGAAATGGAACGGATCAATGCCGTTGCCAAGCCAAACCACAAATTCATGGTGCTGGACGCAGGTATCGGACAGCAGGCAAGCCAGCAGGCCCATGCCTTTAATGATTCTGTAGGAATCACAGGCGTTATTATAACGAAACTTGACGGGACTGCAAAAGGAGGCGGAGCCCTATCTGCCGTTTCCGAAACAAAAGCCCCGATTGCCTTTATCGGTGTTGGGGAAACGCCCGAAGATTTTGAAAAGTTCGAAGCTGACAGGTTCATTTCAAGACTTCTTGGCATGGGAGACCTTAAAAGCCTAATGGAAAAGGCTGAAGAGACCCTTAGCGAAGAAGATGTAAATGTCGAAGCCATGATGCAGGGAAGATTCACCCTCAAGGACATGTACAAACAGCTTGAAGCCATGAACAAGATGGGGCCTCTCAAACAGATTATGTCCATGCTGCCCATGGGATTAGGTGGAATGGGGGGCGCTAAGCTCTCGGATGAGATGTTCCAGGCTACAAGTGACAAGATGAAGAATTACAAAATAATCATGGATTCCATGACAGAAGAAGAAATGGCTGATCCAAAAATCATTGGCGGTTCCCGGATAAAAAGGATTTCAAGAGGCTCGGGCTGCAGCCCTGAGGAAGTAAGGGAGCTTCTTAAATACCACAAAACCATGCAGACAGCTCTGAAAGGTTTCAGAGGTGGAAAATTCAATATTCAGAAAATGATGAAGAAAAGACTCGGGATGTAATTTATTCCCGAGTTCTTTTTTAGTCCTTTTTATCTTTATACAGCGTTTATTTCTCTTTTTGTAATCAGTTAAAGATTTAGGAATTTTTAGGCTCTTGAAATATCAATTGCGACCTTAATATTGCTCGCAAACTTCAAGGAAATTTGCAAGTAGTTTTTCTCCTTTCTCGGTATGGGAAACCTCAGGATGCCACTGAACGCCGTAAATTGGTTTTGTAGGATGGCGCATGGCTTCAATTTCGCAGATATCCGAACGGGCAAGCTGGATAAAGCCTTCAGGCAGAATGGCAACCTCGTCCGCGTGTGAAGCCCACACAGTAGTCTTGGGCCCAAGCCCGCGTAGAATATCATCCTCTTCGAGCACTTCTACTTCAACCTCTGCATACCCGCCTTTTTTCCCTGCATGAACGTGACCCCCGTATGCCAGGGCAATTGCCTGATGTCCGAGGCAGATTCCAAGAATAGGGAGATCGATTTCCCTGACGTAATCGAAACATAAGCCTGCCCTATCCATATCTGGCCCTCCGCTAAGAATAAGGCCATCTGGCTCTTCTGCCAGGATATCCTCAATTGGCGTTGTATTGGGAATTATTTTAGTATCCATGTCAAGATCCCGAACAGCCCGGTGAATAAGATGGCAGAATTGTCCGTAGTTATTAACAACAAGAATTTTCAGTTCTTTCATAATTCCTTCAGTTCCTGTTTTAATATGATTGTATTTTCTAATGCTTTGAGTTTACTTTATTAGCCGGACTTATCCTATTTTAATTCTTGTATGTTTCCGAAGTTCATGGCCCATACTTGTTTTCATAAGCAAGAGACTTAGAGCCCGGTATCAGTTCTGTGATTCGGAACATATTTTCAATGGCGCCATTTATTGATAGCAAAAACAGAAGTACGACATAAGACCATTATAGCACATTGTTATACATTAAAGTCCAATAATATTCGTTCAAATCTGGATGTATAACTTATCTAGTAGTTAAATGGAATAGATTTAAATAGATTAAGCGTGACAGTATGTCACACGCTAGCACGGATATCAATAATACCATCCATAAAAATAAGAGAGCATTTTGCACTCGAAGGGGATTATAATGTCAGAAATAGGTAAAAAGATACGGATAGAAAGGCTGATGAACCGGGAAAGCAGAAACATGGTCGTTATTCCCATGGATCATGGGATATCAGACGGGCCTATTAACGGGCTTATCAATATCACCGATACAGTGAACAGAGTTGCCGAAGGAGGAGCAAATGCCGTCCTTATGCAAAAAGGAATGGTAAAATACGGACACCGAGGATACGGCCATGATATAGGTCTTATCGTCCATATTAGTGGTTCTTCTTCCCTGAGCCCAGACCCCAATGCCAAGGTACAGGTCTGTACAGTAGAGGAAGTAATTAAGATGGGAGCAGATGCTGTTTCCATGCATATCAATATAGGTTCTGAGACCGAAGCTGACCAGCTTGAGCAGCTAGGAAAAATTTCCCGAGACTGTACCGAATGGGGTATGCCTCTTCTTACTATGATGTACCCAAGAGGTAAAAAAATCACCAACCCACACGACCCTGTAAATGTAGCCCATGCTGCAAGGATAGGGGCCGAACTCGGGGCTGATGTTGTAAAAACAGTATACACCGGAGACCCTGATAGCTTCAGAGACGTTGTCAGAGGATGCCCTGTGCCTGTAGTTATTGCAGGAGGGCCAAAAACCTCAACGGATCTGGAACTCCTAGAGATGATTGACGGAGCAATGGAAGCCGGAGCCAGAGGTGCTGCAATTGGAAGAAATGTTTTCCAGCATAGAGACTCTGTCAGACTCACCCGGGCCATTTGCGAAATCGTACATCATAGAAGGCCTGTAGAAGAAGCCCTCGAACAGCTAAAATGAGAGCAGGATATTGAAAAGCAAGCCCAGAACCCGAAATAGAAGTTAAAAAAGGGAAAAGGCCTGAGTAAAAACAGAAAATCATACCGGGGTTGAGCCTTTGAAAAAGAAAAGTGTGTGGATAAAAGCCGATGAAGGCGGATGGGAACAACAGAAAGAAAGAATTACGACAGGCCTTGAATCAGGAGCCGACTGCGTACTTGTAAACCCAGTAGATGTCGGAAAAGTCAGGGAACTGGGAAATATTCCAGTAGCAGCCTTTGGCCGTGACAATAAATCTGGGGCCGAGATTATTGTTGTTGGGAAGAGAGGAGAAGGAGATGGTACGAAACCTCTACCCCTTGAGACTCAGGGTTCTCTTGACATAAACGCAGCAACTCTTCTAAGGGATAAAGGAGTGGCTGTGGGCGGATATGTTATAATCAGAGATAAACGCTACGAGCATTTTGCAGCCGAGCTGGGAAAGGTCTGCGACTTCCTGATTGTGACAGGTACGGACTGGAAGGTTATTCCTCTGGAAAACCTGATAGCTGAGCTTCAGCGTTATGACGTGAAAATTATCTTCGGGGTAAAAAGTGCCGAAGAAGCAAGACTGGCCTTTCAGACTCTTGAAACCGGAGCAGATGGCGTCCTTCTTGACAGCGGAAACATCCAGGAAATAAAAGATACCATCAAGGCTGCAAGGGAATTGGAAAACGAAAGCACTGAACTTGCGTCAGCAGTTGTAACCCGAGTCGAACCTCTTGGAATGGGAGATCGAGTCTGTGTGGACACATGCAATCTTATGCAAAAGGGAGAAGGCATGCTCATAGGTTCTCAGGCAAGCGGGATGTTCCTTGTAAATTCTGAATCCGATGACAGCCCATATGTGGCAGCCCGCCCGTTCAGGGTAAATGCGGGTGCAGTTCACTCTTATATAAAAATAGGAGATAAAACCCGCTATCTCTCGGAACTTCGAACCGGAGATACGGTAACCATAGTAGACTCAAAAGGCAGACAGAGAGAAGGTTTTGTGGGCAGAGTCAAGATCGAAAGCCGTCCCCTTATGCTTATTGAAGCAAAAGCAGGCGATCGTACTCTGAGCGCAATCCTGCAAAATGCCGAAACTATCAAGCTGGTTGGAAAAGATGGAAATCCGATCTCAGTCGCCAAACTCAAGAAAGGCGATGAGGTTCTGGTTCGCCTGGAAGAGGGAGCCAGGCATTTTGGGAAAAAGATTGAAGAGACGATTATAGAGAAATAACTGTCAAAAAGAAAGACTTCCCAAAAAGAAACGATTGCCAGCAGAAAAGGAAAACCGGAGAAAACGGTTGTAAGCGGAAGAAGAAAACCGGAGCAAGCAATGATTCATATTGGCCCGCTTGACCTTGAGAAAAAAGCTGCCGTTGTCGCAGTAATTCTTGAAAAGCCCCTTGAAACTTCAAGAAAGGCCGCCGAAATGGGAGCCGACCTACTCGAAATCCGGCTGGATTTGCTTGGAATCAGGGACCTGGAAACAGCTGCAGAAACAATCAGAGAGATTAAATCCGAGACCGGGCTTCCAGTAATTCTCACAAACCGCTCCAGTACGGAAGGAGGGAAATGGGAAGGAAAAGAGGCCGAGAGAATCGGGCTTCTTACAGAACTCCTTTCTACAAATCTCCTTTCCTTGAAAAACGGGCCAGATGCAGTAGACATCGAGCTCTCTGCCGGAAGAGAAGCAAGAGACCAGGTAATAAAAGCGGCAAAAACATGTGGGAAAACCGTAATCGTTTCTTCTCATGACTTTTCGAAAACTCCGGCTTTTCATGAAATGAAAATTATTGTGGGAGAGGCTTTTCTGGCAGGGGCGGATATTGCGAAACTTGCTGTTATGCCGCAATCGAGAAAAGACGTACTTGACCTGTTAAGAATTGCACTGGAAACAAGGGAGGCAGGAAACGCTATATGCACGATCGCTATGGGCAAGCTCGGAAAACATACAAGGGTAATTGCTCCTTTTTATGGTTCGGTCCTTACATATGCGGCTGTTGATAGTGAAATTTCTGCCGCTCCCGGGCAATATCAGGTAGATGAAATAAAGAAGATAATGGAGCTGCTTGAATGAAGCGAGTTTTTGGCGTATTTGGAGATCCTATAGCCCATTCCCTTTCTCCTGCAATGCATAACGCAGCTTTTTCGGCCCTTGGGATGGACTGTGTATATCATGCTTTCAGAGTCAAACCCGAAAAACTGGAAAAGGCAATTCTTGGAGCTGAAGCTATGGGCTTTGGAGGGCTCAATCTGACAGTGCCTTTAAAAGAGGCAGCCTTGAAACTTGAGTGCATAAAACCTGACCGCCTGGCTGAAAAGATAGGAGCTGTAAACACTATCGTTTTCAAGGAAAACGGAAAAATAAAGGGATATAATACGGACGGATCAGGAGCAAAAAAGGCGCTTCAGGAGTCTGCAGTGGAAATGAGGGGGTCTAAAGTCGTGCTTGCAGGGGCAGGAGGAGCAGCAAGAGCCATTGCTTTTCAGCTTGCGGCTGACGGCGCCGAAATCACAATAATAAATCGGACCGAAGCAAGGGCTATTGAGCTTGCAAAAGAGATATCAGCCGCAGCCTTTCCCGGAAAAGCTGAAGGAAGAGGACTCTCCGGATTAAAAGCCATGCTGCAGGATGCCGATGTCCTTATCAACACCACAACTCTTGGAATGCACCCAAATACAGAGACTACTATCGCCACAGCCGAAGAGCTTCACTCTGACCTTACTGTTTTTGATATTGTATATAACCCGCTGGAAACCAGACTCTTAAAAGAAGCAAAAGCCTCGGGCGCAAAGACCGTGAGTGGAGTTTCAATGCTTGTATATCAGGGAGCTGAAGCTTTCAGACTCTGGACCGGAATTGAACCTCCAGTCGAACTTATGAAAAAAACCGTTCTGGAGGCTTTTAAGGCTTGAGTGTGAACCTGGAACCCAGAAACCAGACCAGTACGGATCAAAGTTCTGAAAAAACGAAGGTGCTGATCCTTGGCGGAACCGGGGAAATGGGACAATGGTTTACCCGTTTTTTCAAAGAAAGAGATTACGAGGTTACGGTCTGGGGAAAAAGTGGAAAAACGGAGATTGCAAGGAAACTGGAAGTTCCTTTTGCCTCAGATCTTGAGGAAGCTGTTCCGATAAGCGACATAGTAATAGTCTCTGTGCCCATCAATGTAACTGAAGAGACTATTGCAGAAATTGCCCCGAGAATGAAAGCCGGAAGCTTACTTATGGACTTTACTTCCATTAAAGTAAAGCCTGTAGAAGCCATGAGAAAATTCGCTCCTTCCGAAGTGGAAATTCTCGGTACACATCCAATGTTCGGCCCGACGATTCCCACAATAAGAGGGCAAACTGTTATTCTTGTTCCTGTAAAAGGGCGCTCGGAGAAATGGTTCCCAAGAATAAGAGAGCTTTTTGAGGAAGGAGGAGCGAATGTCGAAATTACTACTGCAGCCGAACACGACAGGCTTGTTTCGGTTGTGCAAGGGCTTACTCATTTTACCTACATTACCATAGGAACAACCATTGACAGATTAAATTTCGACGTAAAAAGATCCCGAAAATTCGTAAGCCCGGTCTATGACATAATGCTTGACTTCGTAGGCAGAATTCTTGGCCAGAACCCTTATCTGTATGCCCTTATTCAAATGGAAAATCCCGGAGTTCTGGAAGTGCATGACGCATTTATTACGGAATGTGAAGAGCTTTCAAAGCTTGTGCGAGCCCATGACGAGGAAGGCTTTGTGAAAAAAATGAAAGCTGCTGCTAAACAATACGGAGATACTGCTCATGCCCTGCGTAAATCCGACAAATTGATTAATTCCCGGATAGCCGAATACGAGACCATTCTGAACTCCGTTGGAAAGGTTTGCGGGTTTTCCCATTTTTATTCCGGAAAAATCCATGTAGGCACTCTGGAAAAGGTAGGCTCTGATGAGATAACTCTTACAAAGCTGGTCTCAAAAGGTACTTCTCCTCACATAAAAAATAAATTGGTGAAGCTCAAGCTTGAAAATCTTCGCCTACTTTCGGAATCCGAATTATGGGAATGGAGAAAAGAAAACCTTGAACATTCTACCAGGGATATTTCAGTCCTTATTCCTGAAGGAGCTGACCCTATAGTTATCCTTAAAGCTATAAATACTAACAAACAGCTTGCAGCCTGCGAAATAAGTGATATCTATAAAAGGATTAATCAGGAAGATCATAAAGGGATTAATCAGGAAGAGTATAAAGAATTCAACCGGATAGAAACCAAACCAGAGAGAAAAGAGGATAAAAGACTAGGAGTTACTTACAGGATCACGGTTTTTGGGGACTGTGATGCTAATTCTGTCGAAGCCGACATTACATCTCTCCTTTGTGGTCTTGGGTGTAAAATAAGAGAGAAAAACTTAAGGCAGAAAGAAAAACTTAGGCTAAAAAGATAAAAGGGACTTTTCCTTAAAAATCTGTGTTAATAAAGACAGAAAGTGATATAAACAATTAAAAAAAAGAATATATGATGTCCAGAGTTAGATGGAGAGTCTCTCTTTTATTTGTGCTTATCACTCTTTCCATATTTTTTTCACTTGTTGCAAATAGTGATAGGTTTGTGGAAGTCAGGGGAAATGAAACATATAACCAAACAGGAGATGGGGGTTCAAGTGAAAATCGTATCATAAGTCTCATAAATAGGCTGGAAACCGGCAACCAGGAAGCGAAATTGAACGCTGCAGCTGAACTTGGGAAGCTTGGTGGGCCTGCGGCAAATAATCTTGTTGATAAAATCGAGTCAAATAATTCGAGTTCGGAAAAAATGAACAGCTATATGCTTCTTGCGCTTCTTGAAACCGGAGATGACAGAGCAGAAAATATCCTTTCCGAAAACTTTGAGAGAATTGAGGCTTCGAATAGGGCTGCAAACGAGAGTGCAGCCGAAGAGTGGAAACAAGGGATCTCAGAAGATACCCTGCAGGCCATAGAAGCAAAAGATACAGCCATAAGGAAATACATTGCAAATTCCATCGCTATGGACTCCGCAAGGGCGGAAAACAGGGGAGAAGCAGGCGCTTTTGAGAAAGTTCTTAACTCAGAAACACAGAATTCAAGTACTTATGTTCCTCTTGCAATTTCAGACTTTGGACCTGAAGAACCAGGAAGCGAAACCGAAAAACTCCTTAAAGCTCTTAAAAGCAATAAAGGGAGTACAAGAGTTGCAGCTGTGATGGCTCTTGGAGAAATGAGAGAAGAAGCTGCAGTAGATCCCATAATTGGAATTCTGACGAGAGATTATCCGCCAGCGCAAGCCAGTGCAGCAATTGCACTTGGAAAGATTGGGGACGAAAGGGCAGTAGAAGTTCTAAGAAAAGAAATGAAAGATAATGATAACGAATATGTTAAAAGCGGCTCTGCAATTGCTCTTGCGAGAATAGGAGACGAAGATTCAGTACCCCATCTTATAAATAGATTGAGAGACCCGAGAATCAAAGTAAGAAGTAGTGCGGCTCTTGCGCTCGGAAAGATAGGAAATGAGACCGCAGTAAAACCCCTAATAGAAATCCTGGAAACCGGAAAGAGTTCAGAAGGGAAAAAAAATAGCTCTATGAACGCAAACGCCGATGTCCGAAAAAGTGCTGTCCTCGCTCTTGGAGAAATAGGAAGCACTGATGCCACTGAGAGTTTAATCGGCATATTGACCGATAAAGAAGAGGAGCTTGAAGTCAGGACAGCGGCAGCTTCAGCTTTGGGGAACATAGAAGATCCCAGAGCAGTAGAAGCGCTCAAGAAAGTGTTTGATGATAACAATATGGATACTCACATTAGAAATACGGCTTTTCTCGCTCTTAGCAAAACCGGAGACCAAGAAACTGCAAGAACGCTTGTAGGAAAACTGGGAGATCAGGAGTTTGGGGATGTCGCCAGAGAAGCCCTCATAGATATGGGAGAAATGGCTGTTGATCCACTTATAGAGAATTTGAAAACAGAGGACCATAAACTCAAAGCTGAAACAGCCTTAATTCTTATTGAAATTGGAGATAAAAGAGCTATTCAGCCTCTGATTCTGGCTTATCAGTAATTAAAGATCAGACAGAGGATAGAAAGATGAATATAGAAAAGAAAAAAGCGGCTGAAAAAAACCGCATTCTTTTTTATCAAGATTTACCCAATATTCCTATACAATCTCTCTCCAGATCTGGAAAAGAAGTTTCCTTCTAAAACATTAAACCAGACGGATAAGGTCTTCCAGTGCGGCTTTTGGGTCTTTGGCTTTTACAATTCCAGACGCAAGAAGCACACCTTGAGAGCCAAGGTCAAGGGCTGCCCTGAGATCTTCACCTTTAGAAATTCCAGCTCCGCAAAGTACCTTTACTCCGGGATTAATTTTCGTAACCGCCTCAACCGACCCGCTAACAACTTCAGGATTAGCTTTTGAGACAGGGATTCCACTTCCTATAAGTTCAGGGGGCTCGATTGCAACATAATCCGGGCCAAGAGCTGCGGCTGCTGCAGTTGTCGGGACATTATTAGTGCAGATGACTGACCTGAGCCCGAATTCCTTTGCAGCCTTCAGAGACGCCTCGATTTCTGCAAGGGTCAGGCGCCTTTCAGAGTGGTTGATCAGAGTCCCTACAGCACCTGCCTCTTTTATGGATTTTCCAAAAACGTGGCCCGTAAAACTTCCTGCTCCTACCCCATCTAAATGCTGGGAAAAGACTGGAAGCTCAACTTCCGAAGCTACCCTGTAAATATCCGGAAGCTGCGGAGCTACTGCTATCTCGATACCTGACTCTTCGGATACGGCTTTGCAGGCCTTTGCAATTTCCACTGCTCCCTGGCCCGTGCCCTGCAAATAAGTCTTATAGTTCAACAAAATGAATGGTAAACCCAAAAAAATCCCCTCTTGAAAAGTAAAAAGAAATAGAAAGCGCGGATTTCAACGCTTTCTATGATATTTTTGCCGAAAGCACTGTATGATTTTATCCTTTAGCAGTACTTTTCCGGCAGCTTTTGAGGAAATTCTTAAACCTGCTCAGAAGTCAGTCATGATTCTGAACTGGTCAATTTCCGGTTTGTTAAGGCTGTTGATAAACTGCTCGGCAACATCCCTGACATCTTTTGCATTGGTAATCGCGCGGCCTACTACAAGAATGTCAGCACCCTGACCGAGAGCCACAGGCACCTTGTCAAGACGGACTCCACCTGCAACAGCGACCAGAGTTTTTGGAGCAATTTTCTTGATCTCGGCGATATTGCCCCAGGCATGTTCTGTGCCCTCAATGTCGATTCCCCGGTGGAGTTCAATGACATCTGGCATGACCTTAAGCTGTTTTAAGACAGAAATCGGATCTTGCTGGTTGAGAGTGTCCATTACCGCATAGATACCTGTCTTATGGGCTTCCTCGATGAGCTTGTCAATGGTATTGATCGGGGCAAGAGCAGAGACCACAATAGCGTCTCCTGCAGCATCAGCAACCATTCTTGCTTCAAGGTTTCCGGTGTCCAGAGTTTTCAGGTCAGCTACTATGAAGGCATCAGGCCTTACCTCTCTGATCTTCGAAATGACATCCATACCATAACGTTTGATAAGGGGCGTGCCTGCTTCGATAATAACGTGATCGCTCTTAGGAATCTGGGATATGGCAGACTGCACAAACTGGATGTCAGGATTGTCAAAAGCAACCTGCAGGTAAGGTGGGTCCCAGAGCCTTGTGACCTTGAATCCCATGATAGCATGAGTGGATTTGTTACTCTCCTCAAGAACTGTGTTAATGTCCGGAAAGCCTTCAAGAGCGCGTTTGATTGCGAGTTTTGTGGCTCCGTAATTGTACCTGTAAATCTTATTGTAATCCTGGGCATCAGGATGAATAAAGACACTGGCTACAATAACGAGCTCTTCAGCCTGGTCCTTTGAGATTACGCCTTCTTCAACTGAGTCTGCTACTGCCTTTGCAACGGCTGACTGGGCAGGCCCGAAAATTCTTGATGCCTGATCCATATTTTTGACTGTAACCTTCGGGATAATAAGGGTTGAAGGTTTTGGCGGTAAGTTGGGCCTGATAACGGATAGGAGCGGAGTGTGGCCGGCTGAAAGCTGGGTCAGACCATTTGCAAAAGCCTGCCCAACAGGTCCTCCTTTGTCTCCTATCATCAAATCAACATGGGCAAGTTCTGCGCCTTGCCCCATTAATGCTTCTCCTATTTGAAACATATTTGACCTCGTAAATTTGATAAATGTTAGATCCGAAATTAGTAAACATGTAGATAATCGATAAGCATATCAATGGCTTCATAATTAAAATTAATTCACCATCAAATCGAGGATAGAGATAACCCTTTTGCCTGCTAAATGCCAGCCTTATATAAATAATCTCGTATCGTCCCTGAGGTTTTTTCCACAACCTTGATAGAGTAACAGAACTCGATTTTGGAATTTGATTTTGAGATTTCAGAGACTACAGGAAACTCCCTAATAGGAAACTTCCTATTAATGGATAATTTTGGGGCACATATCATCAAGAGTGCATATTTTACATCTTGGAGAAATCGGCCGGCAGATGTTTTGCCCTAATTTTACAAGCAGGAGATTTATATGTCTCCAATATTTCTGTGGAAAGATCTTTTTTAACTCCATTTCAGTTTCCTCAGGGGCTTTTGTCTCTACCAGACCGAGCCTGTTAGAAATTCTGTGAACGTGAGTATCCACTGCAAGGGCATCTTTAAGGAAAGCATGGGCAAGCACGCAGTTAGCAGTCTTTCTCCCAACTCCAGGCAGCTCTAGAAGAGCTTCCATATCATCAGGAACCCTACCATTATATTTCTCCAGAAGGATCCTGGAAATTTCCTTTATTCTTCCTGCTTTAACTCTGTAAAAACCCACATCTTTTATAAGAGCTTCAATCTCGCTGATATCAGCTATCACCATTTCTTCGGGCGTCGAAAATCTTTTAAACAGCTTTTTTGCTGCAGGATAGGTCACATCATCCCGGGTTCTGTGGGACATCACAGTGGAGATTAACACAAAAAAGGGATCTGCAAAGCCATCAGGAGAATCTTCAGGGTAAAGTTCAAAAAGCCTCTGCATGAGTTTATCGATGTCCATGTCCAAAAATCAGTCTTTTCTAATATAAAATTAAGGTTTGAATTTGAACTGGATCAAAGTATCTTAAATTACACATAAGGATAATCAGGAAATTAAGAATTCTGGAAAAAAGGTCGTTCTGAAAAAGGATATCAATTTTTAAGAAGAAGCCAAGATCCGGATTCGAACCGGAATGGAATCGCTCTGCAGGCGATTGCGTAGCCGCTCCGCCATCTTGGCACTTTACAGATTTGTGTGATATATTTTATAAAACAACTTTAGAACTATAGATTATTTAAAGAAGAAGCCAAGATCCGGATTCGAACCGGAATGGAATCGCTCTGCAGGCGATTGCGTAGCCGCTCCGCCATCTTGGCATTCTTGATCACGTATTACTCGTGTAGGTTCAATTAAAGTAATTTCTAATATATAAATATTTAGTTTGAAGTAATTAAGTTTTTAAATTTTTTAACAGATACGAGACTCAAAAATAAAAGGAGGTTTTCCTATAAAAGGATAACCCTATTAGAAAAAAGCCCGAAGAGGAAGTAATCCTGAGGAAGCAAATAGCCATGCCATAACTATGGCCATCAGCAAGATTACAATTAAAGTTGGTAGGATTATAGCTATTACGGATCTTGTCATACTTACATCATGTACATACATGCCGCCCACAATATAGAGATATATCCCGTAAATTCCGGCGATCCAGCCGATAATAGGAATCCAGGAAAGTACCAGCACAGCAGTTGCATAAGAAATAAATCTTACAGTACCTTCGTAAGTTCCCGCTCCTCCAAGTATTTTATAAATAATGTAAAGTATTGCAGCTTCTATAAAGAGAGAGATAATTCCTGCAATAGGTGTGATGATCACAGTCATAAGTATTGCGAAAAAACCAAGTCCTCTCATACCGCCATACATACCATTATACATTCCACCATACATGCTGCCGTCCATATACATTCCATGGCCAAAAAGAACGGTAAAAAGTGCGGCTAAAAGTGCATATACGATGAAACTTATGGCTGCGAAGGTGAGTGGATCAGCGTATCCTCCGGTCTTAGGCATTTCTCTGTAGAAGTCAGACGGTGTTTGCATAACTTCTTTCCAGGTTTCGACGTAACCCATAAATAACCCCCAAATATTTAAACGCTTTATTTTTATTTAAATAAATTTATTAAAAAAATGAAATCCTGTTTTCAGGAATAAACAGAATAATTCAGAACTACTGTCATGGCAATTTAATTATTGATTATTGTCCTTTGGCAGCTCCCCATCGACACATAAGAATTTACAGACTTTAGGCTATCAATAGCTAAATTCATTACAAGCCCGCGAACTGCAGAAACACACAATAGATAAAATTTACCGAACACGGACTTCAGTAAACCAATATAAGTATGAAATCTCAAGAAAGTCAGAAAGCAGACAGGAGAAATCACACGCTAGAAAAATCATCAGCCTTTTCACACTGTGGATTGGTTATTGCTTCTTCACACTGGCACATACTTAGTGCTTGAAATATACCCTCACCTGCATTTATTCCTTTTAAAGCACATTTCTCCATTAATCGGAAGTAAAGGTCTTCGTTTTCGCTTTTAATAAATTCACACATTTCAGAAACAATCTCTTGTGTTACAAATTCTTCCTTTCGATTTACCCAATTATTAATTGATTTCATCAATTGCTGACGTGTAGATTTATCATCTCGGTTCTGATCTATTACAGTCGTGAAGACACATTCATCTCTGCTCAGAAGCCATTTACCAAGTCTATACCTAAACCTACTCTCATTATTTTGATTTTCATCAGTCATACAATATCCCCACAATAATTAAAGACTTCATCATATTTAACAATTTTAAGCGATTTTGATGATATTAATAAATTTTTAAAATTTAACTTGATACTGCTGGTAGTTAGGAGCCATCCCTCAAAAACATAGAATTTCTTAAAAATTCTAAAAATTATCTAAAATAAAACCTCAGGTGCTCTACAACCAGATGTACACAAATTACCATATACGGAAGCCCTGAAAACAGTGAATAATTAACTTAATTAAATTAATAATGTAGTTTACTTTGATCATTTGTATCTTTTTCCGAAACCTAGTCGCGTACAGAAAATCGAAATGTATAGAAAGCTAAAAAATGGGAGAAGAGAAACTTAAAAAAGATATTATAAACTCGAGAGGTATAGTCAACTTTAAATCTGTTTTAATTTCAGGAATAATTTTATATTATAATTTAGAATTTTCCTCTCTCAAGGAAATTGAAGCTTAAACTTCTACTGGGCGTTTTGTAGATCAAGAATTCCTATTTTATTAACATGTCGCCTATTTAGATTCAGTTTGTTTATATAACATGTGTCCCATAATATTCTGGGGAGACAGGGTCTAAGACCTCATTCAATAACGTTGCTTGTCCAATCAAAAAATTGTAAATTTTTAACTTTGTCAACAAAAATATTGTTAACATCAGAGCTTACCTAAGCTGTGAGAAAAAGAAGGGAAAAATCTTACTGCTAATATTTTCAAGAGCCAACTGAATATAAAAACATATTGAAAAGTTTAAGTATAAATGGAAAAATTGTAATTTTTTTTGAAGGGGGTATATGTTTGAAAGGAGATCAGAAATTAATCGATTGCCTAAACGCCCGTTTAGCAGATGAACTGGCCGCTATCAACCAATACTTTGTCCATGCTGAGATGTGCGAAAACTGGAACTATGATAGGCTGGGCGAGGTAATCGAGAAGCGAGCCATTACCGAGATGAAACACGCAGAAAAGCTGATCGAACGCATCCTCTTCCTTGAAGGGAAGCCAATAGTCAGTAACCTGAGTGAAATTCGCATCGGCGATCAAGTACCAAAAATGCATGATCACGATCACTGGGCTGAGGAAGGGGCTATTCTGGGGTACAATAAAGGTATCCAGCTTGCAATGGAATTGGGAGACAACGACACAAAAGTGCTTCTCGAGTCGCTCCTAAAGGAAGAAATAGAGCATATCGACTGGATTGAGGCCCAACTTGATCAGATCAACCATATAGGTGTTCAAAATTATTTGGCCCAGCAGATCTACGAATAAGAGCGATGCTACTGCATCTACCCTTTAAAATATGAATAAGGCCATCATGAGAAAGCCCTGATTAAGATCAGAAAATTTTCAACGTTTCAGATATTGCTCAAGGTTAACTTGTACAATGAGAAAGCTTAAAAATATTTATAGATTTAATTAAGCATTTCCAAAAATCTGTATCTAAAATCTCCTTTTATTTCATTTAAATATATTTCTCAAAACAATTGGAAATCGTCAGATGTAAATTGACTTAACAGACGAGAACAAAAATGGGCAAGGAATGAGCAGATTGTAAGCTGAATATACAAAAGCAGTAAAAATTACTTAAAAAATATGCAATAATCAAAAAATGCTTCAAAAACAGATATTATAAAACAGAGATTATAATAGATTTAAAGTATTATAAGGTGAGTATGGC
>DAKJ01000001.1 GCA_002496565.1 Methanosarcina sp. UBA289 | reverse complement strand
TGATCAACCGGCGCAACGGTTGAGGCACAACGCGACCCTTTTCAAAAAAGAATCTCTTAATGAAATTCAACACTTTCCAAATTTTATTCCATTTTACCAATATCTAATGTAATGATAAAGTCTCATTAACCTGAATTTACGCAAAGAATTTGTGGCAAATCGGATATATTATTATTCAATCCTACAGTATTCCAGAAAATTATTATATTAATTTATTCTGTTAAATTATTAAGTATAATTAGATGGAGGCTGAAAACATGACCCAAGAAATCATAAAAGTTGAAGGCATGTCCTGTATGCACTGTCAGTTGAGGGTTAAAAAGGCGGTTGAAGCTGTAGAAGGGGTACAGAGGGCGGACGTAAACCTTCAGACCAAACAGGTAACTGTTGATTATGAGGAAGGGAAGGTAAACCTCGAAAAGATCAAGGAGGCAATTCGTGAAACAGGGTATGAACCCATTTAATGTGATAATCTCATACAAATAATATCGGTACAGGCTTCAAAGAATATATAGTAAAGGTACAAATTTTTACTATATGGTTGAGGAACCTGTTTGAAAATTACAGTTGTGCTGGGGGGTGAACACATCGGGGAGACAACATTCATAGTAGACGATCTAGTATGCAGGTACTGCAAGGATATGATCACAAGACTAGTTACATCTATCAACGGGGTTTCCAGAGTAAACATCAATATTCATGAAAGAACCGTAAATGTGGCCTATGATAGCCGGATAACTGATGCATATGTTATACAGATGACCTTGCTTAAAGCTGGCTATAAAACTTTAGAAGAGCCCGGAAGAGTTTTTTAAACACCGAGCAATTCAAAAAATTGAATAAGTGATGGGTCTGATGGAAGTTAATATGGGAGCATTGGCATGACCTGTCGTCTTGCCGGAAAAGAGCAGCGGATGCTGTTTATTTTCTAATTGGGTGAAAACTGCACAGGTTCTATACAATTTCTTTAAAACTAACAATGTTTATGACTTTGAAAGATTCCTTCCTTATGATTAAATAGTTATCGTTTTCTTTATCTTATAGTTTATTTTGGAGAATAACTTGTATTATTGCAGGTAGAATTATACATTTCCTGACGCAGATCGTCCCGCTTCTCTGCCCATTTTATTAAAGGAATAATTGCTTCACAAAGCTGTTTACCATCATCCGTTAAAAAATATTCGACTCTTGGAGGTACTTCGGGAAATGCTTCTCGTCGGACAAGGCCTTTTTTTTGAAGTTCTTTTAACAGGTCCGTAAGTGACTTGGGACTGATACCCTCAAGAGTACTCATTAGATCATTGAATCTCAATCTGTCGTGATGCCCGAGGACACTGATAACCTACGTGGCCCATTTTTTGGATATTGTGTTAATAATTCCTTCTAAAGGACACAAACAAACTCCATTACTATCTTCTTTCATAGTCACTTTCTCACTATATACTTCATATTATTAATACTATAGGAAGTATTGTGATTGTTAATATATGCTATTATTTTTTGATTTTTTAATATTTATTATCTCTAAATGGAGTTGAAAAGATGAAAGTTCTTGTATGTGGAAAAGGAGGTAGTGGCAAGAGCACGATTACTGCTCTACTTGCAAAATCCATGGCTAAAAGAGGTTACAATGTACTTGTAGTGGACAGTGATGAGTCAAACTTCGGGCTTCATAGGCAGCTTGGTATTGGAATGCCGGAAGACTTCATGAACTACCTAGGAGGAAAAAAAACCCTGGGTGAAAAATTGATGCAGGCGTATCAGAGCGGAGACAACACCATTATTCTTGAAAACAAATGGAAAATCTCGGACATTCCTGAAGCTTACACTGTAAAGAAAGGAAACATACAGATGATGGCTATAGGCAAAATTCATGACTTCGGGGAAGGATGCGCATGTCCAATGGGAGCACTTGCAAAAAATTTGCTAAATAATATGGAGACAACATCTGAAGATATAATATTAGTGGATACTGAAGCTGGTATTGAACATTTTGGTAGAGGAGTGGAAGAAGGATGTGACCTTATATTAATGATACTTGATCCGTCCTATGAATCTATCCGGCTCTCTGAAAAAATAAAAGAGCTTTCGGAAAAAGCCGGAAAAACTCTATATTTTATTCTCAATCGTGCGGATAAAACTGGGATCCAGTTCATGCTGGAAACCGTGGATAAGACCCAAGTTCTTGCTTCAGTGCCCTCGGATGCGGACATTTTCCGAGCAGGGCTTGTAGGAGAAGAACTAAGTGTGGAGGTTCCGGAAATCGAGTCAGTCGCTGATTCTTTAGTTTCGGGTAACTATCTCTAAAATAAAACAGGAAGATAGTTGTAACTGATGTAGTGGTAACATGATATTAGAAAATTTTAAAAGAGAGTCACTGATACCATTACCAGTGGTGTTTATATCAACGATCAGTGACGATGGAGTTAGAAATATAGCCCCATATTCTTGCTTAATGCCTGTTTTACGATCACTTGATTTAGTTTGTGTGGCTTCAGCAAAAAGGAGAGATACATTAGTTAATATAAAAAATACAAAAGAATTTGTCCTTAACCTGCCCGGTACTGATATGCTGGATAAAGTAATACCAACGGCTTTACATGTTCCTTCTAATGTCGATGAATTCGAACTGGCGGATCTAAATGAAAAACCTTCAAAAAAGGTCAAGGCACCAGGAATTCAAGGGTGCTATGCATGGATGGAGTGTGAGTTGCATGATACATATGAGGAAGTATATGGGGGCTTTCCTTATGCATTGATTTTTGGTAAAGTTGTACATCTAGAGGTAGAAGATAATATCTACGACAAGGAAAGTGGCTCTTGGGATATAGAAAAAGCTAAACCACTGATGATGACAGGGTCGGATGATGGCATGCATTTCTGCACTGTCAACGATACAGGCAAATTCGAGCCTTATGGAGCTATGTTCAAGAATGGTAAAGATCCACTTGAAAGGATGTATAAAAAATAAAAAGGGAAGGGTTGAAAATGCAAGTAACTAGCATGGAAGACTTTAATAAACTAGAAAAACCACGAGTTCAAAAAATTCCAGGATTTTATGGCGAAAAACTAATTGAAGGAGTCTTTATAAGGGATATGAAATTATTCAGCGATGAAAGAGGGTTATTAACCGAAATAATACGTTTAGACGACGAAGAACTGAAAGCACAGAACATCAAGCAGATAATTGCTTCATATTCATATCCCGGAATGATCAAAGGTTGGCATCTCCATTCAAAACAGGAAGATCACTTGTTTTGCGTAACTGGGATGGTAAAAGTTGCATTATACGACTACAGAGCAGATTCACCCACTTACAGAGTTCTTAACGAAATCTTTATGGGTGAAAAATATCCCCGTACAGTTTATATTCCCCCAGGAGTTTTTCATGGCACAAAAAATGTTGGAAATGGGATCTCTGTGGTGATAGGAATGCCTTCCCTATTTTATAATCCAGAGGATGTAGATGAAAGGCGGGTTAATCCTATTGACAATGATATCATTCCTTATGATTGGAACTGTAAAATGGAATGAAACAGAGGATTTAGGAAATATCCATATTAATATTAATTTTTTACTTTTTTTTACAGCTAAGACTTAAGTGCTTGAAGTGCGAGATGAACTGTAAACGGTATTATTTTAAAGAATATATAGTAAAAGGTACAATTTTATATAAACTCTAATTATTTGTGAAGCTCCTGTTTGAATAAAGCCGGTTAGAACATTATAATGGAGTCCTGAAGAATTCTATAACCTTCGAGCATTCCTGAAAATCTGGATAGGCGGCACATCTAATGAAAGTTTATCTAAGAGTTTATGACATGACCTGTGGCCATTGCCAGAAAAGAGTGGCAGATGCCATTTCTTCTCTTGAGGGGGTAGAGTCTGTTGAAGTTGATCTTGAATCCGAAAGCGCGACGGTTAGCTTTGACCCTCAAAAAGTAAGCCTGGATGAAATAAAGGCAGCTATCCGGAAGGCGGGATACTCAACAGAAAGCTCAACAGAAAGCGAAAACGAAGCTCAGGAAGAGGTTGGGACAGAAGTTCCTGACACAACAGAGGTCGAAGGGACGACCTCAAAGACAACTTCAAAGATAATGACCGGGGAGCCGGCTCTAAAGGAATCAAAAGAACCTGAAGAAGCTCCTCAAACCTGTCCCCTGACTGAAACATGCGAGCAGGTAGAAGAGGAACCGCGAACTCCAGGCCCGAAAGCCGGGCTAAAAGAAATCACGCTTGGTGTTTCTGGTATGACCTGTTCGGCCTGCGCCGCAAATATTGAGAGAATATTGAAAAAAAAAGCAGGCGTGGATTTAGTAGTTGTCAACCTGGAGCTTGGAAGGGCAAAAGTGGTCTTTGATCCCTCACTTATCTCCTCAAAAGAGATTGAAGAAACTATCGAATCCATTGGATATAAGGTAGAAAAAGATACCGTAACTTTGAGTCTTGAAGGCATGAGCTGTGCCTCCTGTGCTGCAAATATCGAGAAAGTTCTTAACAGGACTGAAGGCGTAATTTCAGCCTCGGTAAATTTCCCGCTTGAAAAAGCCGTTGTAGAATTTGATTCAGCCCGGATTTCCGTAAGGGAAATTCTTGCTGCAGTCCAGAAAATAGGTTATGGAGCATCTGTTAAAACTGAAACTGTTGAGTATGAGGACAGGGAACAGGTTTCCAGGGAGGCTGAGATTCGGAGGCAGAGAAATAACCTGATAATTGCTCTTGTTCTAGGAATTCCAATCGGCCTCGGAAACATGAGTATGATGTTTCCTTTCTTATCTTTTGTACCTGATTTCTTTTCCAATCATATCGTTCTTTTTATACTGTCCACTCTTGTTCTCCTTTTCCCTGGCAGACAATTTTTTGTCGGGACTCTCAAAGGATTCAAGTACGGCGTAACTGATATGAACCTGCTGATAGCAGCAGGAACAGGCTCAGCCTACCTTATCAGTGTAGCAGCAACATTTCTTAATCTCGGTCCTGGGTATAATAGTCTTTACTATGATACTGTAGCTTTTCTTATTATCTTCATCGTCCTTGGCAGGTATCTCGAGGCAAGGGCAAGGGGTCAGACATCTGAAGCAATTAGAAAACTGATGAGCCTCAGGGCAAAGACCTCCAGAATCCTTGTAAACGGCATTGAAAAAGAAATTCCTGTCGATGAAGTAGTAGTTGGGGATATTGTTGTTGTTCGGCCCGGAGAAAAGATTCCTGTTGATGGAATTGTAGTTGAGGGAAGTTCTGCAATAGATGAGTCCATGCTCACCGGAGAAAGCATCCCGGTAGAGAAATTTCCGGGTGATATCGTCATAGGAGCTACTCTTAACAAGACTGGATCTTTCAGTTTTAGGGCTACAAAAGTTGGGGCGGATACTGCCCTTTCTCAGATAATCCGGCTTGTTGAAACTGCCCAGACTACAAAGGCTCCTATCCAGAGAGTTGCAGACGTCTTTGCCGGAAACTTTATCGTAGCCGTGCATATTATTGCGCTTCTGGCTTTTTTCTTCTGGTTCTTCATAGGTTACTGGCGCTATGGAGTAGGAGGATCCGTAGCTCTTGGAGGAATCAGTCCATTCCTTTTTTCCCTGCTTATCGCCATTACTATCCTTGTAATTTCGTGTCCTTGTGCAGTTGGGCTTGCAACTCCTGCTGCTATTATGGTCGGCACTGGTAGAGGTGCGGAAAATGGAGTTCTTATAAAAGGAGGTGAAGCTCTTGAAAGGGCACATAAACTAGATACTATCGTTTTTGACAAAACTGGAACTCTTACGGAAGGCACACCTAAACTCACAGACCTGCTTGCAGCTCCAGGTAACGATGAGGAGCAGGTACTTTTTATAGCTGCAACGGCTGAAAAAGGATCGGAACATCCTCTTGGGGAAGCTATCGTAAAAGGAGCTGAGGAAAGGGGTATTAGCCTTGAAAAGGCGGAAAATTTCCGCTCCATTCCAGGAAAAGGAGTCGAAGCTTATCTTGAAGAAAAGAGAATCTTGCTCGGCACGCGCAAACTTATGGAAGAAAATAGAATTTCCTTTAAAGAACTGGAAGCTGAAATGCGAGGTTTTGAGGAAAACGGAAAAACTGCAATGCTTGTAGCTTTCGGGGAAGATATTATAGGTATTGTTGCAGTTGCCGATACCCTTAAAGAAAACTCCAGTGAGGCAATTGAGACTCTTAAGAAAATGGGTCTAGAAGCAATTATGATCACAGGTGACAATGCTGTTACAGCCAGCGCAATTGCAAAAGAAGTAGGTATTCACAGAGTGCTTGCTGAAGTGCTTCCTGAAGACAAAGCAAATGAAATTAAGAAGCTTCAGGAAGAGGGAAAGATTGTCGGAATGGTAGGTGACGGTATTAATGATGCTCCTGCACTGATTCAGTCCGATGTGGGAATTGCAATGGGAGCAGGTACGGATGTGGCAATGGAATCAGCAAAAATCGTGCTTATCAAAAATGATCCACGAGATGTAGTCGTAGCCGTTAAGCTGAGCCGACTAACCATAAATAAAATCAAACAGAACCTAATCTGGGCTTTCGGGTACAATTCTATAGGTATTCCTATTGCAGCAGGGATTCTTTATCCCTTTGTTCATAGAATTCTGATCACACCCGAACTTGCTGCCGCTTTTATGGCACTCAGTTCGGTTTCGGTGACTGCTAATTCCTTGCTGATGAAAAAAAGCAAAATTTAATGAAAGGGACAGATAGCTTAAAATTTAACAGTAGAGAGTTAAACAGGAGATTTATATGGTAAATTTCGGTTCCACAGATAGCAGGCCAAGAACAGTACTTTTGTTAAGTCTCACCACTTCAATATTACTTGTTATCTTTTTCCTTTCCTTGTCTCTTTTAACTAATGTATCTAGAGGAGAAATTTCCTACACTCAGGTAGACATGGTTGCGGGTTCAATTTTTGTTTTTGTAATCTCTATGATAATTTCGCTGTCCCTTTGGCCCAAAATTGCAGAATGGCTTGAAAGCAAAAAGAATAAAATCCCAGAGTGATTCCTTTTGGAAGTGGTTTCAGAGTTATCTGGGATTTCTTTAATCTGGCTTTGAATAGATTCATCGATCAATGAGTATTCCTTGAAATCTCTAGTTTTATTTAAATTCAGTAAATTTGTCTTTTAATGCATTGCACACGGGACATCTGTCGGGTGCTTCTCCTTCAAGGGTATATCCGCATACTTCGCAAACCTGGATCGGGCCAAGTTCAATGTCTTTTCCTAAGTTAACCTGCTCGAATGCTCTTTCAAAAAGCTCTTTGTGCAGTTTCTCACTGGCATATGACCATTCAAAACTTCTTTGTGCGCCTTTTTCTCCCTGGAATTTTGCTACCTCAATGTATACAGGATACATTTCCTCAATCTCATATGTTTCACCAGCAATAGCAAGTTTGAGGTTTTTCTTTGAGTCCCCAGGGCCAAAAGTTGCCATGCTATTTGCGACAAATCCCCCCTCAAGATGTCTTAACTCTCGGTAATGGTCTCCTGCATGTATATATTCAGCGTGGGCAATTGCACGAAATAGTCGGGCTACATTATTATATTTTTCTTTTTCTGCCTGGTTTCCAAAATGTAAATACCTCATATGTGCCTGACTCTCTCCTCCGAATGCGTTGATAAGATGTTGTTCTGTCATCTTTTTCATTTAAAAACCTCTTTTTAATAAAAATAAATTTTTTATACCCTGAGAGCTTACGCAGTTGAGGAACAAAACCAAGTATGAAGGCTTATTAATATCTATTTTAAACCGTTTGAAGTTTAATTTGGCTGATTTCTTGGCTCAACTGCGTGAGTCCAAGTTTCCTTACTCGATTTTTACATCCACAGCATTTTCAAAAGGTTGCTGATAAGGTACTGTGACTTTAAGTATACCATTTGAGTATTTGGCTACTGCTTTTTCCGGAACTATCGGGCAGCAGACTGCGTAACTGTCCACATATTCGATTCCTTCCTTGGTGGCCCTTACATAAAAGCCGTCCTCTGTGATCTTAAAAGAAATGTCTTGCTTTTCTACTCCAGGAAGAACTACCTCAATTTCAAGATTTTCGTATTTGTCGTCAGGATATGCACATATAGAAGGTGAAACTTTTATAGTATCTGCCATATCATTACCCCCAAATAACATTATTAATTAATATATTTATACATTTTCTTTCGGTTAAGTAATCTATTAATGTTAAAATGACTACTGAAATGATGTATTTATCTTGGCTTTATCTCTTTTTATATAAAACACTAAAATAATGTATATACTGAAAAAGGTTATATGATACAGATCTCACATGATACAGATCTCACAAACATATTACAAAAAAGATTATATGTTACTTTCTCACGTAGGGGATCAAGTAGGGGAACTTTTAATAAACCCCTAGGATCATATCAATTAATTATTTTTATGTAAATTGTTTCATGTGAGCTTTTTCAGATTGATAATTTAAAAGCGAGTGTTTGTACATGAGGGAATCCGTCAGAAAATTAGGGCTTATAGGAGCCGGCCTCTGGGCAATAACCGAAGATAAGGTAAATGATCTTGTAAAGGAGCTTGTTGATAAAGGAGACATCAGTAAGGAAGAAGGTAAAAAAGCTGTCCAGGACATGCTTGAAGAAAGAAAAAAACAGAAGCTTGATCTTGAAAAGAAAATCTCTGAGAAGATCCAGGAATCGATCTCAAAAACCGATACCTTTACTAAAAAAGATATGCATGAGCTTGAGTCCAGGATAAAAACCCTGGAAGAAGAAATCCAGAGAATCAAAAACAAAGAAAAGATGTTCTTTAAGTGAAAAAGACTTTTTAGCTACTTTTCACTTCTTTCCTTTCCATTTCATAATTCTTCAATTACTATGTCTTCTTCAGGGCTTGCGGTCTCAAGCAAGTCCTCAAGCTCTGCCATATCAGAATCAAGCTCCTGGATTTCTGTCTGTGTAAGTCCTATTCCCATATCTGTAACTGGTGCCCCATCCCCTACCTCGACTGCGTTTGAGTTTACCCCTGACTTTTCTATTTCAGACGTATTGTTCCCTATACAACCGGATCCTGCAAGCCAGACAATTAAAGCTGACAGTACGAGCAGGTGAGCTAATTTAACCATTTTATTCCTCCTTCTTTTTATTTTATTCCTTCAATATATTTTCTAGTCTCATCTCCTGAGATAGACTTTTCCCTTTTATTCAAAGCTTTAATTCTTTTCTTTAATTCTTTTCTTTAATCTTTTATGGGAATAACACTTACAATCTCTTTACTATTAACTGTAACTGTTGTATTTTCATAATTATTAATGCAGTTTTCAGGCTGCTTTTCATTTTGATTCTGTTAGATTTTTAGCTTCAGTTCTGTTACCCTTTTCGATTTCATAACCTTTGAGCTCGCCGAAAATTTCCCTGAGTAACTTATTGGCCTTGTTTATATCATTGAGGGATTGACGAAGGTAATTATTCGCAGTTTGCATATCTTCCCTGGTGACGTTCTCACCATTGTAAATGGAATCTGCAAATTTTTTCTTCTCCTGCACGGATTTAATATAAGAAGTATAACTGGCAAGTTTAATCTCAAGTTCAGATGTGTCAACACCGGTTTCTTTCAGGTCCTCGACTTTTACTTCAAGTTTTTCAGAAAGGTTTTCGGAGTCTTCGAGAAATTCCCCTATTTTCTCACTTACAGTCTGCCCTGCGCTTGAAAGGCTGATTTTCTCAGCATTATTCCATATTCCACGTACGGACTTGACCACGGCTAAAAGCTCTTCCTGGCTTGATGCGCTTGCAATGTTTGTCTTCTCAACTTCAAGCAATTTAATTTTTTCATCTATGGCAGTGATTTTTTCTTCGGTTCCATTTCCGTTTGAGTATGCCATATTGCTATTTACATTTGAAAGGTGAGCTATCATATAGTTAACACTTGAGTTAAGATAGAGCTTTGTGGCATTTAGAGCCTCTTCGGAGTTAGGGTTAATTTCTTCTTTCCGAATACTGTCCCTTATTTTTAGAAAATCCTCTTTTGTTTCCTTATATTCTTGCTTATGAAGCTGGAGTTCTTCATGTAACTGTTTTCTTTCCGCTTTGTATTCGGTAACTTTATTTCGGTTTTTTGCGCTGAAATTCTTCTGTTCTTGTTTCATATCGGATTCATAATTTTTGGTCTCGCCCATCTTATCAGTTTCATTGTACGAAACGAGGGCATCTTCACGCATATGTTGATTCGAATTGGCGTTTCCGTGTTCAGAAGAGTCTCTAGCAGCAAGGGAGCCTCCTGGCAGCAAACTGAGTAAGGTTAATATGATTGTAAAACAAGCCAGATCTCGAATAATTCTCGATTTTTTCATCTGACTGCCTCCCTTTATAAGTTATTACAATGTTATATGAATTAGGTACATATAAGTATTCTTTTTGAAATTAATCTTATTAACAGGCAGATCTGGATTTTTAAGCTTCATACACTCCCTGATTCCTTGATAAAGCTTTAATATCTATCTATTATTTTTCGTAATCCTCTGTCATGGAAAGTAAAAGATTTATGCTAAAAGCCCATTTAACATTGCGTGAATTTTAGTAAGCTCTGCAGGTTCGCACTTGTCTTATTTCTCATTGTAGTCCTTCAGGGAAATGCAATTGCGGCCAACATTCACGGGACAGTCTATGAGTGGTCTACTTTCAAGCCTCTTAATAACTCAGTTGTAGAGATTAATTCTACTCCAGAACAGAACTTTATTGCAACGGATTCTGAGTATTCTTTCAATCTCACTCCCGGAACCTATACGATAAATGCAAGCTATCTCGAAGGAAATAAAGTCGTTTATACAACCCAGGAAGAGGTTGTTATTTCAGGTGAAGGAGAGTATGTACATGATCTTCTCCTCTTTCCCCCTTCTAATGAGGAGCTTCTGAACCAGGATTATTTTGAGGTTCCCGATTTGGAATATGAAGAGACAGGGCCTGTGTCGCAGGAAAATTCTCAATATGCAGCTTTAGCTCCTGCTTTCCTTGCTCTCGTAGTCCTACTAGTAGTCTTATTGCTGGGAGGCTACTTTTTAGGAAAGAAAAATGGAAAATTAACAAAGTCTCATTTTACTGATACATACCGAGAGCCGTACTTGCTGGAGGCTCAAACTCCCATAACGGATGCAACATTTTCTGAAGAGGCCGAAACTGATTCAGCCGAAAATACAATTGAAATTTCAGAACTGAGCTCTAAACAATTTACTGAACAGTCTGAAGGGACGTTTGATACTGGCAAATCTTTGCAGCAGAATAAGTCTACAGAAGAGACTCAGAATATCTCGAATTCTTCTTTCCATGAGAAGGAGCCGAATAAATTGAGTTTCGAGGCTAAGGAACATTCAAAGCTCAATCTTCCTGAGGATCTCAAAGAAATTCTGGATATGGTTCGAGCTAGCGGAAATCGGATTACCCAAAGAGAACTGCGAAAAAAATCTCCCTATTCGGAGTCCAAAGTCAGTCTTATGCTTTCGGACCTTGAGGAACGCGGGCTAATCGAGAAATTCAAAAGAGGGAGAGGTAACATAATCCGTATTCCAGACGTGCACATCTCCAAGCAGACCAAACATGAAAACAAGAAAGATTAAGCGATATCGTACTCTATAAAGTCTTTTTTGAAGGGCAATAAACAGTAAACTATATAACTTAATTCATCTACTAAACAGCAGAAAGGGTTAACAATGTTTGGAGTACGCAGTACATTTGGATGCCCTTTTTGATCTCTTATGCCTCAGAAATTGCTTGGCGAATATAAATTTGCTAATATCAAATTAGACTAACAGGACTCCAGATCCTTGCTTCAAGGGAACGAATTTGAATCTAGGTTCGTGAAAATCAGGTTCAAGAGACTCGATAGCTGGATTGAAATCGGATACTCTGATATACCACTTCAACCCTGACAGTAAGCTGCCGAATATGAATTTGTAGATTGGTATATCATTTAAATTGCACAGGAGATCCTTAAAAAATTACGAGGTACAACATGCGAGTTTCCATGGACATTGAATTAAAAGATGTACCAGGGCAGATGCTCTTAGCCCTCCAGCCCCTTTCAGAATATAAGGCTAACCTGATAACAGTAGTACATCATCATCAGAAGAGAACTCCCAGAAAAACGGTGCCTGTAAAGCTTATACTTGAAACCAGGCCTGAAAGTATTGAAACAATAAAGGCCAAACTTGAAGAAAACGGAATTAGAGTAGTAAGAGTCGGAGAACACCGTTTCAGGGAAAGCATAAACGTAGTGCTCATAGGGCATGTTGTCCATACAGGGATTCAGGATACGATTGATGAGATTGACAGGACAGGGTTTGCTGAGGTTGTCGATCTTTCACTTTCCATGCCCGGTATTAATATGCTTTCTTCAGCCCTCATGAAAATCGATGCTGTTGGTAAAGAGGATTTGCAAAAGGCACTCGCTATCCTCAAAGAAGTCTCGACAAAAAAAGACCTGCTTATGGTTCTTCCAATTGATATCCAGGCCTGAAAAATAGTTTTAGGAGATTTGAAAACATGAAAACAGTGTACTGTTCCATTCACGGGTTCGGTGCAATCGGACAGGGTGTGGCCGAAGTACTCCTTAGGAAAAAAGAGTATCTGGAAAGTCTCGGGCTGGAAGTAAAAGTGGTTGCTGTTGTGGACTCAAAGGGTGCAACCGTAAATCCTGAGGGTGTGGACCTTGCTGACTGCCTTGCCAGGAAGAGAACAGCTGGAACGGTAGCCTTGGAGAGTATCTCCGGAGTTGAGATCATCCAATCCGTAGACCATGATCTCGTAATCGAGACCACTCCTACGAATATACGAACCGGTGGAGTAGGTCTGCAGAACATGCTTGCAGCCTTCCAAACAGGGAAAGACGTTATTACCTCCAATAAAGGACCTCTTACCCTTAAGTATAGGGAACTCATGGAAACCGCAAAGGCAGCAGGCTCGCACTTCAGGTTCGAAGCAACTGTAGGCGGCTCGATGCCTATTATCAACTTGGCAAACGAGGTGCTTGCAGGCAATAAGATTAAAAGCATCAAAGGAATTCTGAATGGAACCTGTAATTATATCCTGACAAGAATGCTGGAGGAAAGGGCAAGCTACAATGACATTCTTGCCGAATCCATGCAACTCGGGATTGCTGAAACCGACCCCACATATGATGTGGAAGGAATTGATACGGCCTGCAAACTCGTCATTCTCGCCAATGCAATTTTCGGACTTGATGTTACTTATAACGACGTTGATGTTACGGGAATCACGAAAGTTACGCCTGAAGCCCTTGAAATGGCTTATGAAAGAGGGCATGTAATCAAACTCATAGGAGAAGTCAGCAAAGAAAGGATTCATGTAGCTCCCAGACTTGTACCTATCAACCATCCCCTTGCAGTCGGAGGAACCTTGAATGTGGCGTCGGTAGAAACCGAACTTGCAGGAGAAATTACGGTTACGGGTAAGGGTGCAGGCCCGATTGAAACCGCAAGTGCAATTCTTAGCGATTTGATCGCAATTTACGGGAATTGATAGATTAAGAATTCAGGTTTTGCCCCGAGTTCGGAAAAATAAAATTAAAAAGCTGCGTTGATCATGACAAGTTTCAGGGAATTTGCAGAAACCTGCCAGGCTATTGAAAAAATCTCAAGTACTATTGATACTACAAGTCGGGTTGCTGGCCTTCTTAAAAAGGTTGATGTAGAAGAGCTGCCCATTGCAACTCATTTTATTATGAGTGAGGTTTTTCCTGCCTGGAGTGGAGAGCAATTGGGAATTGGCACGAGCCTGTTGTATGTTTCCCTTTCCAGGGCCTCCGGAATGCCAGTAAAAAGTATAGAATCTCTTATTCGGACTACCGGAGATATAGGGGACACAGCCCTTCTTATCCTCAAGGAAAAAAGGAAAAATCAGGTCACTTTTTCCTCTTTCTTCGAAGAGCAGCCCGAGCTTTCAATAACCGAAGTTTATAACCGTTTTAAAATCGCCTCCGAAGCCTCAGGGAAAGGCTCACAGGACATTAAGATAAAGAACCTTCAGTTTCTTTTCAATTCATCAACCCCAAGGGAAGCAAAGTATATTTCCAGGCTTGCGCTTGAGGAGCTCCGTATAGGTGTCGGGGAAGGGGTTGTAAGGGATGCAATTGCAAAAGCTTTTTCCGTGCCTGTGGATGTGGTTGAGCATGCATTTATGGTTACAAACGACCTGGGAATAGTCGCTGCAACTGCCAAGGAAGGCGGGGTGGAAGCCCTGGAACATCTGGGAATTGAAATCAACCGCCCAATAAAGATGATGCTCTCACAGATTAGCCCTGACATAGTTGCCGACATAAAGGAAATGAAGGAGGCTGCAATCGAATGGAAATTCGATGGGGCAAGAGTCCAGGTTCATAAGGCTGGAAATTCAGTTACGCTTTTTTCACGAAAGCTTGAAAATGTTACAAATTCCCTCCCTGACCTTGTAGAGATAATTCGCAAACATGTGAAGGCCGAATCCGCAATCCTTGACGGAGAAGCCGTCGCAGTGGACGAGGATGGTAAGCCCAGGGCATTTCAGGAGATTCTTAAACGTTTCCGGCGCAAGTACGACGTGGAGGAAAAAGCTCTTGGCATCCCTATTCAACTCAACCTTTTTGACATAATGTACTTAAACGGAAAAACGCTGATTGACCTGCCTCTGATTGAGCGGCGAAAAGCGCTTGAATCCTGCGTTGAAAGCTCGGTTGAGGATTCAAAATCCATCTGTGTGGACAAACAGGTGATAACCGGAGATCTCGAGCTTATAGAACAGATCTATAGGGACGCCTTAGAAGCCGGTCATGAGGGCGTTATGGTCAAAAACCCGAATTCGTTTTATTCCCCCGGCAAACGCGGCAAAAACTGGCTGAAGAAAAAGCCTCTTATGGAGACCCTTGACCTTGTAATTGTTGGAGCCGAATGGGGCTTTGGCAGGCGTGCAAATCTCATAGGTTCTTACACGGTTGCCTGTTATGACCCAGAAACCTTGCGTTATCTTCAGGTCGGCAAGGTGGGTACGGGCCTGACCGACGATCAGCTAAAAGAGCTCACAGAGATGCTTTCCGGGCTCATGGAAGGTGGAGAGGCAGGCGGGGTATTTGCAATCCGGCCGAAAATAGTCCTGGAAATCGCCTTTGAGGAAATCCAGAAAAGCCCCAACTATGACTCCGGCTTTGCGCTGCGTTTTCCACGCTTCATCCGTATCCGGGATGATAAAGACCCTGAAGAAGCCGACACAATCCAGCGGATAGGAAAGGTATACAGCCAGCAGTTGAAAAGACTGTAAAAAGTAGTGGCTGTAGTTGGTGGCTGTAATAGATAATATGGATGCCGTTTTTTGCGGTAATCATATAATCTTTTTAATATTATTTTAATACTGTTTAAAGCTTTTATCTTCTCTGTCTGGTAAGTACTTTCTTTTTGGTTAAAAATGAGAAATTTGTTTGTCAATGTGTATTTTCCGATTATTTTCTATAATCATATATTCAATTGACTGTTCTAAATACGAGATTCAAAACTCAGATTTTGAGTTTCGGGATAGGCTCTACAAATATTTTTTCCCTTCAGCTACTCCAGATGGGAACCCAACAGATATTGCTGGAAAACAATATGAGGAAATATCGTCAATAAATCTTTCTAAGATATTACAGAATAAAAGGAAGAACTAGATAAGTTTTGAGAAAAATCATACATTTACATACGAAATATAGTATTATTTAAGATGTTGGCTATAAATGCTTTTACCAAGAATTAAGGCTATGGTTATAATTGTAATAATTGTCAGTACCGAGCCTTGAAATGGCAATTCTTGAGCTAGACCGTTTATTGTATTGTTTTCTGGATCAACAACATGAATATCTTCTTTACCATTGGAATTCGCAATATTACCAGTTAATATATTGTTTCTACTGGAGTTATTGATATTTATACCATACTCCGCATTATTTGAGACATTATTATAGTCTAATCTGTTATCTCTTGATTCTATCAAAAATATTCCGTTATTGTTGTTAAAATTTACAGTATTACTATCTATAGTGTTCTCTGTACTATTTTCGAGATCTATGCCACTCCAGTCTTCCTTGATGTTAGATGACTTTTTAATATTGTATAATTCTTCCAGAGATGGTTGTTCTTCAACTCCACAAAACGCGATTTCTTCATTTTCGCGTTTCTTTATATCGTCAGAGCTGTAAATAACAAGAATTGGTTTTCCATCTACTGTTTTGTTAGTTAGCTCAATTGCATAGTAAATATTCCCTACCTCGATATGTCCGATAAGAGCCTCATTCGACACAGCAAATCCTGCACTACTATTTTCTTCTCCAATAATTTTTCCACGGTATGTATTAATTTTCGCTGCTGGTATAGTATAAGTTCCAGTTTCGTTTTCTATCAAAACCTTAGCATCATCATTTGCAATGTGAGTATTCTCAAGTTCCAAGTCAAACTCTTTTCCAAGCAATTTCAGCTTTACTTTGCCATCGGCAACGTCCTCTAAAAAGACTTCTGGATTTGCAGTAACTGTTTCAAAATCGTCTAATATTTTGGCAAAACGAAGAGAATTTTTGTCACAGCTTACATTTTCCAAAATATCTGACCTGGAATCAGTTGCCAGTGCTGTTCCTGACAAAACTAAGGTACTCACCAGCAATGCTAAAGTAAGCAAAACATATTTTCTAAACTTTATTCCTATTGTCATTTATTTCACTCCTTGTTATTTTTCTCAAGGAGGCAGGATCCGGCAAACCTTA
>DAKJ01000027.1 GCA_002496565.1 Methanosarcina sp. UBA289 | reverse complement strand
TCAATAACTCAAGTACACGACCCGAAATCTTGGATTCAGAAAAGCGACTTTGAGTTTTGAGATGAGCTAAATTATAAAAATTCGGCATTTTTGATTGTGTATAAGGTCTTATACACCTAGGTCTTCTTATACACCTTGCCTTACGCACAACATGTCAAAAATATAACGGAATTTATGAATTTGGTTTTGAGGTAAAACCACAGAATTTTGGGGTAAAATCACAGAAAAATGAAAAATTATTTAACTTGTACGCCAATTTATGGAGCGGCAGCCGACACTTTAAATAAAAACGTGAATTTAGGAACGGTCATAAGGTTTATTAGAAATAAGAACATTATGAAAAATAGTGAATTAGCTTCGAAATTAATTTAGAAGTAGATGGTAGGGTTACCGAGTCCCTATTCTCGGGTCCCTACCTGCGATCCAACCCAAAGATTAAGAGGAAACCCTATTACTCTTAATCTATACCCTTATAGTTGCGTGGGAATATATATCATAACCGGCACAAAAAAAAGTTCGTAATCTAAATTTTTAAACATATCTTGGATTTGTTTGGCTTCGAAACTTTTAATGACGTTAAAACATCTAATGAAATATAAACATAAGTAAATAATAAGCTTCAAAAGCTAAATTATAAATAAGTTTCATTAAAGGTCTCTTTTTTGAAGCTTATCGAGTCCCTACCTGCGATCCAGTCCAGAGATTAAGAGGAAACCCTATTACTCTTAATCTGCATCTGATTTTATAACCACAAGGACATAAGTAGAACCGATATACTCAAAATTCACTGACTTATTTAATTCTTTCTAATTACAGCACTGGAAAAACTCAGTCCAGACAAGATAAAAACATCTGAGTCTGGAAAAAAGTAACTGTAGAAAAAAGTAACCATGCTCCTTTCTTCCACATTTTCCAACTATAGACGACTTACAGTACTATTTTATAAATTAGTCCGTTTGGGCACAAGTTGGATCAGCAACATTGAGCCTCAACTGTTGCATTGCTTGACCATGCCGTCACGTCGTTTTCGCTCAAGCCTTTTTTGAAAAGGCTTGAAGTCAAACAGTTTTTTTTAAAAATGTTTATGAATAAGTCTTCGAATAGGCTTTCAAATAACATAAGCCTTGAGCGGGGGGAAGCCATTAAAGCTCACGGAACTGTAACTCTGGGTATAGGCGCCCGTCGTAAAGATGTATACGCGGTTTCCCTCTCGCATTGTGTGAGGGAAAGTATACTTGTGATGTTCATATAGAATATCCATACTGTCGCATGTCGGACCTGCAAGAATTACTTCTTCGGCACAACCCTTTTTATCGCAGAAGATAGGGTATTTGATGCATTCATCAAGGGTTTCTATAAGGCCCCCAAATTTGCCAATATCAAGATAAACCCACTTGTACTGGTTGAATCTGGCCTTTTTGGAGATCATTACGACTTCGCTTACTATTATACCGGCATCGGCGACCAATGAACGCCCGGGTTCTATAATAATTTCAGGCAGCTCTTCTCCAAAGTCCTCGTGTAAAAAGCGGCGGATTTCCCCGGCATAGGTTTCAAGGTCATGAGCCTGAGACTGGTATTTTGCAGGGAAACCTCCACCAAGGTTGATCATCTTTAGATTTATGCCTTTTTCAGCTACAGCCTCAAAAAGATACTTGCACTTGGAAATGGCATTGTCCCACTGGCCAATATCCCTCTGCTGAGAACCAACATGAAAAGAAAGCCCATAAGGCTCAAGGCCCAATTTTTCAGCCTTCATAATGAGCTTATATATCAAGTCAGGGTGCGAACCGAACTTCTTTGAGAGAGGCCAGTCAGCCCCGTCGCTTTCAGTAAGGATACGGAAAAACACTCTTGAACCCGGGGCTCTTCTAGCTAACTTTTTCAGATCGCTATCTGAGTCGGTAACATAAAGCCTCACTCCTTTTTCATATGCATATGCTATATCTTTCTCTTTTTTGATAGTATTGCCGTAACTGACTCTTTCAGGTTCTACTCCAAGCCTGAGAAGCTGATCAAGTTCGTAAATCGTTGCTACGTCAAAATTTGAGCCTTTATTCTTCAGAGCAAGCACAACCTCATCCATAGGGTTAGCCTTTACAGCATAGTGAATTTTTGCAAAAGGCATATGCTCTACCAGTTCGTCGTAGCTTTGCTCTATCTTCTGCAGGTCAACAGTTAAAAATGGGGTTTCTTTATCCCGGGAGAACTTTTTGATTCGGTTAAATTCATCTCTTGAAATGAAATCCTCCAGCGGGAATGCATAATGCTCTTTTCTCATATCTACTCCCTTTCAAAATTGAAACGTATTCACAATCAAATTTATGTAAGTACAGGTTAATAATTTTTAGTATCTTAATAGTTTGTAACGATTATTAAGTTTAAAATCAATTATTTTGATAATGAACAGGATAAAGCGATTCAAATAGAATTTAATGTATATAAAACTAATTCTCAGTGAATATAAAGATACAAAACTAGCTGAAATCAATAAATATTTAATAAAAATAGCCATAACATGAAAAAAAGCATAATAATACTCTTTTTTTGTATTAAAGGAACCAAAAACCCCTTTATTCATGCAGAAGAAACGAGAAATCTTAGATACTCCAAGAATATGAACGAACGATTTTAATCCTAAAAATAGGATATTAGGGATTTAAGCTTTAAAAGAGCTAAATTAAAAGATAAGACAGCTGTAAAACCCTTTTCATACCATATTTTAACTAAATAAGATGTTTTAAGCCTTTCCGAGGAAAGTTAACTTTGTAGTCATTACAAATAATTTATAGGTGCTGCAGGCAGACATTTTATCTGGTTCTGAGAAGCACTATCAGTATTCCGATTCCTGCAAGCACAAGACCGTAAGTTATCACTTCCAGACTTAGCTGAGAAAAAAGAAATACAGTAGAGAGGGAGCCAAGAAAAGGAAGAAGTGGAAAACGACCAATATTCAGGGGAACTTTAAAAAGACGAGTTCTTCCAGGGTCAGTGTAACGTAGTTTTATCAGGGAAAGATTAACCATAAAAAAGACAATAAAAATCATAAAATTAGCAATATTTGCTACGATTGCAATATCCTTTAACAGCACAAAGAGGATTGAGAGACATGTAACTCCAAAAATTGCAACCCACGGAGTATGGTAACTGGGGTGTATCCTTGAGAGAATTTTTGGAAGTGACCCGGAATCTGCCATGCCGTAAACAATCCTTGACCCTCCAAGCATAACCACAAGTACGGTGTTCATAGTGGAAAAAAAGGCGATCCAAGATATAAGAACAAAAGCATTACTCCCCAGAGAAACAGCCGCAACATCGGCAAGGGGAACTTCTGAAAATCCGAGAACCCTAAAATCAAGCACACTGACGGCAGTTACTGCCACGCACATGTACAGGAAAACTGTAAAAAAGATGGCAATAAGCAGAGCCTTTGGAGTTGTCTTTTCGGCTTCTTTCGTTTCCTGAGATAATCGCACAATATCTTCAAAACCGAGAAATGCGAAAAAGATCAGGGTTGAAGCCTTAAATATTCCTGTCATATTAGGAGTTTCAAGATAGTTTACCGTTCCAAGGTAAGGGAGACCCGTATAAATCACAATAAGAAGCCCGAAGACTTCGATAAGACTTATGAAAATAGCCAGCCTGGCAGACTCCTTGATCCCGTGAACCATGATAAGGCTGAGAAAGATAAACAGGCCTAAAGTCCCTGTTAAATATCCATACCCGAAAAGGTTGCTGAAGTACCTGCCAAACCCAAGTGCAACCGCAGAGCTCGTTATTGCCACAAAACATATAACAAGTAGCCCTACAAACAGGCCAATACGTTCTCCAAAAGCTCTTTTTACAAACCCATATTCTGCTCCAGCTCTTGGAAACATGGAAGCGAGTTCCATATAGCTAAAGGCCGAAAGTGTAGCCGTTGCTCCGGCAAACAGAAAAGAAAACCAGACCATATTGCCTGCAAGCCCTGCAGCCTTTCCCATAAGCACATAGATTCCGGCTCCGAGAATATTGCCAATGCCTACCAGAGTGACCTCCAGTAAGTTCAGTTCCTTTTTTAGTTCAGATTCCCCTTGCATTATAAGAAACCCCCACTCAAAAACTTGAAAAATCAGGACAATAAAAGGAATTTTAAAAATGGAACTTTAGACCTATTAGAAACTATCTTCTGAAAGTTATGATTAACTTCCCTGTACCAGGTTCTCGAAAATAACCTTTTAGAGTATATAGAAATTTTTCCATTAAATAGCTCCGCTAACAGCACTGAAAAAGACTAAGTAAAGTCTCCCAGATACATTAGCCGGATTTTACCGGCTGAGAAACTTTACACGCCAGTTTAAAATAAAGATTTCAGATTTGAATGTATACCTTTTTCAGGTTAGACTTTCATTTTTTGTGCGAGTTCTCGGCCGATTTCCTCAACCTTTTTCAAATCCTCTTCCTTGGGTTTGCCCTTCACCTGAAGCGTTCCCACGATTTCCATTTTCGAAGGAACCAGAATTTCCCCTGCCTGCTTCAGAGCGCCTCCACCCCAGCCAAAGGATCCGAGCACAACCCCATATTTTGCAGGCGGATTGAGGGCTTTTACCAGGTAAGTACCGTAAACGGCAAGAGGATGCATGCCTGCAAGGACGGTCGGAGCTCCAAGGATAACAGCGCGGGAGTCAACCAGTTCTCTTGCAACATCTCCTGTATCTGCGACTTCAAGGTCATAGATCCTGACATCTATACCTTCTTTTAGCAAGGTTTCTGCAATTGTCCTGACCATCAGTTCCGTGGAACCCCACATACTCACATAAACAATAAGGGCTTTGTTTTCTGTTTCCCCTGCAGTCCATTTTGCATAGGGCTCAAGTATACGCTTCGGGTTTTTGTAGATAGGCCCATGACTCGGCGCAATAATTGAGATATCAAGGTTCTTAATTTTTTCAAGAGCCTTTGCCCCCATTTTCCCAAAAGGCATCATAATTTCCCCGTAATAGCGTTTTGCAAGAGGAATAAGGTCTTCCAGATCCTCATCATAAACGCCTTGGGCTGTGTGAGCCCCAAAGAAATCACACGGGAAAAGGATCCTGTCTTCAGGCAAGTATGTAAACATGGTTTCAGGCCAATGGAGCCAGGGAGCCTCTATAAAGCGGAGTTTCTTCCCTCCCAAATCAATAGTATCACCATCGTCAACGACTTTAATCCTCGACTCGGGAAGTTCATGGTAAAGGCTTGCCATTTTCACGCCTCTGTCCGTTGTAACAAGCACCGAGCCAGGAGCTTTATCCATAATATAACGAATTGCATTGGCATGATCGGGCTCAGCATGATTCATAATAAGGTAGTCCAGTTTCTCCAGGCTAGAAACCAAGTTTATTTTCTCTTCGAGTTCCTCTTCGAAACCCGGATTTACGGTATCTATAAGGGCCGTTTTTTCTTCTCCTTTCACAAGATAAGCGTTATAACTTGTCCCCTGAGGCAGAGGAATCAAAGCGTCAAACATTCTGCGGTTCCAGTCTTTGGCCCCAACCCAAAACACATCTTTAGCAATTTCAGGAATACTATAAATTTCCATATCTTTTCCTCCATTATCCCCGATGCAATAAAATATTTCGAAATAGGAAGCAGATGAATCTCTGCTTGCTTCTATCAATTTGGTAACCAGATATATATAACTATATTTTATTCCTCCGATATATTTATTAGGCAAAACCCTTAACTGACAAGGTCTTAAATTGGAACTGATGAAACCTTAAAATCTTAACTGATATCTAATTGATAGGAAAAACAACTTGACAAATAAGTGTAGAGTTTTACACTGCCTCTTTTTTTCATATTATATTCTCTGAAAAGTGTATAAGGGAAAATTTTATATAGACAGCAGTAAGTTATCTTCTTCCTAGCAGGCAAGTGTTCAAAAAATTATATTCAATGTAATAACCCGTGAGCCTGAAAAATATTCGGGATTAAAATGAGGCTTCATACTCGGATATTTCAATTAAAAAGAAGGGATAATTATGAAACCATCATCTGTAGAAATGAATCCTAATAAACTGGTACAGTTCCTCAATAAACCAGCAAGCGAATTCACTAAAGAGGATATTATAAAGTTCATTAAAGAGAATGGTATTAAGATGCTCAACTTCCGCTATGTTGGTGGGGACGGGAGACTTAAAGCCCTCAACTTTATCATCAGGAATGAAGAACACCTTGATACGATACTTTCCACCGGAGAAAGAGTAGACGGCTCCAGCATTTTCAAATACATCGAAGCTGACTCAAGCGACCTTTATGTCGTGCCGAAATATCGCACTGCTTTTGTAAACCCGTTTGAAGAAATCCCGACCCTCGACTTACTCTGTTCATACTTTGACAAGGACGGAAATCCCCTTGCAAGCTCCCCAGAGAACATAATGAAGAAGGCTCATGCGGTTCTGAAGGAGAGGACAGGCTACGAGTTAAATGTAATGGCTGAACTTGAGTATTACATTATTTGCGACAAAGATCAGATTGATACTGACTTCCCGGCTGTTGACCAGAGAGGATATCATGAATCAGGTCCCTTCACAAAATTTGAGCAGCTCAGGAAAGATGCAATGCTCGCTATCTCCGAAGCTGGCGGATTTATTAAATACGGACACTCTGAAGTCGGAAATTTCACTGACGATAAATACTACTACGAACAGAACGAAATCGAGTTCGAAACCACAAATGTTGAGGACGCTGCTGACCGTCTGATTGTTGGAAAGTGGATGCTGAGAATGATTGCAGCCCAGTATGGAGTCACTGTTAGCTACGCCCCGAAGATTACAGTCGGAAAGGCAGGCAGTGGACTGCATATCCACATGAAGCTTATGAAGGACGGCAAGACCGCAACCGTTGAAAATGGCGGAAAGTTGAGCGATGCCGCAAAGAAAGCAATCGTCGGCTGTCTGGACGTTGCTTCAGCAATTACTGCTTTTGGGAACACAATCCCAACATCCTACCTGCGCCTTGTACCTCACCAGGAAGCTCCAACAAATGTTTGCTGGGGAGACAGGAACCGCTCTGCCCTTATCCGTGTGCCTCTCGGTTGGTCCGGGGACGCAAGCAAGATGATTACTATTGCAAACCCGAACTATTCTGAAGAACTCAAGGAATACTACGGCAAGCAGACCTATGAATTCCGTGCTGCAGACGGCTCTGCTGACGTTTATCTCCTTATCGCCGGACTCTGCGTTGGTACCCGCTACGGACTTGAAATGGACAATGCCCTTGAGCTTTCCAAGAAACTTTACATCAGTGTAAACATCTTCAAGGACGAACACAAAGACAGACTTGCCGAGCTCGATCACCTGCCTGCTTCCTGCTACGAGTCTGCCCAAGCTCTGAAAGCCAAAAAGGATATCTTCATGACGGACGAGGTGTTCACTGAAGGTATGCTTGACGGAATTGTCAATGGCCTCGAAGCTTACAACGACTACCAGCTTAGTGAGAGACTGTACGGCAAGAACGAAGAAATCAAGAAACTTGTGGACGCTTACATTCACATTGGATGATCCTGTTCCAGCACTTTAAAAACATATTTCCATAGGAAAGATGTAGACTCCTGCTTATTAAGAGGCAGGAGTCTGCCAAAACCCTTTTTGAAAACATTTTTTTCTTCATCTGGCTTACCCTTTCTAACATTCAAGGTAACCTTTCTAATATTTCAGGTAACGTTTCTAATATTTCGGGTAATTTTCTAATTTTTCAATGTAACTTTTCACAGCCTCTTCAGGTTTAGACCCAGGCTGCTATACGGGGTTGGATTTATGGGTTGGATTTATCTATCTTAACGAAATCTATAGGGGGCGTAAACTGAAAAAGCCCCGAATTGATCAGAAATGAAAGAAAACAGCAATTCAGAAAACTCCGGGAGCCAGAAAAAAAACCTCCCTGGAAACCAGATTCCAAAAATAACAATCATCTGTTCTGCCCCCGACCTTGCCAGCCAGAACATTAAAACACATCTTTTGAGCCTTAAGGAATGGAAAGTCCTTGAGCTTCCTGAAAATTCCGGATTCTCTGCGGCCAGGGAATCGCAGGATGGAAAGTTCAGGCTTATTGATATTGAAGAAATGCATATCTTCCAGGACGGACTTGATCGAAAACTAGAAAACGCAGGGCTGCCAGCTTCCCTTATCATTTTTGCGTCTAAACACCGGAGCAAAGAGGAAATATCTTCCCTTACAGTTCACTGCACAGGAAACCCCTCGGGCGAGGCAAGGCTTGGAGGCTGCCCGAAATCCCTTGCAGTTTCCTCTCCTGCTGCTATGAAATCCATTCTTATGGAAATGAAGCGACAGGTTGAGCAAAAAGGCCTGAAATATGATGTTACCCTCGAAGTAACCCATCATGGGCCCACAGAACTTTCAGTTCCGTCGATTTATGCCGAAATAGGAAGCACTGAAGTGCAGTGGAAAGATCCTGAAGCAGGCGAAGCTGCTGCAAAAGCTATCCTTGCAGTCTCCCTTGAAAAAGTTCCTGTTGCCCTTGGTTTTGGAGGAGGGCATTATGCCATGCGCCAGACAGGGCTTTTACTCGAAACTGAAATCTCTTTCGGGCACAATTTTCCCAAGTACCAGCTGGAATTCGTGGATGAAGCCCTGATCAGGCAGGCAATTGAGAAATCAAAGGCTGATTTTGCTTATTTTGACCGGAAATCCATGAAAAGCGGAGATAGGAAAAGAATTTCCGAAGTCCTTGAGAAACTGGGGCTCAGCATCTTCAAAGAATCTGAGATAAGGGAAAAATATGAGTACTAACGTTAAAGCAAACTTTAGAACAAGCCCGATTCTCCAGAAGGTGCATGTTACTGTTCATCTGAGCGTTCCAGTACACAGGACATGATATAATGCTGAATATTGAGATATCCCCAATTCTTCTTCGCTTTCTTTTTGGAGGAAGTGCAGTTGCTATCTCCGCCCTCATTGCAAAGAATTTCGGAGGCAGGCTTGGTGGAATTTTCGCAGCTTTCCCTGCCGTGTACCTGGCAGCGATTCTGGGCTTGAGAATGGATTATGAAGGCAGTGAATTGCTCCTGATTTCAGAGCAGCTTTCAAAAGGTGCACTTGTGGGAATGATAGCTGATATTTGCTGTGCCCTTGCTGCAAGTTATTTTATTCTCAGATACGGGTGGAAAAGAGGGCTGGCTTACGCACTTATCCTCTGGGCCGTACTTGCTCCCACAATTTACTTCACATGGTTCAGGCTGTGAAAAAAGAAAAAGTAAAAATAAGGAGTCATATCATGAAATTAAATCTCAGGGACCTTGCTCTTAGGTTCGTTTTTGGAGGAGGTACTGTTGCTGCCTGTTATATCATGCTGCAGATAATCCCTTCAAAATCTTTTGCGGGAGTTTTTGCAGCTTTTCCAGCTGTTATGGCGGCTGCCGTGATAATGGCAGGACATTTCGGAACCTCAGAGCAGGCTTCTGACATTGCCCTCGGAGCAAGCTCCGGAATGATTGGCTGCACTATATGCGTGCTCACTGCTGTTTTCTGTATGGAGCACCTTAACAGATGGGGTCTTTCAATTATTATTGCTCTTTTGATCTGGTTTTTCAGCTCATATTCAATAACCAGGCTGATCAACGGGTTACTGGGAAAGATAAAAGAAAAAAGACAGCAAAAAACAGACTATTGAGATTTTTAGACCTCAAGAAAAAGCTCCAAATAAAGAATCTTTTCCATGCTTTTTACCGAATATTCTTCCAGACCATTCCTGGGTTTGTATTCCTCCGAATAATTACGGGATCTTCTTTAATTATTAAATATTTTTTTCTCTTCTATTTTTTTTATTTTACATATTTTACCAGAATAATTTTTTCAGGCTTATTGTTTTATTTTCATTGGTTCTCCGCAACAGGTTATGTCGCCGGTACAGCAAGCATCAGTAGTACAGGAGGAATCTCCACATGCACTTATTACTTTTAGTTCGAACCCGCACCCTTCACAAACAAGAATCTGACCTTCTTTTAATTCACTGCAGTTCATTCTGTGTCACCCCAATTTGTATGATAGGAAAAGTATGTAATTCAGGTTCAAACTTCTTTTGAAACAATGATTCTAAACATTAGTCTGTTAAGCTGGAACTGAATATAAAAATAATCTGGTAAGTCTCCGAATAATATCAGGAATTTGGAGTTAATCATAAAGAAATTATTTATATAGTGAAATTCGATAAAATCAATGTATGTTTGACCAGGACCTGATCCGAAAATGGCTGGACGAAGGCACAATTAATCACGCCCAGGCCGAGAAAATGAGGGCAGACCTTGAGGAGTATAAAGCAGAGCACCGGTCAAAAAAACAAATTATTGCCTTTTCTACCATCGGGGCAATTCTAATCGGGATTGGCGCCATTCTCTTTGTAGCCTCCAACTGGGAGAAAATCGGGGATACTGTCAAAATCATGCTGCTTGCAGGAAGTACAGTAGGCATACATTATACCGGTTATAGCCTGAAATATAAGAATCAGAAATATTCGAGGCTGGGTTCTGCCCTGCTTTTCCTTTCAGCTCTGCTTTTCGGAGCAAGCCTCTTTTTAATCGCCCAGATTTACAATATCAATGCCAACAACAGCACCCTTGTCCTCATCTGGCTTCTTGGAGTTTTTCCCCTGATTTACGGCTACAGGTCTACTGCGGTCGCCGGGCTTTGCTCTTTGCTTTTTTACCTTTGGATAGGCCTTCTGTACAGCGAAAGAAATAGCCTCAATGAATCTATAAACATCCTGGATCTCTACCTCATGTCAGGCATTGCAATCTATTTTTCAGGAATTTTGCATGAGCTGTCAGCAAAATTAAAACATACTGTGTCAACGTTTAAGTTCATGGGACTGCAAGCTGTACTCATTGCACTGTTCATATACACTTTCGGGCCCCTTGAGTCAAAAGGCGAGGAGATTATTTCTGTAATTTATGCTTTCCTGGGACTTCTTTTTCTGGCAGTCCTGCTTTCAAAATCTCTTCGATCAAGGCTTACAGGTTTTCAGACAGACATGAGCATGGCTGTAATCTCGTTTTTAATGGCTGGAATAACTCTGATAACCACAAACAGTCAGGTGTCGGAAGAAGCCTATATGGGCTTTTTTAATCTTGTTTTCCTCGGGCTTCTGGTTCTGCTTCTGTATGCAGGATACAGCACCGAAGACATTGGGATAATTAATACTGCCATGTTCTGGTTTATACCGCTGATTTTTGCAAGATATTTCGATTTTTTCTGGGACCTTCTTCCGAGGTCATTCTTTTTCATAATAGGAGGGCTTGCCCTGCTGACTTTAAGTGTGGTACTGGAAAGAAAAAGAAGAGAATTGAAAGCTAAGTTTGCCGGAGTGGGAGAATGAAAAACTGCAGTTTGAGATTCAGAGACTGTGGAATCATAAAATTTTCAGAAGCAGGGAGGGGCTGCAAATGAACCAGAAGAAAGTCCTTTACCTTACCTTAGTTTTTTGGCTTCTCATTTTTTCAGGCTTTATTGCCTATAAGGAGTATACCCTCAGGACCGGCACTGAAGTTATGCTCAAAACCCTGCCAGTAGACCCAAGAGACCTATTCAGAGGAGACTATGTGACCCTTAATTACGAAATCAGTACCCTTGATATGAAAAAGTTTCATGCTGAGAATTCTGACTTTTATTACGATGAGCCAGTATATCTTACACTGAAGCTTGAAAATGGATACGGCATACCTAAAGAAATATATACCACTCCGCCCGAGGATGAACTTTACATCAAAGGTAAGGTAAAAGATGTTATATACGACTGGAAAACAGACGAATCGAGTAATATGACAGAAGAAGGGGCCATTAAGGAACTCAGGGTCGATTACGGTATTGAAAGTTATTTTGTTCCCGAAGGCAGGGGAATGGGGATAGAAAAGGCACAACGGACCGGGAAAATAGAAGTTGATGCAAAAGTTATCATTGACAAATATGGAAATGCTGTAATTAAGAGTTTATTGATTGACGGGAAAGAGATTGATTTTTAAATGCAAGTCTTTTCAAAAAAGGCTTGAGCGAAAACCTCAGCAAAGTTTGAATTTGATAATTTCATCCTCAAACCCTATCGGCGTGATCGACCGGCGCAACGGTTGCGGCTCAACAGTTGCAGGTTAAACTTAGCATGGCCGAAAACTACTTAATTAGGTAATGCCTAACTAACAGGACAGATCAAGATATGATGGAGAAAAAAGAGCATTTGTTCATAGTTTTTGAAAACCTTATCAAAATCAAAAGCGAATGCTCCTGTCAGATCTTCTCCGAATGTGGACTATCGGACATTACTCTCAAGCAGATCGGATACCTGAAGGTCATTGACGAATGCGGGGAAGTAACATTTAGTAAGCTTGCTAAAATCACTAGCAATTCAAAGCCCACCATCACCGAGATGATTAACAAATTTATCAAAATGGAGTGTGTGTACAGGGAGAAGTGCCAGGATGACGGCAGAATTTTCTATATTCGTCTGACAGAAAAAGGGCAAATGTTAGCCCGTGCCGAAGAGAACGCTTTATTGAAGGTTATTGAAAGAATGGCGAATTCACTGAATGAAAAAGAGCTGGATACGCTTATAGAAATCCTAAGAAAAGTAAGATAATTTTTTTGCTTGCGAAAATAGTTAGGTTAATTTAAACTAAGTACTTGAGATGATAATTGAGACGATGACAATGTATTCACAACAAGCTGACGATAACAGAGAGAAACTGGTTATACCCCTTTTTGAGATAGTGGTTTACCCTCAAAGCCGGACGAAACTTATGGCTGACAAAGTTACCGGTGAAACACTGTTAAATGAAATGAAAAACTCCGAGTTCATTAACGCTATCGGGCTGACGGTAAAGAGCGGCACAAAGGTTTCAGACCTATCAGAAGAAGACCTATCAGAAGAGAGCCTGTATAGAACCGGAAATTTGCTTAAAATCACATATGTACAGCCTGCTGATGACGGATATCTCGTTGTTGCAAAGGCTACCGAAAGGGTAGAAGTGGTATCTCTTTATCGGAAGCATGGGTTATTCTACACAACTTACAAGCCTGTCCATGATATACCAGACTTTGATGAGGACACTGAAGCCGAAGCGATGGCGAATGTAAAAAAGACAATTCACGAAATCAGCAACAGGTTCCAGGGCTCCGAGCAGTTTACCCGGTCAATTGATAAGATGGACTCTATTGACCAGATAATAGGCTTTGTCATGCCGTACATACCCGTAAAACTTGCCGAAAAGCAAAAACTCCTGGAGCTCCCCTCGGTTCGTGAGCGGTATCTTCTGTTCCTTCACATCCTGACAAAGCATAAAGAAAGCATCAATCTCCAGATAGAAATGGCAAAAAAAGTCACCGACAAAATAAGCAAGTCGAATAGAGAGGCAATGCTCCGTGAGCAACTTAAAGTAATTCAGGAAGAACTCAACGAAGGAGACGACTCGGCTTCAGGCGACGCTGCGTATAGAGAACGGATTGAAAACTCGACTATGCCTGATGAGGTAAAAAAGAAGGCACTTTCCGAATTAAAGAAACTCGAAACCGGAGGCAGTCACAACCCTGAAGCCCATGTTATAAGGAATTATCTTGACCTCCTGCTCGACCTTCCCTGGATAACTGAAGAGAAGAAGAGTATCGACATTGCCGAAGCCCGTCGGGTGCTTGAGAGCAACCACAATGGGCTGGAGAAGGTCAAGGAGAGAATAATCCAGCACCTGGCAGTCATGAAATTGAAACATGAGAAGCAGGGCTCAATTCTGCTCCTGACAGGGCCGCCCGGAACCGGTAAAACAAGCCTCGGGAAAAGCATTGCCGATGCTCTGGGCAGAAAATATGTCCGGGTCAGCCTTGGAGGCGTCAAAGACGAAGCCGAAATCCGGGGACACCGGCGAACCTACATTGGCGCTCTTCCCGGAAGGATTATTCAGGGCATGAAAAAAGCAGGCACGAAAAATCCGGTATTTATCCTTGATGAGGTAGATAAGCTTTCAGCTTCCTACTCAGGAGACCCGGCGAGTGCCCTTCTGGAAGTCCTTGACCCTGAACAGAACAGTACCTTCTCAGACCACTATCTGGAAATCCCATATGACCTGTCTGATGTTTTGTTCATAGCCACTGCCAACTCCCTAGCAAGTATCCCCTGGCCGCTTCTTGACAGAATGGAAACGATCGAGATCTCAGGTTACACAAAGAATGAAAAACTTGCAATTGCAAAAGACCACCTGCTGCCCTGCATACTGGAAGACCACGGCCTTGATGGGGATAAACTTAAAATTGAAGATGAAGCCCTGAAAGTAATCATCGATAAATATACCCGCGAAGCCGGAGTCAGGGGACTTAAAAAGCAGCTTGCCAAGACTGCAAGGTTTGTGTCCGAGAAAATCGTGTCAGGCAAGGCCGACCTTCCTTACGTGGTTAGAGCGGATATGCTCAAAGAGATTCTCGGAAAAGAGATAATCCGGCAGGAAGAGGCTAGAAAAGAGAATGTACCCGGCGTGGTTACAGGACTTGCATGGACGCCTGTAGGAGGAGATATTCTCTTCATAGAAGGCACGTTTATGCCCGGCAGTGGAAAACTCACTCTTACAGGCCAGCTTGGGGATGTGATGAAAGAATCTGCAAAGATATCATTGAGCCTTGTCAGGTCACGGCTTGCAAACACTGCAAACAGCTTTGACTTCACCTCAAGCGACATTCACATCCACGTGCCCTCAGGTGCAACCCCTAAAGACGGCCCGTCAGCAGGCATAACCCTTTTTACCGCCCTTACATCCCTGATAACCGGCAGAGCGGTTGACCCCAAACTTGCCATGACAGGGGAGATAACACTGAGCGGTGCAGTACTGCCCGTTGGAGGCATAAAAGAGAAAATCCTGGCAGCTCACAGGGCAGGCATAAAGAAAATAATCCTGCCAAAAGAAAACGAAAGGGACCTTGAAGATGTGCCTGAAGATGCCAGAAACGAGCTTAAGTTCGTACCTGTAGAGACCATTGAAGAGGTCTTGAGAGAAGCCCTGGATATTGACCTGCCCAGACAGGTAGTGTCGCCATATCCTGGAAACAGCTATGCACCTGTACATAGTGCATAAACATAAGAGGCAGGATTGGGTCTATTACGGTTTGAAGCAGCCGTAGTAATCCTAACCCTCTCTCCCCTTTTCCCTTCACCGTAACCTGATTTTTAAAAGCCAGACTAAGGTCCTATTTTCCAGCTCATTTTCCAGCTCATTTTCCAGCAAATTTACTAGCACATTTCAGGTATTTTCCATTTTCCAAAATATAAAGCAAAGAAATTTCTTGAGTTTCAGGCAGTTTCACCACATCCTTGAAGAGCTGTGAAAAAATTCCAGGCTATCCACCACTTCAGGAGAAAGTCCCATTTCTTCAAACATCTCCCTGAAAACTGCTCTATATTTCTCATCAGGTATCGATTCTCCGCTACTTCCAACATGCATTATGATTTCGAGCCTGGCCCTTCCTGAGGAATCGAGTTCAACTATGTACCTGTTCCCCTTATCATAAGTTACTACCCTTGCCTCTGGGATAATATACCTTACTGAACCCACCTGGTTCCCGTTCTTTAAAAAGACTTCTTTCGTATCCGAACTTATTCTGGGGTATCCATAAAAACCCAAACCGGAATTGTAACTGGATCTGAACCATCATTGCTTTCCGTAAGATAGGCATATACAGCCGGGAAATCTGGAGACTCGTTCACCTGTATTTCAGCATCCAATGTCTGGTTTTGTGCGGCTTTTTTCAGAGCCTCAAGATATTTTTCCGGAGCTTTTTCATCCGGGCCGAAGAGAAGCCCGAGTTTTTCAAGCATCCAGGGATCATCCGGAAATTCCGATAGCTGTAAGGGAGATTCGGGGTCGGAGTGGCTGAAGTTCGAGATGGCAATACAGGTTCTGGTCCCTGCTTCAGTTCCATCTTCACATATAAAGACCGTAAGCTCAGAGTTCCTGTTATAATTAAGCCTTATATCCTGTATAAGAGCAGCATTTCCAAAATTTTTCCGGACTTCCGGGACATCCCCAGGTTCAAAACCCGAAAAGTTTCCGGGCCAGGGCCAGGAACCTTCCACTTCATAGCCAGCTTTCTCCGCTTTCGTAAGTACGGAACTGTAATCAAGAGACCCGATATCAACTTCTTCGGAATAGTACCAGGAACTGTCAATAAAAATCCATAATACGAAAGGACCGAAGAAATACAGCACAAAAAGGAGGGGAATGAGCAATAGTAATATCAGTATGGCTTTTTGCTTATTCATGAAACTCTCAACTCTGGAAAAGCGTCAGTAGGCTGAAAGGCTGTTAGTATTCCTTAGATGTCGAATTTAAAAAGATCGGAGTTGACAATCGAAGTTTTTACAATATTAGATAAGATTCCCAACTTAATAAATAATTTGTGTATATTTATACAGGCTTAAAAAAATCACTTGTAACCCGAAAAAAACATATCAGTAGATAAAAACATCCAGCTTGGAATCTTCCTAACACTGGCAGAACCCCTAATTTTAAAACAATCTATTCCACCCGATTATATACCAAGGCTATACTGGCTATCTTAGTAACCTATAACCATAGTGATTGCATAGAGAAATTTGACTATTAGTTCACAAAAACTCGCGATACTGTTTTTTCTTTAAGCAACTGGCATGTTTTACCCTTATCGCGAATATAATGTAAAAGAACAAGAAATTACGAGGTAAAAGTCATGAAAGTGATAGCGATAAACGGAAGTCCTAGAAAGAACTGGAACACAGCTACCCTGCTGGAAAAGGCTCTTGAAGGTGCAGCTTCAGAAGGCGCAGAAACAGAACTAATACATCTCTATGATCTCGACTTTAAAGGTTGTATAAGTTGTTTTGCCTGCAAATTAAAAGGTGGAAAAAGCTTTGGAAAGTGCGCAGTAAAGGATGAGCTGACACCTGTGCTGGAAAGGCTGGAGAATGCCGATGCAGTAATACTCGGATCGCCAATTTACCTTGGAAATTTTACAGGAGAAATGCGGTCCTTTATGGAGCGCTATATATTTCCTTACATAACCTACTCCGTTGACATACAGACATTCTATCCTAAAAATATTCCTGTTGGTTTTATCTACACTATGAATATCACTGAGGATCTTTTTGAGCTGGTTGGGATTAATAAGCTTATTGAGTTAAATGAATGGGTTGCAACAAGGATATTCGGGTATTCCGAACCATTATGCAGCACCGACACATACCAGTTTGATGATTATTCAAAATATGTTTCGTCCATCTTCAATCCTCAGGAAAAGGCAAAAAGGCGAGAAGAAGTGTTTCCGCAGGACTGCCAGAAAGCCTTTGAAATGGGAGCTAGGTTCGTGAAACGGCAAAGAGCTCTGAAAGCACTGAAATAAAAACAATAAAATTTGAGTTACTTTACTCCTGAAATTTGTTTTTAACTCCTATAATATCGAAAAAGCTAAACTCTAGAAATCAAAAAAGCTATCTATTAAAATCAAAACCGCTTGAATCGAAAAAACATGGAAACCTTGCGAAGATACGGAAACCCACCTTTTAGTCTTGTTGTAATCCACGGCGGCCCTGGCGCCCCTGGAGAAATGGCACCTGTTGCTAGGGAGCTTTCCGCTTTTAGAGGCGTGCTTGAACCGCTTCAAACCGCAGTGACTCTTGAAGGACAGGTCAGAGAACTCCGGGAGGTTCTCGAAGAGCACGGCGACCTGCCTGTTACCTTAATTGGTTTTTCTTGGGGTGCGATGCTCAGCTTTGTATTTACTGCCCGGTATCCGGAGCTCGTAAAAAAGCTCATACTTGTCGGAAGCGGCCCTTACGAAGAAAAATACGCTGCGAATATAATGAAAACTAGGATAAGCCGACTCGGAAAAGAAGATTTCGAAAATTTCCTCAGACTGGCCAAAACCCTGAACGAGCCTTCAGCTAAAAACCGGGATGAAGCTCTGTGCACCTTTGGGAAGTTAATGTCGAAAGCTGATGCTTATCATCCTCTTCCCTATAAGGACGAGCTGATCCAATGTAGCTATGAAAGCTTCAAAGGCGTGTGGGAAGAAGCCAGTGAACTGAGAAGCTGCGGAAAACTGCTTGAACTAGGAAAAGAAATCCGCTGCCAGGTAATTGCGGTTCATGGTGATTACGATCCCCATCCTTTTGAAGGAGTTAAAGAACCTCTCTCCCGGATTTTAAAGGATTTCAGGTTCATTTTACTGGAAAAATGCGGACATCGGCCCTGGATTGAGAGAGAAGCTAAGGAAAGATTTTACAGTTTACTGAGGAGCGAGATTTAAGTAAAAAAGAAGTAAAAAAGGAAAGGTAAGAAAAAGGAAAGTAAAAATGGAAAAGTGAGAAACTTGATATAACAGTCCCAGTTAATCTATTTTATTGCAGCCTCTGCTGCGCTTACGCTCCTCCCAGGCCCTGATATTTTATTCGTACTAGCCAAGAGTATTCTCAGGGAAAGAAAGCAGGAATTGCAACCGCGCCCGGCCTCTCTACAGGCGTACTTGTTCACACCACCGCAGCAGCGTTTGGAATTTCGCCCTGGTATATAATCCACTCTTGCGTTTGAAATCGTAAAATATGCGGGTATAGCCTATCTGCTTTATCTTGTCTGGCACGCCTTAAAAGAAAGTGAAGAGCTAATATCTTCGACTCCTATCCTAGAAACAAATACCTTTACCCTTTACAGGTGCGGGATCTTTATGAATGTTTTAAATCCTAAGGTTGCCCTCTTCTTCCTTGCCTTTTTGCCCCAGTTTGTTAATATAAATTCAGGAAATGTCCCAATGCAGATGATATTTCTGGGAATAATTTTCATGGTTCAGGCCTGGCTAATCTTTACACAATCTCGGTTTTTGCTGGAGCCGTTGGCGAGAAAATAGTACAAAAGCCAGTAATTGGAAAGTATATTAACTGAGGTAATGTAACATTTAGCCCACTTTGTTACGTTTTAATTGCCTTGATGTGATCCCAGAAAAATACAAAAGTTAAGACATCTGAAAAAGAAGACATATAAAACCTTTTTGTTCACAAACGATTTAAAATTTTGTGAGCTGTTTATAGAATAATGTGCTAAAAAGTTTTGAGTGTTCGAGTTGTCTTCACTATTGCCAGGATCATAATTTTTGACTTTATTAATATTCCCGAGTGGTAAAGTAACCTTTTAAGCAAGTTTACAATATTGTACAGAAGGCTCTTAGAAATTTGAGGAGGCGGGAAAAATGGGGGAAAATATAATGGAAAATATAATGATGGTATGTTTATCGAAGCGATCAAAAATGGTACAATGCTAAACACTGACATTGCTCTGGTTTGTGGCTGTGGTGACAGCGCTGCCAGAACACACCTAAGCAGTCTTGTTGCATCGGGAAAAGTTAGAATCCAAAACCTTGTGCACAGTATCAAAAAAATATATGCATTGGCAAATTAACTAGGCTTCTGAGAAGCTCTAGAAGTGATTTTCAGCCTTGATAGAATCGCTTCAAAAACATGGTAAAACAAGGGTTTTGCGGCTCTATTTGCACCTCCTTCATGGAAATATAGGGCTATTTGATGGTTCGCCTATTTACGATAACAATTTATTGTAAGCATGCTCAGAGTTATGAATAAATAAGGGATAATAGATTCTACTAACGATATAGTACCTGTAGTTATAATGATTAAAGTAGGATCAGTAAACCAGAAATTATTCTGCCATGATTTGTTATAAGTATCATAAAACCAAAAACTATTATAAATATTATATAAATTATAAAAGAATAATGGGACAAAGAAAATAATAAACAATTTTATGTAACTCGATTTTTTCATAAAGTGGTAGCAATCCTTTCTCTTCACCCTGCAGAATAAATATAATATAGCTAATATTAGTAAAGCGACGATTACAATGTATATGACTGGTAGCCCATATAATGTTACAGCATTACTAGACATAACAGCATGACTAGAAACTGCTTTTTCTCCTGTAACATTAGAGCCATATATTGCAGTTTCATTGTTCACATTACTTTATATGCTACTAAAAGTTAAATATTTTTTTAAGTATCACGTACAAATTCAGTTTTGATGCTTAGTATTAAAGAATGAACATTATAATAAATCGGATATGTGCGTTTCATTAGACACAAAAACAAGACTAAAAATAGAAAAGAAAAAACCTAACGATTCATAAAATATTCTTACTTTTTAGAGAGTCATTTGGATTGTTCAATTTTACCATCTGATATGCTGTGGACTTTTTAAAATCATTGGCCTCTATGACAGGAAATACATCAATCTGACATAAATCAGTAAACGGCAAATTGTAAGCCAGATAGTCTTTAACAGTTTCTACGTCAAATAGAGTTATCACACATCCTCCTCCTGCATCAAACCACTGATTAATAATCTTCAACCCTTCTGGGAAATCCGTATTTTCTATCTGTTGCCATCGCTTGAGTAGCTCCATGCTATTTTCAGGATCAAAAGTTGTTATGTCTAATAATAGCATATTCTGATTTCCCGATCGCGTCTGGTAATTTGTAAGACTTTTTACATGTACAATATGTGGCATCGAACTTATAAATATTTTGTATATAGTTGATGGATTAAATTAAAAAGGCTAGTACTCCTTTTTTGTTAGGGAGTTGTTAGGACTCCATGAAAATGCAAAACGGTTGAAAAATATATAAAATAGCCATTATTTCAGATATTTTAAGACTTATAAACCATTAGCTCAATATTTTTATGCTTTCATATGTTATCAGATTACAAGATTTATTTCAGACTGGATTTTCCAATTCCTTGATAACTACATGTTTCTTTATACCTTGATAGATTTAGGAGATAAATACCTGGAAAAATTAGAGCCTGGATTAATATATAAATACCATCCGAACTATTAATTAAAACAAGGAGTAATATTATGCTAAGAGTAGTCCATTTTGAAATATATGCAAAAGATATTTTAAGAGCTAAAAAATTCTATGAGGATGTATTCGGCTGGAAGATAGAGAGATCAGAAGGTTCATTAGAATACTGGAACATAGCAACCGGCAATAAAAAAGAGCCAGGAATCGACGGTGGCTTGATGAAAAGGCAGGGAGGAGAACCTGGAGCAGATACCCCTATAAGCACCTATATTTGCACAATAGAAGTCCCGAACATTGATGAATACCTTAGTAAAATACCGAAGCACGGCGGCAAAGTAACTATGGAAAAAAAGCCAATAAGTGGGGTAGGCTGGTACGCATATTGCCTTGACACGGAGAAAAATATATTCGGGATAATGCAGCCAGACGCAAGTATCAGATAATCTTTTTTATTACATTTTTATTTGGCGCAATCTTTTTTCGCTTCCTTCCCTTCCTCCTAGGTTTTCCTATACTTTCTCCCATATCAGCTCCAGCCTAACACAATCACTAAAACGATTCTAAAGTACAAAAATGGAATTTAAGACTAAACCGGAATATGGAGTAAAAACATATAGCTTGAATATAAAATGAAAGACAGGAGTGGAAAGGTGAAAAAGGATCATCTAAAGCAAATTAAAGCCCTTACATTCGGGGAAGCCCTTTTTGACATTATAAAAGGCTCAGCCCACCTAGGAGGAGCTCCGCTAAACCTTGCAGCCCATCTTGCAAAATTGGGAGCAAAATCGGCTGTAATCACGGCAGTTGGAAAGGATAAACTTGGAGAAATCCTGCTTTCCAGGGCTGAAGCAATGGGAATTGACACCTCTTACATCTTAACTGACGAAAAAAGGCCTACAGGAACTGTTACTGTCAAACTACAGGCTGAAGGAATTCCTGTTTTCACTATAAACGAAGGTGTCGCTTGGGATGCGATTACACTAAGCGAAAAGGAATTCCAAGACCTCTCCAGAGAAGAATGGGATGTTTTCTGCTTCGGAACCCTTGCTCAGAGAACGGAAGAAAACCGAAAAACTCTAAAAAGACTGTTTTCAGAAATAAAAGCAAAAAATCTCTTCTACGACGTAAACCTGAGGACAGGTTATTACAAAAAGGAATGGATACAGTCTTCGCTCGAACACACAACGATTTTAAAGATGAATGAGGAAGAAGCTACTACAATTTCTTGCCTGCTTTCTGACACTGAAGACTCCTGCAAGCCTTTTTCTACTTACAAAGCGTTCTGTCATTTCATTACAGAAAAATATCCAGAAATTTCCGTGATTTGCATAACAAAAGGACCCAAAGGAGCTGCTGTTTACCATAAAGGCATTTATGAGGAGGTAGAAACCACTCCTGTTGAGGTTGCAGATACCGTCGGAGCCGGAGATGCCTTTTCCGCAGGTTTCCTTTACACCTGCCTCTCAGGATACGGAGTTTCAAAAGCCACTTCGATTGCCTGCATTCTAGGATCTTACGTTGCATCAAAGCCGGGTTCGGTGCCCGAATATTCGAAAGAGCTTATTGAAAAGTTCAAATCGTTGGGATTTGAACTTTATCAGGATGGATTAAGTTAAGTAAACTTAATTAACTGAGCTAAATTAACGGAGCTAAATTAAGTGAACTCAATTAAATAATTTCAATTATTGCGCTAAATTTGTGAACTCAACTAAAACAAACTTAACTAAAAATTGGAAGGATTCAATTTATAAAAAGAATCGAATTTATTAGCATGGCAGTCTTTAGAACGGAATTCCCCAGAGAGGATACCATTTTTCTACATTTTCTTCAATAGGCATTTCCCTCTCCATTTCCGCCCTTAATTTGAATTCAAAAGGGTTGTCCCTTTGCTTGCCGGAAAGAGGAATAAAGGGGTAATAAGTTCCCTGCTTAAAATTGTAGATCCAGTAAACAGTTTTTCCACGGCCTGAGTTTCCGGCTTCTGGTTCGCTGTCAAACCTGTAAATGGCACAGAGAAGCTGCCCACCAAAGCCATGTTCTTCAAGGATTTCACTTACAAGGTGAATATTTGCGACAAGGTCTTCGAAATCCGAGTCTTTAAAGATAGCCCACAGGAAGTTGAACTCATCTTTTTCTAGCTTGAATTCGGTTTTTGATTCTTTTGAACTGTATTCTAAAAGTTCTTGAATCTCTTTTCGCGCAGACTCGTACGATGAAGCCCCTATTGGCTTAAAGCAGATCCCTGCCGACCCTGAGGGCTTTAAACCAAGATTGCTTTCAAGAGTGATACTGGCCGTAGACATTGCAAATAATTTATCACTTTTTGCTTTCGGAAGCGTGCTCCTTCCAAGGATTGCGTCCACAAAATCACGAAGACCCATTTATTCTCTCCTTTTTAATTCGTGTCCTTTTAACTGATATCCTATGAATTAATTCGTCCTGTAACCTGGATTTTGAAAAAGTATCCGGTTATCCCATATCCTGCTGCATCTTTTCAAGCCTAGCTATTCTCTTTTCCACAGACGGATGAGTAGAAAAAATATCCATTATGGAAGAACCCGAGATTGCAGGGATGATGAAAAAGGCATTCATTCCTTCTACTGACCTGAGGTCTTCGCTCGGTACCCTAGACATGACCCCGCTTATCTTCATGAGAGCCGATGCAAGGTCAGATGGCTGTCCGGTAATAATGGCTGCACCCCTATCTGCCGCATACTCTCTATATCGGGAAAGGGCGCGAATCAGTATGAAACTGACAATCCAGACCGCAATTGAAACCAACCAGACCAGCACAATACCTCCACCTTCTTTCCTTCGATCTCCTCCCACATTTCCAAAATAAAGGAAGTAACGGACAAAATAAAAAGCCAGGGTTGAGATAAAACTGGCAATTGTCAGAACAGCCATATCCTTATTTTTGACATGAGTAAGTTCGTGAGCAAGCACGGCCTCGAGTTCGGCTGTAGAGAGTTTGTCCAGAATCCCAGTAGTAACTGCAACAACCGCGTGATTCTGGTTCCGGCCTGTTGCAAAAGCGTTTGGAACTTCGGTCCTGACAATTGCCACCTGAGGTTTGGGAAGGTCGGCTATTGCACAGAGCCTAGTAACTATTCCATGTAGCTGTGGGGCTTCGCTTTCAGAAACAATATGTGCTCCAGTTGACAAGAGCACCAGTTTATCCGAATAAAAGTACTGGATAGCCATGGAAGCCCCAATAAATAGCATCATGAAAATCGGAGGCGTTCCGTTATACGAAAGAAACGCCAGGAAAAAAAGGTAAACTGCCGCCAGAAGAAACATTGTGAAAATCATTCTTCCCTGAAGTCCCAAATCTCGTTCCCACTTTCTTTTCATAAATTACTGCTCCGACTATGATTGAAATATTGAATACATTTGAGCACAATTCAATTGACTGCAACTAAAATAATTGCTGTTACAGTGAATTGCATCTAAAGTAAAGTGCAATTATATTAAATGCAAGGTTAAGTGCGTATAAATGATTATTAAATCTGAGTTAAATTATAATTTTACCTATCTTAAACGAGATATTAAACTTACAAATATTAAATCTGTAAATATTAAACCTATAGATATTAAACTTCCGTTAAGTGAAAATCAATTCCGATTAAATATACTTACAGGTTAACACCTGTAAACCAAAGGAGGCTAGCATATATTAAGAAAGACTTTGATTGAGGCTTGTTAAAAACTACAAAAGCATAACATGACTGACTTTTCACTCAGAATATTAAATAATCAAGCTATATATCCAATAAAATATTTCCTCAAAGATTAAAATTCTTTCCTTATAGAAAAGCTCAGAGCTTCTGTTTAGTAAAGCAAATTTAAGGTAGACAATTAATAGCAGATTATTTATAATTGAAATGTTATTTTTATAACAGAAACTTATGCTCAGGTAAAAAGAGTGAATCTATACAAAGAATAAATAAGATTTGTATAATAGAAGATATAAATCCTATGTTATAGAATATATAAAAGATATAAATTCCATATTATATAATTTATAAGTGTTGTGCAATAAATATGTAATTAGTGTATAATAGAACATTTAATTAATGCATAATTATATTCTGTATTCACCTCTGGAGAATAGACTAATTGTAGAATAATTCTCTAAAAATATACTTCTTTCCTGTAGAATTTCTGCAGGATTCTCCTAGAACCGGTAGAAGTTGGGAAATTTCTAACGGAATATTTAATAGAAGAGATTTAACCGAAGAAACTCTGTTATTTAACCTTTCCTTATTGAAAAAAAAATCTTTTCAGGTTCATCTATGCAAAATATACTCTCAGTACAATCCCTTACAAAAAAATTTGATGATTTTACGGCTGTAAAAGATATCAGCTTCAACGTTGAAACTGGTTCGATCTTTGCTTTTCTTGGCCCAAACGGGGCAGGCAAATCCACAACGATCAAGATGCTTACAACCGTCCTGAAACCAACATCAGGGAAAATCAGCATTAACGGTTTCAATGTGCTTAAAGAACAGGATCAGGCCCGTGCATCTTTTGGGATAGTCTTTCAGGACCCTAGCCTTGATGAAGAGCTGACTGCTTACGAGAATATTGTCTATCATGCAGTCATCTATAAGGTACCTAAAAAAGAAAGAGACGAAAGAATCAAAAAAGCCCTGGAAATTGTAGGGCTCTGGAACAGGCGGGAAGACTATGTTAAAAATTATTCAGGTGGCATGAAACGCAGGCTTGAAATTGCACGTGCACTTGTTCACTATCCAAAAATTCTTTTCCTTGATGAGCCCACGGTAGGCCTCGATCCTCAGACCCGAAACTCTATCTGGAGCCATATCAGAGGCCTGAACAAAGAAAAAGGAATGACAATATTTCTAACCACGCATTATATGGAAGAAGCCGAAGCGGTTGCCGACCAGATCGCAATCATTGACCACGGGAAAATTATAGAATCCGGTACTGTTGAAGAAATAAAGAAACGGACAGAAACACAATCCCTGGAAGAGGCTTTTCTGAAGTTGACAGGCAGGGATATCAGGGATGACAATATTGGAGATAAAACTCGAAAGAGACGAGGTATAAGAAGGAGGATTAGGCATTGATCGAGGTAATCTATATCCTCTGGCTCAGGCAGCTAAAACATTACTGGCGCTCCAAACCCAGACTGCTAGGTTCTCTCGGGCAGCCCCTGCTCTTTCTGGTAACTTTCGGATTCGGGTTCGGCCCAATGTATGCTAGTGCAAGTGGAGGAGGAAACTACCTGGATTTCCTTGCACCAGGGATCGTTTCAATGTCGATTCTCTTCACTGCCGTATTTTCAGGGCTTGAGGTCATCTGGGATAGGCAATTCGGTTTTCTCAAAGAGACTATGGTAGCTCCCATCTCAAGGACGGAAATTATGATCGGAAAAACCCTTGGAGGCGCAACCATAGCCATGATCCAGGGACTGATCGTATTGAGCCTGACTTATGTGCTCGGGTTCAGGATTCTAAGCCTTGCAAGCCTCGCGCTCGGGCTGGTCTTCATGTTCCTGATAGCTATCTTCTTTACAGGCCTGGGACTTGCAATAGCCTCAATGATGAAAGATATGCAGGGCTTCCAGTTGATCATGAACTTCCTGATCATGCCCATCTTCTTCCTTTCCGGAGCTCTCTTTCCCCTTGAAAACCTACCGAAAGCGATCTATTTCATAAGCAGGATCGATCCCCTAACCTACGGAGTAGACGGCTTAAGAGGAGCCATTGCCGGAATGAGCACATTTGGCGTGTTTAACGACCTGGTAGTAATAGGTTTACTCTCAGTTCTTGTCTGCACGGTTGGAGCATTTCTGTTTTCGAAGGTTGAGGCATAAACGCCTCCTTTCCTTCCGGAAAGTATGGATTTGAGGTTTAGAGTCTTGGATGTAATCAAGGTATTTTATATAGCGTTAACGTTTATTCTACACCATTATTGTATTATAATATACCTTTAATACACCTTTAAATTCCAAATTAAACTGTCTAATAACTGCTATCCGGAATTTATGGCTTACTCGGCATTTACAGAAAATTCTTTGAATTTACTTGTTAAAAAATGAGGCATTACAAATGCTTGATCTTATTGAATTTTTATTTCTGGGATCAGTTCTCGGCTTCGCTTCGGGGACGTCTCCAGGCCCACTGCTGGCTGTAACCATTTCTGAAACTCTGCACACGGCAAGTGGGAAGGGATAAAGGTTGCAATGTCTCCTTTAATTACAGACCTGCCAATTGTTTTATCCGTGCTATTTGTTCTGTCGCATCTGACAAGTTATGATTTTATTATAGGAATTATTGCGTTTTTTGGAGCGTCCTATCTCATATGTTCAGGAATTGAATCTCTGAAAATCAAAAAGAACGGCTTTGCAGAGATCCTTTAAATTTGATTTTACTCAAAAATATATAAAAATAAAAGAAGCTAAGATCGACTCAACTTTGCTTGAAGCTTCAGGATACAATGACATGCTGATTACAACATGCACTATCAATGATAAATAATAAACGGAACATAGCAAAAACAACGTTCTCTATTGTCAAATGAAATTTTGGAGAAGTAATAAGGCGATAAAGTTCTAAGGCAATAAAGTTCTATAATCAAGTCAAAGAAATAAAAATCAAACTGTTAGTGTATAACATAAACAAAAAAGCGGGAGAAATAATTTGCGTAAAATTAAGGATTTCTACAGAGCCGGAACATATGAAAGATATAAAACAGAAAAGAGTTTAATAGGGTATCAAAATCACAATCATTTGCAAAAAAATGGATAGAAAAATTCAATCCGCAAATTAAAAGTATAATTTATTAAGTAAAAGATTATAGAAAATTAGTGCGATAGGTTAATTAGAACACACTAACTCCTACGAGATCAGGCTCTGAACTTGGTGCCTTTGACCTGGCAAAAATACTATTTTAAAAAGTGATATATTACTCAAAAGCTCAAATACTATTGTTTATTTTGCCTTTGAGTAATCTGAGCCATATAATACTTAGAGTTCCCACAACAAATGCGATTAGCAAGTCATCACCGTGCAGCAGTGAGAACCGGAACAGACTTCTTAGAGCCGGGACATACAAAACCATAAGTAAACCTGAAAGCGCTCCTACTAGCACATATCTCAAGGCTTTGTTCTCAGAAGATAACGTTTTGACCAGGCTCTGAGACCAGGAAAGGTTTGCCACGATTAAAGTAAGGTTTGCAATTACGAGTGCCGCAAAGGTTAATGTGCGTGCTTCCACTTCGCCTTTGCCCATATATATTGCATACAGGTAAATAGCAATCACTCCTGCAAGCATACTTATGCCCTGTACCAGACTAAGAGCCAGATTATTTCTTCCGAACATTCTTTCCTGTAAATTCCGAGGTGATCGGTTCATTATATTTTTCTCTTCAGGCTCAGCCTCAAAGACTGTTGAACAGGCAGGATCAATTATTAATTCTAGAAATGCTATATGTGCAGGCAAAAGGACAAGGGGTAAATTAAATAATATAGGGAAGAGGGCGAGTCCTGCAATGGGCATATGAACTGAAAATATGTAACCTATCGCCTTCTTGAGATTATCGAAAATCCGCCTTCCAAGTCTGACGGCTGCAACTATGGAAAAGAAATCGTCGTTCAGAAGGACAATTGATGCAGACTCACGAGCTACGTCCGTACCCCTTTCTCCCATTGCAATTCCAATATGGGCCGATTTCAGGGCAGGAGCATCGTTAACCCCGTCTCCTGTCATTGCAACAACTTCTCCGTTTTGTTTTAAAGCATTTACAATTGTCAGTTTTTGTTCTGGCACAACACGGGCGAAGATATTTGTTACTTTTATTTTCTCCGCAAGCTCGTTTTGATCCATATTTGCCAGTTCAGGGCCCGTAATGTACTTATCTGGATTCTTTAAACCTATCTGCCTAGCTATATGCTGAGCTGTACCAGGATAGTCTCCGGTAATCATAATAACTCTTATCCCGGCCTTATAACATTCCTTCACTGATTGGGCAACGGACGGCCGTACAGGGTCGACAAATCCAAGCAATCCTATAAATTCAAATTCGAAATCATGCTGTTTTTCAGGTAAAGAGTTCTCATAAAAACTGGCTTTAGCCACACCCAGAAGTCTCAAGCCCTTGTTTGCCATCTCCTGGACATGAGCCGATAACTCTTCTTTTTCGGCTTCACTAAGATGGCATAAATCAAAAATTGCTTCAGGCGCACCTTTTGTAGCAATAACATACTTCCCGGAGTTGGGAGATTCCCAGACGTTTGAAAGAGCAAGCAGGTTTTTTGAGAGAGGATATTCCCGAACAGTCTTCCACTCTTCATGTATATGTTCAGTATCATAAAGGAATTTTTCAGTGTTTCTTTTTATTTCTTTCTCAAGAGGATCAAAAGGATCCCGCTGGCTTGCCAGATAACCAAATTCAAGCAATTCATGGAAGTTCTCAAGCAGGCACTCTTTTTTATCGAGTTCGCAATACTCCCCTTTTGAAAATAAGGAACTGAGAATCATCCGGTTCAAGGTTAAAGTTCCTGTTTTATCCACGCATAATACGGTTGAAGCCCCGAGAGTCTCAATTGCAGGCATGCGCCGTACGAGAACATTTCTTTTGGACAGGCGCCAGGCTCCCATACTCAGGAATATCAACAAAACTACTGAGAACTCTTCAGGGAGAAGGGCCATGCTCAAACTCAGTCCCGCAAGCAAGCCGTGTAACCAATCTCCTCTGGTCAAACCATAGACTACGACTACAAAAGCGCAGAGTATCCCTCCGAAAACAGCAAATGTCTTTATAATTTGGGTGGTCTCTTTCTTGAGTAGAGAATCTTCTTCGGCGATCGTCCCCAGAGATTTCCCTATTTTTCCCATTTCAGTATGTATTCCGGTTTCGATTACCTTGGCTACTCCATGACCCTGAATTACCAGAGTTCCTGAATATACGAAAGGAAGATCTTCTCCTCCTGGCTGCTCGGGTTTCAAAGAATGAGTTAAGCCAGTAGATTCGCACTTTCTAACAGCGAGAGATTCGCCTGTGAGCAAGGATTCGTCTATAAGAAGATTTGTACAGGAGAGCACAACCCCATCGGCTGGGACCCGGTCTCCCTCTCTTAAAATTAGGGTATCTCCTTTAACGACTTCTCGTCCTGGAATTCTTTTCTGTTCCCCGTTTCTTATCACAAGAGCTCTTGGGCTTGAGAGGTTTTTTAAAGCCTCTAATGCTCTTTCGGTCTTTATTTCCTGGTTAAATGTTATACCCACGACCACAAAAACGAAAACTAGCAATACTAGAGCATCTCTTACTTCCCCAAGAAATAGATAAATCGTACCTGCAATTAAAAGGAGGAGCAACATGGGTTCTTTAAGAACATTCAGTAAGATGGAAAAAAGGCTCTGTTTTTTTTGGGACGGTAATTCGTTATAACCTTCGTTCTTAAGTATTTCAGCAGCCTCTTCATCAGAAAGTCCAGTTATATTTTCTGGATCGAATGTTGTTTCCATATTTTTTCATACCTACTGTAATCTTCCTTCTATTCATGGTTCCTTATAGTTTCAAAATATTTGCCTTAAAATACTAATCTTTTAAGATATTTTTAAAAATTCTAAAAGCAAAGATATCTCAATTTTATTATATAAGCCTATGCAGAATTTAATATTATGCTGAAAAGTTATAAATATAAAACTATGTCCTTTCAGATCATTTTTTGACTACCACTCTGATTTATTGAATATTACTCCATTTGTTAGGTACATTTCTGGCTTGGTGTACATCAATAAAACAGGAAAACTATATCTCAGGATAAATGGAAAAAATAGGTTAATATATTCATCTTTGGAATCAGAATTACTTGATCGCACTGAACTGGCTTCTAAGCGAAGAGATCTAAAATCCGGAGTTTTATGACTGGTACCAAATCAATGGGACTCTATGCTGCAACTTCAATTGGTGTCGGGGGTATGATTGGAGCCGGGATCTTTTCTATTTTTGGGACAGCTGTTAAGATTTCGGGAAATGCAATATATATTTCTTTTATTATTGCAGGATTGGTCGCACTTTTAAATGCTTATTCCTATGCAAAACTTGGAGTAAGATATCAATCGGCCGGTGGGCCTATAGAATTCATTCTAAAAGGTTTCGGAGACGGAGTTTTAAGTGGAGGGCTTAACCTTTTACTCTGGATAAGCTATATCTTCGCACTTGCTCTTTATTCAAAAGGGTTCGCTTCTTACGCAGTAACCTTTCTGCCTCCAGGCTCAGCGCAGTTATGGGAACAGATTTTTGCAAGTGCAATTATCCTAATTTTTACAGCAATTAATTTTATAGGAGCAAAAGCCGTAGGAAAATCGGAACTATTTATAGTTTCGATAAAGTTTGTCATACTGCTTCTTTTTGCGGCTGCAGGTATTGTTTACATGGACACTGGAAATCTCTCTATATCTACATGGCCAGATTCCAAGAATATTTTCTTTGGGGCAGGAGTTGTGTTTCTTGCATACCAGGGGTTTGGATTGATAACCAATGCCGTAGAAGACATCAATAATCCAGAAACCACTCTTCCAAGAGCAATTTATCTGAGTATTGTACTTGTCATTATTATCTACATATCAGTAAGCTTTGCAGTAATAGGAAATCTCTCAACCTTTGAGATTGAAAAGTCAAAAGACTATGCTCTTGCAGCTGCAGCGAAGCCTTTTTTAGGAGCTATAGGTTTCAAAATTATGGCTCTCGCCGCTTTAATTTCAACTTCTTCTGCGATAAACGCTTCTCTTTACGGGGGGGCAAACATAAGTTATTTGCTTGCAAAAGAAGGGCGATTGCCCTTCCTTTTTGAGAGGAAAATCTGGAAAAGAGGAACAGAAGGACTTTTTATTACATCCGGTCTTGTGATACTCCTAGCTAACTTCCTTCCTCTGGATGGAATAGGTATGCTCGCAAGTACCTCCCTGCTTATAATTTATGTAGCCGTTAATACTTCTCATCTGCGTCTTTTAAAAGAGACCGGAGCGAAATGCTGGATAATTCGGGCTTCACTTCTAAGTAGCTTGATTTTCTTCGGAGCGTTAATTTATTACGAATATGTGAGTTCGAAACTAACTGTGGAGCTGCTTTTAATCACGGTTTTTTTCTGCTTCTGTGTTGAATGGATTTACAGGAAATTATCAGGCCGATCAATAAAAGAAAGGACAGAATAATCCCATTCTGACGACTAAATTGAGAAGTTTCCAGTATAAACAAAAAACGCTGAACTCCAAAAAAGATACTTATCCTCTATTAAATGTTTTGGTTGAATTATTTTTATATAATTATGGCTATACTGTATAATGGGGGTGGTCAACCGGAGAAAAGTGATATCTACACGAACCTACCGAGGTGAAACTTTCACAAAATTCATCAAGGAATATCTTATTAGGTTTGCTGAAAAAGGCAGAGAGTGTTATTCTAATCTTAAGGTGTAATGCCAGTAATAATATTAGAAAAACACATGAGAAACACACGAGAAAACTTATGCATACAAATCTGGTTCTGTTGAGAAAGCTCTAAAGATATCGATTTTCCTGCAAAGAGGGAAGATTTTGTCAAGAATGTAAGGGTAGTGATGCTAGCTACCAAGTTTGCAGGACACTGATGACATAAGCTTTTTACAAAAAAGCTTGACTAAAATAGAATTTTAGGAAACATAAAGGAAACTAAACTGAAGTAAGGGGGAAAAGTTATGGTGGAGGAAATTATTCCGATGGATATTCATGATTTATTACAAAAAGTAAAATTTCCTGCAAAAAAGAATGATATAATTGAGCAAGCAAGAAGCAGTGGTGCAATGGCGGATCCGCTACTGGAGAATATTGGCATGCTCCCAGACAAGGAATATGCCAGCGCTGACGAAGTCTTCAAGGAACTTGAAAGAATCTAAATTTACTTTAAAGCAAATCAACCGTCAAATGGGGGACAAATCTTAAAAATAGATCTTGCCAGACTTCTACATTTAAGAGTGTTTGCTCTTTCCTTCAAGATAAAGTAGCTTATAGAGTATTTAAGGTATCTTGGTAGGGTATTTCTAAAGAGAAGTTTCAACATTAAAATATCCATGAGCTCTCTCCTAGCTTTTAAAGGGAGTGATTAATTTATCGAAAATGTGGCAGTCTCCCTTTTGACATAAAAATCGGGAGACCAATGAACTCCTGGTTCTCAAAGACAAATTATCTGGTAAACAATCTTCAGCTATGGTTATACTTAACTCAGTTAGCATATTAGTGGAAAACTTTAGTGAAAATATTAGTGAAAATATTAGTGAAAATATTAGTGGAAAATAATTGAACTGAGGATTGGCAACCAGACGAGAAGGTTGTAGCCACCTGATTCTAGGGAGGTGAGCTTATCAAAAGAGGTCCGCGTGATGTTAAAGAGTATATAACCGGTAGGGGCATCGGCTATCCCGCAAACAGGAAAGACATTATCAGGTTTGCTGAAGGAATGGAGGCAGAAAGTGATTTTCTGGATCTCCTTAAGGGGATACCTGAAATAGAGTATAACACCCCTGATGACGTTACCAGAGAAATCGAACGCCTGGAAAGCGAACGTATTAAACCACCAAAACCAAAAGATTAATGAATTTACATAGCAGGTTTTTGCTCAAGTAAATTCGCTCAAAGAATAGGTCATAAGATTCAGGTAACAAAAGCTCAGACATTTTTTAAAGAGTATCCCTTTATTAAGGACTTTTAAAATATTAAATCCTCGTGGCTTCATCCAATCATGCCATGATGCTTTCTCATTTGCATTTTTGAGAAATATCTTTTATTGGCTTGAAACTTATTAAATCTCTCTTGTCTCAAATCAATTTTTATATAAATAATTTATAATAAATCATTGCTTATTTTATGCGGAATGGAAAGTAAAGCTGAGTATGATCAAACGGGGAGAGGATGACAAAAGAAGCAACTAGAAATTCTGGCATTGATGTTATTGGGAGGGTTAACTGGGGAACACATTTTTGCCAGTTCTACAATACAAAGAAGGATTTGATGGATATAATTATTCCATATTTAAAAGCGGGATTAGAAAATAACGAATTTTGTATATGGATTGCATCAAATCCTCTGGAAGCAAAAAAATCCTTTGAAAAGTCTGTTCCTGATCTCGATATCTATCTGGAGAAAGGGCAAATAGAAATTATTCATTATGATGACTGGTACTTAAAAAGAGGTTTTTTCGATACACAAGATATTTTAAATGGCCTGTTTGAAAAAGTTAACGGGGCTTTAGCCGATGGTTATGATGGTTTGAGGTTATTTGAAGGTATCTTCTCGCTGGAAGAAGAGTATCGGGATGATTTCGCTGAATATGAACGAGAAATAAACCGATTAATCGACAACTCTCAGATGCTGGTTCTCTGTACCTATTATCTCAGCAAGTATAATGCAGCTGAAATTATTAACATAATTGAAAGTCATCAATTTGCTCTGATCAAAAAGGAAGGAAAATGGGAGAAAAATAAAAAATTTAGGATAAAAAATATTTTTGCATTCTTAAAGTTGAGTTTGGTCAGATCCGTGGCAGAATCTTTATGATTTAAATTAATCCGTTTTTACGCTGAATTTCCAACGCAATGACACTAAAATCCTTCTGACCATCGCCATTTTGTACTGCTCTGGAGTATTCCTCCATAGCAACTTTTGTCATTGGTAATATAGCCCCGGTTTTGGCTATCTGAGTGTTTATAAGTTTCAGGTCTTTGAACAGGTTATTGAGGGAGAAAGCTGGTTCGAAATTACCTTCTACAATCTTTGGGCCCTTTCCCTGAGAAATATAGTTCCCGATCGGAGTCTTATTAATGGTCTCAACGAAAGTTTTAGTATCAAACCCAAGTTTTTGCGAGAAGGCCAGGGCCTCTGAAAACGATTCTGCAAGAAGCCCGAGGTGCAAGTTTATTGCCAGTTTCATTTTGTGCCCGTTGCCGTCTGATCCCAGGTAAATTATGCTTTTGCCAAGCTCTTTAAGAAAGCTCTCATATTTCTCAAAAACTTCGTAGTTTCCCCCAACATGAATAATAAGCTCTCCTTTTGAAGCCAATTCCTTGCTTCCCACCACAGGCGTATCCAGTCTATATAATCCTGCCTGTTTTGCTGCTTCAGAATGTTTGAGTGATGCCGAGGGGTCTATTGTGCTCAGGTCAATCCATGAAGCACCTTTCTTTGCTCCGTTAAGAAACCCGTCTTCACCATAAGCTACACTATCAATGGCAGCCTCATCAGTCAGCGAGGTCATAATAACATCTGCTACTGAAGCTAAATCCCGTGGTGTAGAATGGAAAGTAGCACCTTTTTTGACAAGTGGTTGAGCTTTTTCCTTGGTTCTGTTATAGACATGAACATTATAGCCTCGTGACAGAAGGTTCAAAGCAAAAGAACTTCCCATAATTCCCAGGCCTATCACGCCGATAATTGCTTTTTCGTCAACACTCAAAGTTGTCAATTGATCACCTCGTACTCGGGAGAAAACTTGAAAAGTGATTTTTCCTGATTTAAATGGTTTTCCCACTTTTTTCTACCTTTTTCCCGATTATATGTCCTCGGTTTCTGGTGGTAAAACCGTTTGTAACCTTACCGCTTCTCGCCAGCGCAGCCAGAGAATTGCCAGGCCAATAAGACCGATCACCCCATCGCTAATGAGTAAGCCTACCAGGTTAAAGATAGCAGTAAGAACCAGGGCCGTTCCGTCCCACATTGCGTGCAGGATTGAAACGAGCAGATAAGCCTCAATTACCTGCAGGTTAATGAGAAAGTGGCCGTTCCTGCTTTCACGAAACAGTACACTGGCTAAAATCGCTGTCCAGGTTCCATGTCCCAGCGGGGAAAGCAGGCCTCGGATCAAGGTCACTACAACTACTAATGAGAGGCTTCCATTGCTTTTCAGGAAGACAGTAAAAGCGTAACCGTTACTTTCCAGGGCTGCAAATCCCATTCCTGCTGCCGCACCCAGAATCAACCCGTCCATTTCCGAGTCATGTCTTCTGTGGCGTGCAATCACCAGTACCCCCAGTATTTTGGCAAACTCTTCGATGAATCCTATTTTTAAAATTGCCCCAAGATCCAGCTGGCGGACAAAAATTGGCTCTACAAGGGCAGCAGCAATGATACCCAGCAACCCGCCATATATAAAAGTCAGGGAGACTGTTGGCATTGTCAGGCGGCTCAGGTGCTTGCGCTCATATATGAAAGCCACATAAGCGACAGGGACCATAAAGCTACCGACCATAGCCAGGCTGGGAAACAGGTTTGAATTTTTCGTCAGCAGCAATGCCACCAGTAAGAGAATATAGAAAACCGCTGCTGTGGTTAAAGCTTTTAGCCAGCCATTCCGTCGGACCACCGGCACAGGCGGCTGAAATTCCGTTGCGCTGTCCATAATATCCTCCTCTCTAATACGTTAATCTCATTCTGCAAAGTTTCCTGTCAAGATCTGTCATTAATTGTGCAGCAGCAGGATGAAAGCAATTGCCATCAGTCCCAGTAAAGTTACCAGCCCCGTTACAATTTTAATTGTCCGGGTGGTGACCTGGAATACTCCAGCTTCAATTTGCTTTGAATTGTGAACATATCGCCTGGCACCGTCAACTGTCATCAAGATTCCAGTTATAACCATGAGGATAGCTATGCCTCGCGTCAGGTGCAGACCAGGTACGACCTGGTGTTGTAGAAACTGGGTAACTGCAAGGCCAAGACTAATTAAGGCGATACCTGTCCGAAGCCAGGCGAGAAACGTTCTCTCGTTTGCGAGGTGGGTTCTTGCACGACTTTCCAGTTCGGTACGTTGTTCATGCTCCTTTTGATTCAATATCCTACGCTCACTTTGGCTATATTTCCCACCTGCTTTCGGGAGCATTTGTTGATTATCTGCACAACAGATCGTTTCAACTCCTGCACACGAGTAAGCAGATTAATCAGGTTCTGGCTGGATATCTTTGAACGAGAGCAGACAGCCTTCTTGATATTCTGCTGCAGAACATTGTTAATACCCCGGCTGGAGAAAACTTCAAAGTCAGAATCTCAATATTCGCAATCAGTGTTATGAAAGTCTTATCTTTTCCTGCTAAAAGTCCTCAATTTCGTTAAAGTTTCTATTCCACGTCTACGTAGGCTTTTGAGATTTTCCTGGTATACGAAAGCTGCCGGCACTAACATCAGTGGAATAGTTGCTGCAGTTTTAGCTCCTTCCGGAACTGGTAACATGGCTATGAGACTCGTTCCGGTAGCACCGTAAATAGGAACTATAGGAAATAGCATTCCTAAACCGAATGTTCTTCTGAAGTGGATGCCTAATTTTGCAGCCAGGAAACCGTTAGATCCTATGACTAGACCAATTCCTATACTGGGCCCTATAGTCCTAAAAGGATTATACGATGGCCCGATATAGAGTCCAAAATCGATTCCAAAGAAGGAAACAAGGCCATGGAATTGATTTCTTTCTTGACTGGAATTTCCCCCTATGCTTGATACAACGATACCTATGTCCAGTTGCAGAGGTCCTCTTTCTACTCCCCTTCCATCCATTGTATTATTATTTTCCTTAGACGATAATAAATATACCTTTTCCCGATTTATCCAAAAAGAAGACCTGTGCTTGCAAGCAAAGAAAACCAGGCCAGATTAACTAAGCCAAAGGATATTGCAACAAGGAATGTATAGAACAGATCTGTAGTAAACACAAATAGGCCTATAATAATTATTAGTAGTAAAAAAGATGTAAGCGTTATGTGCACCCAGCCTTGTGACTATCTGTTCAGTAGTTTTCCAAGATAACACCTAACGCAACCAGAGATAATGATAAACCTTGACATTCAGTGTGGGACAAGCCGGCTGCTCAACGTTCCTGAAAACTAGTTTTGTTATTTCTGAGGATCAATCTGGCTTTCTCATATTCCCTTCAAACGATCTACATTCGATCTACATCATTCTTATAGGCACTGCTTTTCAGGACATTTACGGATAAACTCCATGATATCTTTCATTTTCGCGCTGGCTACTGATACCGATGTATCGGCAGCTCCGTAATAAATACGGAGTTCATCGCCCAACAGGACCCATCCGCAGGGAAAAACAACGTCATTGACATCTCCACTGCGTTCATACGGCTCATGGGGACCGAAAACCCAGCCTTCCGACCTGCGGAGCACTTTCGTGGGATCTCCAAGATCAAGGAGGGCCAACCCAAGCCGATAACTTACTTTTGGGGTTGTCTGACGTACCCCGTGGTACATGATTAGCCATCCTTCAGGTGTACGGAGGGGTTGCGGGGATAAACCAATTTTGTAAGCATCCCACCATCCGCCTTCCCTAGCATACAGGAGAACTTCAGGTCTTTCCCAGGATTTCATATCGTAAGAAAAGGAGATCCAGATGTTCGCCTTCAAAGTGTGAACAGTAGGCGCAGGCCTGTGTAACAACGCCCATTTGCCATTAAATCTTACAGGAAAAACCGCAGCATCTTTATTATCAGGTGGCATTATAGGTCCTGCTCGGTCAAAATTACGGAAATCCTCTGTAAAAGCAAGAGCTGGTAAGGGGCCTGAATCCGAATAAGCTACATATACTATAGCCCACTTTTTCATTTCATCGATGTAAGTTATGCGTGGGTCTTCAACGCCGTATATCTCTTCAGGGTAGTTCCGCGGGTCCGGAAAAAAAGTTGGCTTGCTGTCAATTTCCCAGCCATCAATTCCGTTTTCACTCCTTGCTACCGTCAAGTGAGAAAAGCCCCTATGGTCTTCAACCCTGACCAGTAAAAGGATTTTACCATCGACTATGGCAGCTGCAGGGTTAAATACCGAATTGACTCGATAAGGCCAATCTTCAACTGTAAGTATAGGATTTTTTCTATGCCTTACAAATAGCTCACCATGGTCTTTCCAGGGCATATTGTTCCTCAATCTCCTTCCAGGTCATTTTTCTTTAGTCCCCTTACAGATCATATTATTTTCTCATTTATCTTGATCTATAGGTAAAAGCCTCTCACATATTTAGTTCCGGGGATATTGCGCTTAAGAGTACTGGGGATATTGTACTCAAGAGTGGCCTGATCTCAAGTACATCCTCTACATAGGCTCTAAGAATTTCTGCAACACTCCATGCCTGAGCAATACAACCGCCAGGGGAATGAGGATAGTCACCATCAAATACTTCGGAGATGTTTCCAAGGCCTGCGGTTTCAAGATGCCTATTAAAGCCCTCTAGGAGAACACGCATATCTTCAAGACTCTCTTCTGAATAACTGTGAACTTTCCGGTAAGCTCTCACATAAGCGCCAAGGAGCCAGGGCCAGGCTGTCCCGTTATGATAGGCTGTATCTCTGGTTAAGGCATCTCCGTGATACTGTCCTTTATATAACGGATGATCAGTTGAAAGAGTTCTAAGCCCAAAGGGTGTCAAAAGACCTTTTTCAACTCTGTCCACAATTGCTTTTTCTTTATCAGGCGGAAGTATGGTGTTAGGAAGAGCTACTACAAAGATTTGATTGGGGCGGATTGCAGGATCTTTGACTTCATTTCCTGTTTCATCCTGATATACAAGGTCAAAGAGACAATTAGTTTCTGGATTCCAAAAAGTATTCTCAAAGTTCGAAACAACACCATCTGCAAGCATCTCATATGAAGAGACATCTTTTCCTAGAAGGGTGCCCAGGCTGCAAGCAATTTTCAGTGCGTTGTACCAGAGAGCATTGATTTCACAGGCTTTACCTGCTCTTGGAGTTACTGCCCACTCTCCAATTTTCGCATCCATCCAGGTTAGCTGAGGTCCCTGTCTAATAAGATGATCAGAGTCCATACCGATTCCAAAGTCCGTACCTTTACGATAGTTATCTATAATTGTCTCTACGGTATCCCATATATCCGCGAGGAAAAGAAAGTTGCTCGTATATGCAAAGTAGCGGCTAACAGCATGAATAAACCAGAGAGAAGCGTCCACAGTATTATAAACTGGTTCTCCTCCAAAAGCCGGAAAAGTATTGGGAATTAAACCTTTCCTGCAATGTCGAGCAAAATTCATGAGAACGGACCTGGCCTCCTCATGACGGTAAGGAATTAAAAACAAGCCAGTCAGAGATACCATCGTATCCCTTCCCCAATCAGAGTACCAGTGATATCCTGCAATTACCGTGTTTTCACCTGAAGAAGGATTCTTCACTATGAAAGTGTCCGTTGCTCTGAGAAGTTTAAGAGCAAAAGGATCTGTTAGCCTGGAATTGAGAGCAAGAAGATTCTGACGATTTACTCCCCTTTTATAGAGTTCATCAACTTTCCTGAGGTCAAGAGAAGAGATGTCATCCGTTGAAGCAGCGATAAAGAAACGAGAAGTTCCCGGTTTGAGTTTGCTTTCAAAATAGCCGGGATTGAAATTATCTTCCTGTGAATTAAGTCCTCTTTGCTTTTCAGCATCATACTCTATATTATAGTACCACTTGGGATCAGAATAATATTCGAGATTGGATGAAAGAGAGAAGGTAAAACCATTAGAACTCTCTAGTTTTACTCCCGCAGGATTAGTTTCTTGGGAAAAGGAAAGGTATCCTGAGCGAGCAGTGTAATGGAAATCTCTTGAGTTTACAAGAGGGAAAACTCTTAACAAAGCTTCTTCCTTTCTGGATTCGATATCATAGAGAATACATGTCGTGTTACTGTTATGAACCATGAAGACCTTTTTCTTTACGGTAAAATCTCCGGGCTTGTAAATCCAGAGAGGAAGTGGATTTTGAATATATTCAGAAAGGTAATTGAAGCCGGTGGGAGAAACAGTATCTGGATATTTGTGGGCTGCAAGTTTGTAACTATCTTCATTAGTAGAGATTTCTTCATCAAGAGAGGAAAGCAATACAAACCTTCCTGGAGAATTTTCTGGAGCAGCCACAAGAAGCCCGTGATAAGTCCTTGTGCCTACCCCGATAACTGTAGAAGAAGCATATCCTCCAAGTCCGTTTCCTATAATCCATTCTCTTTTTATTCCTTCTTCGTATGTTGAAAGAAAATCTTCCCCAAGCCTGATCCCACTCATATATATTCAATAGGATCGATTTATTAAATATCTATACGTTTGGAAAAAAAATGATTTTATTTATAAATCATTGATTCACTTTCACTAATTCTTTTATTTTTTCTAAACTTTTTGTTTTTATGAAGTGGAAAGATTACACAACTGAGAAACCACAAGATTATGATTTTGCTAAAGCTATCCTGAGATTCTCAATAGCCAGGCCAATTGCACTGCAAGTTGCAGGTGTGCCCGCAAGTGCGTTTAGCATCACGAAATCGTGTATAGTTCCAATATATCTAACAGCTGTAACATTGACATCAGCATGTATCAGCTTATGGGCATACGCTTCACCTTCATCGCGGAGCACATCATTTTCATCAGTTATGACAAGGGCAGGGGGCTGTCCCCTTAGCTGGTCAACCGATGCCTGTAGCGGGGATGCTGTTGGCTTCTTACGTGCTTCTTCGTCAGGCAAATAATTGTCCCAGAACCATTTCATAGCTTCACGGGTAAGCCAAATTCCAGTTGCGTACTGCTGATAAGACTGGGTATCAAAATTAGCATCGGTCACAGGGTAAAAGAGCACTTGATAATTAATTTTTGGGCCACCCCGCTCCTTTGCCAGAAGTAAAACGGCTGCCACCATATTTCCGCCTACACTGTCACCAGCGACTGCGAGCCTTGAACCATCCAGATTGAAATTTTTCCCGTTTTCTGAAATATATTTTGTTGCTGCATACGCCTCTTCTATTGGCGTCGGGTACTTTGCTTCTGGAGATGGCGTGAAATTGACAAATACAACTGCGGCGTTAGCTCCGTTTGCGATTTCCCGAACTAATCTGTCATGCGTATCTTTATCTCCGAGCACCCAACCTCCGCCATGGAAATACATCACGACTGGTAATATTTCCTTATTTCCTTTTGGCCGGATTATCCTAATCGAAACCCGTCCCTCAGGACCAACTGGAATGTCTAAATCGTCAATATCTGCAGGTAGTTTTGCTACATGAGCAGCCTGTAAATTGGAAAGGACTTTACGGGCCTCTTTCGGTGAGAGCTGATAGATTGGAGTTCCACCCTGTTTGTTTACTTTCTCTAAAAATTCTCTGGTCACTGGTTCGAGTAAGTCAATCGTTTGACTCATTGATAGATCCCTCTGGCTTTATTATATCGTACTTGACAATATTGATAGCAAATAGGCAAAAAAAATAACCTGATTTTGTCTATCATTACACAGTTTGACATTTTAAAATTCATAACAAACTCATAATAAAAATCTACACGTGTTATCCTGTAAATTTGGCTCTGTACGATGACTTTGTGTGATTATGCATTTTTTCAGGGTAAATTAGAAAATGATTGCTAATCAGCATATACGTAGATTACTGAAAAATATATAAAATACGTAGAATATATTTTCCTTATGATTAATAATTTTATAAAGTACGGAAAAACCTAATTAAAAATTATTTACCTTTTGCCTCAGGACTTTTACTCGCCGCTTAAAAAATTCTGTCCCGGGGCAAAACTTTATTAGTTACCGGGAAAAATAATTTCCATTAATATTTTGCGTTCTCAATAACAAATTATGAGAGATTTATTTGGGATATCTAAGAGGAGTTATCAGGGGAGGTAAAAAGCATGACCGAAAACAGGACATATACCTATTTGAATCCAAGAGTGGCCCTAATGGGACCTGGCTGCGTAAAAGAAATCGGCAGGCATGCAAAAGATCTTGGGGGCACTAAAGCTCTGATCGTTTCCGGCAAAAGCAGGCACGGAGAGGAACTTGCTGGAGATATCAGGAAAATTCTTGAAAATGCCGATCTGAAAGCAACAATCTTTGCAGGAGCAGAACCAAACCCTACTGATAGCTCGGTTATGGAGGGGGCAGAGGTATATAAAAGAGAGAGCTGTGACATGATCGTTGCTGTAGGAGGGGGAAGCCCTATGGACTGCGCAAAAGCTGTAGGCATTGTGGCTAAGAACGGTGGGAAGATAAAAGACTATGAAGGCGTCGGGAAAGTTCAGAAAGGAATTCCTCCGCTTATTACGGTAAATACGACTGCCGGCACTGCAAGTGAAATGACAAGTTTTACGATTATTACGGATACGAAAAGACACATAAAAATGGCCATTGTCGATCCTCGCATCACGCCTGACGTCGCAGTTAATGATCCAGAACTAATGGTCAGTATGCCTCCTGCACTTACGGCTGCAACCGGCATGGATGCTTTGACCCATGCAGTTGAAGCTTATGTCTCTACAATGGCTACACCTACAACTGATGCGGCTGCAATCAAATCTATAGAGCTTGTCTCAAAATACTTACGTGAAGCCGTTGCCAATGGAGAAGATATCAGGACAAGAGATATGATGGCACACGCTGAGTACCTTGCAGGTATTGCATTCAATAATGCAAGCCTCGGCTACGTGCACTCCATGGCTCACCAGCTAGGAGGTCTTTACAACCTTCCGCATGGGGTTTGCAATGCAATCCTCCTGCCATATGTTGAGATGTACAATAAGCAGGTCTGCCCTGAGCGTTTTGCCGATATTGCAAAGGCAATGGGAGAAAATATTGACGGGCTAAGTCCGGAAGAAGCTGCAGATAGGGCAATAGATGCAATCAAAAAAATCGCATCAGATATTGGAATTCCCTCTGGTTTAAAAGAACTCGGCGCGAGGGAAGAAGACCTTGAAATCCTGGCTGAACATGCTATGCAGGATGTTTGCCGGCTGACAAACCCTAGAGAACTTTCAAAGGAAGATATTATCGAGATTTACAGGAAAGCTCTATGAAAGGAAAAAGTGAACACATGATCGAAAAATCGCTGCATAGTACTAAAATATAAGTCTATTTGAATATATATTCTACATATTTATACACTATAAGGGGGAACAGGTCTGGAAAATCCAAGGATCCATGAGACCAGACCATGATTGAGAATAATTACAGTCGTATTGCGCTTTCCCATGCTGAAAGACAAACCAGTATTATCTTTCTATGTTCCCTGAGAGAACTAAATAAGTCGCTTTCTTCAAGGGGATATATCGAGAGTGCATAAAGAAAAGGAGTCGTTTTTGATGAGATTATTTAGCGGTCGTGGAGACAATGAAGAAGAAAAAAGGCACATCTACAGAATGTATGAAAAACTCGTTTCCATAGGAGATGATTACTGGATAGAAAACGAAGCTGGAGAGCGAGCATTTTATGTTGATGGGAAGGCGCTTCGTATTCGCGATACTCTAATTTTCAGAGATCTAATGGGAAATGACCTATATAAAATTACGGGAAAGCTACTCCGTATTAGAGATACGATGGATATCAAGAGAGCAGATGATGGCCTGGCTGCTACAGTCAAAAAAGATCTCATTAATATTTTGCGGGATAAATGGAGAGTCGAAATTCCAGACGGACATGATATGGAAATCCGTGGAAATATTCTGGATCACGAATATGAGATTGAATCAGAAGGGAGGAAGATTGCAGAAGTCTCAAAAAAGTGGTTCCGCCTCCGGGATACCTATGGTGTAGAGATCGAGCCCGGGCAGGATAATGCGCTTATCCTGGCAATTGCTGCTGCACTTGATCAAATGTCACATGACTGACAGAATTGGAAAAAAGTTGAGACCTAATTTCGTATTCACGAGATGATTGGGGTGTAACCTCCCTATTAACATGTATTCTCCCTTGAGTCATATAGCTACTCTACCTCACTGCATAATGTGTGGCTGACAGTTTAATGAGTTGGAAATTATGAATGTAAACAGCAGTTCAATGCCAGCTAAAATTTTACTCTATAGCACGGCCTTTGTCGTTTTGACAATAGGAATGAGGGAGATAGCTTCCATACTTACCACTATCTTTTTCTCTATTTTCCTTGCACTGATCTTTATTCCGATTGTCCGCTGGATAAAACAAAAGGGGATTCCAAGTGGACTGAGTGTTATTTTGGTAATTTTGCTATTCACTCTAGTTATCCTGGTTTTTGGGGTAATAGTTCTCAAAGCAGCAATCCAGTTTGGAAGCCAGATCCCTGGTTATCAAGACCAATTAACTGCGTTATCAGATAATTTTGCAAAGTATATTCCTTCATACGGAAAATTTTCCGTGCAGTCAATTGCTCGCAGTATTGTTTCCGTCATGATTTCTCTCATGATAAGCATAGTTAACGGAATTGTGAACGCCGGGACAACAGCCGGAATCGTAATAGTCACAGCAGCATTTTTGTTAATAGATGCAGTCAATGCTCCTGAAAAACTAGATAAAGTGCTTGGAAAGCAATCTGAGCTTCAATTGAGGCTGAGTAAGTTTAGCAAGAAGCTGGTAAAATTTATTGTTATAAGAGCAGAAATTAACTTTATAACTGCTATCGCAATAGCTCTTCTTCTCTTTATCGGAGGCATCGATTATGCAATTCTCTGGGGAGTCCTTATATTTCTGCTAAGTTATATTCCGTATATTGGTCTGGTTATAGCTTCTGTTCCTCCCATAATGCTTGCGCTTTTCAAATATGGGCCTTTAGGTGCTCTCGGAGTCATTGTAATTATTATTGCTGTCGACGCACTTACAGAAAATGTTCTTTTCCCGTCGCTTATGGGAAAAGGACTGCAATTATCTCCTGCTTTTTTGTTTCTTTCTCTTATTTACTGGAATTTTGTACTTGGACTTGGAGGTGCTCTTCTTTCCATACCGCTTACAATAATTTTGAAGATTTTACTTGAGAGTTTTGAAGAAACCAGATGGCTGGCCAGATTAATGGGCCCAATCGAAGAGGTTGAAAAAGTTTAAGGAAATAGATTTCTGTAAGAGTAGACTTTTACGAAAGTGGACTTATATGGAAATAGACTTTATGAAAATAGACTTTTGTAAAAATAGATTTTCGTGAGATTAAATTTTGTGAAAATAGACTTTTGTAAAAATAGATTTCTGCAAAAGCAAGGTAACTACGAAACAGGACAAAAGGGGAATTAAATCGGGATATTTATGAAACCGCTTAAAAAGTTCCTGAGAAGAATAAAAGGCATAGGTAAATTAAAATCCATGTTTGTCACCTCTGAAAAACAGGGATTTCCCATACCTTAACAGGTAATTGAGCTGTTACCATGCTACCTTATATCCAAAAACCGTGTCTTGACATCCTTGGCACAGCCCGGAACTCTCAAATTCCTTGATAAACACTTCGTTTCTGAATTCGTTTTTGTCTACTTTTTCTGCACATAACGGACATGTACACTCTTCAACCATTCTAACTTTTCGTCGTAGTCTGAGTGATTTTAGAAAACTCTTTTTTTCCATCTTCATGTCTATCACCTCTACAATTTCATGATACAATATGCTGCTCCATAAAACCACCCAAAAATAAGAGCAATATAAGGGGTGGCTCAATTCTCTCGGCTTAAATGCCAAGTACGTTTTAGCATACGTATCAATAAACAATTATGGCTGCAATGTTTGCAGTAATGCTTCTATTCTTGTTTTGGGGTTTAGTTCGCGAATTTTTATAATGCAAAAGTAGTGTAGGGTTTTTCTAATGTTTCAACACTTTTTTTATAGATTTTATTCGCGTATATAATAATCTAGAAAAGCCAATATAAGTTTATTGGTTTTTTAAGTCCTTGACCTCACAACATCACAAATTAGTTCGATAAGTCAGTGGGATAATTTAATACTTGTTTTATGTAATTGATTTGAATAACCATAATATATATCTATGATTATTTCTGCTGTTGAAATTCAATAAAAAGTGGATTGGGATAAATTAAAAGATACTGTCTAATAAATTAAAAGATAATGTCTAAGGAAGATAGGTAAAGTCTTTTTACTTTTTATCGTTTAGTTATAAATATTGGACGTAGATTAGTTTTTCACATGCAAGATACTAACTCGCTTAAGAGCTATCTAACTGCCTAAAACAAAAAAGGAAGCTAATTGTGAGGCTCTTTGTAAGGCTCTTTGTGAGGTAGAAGAAACCATAACAGCTAATGGAAATTGGCTACGTAATGAGGATGCTGGCAAGATAGACACAGAAGATCAGAGTCGAATATAAAAAGCGAAGCGAGGATTAAGAATCGATTGTAGCGAGGGCTGGAAAATCAATGAGCCAAAGAAATATTTATCAAGCTCTAATTACCCAAGTTCATAGTTCTCTATAATATGATCTTCATCCGGTTCTGTAGAAATCCTTTAAATCCTATTTTTAAAGGAAAATTTTCTAAAAATAAGACTAGAAAATTGCTCTTTATTTTTTCCCCAAAAACTAATTCAAAAAACCGCCCGTAAATATAAAATAGAGATATCTTGGCCTATTATACTAGGAAAAGTACTTAAAGTAAAATAATTTGAATTCAGATCAAAATTACTTAGTCTTGTAATGTAAGAGTAAAACCGATTCGAAAAAGAATCATTAATCAGACCATAGTTTCTTAGAGAAGCTTTTATATTTCAACTAATAAGTTTTAACCAATATAAAGAATATCTGGGGCATACATGGATACCGATAATCAGTCTATACCAGTCAAAATTTTAATTTATAGTACCGCTGCCGTTATCCTGACTATCGGGATGAAGGAAATTGGAAGCATACTCGTGCCTATTTTTTTCTCAATATTTGCCTTTCTAATCTTTTCCCCCCTTGTTCACTGGCTACAGAGAAAACACGTACCTGGTTCGATCAGTGTAGGTCTGGTAATTTTTTTCTTTATCATCTTTGCTATTGTTGCAGTGCTCCTCGTTACAGGATCCTTACTCCAGCTCAGTAGCCAAATCCCAGGATATCAAACTCAATTTCTAGGTACTATTGAAGACATTGGGCATCATTTACCTTCATCAGGCCGATTTTCCTTTGAAGAAATTTTACGCGATATAGGTACATTTCTGTTGAGTTTGACTGCGGGAATCCTTACAGGAGCCTTAAATGCCGGAACAACAATTGCACTTATTGTTATCACGACAGCATTTTTACTTCTGGATGCTGCAGGTGCGCCAAAAAAGGTGGAAAGTGAGATTAAAGACCAATCATTCCTTATTTCACGGGTTACAGAATTTGGCAGAAGTCTGATAGATTTTATCCTAATAAGAACTGAAACTAACTTGATTGGAGGCATCGGAACTACCATACTGCTCCTTATCGGAAGAATCGATTTTGCAGTTCTCTGGGGTTTTTTAACCTTCCTTATGGGCTACATTCCTTATCTGGGATTTTTCCTTGCAGCTTTTCCACCTGTGCTGCTTGCACTATTTAAATATGGAGCCATAGGAGCTATTGTAGTGTTTGCTGGAATATGGCTGATAAACGTGCTTATAGAAAATATTCTTTTTCCATCCCTTGCAGGAAAGAGCCTTAAGTTATCTCCATCAGTTGTGTTTCTGTCTCTATTCTACTGGGGTTATGTGCTGGGTGGTTCAGGCGCACTTATAGCTATACCTCTTACAATGGTTGTGAAGATGATCCTGGAAAGCTCAGACAGTACGCGCTGGCTGGCAAAATTGATGGAATCAGGTGAAAATAAAGAGTGAAGTGAAGGAACGACCGGCCAGAATACATTTGAAATTTATGGGTCTAACAATTTAAAAATCTCCTTAAGTAATAATTGAGCCAGGAAATCTTAATCTTAGGGAATCTTAATCTTAATACTCGATAAAGTATGTAAATCTATATACAATAATATAAATAAAAACAAGAGTATACTATTAGCTTACTGAATTCTATCAGCTAGCCTGCTGAATTCTGTTGGTTTGCTTAATCCGAGCCTGCGGATTGGGGTTACAGGTTTGCAAAGAATATGTAGTGGGGAAATAATATTAAATTAGCATTAATTAGCCGAATAAAAAGCTTACATATTGTTTTCCGCATTATCGTACAGACAATTGACAAGTTTTTGCCTGCCTGGTCTGATCCTATGTGGGGAGTTAAAAAGGGAGATAGATCCCTATTTGTGACGGCAAAAGCTGCGATTGAAGGCTAACTTTTGATGGGGGCAAATAACAGCTTGACAGAAGTATATGACTGGCATAGAGTGCTTCATTTAGGCTTCCTGACATTGTACGTTCCTGAATATCCGATGTAGGTAGCTTTGAACTTCCCCTTTTCTTAAAGAACTTCTGCAAACCTGCAGTATCATCTGCAATACCGAAAAAAAAGCCTAAAAACATATGAAAATATTGTCTGCCCGGATATGAAGTCACACCTTTAGTGAACAGAGAATAACTGGGATAACAGTTCCGCATAAGTTCAAGGACATGAAAATAACGGCAAGTTGAATTCGCAAATAAATGAAGGGGGTTTGATTAATGACAACCTTAACAGTTCTTAAATTTGAAACCGCAGATGGTGCGGATAAAGCACTTGACATAGTAAAGGATTTGAACAAACAGCGTCTACTAAACCTTCATGATGCAGCTATAGTCACTTGGCCTGTGGGAAAAAAGAAGCCAAAGACCAAACAGTTACATGATTTAGCAGGTGCAGGGGCACTGAGTGGCGCTTTTTGGGGAATGCTATTCGGTCTGATCTTTTTTGTCCCGATAATTGGTCTGGCGGTCGGAGCTACTATAGGGGCACTGACAGGCTCAATGACCGATGTTGGAATCGATGACGAGTTTATCAAGTCAATTAGGAGCAAAGTAACTGAAGGCACTTCAGCTCTCTTTTTAATGACCAGCGATGCCGTGGAGGATAGAGTTTTTGATGCCATGAAGCCGTTAAAATTCGAGCTTATTGCTTCCAACCTATCCAAAGATGAAGAGGAAAAGCTACGTGAAGCATTTGCAGAAGAAGAAGCAGCTCCAGCATATTAAGCTTTAATCGAAAAAAAACGCCTATCAAAGAATGCATATATTCCGGGAAATCGGCTGTAAGGCAAGGACAACGATTCTTAAACAAAGTGAGTGAGGGAGAGGAGCAAAAAGTCAGTTCCTTTCCCTATTTTTATATATTTACCAGGAAACTCCAAAGCTGATAGGAGAATGGATACCATTTAATATCTCCGATTTTACTTGCGTTAGCCAGTGAGATACCTGTGATATGGGTCCATAGTCTCTGGTCACACCCGACTACCTGCTCTCTTTGGTTCACTGGCAAGATACAGTGCAACAGTGAACGTAAGTGGCAAGTTGTTTGAAGATAAGGAAACTAGGATGTAATTGTTATGATACAGCAATAAACAAAGATGAAGCGTTGTAGATCGTCATTGGAAAAACTTACCATTCAGATCTCGTTGAAAACTCAGAAAAATTCCCTGGTAGACAATCCTGAGAAAGGAGAGGGGAAATGACACAAAGTTATCTTCCATCCAGAATCCACGTGCTGGCAAAACCAACTGGAGCGATATGCAACCTGGCCTGCTCCTACTGCTTCTTTCTAGCTAAACAAGCACTCTACCCAAGCAGCAGATTCCGCATGTCAGACGAAGTTCTGGAGAATTACATCCGGCAGCTTATCAAAGCTCACCACAGCCCGCAGGTAACTGTTGCCTGGCAGGGGGGTGAACCTACCCTGATGGGAATAGATTTTTACCAGCGGGCAATCGAAATACAGGAAAAGTACAGAAAGCCAGGCATGACATTCGAAAATACGATGCAGACAAACGGTACGCTGCTGAACGGCGAATGGTGTCGCTTCTTTAAGGAAAATAACTTTCTCATTGGAATCAGTATCGACGGTCCTCGTGAATTGCACGATGCCTATCGAGTAGACAAAAAGGGAGAGGGGACTTTTGACCGGGTCATGCAAGGGCTTCGCATGTTGCAAAAACATGATGTGGAATACAACGTCCTGACAACAGTCAACCGAGTCAACGCTGACTATCCACTGGAAGTCTACCGCTTCCTTCGAGATGAAGCAGGGACAGACTGGATTCAGTTTATTCCGGTTGTAGAGCGAATCAATGAGGATGGATCTACTCTTTACCAGAAAGGAGAAACGATCTCGAACCGTTCTGTGCAGCCTGAACAACTTGGAAGTTTCCTGAGCCGCATCTTTGACGAGTGGGTAAGAAATGATGTGGGAAAGATATTCGTGCAGACTTTTGAAGCTTCTGCTCGCAGATGGCTTGGGATGCCTTCAGGCATGTGCGTTTTTGAAGAAACATGCGGTACTGGGCTTGCTCTGGAGCACAATGGCGATCTTTACTCATGCGACCATTTTGTGGAGCCTGACTACCTGCTGGGAAATATCATAGACGAAGAGATAAGCGAGCTTGCCGCCTCTGACAGGCAGTACAGGTTTGGGCAGAATAAACGCGATTTGCTGCCGCGTGTATGTCGTGAATGTGACGTGCTCTTCGCCTGTAGAGGGGAATGCCCAAAAAACCGATTTCTGGCTACCGCTGACTGCTCACAGGAACTGAACTACCTCTGTGAGGGCTGGAAAGCCTTCTTTCACCACATTGACTTTCCGATGCAGATTCTGGCAGGATTAATACGTAGAGGTTATCCGGCAGCAGAGATAATGCGAGTCCTTGCCCTGGAAGAAGCTTTTGAACGTGCCGGACGCAATGATCCCTGTCCCTGCGACAGCGGCCGAAAGTTTAAACGCTGTCATGGTCTCAGGAAAATAACGAGAAAAGGAAGATGAGAAGCAGGTAAATCAAGGGGTTCAGACGTAGTCTGGATCAATTATGATTGCGAGAAAAAACGGGTACAGTAAAGAAAAAATCAAATTATCTATCAAACTTCGGAAGGTTGCTTTAAATTGCCTACCGGGATATCAACCATTCTATTTGGGGGGTTAAGAATGGAAGAAAAGAAACCAAATATACTGGTCATCTGGGGAGACGACATCGGAATCACCAATCTTAGCTGCTACAGCGACGGGCTGATGGGATACAGAACACCAAATATTGACAGGATTGCTGATGAAGGCATCACGTTTACGGACTCTTACGGAGAACAGAGCTGCACTGCCGGCAGGGCGGCTTTTATCACAGGACAGAGTGTATTCCGTACAGGGTTGAGCAAGGTGGGAATGCCCGGAGCCAAAGTAGGAATTCAGCCTGAAGATCCTACAATTGCCGAATTACTCAAACCTCTTGGCTATGCGACTGGTCAGTTTGGAAAGAACCATCTCGGTGACCGGGACGAATACTTGCCTACCAACCACGGTTTTGACGAGTTCTTTGGCAATCTTTATCATTTAAATGCTGAAGAGGAACCTGAAGAACGAGATTATCCACCTGAAAAAGACTTTTCAAATTTCCGGAAGAACTATGGCCCCAGGGGCGTAATCCACAGCTATGCCGACGGCCGCATTGAGGATACCGGCCCGTTGACCAGAAAAAGAATGGAAGAAGTAGATCAAGAGTTTCTGGATGCTGCAATCGATTTTATTAAACGTCAACATGAGGCGGACAAGCCTTTCTTTGTCTGGTTCAATACTACAAGGATGCATTTTAGGACTCACATCCCGGACAGGATACGGGGACAGTCGGGACGCTGGCAGTCCGCATACCATGATGCCATGATTGAGCATGATCGGCAGGTAGGCGTGCTGCTTGATTTGCTGGATGAAATCGGCATTGTGGACGATACCATTGTTATCTACAGCACAGACAACGGACCACATATGAACTCCTGGCCCGATGCAGCTATGACTCCATTCCGCAACGAGAAAAACTCCTGCTGGGAGGGAGCTTTCCGTGTTCCTGAAGTAATGCGCTGGCCTGGCAAGATCCCGGCGGGCACAATTTCTAATGAGATTGTGAGCCACCTGGACTGGCTTTCCACTTTGCTTGCCGCAGCAGGAGAACCGGATATTAAGGAGAAGCTTAAAAAAGGCTACAAAGCAGGAGACAAAACTTTCAGGGTACATCTTGATGGCTATAACCTGCTGCCCTACCTGATCGGGAAGGAGCAGAAATCACCCAGGATTGAGTTCTTTTACTTCTCAGACGATGGAGACATGGTAGCTTTGCGGTACGACAACTGGAAAATGATCTTTTTGGAGCAGCGCGCCGTCGGTACGCTTCTGGTCTGGGCTGAACCTTTTGTCCCTCTGCGTGTACCAAAAATATTCAACCTGCGCACTGACCCATTTGAAAGGGCGGATCAGACCTCAAACACCTACTACGACTGGCTGCTAGATCACGCGTTCCTGGTGGTGCCAGCCCAGGATGTAGTAGGAGAATTTTTGGAAACGTTTAAAGAATTTCCTCCGCGCCAGAAGGCGGCAAGCTTTACCGTTGATCAGGTACTGGAAAAGCTTTTGCAGGGAATCGGGAGCACCTGACAGTTGAAGTCCTCTATCTGGAAAATTATACTCCTTCAAGGTAATGCTCAGTAATATGAGTATCCTTCTCTGATCTATAAAAAATGAATAAATACCGCAAAGGCAGGTAAGTTAATGTAGTAAACAAAGGGAGTGGTTTTGATTAGGCGAATCATGGGTGGTCTCAGGAGCCATGGAGAAGAAGGCGTACAACGCTACAAAATGCACGAAAAACTTGTTACCATAGGAGATGACTACTGGATAGAAAACGAAGCTGGGGAGAAAGCATTCTATGTGGACGGTAAAGCTCTTCGCATACGCAATACCCTAATTATCAAAGATATGCAGGGAAATGAACTGTATAAGCTCAAGGAGAAGCTTCTCAGGATAAAGGATACGATGGACATCCAGGATGCGGGAGGTGAAACAGTCGCGACGATCAAAAAAGCTCTGATCACTCCTCTGCGAGACCGCTGGAAAGTTGAAGTGTCGGGAGGACCTGAAATGGATGTCCAGGGCAATATCCTGAACCACGAATACGATATTGAAGTCGAAAAGAAAAAAGTTGCAGAGGTCTCTAAAAAGTGGTTCCGGATAAGAGATACCTATGGAGTGGAAGTTTCTCCAGGACAGGATGCTGCCCTGGTTCTTGCAATTGCTGCGGCACTTGACCAGATGGCGCATGACTGAAAAAAGATGTGGAAGAGAAGAATGGTTGAGACAGTTTCCTTTTTGAACTTCCTTGGAACTATTGGTGTCCTTGCGACTTCCGCCTTACAAGATGTCCTCTTGTAATAAATATGGCAATGAATGAAAAAAGAAAGACAAAACAAGGAGGAGCCTGCCAGTGAAAGTTGTAAGATTTATTGCAGGAATGCGTTTTTTCGTGTTGATCCCAGTGATAGGGTTGGCAATTGCTGCTTGCACCTTATTTGTTAAAGGCGGCATAGATATTGTTCACTTTGTGGGAGAAGTCATTACTGGAATATCAGAAGCAGGTCCAAAAGAGAATATTATTGTTGAAATTGTGGAGACTGTCCACCTTTTCTTAGTTGGTACGGTACTATTTCTTACGTCTTTCGGGCTCTACCAGTTGTTTGTTCAGCCCCTAACTTTACCAGAATGGGTGAAAGTAAATAGTATTAAAGAGCTAGAACTGAACCTCGTGGGGCTCACTGTTGTTGTACTTGGGGTTAATTTCTTGAGCGTTATCTTTGAACCGGAAAAAATAAATTTAGCAGTATATGGAGTAGGCTACGCTTTACCTATTGCAGCCCTGGCTTACTTCATGAAAGTTCGTTCGCAGATGAGCAAAGAGAGTAGTGAAGGGGAACAACCGAAAACCATAGGGGAAGTGACCTCTATGAACAGTGAATCAAACTGGTTAGCAAACGAAAAAAAAGACTGAAATCAGATCAGTTATCTCACTTTTCTCCTCTACATATTGCTCTTAATATGCCTGTGTTAAATCAGCAGTTGCCTTTAAGTTCGTTTTGTTGATAATATTGTTTAAGTTCTCAGGATCATTTAAATAACAATATAGAGAGGTAGGTTTATATCACCCGAGACAGTACGTCTGGAATAAGATTACTCTTTTTACTGTTGTCGACGGTACTTATTTTACCCATAGCTCCGGCAGCTTCCGAGTTTAATTATCCAAAAATTTTAGATCATCCGTGGGATCATTCCCCTATCACCGTGTATATAGATAACAAAAGTGTACCTCCACACTATAGTCCTACTTATTACGCACAGGTACAAAAAGCCCTGAATTACTGGGCAGAAGGAGGAAACGGAAAACTGGATTATACTCCCGTTTTTAAAATTGTGGATTCCGAAAAAGCTGACATCAGGATAAGATGGGCCGAAAATCTGCAGACAGATGAGAGTGTTCCTGCTGGAGCTGCAGGCGATACAATTCCATTCATTGTCAACGGGCGATTTATACGCGTAGATATAACGCTTGGAGTCGGATATTCTCAGTGGGGAGAATGGGTTTCTTATAGTGATACTGCAATGCTTGCCATTACAAAGCATGAATTGGGGCATGCTCTGGGTTTAGATCACAGCAATGACAAGCAAGACATTATGTATCCAACCAATGAGCAGATAAATAACACAAACCCTATTCTAAGTAGGTACGGTTCACTTTTGCTTTTTGCAGTTTACGCCGTTCTTGCTATTGTCGTCTTCCTCTCTGTAAACTACATATTAGGACGTGTTACTAAATGAGAAATTATATTATAATCCATTGTGGCTTTTTTCAACATGCATCGCTGACTTTTCAGAGAGGTTCTAAGCTGGATTGTTAACTTGTATTGAAATTCTGCTAATGCTTTGGGGACTTCTAAGCGCATGAATTGAGGAGTTAATTAAATGAATACTGATAACACAGTCACTTATAGTCTAAAAATGAAAACTCTGCTTGGTTTTGTAGAGCTTATTATCATTATCGGTTTATTCCTTTTTGTTCCTGCAGGTTCATTTAATTTCTGGCAAGCGTGGGTTTATTCAATTATATTTGTTGGGTCATCAGCAGCGATTACTTTTTACTTATGGAGAGTAAACCCTGAACTTCTGGCTCGTAGGGTTAATGCTGGACTAGGTGCTGAAAAGGAAAAAACTCAGAAGATTATACAGCTCTTTTCCTTCATACTGTTTATTGCCTTTCTCGTTATTTCCGCATTTGATCATCGTTTTGGTTGGTCGCATGTTCCTTTCTACATTGTCATCCTGGGCGATATTCTCGTAGTTATGGGATTTTTTCTACTTTTTCTCGTTTTCAGAGAAAACGTTTTTGCATCCGCAATCATCGAAGTAACCGCCGGTCAAAAAGTAATAACAACTGGACCGTATAGCGTAGTACGCCATCCATTGTATGTTAGTGGTCTCGTTATGATGTTAGGTACCCCTCTCGCGCTTGGTTCATGGTGGGGTTTACTTATATTTATTCCCTTTACGCTGGGAATTATCTGGAGACTTCTTGATGAGGAAAAGTTTCTATCTAAAAATCTAGCAGGCTATAAAGAATACTGTCAAAAAGTTCGCTATGGGTTAATCCCATTTTTGTGGTAGGTATTGCATCAGTTATAGTCAACTCAGTAATTAATCAGGACTTACACACTTGCTGGTGGACTCTGGAAAACATTGAGGAATTGAAGGGGTTGCTCAACTAAGAATTACAAGTACCTTATCATATGAAACGAATTTTCATTTCAGTCGAATCTTCGTTTATTGCAGTAGTGCGAGCCAGCGTAAATTTGATTATTGCAAGATATGTATCATAAAAGGGGTTTAAGGTACCATGGTGAATATTAGTGTTAAGCGAGTTTCAAAAGAGAAGTTACAGCAGGAAGTTGAAGACCATATTGTTTCTGGGTGGAAGCTTAAACGGCATAATGAAAATGTAGCCATTTTAACCAAACCTGGTGGGTGGGGTTCTGGGGCTGGTCATATATTGGTATTCTTATTAACTGCCTGGTTGACTATTTTTATTGGTAATTTCATTTATGCCTTATATTCTAGACTTACTTCCGGTAGCGAATTGCAGATTAAAGCTGATAATTAAATTGGATTTGTGCAGTTTCTGCGATTCAAATACACACTAGTGTCTCGTCAATCCTCAATGATTCAATGATTAAGAGTAATTGCAATAGATTTTGTACGTCATTTTACTGTTTACGCGACACTAGCCAAACTTTAGATGAGGCGTCACTCGCCTGATAGGAATCCGATGCCGGTGTATATCACAATCAGGTAATAGCGATAGTGATAACCTACTAGTAGTGATGACCTGGTGGCAGTAACAAAACTCCGGAAAAAAGGAGATTGCCGAATCAGAGTGGAGAAAATAAAATGAATATATCAAGAAAACCCTGGCCTATTTCACTGGCAATATTTACAATCTGGCTGATTGTTGTTGTGGGAGGAGGGCTGCTGCAGGTTAGAGGCCAGCCCACTCAACTTGATGAATTGGTTAAAAGTCAGCTTATTTTTGGAGTGATTGTTGCAGTAGTCTTTTTGACTGGGGTAATCACTTATTTAAACTGGTGGGATCAGATTGGATGGAAAGGCCTGAATAATTCACGAAATATGCACCTGTTGTGGTTACCAGCCATATTTCTTTTCTTCCTGCTAGTGAATATTTTATTTAGAGGCCTGCCGCCAACTCGAGTACTTTTAATTATAATCATCAATACCTTGATGGTAGGCATCAGTGAGGAGTTGATGTTTCGGGGTATATTATTTCATGGGGTCTCGTCATCATTTGGGATCTGGCGTGCAGTGTGGATCACGGCAATTGTTTTCGGTTCGGTTCATACCTTAAATGGCTTAATAACCGGAGACTTTAAGGCAAGTGTAATCCAGGCTTTTTTTGCAGGTATGTTTGGGGTCTGGACAGTAGCTTTGCGGGTCCGCCTCGACACAGTAATTCCGTTAATCATCATTCATTGGCTGTGGGATTGCCTGGCATTTCTAACAGATTCTTCTGAGGGGCTGGTGTTGTTATCCTTTTCGTTTATTCTGTTCTTTTATGGTATCTGGCTATTACGAAACTGTCGACACAGCAGGCTAGATTTGCAAGGAGAGTTATCTCTGTCTGGATAATAAGTACCAGCTGCTTGACCAGGCAAAATATTTTCAAATGGACCTTGCCGCTGAAAAAAAAGCCCCATGTCAGCAGTAAGCTTTAAGCAGGTTCTCAAGGAAAATCCAGACTTTCTCAATCGAAGGAATAAAGATTCTTTCTGAAGGACAATGCGGATCTATGATTGTCGGCCCAAAAGAAACCATTTCCATGTCTTCATGAACCGAACCGATTATTCCGCATTCAAGCCCTGCGTGAATTACTTTAATCTCAGGCTCTTTTCCAAAGGTCTCGGTATAAACATGCTTACATTTCAAGAGCAGTTCGGATTTCAGATCAGGTTCCCAGGCAGGATATCCGGGCTCATGTTCAACCCATGCGCCTGCTAGTTTTGCGACGGCTTCCACCTTTCCGCTAATTTCAGCCAGCCTGGGATTATTTGAACTGCGCTGGCTTGATACTATCATTATTTCATTTTCAGCCGTTCGTACCGTTGCAAGGTTATTTGAGGTTTCGACAAGTCCCTGAATGTTCTCCGACATCCTGTAAACTCCATGAGGCAGTCCTAGAATTAGCTCGATCAGCTTCTCTTCGGTCCCGGCCGAAAAAAGCCGAATATTAGACATTTCATCTCTTAAGATCTTGTTTTCTGCAACTTCAAAGATCATTTCCCTGTTAATTTCTTCAAGATTCAAAGTAAGATTAGGATCGGTTTTTGAATATTCAGCCTTAAATGCCTGCCTGAGATCTGACACGGCTTTCTCGGCCTTTTCGAGTTTTTCCCTGTAGACTGCCATAAAAGTTTCTGCGGTGCTGGGAATTGCATTATGGACACTACCTCCATTTAGCAGGACAATCCTTACATTTTCTGCCCCTATCTTTTCCTTTAAGCCTGCCAGTGCTAGGGAGAGCAATTGTATTCCATTTGCGCGCTGCTTATTGATTTCAACTCCAGAATGTCCGCCTTCCAGTCCTTCAACCGAGAGTCTGAAAAACTTGAATAAATATTCTTTTTCAGTGTCAAGTAATTCCCATTCAACAGGAAGTGTGATCAATGAATTCTGTCCGCCTGCGCACCCTATTACGAAAACGCCTTCTTCTTCGGAGTCAAGATTAAGAAGTACCTTTCCTTCAAAGAAACCAGCCTCAAGTCCCCTTGCTCCAGTTAAACCTGTTTCCTCGTCTACTGTAAAAAGTAGCTCAAGAGGTGGATGTCCGATTTCTCCTTTTTTTCCTGCTTCTGCCAGTACTAGCCCAAGTGCAAGTGCAATCCCGTTATCCGCACCTATGGAAGTTCCTTCTCCCCGCATCCAGTCTCCATCGCAAATACACCTCACAGGATCTTTGGAAAAGTCGTGTTCTGAATCTTTACATTTCTCGCAGACCATATCCATATGCCCCTGCAGGATGAGTGTGGGAGAGTTCTCGTATCCAGCTGTTGCCGGGGCTTTAATAAGCACATTGTTTAAGGAATCAGCTCTTACCTCAAATCCTTTAGATCGGCCCCACTCCTGTAGCCAGATGGAAATCTGTTCTTCATACTTTGAACGTCTCGGGATTTTATTGATCTCCTCGAAGACTTCGAGGATCTGTTGAGTTTTCGGGTGCATAAGGATCAATTTTTATTTTTCCTGGGTTATTTATGGGATTATCTAGATTGTTTTTAGGGTTTTTTTAGAGTATTATCAAGTTTTTATTAGGACTGTTATTAGGTTGTTACTAGTTTAGTTTACGGAATCACTTATTTTTATAATTAATTGAAAACCGTCATGTAGTTTGAATAAGCCTGAACAATATCTCTCAAAACTAGTCTGAACAATATCTCAAAATTATATTGCCAAATTTAATCTAGAACTCCAGAGTCCTTTAGCCTTAATCTTTTTATTTGCTTTTCGGCTTTGTAGAAGTCCTAAATTGTAGATCTTTAGAAAAAGGTTTTAGATTAAGAGCTATATAAAAACCCTCCAATTTATGAACTATTTAATCTATGAAATGGATTGTAGCGCCGGTTTTCCGGGTTGAAGTAAACCTAAAGGAAACGGGTTTATGAAGAGTTTTTACAGAACTTCATTTTCTACTTCTTATCGTCAATACCGGACAAACAGCAGTTCTTATAACCTCGTCGGCAACGCTGCCTAACAGAAATCTTTCAATGCCACTTTTACCCTGTGTTCCGACAATAATAAGATCAACTTTTTTTTGTTCTGCAAATCCAGTGATTACATGTGCCGGTCTACCAGATAGTATGAAGGTTTCCAGATTCACACCCTGTGCAGTTTCTTTTACCCAGTTGACCGCTTTTTCTCCCTCGTCCCTGATTCTTCTGTAAAGATCCTCTGAAATTGGAACTTCAATAGCGGATTTCATGAGGCTTTCGTCCATTACATAGATGGCGTATACTGTGGATCCGCATGCGCGGGCAATTTTTACTGCTTCTTCAACCGCGGATTTATTTTTTTCAGATCCATCAGTTGCTATCAGTATTTTTTCGAATAACTTCATCATTAATTCACCCACTCATAATGTTAGCTTGAAAATCTGGATTGATATCTCAATTGTCACTGGCTTTTTTGCTGTTTCTGCTCTTCTATTGGATTTTCATCAGTCTCCCCATTAATCTTATGCATGTGCGTTGGACCGCGCATTGCTGATAGAACTGTAGCAGTGATAGAGAGGATTGCACCGATATAAAAGGACAATCGCAGAGAAGGCATAAATGCCTGTGCGAGGGTGGTCGGGAACCAGGTTGTACCGGTTAGGATCTTTATGGTCTCCGGGCTGATTGTAGCGACGACTGACTGAGGCACTCCAGCGAGGATAGTACTGACCGGATTATATCCCAGAAACGCTGCAAATAATGCACCGGTAGGAGGGATTTCACTCATTGGAGCAATGAGATTTGAGGCACCGACTTCTGTCAGTGATATTGCTAGTTCCTGAGGAAATAATCTCGTCAGGCTGACAATAACAATTGTAAAGAACATAGCCATAGAGGTAACCATGCCGCTATTCTGCAGCATTGCTCTCATTCCCGATGCAACACCCCGTTCATCAGAAGGCACGGAATTCATAATCGCTGCGATATTCGGTGCACCGAACATGCCGTTTCCCAGGCCCATGATAAGGAGAGCAACAGCAAAGATTGGGTAATCGAAATCATATGGCAGTTCAGCCAGTATCAAAAATGAGATGGTGGTAAGGAGAAGACCAGACGTCGCGAACAGTCGGGAACCATATTTATCGGAGAGCCAGCCCGAAAGGGGTCCCATAATCACAAAGCCAGCAGTTAAAGGCAGCATGAAAATCCCTCCCCAAAGGGGTGTCGACTCATAACTATAGCCGTGGAGCGGCAGCCATATGCCCTGAAGCAGCATGATTAACATGAACATCATGCCGCCGCGGGCTATCGCGTTCAAAAATCCAGCTATGTTCGCAAAGGAAAACATCCGGCTCTTAAAAAGGCTTAGTCGGAACATCGGATCCTCTACACGGCTCTCTATTATTGGAAATACAATTAAAAGAACAATCCCGATAAATAACGATGTCATTACCCAGGGATCACGCCATCCCATAGGATCTTGCTCGTATGGAAGCAAAGCATATGTAATACCAATCAAAAAGATTGTAAGGCCACCTAAAAATGCTAAATTTCCCCATACATCTATTTTCTTGGTCTTTTCTGGTAAATTAGTCTCCTTGAGCTTAATGTAAGCCCATACAGTACCCAGGATCCCAACTGGCACGCTTACAAGAAATACGTATCGCCAGTGATAGAAGGCGAGTATGCCTCCAAGGATGAGTCCAATGAACTGTCCTGAGAGAAACGCAACCATATTCAGTCCTAATGCTTTGCCTCGTTCATTTTCCGGGAAAGCATCTGTGAGAATCGCTGCGCTATTGGAGTAAGTAAATGATGCACCGACCGCCTGGACAAGTCTGAAGACAATTATTTCGATTGCTCCCGCATCACCAGTATCAGGAGTGAGATAAAGCAGGATTGAACCAAGAGTAAAAATAGCAAATCCGACATTATAAAGCCTAACTCTGCCATACATATCAGAGAGTCGGCCGAAACTAAGAAGAAGCGTTGCAGTGACCAGGTTATACCCCATAAGCACCCAAATCAGATACTGAAATGAGGTTAGAGGATCAATATTAATACCATCGAAGATAGCTGGCAGCGAAATGAGAATAATACTCCCATTAACGGATACCATGAACATCTCGATAGTCGTAATTGAAAGCACGATCCATTTATAGCCAATGCCTTTATGCTGCATGCCTGCTGGGTTTTTTACACCTTGACTCCCTGTCAGTAATGACATAATTCTCATAATCATTAAATCCCACTAGCCTCCTCTTGGTGTATTCATCAAACGCCGGAAGTGAGTTCAGAATTATGTAGGAATAACAGAGAAATTCTACTGTTCACTGCTCTTAGTAACTCGCCCCCTTATTTTTTCGAGTCCCCGTATCCTGAAGATTAAAACCTCAAAAGTGGCACTTTTTTATATCCTAAAAGATAAGCACATCCACTGTTTAGGCTTCAAAACATATCCCACGTAAGTAGACAGATGATAATACTAGACCTATAGTGTTTGTAATAATAGTAATAACCTAATAGTTGTTTTAAGTTTGTACTCGTTTGTAGACTCGTGGATTGCTAGTGAGATTGACAGTAAATAGTATACTGGCTTTATTCTATGATTAACAGAGAGTAGAATGACAAAAAGGGACAAAATATGAATAAATGCTGATAACAGCACTGATTTATCTTACTGATGTTATTCACAAACAAAGTTCGATGGTCAAGTTATGGTAAATTACCTAAATAAAGGATCATACCAAGTTACCTAAATTAAAAAATTGGGCGTTATTTGACGCCCTCTCTGAAAATTAAAGACTACATTCCTGTATTTAAATTAAGTGATATACTATAGGAGTTTTCATCAGGGATGCGGCATCATTTTTTCTCTTTGCGGAGCAATTACTTTTTGTGTCCTATCGGCTAACTGGCGCTTAAACTGTTTGACGTTTTCTGCCTGATCCCGTTTAGCTAGCTCACTGTTCGCTTTGCTGACGACCTCTTCACTTGGCACGCCAGCTCCATTCACTTTCCACTGGAACTTGAAACTGGACCATTTATCGGAGAGCTCACTGAGCCGTTTGTATTCCATATTCGAAGGCATGATGTCAAGCTGCTCATCGATTACCTTATTTACATAATCTTTATTCGGCTCGAAAACGACCAGTGGTTCGATAACATCAGCCTTTATGATATCTCTGATATCCCTGCCTTCGTACTTTTCAAGGAGGCTGGCACAGCCCTGGAAGTGCGAAATCTCCATTTTTGCAAAATCTTCCCAGATTGCTTTTATTCTTGGATCGGTTTCGGTCTGGGCGCAGGATAAATAGATATAAGCTTCACATAGCTGCATGAGTGTGGACTTTTCGAGCATTGTTTCATGCGGGTCACCGAGCAGCCCGTACTGTGTCACGTGCTGTTCTTCAACGTCGGCAATCTCGGAGTAAAGTTGCCTTGCAAGTTCGTCAGAATACATGAAACCGTGGGATTTGTAGAATAGCTCGGTCTGCTGCTCGCCTGCAACAATGGTGAGATAGTTCATCTTGGTTTTGATGTCAGCCGTATCTTTATCATAATGTTTGCGCATTGTGTCGTCAGGATGACGGTGGTGGGCAATTGTCGGTCTTGCGGCTTTTATCTCAGTTTTGCCCTGAACAATAGACTCAGGATCTCCTCCTTCCATGTAATCATAAAGGCAACTGTAGCGGTAAAGGTGGTCGAAGTCCTCAAGCAGGGCAAAGTCCAGCGTCTGCTTTACATATGGATCCAGTTCATTTTTGGCAAGATTTGCAGTGAGATCAACAGCTACCTGTTCATAACCAAGTGTGGTCTCTATAATAGTCTGTAATAGTCTGGTTAGCAGGATTTAGCCAGTTAACCGTCTGCTGCTGCATTGAATCCGCACGCCTCATCGCTGCCATCTGACGTTTAACTTCCGGATCGACAGTCATTCGCTCCATCGCATGCGACATAAGAACCGAAGCATTCTCAATTCCGTTCATCAAGATTACCCGGGTTCGAGTGTATGTATCGACAGATTTTTTGTAATAAGGAGGTTTGACAATATCCTTCCAGTTCATAAACTGCTCTTCTATCGGAATATTATCCATTTCAAAAGGTCTGAATTGTGCCATTACCGTTTCCCCCAGATCTTTTACCAGTTCTGGCCTTTTATATAATATCAACACCTGGCATAACTCTAGTTGCCGAGTACAGAACTCTACAAAGAGCGAGGCCATTCCCTTTTGCCACAACATCTTCTCAGCAGAGTACCCCCACATATCTGCAATAATTTCCGTCCTGAGCTTCAATAACCTCGGCTGCAGGCAAGAGGACTGGCATCTAGCTGGCCCTATTTAATTTGAATTAATTGGATATATCTATAAATCCGACCTATAAAAATCAATCATATAATATGTTTGAGATGAGTATCTCGGTCTCAATATGAAAAATAATAATCAAGCAATAGAAAGCTGTACAAATAATAAAAACAATATAATAAACAAGAGTATATTACTAATTTGTTAATTCAAACTTAGATAAGGATGCTAATGTTAGTGTATTAATTCAAGCTTATAATACTGATTTCCGGTCAACAGTCTGGCTCGACAGACTTACCAGGCCAGGAAATAGGACATGAGAATTCCTGTAGGATAGGGGGCAGGTTTGCGTGCCGGATACGTTGGCTATGCTGGTTTCCTGGGCTGTAGTTATATTACGTTTCGTTATACCGCTCTTTATTCCCAGATACCCTTTACCCGCAGTAATAGCTTCTATGATCCTTGATACCGTAGATCAGACAATTTTCCAGCAGTTTACGAGCCTGCCTCTTGAAGGCTACCAGGAATACGATAAGGCTCTTGACATTTATTACCTTGCAATTACGTATCTTTCAACCCTGCGAAACTGGTCAAACCTTTTTGCATTCAAATTAAGTCGTTTTCTTTTTTACTACAGGTTGATAGGTGTAACTCTTTTCGAGATTACACAACTACGTGAGCTACTGCTGATTTTTCCTAATACCTTTGAATACTTCTTTATTTTTTATGAGTTTGTCCGCCTTAAGTGGGACCCAAAAGTGCTTACAAAAGACAAATTGATCACCACTGCAGCTTTTATCTGGATCTTTGTCAAGCTACCACAGGAATACTGGATACATATAGCCAGAATAGATACAACCGACTGGATAAAAGATAATCCATTAAATTTGATAATTGTTATTGGCTGGGCCGTTATCCTTATTTTTCTAGCTTGGTGGCTTCTGCGGGACCTGCCCCCTATGAGGTCCGGCTTAACAGTTGCTGCCAGTTACAGAAATTTCCCTTTTGACGGACCTTTAGCTAAGAAGGTAATAGATAATTACACGAGCAAGAAATTTTTTGACAACTTCATCAATTATGAGTTGATCGAGAAAATTTTGTTGGTTTCCCTCCTGAGCATAATTTTTGCCCAGGTACTTCCAGATGTACGGGCAAGCAACTTTCAGGTTGCAATCGGGGTATCTCTTCTCATTATAATAAATACCGAATTGAGCCAGTGGCTTTCCAGGCGTGGGGCTCAATGGAGGTCTATTATCCAGGAGTTCATAGTAATGTCTATTGTAAATTTTGGAATTGTCCTTATGTTTCATGTCCTGATAGCCAGGTACGAAGGCTCAATAAATCTCTTTGGCACTCTATTCTTCCTTTTTCTCCTTACCCTGAATGTTACCCTGTATGATAAATACCGGAGGTCGCAAATCTGGAGTCAGGCAGAGTCAGCTATTTTTGCAGGTCAAAAGTGAAAGAGTAAGAAATTGTGAGTTATATTCTTTTGAATCCTAAACAATTACTGCCGGATCGGAACAATTGATGGTACTTAATCAGTGCAAAGTACTCACAAACGTACAAAAAAATCACTCATCAAACCGATATTGGCGCCAAATAAATTATATTTTGAATTAATAGGATAGATGATTATTTATAAGACCACGTTTATATACGACTCTTTATATAACTGAAAAATTATAAAAGTGCCGCCTACAAAAAGAATTTAAAGCTAGGAAAAAAATAATAAAGTAATAATTGGAATAGAAACTTTTGACTTTACACCCGAATTATCAGAGAATAATATGAGAAGCGGTAATAGAACTTCTGGTATTAATATTATTGGAAACCTACCATCGTGGGGAACACATTTCTGCCAGTTCTATGGGACAAAAGAAGATTTAATAGATATACTTGTTCCCTACTTCAAGGCAGGACTGGAAGATAATGAGTATTGCGTATGGTCTATATCAGAACCTCTAGATGAAAAAGAAGTAAAAGAAGCCTTGAAAGTGTTTATTCCTGATATTGACGCTTATCTAGAAAACGGGCAAATTGAAATTATTCCTTATACTTACTGGCACGTAGAAGAAGATACTTTTGATCCACAAACGATATTAAATGACTTGGTTGAAAAGACCAGTAAGGCCCTCGCCAATGGATATGACGGTTTGAGGTATAGTGGAAATGACTTCTTTGATCAAGAAAAGTTATTGGATTCTGTTATTGGCAAATATCCAATAATGGCTCTTTGTACTTATCCAATTGACAAGTGTAGTTCAATTGATATTATTGAAATTGCCGCGAATCATCAGCTTACTTTGGGCAAAAGAAAGGGAAAATGGGAGCTAATAGAAGGTTCAGGGAAGAATATTAACAATTGCGAGCAAACCGAAAAAGCATTGCAAGAAAGCAAGGAAAGGTATAAGGCAATATTCGATAATAGTCTTGATGGTATCTTTCTTACAGTTCCAGATGGGACTATTCTTGCAGCCAATCCAGCCGCCTGCCAGATGTTTGGGATGACAGAGGAAGAAATTATTCGGGTTGGAAGAGATGGGACTGTAGATACATCTGATCCAAGGCTCAAGTATATCCTAGGGGAAAGGGTCAGGACAGGCAGGTTCAAGGGAGAACTCAATCACAGGCGGAAAGATGGCACAGTTTTCCCAAGTGAAATCTCGGGTACATTATTCAAAGATAAGAACGGCCTTACGAAAGGGGTCATGATAATTAGGGATATTACCGAGCGCAAGCAAGTTGAGGAGGCTTTTCGGAGGAGCGAAGAGCTGTTGCGTTTCGCGCTTGAAACTAGCCACACAGGTGCGTGGGATTTCAACCTTGTGGATCATACTACCTATAGGTCGCTTGAGCACGATCGTATCTTTGGATATAAGCAATTACTTCCTCAGTGGACTTATGAGATGTTACTTGATCATGTGCTCCCTGAAGATCGTGAAATGGTTGAAGCGAAATTCCGCGAGGCGACGGGTGAGTATAAAGACTGGGATTTCGAGTGTCGTATCCGACGAATAGATGGTGAGATCAGGTGGATTCGGACGGCTGGACGGCATCGAGTAGATGCTACCGGAAACATACGTATAGCGGGCATCGTCCAAGATATAACCGAGAGCAAGCAGGCTGAAAAGGTGTTGCGTGAGAATGAGTTACGTAATAAGGTTACCGAAGCTATCGAGGTTGAACGGCGGCGGCTCTTTGACGTGCTAGAGACGCTACCTATAATGATAACTTTGTTAACACCTGACCATCAAATTGCCTTTGCCAACCGCTGCTTCCGTGAAAAATTTGGTGAACTCTGCATTCGACAGTGTTATGAGTATTGTTTTGGACGAACCAAGTCATGTGAGTTATGTGAAGTATATAAAGTACTTGAAGCCGATCAGCCCCACCGTTGGGAAGTCAACATGCCGGATGGAAGCATATTTGATACTTATGACCTTCCGTTCACAGACGTTGACGGTTCTCCTATGATCCTTGAGATGGATATTGACATCACCGAAAGAAAAGCAGCAGAAGAAAAACTTCGGGATAGTGAAGAAAAGTATCGAAACATCGTTGAGACCTCAAACGAGCTTATAATCATACTTGACAACGAAGCCGTAATTACTTACGTTAACAAGAGAATGTTAGACATGCTCGGATACACTATGGAGGAATCTATTGGCAAATCAATATGGGATTTCATCAGTGAAGAAAGTAAACCTATTGTCAAAATGAATTTGGAAAAGAGGAGGCAGGGAATAAGTGAGAACTATGAATTGAAACTCGTTCGTAAAGACGGTTCACCCCTATGGACACTTATTAGTACTAAACCCCTTTTTGACAAGGAAGGCAAGTATGTAGGCGCTATGGGTATGTTAACTGACATTACAGAGCGCAAAAAAGCTGAAGAAACTCTTACTAATATTGAAACTTCCCGTAAAAAGGAAATCCATCATAGAATAAAGAATAACCTTCAAGTAATTTCCTCCCTACTGGACCTTCAGGCTGAACAGTTCAAAAACCAGGAAGATATTAGAGATTCGGAAGTTCTCGAAGCCTTTAGAGAAAGTCAGGACAGAGTTATATCAATGGCTCTTATCCATGAAGAATTATATAGAGGTGAAGAGCTCGATAAACTTAACTTCTCGCCATATATTGAAGAACTTGCTAATACTCTTTTCCAGACATACAGGCTTGGTAACACCGATATCAGTTTAAATATAGATCTGGAAGAGAACCTTTTCTTTGATATGGATACCGCTGTTCCACTGGGGATAATCGTTAATGAGCTTGTTTCCAATTCATTAAAACATGCATTTCCTGACAGAAATAAAGGAGAAATTCGAATCAAACTTCACAGGGAATACTCCATAGAATTTGAAAGCAAAGACTACGAAAGTACCAATAATAGATTCACTCTGTCAATTTCCGACAATGGTGTGGGCATTCCTGAGGATCTTGATATAGAAGGGCTTGATAGTCTTGGCATGCAGTTGGTAACTTCTCTTGTAGATCAATTAGATGGTGAACTTGAATTGAAAAGGAATAATGGGACGGAATTCACGATGAGGTTCATAATTACAAAAAAATGAACAAGTTATTTCATTTTCCAAATTTATCTTATGGAAATTATTTTCGTTACCTATTGAAGCTCTCTACTCAGACTTCGTTATCAGCACATGTTAACTATTAAGTACTGATACTTATATACTAAAATATCTTGATCCTTTAGTTCTGAAATCTCTTTTAAAATACTTAATTAATAATTATATGCTGTTGTAAAATTCAGTTTTCATAAATTTACATAAATGATCAGGCTTTATAGATTATTCTTTTTACTTATTTGAATACTGAGTTACTTTATAAAATAATCATGTAACATAATTAGAGCTTGCAGAGGGGAAACTGAAAATATTCTTGTGGAGTTAATCGCAGATTAATCAATTTTAAACATAGAAAAAAAATTAAATATGATGGGTGAGTTAGATAGACGCATGGATATACAGTTAAAAAAAGATTTACTTTCTGTACTTGGTTGGCTTGTTCTCTGGATTATTGTCAGAAGTTATGTAAACGCCTGTGCCACTTAACTTTGGAAATCTGAAAAAGATATTAGAACTATTGAAGCTGCTTAGGTAGTTTTTGATTAAATCATCAGATTTGCATACGCTAAGGGTTCTAATATACAATAAGCAATTTTTTTATGTCTATACTTGGATTATCCTTCATGGCTGCTTCCTGGACTCATTCCAGAATTCTCGGCGCAAAGCATAAGGTCTTTTCCTGGCGGATAGATAATCGGGGAAACCCCTTCATAAAAAGGAAATTCAGAAATAATCGGTTTCCCAGAGTCGATAATATTAGCTGTATCCATCTGGGCAGGCTCTATGAGTCTATGCTGGATGGAGAATGGAAATCCCTTGCTAACGACGCTGCAAAACTGTGTATGGGTACGGAAAAGGATGGAATCGGGAAATTTCTGTATGAACTTCGGCCAGAGGTGTCTTCTGCCCAGCTTTCAAGCCAGTTAGGAGCCATCTTCTACCAGGCCGGAGTCTGGGAATGGAATGAAGAGAAAAGGGGAGTAAAGTTCCTGCTGCTTTCGGAAAACTGGCAGGAAAAGACAAGTCAGTATTATAGAGATTCTCTAAATTCAGAAGATGAATCCTCTTTTTTTGAAAATGTACTGAAGCCCGAGAGAAAAGAAAAACCGGAGAAACAAAAACAGGAAGTAATAGGAGAAGTGCAAATTAACACAGTTCAGAATATTGAGCAGATGAAACTTTCTGCTTTTTTCCGGGATTATGAAGGATAAAAGAAAAAATATACTTTAAAACACTATAATTCAAACATTCAAACTCATTCAAACATTCAAACTCATTCAAACATTCAAACTCGATATTCATAAAAATATTAAAAAGAACGGAATGGCCCATCCATACTTCATAGAAAATACAGAAAATCTGTACGTGTGCTTCCTTTATAGATTCCATGCAAGCGTGATTATAAGTTCTAAATACATTTTCTCTAGAAAATTTATATTATTATTACATTATGATAAGCAACGTATGTTATACAGTTACAGTATAATATATTACACAGCTATGGTGCATGCTATCCAATTAGACAAACGCGATTGGTAATACTACTAAGACAAAACAAGTTATCTGCGTAAAGTAAGCTCATGGTTTCCACGTGTATTTTTTCTGTCGATTTTTTTTCTGTTGATATTTTTTCTGTCGATATCTCAGTATTTCTAAATGGGACTCTTCGAACTCTTTGAGCTGTGAATAAATTTTGTGGTGGCTAAAATGATCTCTGATAAAGGACCATGGAACAAGCATATCGATAAAACTGAAGAGAATCATCGAAAAATTTATGGTACAGATATGGTTGAGCTAGCAACAAAATATGGCACTCCCTTATATGTTTTATTTGAAGACCTTATTGTAGGAAATTATAAGAAATATCAGCAATCACTTGAAAAAGAGTATAAAGATCATCTAATATGTTATGCAGTCAAAGCAAATGCAAGTAACTATATTCTCTCTCTTCTGTCAAAATTAGGCTCTGGAGCGGATGTTGCTTCAGAGTACGAATTACAATTAGCACTCAATGCAGGGATTTCAGCCGAGAAAATAAGGGCAAATGGAAATTGCAAGAGTGAATCTTATCTTGAGGAATGCATAACCAGAGAAATTATAATAAACGCTGATCCCGAAGAGGAATTAAAAACAATTGATTCAATTGCAAAAGAATTGGGAGTGCCTGCAAAAATAAATCTGAGACTTGCAGGTTTTCCAATTAAGCATATCACTTCACGAGCTATTATGACTTCAAGTGACTGGAGTAAATTCGGAATTGATATTAAGAGAGCTAGTTCAGTATTCCAAAAAGTCCTGGATATGGATATGTTAATTCCAAACGGCCTGATGGTTCATCTTGGGTCGCAAATAACTGATATTAGTGCATACCACATCGTTCTCGATACGTTGATAAATCTATCCAGAGATGCTCAAAGAGCTGGATTTGACATAAAGGAAATAGATATGGGAGGCGGGTTGGGTATCCAGTACTTCGGATTTGAGGATTGGAATACAATTAAAGAGAAGATAAAAAATACGCGAAAAGAAAATTATACGTGGGCTAATGAGTTTATCGGATATGAATATAATTTCGATTTAAATAATCTGGAATGGATTGGTGAGGAACTCTCATGCAAGTATACTCCAGATACCTTTATTCCAAAATTATTAAACGAGAAATTTTCTGCAAACAAAACATTTAAAGAAAAATTGGAAGAGATTGGATCTCCGCTTCTTGTTATAGAACCCGGGAGAAGTATGGTAGGGAATGCTGGAGTAACTATTGCAAAAGTTTGTCATGTTTCAAAAACCCCGAGTGGAGAGAATATTGTTCATGTAAATTTGGGAGTTAATTCTCATACTTTTGGTACTATAGTCCCGGAACAGTTGCACAGAGTAGAAATTGCAAACGATATTGAGAAGGGCGAACACTTTGAAACATTTATTGCAGGAAATTTATGTTTTACTGGGGACCTCCTCTGCAAAATAAAGAGTAAACTAATGAAAAAACCTCAAAGAGGAGACTATTTACTATTCTATGATACTGGTGCATATTCAGATTTCTTTGCCTCAAATGCTAACTTATTTCCAAGGCCTGCAAAAGTTGTGATTACAAAGGAAGGTATTTCCAAGTTATTAGTTCGAAGAGAAAATTTTTCAGAAATATTTGGGAGATATGTACTCTAAATAAATTTACCAGTAATAAAATAATACGTCCAAAACTATCTCGTGAAAAAAATGTGGAGTTTATAAAAGTATAGTGTCTATTGTAATTGCCCCGCCTGAGCAAAAAACATAATAGTCTTCCTTATAATAATCTAATCTTCTTTATTAAGATTCAATAGGCAAATTTCAGTGAGCTGACTTCTTAATTGTTAGCTAATGATCACGTTATCCCTTTTTTCATCAGTAGTAATGAGACGTATCTATAATATTAAAATTGATATTAACCAACTTTCTTTTCAAGCTGAATAAAATCATTTTTTTGATTAAGCCGTGAGATTTCTGAAAGTGAATTTTGCCCAATGATACTTTACAAGGGCTGAAATAGAAAAATACAACATGTTACAGGTTGTAAGTAAAGTGCAACCGTTATAAACTAGGCATGAGGACTGTTATATATGAAGCCCGCCTGTCCAGAAAAGCGTTCCTGCACCGGGAAAAAGAAGCAGAAGCTAATAGATCGAATGTCCGCAGATCGGAAATTGATGAATGAAATATCGAGAAACCGAAGATCAGTGGATAAAATACCAGAAGATCGAAGATCAGTAAACAAAATATCGAGAGGCCGAAAATCAATAGGTAAAAAACTGGTAAATCGAAAATCGGTAAACAGAACACTGACAGATAGAAGTTCAGCATCATTTTTTCATTTTTTACTTGCCTTACTGATGATAACTATCTTTTTGACGGATCCGGCTTCTGCAGTTGTAGTGTCTGGAAATACGCATCTTGGAGTCGAGGTCTCGGAGATTAACCCTAATCCTGCCAGGCCGGGCGAGGATCTGCTCATAAAGATCAATATCCAGAATTCCGGAGACGAGCCAGCAGAAAACGTGATAGTAGGGATTGAGGAAATTAATCCTTTCATTTTTAAATATAGCACGTCAGGGCTTTACGGTTCCGGAACGAACACCGAACGAAATTTCCAGATTGAACAAATGCGGCAGCGTTCCAAGGTCGAACTGAATTTCTATTTCAGGGTAGATCCTAAAGCTGAATCCGGAATCTATCAGCTTGAATTCACTATTAAAGACAAGAGCGGGACAAGTTTTTCAAGAAGAATTCCTATTCGGGTTGAAGGAAATCCGGATCTTGTCCTTAGAGGAACTGAAATTCTTCCTGTAAATGAGGATAATTCATCTTCAGGAGCCATAGTTCCTGGAAAGGAGTTCTACCTCAAGACATCAGTTAAAAATGCAGGAAACGGGGACGCAAAAAATGTCAGGGTAATGCTTAACCTCAACAACTCGTCGCCTTTAATCCCGCTGGAAGATAACGTCCGTTTCTTTGAGAACTTGAGTGCAGGCAGTTCCGAAAATCTCTCGTTCAAACTTCTCCTAGGCAGCAATGCCGATGTGCAGCCCTACAGGATTCCCCTACGGATAACAGCCTCGAACAACACTGACAGTTTCCAGATAGACAAGGTGCAGGAAATTGGAATTAACGTACTTAATCGAGCGCAAATTGATATTTCAAGTCTGAAATTTGATCCGGAAATTCCTGTCAAAGGGCAGCAGGTCTCCCTGACTTTAAGGCTTGAAAATGTTGGGGATGGGGAAGCTCGCTCAGTCAAAGCCAGGCTTGAGGGGCTTGAGGGCAGCGGCAGTACAGGGGCTTTTCTCGGGCGGCTGGATAAAGATGATGATGCTCCTGCAGTCTTTACATTCACCCCTGGAAAAACAGGTGATCAGGATGTAACACTGCTGGTCGAGTATGAGGATGATTTCGGTGAACACAAGGTTAGCGAGAACCTGACTTATAATGTGAAAAGCCAGGAAGGAGGCATTTTCCCGATTGCGATCGGAGCAGTCCTGGTTCTTGCAGTTGCGTTTTTCTATATGAGAAAGAAAGGCAAGCTCTAAAATCCTGAATACAAGCCTGAAAATGGAGTTAACCCGAAAGGACGCTTATCATGCTCGAAAAAGCTCGATTTTCCTTCTTCCTTGCTAGCCGCTACATAATCAGGGGCAATAAAGGGATTACAATCTTTACAATCTTTGTTCTGGCCCTGATCTTTATCCAGCTTGTGCTTTTTTCAAGCATGCTTGCAGGAGTTACTCTCAAGTTCAATGAACTTATGGTGGATTATCAGACCGGAAACGTTGTGATCGAACCAAAGGAAGAGGAACGCTATATCGAAGATGCCTCAGCCCTCCAGAAGAAGATAGAAAGTCTTCCACAGGTAGTAGGAACCTCGGCTCGCCTGAAAACGACCGGAAACTTCCATTATAAAGAGAAGGAAATCGGAGCTACGGTTTATGGGATAGATCCTGCGGATGAGATCTTTGTAACAGGTCTTGAGGACGCTGTGATTAGTGGGGAATTTCTGAGCAGGCCTGATAGAGGAGAGATCATTCTGGGCAGGGAGGTCTCAGGAGGTTTCGGAGCCCTTATGGAATCGAGGTCTTTAGGAGGTGTAGAAGTCGGAGACACCGTTGAGCTCACAATCGGAGGCGTAACTCGGGAATTCAGGGTAAAAGGGATCTACACAACGCGTTACTTCATGGCTGATGCCTCAGCCTATCTTGCCAGAGCCGACCTTGAAGAAATGCTGGGTATTGGGGGCAGGGACCTTGCCCAAGAAATAGCTGTTAAAACCACAGATGGTACATCTGAGTACGATACTAGGACTTCACTCCTCTCTCTTGGAATTAGTGAGAATATCCGTACCTGGCATGAATTTGCAGGTATTCTTCGACTGATCGAAAGCACGCTTGGGATGGTTCGGAATATTATGAACGCTGTCGGCCTGCTAATCGCTTTTGTGATAATCTTTGTGGTCATTTACGTAAATTTAGTGAACAAAAAGAGACAGATTGGGGTTCAGAAAGCAATAGGGATCGAACAGAACGTAATAGTTGCATCCTTTGTGCTCCAGGCCATGCTTTACGCAGGTGCGGGTGTTATACTTGGCTACGCGTTTATGCGCTTCGGGCTTGTGCCTTATACGGTTTCCCACCCTGTAGAAGTCCCGCTTGGAGCCATGAGCCTCAGGCTGGACAATGCAGAAGCCATAAATCGTGCAGTCCTCCTGTTCCTGGCTTCTGTAGTAGGCTCGGTAATTCCTGCGTACAAACTGGCTCAGAAAGATCTTCTTGATCTGATCTGGGGTAAATAAAGGGTGAAACTATGGAAAAAATCCGAACACAGGCTGAGGATGCGGAAAAAAGTATGGATAAGACCCAAAAACAGACCGAAAATATGGTAAAAAGTATGGATAAAATCCGAAACCTGACAGAGGATACTATTATAGAGGGTGCCGATATCGTACGTACCTTCAAGATGGGAGAGGTAGAGGTTCGGGCCCTGCGCAGCGTAAATGTAAGAATCCGGCGTGGAGAGTTCGTTGCAATCATGGGCCCGAGCGGTTCTGGCAAGACCACTCTCTTGAACCAGCTCGGCCTGCTTGATACCCCAAACTCAGGAAAGGTCATTATAGACGGTACGGATACCTCCCGCATGTCGGACAGAGAAAAAGGCAAATTCAGACTGCATAACCTGGGTTATGTTTTTCAGGACTATGCTTTACTTCCCGAGCTCAATGCTATGGAAAATGTCTATATTTCCCTTATGATGCAGGGCAAAAGTAAAACCGAATGCGAGTCCGCAGCCGCAGAAATTCTTGCTGCAGTTGGGCTTGGCGACCGCCTGCAGCAGCTTCCCTCCAAAATGAGCGGAGGCCAGCAGCAGAGAGTCTCAATAGCCAGAGCTCTTGCTCATTCTCCAAGAGTCCTTTTTGCAGACGAGCCCTGTGCCAACCTTGACTCCGAGACCTCAAAGGAAGTCCTTGACCTTTTCGAGAAATTCAATAAGGAAAAAGGACAGACGATTGTAATGGTTACCCACGAAGAGTGGCATGCCAAATACGCAGACAGGGTAATAAAGTTGAAGGATGGAATCGTTCAGGAGTGAATATCCTTTGCAGGTCCTTGCAGGCCTGAATTTCTATACAGGATTGGATTTCCGTTAATATTGGATGTTTGACAGAGTTGAATAGTAATCATCATATAATTGTTTCTCTCAACATATGACCAACAACAGACTCTTTTTTTATTAAAAAATCTAATATTATTAAAATTTCTTGCTTCAATTTTGTTGTTTTCTTTATATTTTCACGGTTTTTGTAAATATATATTTTACTAAGATTTTCTAAGTAGTAAATAGTATCAGTTTCTAATTTTGTATCCAATAATTTTTTATTATTTTTCAATATACTTGAAATCCAAGATACTCCCTCATTTAAATAAGAACTTCCTATACTATTCAATAATTTTGAAATAGCATATAAAACTGAAGGGCAATAACCTATTTTCTTTGAAATTTCTCTAAAAAAATTTTTGTTTTCATTCTTTAACGCCTTCAATTCAGAGTTAGTTTTCCAAGAATTTTGTGCAAAGAGGTAACTTTTTATGATTTTATTTATGTACCAATTTTCATCCCCATTTTTGCAAAGTTCAATTACCTTGGGATTAAACATGTTCCAAACTTCCCAAAAACATTCGTATTTATTTAGAGAATCTTCAGCGGAAATGAACTCTTCAAATAAGTCGGCAATTGCTTCTGAACTATTAAAATTATCAAGAAACGGTTTTAAATAGTTTTCAATTTCTTCTTTTGGAGAACTTAATACAAAAAAAGCATATTTCCTTAGAAAAGCATAGCGAATATTGTAATCAATTTCATTATCTCTATCCTTTGACATTAATTTTTCAGCAAAGGCAGAGATTATTTCTTTGACTATTTCTTTATGTTCCTTATTGTTTGTTTTTAGAGGAATCAATTGGAAAGCTATATTTAAAATATATAAATCTAGTTGCTTAATGTCTTTTAAATCTTCAAAAGATAACTCGTTATTTAGAATTTTCTGCAAATCGTACTCATTCTCCAAAAATTTTGTTATTACTGCATTTTCACTACGCTGAGAAAGATCCTTGTAATTGTTTTTTATAAGGTTTTCTTTTATTTCATTATATTTTGGTTTTAAAATTAAATATCCAAATAACATTGATTGAGCATCATCAAAATTGTTTTCCCACAATTTCTGTACTGTTATAATAGAAAAAACATTAAAGCCATCTCCAACCATATTAATAGAATGATCATTGAATAAATTGAGCAACAAAACTGCTTTGACACTTTCTTTTTCTTCTGGGAATTCATTTAATAGAACTGGAAGAACAGAAATAGCGGACTGTGTTCCATCAGACACTTGATACTGATATCCTTTTCTAAATGGTAAAGAAGCTGCTTCTAAAATAATATTTTTGCAAAAATTCTTTTCTTCTATTGAAAGCTTTTCAAAATAGTCTCTTACTAAAACAGAGCAGACGTCTGCAGGGATAGAATCACTGAATAAATAAAAATGTCCATCTTCATAAATCTTTTTTGCTTCTTTGAAAGCAAGCTTAGGGTCATTCTCATATTTTTCATACTTATTATATTCGCCATCATTTTTCATTTTGCACTGTGCCCAAAACTTAAGTGAGGAATATTTCATTGGTTCAATACTTTGTTCCAGTGATTTCTCACTATATTCCTTTAGCTCTGGTTCAATTTCAGGATTCAAGTAAATAAGGACGCCATCATCAGTTTCTTCTGCTACTGGGTTTATTTTCCTACTATCCATTCTTGCAAGGAAAAGTCTCCAAGTTTTATCTGATTCGGTCTCTTCTGATTCATTTGGTAATCTTTTGTAATAATCATCTAATATCTGCCACAAGATCGTTTTTCTTTTCTCTGTTTCCTTCTCACTTGTCTCCTCCCTTTTGAATAATTGATAATTTAAAAACAAATTTTCTAAAGCCAGTTTTCTATGTTTGGCATCACATGTTTCCAATCTTTCGTCTTCGTGAATTTTGTTTTTGGTGTCAATTCCAACACTATTTCTTAACAGTAAAAGAGAATTTTTGTGCCCTTGATCAAAGGCTAATCTGCTTGCATCATATAGAAAGAACTCTTTTGTTTTAAATAAAATTATAGCAATATTAAACGTTTTTTCAGGGTATGCTAAAACAATGCTTGCTACTACAGCTGAAATAGAAGCAGATCTCGAGTTTCTAATGAGATAAAAAAGCATATTTTCTAGTGTTACCGAATCAACATGTTTTCCGATTTCAAGAAGAAATTTCTCCAGAGCCGCGTGAATTGACTCTAAAACATGTGGGACAACTACTTGAGTCCCCCTGTACATATTCCAAAGTCTATCACTTATGTATTGCTCTAAACTACTACTTTTTTCGAGAAAAACTTCAACTTTTCCAACATCTTTATCTAAATTTGATTTCGCATAGAATTCAACTGTTTTATTTGTAAAATCTAAAATAAAATCAATTGTTTTCTTCGAGGAAACTTGCAATAACCAGTATATTGGTGTTTGATAGGAGCTTGCTGGAAAATAGTCAAAGTTGTTCTTTTTTATACCAAAGTACTGATCCACTCCAATACCTGAATAGTTGAAAAAGTCTTCTTGCGCAGGAGTATAAAGCCAAAATAAAGTAGCTATTTGTAAAATCTTCTCTGGAAGAACCTTACAAACATTAATTCCCTCAAATGTTGTCAGAATCATTTTTGACAAATCGTAATATGGATCATTGTAATGTTTCCATTGATTTTTTATAATTTCATCAAAAATTCCTATTAACTCGTTTTTTATTTCGAGCGAGCCATATAAAATAGTTTTTAAAAGCCTATCTGTGTCATCGTTAGATAGATAGATGTCTTTTTTAATTGCCCATTGATGGTAGTGAAGAGCAATTAAACTTGACAACCTTGTGGTAGTCCCTTCCTTAAATTTACTATTCCAGTCATAAATTACTGGCAAAACAAAGCAAATATTCTCAATACCTATATTATTTAAGTTCTCAAAGATAAATTTGATAAGACTTTTCCAGCCTTGACCTTTTGGCTTTGTTAAAACATATTTTAGAGAAAACAAATTTAAGTCTTTTATTTCTAATTGCTTAATTAACTCTTCATCAACTTCCTTGCAGGCGATTCTCAATAAAAGAATTGATTTTCTTAACAGTTCTTGATTATTGATCAGTAATTTGTCTTTGGAATTTTCAAAAAAGAAGTCGGAGTAATCTGAAAGTAAAATGGAAACTATTATTTCATCTTTCCAGAATGACTCAATTTCTTCATCCTCAATTATTTCTTCTATGAATTCTTTAATTGAAGTTTCTCCCAATAAAAGTTGTTCTGAAACCCAGTTTCTAAAACTTCTACGAATTGGTAATGAATGCCCAATATTTTCAAATAATTCTTGATTACTTGTCCTATTCACAAATTTTACTTCAATTATTTTTTCCAGTGCCCATTCTTCATAAATGTCGTGAGTGATGAAATACCCGTAAGGCGACTCATATCCCAAAATTCCATCATTTTTTAATTCATTATCTAGAATTCGTGTTTCACAGTCTGGTGTGACAAAAAATTGTCCTTTATTTGCCCTTTCAAAAGCCATTTTTAAAAAGCATTGTTCTCTTGAGGGTTTAGACTTAGTTATGATTTTATTCCATAATGTCCTTCTGAAATTAGTATAGTCTAGTTGTTCATCTTCTTTGTAAAATTTTAAATATTCGTTTAGGTAGAATGGATTTTTAATAAGATCGAGTAATTTCCCATCTTTGGGTAATGAAAAACCATATTGATCGGAAATTACTTCTAATTCACTTAATCCTAAGTTTTGTATGTTGATATTTAATGGAATAATTTTATATATTTCAAAAAATTGAAAATTTAAATCTTCTAAATAATTATCTCTTGTAGTAAAAATTATTTTCCAGTTTTTTTGAATCAGTATAGTTAAAAATTCTTTAACAGAATCGGTATTTTTTAAGTCTAATAACTTTTCTGCTGAGTCGATTACAATAATTTTATCTTTGTCATCGATATGAGCTTCTATAAATTCTTGCAAACTCACATCTCTAAATAAATCCTGTATATTTCTTATTTCAAAGTCAGTTGCTTTGAAGATATAAAATGGAGTTTTTTCCTTGAGATTTTCATAAAGGTTTTTAATAATTGAAGTTTTACCAACGCCACCTGGACCACTTAAAATTAATATTTTTTCTGAATCACTCTGTAGTCTATCTAGTTCATTGCTTCTATCAATTTCAATAACTTGATCTCTAAAAGTAATATACGTTTGTATTCCACTTATAATATTTTCAGAATGCATCTGTTGAGTTTTTATTAGATTAACGATATTTTTATCTAGACTAAAGAAGTGTTTAGCAATTGTCTCATTCTGAATAGAGACAAATGGAGATTCAAAAAAACTAGCTCCTCTCCATATGATTTCAATTTTTTCATCTCTTGCACTTATTTCTATCTCATCTTGAGTCTTGGTTTTTCTTTTAACAGTTTTACTATTTTCAGTCCAATCAAGAGGAGTATAGAAATATAATTTACTTATTTCTGGATTCCTTTTTTTGGCAATTTTTAACTTCTTAATAAATTCATCTTTATGATCGGACAATTTGTCTTCATAAAACTTTGCTTCCCAAGCAACACACTCGTTTCCAAATTTAATTGGGTTTGTTTCCATCCCAGACTGATTGACGTAGCGAAATATGCCATGTGGTTTATCAAATTCTTTGCAGAACAATAAATAACAAAACCATTCGAAACTACGTTGAGGATTTTCGCTAAATTTTGCTTTAAAAACATTCCAGTCTGGTTTTATCATATTTTTCTTCCATGCTTTTTATAACTGTAATGATTAAACTAAATAAGTACATTGCTGATTAAAACTATATTAAATTGGATCGTAAAACTGTTGAAATTATAAAGTATAATAATTAAGTATATTCTTTCCGAATAATCAAGAATATTTGAGATTATTTCCGGTAAACTGGATTATATTCCTGTGAATCCTCACATTTTTCTAATTTTTAACCTATATAAATTACCCAAATTATTGGAAAAGTTTTTTAGTAACTTCTGCAATATATTTAGCGTTAAATTCCAATAATGGAAGGATTTACATGTTTTTTGAGCCTGTGCTGGTAAAATATAGAACTTATTTGAAGCACTATTACGGGCTTTTGCGGCTCTTAATAATAGCTGAGAGATTTACCTTTCTTTTCCTGCTTATGATTTTATTCAATGCCTACGAGTTTGCTTATTTTCTTCCCGGAATGGAAACATTTTCTAAAACCCAGAACTACATTGACCTTTACAGGTTCAATATTATTTTAATGGCTGTGGGAGCGGTTATATTCATCTTTTTCGCAGTTACCTGCGACAAATTGCTCAGGAAAAAAAGGGAATTTAACTTCATAAGCATGCTTGAGAGGAATTTTCCAGGGCTCAGGACAAAGCTAGTTACGGCCTGCGATAATAAACAAAATTTCAATATAGTTACAAATGAACTTTTTCATAATGTGCATAATGAGTTAATCGACATTAATATTAAAAAACTTGCTCCACGCAGGCAGATCCTCCGCACGTTTGTAATATTTTTGTTATTTAGCGGATCAATTTTTCTCTGCATAACTGAAGGTTTTAGCTTTGACATTTCTCCCAGACAGTTGACAGAGAAAATTCCGAACTTACCGGACGTAACGGCATCAGGCGAGGTGGAAAATGAAACTGTTGATGAGACCGAGTATGGTGTAGAAGCTGTCATAATAAAAAACGGAGAACAGATTGAAATGGAGATCAACCCGAGCCTGGGACTTGGATTTACAAACCGGGTAGATTCAGAGACAGACAGTGAGTTAAATGAAAGCTCAAATAGCTCTAAAAAAGGATTCAGGTACAGCCAGACCTATACCGAAGACCTGCCTGAAGAATATGAACCGCTGATAAAACAGTATTTTGAAAAACTCTCATCTTGAAAAAAGAGGAGTTCCAATGCGAGAAATACAGGAAATCCAGCTTGAAGATTCGGAACTTAATTTAAAACCGACCTATGAAAAAGCCTCTGAAATTTTCGAGGTTATTTTTAAAGAGATAGGCAATTCCATAGTCGGCCAGAAAGAAATGATAAGGCAGATCCTTATAGCCATGCTGTGCGAAGGGCACGTGCTGGTCGAAAGCAATCCTGGACTGGGTAAAACCCTTACCATATCCACGATTTCCCAGATTATGAATATGAAGTTTAGCAGGATACAGTGTACGCCTGACCTCATGCCTGCGGATATAACGGGCACTGACATAATTGAAGATGATGAGAAAGGCTCCAAACACTTCAAGTTCAAGCAGGGCCCTATTTTTGCAAACATTGTCCTTGCCGATGAGATCAACCGTGCCTCGCCAAAAACTCAGTCTGCGCTGCTTGAAGCCATGCAGGAAAAGCAGGTAACAATTGCAAATACTACATATCTGCTTGACAAACCCTTTTTTATACTCGCTACCCAGAACCCGATTGAGATGGAAGGAACCTATGCCTTGCCCGAAGCCCAGCTTGACAGGTTTTTACTGAAAATCCAGCTGCAATACCCGGAAAAAGAAGAGGAGTTCGAAATTGTAAACCGGTATGCAGAGGCATTTAGACCGTCTGTCAGAAGATGTATAGACAAAGAGACTTTCCTTGAACTCCAGCAGATCACCCGGAGAATTCCAATTTCCAATAAACTCAAAAGATACGCAATCGAGATCGTGAACCATACTCGAAATCTGCCTGAACTGATAGAAGCCGGTGCATCCCCGCGGGCGTCAATAGCCCTCATTCTCTGTGCAAAAGCAAATGCGTTTCTTGATAACCGGAGATACGTCGAAAAAGAAGACATAGACGCTATGGTACTCCCCGTTCTTCGCCACAGAATTATTCTCTCATTTGACGCTGCACGGAACAATACTACAAGCGATAAAATTATACAAAAAATCCTGGAGGATAAAAAACAACTATATAATGAACGAGAACGCGGCTGAAACTGGCGATAAATCTGGCAGGATGCAGGGATTGAGTATAGTTGGAAGTTTAATAATAAGTTACTGAAGATAGGGATAGAGTATGGTTGGAGATTATGACCTAAGGTGGTTGGAGGCAAGGATAGGATATGGGCGGTGCAAAACATAAGATCGATACTTCATTCCTGACTCAGCTTGACAGGTATTCACTCCCGATTAGGAACAGGGTAACAGCCGTTCACTCAGGCAGCCATCTCTCAACAAGGAAGGGATCTGGGCTTGACCTTGTAGACCATAGAAAATACAATCCCGGAGACTCGTTAAAAAGAATAGACTGGAATCTCTATTCCCGTACTGAAAAACTGTATATACGCAGGTTCGAAGAAGACAAAAACCTGAATATGGTAATATTGCTTGACGCCAGCAGCAGCATGCTCTTTCCAGAGAATTATCCGAACAAATTCGAATACGCATCAACTGTAGCTATAGGAATTTCTTACATTGTAATGCGCTACAACGACCAGTACATGATTGCAACCTTTGCGGAGAATGTAGACTATACTAAAGCCCTCAAAGGAAGGGAAGAATTTCTTAGAACGATTGACAACCTCTCCCAAATCTCAGTTAGTGGGAAAACAAAGCTTGCAGACTGTGCAGACTCCATATATCCCAGAATAAAGTCAAAATCAATGGTTTTTATAATTTCAGATTTTCTGGATGATCCCGATTCTATCCGATATGCTGTACACAGGTTGTGCAGGCATGAGCTCGTACTTATACATCTCTATGAAGAAACCGAGATCAACCTGCCTGAAACCGTAGACGGTACAGTCAAATTTATTGATAGTGAGACAAATGAGGAATTCAGCATCTCAGTGGGCCAGACGTTCAGGAAGGAATATGCAGCCGAATTCGGGAAACATATGGCTGAGCTGGATAAAATCACACACGATTTTAAAATTCCTTATTTCAAAATCAGTATTGACAATCGGCCGATTGATGCTATTCTTACTATCATAGGTAAAGGGTGACTCTGCCTATGGACTATGAATTTCCTATGGGTCTGGTTGCGCTTGCAGGTATAATCCCTCTGGTTATAGTTTACTTACTTAAACCCCGTCCAAAACCGATAATCCTGCCTTCTTTGATGTTTGTCCGGAACATCAGCAGGAATTCATTGGATTCCAGGCGTAAGCCCAGCAAAAAAATAACAGATCCACTCTTCTTTTTACAGTTACTTGCGCTGATCCTTATGGCGTTTGTCATTGCAGGCCCTTTACTTGAAAATATCACAGAGAATTCGGAAAGAGTTGTGGTTATCATAGACTCATCTGCCAGCATGGCCGTACCTGACCGAATCGAGGCTGCCAAATCCATAGCAATAGAATGTTTGGGCAAGGAAAACACTGTCATTGCTGCCGAAAGTATGCCTGTGGTGCTTGCAAAAGCAATAGATGCAGCCAGTGCCGAAGAGATAATCAACGACCTGGAATCCAAGGATACTTCTGGTGAGATTCCTGAAGCTATTCTGACCGTTGTAAACGACGAGGGAAATCAAAAAGCAAAAATTGTAGTCATATCTGACTTTGAAAACTGGGCAGGGAAAGCCCCTGAAACATATATGAAAATCGCTAGGGCGAAAAATATGGAACTTGAGTTCAGACAGGTAGGCAAAGCAACTTCCAATTATGCAATTATAGGCGGATATCTGAAAGATCAAAATGATGGAACCTATGAGTACACCTGCACTGTCAAAAACTTTAATAATGAGAGTGTAAAGCTCGATGTGCAGCTGGAAAGCAAATCAGGCCTAATTTCTACCCAAAAAATAAGCAAGCCGACATCGCTTGGGGAATTCGGGACTCAGCAGATAAAATTCTCCAGTATCCCTCAGGGCATATCAACTGTGGAAATTCTCAATAAGGATTCAGTATCCTGTGATAATACTGCCTGGATTTCTATCCCTGAAATCAGGCTGAAGCAAATGCTTATATTAACAGACCTTGACCCGGCTGTAAGCAAATCTCCTCTGATTACGGCCTTATCTCTTATGCCTGGCCTTAAGGTCGATGTACAGCACGATCTTCCGGCCGATGATGCAAAATATGATACTATTGAAAAATATGATACTATTGTCATAGATTGTGAGCATGAACCCCTTCCAGCATCCACCATAAAGAAAGTCGTCTCTTATGCGCAAAGCGGGAAAGACCTGATAGTTATAGGAAACGGGTGCCTGTATAACTCTTCGGAAATGCATGAGTTATATCCTGTTCTTCCTGTAGAGATAAGCTCAATTGAAGAAGACTCCAGCCATACGATTGAGACTACAGGGAGCGGAACACAGATTTTTGAGGGAATTTCGTTTAACGACGTTTACACTCGAAAGTACCTGGCTGTGGTTCCGCGTGAAAATGCCTTGGTGCTTGCCGAACTCGAAGGAGCCGGGCCTGTAGTCTGTACCTGGAAGATCAACAACGGGACAGCTACCTATGTGGGGATTAGCAATACTGCTGGAAATGAGGCTTGGAACAATTTCCCTACGGTTCCCACGTATCCGGTATTCTGGGCAAAGCTTCTCAAATATTTATGGGGAATCGGGGACATCAGTGAAACCAACGTAAACACAGGCAGATACCAGGCATTTGACCAGAATGTAAGAGTCAAAACCCCTGGGGAAACGATCAGCAATAAGTTTGTTTACTACGATAAATGCGGGCTATATGAGTTGAACCAGAAAACCATTGCAGCTAACCTCTATGATTCCACCGAGTCAAATACCTTTACTGAGAATCGATTAAATCTGACAGGCGAGAGCAAAGATGTCCAGAAAGAAGACCTGTATACGAAATCACCTGACAAATTCCGAAAATATCTGATTTACACCGTGCTGCTCCTTCTTATTCTTGAGAATGTGGTCATGTTCAGGAGGCGAATAATATGAGCTTTGATTTTAGTATGAGTTTTGGTTTTCTATATAAATCTGAGCTGCTTCTCCTGCTGCCTCTGGCGGTCTTCTTGCTTTTCGGGCTGGGAAAAAGAGCCAGTAAAAAACATCTTTTTTTCCATGTACTTGTTGCATTCCTCCTGATTCTGGCACTAGCAGCTCCATATTCCGCAGAGATAACTTCCCCAAAGACCAATCAATCCAGGATAACCATAATTTCAGACGAAACCACAAGTATGGAACTGCTTCAGAAAGGGAGTGCGCAAAATATATCCGAGAAACTTAGCAGCAAAGTTCCTGTTACAATTACAAGCATTTCAGGCTCGCAGACTTCTCTTGGGGATGCTATTCTGCAGCAGGCATCTCCTGAAAATTATGTCCTTATAGTTTCGGACGGACAGAGCAATTCAGGTACTCCAATTGAAGACGCGCTTTCTTATTGTTACAAAAATGGTTTCCCTGTAGCTGCACTTATCCCTAATGCGGTTAGAGAAGACCTCAGCGTAGAGATTGAAGGAGAAAATGAGCTTGTAATCGGAAATGAGGCTCCTTTCAAGGTTCATGTCCGGAAGTCAACTGAAAATGAAATGAAGTATGAGCTGAGAGTTACGGTTGACCACAAGCAGGTGATGGAAAAGAAAGTTACCCAGACCGGGAGGGTAGAAAGTTTTGATTTCAATCATACATTTGATACACTGGGGCCGCATACGGTAAAAGCAACCTTTCATCCCGCAAGCATAAACGTTAAAGGCCTGGATTATTTCGAGAATAATAACCAGTACATGAAAAGTATATACGTAACGCCAAAACCAAAAGTGCTTTTTGTGACCAATGAAGCTGATTCGCCTCTGGCAGCCATACTTAATGAGGTTTATGAGGTACATCTTGCAAGGTCATCCGTTTCTCTTTCATCTGGTTCCCTTAACGGCATGGATGCAGTTATAATCGACAACCAGGCAGCATCGACAATTTCAAATTCGGAAGTCGAAGCCCTCAGGAAGTATATTATTAATGGCGGCGGCATGGTAGTGGTCGGAGGAGATTCTTCTTTTGACTATCCTACTGAAAGTACATATCAAAATACGCAATTTGAGGCACTTCTGCCTGTTACATCCAGCCCTTCAAACTTGAGAGGCGGCAGGAATATTGTCCTGATGCTTGATGTTTCACCGAGCACCCTGCAAAGTAACAAGATTGGAGGACGTGTTTTAGATGACATACTCTCTAACGCTATTGTGCTTCTTGAAAGCGAGCACCTGAAAGATGCGAGAGTGGATGTTATCACATTCGGGAGCAAAGGAAAGGATATCACAAATGGGTTTGTGGATATGTCCAAAGAATCAAATCGGGTATGGATTGAAGGCGAGATTCGAAAAATTACCCCTTCAGGAGACTCAACATCACTTGAACGAGGAATGTTAACTGCACGCAGTCTGCTTAGAGGACAGAACAGCAGTGCAGATGCTGAAATCATAATCGTTTCTGATGGTGGGATAGGCAATAAAAATGAAGGGGATAAAACGTTTGAACAGGCGGTAAGTTGTGCAGATTCGCTTCAAGAAGAGGAAATAGGCATCCATTTTGTCCATATCCATTCCCCAAGCACCGAGCGCCAGGTCAATCCCAATGGCAATTATTATGCTTACCTCCTGATGAACAAAATCGGTTTATCAAAAAATTATAACAAGATTGAACCGGGACAACGGGTGGATGTCAGTTTTTCTGAGAAATCGGACGAGTCCGAGGAGATAGAAAATGATTATTCCAGCGGCGCACTGATAGTCTATGACCCCAGGCATTTCATTACAAGAGAGATCTCCGAAATACCCCATGATCTTCTGGGCTATAATGAAGTAAGCCCAAAGCCAGAAGCAAACCGTCTTGTAGCAACCAGGCTAGGCAAACCTGTAATCACAGTTTGGAGGCTTGGCCTTGGTAGGGTTGCAGCTATTACGACTGACAATGGATACGGTCATGGGATTCCCTGGGCTCCTTCTCTATATTCAGGAAATGATAGCCTGGTGATTACAAGAACCCTGAATTGGGCAGTTGCAGATATCGATATGTACGAGAGTCTCCAGTTAAAAGTTCCTGACCTTAAAATAAACCAGCCAGGCAGGATTCTTATTACAACTAGAGAAGAAGGAGTTCCTGAACTTTATTTTGACAAAAAGCCTATGGAAATAACACCGATAGGGAACAACATGTACGAATCATATGTCACCCCAACAACTTTCGGGCTCCATAAAATCTCCGAAAAACCTGCTGGCGTAAATCAGACTGAAGAATTTGTTCCTGAAATTTTTGGCGTCGAAAACGTCTCCTGGAGACCTGCCTCTGCGAACTACCCTGATGAGTATATGTATATCGGCGAAAATCCGTTATTTCGAACAGGTCTTCTCGAAAACGGAGGAAAAATTTATACAACAGCCGATATTTATTCCCGAATAACAACCGATTCCTTAACTTGTACTGAAAAAAAAACCATGACAAAAATAGTGTATACAAAATATATTCTTATTATAGCTTTCCTCATATACTTGATATATACCATATATCATACCTATAACACCCGTATGAAGTAAGCTAGATTTCAGCTTGATTTCATCTATAACTTCAGCTTGATTCCATCTGCAATTACTTTTTCTGAATTATCTTATTCTGAAATTCTTCTGCTCTGGAACATGATTCTCTTCAATTATAAATCAATTTTTTAATACAGTTTTAAGCTCGATTTGTGTAATATTACAATTATTATATTTAATAAAATAAGCATTCTTTCAATGAACTAAGGTTAGAAAGGTACACAAAAAAAGAGGCATAAAATAAGATTAACTGTTAAAAATATTATATACTATAACTGCATATTATAAACTGCGTTCTCATCCTTTTAACACCCCACTAGCAAAGAGCACCTACTCCAGAAAATTACTCCACAGTAAAGGGGTAAAAAGAGAAACTCGCAAAGTATGAGTCAAGTACCTCAATACCTCTTCCCCAACTACAACAAAGTGAGTCTCTTGAATACCGTTCGGAACTCCCAGGTTTTTTCGGATGAGAACGTTACCTTATTTTAAAAAAGTTTTCAGAACCCGAGTCCCGTCTCGGAAGGACGGTGCCTTTTTCGCTCACGTCTTTCGCTCGAGAGGGCTGAATTATGGGCAAGAAAAACTATATTTTTCAAATCATTCAAGACGGCTGATTAAAAAAGTTTGATCACAAGCCTTTTCAAAAAAGGCTTGAGCGAAAACCCCTGGCAACGTTAGGGTTTAATAAGAACCTTATCCTCAAACCCTATCGGCGTGATCACAAGCCTTTTCAAAAAAGGCTTGAGCGAAAAACCTTGCTAAATTGAAAACCTCGAACAACGGCATGATCAACCGGCTCAACGGTTGTGGCTCAACGGTTGCGCTTTAAAATTAGACTATCTATTACGGATACTCGAATAATTCAGTTTTTTTGAATGAGTTGACTTTTTCTTTGTTACTGCACCGCGGAATTAGATGTAATATTTACTTCCAGATGTAATATTTATTTCCGGTTGCAGCTGGTAATGTATCTTAATGCTATAAGGTTAAACCAATAAAGAAAAATTAGATCTTTGTAGTAACAAAATAGAGTTTAAATAATATTATATGTTAAAAATATTATATAGAGTGGGAGCATAGTATAACTTGCGTTCTCATCTAAAGACCACATAGCAAGACCTATTCCACAAGAAATACTTCAACGCCTACTCCGAAAAATCTACTCTAAATGTGAAGAGATAAGAAGCTCGCAACCCGTGAGTCCAGTACCAACCTCTTCCTGAACAAGACCTAATAAGTGCCGTTCGGAACTTCCAGAATTCCTAAGGTGGGAACGCATCTTTTTCTAAAGAATTAAATTAAAACTATCAGTAGTTAAGTAAAAAGATAGTAAAAATGAAAAATAGATTCATAATGCGATAGTCTCGTTCTCTATTTTCCGCTTGAAAATAGCAGTTACTCTGCCTTCTTCATCAATATCGTTCCTTATTAGAACCAGTTCCCATCCCTCATTTCCTACTCTTTCAAGTTCAACCATCATCTGCGCCAAATTTAAACCGTCAAGCTTACGAGAATCGTACTCCCATAGATGTAGCATTTAATACCCCTCCAGTAACGATAAAGATAATTTTTTTAATGTTTATATTGGAATAAAACTATAAATAACCTGAACAGAAGGAAAAAAACAATCCGGTATTTGCCTCTGCTTCAGGCATAACTATCTCTTCTTTTTTCAAGTTTATTTACTGGATTTTCCTGTTTTTTTCGGGTATTATTCCTTATAATCTTAGAGTTAACTAACTGAACCTCAGAATCGGGTAATTCTTAAATCAAAAATCGAAAAAGCACATGTCTCTTCTACCTAAGCCTGCGTATTCTCTCGCGTACAATAAAATCGAGTACTAACTCGAGATCTGGATGCGTGGGCCTTCGCCTGAGTTTTCCGCTGTATCCTGACTTTGGAATCAAATGGGAGCATAGTAAGACTATACCTTTCCTCATGGGACTCCAACCACCCTTTTTGCACAATTCTCAACTTATCATTTCAGGTCAGAGATTTTTACGGTCTTTTTTTAAAGATTCCTTCTTTTTCTCTACCCGTTCAAGAAGTGCTTTTCCAAGGTTTGAATAGTCTTTTTTCACAGCCTTTTCTTTTTTTGCGGTTTTTTGGGTAAATATTGATTCTTCTTCTTTGTTCTCAAAAAGGCTTGAAAACTGATCAAAAGCAAGAACAGATGCCTCTAGCAGCTTTTTTTGTTCGGACAGGTTTCCGGGGGAAAGCTTTCCTGCGCGTGTGAGAAGCTCTGCAAACTGTTCAAAGATTTCGAGAAACCTCTGGTTTTCAGCCTGCTCCCTGACTTCATCAGCCATTTTTGAGAGGTATCGTTCACTTTCAAGTTTCGCTATGCCTGGTCTGTCGCTGAAAAGAATGAATAACAAGGCCTGATAAAAAGGATAATAGAATTCTGGAATATGAAAGCCAACAGAGGCTTCGGATGCTTCTTTAAAGTAATTGACAGCTTCTTTTAGCCCAAAAATATAAGTAGCTTCGTTTTCTGCCCTTAACGCCCTCCAGAGAGAAGCTCTTCCAAGCGAGCGGAAAGCATATCTTCTGACATAAACGTAAGGATTGTCAGTAAGTGCCTGAAGGTCTCTCCAGGCCTGGGTTTTATCCGGCACATGGAAAAAAGCAGATCCAAGAGCCCTCGTTGCCGCCCTTTGTACAAAACTATCGCTATGATCTGAAAGCTTTAAAAGATCTTTCCAGGCTTTTTCTTTATCGGGAATCTCTTTATAGCCTGAAGATAGGGCAAGAACCGCTCCTTTCCGGACTTCCCGGTCTTCTATTGATGCGAGCCTTAAGAGCTCGTTCCAGGCTTCCTGCTTATCTTCACAATAGGCAAAAGCAGCAGCAAGAAGTTCTGCGGCTCTCTTCCGGAGTTGGGCATCCTGGCTTTCAGTAAGCCTAACAAGGTCGAAAAAAACTTCAGATTTTTCCTCAACCACTGGAAAAACCTCAGAAAGCAGGTCTGCAGCATCCCTTCTGGTGCCTGTGTCCTCATCCCCACTCAGGTTAAGGAGTTCGTTCCATATATCATGTGTTTTGCCAGTATATCGGGAATAGGCAGCAAGTAGGGCTTCTATTGCCCCTTTTCTCCTCTGGGGGTCAGGATCCGAAATCAAGCTAATAAGCTTATTTACAACCTCTTCTTTGTCAGAAAGACCAGAGCCTGACCTGGAAAACAAGTCTACCATATCTTTTTTTCGTATGTATGTCCTGCTCTCTACTTCATGCCCTGAATAATCAGATGCAGACTTTTTAAAGAGGTCCGAAGCAGGCTTTTTATAATCTTTTTCTTTAACCTGGAGATTACCAATTTTTTTTTCTCCTAAGTTACAACTTTCTTCAGATATGTCATCTATTCCAGATCCGCATTTTTCCCACAATTCATCTTGCTCTCTGGAGTTAGATTTTCCCATCTTTTCCCATTCACTTTCACTTACCACAGGTTTATTAGTTAATTCGGGATAAGCAGAAGCAAGCGTGTCCACAACCTTTCGGAGCGCAGGACTATTCTTCGTTTCGGCCAGGTGTAGAAGCTCTGAATATGCTTCTCTCTTGTAGAAAATGTATGGAAAAATCTTCGTAAGAATGTTAACTGCTGTGCTCTGCACACCTTCGTCCTCATCCCCTGAAAGTTCGGTGAGTTCATTCCAGAGTGCAGTTTTGTTATCTAGGCCTGGAAATAAGGATACAAGTGCATTAGAGGCCGCATCCCTTACATAGTCATCTCTGGCTCTTGTTAGGCTCAGGAAATCAGCCCAGACCTTTTTCTTATCCAGCATCTCAGGAAAGATAAAAACCAGGGCATCAATAGCTTGCTTTCTAATATACTCATTCTCGTCTTCTGTAAGCCTGAATATGTCATCCCAGGCCTTTTTTTTATCCGGGATATGAGAAAAAACCGGAGGCAGAGCCAGAAGAGTTTCCTTCTGAACCTCAGGGTTTCCTGATACTGCAAGTTCCAGCAGAGTCTCAAGAGTTTCATCTTTCATTTCGTCTGGCATCTGTGTATAAATAATTCCAAGTGTCCGTGTAGCCTGCTCTCTAACCTTTTCATCCGTAGATTCGCTAGCCAGTCTCAGTACTTCGTTCCAGGCTTCTTCTTTTTTCTCATCCGGCAGTTCCGGAAAAATCAGGCTTAAAAGCAAAGCCGACTTTTCTCGCACATAAGAAAATTCCGAAGCTCCCATCTCAAGTAAATCTTTCCATATCTGTGCCTTATCAGGGACTTCCTTTATTAGATAATAAAGCGAGCTGACAATTTCCCTGTTTACATCTTCCATGCTTGATCTGGAATTTATTAGCCCGGCAAGGTCTTTCCATGCTTTATTTTTGTCTGGCATGAGGGAAAAAACGCTGATCAGAGCATTTGCTGCAGCTATCATTACTGATTCTACCGGATAAGCTGTCAGATTAACAAACTTATCCCATACTAGCTCCCTATCCGGCACATTAGGAAAAACCGTTACAATGGAATTGATAGCTTCTTCCCTGACTGCATCATCTTCATCAGAACAAAGCCTTAAAAGATCTTCAAAAGCCTGTCTCCTATCTGGAAGAGCCTCAAAAAAAGCTCCAAGCTGCTTTGCAGCCCTTATTCTCTCATCCGAGTTCTGACTGAAAGTCTTATTGTGTATCTCTGGCTGCTCACTCAAGAGTTCCCACCAACTTTGCTCTAATGCTATCCTATTTACAATATCCCAATCTGGCAGGTTTCCTCATATAAGTATTGATTCTGGATTTTAGATGGCAGTGAAAAAAATCAAACATAAGACTGAGAATTAAATGCAGGCTTTCAGAGAATAAATTGCAGCGTTATTAGCTAATACTAATTGAAAAGCCAGAAAAACCAGCCTCTGGAAAAGGGTTGTATAAGGCAAACTGTGAGAATATAACTTTTTTGCGGATATTGGGATACATACTTATAGGGTTTTCAGAAAAGTCCACAATTGAAGGTCTATCGCATTGTATTTATTGCATTATATGTATTTATTGCATTATATTATTGTTTACTTTTGCTATTATGGATTAATAATGTCGGTCTGAAATTGTTAGAGTGTAGGCTTATAATTATTGAATTATAGGACTTATGTAATAGATTATATAGTCCGATGAGGATCTTAAGCCTGCCTTTGTCAGCTTATTGGCGACTGAAATAGAAAAGAGACTGGAAAAGAAAATAAAAATAGAATGTTGTGTTAAAGAGAAGGCTGAAATAATGCGGCAACAGGACGTAATAAATAAACAGTTGGCACAAAAAATAACAGATTTTCTCGAACCTGTTATCCCCTATCTGGCCATCGGGTCTAAAAGAGCGGCTGAAGAAGCCTGCAAACAAGTGGGGTCTGAGATCTGGGAGATTAAAAGGAGACTATGGAGAAAAATATGTTCGGCAGAGTGTGTCAAATTAAAAGAAGCCGCAGGAGATCTTATTATTGCGCCCTATGATATGGATGTAAGGCAAGTTTTGATTCAGGAGATTTTAGAATTGCTTGAAAGGAACCCTGATTTGGCTAAAGAAATTTCATCTTTTATGGAACATAAAGAAGTACAGAAGCTAATGACCGAGGACAGTTCGGCCAGAATTATAAAACAGGACTTAGAACAAGGCTCAAAACAAACTTTGAATGATAAAGTCAGAGTATTTGAAGAATTGAACAGTCTGCTTGAAGCCTTCGTAGCAAGAAAGGGTATTTCTATAGCTCTGGATCAATTCAAAATGTCGGATATCGAAAAACCTGTTCAAGGTCTGGGAATTTCAGGCGAAAACAGTGCAAGTGCCTTACGAATTAAGCAAATTGCAGAAATTAAACAAATAGCAAAGACTGATTTTGCAAGAGCTGAAGCTGCAAAAAAGAATATTATAAACATTAACTTTCCCAAAACCGATATTGAACTCAAAAATGAAACTCAAAAAACCCAGTCACTTTTATTGCTGATTTCTCGTCTTGAGAAGCCGGAAAAAAAAGAGATTATAGAAGAAACCCTTGATTTTGCTTCCCGGATTCAATATGGCGATTTAAGGTCGCAGGCCCTTTCCCTGGCTGTTCTGTACCTGGAAGAGCCAAAAAAAGCCGAATCTATAGAGAAAGCCCTTGAAGCTACCTCCCATATTCAGGATGAAAATGAAAGAGCCCTTGTTATTTCCTCACTTCTTCCTCATCTGAGGGGATCAGGTAAAGAAGAGCTTATTGAAAATATCTTTTGCGCTTCACATCATCTTAAATATGGAGACGTAAAATTCCAAATACTTTCCTCGCTTGTCCCGCATCTTTACGGGTTAAAAAACGAAGCCATTATTGAAAGAGCCCTTGAACTGATAGAGGTGATTTTCTCTGACTATCAAAAGGTACAGGCTCTCTCATTTCTTATTCCATATTTAAATGAGCAAAGAAAAGAAGAAATTCTTGAACAAGCTCTTCAATTGGCTTTCGGCCTTAAAGATAAGGACATGAGGCCCGAAGCTCTTTCGTATGTTCTTCCTCACCTGGAAGAATCTAGAAAAGAAGATATTCTTAAAAAAGCCCTTAATATGGCATCCGGGATTAAATCCGAATTCCAAAAGGCTGAGGCTCTATCCTCACTTACTCCATATCTTGATGAGCTGGAAAATGAGTAATTATGGTTTGTATAACTCTTCTTTAAACAAGCTACAAGAGGCTGAATGCAGGCAGATATTATAAATAAATAAATAAATAAATAAATAAATAAATAAATAAATAAACAAAAAAATAAACAAAAAATATATTAATTGAGCCTAATGGCTGATAATTTTTGTTTACTCATTTTTAAATATATTTTTATTTTTAACGATTTCTAAATAAACTTCAGTTTAAAAGTTTTTTACTTGAAATTACATGAATTTTCTAACTAACATATAAAATAAAGCGATAAAACAAATAATAAGGAATAAATGCATCATTACTCCAAGCATTACTTCAGAACTTATATCGTGGTCTTTTAAATATGGAACATTTTGTTTGATACCGGATAGGAAATTCCCAAGAAAGTCTGCCATAAGTATACAATAATTTTTTTCCCATATATAGAATTATAGGTCATGTCCTCAAGTTGTTAAACAGGTCCCTGAAGATTAGATAATTCCTTCAAACTTCATATGATCAGTTATTATTTCCTCTATTTCTGAAGTTCTTTGGAATCATTTTTTGTTTCCAGATTCGATTTTTAGTTTTTAAGGATCTATATGGGAAGAGACCCGTTCTCAGGGAGATTTTAAAGAATATTCGGGCAGAGAGCCGGTGAAAAACAAAAGCTTTTTTTTCAAATTGTGCATGTGTTTAGGAGATGAGCACCAATTCCATTCCAGCTAAGAACGATAAAGGCAAAGTGGTTGTTTCATGGACTGGGGGAAAAGACAGTTGCCTTGCATGTTACGGGGCAATCTCTGAAGGTTTTGAGGTTTCTCACCTCCTGAACTTCAGCGAAATCCAGAGGCACTGCTCCCATGATATTAGTCCTGACCTGCTTTATGCACAGGCTGAAGCTCTTGGAATTCCCCTTATCCAGAAGGACTTTACTTCATATGAACAGGAATTCAAAAAAGTTGTCCGTGATTTAAGGAATAACGGGGGAAAAATAGACGGGGCGGTTTTCGGGCATATCAAGACTCACAAGAACCTTGTAGATAGGATATGCGAAGACCTGGGCCTCGAGCTAATAATGCCGCTCTGGCAGAGGAATTCCGAGCAGATTCTAAATGGCCTCATAGATTTGGGGTTAGAAGTAATCCTGCTCAGCGTTAAAGCCGATTTGTTAGGGAAAGAGTGGCTGGGTCGAAAGATCGATGAAAATTTCATACGAGACCTAAAAAAGCACAATCCCTCAATAGACCCCTGCGGTGAAAACGGGGAGTTCCATACATTTGTTACCGACTGCCCGCTGTTCAAATACAAAATAAAATTCATGGAGAGTAAAATAGTCTTGAGGGGAGGCTACTGGTTCCTGGAGATATCAAAGTTCAAAGCAGAGCGAAAATAAACCGATATATTCAACTGAATACTCGATTTTACTATAAACATTTAGAATTTCTTCCTCAAAGGTATACTAATCATTATTATTGATATTATGAATTTCGTAGATCAATTTCGAAAATTTCAAAAACTACAATACAATAATTATTGATAGTATATTTTTTGGGCATCTTAAAGGCAAATCAAAAGTTTAGAAGGGAAAAAAGATGGCTAGTTATAAACATCCGTGTAAATACTGCGGTAAATTGATAGCGCGCGATTCTAATTTCTGTCCGTTCTGTACACAGGAGAACTCTCTTGGGCCTATGAGATGCCCTGTATGTAGATACCCTCTTGAGGACGGGGCAAAAGTATGCGGGCACTGCGGTATTTTGCTGTGGATCACATGTAATAGTTGCGAAAAAGAAACATTCCTCGGGGATAAGTGCAGCAATTGCAGTGCTCCGATTGTAATTGTCTGCCCTAATCCGAAATGTCGGACCATGCAGTCCCCTGCAAGCAAGAATTGTATCAAATGCGGTAAACCGTTGAGGTAATAATATGGGATTCAAGGCGTCAGAACTTCAGCCTTTTACAAGGAACTATGAAGACAACAGTTCAGAATCAGGTTTTCAGTTTACTTTTTACTGTGACATCTGTCAGGACGGCTACAAAACAAGATTCATCGAATCCAGGACATACCGGAAGACAGGTCTATTTGGTATGGTTGGAAGAGCTCTCTCTGCAGGCTCTGATCTTGTAGGCCAGTACGGTGTTGGAAGTGCACTGGAAAGAGGTGTGGATATACTCAATGACCGAAAGCAGGGAATGTCTCCTGAATGGCGCAAGGAATGGGAAAATGCCTTTGAAACAGCCCAGAACGAGGCAAAAGAACACTTCTGCAGATGTCCAAGATGCAAACACTATGTCTGTGAAGCCGACTGGAATGAGCAGGATAATCTCTGTGTAGAATGTGCACCAAGGGAAAATGTTGAGCTGACTGCAATAAGAGCAGAACGCATGGTAGATGAGATGAGGGATAAAGCTGAAAATGCGAATGTATTTAAAGGCAATATAGAGAGAAGGCAAACTTTATGTCCGGAATGCGGCAAACCCTCAGGTGAAGGAAAATTCTGCAATAACTGCGGAGCATCCCTTGCCCTCACAAAATGTCCGAATTGTGGTAACAAAGTATCCATTGGTACCAGGTTCTGCGGAGAATGTGGTACAAGGTTAAATTAATTTCTCTGATTAAACAATCACAGGTCATACACTTTTAACTGGTTGATATTTCATCTTAGAGTACCTTGGGCTAACTCTGCATCAATTCTCTAAACTTAAGCATGAGCAGGAAACTTACGCATGAGCAGAAAATTATAGTGTACACAAAGTGAAAAATGATGATATGCAGAGCCCAAGTTTGTGAAATTTCTGGAGAGATATCAACCTATTATTGATAAATATATTGAGTTTCGATACAGCAAGATTTTTACTTCATGTGACAGAGACCTACATGTAATGCATCATTAATTGCCAGCAATCTGGTTATCCAAACCCTATATTACTCCTTCCTAAGGTTCCATCCTCCATAAAGACAGATCAAGCTCCCTAATAATCTGAATCCTGGAGTGGAGTTATTTTTGCTCGGTTTATTTTCATTTGAGCTACTACTATTATTAGATTTGGAATTATTGTTGTTTGGATTATTGTAACTATTATTGTTTGAATTATTGAGTTCGACAGCATTTTCTTCAGATGATAAATTAATTCCTTCAACTTCTATATCTTCAGTTGTATTGGAGATTGCCCCCGTGCTTTGATCAGCCATATTAGAATCTGTAAAAGGCACAATTACAACTCCAGTAGGATAGATTCCTGCATTCACCGTAGCCGTAACAGTATTTGTGGCTGTGTCAATCACTGAGACATTGTCGCTGTCAGCGTTTGCCACATATACCTTTTTTCCGTCAGGTGTAAATGCAATTCCCATGGGCCATTCTCCTACAGGCACTCTGGCTGTGACGGTATTTGTTTTTGTATTAATTACAGTGACACTATTATTGTATAAGTTTCCTAAATATACCTTACTTCCATCTGGACTGACTACAATTTCACGAGAAGAAGTTCCTACAGGCACGGTGGCTATTACAGTATCCGTGGCTGTATCAATTACAGAGACAGTGTAGTTGTTAGCTACATATATTTTATTTCCATCAGAAGTAACTGCAACACGATGAGGCGAGTCTCCTACAGGCACGGTCGCTGTAACATTATCAGTGGCTGTGTCAATCACAGACACAGTGCTGCTGTTATAGTTAGGTACGTATACCTTTTTTCCGTCCGGTGTGACTACAACTTCATAAGGACTGTCTCCTACAGATACATTGGCTGTAACTTTGTTTGTAGTCGCATCAATTACGTAAATAGTGTTGTTTCGACTGTTTGCAGCATAGATTTTTTTTCCATCCGGTGTAAATGCAATATCATAAGTACTCGGCCCCACAATAATCGGTGCCATTAAGGTATTTGTCGCTGGGTTGATTACAGAGATATCGGTGTTGTCTCGCTGCTTCGTCACATAAACTCTTGTTCCTGCAGGGTTAAATGTAATTCCCGAAGGATAACTACTTCTGATATTCACTTTGGTATTGACCGTGTTTGCGGCTGTGTCAATTACATAAACAATGCAGACGTCGTCTATAGTTGCGGACGCTACATATACCTTTGTTCCTGCAGGGTTGACTGCAACTCCTATAGGCCACCCATCGCCGAGAGGCACTTTGGCTGTAATATTGTTAGTTGCTGTGTCAATTACAGCGACACTAGGAGTCGGGATAGCACCATTATAATTCGTATCGTAATAATAACCTCTCAGATTATAATCTCCCAGATTTGTTACATATGCAAATGGAGCCGAACCTGCTACACCAGCCAATACTAAAATCGTAAGTGAAGTTATTCCCAAAACTCTTATGAGAGTATGCTCTCGATGTATTTTATCACATGTTATTTCTTCCATTTAAAACCCCAACTTATGGACTCATTTAAAAGCAACAACATCAGCGACTCTCTCCTGGATTTTGTTTATACAGCACCCTATAAATAAGGAGGTTTCGATAAACCCCAATCTTTGGCTGGTTGTTATATAGGTTCATAGGCAACCGTTGAAAATCAGAAGTTTATCGAACTATTCTTAGGAATTTTTACCTTACATATACACGTTTCATTTCTGAACTGCCGTATGTGCGTTCAAGTAATCCTTGATTACCATACGTCGAAATACTGAGCTCTGGGTCATTAAGGCGTAAATATGTATACCCCTCTCGAACTATGTATCCTCTACAAAGTCAAAAATGATTTGGAATTATACTGGAAAATGGCCTACTGTTTTCAATTTCTGATATAGCGACACTATTAGAAAAGCTAGTAGCTATAGTTCCCGTTTTCCCCCATCGATATGTAGCCCATTTTACAATATCATCAGGTGAGAGCCCAGATGAATATGGAGGAGAATCAGGATTCCAACTCCACAGTCCATCACCCATATAGATTGTTTCCTGTGTAGGGATGGGAGTCGGTTTATTATAATATTTACAAACCATTCGGATACATGCTGGACCACAAAAAACACTTCTTTCTTGTCCAATACCGTTAATATCAAGTATTTTACCTGTAAATGAACCTAGAACTATTGCATCACTACTGAGTTTTTTAATATTTTCTTCAGTAACTGCAGCATTAATATTAACTCCTTTATTAGTTGCTGCTTGTTCTATAGATTTGGCAAGTTCATCACTTTTTTGCCATTCTTTTAAATTGTTTTCCTTTCCAGACTTCAAAATCTGGTCATACATTGACCAAACTCCAGGTTCTGTCTCAGTCGCAGGTTTATCTGGTATCACCTCAAGGGTATATACATCTACAAATATCCGATATTCATCCCCTGTTGTTTTGTCCTTTACTACGGTCATCGCTCCTATAGCAGGATAATCGTATACAACCAACTGGGTTGACTCAATTTTCCCATTTGGATATTCATTTTTGGCGATTTCGATTGATTTTTTCATGGCTTCAGCAGCATCAAAAGGCTTTGAATCAAGTTCGACGAGTTGTACTGAATGCCCCATCTTTTTATCTGCACCGATGTCGATTCTACCAATTAGGCTAGTATTTTATATACAGAAAATTGATAGTACAATTTTTGACCGCTTGGATCATAAAGCTCCAATGGTTTAGGATTAATAGATACTTCCACCCAGTTTTCAAATCCTGGTGTGCTGGTTGCGATAAAGTATATCATGTGAGCATTTGCGTGATCAAGGGCCTCCTCTGCAGTTACAGAATAATTATCTTCTTTCTGTGCACTCACAGCTGGTATGAACACCATACTAACCAGCATTGCCAAAAGAAGTATTTCTATTGTAATTTTATTACGATTCATATTTATCCTCCTTATACCCTAGGAGGCAGAATCAGGCAAGCTTAAATATGGGCAAAGCTAACATAATCACTGCCTCTTAGGGCATACTTTACGGAGTTCGGGTTACCTGGAAAGTACTTTTGAACTCCATAAATTATTTCTAGTATGTTATATATAAACCCCAAACTTTTTCACCAGATCATTAAACTATCCCTTTTTCATGCTTTTTTTTGAATCATTAATTATTTCAGAATCATTGATAGTTGGATGATTTGGCCACAAGTAATTTATTTGAGTATATGCCCCAACTCATATTCAAAAATATATATAAAAGACAACTTATGAAGCTCTAAATCTATTAAATTAGATATTTAATCAGATCATGTTAAATTTAGGCCAATTTATTCTCTAATTGTAATATGTGGGTGAATAAGTGCGCCTGTTAAATGTGTCCTCCTTTGATTTACAGGCTCCAAGTTGAGAAATCATCTCATACAGTTAAGTTCACCTTTCTTTTCTTTATATACCTGTAAACTATTTTATGAATTATAGATTTAGTTTAAAAATAAACATCTATTTTTTTCATTATCAGCAAAAGTGTCAGAACTTCATCATTAAAAGCAGTTGAGACTTCTAAACTTCAGAGACTTTCTCATTGGAACTGTCACATCAAAAAGTACTTGGCATTCTCACTTTCTGAAATCTGATGGCGTTATTCGATGGCGTTATATTTCTTGCAAGTGAATGAATAAATGGAGATTCTGTATAAGAAAAGTTACTTTTAAGAAAAAATGATTGCGACTGACGGCTCGGTCTGCTCAAGGGTTGCTACCAATAAGAAGATAGAACTTGCCAGACTGAGCGGAGGGACGGTTTACTCAGTTTATGTGATATTTACGGAGTATTTTTCTTCGATAGCTGTGGATTTTAACCGGGAGAGAATGCATGAGACCTTGAGAAAAGATGGATACAAGGCCCTAAAAATTGTAAAAGGAATCGGAGAGCTGGAAAACGTCAAAGTGAAATCTATCCTGCTTGAAGGCCAGTCTGTCGCTGAGCTGATCCGGTACTCCGAAGAAGAAAAATGAATAATTATTGTTATGAGTAGTCTTGGCAGAACCGGAATTAGTCGGCTACTTTTAGGCAGCGTTGCCTGATACGTTGTCCGACATTCAGAGGTTCCGATAATGGTTGTAAAAAAGTATGAATCCTGAAGCTGAGCTCATTAAAATTATTGCTTGCAACCTCCGGATTTTGCGTTTCCTATGACTTTTTGCTTCCGGATTTTGCCCCCTCAACCTTCGATTTTCTTCTTCACGGCTGCGGCTGCATTTTTCGGAGAGTCGGTTTCCCAGAGTTTCCTGACTTTTGCACTCCTGAGGGCTGGCATTAAGGCCTCAAGCTTTGCCTGCACGGCTGCAAGCATTTCTTCGTCAATTCCAGGGGGCTCTATGCCCATAAACTTCTGGGCTTTAAGGGTTTCGGTTTCCCTATGTACTGCACGATCTACTCCTTTCCTTACTCCTGTCTTCAGGGACTCGATTGCGTCTCTCCACTGGGCAGCCCAGGGGGTATCAGGAATTTCAGTGTGGTGAATATCAGTCCTTTCCACTTTGATAGCTGCAAGGTGGCAAGCTTTAACACAGGCTCCGCAATAGGTACAGAAATCCTCTGCAAAAGCAATTTTTCGCGGGTCTTCAGGGTCTGTAGGCACATACCAGAGTTCGGAGGGGCAGACATTAAAACAGCCGCGACAGCCCTGAGGATCGCATTCCTTCAGGTTCGTTTCAATAAGGCTCAGTTCTCCTTCCATGGGTTTTTGCAGATCTACGGCTTCATACGGACAGACCGTTTTGCAGCGGGCACATTGAGTACACTTCAGCTCGTCTACCTTAACTTTTCCTTCAACCTTTGGAGCCTCGCAGGGGCGTTCTCCTTTTACCTTGATTGCTTCTTCAGGGCAAATATCCTGGCAGAGCACACAATAATCGCATTTATCCTCATCAACAAGGATCTGCTCGAAAGGTACGGGATTATCAGGTGTGGGCTCACGTTCCAGCAGGATAAAAGCATCACAGAACCGGGCGCAGATTCCACAGAAATTGCATTTCTCCGTATTAATTTCGATCTCGCCTTCTGCCCCTTCCTTTAAAGGTGCGATCTCTTCTTTTTTCGGGAAGGTGAACTCGACCTCAATTGCATCCTGAGGGCAGGCTCCCTCACAGAGCGCGCAGGGGAGGCATTTCTCATTGATCTTAACAAAGGTATCGTACTTCGGGTACTGTTTCTCGTCAGGAACTTCTCCTATAGCCTCAAAGGTGATGGCATGCACAGGGCAGAGATTTGAGCACATTCTGCAGAAGGTACACTTTTCAAGATCCATCATAACCGCAGGCGCGTCAAGCCCGGTTGCAATTTCATGAAGAGGTCCCATTTCAAGCGCTTTTGTGGGGCAGATTTCTGCACAGATTCCACAGCCATTACAGCGCTTGTAATCATAATCCAGAGTCTTGATGGATTTTTCGGTTGCCTGGGTATAGAGAAAATGGGAACCCTGAAGATCCATGCTGGTAGTAACAGTGATCTTTTCCTGGGTTTCATCCTCAGCAGGCTCGGGGGTTTGAGCTTCGAGATCCTCGACTTCGAACTCATCGGCTTCGAACTCTTCTACTGTAGCCTCTGCAAGTTCATTTTCTCTGGCCTCGCAGCAGCCTCTGCAGACGTGAGCTTCCTGTTCGGTGTACTCGTCACTCACTGTGCCACCTCCTCAAGTTCGGTTTCAGTTTCATCAAGCCTGAGTTCGGTTCCTATGGGCCCGATTTCTTCAAGCTCCTTTACAAACTCGGTAATCGTATTTGAGAAACGTTCTCCTTCGGCAGCCGAGATCCATAGAGTTCTCAGCCGTCTGGGGTCGAGCCCAATTTCCGTTATAACTTCCTTTAAGACGTCCATCCTCTGTTTTGCATCGAAATTTCCGTGGATGTAATGGCACTCGTCCATTCTGCAGCCTGCAACAAGCACTCCATCGGCTCCGCCTTTTAAGGCTTCAAGCACGAATTCCGGGTTCACCCTTGCCGAGCACATTGTACGGATAACCCTGATATTTGTCGGATAACGCAGTCTCGACATTCCGGTCAGGTCTGCACAGGCGTAACTGCACCAGTTGCAGAGGAAAGCCACAATGAAAGGACTCTGGGATCTATGCGCAGTTGCAGCCCGGACCTGGGCAAGAATTTGTTCATTTTCGAAGTTCCGCATCTGGATCGCCCCTGCAGGGCAGGCCGCACTGCAGTCTCCACAACCGTAACATGAAACCTCATCGACCACAGCTTTTTTATTCTCAATCTTAATTTTCCCGAATTTGCAGACCTCAAGGCAGGTCCTGCAACCTATACATTTTTCAGGATCAACATGAGCTCCCATAGGATCAGCTTCAAGTTCTCCTGTTCCGAGGAGTTGCATAACCTTGGATGCACATGCACTCCCCTGGGCAATCGAAACCTGGATCTCTTTGGGCCCTGAGGCGCAACCTGCAAGGAATACTCCACTAACAGGAGCATCTACTGGGCGCATTTTCGGGTGGGCGCTTGCAAAGAACCTGTCTGGCCGCCTGGCAAGGTTTAACATCCTGCCTATGCCTTCTGCCGCTTTGCTGGGCTCATAGCCTGTTGAAAGTACAACAAGATCACAGGCCTCTTCTTCAACCCGGGATTCCAGAGTATTTTCATAGCGCAGTACAGGCCTGCCGTCTTCGCCTGCGTAAATTTCGGCAACTTTTCCCCGGATGAAATCCACGCCCATAGCCTGCGTCCTTGTATAGTATTCCTCATACATCTCCCCTGCAGCACGGATGTCGATGTAATGGATTGTAATCTCAGTATCAGGATAGCGTTCCTTAACCATCTGGGAATTCTTGAGTGCGGCCATGCAGCAAACCCTTGAGCAGTACTCATTGCCTACGGTTTTATCCCTTGACCCGACACACTGGATAAAGGCCACGCTTTTTGGGGGTATGCCTGTGGAAGGCACAAGGACTCTTCCGCCTGTAGGACCTGCAGAGTTAAGCATGCGCTCAAGCTGCATATTTGTTATAACATCAGGGTATTTCCCAAATCCGTACTCCTTTTTCCTGGACGCATCAAATAGCTGGTAACCTGTTGAAACAATGACTGCTCCGGCTTCGAACTCAATTTCTTCAGGTTTTTGCTCATAATCTACGGCATCGGCAGGACAGGCCTGTAAACACAGTCCGCAGCCTACACAGTGGTCAGGGTCTATGAGCACTACTTGCGGAACGGACTGGGGAATTGGCATATATATAGCTCTTGTCTTCCCGACTCCGTAATTCATGGGATTTTCGATCTCTACAGGACAGACCGCAGCACAGAGATCGACACAGCCTTTGCATTTGTCTTCAAGTATGAATCTGGGTTTGCGTTTGACTTTTACATGGAATTTGCCGACAGATCCGGAAATGTCGGTAACTTCGGAGTAGGTGTAAAGGGTAATATTAGGATGGTTCTGAACTTCAGTCATTTTAGGGGCAAGAACACAGATGGAACAGTCATTTGTAGGAAAGACCTCGTTCATTAGGGCCATTTTGCCACCTATCGTGGATTCCTTTTCTACCATTGTGACTGGAAAACCGGCTTCGGCAAGGTTTAGAGCTGCTTCGATTCCGGCTACTCCTCCTCCTATGATAAGGACATTTCTGCTTGCTCTGGAACTCGTTGCACTCAATTCTTTGAGGAATTTTGCCTTTGCAACTCCCATTCTTATAAGATCAAAGGCCTTTTGGGTTGCCATCTGAGGATCGTCGGCATGTACCCAGGAACACTGCTCCCTTATATTTACCATTTCCATGAGGTAAGGGTTCAATCCGGCTTTTTCCATTACATGCCTGAAGGTCTTTTCGTGCAGCCTTGGGGAGCAGGCAGCTACTACGACCCTGTCGATTTTGTTTTCTTTTATATCCTTGATGATGCCTTCCTGTCCGGAATCGGAACATAGAAACTGTACTTCCCGGGCGAGCACCACATCTTCCAGTTCAGCTGCCATTTCCTGCAGAGCTAGTACGTCTATTACTCCAGCAATATTCAGCCCGCAGTGGCAAATATAGACTCCGATTCGCATGATTGGTGACTCCGTATACATGTGTTTAATGTTGAATGTTAACGATTATGTCACGACGTAGTTTAATTATATAAGTTGAAAGTTGTAATTTCTGGACTATATATGAAAGATATATCCAGAATTTTGCCATACAGAAAAGTCAGTTTCGGTACAGCTAATCAATAAAGACTTTTTAAACTGAGAGTGACTTTATGATTTTCAAGTTCATGAACCTTTTACTTTCACATGGCCCTGTTCCTTTTTATCTTTATTAAGTACTAACCAGTTTATTAAGTACTAATAAGTTTATTAAGTACTAATGGGTTTATCAATCGCTAATAAGTTCATTACTAACTGATGATTCATCGCTCACTAATGAATTTGTTACTACCGGTCAAGTAATTACTTCTCAATTAATTTGTCACTTAATCGGAATTATATCCTTAGCTTCAAATCAGTTATTTTTGCATATCCCTATACTTTTTCTTGTGAACTGAATAAAAGTATATGTGTTTTGTACAAAACCAAAACCTTTATTTCATAAGGCTTCTCTAAATTTATTATAATTTATTAAATTTTTTAGAAATCAGACATTTTTATTATTCTCCGAATATCCGTTTTCATTTATTTTTATTAGTTGTTTCTAATTAGGTAATTTATGACAGTCTATTTATATAACAGAGTTTAACAGTTTGTTTGCGACAGAATTCAACAGTTTATTTATATAACAAACCTTATATTTATTGATATATTAACTTTCTTATTCGTTAACTAACTAACCAGGATTTAACCTTATAAGTTAAATTTAAACTGTTAACTCAGTTTGACTTATGCTCAATGCGCACTTTAACTGATAGCTGGGAGATTATGCACAAAACCTTAACATTATTAGTTCTACCTTATTACCGGAGTATTACCAATTAATTTATAGTTTGAGAACTTAATTCGTAATCGAGAACCTAGTTTCAAACGGAAAATTCAAGAAAATAATAACAAATAATAACAGAAAATTAGTTATATGGGCACTAGTGAAATGAAATTGATTACATCAGCGTGAGTAAGATAAAGTGGTTATACTGCGTAAACTCGTTAATTCCTGCAGGACAAGGTATTTCTATAAATAACTTGAACAAAATTAGAGGTTATATAACGTATAATGAGTTGATGCTAAGCTGATGCTAAATACTCAGTTCCCTTAAGTATTTCATACAACTAAAAAGTACCTGGTGTACTTATTAGTATATTTTACTAATACTCCCATTTTACAAAGGGTTCATGTAGATTCACATATGATTCACACGTTCTTCTCATCATTATTCAGGATTGTTTCAATTTAAAGTTTAAGGAGTTATTTGTATGGCAGATCATAATGAATTAAAGGAAAAAATGTATGAATGGACTCAGAAATATGCAGACAAAGCAGGTTATAGGCTTAATCCGGATAAGGAAGCTCTTGACTATGTACTTGATGGACTTACAGTTAAGCTTGAGAAATTCGGAAGGCGTTACTGCCCCTGCAGAATAGTTACAGGAGATGAAAAGGAAGATAGAAAGATCGTATGTCCCTGCATCTACCATAAAGAAGAAGTTGAAAGGGACGGAAACTGTCACTGCGAACTTTTCTTCAAAGCGAATTAAATTGAGTTCATTCATTCTATTTGCCTTCAAAGAGGCTTTTTACAGATTTGTTTCCGGAGATTTTCCTGAGATCAAGGATATCCATTTGTGAGATCTTCTGATTTAAAAGACCCGGAAACAAAAACCTGCATACCTAAGGGAATCTAAATCTTAAGACCTGACTTAATCCATAGGGTTTGCCAGGCATTCTCTGATGCAACTTAAAAGTAACACCGAAAACAAAAAAGCGAGAGTTTAAGGAAGATTACTTATATATATTTAATTAAAGGTTATTTGACATAAGTTTTCATTGATACTCTTAATTTTACTTTTTAATCATTTTTGGCCTGTATACTCTTTGATGAAAACTGATATAATAAATATGACTCAAGGGTGACCTGTAATGACAAATGCAATGGAACTCTATCAGATGCTTCCAAAGACTAACTGCAAAAAATGTGGAAAAACTTCCTGTATGGCGTTTGCAGTAGCTCTCATGGCCCGCGAGCTCACACCTGAGGACTGCCCACCCCTTAAGGAAGAATCAAAGTATAAAGAAAACTATGAAAAGATAAGTGAAATCTTCAAACCTTCCGAAGGCGCAACCGAAACAGGGCTTATAGTACATGAAGAACTATGTTTTGGCTGTGGAAACTGTGTGGTTGCCTGTCCTCCTAATGTAGCAAATGATCCCTATGGAGTAGGCTCGGGAAATGCCCCAAAGAATGTTAATAAGCTGGTCCTTACCATAGAAGACGGCGTTGTAAAGGCCCAAAACTTAGAGGAATGCCGACGCTTTGGAAAAAACAAAATTCTCTGTAATGGCTGTATAGTGACTTGCCCTGTAGAGGCAATAGAGTTTGTGTGAGGAAGCGGATATGGAGAAAAACTATTATGTATGCACAGGCTGTGGACTCCTTTGTGACGATATTGAGGTTGAATCCGAAAAGGACAAAGTAAATAAAGTTTATACAGCCTGCAGGATAGGGGTAGCCCACATGAAGGAAACCAGGGGTGAAGCAAAATTCCTGGTTGATAATAAGCCTGTAGATGAGGCAACTGCAATCAATGAGGCTGCATCGATCCTTAAAAACGCCAGAAATCCTTTGATCTTCGGACTTGGGACTTCCACGAATGAAACTCAAAAAATAGCAATTGAGCTTGCAAAAAAAATCAATGCTACTCTTGATGATCCTTCCTCATTCTGCCTGGGCCCTCTAGCTGAGGCTCTAATTCAGGATAAGCTTAAGACCTGCACTCTTGACGATGTAAGGAATAAAGCTGATGTTATTATATATTGGGGAACAGACCCATCGGACTCCCATCCTCGCCAGCTTTCGAAGCATTCCTACTTCCCCAGAGGAAGCGAAAAGCAGAGGGGCTGGGAAGAAGAAAGGACAGCTATTGCAATCGATGTCCGGAAGTCTCATACTGCAAAGATCTGCGGGAACTATTTCTTCCAGATTCCTCCAAAAGGAGATACGGAATTTATCGATGCCCTAATTGCAGGGCTTTCGGGAAAGCTTCCCAAAACTTCCTATAATTACCCCCCTAAGAAAATCCTTGAACTGGCAAATATCCTTAAAGGGGCAAAGTTCGGAGTGATTTTTGTAGGGCGCGGGCTCATTTACTCGCTTGAAAACCTTGAACCTCTTTTCAAGCTAATGAAAATCCTGAATGAGAAAGCAAATTTCCACCTCATACCCATGATAGGAAATTATAACACAATGGGCTTTAACGAGAACCTCTTTGCAGAAACAGGATATGTAAACAGCGTAAAGTTCGAAAACGGGACTGTAAAGCATGGGCCCGAATACTCAATCGTTGAATCTCTTAAAGCAAAAACTGTAGATGCAGCCATTATAATAGGTTCTGATCCGCTTTCAATCCTTCCCAGATCTATTGCAAAGAACATGCTGGAGATTCCTGTTATCTCTCTGGACCATTGTGAAACCCTGACTTCAAAGCATGCAAAGGTCTACGTCAATACCGCAATAAGCGGAGTAGAGTCAGGGGGAACTGCCATACGCATGGACGGGGTAAAAGTAAATTTTGAGCCTGTTATTGAGACAAATAACCCGTCTGATGAAGTAATTCTCAAAAAAATCATGGAGGCCCTCTGATGGATTTCGGATCTTTTCTTGCAGCTCCCGAAATAAAAGTCAAAGTCATAACTTACAGGGATATCTTTCAGGATAAGGCTATGCTCGAAAACCGTTTTGGGGAAGAATACAGGAACCTATCTGCTGTCATAAAACTTGACCCCGCAGATCTCAAACAGTTGAGCGTGAAAAAAGGCGAGACAGTCATTTTAAAAAATTCCTTTGGAAGAGTTGTGGTAAAAGCTGAGGAATCCGGATACGAAACTCCTCACAAAGGTATCGCATATATGCCCAAAAGCCCCTGGTCCAATATGCTGGTTTCGGATGAAACTGGAGGTACAGGAGTGCCTAAATTCAAAGATATATCCGTAACCGTTACCAGTGCAAAAGGAGAAAATGTGACTGAACTCAATTTTTAATTTCTTTTTTCGCGATAAGGGGATAACTAATTTCCTTAAAAACCCCTTATAATTCCTTTAAAATTACCTCAAAACCCATAAAAATTACCTTAAAATATTACCTCAAAAATTTTCCTAAAAAATTTCCTTAAAAATTTTCCTTAAAAATGGCAAAGTTGTTTTATTTTCCTTTTTTGTGGCTAGTTTAATTGCAAACTGGATGAGAACATGGATAGTAAACTCCTTAAATTTACAAAAGTCTTCAAAAATGGGATTACTTTTTATCGCTTTGAAGGCTTTGAAAACGTGGACTCAAGATGGGAACTGCCCTGTGAGTACCTTTCAGGTTCTCACTTTGCAGCCTGGAATGGCGTTCTTCTGTATTCTAATGGAAATAGCATAAAAACTCTCTGTCCAGGAAACTTGATTTCCTTGAGTGAGTATCAGGAACTGACGAAAATTGTTCAAGTAGGAAAACAAAGGCTAAGAGAAATAAAACATAAAATGGATACTTAAAGATTTAAAAATTAAAACATGATTAAGGTCTCAATTAAAGTAAGACATTGTAAACTCTACTGTCTAACTGGAATTGATCTGGAATGAAAGATACAAAAGAGGAAAGAATAATTATGGCTATTCAATGGGGATTATGGTATTTGTTTCCCCTCAGTGCTTTTGTAGAACAGACCAGATATACTTTTTTAAGACCAATCGGGTATTTATTATTAACATTTGCCTTTACTTTATTCATTATGGCTAATAAAGTGCATGGTTCTGTCAATAAATTAAAATTGAGTGCTTACCCCATGCCTAATAGCTCTGCCAAACTGGTAACAAGTGGAGTTTATGCATATATTCGCCATCCTATATACAGCAGTTTTATTCAGATGTCCTTTGGAATTGCATTCCTGATAGGAACTTCAGGAAGCATAGGAGTAGCAGTTATATCCTTAGTTTTTTACTATTTCAAGTCCAGATACGAAGAAAAACTGCTTATTCTAAAGTATCCAGATTATAATCCATATAAAGAAAGAACCGGAAGATTTATGCCTGAAATATTTAAGCTTTATAAGCATATATAAGCATCATTAGCTGTCGAAAAGTATTCTCTTGAATGTAAAAAATTCATTTGAGTTTAATCTAGGCAATATTTAACAGAAATATAGTACAAGAAATTGATTCTCAATCTCCATGTTCTTGAACAGGTTTTCTGGCAGAAAGCACTACAAAACTTCCTTTTCCATGCCCTTTTTCCGGAATCTCGATTTCCTTTATTTCCCCAGGCGGTTTAAAGAGAGTCTGATAGATCTCAAGCCTTTCGAACCCAAGTTTTTCCAGATCTGAAGATACCTCGGCTGTCGAAAGAAAATGCGCTTTCGAAAAAAACCCGCCTTTTTTATTCCCTGATTCGAGATAGCGGCCCTGAAGTCTATCCCTATCAAGGATTCCGGCTAGTATTTGTCCGCCTGGCTTTAAGATTCTCAGGGTCTCCCTGAGTGCCTGGTTCGGATTTTCAAAAAAAGCAAGTGCAGTAACGATCAAAACAAGATCAAATTTCTCTTTTTTAAAAGGGAGCAACTCTGCAACTCCAAGCACGACTTCCAGTCTGCGTTGCTTTGCGAGCATTGCCATAGCCCGTGCCGGTTCAAGCCCTAGCCCGACTCCGAGAACCGAGGCGAACCTGCCTGTACCAGCTCCGATTTCAAGGGCTTTCAGTTTCTCTAGATTTTCGGGCAGAAAAGCTCTCAGGGAAAGGAGTTCGGACTCATATGCAAGTTTATATCTCTCATACCAGGCATCATATTCCTTTACAAGCCTGTCAAAGCTCTTCCATGAGCCCATTATACCCCACTCTCGTTTTTATTCGTATTCTTCCTTAATCTTTAATTTTTTATCCTTTTTCTTTTCAGAGATTTTCATCTTTTTCTATACCTGTAAACAGCAAGCAAACCGAAAATTCCATAAATCAATTTAAATCCAGGTAAGCTCGTGACTACACTTTGCTTTTCATTTTCTTCCATAACATTTACTATGAACGATTTTGAAGCAGTCCCGTTTTCATTACCTACAGTGAGATTCACGGTATAGGTTCCAGGCGCTGTAAAGGTATGGACAGGGTTTTCATCCGCCGAATCGGGATTTCCGTCGCTTTCAAAATCCCAGTTTTCCTCGCTTTCATTTTCCGAAAGGTCAGTAAACTGGACCGAAAGTGGAGGACGACCGCTGCTAACATTAGCACTAAAATTTGCAACCGGAAGAACCGGTTCCTGAATATTGGCAGCTACCAGAGGCCCACGATCAACGTAGTCACTGTTTTCAAGTTTGTAAACTTTGTCAGCAATGCCGTCTCCATCTGCATCAGGCGTAATCTCCGAGTGTCCCAGTCCATCAGGCTTTGCCCAGTAGTTTCCTGCAAGGTAGGGTCCACCTACAATGTTCGTACCCGGGGTTTTTTCGATATTATATATATTGCCGGTTCCGTTATTAGGTATAGCGTTGACAGTATTATTGAAGTAATTATTAAGAACACTGTTTTCGTCACTTTTAGGACAGACAAAAAGCCCATAAACCTCATTTGAAGTAATATTATTGTCTGAGATCTTATTGTTATCTGAATTACCTAGGTGTATGCCTCTGCCATTATTGAAAGCTTTATTTTCTGACAGGGTATTGCCTACTCCAGTTGAAAGCAGTATTCCATAATCCTTGTTTTCCGAAAGCGTATTATTTGAGAAAACGTTTCCCTCAGAATTCGGAGCAAAGATCCCATACCTGTTTTTTGAAGCCCTATTCTCGGAGATTGTGTTATAGTTGGATTGCTGAATGTCGATTCCTTTATCGCCTTTTCCAATGAGGTTTCCAAGAATTGTGTTGTAATCCGAGGTATTCAGATATACTCCGATAGTATTATTTATCAATCGATTATTCTCAACAGTGCAGTTCTTACACTTATACATATAGACCCCCGCATGGTCTTTATTTGCCTCCATTATTTTAAATCCGCTAATCGTGACTTTATTAGACTCTATATTGAATACATCTAAAGCTGGGTCTTTAGCCATTATTATTGTATTTGCAGGATTTCCAGACTCTGATTTTATTATCAGATTATGTATTGTTACGTTGATGTTTTCGGTATAGGTACCTGGCTTTACGATTATTACATCACCTGAAACTGCGTTGTTCACAGCAGCCTGTATGGACTCACCTGACTGGACGAAAATCTCATCCGCCGTTCCGATACCAGAGCTTAATACCAGGATAAGAAAAACTAACAATAAAGTGATTAATCTGGTTATTTCAATTCCTCCGTCCACTCAAGGAAAGCAATGAAATATAATTATTAAATTATTATTTAATTGCTTTATATGATTATATAAATTAAGGATAAGTTGCCATGTAAATTCTTTTTAATCTAAAGTAGATCCTTCTACTATATCGTAAAAAGATGCCTTACTCGATCCTTGTATAAAAAACATGCAGGAATCCACATTCATTTATGCATAAAGTTCGCTTTATCTCTATGGAATACTTATCCTAATTGCCAGAGTAGCGGGAATAATGTATAGAACAATATAAATATGCTGGTTTTAGTCGACAAATTAAAATAAAAATACGATGTTGGCAAATGCCTAAATCCGATGATATTATATCGTGACTAAGATAATTTGGAGAAAAATGGTCAAATTTATATACACATGCGAAATTTTATAAATTTGGGGAAAATAAGCTTGTTGAATCTAATGAATCTAATGAATCTAATTATACTTGTTGTATCAAATTAGCCTGCTGAAAATAGGATGGGATGAAGGTACTAAATCCCCATCCTTTCTTGAAATAATTTATTGAGTTTTTTTATTTTTCAATTATGTGTTTATCTTCTTTTATGGAGGAATACCGTAATAAGACAAACTATTGCATAAAATGTTTCAAATCCTGGTATACTTGTGATTTTATTCTTTCCTGTCTCCTGCTTGGTTTTCTGTTCAGACCCATTTTCTAATACAGTGCTATTCTTCTGAGGTTTCGAAGTGTCGGTTGAAGGCTTTGTTTCAGACACCTTTTCTTTCTCTGTGGCTTTTCCTGTTATTGCAAAGAACGAGAAACCTGGTGTTTCTGCCGTGAAGTACAGATATTTATTATCTTCTTTTATGCATTTCACTGGTAGTTGTGACCATTTCTTGTCTTCATATCTGTTGAGCGTAACTGAATTTTGGTCTATTTTCTTGTCCTGGATCCAGGACTTTTCAACTTTGAA
>DAKJ01000023.1 GCA_002496565.1 Methanosarcina sp. UBA289 | reverse complement strand
TTGTTGAGTCAGGAACTATAGTATAGTTTTTCAGATTCCAAAAGTTCAAAAACAATAAATTAAAGCGAAAATATATTACAGATATCATATAACAAGAAACTCAATTTCTTGCAGTCATTATTTGATTAACTGCAAGTATATCAAATAATGTAATTGCTCCAGCCACGAAGAAAATTACTGAAGGTATTGTGGTATAAATAATCGAACCTCCTGTAGCTAATGAATATAAAAAGTAAAGCGTGTATAATGGACTTATAATTAAAATGGCCCATATAATGTATGTGAACGCATCCTTACTCATATTTTCGCTATTGATATCTAGTTTTTTATTTGGTTTCACATTTTTGCTATCGATATTTGGTTTTTTATTTGTTTTCATATTTTCATACTCCGAGTATCATTATTCATCGAATTTTCTCTTAATATTAATTAATAATGTAAAACATATATAATAATTTGAGCCTGAAATGGCTTTGCAAGAAAAGTTCCAAATAAGAGAGTTTAGGCGCAAACTCTCTTGAATGAAAAAATAGTTATAATTTTGGTTTCCAGTAATTTACAATGCAAATCTTTACCAGATACGAAGAAGTAGAACCTTACATCACGAAAGACGGTTCAATTATCCGAGAACTCATGCATCCTTCAATCCACGGCAATTCAAACCAGAGCCTTGCCGAAGCTACCGTGCCAGCCGGCGGGAAAACCCTTCTTCACAAGCACCATCTGACCGAAGAAATCTATTACATTACCGAAGGCAGCGGAATAATGACTCTTGGCTCTGAAGAATTCGAGGTCAAAAAAGGGGACACCGTTTGTATTTCTCCTGACACTCCGCACAGAATTCAAAACACAGGAAATACGCCGCTGAAAATTCTCTGCTGCTGTGCACCGGCTTATTCGCATGAGGATACGGAATTGATGAAATAAAATCACTTTTATTACTATAGAGCGCAGAGGGTCACTAATACCCCCATCCTTCTTATTTATGTTATATATTAACAGTTTAATTTTTATTCATTTTACCTGATTATAGAATTTTCTTGTCCTTAATACTTCTCCAAATCTTAGGAATTTTATTGATTGATTAATGGGATAAAAGGCAGGCTTGTGAAAGTACATGTTGGAATCAAGTACTAATTTTGGAAATCAGTCTTCTATAAGATTATTTTTGTTATCCCTTGAAAACAATTGCAAGTATTATAGTTATTATTGTACCTACAATCCATTTCCAATTATGCTCTAAGAAATACCTAGGGTTGACTTTTACCTCAATTTCTTCCTCTAACATCGTAATGTGGCGTTCTCTATCGATATCTTGAGGCAACTTTACTATAATGTCAACGCTAAGAAGTAATTTTTGTATTCCATACTTTAGTGGTTTTACAGTCCATCTCCAAGTAGTCGCTTCGTCATTTAATATTTGTTGTACTTCAGGAGTTGTCGCTTTAATCTCAAAATTAGCTCCTTCTAATGAAATTCTCATAAGTGAAGTTATTTTAACTGCCTTAAATAACGAACTGATTTTGTCTTCTCCATGTAAGTAATAGTTCTCTATCTTTTCATTAATTTGACACAAGTCTTTAGCTATGTACGCTTCTACTTTCTCTGAAATATCAACTCTCATTTTTTTATTAAAAATGAATGTAACGAGTCCTTCCGGGAGCTTACCAAATTGTTCTTCAATTATTCTATCTATTTCAGAAGATAACAAACAAGCTAACTTAGGATTTAATTCTTTTATAACTTCTTTGTTTCCTTTAAGTCTCTTCTCTTCCTTTTCTTCGGTCTCTTTTCTTTTATTCCCTTCTATACTTCGCTTCTCATCCTCATTTTTTTCTATCTGCCTTCGAATTTTTTTTGCTGCTCTTCTTGGCTTTCATTATTTCTTCTATCTGCTTCTTTCCTTTCTTTCTCTTCGACTTCTTGCCTTTGTTTTCTTTCCAGAGCTTCTCTCTCTTTTCTTTTTATCTCTTCTTCCCATTGTTTTCTTTCCAGAGCATCTCTCTTTCTCTCTTCTTCCTCCTGAACCCAATTCGATTCGGTCAGGATAATGCAGTCGAATAACAGAACATTTCCCTTTCTCTCTTCTTCCTCCTGAACTTTACGAGATATTCCTTTGACATCTTTAGATAGCTCTTGAACTCCTTGATTTATCTCTTGGGTTGTTTTATCTTTTTTCTTTGCTAAGTAGAGCTCAAGATAGTCTCTAAGTTCAGGTTCTTTTTCTATTTCGGCGTCTATTATCTCAAAAAGGAGTTTAAGATTAAATCTGCGTCTTCGTGGGAAAAATCTTCCTCGCTGAATAATTCAAAAAACTCGTTGATCAAAATATTTGAGCAATCAAGCTTATCCGGATTTTTCAGGTATTTTTTGATTGCTTTTTCCACGTTTTTCTGGCGAAAAAACGTATCAATTTGTATTCCAGTCAATTTATAATTATTATTCGAGAACTCTTCAATTGCTTTATCATATACTTTTGAAGAAATATCAGAAATATATTCAGGGATATTCTTGAAAGACTCATATAAGAGGTTAGTAAATAAGCCTAAAGCTAATTCTGAAATAACCATCGTATCCCCGTTGATATGAAAATCTCTTCTTTACTTCTCAATCAACTCCCTTATGAGACCATCTAAATTAATTCTTTCTATTTTATTCGGCAAAGGCCGCTCTCCTGCATCGAGCGTGACAATCAACAAGGATGGTTCATGGGACAGTGAGTTTAAAAGGCCAATTGGAGGGACTGGAATTAAACCAGTACTCGCAAGCGTCAGCTCCTCAGACTAACGGAAGACTAGAGAAATAGTTTGATACATATCAGAGATTTAGAGGAGAAATCGGAATGAGACTGTTTGGGTTGTGAAAATATGGACAAAAAAGCAAAAAGGTTTCAAAGCGAAATTATTTCAGGATAAAACAAACTCATTTTAAATCCATTCATCTTCTTTTCGCTTGCTAATGTCCCATGGGAAAAAAATGCGTTCCTTCCAATTACAGAAACCGCAACAAGACTGAGGTTTCAGAGTATAATTAATAATCTCCTTTCCAGTAATATTTTCATGGATATTGATCCCTTCAATTGGTTTTACATTTAGAGGTGGGATTATATCAAATGCATTCTCAAATAGCTGAAACATTGTCATATGGGCACATAAATATATATGTCCATCACGAAGAAAAGGACTGTAGAAGTTTCCACGACATGTATCTAATGACTGCTTAATATTGCAATCGCCATTAAAATTTATTGGTATTTTACGGAAACTTGTTGGATAATTAATGTCCAGATCTATATCATATTTCTTCGCGAGAGCTTTTATGGTATCTACTCTTACATGTACTTTGGGATATACGGTAATATCGATAGAGATTTTTGAGTCTGCCATTGTTTCCCAAAACAAAGGAGTCATTTTCGGAAGCAATATTCCATTGGTTACAATTCGGATATTAGATGCAGGTAATTTCATCTTTGCAAAAGATATAAATTTAATTATTTCCGGATGCAATAAGGGTTCTCCACCTAATATACGAAATCGATTTATATTTTTAAATAGTTCTGATAATCTAGTGATATCCTTAGAAAATTGGTTAAAATCTGCGAAAGCTGGGGAGCTTAGTGGACTAAAGTGACTACAACCTTTGCAGTTTAAATTACAATGATCTACTAAATGAGTTTCGAGCTTTGGAAGAACATTGTTATAACACATTAGCCCTGCTCTATATTTGTATATCTTTGACTTTACATATACTACTCTGGGATCAGTTAGGTACTGATATATCGTATCGCGGTATGTCATATTGTAATACATACATTCTAAAAATATTTCTTTTTTTTCATGTGTTTGATCTTGATTTCTCTACTCCTAAATATTGAGCCAGATGGATCGAAGGTAGTTTTGAAACAGCTCATTGGTTAATATGAAGATTGGATCTCTCTGAGTAATTGTATTCCTTTAATAGCAGAGAGAGTTAATTTGTGTTTTGGAATTTCTATACGAAGAAAGACCGCTCTCCTGCGTCGAGCGTGACAAATTGAGGAAAAATACGGCTAGCACGGTTATTCTGTCTTGTTTTTCCTTTTTTTCCATTCCTCTGGTTGAAATGAAGTTATTTTCTTCTTCATTGTGGCTTGCTACTGCTTCCTACAGTTTTCTGGTTTATTTCAGTTCTAAATATAGCCCAGTTTTTAAGATCTTCTCCATTTCAATGCCTTCCAGAATCTCAAAAGCAAGATTTGCCGTAAATTCATCTTCCGAGCCAAGTAAAGCCTGCAAACGTGGCCTGTCTTCTTCAGTACATATCTTTTTGAGGGCTCCGGCTGCTTCGGCTTTTACGAAGCGGTTCCAGTCATATAGGCTGTTGAAAAGAGGTTCAATGGATTTTTTCGGCTTTATCCGGCCGAGGGCTTTTGCAGCAGCTATACGCGTGAAATCATCCGTGTCCGCAAGGGCGACAATAAGGTGATCTACTGTATTTTTGGCTTTAATACGGCCGAGAGCCTCGGCTGCTCCCGATCTTCCTTCATTATTTTGATCCATCAGCGCGTCAATAAGAGGCTCTACGGCCCGCCTAGATTTTATTTTTCCAAGCGCTCTTGCAGCTTCTTCCCTCACGGAGCCATTGTTATCAAAAACCAGAACGTCTATCAGGGGTTGGAGGGCTTTTTTTGACCTGATCCTGCCGAGGACATCAGCTGCAAAACGGCGCACGGTTGCGTCTCTAGACTTGAGAGCACTGACTAGTAGGGGGATAGCTTTTTCACAATCAAAAAGTCCCAAGGACTCGGCTGCAAGCCTCCTAACCTCATCATCTTCATTATCGAGTGCCTTGATCAGGGATTCAAAAGCTCTTTCGCGTCTGCTTTCGGATAGGCTTTGTAGGGATTTTGCGGTCTCCTTTCGAACAAGCTTATTTTCGTCTTTGAGGGCATTATCAATGAAATCAAAGATTCGATCTGATATGCAGTCCGGAATCCCCTCTAAATTTATCTGGCCCAGGGTTCTTACTGCACTCTGCCTTGTAAAAGGGTCTTCGGACTTGAAAATTCTAATAAGAGGCTCAAGAATTTTTTCAGATTCAAGTTGTCCGAGTGCATTTGCCGCTTCCTTCCTGACAAAACGGTTTTCGTCCCCCAGTGCAAAAAGTAGTGGAGCAATAGCCTTCCTGACTTTTATCATTCCAAGGGCTTTTGCGGCTTCCAGCCGGACTAAATGGCTGTTATCGTGGAGTTTACTTATCAGGGTTTTAGCAGCTTTCTCGGACTTAATTTCTCCAAGAGATTCTACGGCTGTCTTTCTTACAAATTCGTCCTCATCCGAGAGTGCGGAGACGAGAGAGTCAAGTGTTTTCTCGGATCCAACTACTCCGAGTCCTTTTGCGGCCTCCCTTCGGACGAAACGGCTTTTATCCCCAAGCATATTGACGAATGTGCCGGAAGTTTTATCTGATTTGATTTCTCCAAGCGCTCTTGTAGCAATCCAGCGTACAAATTCGTCTTTATCTTCAAGGGCATCTACAAATGGCTCAACAGCTCTTTCAGATCTCATCCTACCCAGGGCTTCAGCAGCTCCCAACCGGACAAGCTTATCTTCTTCTTGAAATGCTTTTATGAGAGCTTCCGCCACTTGCCTGGAATTTGTCCTTCCAAGAGCTCCTATAGCCCCAATCCGAACAAAGTCATCATTGGCCCCAAGTGCGGAAATAAGGACTTCCAGCGCTTTTTCAGATCCAATCTGCATCAGCGCATCGGCAGCCTCCAGCCGGACAGCTCTGTTCTTATCCGCAAACGTATTCCTGAGCAACTCGATTGCTCTCTCGGATCCTATTAAGCCAAGAGACTTTATAGCTTCTATCCTTACAGAATAATCTTCGTCCCCAACTGCAGCCTCAAGAGGGACGAGTGCCATCTCGGACCTTGTTTCCCCAAGCACTTTTGCAGTTTCTCTTTTCACCCTGATATCTTTATCCTCAAGTGCTCCAGTATTAGCTCTGATCCCACAGGCTCCGAGCCTTCCAAGGCTTTGAACAGCCTTTACTTTTTCTACGGTATACCTGCTGTCAAGTTTCCTGGCAAGTAAAGAACATAGCTTTCCTTTTGTTTCGGGGCTGGCTCTCACAGCACATTTTGAAGCCAGGTATAAATTTCCGCTTGAGACCATCGAATTTACAAGTTCTTCTCCTGAATCAACTAACTCCGAGGTTAACATTATTACATTTTCCCATCTCGGATTCCTGAATGCCTCTGAGATGTCCATTCCTTTTCCAAGGTACGTTTTCAGCTTTAAAGCCGCAAAATATTCCTGAAAAGCTCTATCTATCCCAAACTTTACTTCGGACCTCTTTTTTATTAGGAGTCCGAACCCTATACAGGCCTGAAGGAGTTTTCTGGACTTTATCTTTCCAGATCTGCTGCACTCAGTACACGTTTCTGCCACTTCAAGGGCATAGTCATACTTACATGAGATCTTATTCCTACACTGGAGTTTGAAGGATAATTCCATCAAGAGATTTTCAATGTCTGTTCTTCCGATATTAAGCTCCTCAGAATTTGTTTTTTTGACATTAAGCTCCTGAAAATCTATTCCTTTGGCACCAAGCTCCTGAAAATCTATTCTTTCTATACTCAGCGCGTGAAAATCCATTCTTCCAGAAAGCATCCTTTGTGAACTTTTTCTCTCAAAGCTTATTTTTAGAGGCAATTGATCCTGGAATCTGGAAAACTCGTCTCTTATTCTGTAATCTTTAAAAATCTCTGAAACGAAAGCCTGATATATTTCTACCCGGCTGGAAGGAATAGAGTCAAAAAGGGTAAAGTGTTTGATATCTTCCGGTCTTTCTCTTGTCCCCATATGCGCTGTTGAAAGTCTGATCCAGAGGTAAAGTAGCAAAGGATTCTGGAGAACCGGTTTTGACTGAATCTCAGCCAAGACTCTGGCTTTTAATAGCTTTGCCTGTCTCTTATTCGAGACATTCTTTTCTATAAATAACTTTATTTTTTCATTGGTCAATTTTTCAAGTTCGCAAAGTGCAAACATACTTTTTAAACTATCAAAAGCCTCAGGTCTTGAGGCAATAACATATCTGCAATCTTCATACTCGGAAATAAAATCGGAGATTTCATCAAAGGGAGAGAAATTCTCAGAAGGCGTGAGCAGGTCAAGTCCGTCTAGTAACAGCAGGGCTTTTCCTTCGAACAGTTTCTTAAAATCCGTCTCATAAATGCCTTTTTTCGCTAATTGTACTTTTAAATAATTGTAAAAAGAACCTTTAACATAGGAGTCGAGTGCTATATATATTGGAACAAATTCTTCTTTTTTCTTGAGGTATTCTCTGGCATAGACAGTACTCAGCCACTTAAGAGTGCTTGTCTTTCCAGAACCTGCCTCCCCGTAAATTATCAGATGCTTTTCTTTTTCCACAATTTGTGAGATCTTGAAGTCATAAGCAAGGGAAACTCTCTCTTCGAAAAGCCTGCGCGTTATTGGTAGTATTTCTCTAGCAGATAATTCTACGTAGTTGCAAGTTTTATCTCTATCTTCCAGCATTACATTTTTCAGATACTTTTCCAGATCTCCATTTGAGCTGCTTTCAGTTACGGATCCAAGCATAGCGGCCCCCCACTATCTATAAATGATGTTTCCTTTCTAGGTCTTATTCTTTTTGTCAGGGGACCTTTTTTAGGTTTACTGCTTTTGGTAAGTATCTTGGGCGATTTAAATTGGGAGTAATATTTTACAGGTCACTTCAAAGACCTGGGATCAAATAAGCAAGCTAAGTCTCTGAAAACCATTCACGATAAAAAGTGCTATATGATGGCTCATAGTACTGTATTCCCAGGGAACCTTCTGAACTAATTGATTATTGAAGTAAAAGCCTCCAGAAAAACATCCCTTAGCTTAAGTCTTGCTCCGAGGAGGATTATAGTTTCTATGAGCCCATCAACGACATATTTCTTTTTCATCAGAAAATGAGAGTTGCTCCTACCAGCAATCTTTCAAGGGCGGGCATGAATAATACATAAGGTGTGGGAACTCGTGTAAAAGGAATCCATGTGTATACCCAGGAAAAGGTTGCTGTACTGGAGAGTCCGATCATAAACTCCTATTACAAACCCTATAAGGAGCCCAATTATAAAGACAATTGAATTGGCCCTGGCAGTTTCGGTATCAAACCGAACAATATATTCTGTCATCCTTAGGTATTCTTTTATACTATGGAATATCAACCTGGACCCTGGATCAATTTCCAAAAACTCGTGCCTCTTGAATCCTTTTATTTCTGCTTTTTTCTTGAACAAAAAGGTAAGTTTCAGGCTTTATTCTGCCTGAATATTTTTGTTCAAAGGATTTCAAGCATTTATTTAAATATATCTGTATTATATTGTTTAATGTACTTCATTTGTCTTATTTTACGTTTTTTCGGATAAGTTCCACAACTTCACAGAGTTTTTTTGCAGTTTCGGAAACGGTCTGCATACCAATGGAGTCTTCTTCTGCCGGATTCCATGTTATTCCGCCGAAGTGAGCGTTATCGCCAACTACAATCATGCCTTGAATGTGCATCCAGTCGTGGATGGATTGAATAGTTTTTTCCTGCCCTCCGTTTCTTGAGCCTCCAACTGAGAGAGCTGCTCCTACTTTGTTTTTAAGTGCAAAGTTTTTGCGGCGAAGCAGGACACTTCTGTCAAAAAGAGCTTTGAGCTGGGCAGGATAATTACCCATATATACCGGCGATGCAACAATTATACCGTCGGCGGCTCTCATTTTCTCGTAAACTTCATCCATTCCGTCATCAATCACACATGAATCTTTTTCTATGCAAGCCCCGCAAACTTTACAGGGGGAGATTTCCTTATTTGAGAGAAAGATTGTATCGGTTTCAAAACCTCTTTCTTTTGCAATTTCGAGAGCAGATGCGATCATTTTCTCACAGTTCTGGCCCTTTCGTGGGCTACCTGAAATTCCCAGTATTTTCATTGAAATCATTCCGGAATTCTTTTATATCAATTTGTCATTTATATTCAGTAATATTGTCTTAAGTTTTTACAGATATAATATAAAATTAATCCAGATTATTATACATCATAAGGATAAAATTCGTATTTAAATCGGTGCTGGTCGCTCTAAATATATATTTTTCATTTTTATATATGTCCCTATCAATTTTACGTAAATTTATATATTAAGACCCAGCTAACTTAAACTACTCTAAATCTATAGGAGGTTGGTTGATTGGTAACATTTTTAGAAAAGATCAGTGAAAGAGCAAAGAAACTCAACAAAACAATCGCTTTACCTGAAACTGAAGATATAAGAACCCTCCAGGCAGCTGCCAAAATCCTCGAAAGAGGTATTGCAAAGGTCGTCCTTGTTGGTAATGAAGAGGACATCAAGGCCCTTGCTGGCGATCTTGACCTCTCAAAAGCAAGAATTGTAAATCCTGAAACATATGAGAGAAAAGACGAATATGTTCAGGCTTTCTACGAATTGAGAAAGCACAAAGGTGTTACACTCGAAAGTGCAGCCGAAATTATGAAGGATTACGTTTACTTCGCTGTTATGATGGCCAAAATCGGTGAAGTCGACGGCGTAGTCTCAGGTGCTGCTCACTCTTCCTCTGATACACTTAGACCCGCTGTCCAGATCGTTAAGACTGCTCCGGGTGCAGCTCTTGCATCTGCTTTTTTCATCATTGCCGTACCGGACTGTGAATACGGGTCAGACGGGACATTCCTCTTTGCTGACTCGGGTATGGTCGAAATGCCCAGTGTGGAAGATGTTGCAAACATTGCTGTCATTTCTGCAAAAACCTTTGAACTGCTGGTTCAGGACACGCCATATGTTGCAATGCTTTCTTACTCCACCAAGGGAAGTGCACACAGCAAACTGACCGAGGCAACAATCGCTTCGACAAAGCTTGCACAGGAACTCGCCCCTGATATCGCAATCGATGGAGAACTCCAGGTAGATGCAGCAATTGTTCCCAAAGTTGCAGCTTCAAAGGCTCCAGGAAGCCCTGTTGCGGGCAAAGCTAATGTTTTTATATTCCCCGACCTCAACGCTGGAAATATCGCATACAAGATTGCCCAGAGGCTTGCGAAGGCTGAAGCTTATGGCCCTATCACCCAGGGACTTGCCAAGCCAATTAATGACCTGTCCAGAGGCTGCAGCGACGAAGACATTGTCGGTGCCGTTGCAATTACCTGTGTCCAGGCTGCAGCACAGGACAAGTAATCTCAAGTCGTTTCTATGTATACGAACGTTTTAGGAAGCTTTTTATTGACTTTCATATATAAAATATTTTATTGTATATATAAAACGTAAATTAAAAGCAATCTATGAATTGGGGTTTAAACATGAAGGTATTGGTAATAAATGCAGGAAGCTCATCTCTGAAATATCAATTAATTGATATGACCAATGAGTCCGCTCTTGCAGTTGGTCTCTGTGAGAGGATAGGTATCGATAATTCGATCATTACCCAGAAAAGGTTCGATGGCAAAAAGCTGGAAAAGACTACTGACTTCCCCAATCACAAAGTAGCTATGGAAGAGGTTGTTAAGAGTCTTACTGATCCGGAATTTGGTGTCATCAAGGATATGAGTGAGATTAACGCTGTAGGGCACAGGGTTGTGCATGGTGGCGAGAAATTTACTGCTTCGGCTTTAATTGACGCAGATGTAGAAAAGTCTATAAGAGACTGTTTTGATCTGGCTCCTCTCCACAACCCCCCAAATATGATGGGTATTACTGCCTGTCAAGAACTCATGCCTGGCGTACCAATGGTTGCCGTGTTTGACACTGCGTTCCACATGACAATACCAAAATATGCCTACATGTATGCTCTGCCATACAGCATGTACGAAAAATACGGGATCAGGAAATACGGTTTCCACGGAACTTCCCATATGTACGTTTCCAAAAGGGCTATCGCTATGCTTGGAAAATCCGCAGAGGAAACTAAGATTATCACCTGCCACCTTGGGAACGGTTCAAGCATCGCAGCTGTTAAAGGTGGAAAATCCATTGAGACCACCATGGGCTTTACCCCGCTTGAAGGGGTCTGCATGGGCACTAGATGTGGTTCCATTGACCCTGCAGTAGTTCCCTTCATTATGGAAAAAGAAAACCTCTCTCCTAGGGACGTCGACACCCTTATGAACAAGAAGTCCGGTGTGCTCGGAATTTCCAGCATCAGCAATGACTTCAGAGACCTTGATGAAGCCGCATCCCACGGTAATGAGAGAGCCGAGCTTGCACTCGAAGTCTTCGCTTACAAGATCAAGAAAGTCATTGGTGAGTATTCAGCTGTGCTCGATGACCCAGATGCAATAGTTTTCACCGCAGGCATCGGAGAAAATAGCGCAACCATCAGAAAGAGAATTCTTTCCGGTCTTGAGAACTTTGGAGTAAAGATTGACGAAGAAAAGAACAAGATCAGAGGTCAGGAAATCGACATCTCCACTCCAGATTCAAAGGTTCGAGTCTTTGTTATCCCAACCAATGAAGAACTTACCATTGCAAGGGATACTAAGGAAATTGTTGAGACCGAAGTTAAACTACGCAGTTCCATACCTGTCTGAAAGTAAAGGAGATTTCTCCTTTACTTTTTCTATTTTTAAGTTTATACAGTATTTTTTCCGTTTTTCCGCGTTTTTTCAAGAATTGCTTTTTCGGCCTTCCAGAGCTGAAATTTTATATTGTCACAAAATTAATACCCTTAAAGAATAACTGTCCTTAAGCTGTTATAGCTGTTATATAACTATGAACCAGATAGATTCTATCCCTCATGTATTCGAGCCAGATAGGGTATTGACAGCCAGAGTTTTTGAGGCTGCCAGAGCAAAGAACCAGCACATACTGGGCCTTGAAGCTTTTGATATTCTGAAATCTTACGGCATTCCTGTATTGAGGACTACGTTTGCAAAAACTGCAGAAGAAGCTATAATTGCTGCAGAAAAGATAGGTTATCCTCTTGTAATAAAGATCGTTTCTCCGCAGATTCCTCATAAGTCGGTATTGGAGGAATCAAACTCTCCCTTCAAAATGCCGCTGAGGTAAAAGCTGCCTATCAGAAAATGATGGAAAGCATCCCAAAGAAACTGCCGGACGCGCTTCTTGAAGGTGTACAGCTTCAGCCAATGCTCTCAGGCGGCAAAGAAGTAATACTAGGGATGGTTCATGATCCTACTTTTGGGCCAATGCTGATGTTCGGGCTTGGCGGAATTTATGTAGAGATTCTCAAAGATATCCAGTTTGCGATAGCCCCAGTTGACGAAAAAGAAGCAAGAGGGATGATTACAGGAATTAAAACCTATCCCCTTCTTGCCGGAGTCAGAGGGGCAAAGCCTTCTGACATTGATGCGCTCGTAGACGCAATTCTTAAGTTTTCGAGGCCTGTTTGCGATTTTCCGGAGATTGAGGAATTCGAGATAAACCCTATGATGGTTTTTGAAGATGGAAAAGGCGCCCTTGCTGTAGATGTAAGACTGATACTGAAAAGTGACCTGTGACTTTTTTCAATCAAGCGCAGCCTTGATCCGCAACCATTGCACCGGTTGATCCGCCGCTCACATCGTTTTCGCTCAAGCCTTTTTTTGAAAAGGCTTGCGGTCAAGCAGTTTTTGAAAAGGTTTTCTTTTCTACTCAAACTATTTCCAAGCTATTCTCATTCCTACCACAGTCCATTCTATCTAAGTTATTTCTTCTAGTTTTTCAAATCCTTCTCAATAACTTTTTCGCCATCAGATGGCAGTGGTTTCAGATTCCTGAGACGTTTCAGGCCTGGTCATACTAAAATTATAACATTTGTTTCGTACATACTAGGAGTAGTAAATGAGGTGGTAAGACGGCCCAGGAACGGAAAAGACTCATGCTGGCTGTGGGTATCCTGCTTATTTCGAGCACTGTAGCCATTAATCTCCTGCTTGAGGATTCACCAGTGGTAATCCAGCTTGAAGGGGATACGTTCAAGGTTGTGGATATCCCGTATGTATATACTGTAAAAGAAGCGTATATTCTCCTTTTTTCCGGGTTTTTTGGAGGTCTGGCGCTGGCTCAGGTTTTGCGGTCCCTGGGAGTTCAAGGCTCTGAGCTTTCAATAACCGGACAGGCAGCACAGATAGCGGCTCTCAACGTTATCACAGAAAAACCTCCAGAGAAGGTTTTTGAGGTCTCGCTTGAAACTGACTCTATTGAGGAAACTTTGCCCAAAGCTAACATTGACCCTACAGATGTCCTTCTGCGGGCCCTTGAAGGAGACGAACGGAAAGCCGTTGAATTGATTGCAGCAAAAGGAGGAAGAATTCTCCAGAATGAACTTGTAAATTCTCTCGACTTTTCCAAGGCCAAAGTTTCTCGAGTTCTCATGAACCTGGAAAAGAGAGGCATAATAACAAAGAAAAAGTATGGGCTTACAAATTGCATTTCGATAGCTGATGAGCTTAAGGATAATATAGGGTTGAGGGGTGAATGACGTGAAGAGAGGTGCTCTTATTTCGGTTTCAGTTGTTTTACTGGTTCTGGTTCTGGGAGGGTCATGGTACTATGGAAATGGAGCCGATGTAAAAATTACTGATATTTACGCTTCTCCTTTTGGGGCCAATGACCCTGGAAAGCTGAACATAACGCTTCAAAATAACGGTTTAAAGCCCGTGGATGTGTGGCTTGAGATTGAGAATGCTTTTGTGGACGAAAATGGGGTAAGTTACTCAACTCCAAGGCTGATAATTTCCGATAATTCCACAGGTCCATGGGATGAAGGATCAGTTTCTCTTCAGAAGCCGATAAAGCTTGTTCCAGGAAATAACTCGGTCAAGGTATGGCTTGGGTATCAGCTTCCAGGGGAATACCCTGTAAAGGTTAGGGTCGTTCAGAATGGCAGACTTCTGGACGAAGACACTTATCTTGTAAATGTCCCGTTTCCCGAACTACATCTTAAGCTTGAGAATGAACTCGAACGCGGAAACACCTCTGATGTGTATAAGGTTTATGCCTACCTTATAAATTACGGGTTGAGCTCTGCAGACAAAGTGAGTACTAACTTAACAGTGACAAACGAAAGAACAGGGAAAATTGTGTTTACATCTTCCGAATTTTATTCCGTGGGCGGAAAGGATAAAAGTGCCCTAAGAGCCTGGCCGGGTTATCCATATGCAATTGTGGAAATTGCGCACGGTAAACCCTCAGGAGATTCATATAAGCCTATCCCGATTGTGATTGTTGGGCAAAACGGGGATCGCTTCCTGCTGAATATAACATCCCGATGGCAGGATCAGGTAACATCTGCCGAATTAAATATTCCGGCTCAGGAGGAGGACAGGTGAAGCATATGATAGAAAGAGATGAACTTTTCAGTTGCAAGAGTGCAAAACTTTTGATTCTTATGTTCTTGCTTTTCGGAATCTGTGCTGGCTGTCTTGATAAGGATCCGGTAGAAGCTCGAGTGAATACACTGGTTCAGAGTCTCGGGGATGAGGATGAGAGAGTCAGTTCACTTTCAGCTAATGAACTTTGCGCGATCGGGGAACCTGCAGTAGACCCACTTATAAAAGCTTTAAAGGATGACAATCCTCAGGTTCGAAGCCTTGCTGCCCAAAATCTGGGAATAATAGGTGACAAAAAAGCTACAAATTCGTTAATAAAGGCTCTGAAAGACCCGGTCTCGGAGGTTCGTATGAATGCAGCTTTTTCACTTGGACAACTTCAAGCCGTTGAAGCTGTTGAGCCCCTTATTGAGCTTTTAAAGGATGAAAATGGAGAGGTAATTCGCTATACGGTAATTGCGCTTGGAATGTTGAAAGATCCCAGGGCTACTGAACCTCTTTGTGAGGTTCTGAAACGCGATGATGCCAGTATAAGCTATGATGGCGATTCGGATATGCGCTACACGGGCAATTCGAATATACGCTCTGAGGCTGTATTTGCCCTTGGAGAAACTGGAGATCCGCGAGCAGTTGACACCCTCTTGGATTTATTAGCTGACAAAGAAGTTGGAAGGTCTGCAGCTTCCAGTCTTGGCCGTATTAAAGGGGAATATGTGTTCGGAAAACTTATTAAACTGCTGGACAGCAAAAATCCTACAACCCGGACCAACGCCGTAGCTGTATATGAGTATATTCAGGACCCTGCTGCTGTTCCTATTCTGGTTCGGATGCTGAATGACCAGGTTCCAGAAGTGCGCATAGGAGCCGCTTACTCTTTGGGTCATTTTAATGAGTCTGAGGAAATTGCCCAGACCGAGCAGCCCCTAATTAATGCCCTCGGAGACAGTAAAGTAGAGGTACAGGCAGCTGCCGCTGGTTCTCTTGGACGTATTGAAAGCAAAAAAGCGATACCACTCCTTGCAGAGCTCATTCAGTCTAAAGATTCTACTCTCTGCGAGACTGCTATCTATTCCCTGGCGAGGTATAAAGATCCTGAGGCTGCAGACGCTCTTATTGCCGCTCTTGGAAATGAAAACTGGCACATACGAATGAAAATTGTTTATTCTCTTAGGGAAGTCGGGGACACCCGGGCGGTCGATCCTCTAATTTCCTTGCTTGGGGATGAAAGTTCTGGAGTAAGAAAAGGTGCTGCAACTGCACTTGGATCACTTGGCGATAGGAGAGCTGTTGAGCCTCTCATTAAGGCCCTTGAGACCGAAAGAGAGTCGGATGTCAGAATATCGGAAGTTCAAGCTCTTGGGATACTGGGAGGACCAGAAGCTATCAACTGTTTGAGCCGGGTCAGCACCGATAAAGACGAGTATAACTACGTCAGGAGTTCTGCAGAGAAAGCATTGGTGATACTCAAGGGAGGTGGGACAGTGAATCCCTCCTCTTTTTATTAATAATTTATTTGGATTGTAAAGATAAGAATTTAATGTGATAAGTTTTGACTCGAAATAATTTCAAGATGAACAAATTCCACAAATATTTCAAACCTTCACAGTCTACAAGTTGTTGATTAATAACGGTCAAGTATTAGCGTGAACTCCGCTAGGTTTGGAATGTTCAAAAAAATACTAAAATAAGGAGGAAATAACTTAATGAAGAAATATACGGCGTTTTTGCTGGCTGCCTTTGCTATCCTAATTTCAGTTGCTGCATATAACGCAAACGCAGCAGACAATGCCAGCAGTATAACCAAAGTTTGCGATGTAACCGGCACCGACTATAATAGCGAGAGTTGGTCTAACGAACAATATCCGATAATCGATTTATTTGGAGAAAAAGAGGTTCCACTGTTTACCACCAATGGAAGCACTGGGAATGTACATGTTAACAAACTTGCCAAGTTGATTCTTGATGATAATGAGACTTACACCCTCCAAGACGGTGAAAAACTCGATCTTGGCAATGGATACGCTCTTGAAGTAAAGCAGATCAATATTGACAATGAGGAAATATGGTTTGAGTTCAGTAAGGATGGAAAATATATTATTGACCAAATAGTCCCAGCCAATACTGATAGCAACAAGACATGGACTGTTGCCCTTGACAATGTTCAGGGCGAAAATAATATTGTTGTCATGAAAGTTTATGTCAATCAGTTATTTGCGGGTGCAGTAGATAATATCGTTCGGATTGACGGGATCTGGTTGATTGATTATGCAAATGCCACAACTCTCAAGGTAGGAGATAAAATAGGAGAATTCACTCTTGAGAATATCGTCAGCGGAGTAAACACTTCTAACATGGGAGGCCTTGTTTTTGAAAATACCACGGGATCTTCAGTAGCTTGTAATGTTGTCGGTACAAATTATAAATGCGACAGCTGGTCTAATGCTGCAGCAGATACTGCAGATACTGCAAATACTGCAAATACTGCAAATACAGCAGACACTACAAGTACAGCAGACATAGCAAATACGGAAGACAATGTTAGCAATATAACCGACGTTTGTAATGTTGTTAGTACCAGTTATAAATGGGTATCTAATGAACAGTATCCAGTAATCGATTTATTTGGAGATAAATATGTTCCGCTGTTTACCACTAATGGAAGTATCTGGGATGCACATGTTAACAAGATTGCCAAGTTGATTCTTGACAGTAATGAACGTCATGTTCTTAAAGATGGTGAAAAACTCGATCTTGGCCAGGGCTACGCTCTCGAAGCCAAGCAGATAAGTATTCCCAATCAGCAAGCCTGGCTCGAGTTCACAAAGGACGGAAAATATGTTGATGATCGAATAGTTACACTCAATGATGACAAGAATACAACATGGAATGTTGCTCTTAACAATAATATTCAGGGCGAAAACGACGTTATTGTCATGAGAGTTCATGTTGACAGTGTAAGCGGATTGGTAGAAAATAATATCCTTCAATATAGTTGTGTTGCGATTGACGGAATCTGGCTCACTGACTATTCAGATGTCAGAACCCTTAAAATCGGAGATAAAATAGGAGAATTTACACTTGAAGCAATAATCAGCGGAGAGAATATCTCTAACCAGGGTAGCCTTGTTTTTAAAAATGCTACAGGATCTTCTATAAGCTGTAATGTTGTTGGTACTAATTATAAATGTGACAGCTGGTCTAATCAATATCCATCGATCAATTTATTTGGAGAGAAGTATTTTCCGTTGCTTGCCAATAGCGACCAATCACGGAAACCTTATAACGGCCCAATCTGGGAATGTCATGTTGATAAGCTTGCTAAACTCGTTTTTGATAGCGATGAGAAACACCTCCTGAAGACCGGTGAAAAACTCGATCTCGGCCAGGGCTACAGCCTCCAGATCAAGCAAATCGACGTTGCTGGAGATAGGGCTTTGATTGAATTCGATAAAGATGGAAAATATGTAGATGACACTATCGTTTTAACTTATCCCAATGAGCATTATTGGACTTGTTTACGTGATAATATTCAAGGGGAAGACAATATTCCTGTCCTGAAAGTCTATGTTAGCAAAGTCTATCAGGACGGAAGCGATAGTATTGTCCAGATTGACGGGATCTGGCTAATTGATTATGCAAATGCCAGAACCCTTAAAATAGGGGATAAAATCGGGGAATCCACGCTTGAAAAAATAGTTAGCGGGACAAACTCATCTAACCTGGGAAGTCTTGCTTTCAAGAAAACCCAAGCTGTTGATTCTTATTCACATGCCTCCAAAGAGGAACCGATCGTATCTAGTAACAAGAGTACAAGCCCATCTATTTCATGGCACCTGGACTTTTTGAAGTTTTTCACAAGCAAATTTTTAGATGAAGGAGAACCCGACTCTACAAAAGCATCAAACACCACAGTATAAAGAAAAAAATCAACAAACAATTTCCAGCTCTGTAGAAGTCCTCTTCAAATAGACAGAAACGGATCATCTTCAATTATCGAGAATCCAGCCCACATCTTGAATCACAGGTACTTAAGGCTACTCCAAGAAGGTTTCTATAGAGCCCAATTTCCTGACTTCATGTTTTTATCAGTCTAGCAATAAAATTTGGGTCTTGTCGAAAGACTTTATATTGTTTTCCTCGTTTTTGATCGATAACGGTCAATGATTAGTGGAAACTATGCTAGATTTTGAGGATCCAACAAATTACTAAAAAACTGAGTGCAGTTAAGGCATCCTGGACGAATCAAAGTCTGAAGGATGCTCTTAGCAACCTGTAGATAGAAGAAACAAGGAGGACAGTAAAGTGAAGAAATATAAAATAGTTGTGCTTTTGGCTTTTACTCTATTAATTTCAATAGCAGTAAACACAGGAAGTGCAGCAGACAATAATTGCAGTAAAGCTAATATTTGCAATGTTGTTAGCACCCATTATAAATGCAGTACCTGGTCTAATGACGAGTATCCAGTAATTGATTTATTTGGGGAGAAAAATGTTCCACTGGTTGCCAATTACGACCCAATCTGGCAGTGTCACATTAATAAACTTGCCAGGCTCGTTCTTGACAGTAACGCAACTTATACCCTCAAAGCTGGAGAAAAACTCGACCTTGGTCAGGGGTATGCTCTTGAAGTAAAGCAGATTGACATTGACGGAATGAAGGTTTGGCTTGAATTTACCAAGGATGGGAAATATGTTGCTGATCAAATTCTCTCGGTTAATACTGATAGCAACAAGACATGGACTGTTGCTCTTGACAATGTTCAGGGTGAAAACAATATTGTTGTCATGAAAGTTTATGTCAACCAGTTATTTGCGGGTGCAGTAGACAATATCGTTCGGATTGACGGAATCTGGCTGATTGACTATGAAAATGCCAGAACTCTTAATGTTGGAGATAAAATCGGAGGATTCACACTTCAGCAAATCATCAATGGAACTAATTCATCTAACCCTGGGAGCCTTGTTTTCGAAAAGGTTACGGAATTTCCTGTAAGCTGTAATGTTGTCAGTACCGATTATGAATGCGATAGTTGGTCTAATGAACAATACCCAGTAATCGATTTATTTGGAGAAAAAAACGTTCCATTGGTTGCCAATTATGACCCTATCTGGAAATGTCACGTTGACAAACTTACCAAACTCGTTCTGGATAGCGGTGACAAACACAGCCTGAAGGCAGGCGAAAAACTCGATCTCTGCAAGGGATACAGCATCCAGGTCAAGGAGATCGATGTTGATGGAAAGAAGGTTTGGCTTGAGTTCGATAAAAATGGAAAATACGTAGATGATACTATTATCTCAACTGATCCTGGTGACAATAATTGGACCTGTTATCTTGACAAAATTCAAGGTGAAGACAATGTTCCTGTCCTGAAAGTCCATGTTAGCGACGTATCCAGAAGTGGAGATGACAGTATTGTCAATATTGACGGAATCTGGCTGATTGACTATGCAAATGCCAGGACCCTTAAAATTGGAGATAAAATCGGAGGATTCACACTTGAGAAAATAGTCAATGGGACAAGTTCATCAAACCTTGGGAGCCTTGTTTTCGAAAAGATTACAGAATCTCCTGTAAGCCGTAACGTTGTTAGCACCAGTTATAAATGCAGTACCTGGTCTAATGAACGATATCCCTTAATCAATTTATTTGAAGAGAAGAACGTTCCATTGGTTGCCAATTACGACCCTATCTGGAAATGCCATGTTGACAAGGTTGCCAGGCTTGTTCTTGACAGCAGTGACAAATTCACCCTGAAGGCTGGCAGTAAACTTGGTCTTGGCCAGGGCTACAGTATCAAGGCCAGGCAGGTTGACGTTGACGGTAAAAAGGTTTGGCTTGAGTTCGATAAAAATGGAAAATACGTAGATGATACTATCCTTTCAACTGGTGAGAACTGGACTTGCTTCCTTGACAGTATTCAAGGCGAAGACCATGTTCCTGTTCTGAAAGTCCATATTAGCAACGTCTATCAGAGTGGAAACGACAGTATTGTTCAGATTGACGGGATCTGGCTGACTGACTATGCAAATGCCAGAACTCTTAACGTTGGAGATAAAATCGGAGGATTCACACTTGAGAATATCGTTAATGGAGTAAATAAATCTAACCTGGGAAGCCTTATTTTCAGAAAAATCTCAAATAGCTAACTACCTGCACCACCCACCTTAAAAACAAAAACATTACCCACCTTAAAAACAAACTAATGTATCGATTCCAGAACTAGTCCATCACTGAAAAAAATTCATTGTTAATGAATAAATTTAAAATTTCAAGTCCGTGAAGGTGTTTCGAAATCGATACATTGAAAAACACCATTGAAAGTTACAGCCTGATTTCCCAAGTTTCAAGATATAAATCGAATTTCACAGGTCTAATAGCCAGATGATTTAATTCCAAAGTTAGAGCCTGAAGTTTATATGCTTAAAAAATTAGCATAATTCGACATCATGAGAAATTTGTGCATTTAAAAAGTGGAACTTAGGTTATGGCAGAAGAACGTATGTATATCAATAAAATTATAATAATTTCATTATGATAATTACATTATAATAGTGGACCACATCACTATCATTAGACAAACACTGGCAGGGGAAAAAGATGAAAAATACAGTTATGTCAATGACACCGATTTCCACTTTTTCGCTTCCACTCTCATCTATTGCAAGATCTAATAAAGCAAACAGAGAATGCAACATTATAAACACTTTTGGGATAGCAACACTTTCAATTTTAATATTAGCAGGTGTCGCAGGTGCATCACCATTTGCATATATTACAAACTTAGAGAGTAACAATGTTTCTGTAATTGACACTGCTACGGATACTGTTAAAGCTACGGTTAATGTAGGAACCGAGCCTTTTGGAGTCGCGGTCAGCTCGGACGGAACAAGAGTATATGTGACAAACTGCATGGGTAATAGTGTCTCAGTAATTGATGCAACCAAAAATAAGTTAATAGGCACAGTCCGAGTAGGAAGCTATCCTGAGGGAGTTGCAGTCAATCCAGATGGAACGAAGGTATACGTTGCGAACGCTGCGAGCAACACTATCTCTGTAATTGACACGGCAACAAACACAGTTACAGCCACAATACCTGTCGAAAGCTGTCCTGAAGGAGTTGCAGTCGCCCCTGACGGAAGAAAAGTATATGTGGTGAACTGCGGTGAAGATCCTGACTACCAAGGCAGTATTTCTGTAATTGACACAGCAACAAATACTATTACAGCGACAGTAAATGTAGAAAAAAATCCGGATGGAATTGCAGTCAGTCCGAATGGAACAAAGGTGTATGTTGTTAACTCCAATATTTATCCTTACTACAACGGTACTGTTTCTGTAATTGACACGGCAACAAATACTGTTACAGCGACAGTAAAAGTGGGAAACTTGCCACATGGAATTGCAGTCAGTCCGAATGGAACGAGAGCATACGTAGCGACAACTACACCTACTATATATTCGGGCAAAAATATACATTCCGGTAAATATAATATTGATGCGACTTTACATACAGGTGCTGTTGATGTTGTTGATACAACTAAATACGAGGTTATAGATAGAGTAAGTGTCGGAAATTATCCTTACGGGATTGCAGTCACACCAGATGGAAATGAAGTTTATGTAGTGAACTATGAGAGCAACACTACTTCTGTAATTGACACAGCTACAAACAAAGTTAATACTACGGTACCCGTAGGAGGATCCCCTACTGCTGTGGGGATTGGTCCGGCAACAAAACTCAGTTCTACTACTGAATCAAACAGTACTTCTTTCTTAAACCCTGTATGGGTACTTATCTCAATTTTAGGAACAGTTGCATTTGTAAGAAAGATGAAGTAACAATGTGATTCTGTTGGCACATCTTGTTATTTAACCCAGCAACCCTAAGCAAGGGAGATCTTACTTTTCTCCCTTGCTTTTCAATCAGTCTTGAGTCTCATTTTGTAAAAAATATTTTTACACTCCTAAGATCAAACCCATTTGTTATATTGTGTTCTTTAATATCTTTAAAACATATTTTACCGTTTTCCGTCATCTGTGTCTTCTGTTATTCGTTTTTTTCTTTTTCCAAGTATCCGGGCTATTTTCCCAGAATTGGTTAGTTTTCTAGAGCCCAGATTTTAGTTCTTCGTTTGAACTTGATCATTACCAGTAGAACAACCTGCTGAGAGTTAATCTCAAAAGAATTACGAGGAGAATTTTTCAACTTAATCTTCAACAAGCTCGATGGCATCTTCTGGGCAGGCTTCCACACACTGGTTACATTCGATGCAATTTTCCGGGCGGGCGACAACTGCCCTTTTTACTCGATCAATTTCTTCAATATCAAAAACTTCTGCTGGGCAGACTTCATAGCAGGCAAGAGCTCCGGTACACTTTTTATAGTCGATTACTGGGTGCATTCTTCCTCCTCCAATTTTACTGAATCTCAACATTTACAGTCTCTGAAGTTTCCCTGTAAGGCACTATAACGAACAGTTTTCCGTCGCAGTATTTTGCGACTGCTTTTTGAGGGACAACTCCACAGCAGAATGCGTAAGTTCCTGCATATTCGACCCCGGTCTCTTCTCTTTTCGCTCTTATGAAAAATCCTTCTTCAACCATCTTTAATTCAATATTCTCTTTCTTTACTCCCGGTAGATTAATCTGAATTTCCAGATTTCCTTTGTCATCGGAACACGAAAATACATCAGGCGACATTTTTACCATTGCCATACTACCCCTCCAGATAATTCTTTCCCCGTGAAACATATAAATTAATTAAATTTGTCTATATATTAGAGAATTTAATATAAGGGCGTTAAGACATCTAAATTCCGGATGTTATATTACCCCGTTCCGGGCATCTATTACATAACAATAGATACTTCTTTTGCCGTTTATGCAACCTAGATACTCTAGTCCTTTTTATCCAATTTATTATTCCTAAACGCCACACAAACCCCAATAATAGAGTAAGGATTTCGATATTTATAATTTATGACTATATTGAATCTGTATATTAGTTTACAGACCGTGTTACTCTGATTTCTAATGGATAAAATAGCCGGGTAACAAAATTAATTCCTAGACTCTCAAGTAAGAGCCTACAAACTGATAATTCACTGATAGTAAGTTTTCGTCACCCTTTTTGCTAGGATATCACTGTCATATGGAAATTTCAGCTCCATAAATGACGATTTTTGTCAATGAAAGCATGCTGAGTTTCTACCTTTGAGCGAGTGTAAATAAGGGCTGCAGGATGATAGAGTTTCAGGATAGTTCTTCCTTCATGTTCTACAGGAGCTCCCCATTCGAGCTTTCTTTCGGGGCAAAAGGACTTCTCGGCTGTGTTACCAAGAAGGATTATGATTTTAGGATTAAGCAGAATTATTTGTGCAAGAAGGAATGGTTTACAGCATTCGATCTCATTTACCTTAGGTCTTCGGTTTTCAGGCGGGTGACATTTGACCGTATTTGTTACCATCCAATCTTCTTCAGAAAGCTCCATGTACTCGACCATTTTATCCAGTTCTTTTCCTGCTCTCCCGTAGAATGGAATCCCGGTTTCGTTTTCGCTTTTTCCGGGAGCTTCTCCTATAAAGAAAACTTTCGGACTACAGGATCCTTTTCCTATAACTCTCCGGATTGCACTTTTATGGAGCGGGCAGCGCGTGCATTTGATTACCTCTCTTCCAATAGTTTCGTATCCTGCTTCTACCATCATCCTTATTCTTTCTTCAAAGTCTCTACGGTTGTCTTTCTCATATGTCGTTGTTCTCTACCTCCTTCAAATTTTTCCTATAATCCGAGATTGTAGTCCGATACATTCTTAAATTATAAGGCTCTTTTTTGCTTCCAGCTTTTACATAAAATTTGTACCCAATTTCAGAGATCTGGATACAAACAAACTTATTTATGGAAAAAATCCTATGACAAACATAATAATGATAAGGAATTCTCTATAATTTACCTTCTAAATTTATTCTCTTACATATATAATATCTCATTCACAAAGGTGCGCTGAGGGTATGACTTCTAGAAACTTTCTTACAATCGATGATTTTGACACGCACGGAAAGACAATTCTTATAAGGGTTGACCTGAACTCTCCTATGGATCCGCAGGGCAATATTCTGGATGATATGCGGATCCGAAGCCATATTGCCACTTTGAAGGATCTTGAGGATGCAAAAGTTGTTTTGCTTGCGCACCAGAGCAGGCCCGGAAAAAAAGACTTCACTACAATGAAGCCTCATGCCAACCTGATGTCTAAATACCTTGGCAAGCAGGTTCTCTATGTGGATGATATTTTCGGAACTTACGCAAAGACCAGGATTGCTTCGATGGAAAATGGAGATGTCATCCTGCTTGAAAATGTAAGGTTCTATTCTGAAGAAAGCCTCGAAAGAACTCCAGCAGAACAGGCCAATACGTATCCGGTTAAAAAGCTGGCTCCCTTTGTGGATATCTTCCTTAACGATGCCTTCGCCGTATCTCACAGGTCTCATCTTTCCGTAGTCGGTTTTACTGAGGTTCTACCTACAGGAGCCGGAAGAGTTATGGAAAAAGAGCTTACATCTTTAGATCGAGTGACCAAAGGAGGAGAAAAACCAACTATTTTCGTGTTAGGGGGAGCAAAAGTGGATGATTCTCTCCGGGTGGCGGAAAATGTTCTTGCAAACGGAGGAGCTGACAGGGTACTCTTTACTGGAGTGGTAGCAAATGTGGTACTTGCAGTATCCGGTATAAATATCGGGAAAGTGAATCTAGACTTTATTAAGTCCCAGGGATACGAAGGCGAGATCGAAAAAGCAAAAGGTATGCTTGCGAAATTCAAGGATAAAATTGGCCTTCCAAAGGATGTGGCTTTGAATGATAATAAGAAACGGGTTGAAGTGCCTGTTTCGGAACTTAATTCCGATTCTCTCCCTATAAATGATATCGGGCTTGAAACCATCGTGAACTTTACCAATGAAATTGAAAATGCAAAAACTGTTGTCTTAAATGGCCCGGCAGGGGTTTCCGAAGTTGAGGATTTTGCCCTTGGAACACATGAGATTATAAAAGCTGCTACTAAATCCGAGTTTTCAATAATTGGTGGTGGGCATATTTCGGCAGAAGTCGACCACCTTGGCCTTGCACACCGTTTCTCTCACATAAGCACAGGTGGTGGAGCACTGATTGATTATCTCTCAGGAGTAAAGCTTCCAGGTGTCGAGGCTCTCAAGGCTGCAGCTAAAAGGTATAAAAAAGCTAGGAAAGTTTAAATTCCTTTTCCTACAGTTTATCACATTTAAAACAATGGCTTTCTATACGGCAGTTCTTTTCTGTCGAATTCCCTATTTTTTAATCCTATTTTTTAATATTTCTTTCCATTTCCAGTTCTTAAATATGAAATTCCGGAAATATACTTTTATCAGCTTCGATAAACATACTGTTATACTAGCTTCCACGTAGATATTATCATACTAACCGTAAGCGCTAAGATACGTAGCTGGCATTTGCAGATAAACTGTAATGCTTACAGCTAATGCTGATCAGGTTTTAAGGCAAGAATATCAAAATAAAATTGAGGTGTTGGTTCAAATATGCTTACAGACATTGAAGGCAGGGCTGCAGTCAAACTTGCAAGGAAAACGATCGAATCACTCTTATCTGAAGAAAGGCTCCCGGAACCTCAAGAACTGGATTTTGAGCTTTCTCCGGTTTTCAGGGAGAAAAGAGGTGTCTTTGTCACACTTACGGAGAACGGGCTCCTGAGGGGCTGTATAGGGCATCCGTTTCCGGATTCTACACTTGAAGACGCAATTATGGATTCTGCAATCTCTGCGGCAACCCGTGACCCGCGTTTTCCGCCGGTAGGAGAAGACGAGCTGGATGAGATAGTTGTCGAGGTCACAATTCTCACTCCGCCTGAAAAGATTAATGCTCCTGCAGAAGAGCTTCCTGAGCATATAGAGATAGGGAAGCATGGACTTATTGTAAAACAGGGTTACTGTCAGGGCCTTTTGCTTCCTCAGGTCGCCCCTGAGCATAATATGGATTCTATAGAATTTTTGGGCCATACCTGCCTGAAAGCCGGCCTTTCGCCTGATGCCTGGCTCAAAGGAGCTGAAGTCTCCTGTTTCGAAGGACAGATTTTCAAGGAAAAAGAACCGCAGGGCGAGGTCGTTGAGGAAAATCTTTCAGGTGAATGATAGCTCTTTAAGTGCCGAAGAATTCTTCCAGTTTTTCAGAATTCTTATAGCTTACCAGAATCCTATGGTCGGGAAATTATGTACTCCGAACATAAAAAGCGATTAATAATCTAAACTTTTTGGAAAGTAATCTTTTTGGAAAGTTATGTGGAAATATTTGGATTTTTTCATTGAGGGCAGCCTGCGAGATTTCAGGATTCTGCTCCTGTGTTCGCAGGCACCCTTTGATGGTTGTTTCTTTCAGGCTGAAATCAAGATGAAATTCGTTTTATCCGGATTATGATTCCTAGTACTGAGTATCTGTATCCTGAGTACCGATTTATTCAATCTGAATTCTTTTTCCGGTTACGGATTTTATTTTTGGTAGGGTGACGGTTAAGACGCCGTTTTTGAGTTGCGCAGTTGCTCCTTCTTCGGTTACACCGTCTGGAAGAGGAATTTCACGGTAATACCGCATGAAAGCCCGTTCTTTTCTGAGGTAACCTTCTTTTTCGGCCTCTTCTTCTTTTTCTTTCCCTGCATTGATTACTAGGACATTGTCCCTGAGATCGAGCTCAACATTTTCCTTTTCAATCCCAGGCAGGTCAGTTGTTATAATTACCTTATTGTCTTCTTCCGCAACATCAGTCAGCGGGGAGAAAGTTCCTGTCCCGAATCGGCTTTCTAGTGCAGGCAAAGTCCTGAACATCTGTTCCATATAATTCTGCATTCTTCTGATTTCATCAAACGGGTCCCAGCTATATACATCACGGTCTGTTCTTTTTACTGGCAATTTCATATACAGATTCCTTCCTATTCTATTTCAAGATTCTTTGATCTCAAGCTTTTCTGACTTCAGACTTTTCTGATTTCGGGAGTGCTTTCTCTCAGTTTCCCGGTTTTACTTGGTCTTATAGTAGTGTTTGTGATCTGTAAATCTCGCTTTAACCTAGAACAGGTATTATCCTTCTCTTCTCTGAAAGATACGGAAGAGAAATAAAGCGGCGGAGATCCTTTTTTCTCTTACCCGTTTCTTACAGAGACGATAATTGAGAGTTTAAGACTCTCATATCTCTTCATGGGAGGGATAAATCCGTTTTTTGAAGGTGGTATAGGTTCACCTTCGGTCTGTTCGCATATATCTATTAAGTAACTGATGGGCAACACTTACAGGTTTTACTTAATGCCTCTGTAGAGTGGTTATTGCTGCTAAGTTACTACCCTATAGTTAGGGATATTATTATTTATATCTATCGCTTATTTTACCTTTGATATTCATGAAAATCAGTTATTCAAAAGAAAATTGCAAAATTATCAGGCAAAAAAGGTTCTGGAATAGATCTCCGATTTGCTTAAGTTCAGATCTTCTATTACTTTATATGGATTAAAACATTTGATAGTTGTAAAGTAGCCACGCCAAAAAGAGAAATTTCAAGCTAAGAATATTTCTAATAACAATTTTTCTAGTAACAAGTGCTTTTAATTTTATCTATGTTACCTTAATATTTAAGAAATTAATGGAGTTATTCGCTTAAACAGCGAAGAACCGAAATTCTTCCCACTCCATTAAAAGTTGCACGCAACCTGTGTACTCATCAACCTCTTCTCCGACTACTACAAATCCACACGCTTTGTAAAATTGCAGGGCACTCTCGTTTTTCTTGTATACTTTGAGGGAGAGCCTTCCTTTCTGGGTTTTTGCGTACTCAAGAAGAGCCATGCCAACTCCTTTACCCTGCATTTCCGGCGACACAAAAAGGGCGCAGACTTCTTCTCCAACAAGGGAAATGAATCCCGCAAGTTGCCCTTCTTCTTCAAAAACAAAGTTTTCGGCAAGTGGAAGGTACTTCTCCTTCATTGCGCTCTTTTGCAAAGCCCAAAACGAGGCTGGGATGAAGAAATGAGAAATGACGGAGGCTTCGTACCAGATCCTTACCATTTTTTCTAGATCGGTTTTATTGTAGCTTCTGATCAATTTATCAACTTTCCTTTGTATTTCTGATCAATTTATCAACTTTCCTTGTATTTCTGATCAATTTATCAACTACCCTTTATATTTCAGTTCAATTTTTGGTTTCCTCGTAATTTCCATCATTTATCAGTTTCTCTCCAATTAAAAATTATTTTACCAGATTTCCGTTTTTTAAGGCTTTTTTTACTTATGTAAAGTTAAAGGATAACTTCATAAATCGAGTACTGTAACCTGAAGGAGTCTAAATATCCAGCTTCGTGAAAACTGTATGTAAAATATTTGGGAAAACACAAGTTATATATATAGTGAAAATAGTCTAAAAAATGCCAGACCGAAAGAGCTTCGGCCTGAAAAAGGGCTTTCATGAAAAGAAGTCCGAATCAAAAATAAAAAATCGGAAAAATTTCTATCATTTCATTCCATTGACTCGATTTGGTGGATCAAGTCACTGGTATATTTTTCGGAAAACTCCACTTGCGGACTGAGCGGGACGATCTTTACCAGCTTCCCATATCTGGAGACGTACATATCAGGCCCATGTGAAGTTTTCACTTTTGTAAACGTGTATCCGTTCACAAAGGTCACTATTTTAACCTCCAGTAGTTATTATGTCAGGCATTCTATATTAAAATTTTTTTACCTAATAATCGTTATAGATTATAGCTTCTGCAACTGAATCTTTTCTCAACTTATCTCTATTTAGATATAATTACATACTTAATTAAAAAGAGTAGTTTTAACACATTATTTATATAAAGGTTATCTTTATAATCCGTTTTTCAGGACCCATATTTCTCTTTTAATTTTGTTTCAATTGAAGCTGGTTTGGTGGAGGAAACAGTGACTTTAATTATTGGTTTTAAGGTTGGCTCTTGAGAATCTTACCAATTCTGCCTAACAAGAATGTAGTTTTACATATTAAAAATTTTTAAAAGTAAATCTTTTTGAAACTGTCTCTTCTAAGAATATCTTTTAAAAATATAAATAATTGGCAAACAAAGTAAAAGCCAAAATTTATCGATATTTTTCAATTATTTTGACCAATTCATCTTCATCTCTGGCAAGGGCAACTATCGCCATTTCTACCATGAGATTAACAATTCCGTCAGAGAGAAACCTAAAATCGGTTCGAATTCCGATGATAGGCTTTTCCTTTGCATAAGCGTAGCCTATTTCCCAGGCTGTTCCTGAGTCTACATCCACGCCATCAAGGACCGCAACTACAATGTCCGAATCATCCACACCTTCCACACATTTATTAAAAATACATTCCTGATTTTGTTTTTCACGTTCATTCAACGTATCCTCTGCGTCTTCTTGGGGCAAAAAAACCGAAAACCCCTTCTTGAGCAGCAAATCCTTCAATTTGCGGTTATATTCGAGTTCAGCATGGCTGAAAAGGGGGCCTGCAAGATAGATTCTCTTCTTACTGTTCATGATTTTTTTCTTCCTGACACTTGAGAGGCTATGTATAACAAATTTTCTTATAGTAAGAGAGGCTCCAAAGATAAAATCATTTACCTGTCAACTTTCCGTTTCCGGTGATAAGTGCCTTAACAATTTTGATCTGGAATATACTTATATATTAAAAAATTTAAGTTTTACTGATTCAAAATTAAAAATATGAATTGCTTTCTATATAATTTATTAATAAAACTTATACAATTTAATTTCTGATTGAGTGTAGATAATTCCCGCTCTTATAAATGTGGATAGTTCCCGTTATAAGAATTTCTTAATGATTAGTCACCTAGCCAGACGTCCTGAGTCGGGAATAGTAAACAAGGGATATCTAGTTTCCTTTGTAATTCATTATAAAAAGATATCTAAGGATATTGATCATTACTATGATCTACTTTGAAAAATGTGTTTAAGAAAAAGGCATAGTTCTGCAGCTAGAACCAGCTTTTTGGGAACAATCTTTCGAGCGAGCCATTTGATGCCGATTAATCGCAGAAACAGATTTTACATTTAGTTTTTCCAATAGCAAATTTAATTATCTTGTATAAATATTACACAGGCAGTGACACTTATGATCAAGGCTGGAATAATAGGAGCTTCAGGATATACGGGAGGAGAACTCCTGCGCTTGCTTGTCAATCATCCCAATGTCAAGCTGGAGCTGGCAACTTCCCGAAGCCTTGCAGGGAAGCCCGTAACGAGCACGCATAGGCATCTTGAAGGTTTTATTGACCTCAAGTACGAAAATCCTGATTCTGAAGATATCAGGGAGCGCTGTGACGTAGTTTTTCTTGCAGTACCTCACGGATCTGCCATGAACTATGTACCTGAACTGCTTGACGGCAACACAAAGGTTGTTGACCTTAGCGCGGACTATAGGCTTGAAACTTCGAGATTTGAAAAAATCTATGGGATGAAGCACAGTGATCCGAGGAATGCCGTTTATGGGCTTGTAGAGCTCCACCCCGAAGTTGCAAAAGAGAATTTCGTAGCAAACCCTGGATGTTTTCCTACAGGTGCAACCCTTGCAGCAGCTCCTCTTGCAGCAGCAGAGCTTATCGATATTGCGGTTTTTGATTCCAAAACAGGAATCTCAGGAGCTGGCATCTCACCCTCTCAAAACTCACATTATCCAAACCTCGCGGAAAATATCATCCCATACAAACTTACAGCCCACAGGCACAGGGCTGAAATCGTTCAGGAGTTGACAAGGCTCGATGGAAATCTCAGGAACATTAATTTCACGCCTCATATAATTCCATCTATCAGGGGAATCTTTACAACTGCTCACCTTTTTACAAAGGAAGCTCTCTCCACGGACGACTTAAAGACAATTTACGAGGAATTTTACAGGGATAGGTCGTTTGTAAGGTTCCCTTCAGGAGTTCCTTCCTTAACCGCAGTCAGAGGTTCTAATTTCTGCGATATAAGTTTTGAAGCGGATAAGGAAAACAACAGGGTTGTTGTGCTCTCGGCAATTGATAACCTGGTCAAAGGCGCATCAGGACAGGCTATCCAGAATATGAACCTCATGTTCGGTCTGGACGAGACAAGTGGGCTCTGGCTGCCTGCTGCGGCTCCGTAAACTAACCAAAGCAAGAAAATATAACTGGTAATGGATAAAGTAAAGAATAGAATTTATCTCAAGGGGTAGTCAGATGAAGGTAAAAGATGTTATGAACTCGAACGTTGTTTCCTGCAAGCCTGATGATACAGTCCGGGAAGCAGCAAGAGTATTGAAGGAAAATAATATCAGTGGAGCACCTGTCCTTGAAGGTGAAGAGCTTGTAGGAATAGTAAGTGAAGGGGACCTACTGAAACTGCTGATACTCCCTGAAAAGGGGGAACTCTGGCTTCCAAGCCCCTTTGAGGTTATAGAGGTTCCTATAAGGGAACTCTTTGGCTGGGAGGAAACAAAGAAGATGCTTTCTGATGTGGGTTCCACAAAGATAGAAGAGATCATGACAAAGGATGTGCACACAATCTCTTCCGAGGCATCCGTAGAAGAAGCTTCCGAACATATGATAAGGCACAGGATCAATAGGCTTCCTGTAACTGAGGATGGCCGCGTAGTGGGGATTATTACGCGCGGCGATATCATTAAAGGTCTTGCAAAGCTCTGAGGGAAAAGGAGAGTTTTCATGAAGGAAATTGAAGGTGGAATCTGTGCAGTAAGGGGCGTGTCTGCAAACGGGATTAAAGTCGGAAAAATGGGACTGACTGTCATTCTTGCAGAAGGCCCTGCAGCAGGAGTCTTTACAAAAAATAAGGTGACCGCAGCTCCTGTTATTCTTAGTAAAGGAGTGATCGAAACCGAGCACCATCTTTCTGCCATAATTGCAAATAGCGGCAATGCTAACGCCTTTACAGGCGATGATGGCTTCCTGGATGCTATGGAAATGGCTACAATGCTTGCCCAAAAACTTGACCTTAAGCCTGACACGGTTGCAGTTGCTTCAACAGGAGTAATTGGCAGAAGGCTTGATGTCTCCTTAATCGGGGAACGCCTTCCTGAAGTCACTGCAGGCCTGGGCAGTTCTCCTGAGTGCAGCCGGGAAGCTGCAAAGGCAATCATGACCACGGATAGGGTCGTAAAAGAAGTAGCTATAGAGATGGACTGCGGGATCAGGATAGGTGCCATTGCCAAAGGTTCAGGGATGATCGAGCCCAACATGGGAACTATGCTCTGTTTTGCATACACCGATGCGAAAGTGCCTGCCGACGTCCTGGATGCTGCTCTTAGAATAGCAGTGGATAAAACTTTCAATATGGTCGTAGTTGACGGGGATACAAGCACTAACGACATGGTACTCCTTACCTCCACTTGCAAGTCTGGAGTCAAGCCCTGTATGGACTGCCTGGATGATTTTGAGGATGGGCTAATTTACGTCTTCACCAAGCTTGCAAAGATAATGGCAAAAGACGGGGAAGGCGCTACAAAACTTATTGAAGTCAGAGTAGTGGGCGCAAAAACCCATGAAGATGCTAAACTTGCTGCAAAGGCAATTGTACGCTCCCCTCTAGTTAAATCCGCAATTTTTGGAAAGGACCCCAACTGGGGAAGGGTTGTAGCCGCTGCAGGGTACTCAGGTGCAGAACTTGAACAAGAAAGGCTTTCCCTCTCTTTTTCAGGAGGAGGAGAAGAGGTTGAACTTGTAAAATCCGGCGAGATTTCTAGTTCTTCGGATCTCGAGCTTTTGAAAAAGATAATGGCAAATGAAGAAATTGTCATTACTCTTGATCTTAATATAGGAAAGGAGCAGGCAACAGCCTGGGGTTGCGACCTGACTTACGACTATGTCAAGATTAATGCCGAATATACGACTTAACACTGAGTACATAGCTTAATGCGGTATTGAATACAGACCTAATGCTATGACTTACTGTAATACATAACTGAAAAACGACATAATTGAAAAAACGGGTAGAAGGAACTAGTAATGTAAGCAAGATTAATTCAAAATATCAGCAAGATCACTTAAGGAAAAAATCCTGGTTTCCCTGAATTCCTGAAAATTAATTCAGGTTCAGGTCTATATTTTCAGGGGGTTTATTGAGTGGATATACAAGAATGGGAACAGCGCCACAAAGATGCTTTTTACAATTCCAAAAAGGCCCTTCCTTATCTGGAAGGTATGTTTGTAGCTTACAACAGTAATATAGACGCCATCAAACACCTTACAGATAAAGAACTATCTAGGCTTATAGGGCTTTTTAATGAGGCTGAGATTCAGGAAAGAATTGAGACATATCCAAGAGAAATTAAAGATCCTCTGGATTTCATGGCTCGCCTGATGATTTCCATGCGAGAGGGAAAAGCCGCTGAAATTCCTACCCATACCTCAGATATTCATGAATGGCTGAAAGAGCACCTGGGGTTTGATTATGCACGCATGGGCGGCCAGGCAGGAATAATTTCTAATCTTCTTGCTCGCCTAGGGATAAAAAAAGTGGTGGCGTATATTCCCTGGCTTTCCGAAGAACAGGCAGAGTATTTCGTGGATTATGACAATCTTCTACATCCTAAGGTAGAAGACGGAAAGGTCGTGCTTAAGCCCCCGCGAGAAGCCTTTAAACCCGGAACCGAGTCCAAAGTTAACTGGATCTTTGAGTATTCCAAAGGCCTGGAAATAAACTGCGGTGGAAGCAACTTCCAGGTGCCAAGAGATAACCGCCTTATAATCTCCTCCCGCCCGAAATGGATACGCTTGGATATGGACAGGGAAATCTATGAGCATCTGGACTCAATTTTTCCGATTGATGGAGCAATGCTTTCAGGTTACCAGATGATAAAAGAGCAGTACGAGGATGGGTCTACTTATAAGGACTATGTTTCTCATTCCGTGAAAGCTATTGAGAAACTCAAGGCTTTAAATCCTGAACTCCGCATCCATGTAGAGCTAACATCAATTCAGAACCGAGTAATAAGAAAAGCTATCCTGACAGAAATTGTTGCCAAACGTGTTCATTCCCTTGGCCTTGATACTGTGGAAGTGGCAAATGCTCTCAACGTCCTGGGGCATGAAGAACTCTCTTATTCCGTGATAAGAAAAGAAGAAACCGGGATAACTTCACTTTACCAGGGAGCTGTCCAGCTTTTAAAGGATCTATCTCTTGAAAGAGTCCACGTGCATTCTCTTGGTTTTTACATATGTATCCTTGCCAAAGGCCATCCTCTTACGCTTAAAGAACACAGGGATGCCCTGCTCTTTTCTTCAACCCTGGCCGGAGCCAAAGCCCTTAAAGGAAAAATTGAGAACCTTGAGGACGCAGAAGCAGGGCTGGAAGTTCCGGTTTCAAGTAAAGGCCTTGAAGATCTTGAGAACTTCAAGCTTTACTGTGTAGGGAAGAAACTCTGTACTTCTGAAGAGTTCGAGTACGGATATCTCTACGGGCCTGACCATGATGCGGTTTTAATCCCTTCCAAGGTGGTAGACAAGCCCAAAGCAACTGTCGGGATAGGCGATGCAATCTCGGCAGGAGCTTTTGCAGCCATGCTTGCAAGAATAAAGCAGAGGCAGGCGGGAAAATAAATTTTATTTCATTTAATCTGAAGCCTCCCATCGCCCCCTATTTCATGGATACAGGAACTGGTTAGATGAACATACTTTGCGGATATAATGTCAATATCGATTCGGTATACCGGATGAGCGGGGCCGAAGTTTCTGAACTGCTGGATTCTTTCGAAGCGGCTGAAATTCTTGATAAAATCGAGAACCCACCCGGAGAAATCTTTTTGGAATCGGATTTTGTGGCAGGGCTTGCTTATTGTATGAAAAACGGGTGCGGAGCCGAGTGGCTTGTTTTTGAGCAGTCAGTTTTTGAGTTCCTTAAAAACCGCTATTTTGGAAAATCCCTCGTAAGAATGGGTGGAAATGCCGGAATAATGGCAAATGCTCTTTCCCAGCTAGGCGCTTCCAGAGTAATTCCGAACGTTGCAGTACCTTCAAAAACTCAGCTCTCTCTTTTCTCAAAAAAAGCGATATATTTTCCGGAAGCCTCCTCACAGATAACGGAAAACGCAAGGGAAGAGCTTGATGAAAATAAAGGTGCTTTTTCCAGCAGCCAGGAACCTATACATTTCGTATTTGATTTTTCCGAGGGGGAAACATTTTCCCTGTACGGGACAGAGGTAAGGGTTCCGAGGGAAAACCGCTTTATAGCGACCTGTGACAATTTAAATCTTAGGCTCTTTGTCAATCCTGCGTTTGAGAAGTATGCCCTCCAACATGCCTGCGAGATCGATGGCGTACTTATATCGGGTTTTCATCTCCTGCTTGAGAACTATCCCAACGGCCTCACTTATAATACGATTCTTGATAATATTCTCTCCCAGCTAAAAAGCTGGAAAACCAGAAACAATAAGCTTCAGATTCATCTGGAATTCGGGCATTTTGCAAGTAAAGAAATTGCGAATTCGGTCTTTGTGGAGTTTGCAAAATTTTCCGATAGCCTTGGGATGAACGAGGACGAGCTTGCAATGTTTTATAATCTACATGGAGTTCCGAGGGAAGGACTTCTGCATATGAAGGCTGATGCTATATCCAATGCAGCTTTCAGGCTGGCATCAAGGCGCGGGCTCAAGAAGCTCCTGATTCACACCAGGGAATTTGTACTGGCTGTCTTTAAAACTGATTTTAAATTTGATCCTAAACCGAATCCTGAACCAGAAACTGGACCTCAACCAGAAACTGAACTAGAAACTGAATCCGAAGTGCAGAGGACAGTTGGAGAAAAGCTTGAAGCCCTTGAGTTCGGAGTCCGGTGTGCAGGCGTGTATGCAGCTTCAGGCAGGCTTGAAGGGCGGAAATTCGTGAAAGAAGAGTCTTCGAAGCTTCAGGAAAGCCCATTTGGAAGGAAACAAGTTGAAGTTTTCCTTAAAGCTTTTAATGGGAAAACTTTCGGGCATGGGGCTTATACTTTCATGGAAGGCTATATCATCTGCATGCTGCCCACACTGCTTTCCGGGTCTCCTGTAACCACAGTCGGGCTGGGAGATACGTTAACTGCAGGGACTTTCCTAAGGGGGCTTGAGCTAGATGTACAGGCTTAAACCGGAACTTTTTGACCTTAATTATACGCTTGACTGCGGGCAGGTTTTTCGCTGGGGGCGGGAAGGAGACTGGTGGACAGGCGTTGTTGGGAACCAGGTTATACGGCTTTTGCAGGATAATGAACAACTAATTGTTGATTCAAAACTTCCGCCTAGTTTTCTTTCTCGTTATTTCCGTTTTGACGACAACCTGCCTTCAATCTATGAAAGCATAAACCGGGACTTATTGATCGACAGGTCAATCCGAAAATACCGCGGCCTGCGGCTGATCCGACAGGACCCCTGGGAGTGCCTTATTTCTTATATGCTCGCAACAGCCTCAAGCATTCCTACAATCCAGAAACGAATCTACCTGCTCAGCCAATTTTTTGGGCAGGAGCTCGAACCAGGTTATTTCAGTTTTCCTGACCCTGAAGCCCTTGCAAACGCGGATCCAGCCGTGCTTGACAAATGCAAGCTGGGCTTCAGGACCCAGAACATAAAAGCCGCAGCCGAGGAAGTTGCTTCTGGCGAGCTGGATCTTGACGTACTTTTCCGCCTGGAATACAGGTATGCGCGGGAACGCCTTATGAGGCTTCGCGGCATAGGGGAAAAAGTTGCCGACTGCGTGCTTCTTTTCGCTTTCGAGAAAATGGAAGCTTTTCCCGTAGATACCCATATCAGGCAGATCATCCAGCATTACCACATAGATGACAGTTACTTTGAAACCTGCAAAAATATGAGCTGTATGGGAGACTGGGGACGGGAATATTTCGGAAAGTACTGCGGGTATGCTCAGGAGTATCTGTATTATCAGAAAAGGATGGAAGGGTTTGTAAGTCTTTATTGAGTTGTATTTTAGTGACGGGTTTTAGGATTTAATGTAGAATTAGAAGGATAGAGTTTAGGTCAGCTTATCAAGAATACTCCACATTTTTTTCTGGATTAAGTAGTCCCTGACTTTATTAGCTAAGCCCACAGGCATCTTGGATAATTTGTCTATTTTTTTCCCAACTATCTTTTGAAGATCCTCCTTTATCTCAGGATAAGAAATGTCCTGTAAAGGTATGCTCATAGTGTATTCAATTCCACCCCATTGAGTAATGGGGCCAATATGTATTATGAGTTCTTCACTAATTCCAGGTTTAAGGGAGATTGTTATTTCTTCAAGTTTGTCGCTTATCTGATCAACTTTTTCTCCAATCTCTTGTAATTTTTGTTCCAATGAAGAATTGATAATAAGTGTGATTATGGAATTTAACATGCCACACTGCTTTGCAACATCTTTTTGCTCAGGAATTTGTTTAATTCTGTCGAGAAGAAAATTACTTTGAGGATTATGTGGAGTATTAGCTTCTAAAGTGAAAACCAGGTTTTCGAGATTAAAAGCCATTTCTTCCTGACTGCCGATTTCCCATCTTTGGATTTCTCTATTAATAGTGCATGCAATTTCTTCTGTAGCAGTCCCTTTCGATTCCTTGCACGCGACCTTTGCTTTCTTTTGAATTTCTTCGAGAAGCTCTTTTAGGTTTCTATCAAGGATAGGCAGTCCTTTCCTCATAGCTATTGTCGCAAAAGGTGCTGTTTCTTCGGTTTTTCTCATCAGTTCTGCTGCACGATCACAGTATTTTCTATAAAAGTTAAGCTCATCTTTTTTTGTCTCTAAATCCAGATTTTCTAGATTCTGGACTTCTTGTAATGCGTTTGCAAGATTTATGACAGCTCCTAAAAGCTTTTCTTTGCTCTTAGAATCTTCAATCGCAGCTTTGGCTTCTACCAGATATTTGTCTATCTCTCCTTTTGCTTCTTGACTTTTGAAAATTATTAAATGGAATGAGCGATAAAAAGGAAGACAAAACTGAGCTGGATTATACCCTCTTGATTCCTGTGCTGCTTTTTCAAAAAAAGCAATTGCTGTTTCCAATTCCTTTTTATACTCTTCTTCTTTCTCTGACTGGGAAGCCTTGAATATGGAAACTTTTCCAAGAGAGTGATTTGCATAGGCTCTCACATCACTGTCTTCATCAGTGATCAATTTATGTAAGTCATTCCGTGCCTGTTTTTTATCTGGCACGTCAGAAAATACTGAACCGAGAGCAAAGGTAGCCTCAATCCTCACATCACTGTCTTCATCATTGGTAAGTCGATGTAAGTCATTCCATGCATGTTGTTTATCTAGCACGTCAGAAAATACATCACCAAGAGCAAAGGTAGCTTCAGACCTAACATCACGGTCTTCATCACGGGTCAATTTAATTAAGTCATTCCATGCTTGTTGCTTATCTGGTAGTAACGAAAAAATAGAACCAATAGTAGAGGAGACCCTATGCTTCACATCACGATGTTGATCACCGGTCAATTTATGTAAGTCTTCCCAAGCCTGTTCTTGGTCTGGTATATAGGAAAATGCAGCGCCAATAGCAGAGGCGGCTCCACGTCTCACCAAATTTTCGTTATCATTGATCAATTTATGTAAGTCATTCCACGCCTGTTTTTTATCTGGTAGTAATGAAAAAATAGAACCAAGAGCAGAGGCAGCCCTAAACTTCACATTACAGTCTTCATCATTGGTTAGTTTCTGTAAGTCATTCCACGCCTGTTTTTTATCTGGCACATAAGAATATACAAAACCAAGAGCAGAGGCAGCTTCAGACCTAACCCCACTGTCTTGATCATTGGCCAATCTATGTAAGTCATTCCATGCCTGTTGTTTATCTAGCACGTGGGGAAACGCAGAACCAAGAACAGAGGCAGCTTTACCCCTCACCCACCTGTCTTCATCATTGGTTAGTTTCTGTAAGTCATTCCACGCCTGTTTTTTATCTGGCACATCAAAAAATACAGAACGAAGAATAGAGACGGCCCTAGACTTCACATCACTGTTTTCATCATTGGTCAATTTAATTAAGTCGTTCCATGCCTGTTGTTTCTCTGGCACGTCAAAAAATACAGAACCAAGAGCAAAGATGGCATTAGACTTCACATTACGGTCTTCATCATTGGTTAGTTTATGTAAGTCATTCCAAGCTTGTTGTTTATCTGGCACATCAGAGAATACAGAACGAAGAGCAGAGGCGGCTTTACGCCTAACAGAATAATCTCCATCATTGGTCAATTTATGTAAGTCATTCCACGCCTGTTTTTTATCTGGCACGTAAGAAAATGCAGAACCAATAGCAAAGGTAGCCTCAATCCTCACATCACTGTCTTCATCGCTGGTCAATTTAATTAAGTCATTCCACGCCTGCTGTTTATCTGGAACATCAGAAAATACATCACCAAGGGCAAAGAAGACATTAGACTTCACTGAACTGTCTACATCAATGGTCAATTTAATTAAATCATTCCATGCCTGTTGTTTATTCGGCATGTCAAAAAATACATAACCAAGAGCAGAGACGGCCTTATACTTCACATTACGGTCTTCATCATTGGTTAGTTTCTGTAAGTCATCCCACGCCTGTTTTTTATCTGGCACATAAGAAAATACATCATAGAGGGCAGAGGCAGCCTCAATTCTCACATCACGGTCTTCATCACTGGTCAATTTAATTAAGTCATTCCATGCCTGTTGTTTATTTGGTACATCAGAAAATACAGAACCAATAGCAGAGGTAGCTTTACCCCTCACCCACCTGTCTTCATCAGTGGTTAGTTTATGTAAATCACTCCATGCCTGTTGTTTATCTAGCACGTCAGAAAATATAAAACCAATAGCAGAGGTAGCTTTACCCCTTACCCACATGTCTTCATCGTTGGTCAGTTTATGTAAGTCATTCCACGCCTGTTTTTTATCTGGCACATCAAAAAACACAGAACGAATAGTAGAGGCAGCCTGATATCTCACGTTCCAATTTTTATCATTAGCTAATTTATGCAAGTCATTCCACGCCTGTTTTTTATCTGGCACATCAAAAAACACAGAACTAAGAGCAGAGACAGCCTCAGACCTCACACCCCTATCTTCATCATTGGTAAGTCGATGTAAGTCATTCCATGCCTGTTGTTTATCTAGCACGTGGGGAAACGCAGAACCAAGAACAGAGGCAGCTTTACCCCTCACCCACCTGTCTTCATCATTGGTCAATTTAATTAAGTCATTCCACGCCTGTTGTTTATCTGGCACGTCAAAAAATACATAACCAATAACAGAAGCAGCCTCAATCCTCACATCACTGTTTTCATCATTTGTCAGTCTACGTAAGTCGTCCCAAACTAGCTGTTTATATGGCACTTGAAAAAAGGCAGAACAAAGAGCAAGGGCAGCTTTAACCCTCACGTCAAAATCTTCATCACTTGTCAATTTATGTAAGTCATTCCATGCCTGTTCTTGATCTGGCACATCAGAAAATACAGAACCAATAGCAGAGGCAGCCTCAGACCTCACAGAACTGTCTTGATCATTAGTTAGTCTATGTAAGTCATTCCATGCCTGCAGTTTATCTGGCAAGTAAGAAAACGCAGAACGAAGAGCACAGGCGGCACTATACCTCACATAACTGTATTTATCTTTGGTCAATTTATGTAAGTCATCCCACGCCTGTTTTTTATCTAGTACATCAGAAAATACAGAACCAGTAGCAGAGGCAGCCTCAATCCTCACATCACTGTCTTCATCGCTGGTCAGTCTACGTAAATCATTCCATGCCTGTTGTTTATCAGGCAGTGATGGGAAATTATCTCTTAATTTATTCAATGCCTCAATACGTTCTTTCGGATCTTCGCTAAGACATTGATTGTGAATATCTTCTTGATCTCTCAACTGCCTAACACCATAAATTCCTATACAAGCCAACGCTTAAAATAGTTTCTTTTTAGTTTTGGAACTAACGATTAATATCCGCTAAAAAAGAATTTTTGCGGAAAAGTTCCGTTTTGTTTAATCAACTGACTAATTAAATCCACCTTTTTTCCCATAGCAAAATGTTTACATCCATTTCCTCAAAAAAACCCTGAAATCGGGATCTTTTAATCTGCAAATCCCTGCGTCCTTAATAATCTCAAATCCCTCATTCACGCTCTGATGCACCTGTTTCCCAAGGGAGCAGTTAATAAGCCGGTCTTCGAGAAGCCCTTTTGCTATTGGGTATTTGCGCTGGATCTCAAATACATATTTTCCGTTTTCGATATAGCCTCCGAAAACGCCGTCTGCCGCCTGATATTTTTCCTTGAACTTCTCGGCGTGTACTTTTACCCAGACCGGAGGGCCGACGTGCTTTTTCACGTTGGGGAGGGTGCCTGAGATAAGTTCCAGCAGAACTACGGTTTCGGTTTTGCCTGACCAGACGCCGGTTTTTATCACTGTAAAATCATATTCTTTCAGAAGGGCAGCTACTGCCTGTTCCATTTTATAAAGTTGCGGGTAGAGTACGTCCTCTACCACATCTGGAGTTTTGAAGACGATTGCAAGCTGGGTGCTTTTTCGGCTTTCAAGCCTTTCCAGGATTTCACTGTCTTCTAGGGGCAGGAGAGGGGCTGGGAAGAAGAATCTAAGCTCTGGACTTTTCAGAAATTCCCGGCAGTGGTCTATGAACATGCAGAATTTGTCAAGTGAAAGGGCTGCTGCCACGTTCCGCTTGGGGTCGGTAGGATCGACCACTACGAGAGGTTCTTCGTGCTCGATTTCCGAGTGATGCATTATATCAATTTTCTCGCCTGGCTTCCAGGAACAGGCAGCGCAGATGGTATTTTCAAAAGAACCGTAGTGAATCACCAGAAGTTCGGTCAGGTAGCCTGAAAAGCCCTGGGTTTTCAGTTCCGAGCCATAGACACCGCCCCCCCTCATAAACTGCTTCAAAAGCAGAACTTCATCTTCGTGCCCTTTTATGCGGGGTTTGACAAAATCGTTATGAAAAGGTGTCCTGTCAACTGCAGACTTGATCTGGGAAGCCGAGGCGACCCTAAAGCAGGGGACAAGATCAACATCAAAGCCTTTGTATATAATATTCAGGTAAGGGTGTTCGGCATGGCGATCTTCGGCATGCTCGGCGTGTTTTGCCACTTCTCTTGCAATTGCCATGCCCAGGGTTTCAAGTTCCTTCCTGGGGGTTTCTTCAGGAAAGCTTATAAAAACATCAATATCGTGAGTGCCTGAAAGCCAGGTGCCTCTAGCAGCGGAACCTACCATTTTTACGAGAACATCAGGAATGCCGAGCTTTTCTGCTGCTGCTTTAACCTGTGAGGTTAGTTCTTCCTGGATTGCAAGGAGTTTTTCTCTTTCATTTTCAGTGGGTTTTATTCTCTTAAGCACTGTAAGCTTTAATTCTTCGGGAATACCTGTATACGTTTCCATGAAGGTGACGGCTCCATATTTTTGCTCGGCAGAGTGAATTTTTATGAATCTTATTATCGTTTCTGCTTATAAATGTCAGAAATCGTCTCTTCAAACTTATAATTTGTGGATATCACATTAACTCTCAAGGAAAAGGGAGTTTTCGGATTTGTTTTCAAAACTTTATATTAAACCTGAACATAAGCCGCTTCTGAATGAATATGGTTCTAAATAAAAACTGGCTGCGATATAGATATTTCTAAATTACTGGACTTTCATCTGACAGAGTATGCTATGCATTTATTCTGGCATTAAAAAGATGGTTGAAAACAGCTTTACGTTTCAAAGTCTGAAATTCCTTCCTTTCCAATATTTAATTTTCTTAATCCTTAGTTTCTTAAAAATATTTTATCTTATGCCCAAAAATTTTTTATTTGATGCATGAGATAATAGAAAACATATATAGTTGAATACCTTTGATATAACTCATGTAAGCGGGGGTATCCTGTTCAGGGTGTATTCCGGATGTTCAGGAAACTGTTTTTCCTATTTTTCCTTTCGGATTCCTGAAAGTTATGCTCCCGGTTAATAAAGTACAGAGGAGGCTTAATTTGGGGATTAAGAGCAATATAAAGATTTTATGTTTATTTCTGGCACTCGGGTTGCTGTGCATAAATGCGGCTGCACAGGCTTCAGATTCGACAGGTAATCGCATCTGGGATGAAAATGCAAATGAGAGCCTTACCTACACATGGACGCCTCAGACCTATTCGGGCTTTTATTATGATCTAGATACCGGAGAGGGTTCTGAGAATCTAACAGTCCAGCTCACTAAGGGCAGCCGGACAATTGGAGAGAAAAACCTGCAGTACGAAACAGTTCCCATACAGACCGATTTTGAGTATGGAAATTGGGGCTCTTATGAGGTCATAGGGTTTATGGCCGAGCGCTACTTTTCAGGGTACACCACAAACTCAAGCTTTGCAAAAGATGAGATTAGTGTTATCTCTGACGGGCAACTTTCAAAAGTCCTGATAGATACCGATGATAGGAAGTCCCTGTATACAGGTTCTTCTCTAGTTCTTGAAGAAGGGTATTCTCTGAATATGGTTGAGGTTGATATTAACGGAAATACTGTCAGGGTACAGCTTGAAAAGGACGGCAAGATAATCGACGAAGCTTTCCTGTCCTCCGATAGCAACTATGTATATACAGCCGATCTCGGGGATACCAAAGATGTGCCTATAATTGCAGTCCATTTTGCTCAGATCTTCAGCGGCAGAGAAACTAATGCGGTTTTCGTGGAAGGAATTTTCCAGATCTCGGACCAATACTTACAGATCCAGAATGGAGATGAGTTCGGGGAAATGGAAGTCAGTTCCACCTCAAGTTCAGGCGTAAAAATGAGAAACAGCGACTCGATCTCGCTTAGCAAGGGCGACACTATTGATATCATGGGTAAACTGAGTTTTGTTGTGGCTGATGCCGACAATCTTCGTTTTGCCCCGATAGTTGAAACCTCCGAGCCAGGAACTTATGATTTAAGGGGAACCGTACACGATGATAAGTTTGATACTATGGTCTGGACGCCTTTTAACTTTGAAGGTTTCTACTATAATATTGACGAAAATGTCTCCACTGAAAGCCTTGTCATTGAAAAGCTCGATGGCAGGACAATTGGGGATGAAAACCTGGTCTATTCCACAAAGCCTGCAAATGTTGAATTTGAACATGAGGGCTGGGGAAGTTATGAGGTTGTCGGCTTCATGGCAGAGAAGTACTTTGCAGGATATCCTGAAAACACTCTTGGAAAGTCAAAGGGTGTAAGTGTACTTTCAGACAATGTCCTTTCAAAAGTTCTTATTGACGATAATGACAAAAAATCTCTGTTTACCGGCTCCTCTTTGGCTCTGGAAAATGGCTATTCCCTTAAGGCAGCCGAGGTCGATGTTAATGGAAAAAGCGTACTCCTCGAGCTTTATAGGGATGGACAGCTCCTTGACTCGGGAATAGTTCCCCAGAACGGGGACTATGTTTACGAAGCCGATATAGGTGGGGCTGAAGATGTCCCGATGATCGCAGTCCATGTAAGTACGGTCTTCCGTTCCACCGAAACAGATGCCGTATTTGTAGAGGGAGTCTTCCAGATCTCGGATGATTACCTGGAAATTTCGGAAGGAGATTCTTTCAGGGAAATGAAAATAAGTTCAATTTCCGACTCAGGCATCACAATGAAAAACAAGGACTCAATCTCCCTTTCAAAGGGTGATGTCATTGACCTGATGGGCAATGTCAAGTTCAGAGTTGCCGATTCTTCAATCCTGCGCTTTTATCCCTTTGTCGAAGTCAAGACCGAGGCAGGAGAGCAGCTGGATATCGAAATGCCTGATGCGCTTGTAGTCGGAAAGCCAATCAAAATCCTGGTAACGGCGAGAAATGTTTCAGTCGGCGGGGTTGAACTCTCTATTGGAAACGAAAGCATAGGCACTACCGGAGACGGCGGGAATCTCACTTTTACTCCAAGTAGGGAAGGTAGATTCACTGTAACTGCGAGCCGGGAAGGTTATGTTCCCGGAACTAAGGATATAGACGTTCTCGCACAGGGCGTCCTGAAACTTTTGGTTTCAGTTTCTCCCGAAACTGTCCGGGAAGGAGACCAGATTAGCATAAAGGTCACGGACTCTGTAGAAAACAAGCCTGTTGCCGGAGCAGATGTCTTTTTCGGCGGACAAAAAATTGACGCACAGACAGACGCAAACGGTATCACATCTTACTGGGTTACTGCGCCGGGTACGTATGTGGTAAATTCTACAAAGGCCGGTTATGAAGAAGGAGAAACCCAGATTGAGGTGACTGAGAAAGTCGCACAGTTCACATTTTCAAACCTCACGATACAGCCTGCTTCAGTTGAAGCTGGAAATGCGGTAAACATCAGGGTAGATGCCATGAACAACGGGAGCGTTACAGGAGAATCCACAGTGGAATTGCTGGTTAATAACAAATCAGTTGATTCCGAGAACATAACTCTCAGTCCGGGTGAGAGCAAAGCACTCGAATTCTCGCACACTGAAAACGAGCCAGGGACATATACCGTTGAAGTAGGAGGCCTGAGCGAAAGTTATGAGGTGACAAAAAAAGCTCCTTTCTTCAGTGGGATGGCTACACTTGGAATACTCGCCACAGCCTTTGTTATCCTGCGGAAGAGAAGAAACTAATTAACGCGTCTGGCTTGTATTAAAGCTGTATGGGTTTTATTCTAAAAGTGAATATGGCTTTAATATAGTTTTAATGCCTGCGCTTCGGCAGAAGCTGGGAATAAGATTCAGGATTTCCGGCCTTCTGCTTTTTATTTTCACTTCTTTTCTCGATTTTTGTTCTAGTTTTGTCCTATTTGGACTTCCTTTTGCTTTGATGAGAAACCCTTAGTTGGAAGCAGAAACGCTACAGAATAATGGTTGATTTTACAATGCTTTATTAAGACCCTATTCGGGAACATAAAAATGCTAAATTAAAAGAAAGAAGGATTAAGAAAATCCCTCATTCTTGAGAATTTATCTGTTCTTCCTGATAATGTAGGCGACTAACAGCAGTCCGAAGATTGCTGTGGCAATCTCAAAGCCAGGAGTTTTTTTCTCTGTTGCAGTGGTGTTTGCAGCAGCCGGAGTTTTTGTAACTGAGGTCTCCGTAGGAGTGCTCGCGTTTACACTTGGAGTTTCAGTAATGTTCGCAACCGGAGCTGGAGTAACACTTGTGTTATTGGTGCTTGTTGCGTTACTCGGAATGGTTGTTTCGTTACCGATGATCTGCTGAACGTATGGATAGTATCTGAGCTCATCGGAGTCGGCGACCTTGAAGTACATTCCCTGTCCTATTTCCTGATCAGAGTCTCTAGTCAGACTGAATGTATTTTTGTTATCGATGGTAATGGTAGGGCCGTTGATGGCTACATCATCAAGTTTGCCGAATTTATCACTAGTATTGATCTTCATGGCGTTTGCGTAGTCAATGAGCCAGAGACCTTTAATCTGTGCAATGCTGTCGACTGTGCCCTGGAAGACCTGGTTGACATGGACCTTCAAGACAGGAACATTGTCTTCGCCCTGCACGTTGTCAACTTCGCAAGTCCAAGTATGATTTCCAGTATCAGTTGAGACGATCTGGTCATCCACATACTGTCCGTCCTTATCGAATTCAAGCCAGACCTTCTTACCATCAACATCTACCTGCTTAGCCTGGAGACTGTACCCACTACCGAGGTCAAGGGTTTCGCCGGTTCCGAGGGTATATTTGGTATCACTGTCAAGAACGAGCTTGGCAATCTTACTGGCGTCGTTGGGTTTCAGCGGGACATACTTCTGCGCAAAGAAGCCGAGAACTGGGTACGTTCCATTGAATGCATCACTGGCCTCATAATCAACACTCTTTATGGTGGTGCTGTAGTTGAGGCCATTTTCAGGAATAGTTCTTCCGCTAATGCCAGAAACGCTCAAAGTTTCGGTTCCAACGTTCTTATTCAGATCGTAGAAGAAGCCAGCAAAGTTGTCTGAAGTCCAGGTGTAAGGCTGTGTGCCAGAAACAACGGTTCCTCTTATATCATAGGTTCCAGGAGTTGTTTGCTGCTTAAAGGCATAGAACCTAAGCGCATCGGAGTCAGCAACCCTGAAGTACATTCCCTGTCCTATTTCCTGATCAGAGTCTCTAGTCAGACTGAATGTATTTTTGTTTTTGATGGTAATGGTGGGCCCGTTGATGGCTACATCATCGAGTTTGCCGAATTTATCGCTAGTATTGATCTTTATGGCGTTTGCGTAGTCAATGAGCCAGAGAGCATCAATCTGTGCAATGCTGTCTACTGTGCCCTGGAAGACCTGGTTGACATGGACCTTCAAGACAGGAACATTGTCTTCACCCTGCACGTTGTCAACTTCGCAGGTCCAGGTACGATTTCCAGTGTCAGTTGAAACGATCTGGTCATCTACATACTGTCCGTCCTTATCGAATTCTAGCCAGACCTTCTTACCGTCAACATCTACCTGCTTAGCCTGGAGACTGTACCCACTGCCGAGGTCAAGGGTTTCGCCGGTTCTCATAGTGTACTTGTCGTCACTGTCAAGAACGAGCTTGGCAAGCTTGCTGGCGTCGTTTGGTTTCAGCGGAATATACTTGTCTGCAAAGAAGCCAATCACGCTGTAATTGCCCCAGCCGACATCTTTATTCTTGTATTCGCTCTGTCCGATTGTTGTCGTATATATTAAACCGTCCTCTCCTATAGTCCTGCCAGAAGTACCAGCAACGTTTTTAATGGAAAGAGACTCGGTTGTCACATTGTCGTCAATGTCGTAATAGAATGCTGCAAATTTGTTAGCATCCATTGTAATAGTTGTACCGTTACCATATGCGGTATTTGTAAGGATGTCGGTTAAACTTGTGCCATTGTACACAGGGCCGCGGATATCAACTGTACTCACTACTGAGGTTGTATTATTCTCAGCCATTGCGGCGGATGCAAACACAGTCAGAAGCATGAGAGCTGCCAGTGCACTTGCTGCAAATCTCTTCATTTTATTGTTTCCCCCATATTTGTTAGATCTATTATTTGTAAGAAGAATTATCAGAATCAATAATGAAGGGATTTCACCATTCTTCATCAACCAAATTTTATCTCACGTCAATTGACGAAGATGGATTCACTTCTCCCCATCCCGAAAATTGGTTCACAGATTTTTATAAAATAGTGTCTTATATATCTTTTTTGGTCGTTAATTTATGTAGTCTAAGGGAGCGTGGTGAATTTTCGATAATTATCGACGTAATCTGTATATTATACCGTCAACTATACAGAACCTTAATTATTCGAATATTGTACTAATATTCGACAATTGTACTAATTTTCGAATAATGTACCAGAATAATTATTATATTTAGTGAGGAATAAAAAATGAAGGTTATTGCGGTGATTAATCGGGATCAACACCGCAAAATATCTTAGGCCTTCGTCATATGAGGATGTGGCGGGTTTTTCCAAGTTTCTTCCATGTTTCCCGCCACAATAAATAATTTAAACTTTTGTTCAGTAAGCATAACAATTTTCGTCCATTTTTATCCGGTTGAATTTTAATGAAGTAGGACTTAGGGAACGAGACTAACCCATAACTTTGATCATTTAGCAGTACCTGATTGATGTTTCCCTTACGTTACCTACAACATCGCTTGTGGTTCGGTTTAAATGCCATACTGAAGGTCTTTTAAAGGAGTGTTAAGTTTACCGGAAAAAAATAGGAAAGCTATATTTCGATCATATTGGAATAATATCAACCAAGCGATGGATGACTAATTACTTAAAGTTCTTGAATTCCCACGTTTCTATAAAACTATCAACCAGAGTATCGAGAAAACTTTCTTTATAGCATATAAGGAGTTCAACAACTGCGGTAGGATCAATGATTGTAAAGTTACTTATCCTTCCGGTTTTTTTTCTTTCAATTACTCCAGCTTCAACAAGTTTGTTCAGATTCCAGGAAATGGTTGAGGGTGAGAGACCAACAGCTAGAGAGAGATCTTTATTATTAAGGTCAGGATTATTGAGTAGTTGGATGAGAATGTGCCTGCAGCTGGATCTCCTTAACAAAGACAGTATTTTTATCTCTTTTTCGTTTAAGTTCTTATCTATTACAAAATAGCGAAGGTAATCATCGTCATTTGAAGCTACTATCAGTTTTTTCTTTTCTAGATAATGAAGGTGATACTGCAAGCTGCCCACTACCAATTTCAGCCTTCGCTCGAGTTCTCTAAAGTGGACTCCAGGAGATTTGTTTATTTGTTCGTAAATTTTCCTTCTAGTCTCAAGATCTAGTTCCATTACTATCTTACCTTTTTGTGATTATAATAAGGAAAAACAAAGCAAGCGCCGCGAATTTAGTAAACTTCCCCGAACCTCGGGTATCCACCCGCTTGAGGAAAAATACTTGCTGCATCCAAGATCGATATGAAAACAATCTGCATTCAGTATAGTAGAAAAATAAGTTAGGAATAAAAGTAACTGAACACTTACTATTTATTACAAAACGACGGCTAGTTCGTTATAAAATAATGGTTAATTTGATGCCTGAAACGATAGCTTCAAATACTGAATTATGATTGTTGAATAGAATGTTTGAAGCTTTGAGCTCCTTTATTGCCGATTACGGTTACCTGAACCTCTTTGTCCTGAGCTTTCTGGCTTCCACAATTTTGCCATTAGGATCGGAAGCGCTGGTGGTAGCTCTCATTTATCAGGGATTTAATCCTTTTGCTGTTGTTCTAGTAGCGACTTCAGGTAATTATCTCGGATCATGCACAACGTACTATCTCGGGCTAAAAGGGCGTCTGGTACTTGAGAAATACCTTTCTCCTTCTCCTGAGAAGCTTGAGAAAAGTGAAAGGCTCTTTAAAAAATATGGCATTTACACCCTTCTTTTCACTTGGGTGCCAGGTATTGGAGACGCGATTACTATGGTTGCCGGGATTATGCAGCTTCCTTTCCGATACTTCTCTATCCTTGTCTTCCTTGGGAAATTCGGGCGTTATTTTGCAATCGCTTATTTGACAGTCTTTTTTAGCAAATGATTTACGATTTCGAGATATATTTATTAATTCTTTCTTGAGTCTCATTTATTTAAGTAATCTTTTTCCTGAACCTCATTCATTTAAGTAAACTTCTTCGTATATTTTAATTCCATCTATCTTCCTATTTCCAGGCATATACTCCAAAAATTCTTCTTTATACGGAGCAAACAGATACATTTATGTAATACGAAATACTATGTTTAATTGTTAAAGCAAATTTAATTGATTTTATTGCTTTAATTTATTTTTATTGCCTGTCTTCCAGGTCTTTAAAAACGGACTCGATGTCTAACTATAACCTCCATTTTTTATTTTTTGATCTTTTCTTTTTCCTTTCTCTTTTCTCATTTTGTACTCAATTTAACTTGACATTTCACAAAACACGAATTACTTCAATAAATTTCCTTACCTTTGTCTTTCGGCATTGTACTGGATTTATATATTATTGTACAGGACTTATCACGTAACCCACAATTTGCTTCTTTTAATCAGTTTTCAGATAATCAATGGGGTTTTATCATGATAATACTCTGAAACTCTGATGACTGCAGAGTAAAACGGCTTATGGGGTATGTTCTGAACCAAAAATTATTCCGAATCAAAAAAGGTAAGTGATTAAGATTTCCATTGGCTTAAGTTTATTTTTTTCCTTTCTGCGGGATATCTGGAAGTTTGCTCGAGAGTATCTCCATCGAGCGATATTTGATATATTCGAAAACCGGATTATAATTATTAAATTTTATTTCTAATTGTTATATTTTATTTATATTTTATTTATATTTTATTCTTCATCTATTGAACTGACATATCTGGGAAACAGGAGCATGTAATTTTCCTGATAAGATTTTCCATCCTCATTGATATCAAGACTCCATATAATCTCAGGTTTTCTTGTTATTGATCTTGTTTGAATCGTCTAATTCCTCCGAATTCTATCTCATTTAAAAATTTGCTCTTTTTCTATATAGGTGCACGTTTCCCGAGATTGAATATCCCGGGATGAACGTCATCTTATTGTATGTCTGTTTGCTCTTGGATAGAGGATTGAGTTTCTACCCAATCTTACTAAACTCGAAAACTAAGTAAGGATATGGATTTGGGTAACGGACCTTAGCTTCATAGGTAATGTGAATTTAGAAATAGGGAATATCCTTTACAGGTCAAACGTATTAAAGAAAAGCTGTGCTGATTTTGGCAGAAATGGATAGGATATAAAGCTTCCTGTTCTGGAGAGGAAAAAGCTAAGTTTTGTGAAAACTGAAGTATAAATATAACTTGTTCTGAACTTAAGTTCTGTCCTCAATTTGCCCTTCATTTTTTCCTCTTTTCCTGCAGCTGTTTTTCACATTTACTCATATGCTAGGATAGATCCATCCTTTTTTATTTTCATTTTCAGGACTATTTTTCTAAATTCCTCATAATTTTATATTATGTTATAAGGTTTTGTAATAATAAAATTTAAGAACTTATTAAATATTCCAATTTAATCCTATAACTGAAAACTGAGTATTTATGAATTCGTCCTTCCTTAAAGAAATCAACATCAAAGTCGGGTGTCACTCCTGGAAACAGTTTCAACACTGATTTTTAGTAATAAATCTCCAGTTTTTTGTTTCTTACAGGAAAACTGAATATAAACCGCCTGAGAGAAAAAGTCCCTTCCTATGGCATTTCTCCAAAAAAACGTATGAATCCCTGCATAAATAATTATTTTCTAAAGATAACTACTTATTTATAAAAGCGCCGCCAAGTTTGCTTGATGAGCTTATCCCGTAAATCAAAATTTGCTCTTTGAATTTAGTCTCTGGGTGACTGATCGAGCTTCTTATCGTGAAAGATCATCCTTATCAATCCCGAAAATCTTTGATTATCAGGAGCGAGATGGGGTTTGGGATCGGCTCGAAATAGAATACTAATATAAGGTGTCAGTATGTCCGAAAAGCATTCTAATTCTCATCCTCAGGAAAAGGAGGGCAGTTCCGAACAGCTCCATGAGAATATTCGAAAAAACAGACTTTTCACTTTCCTCTCTCGTTTTCACGCCCATTCTCATGATCACTCCTATACTCATTCCCACGTGCACAGTCACACTCATGGGACTGTAGACCCTTCCATACTTGCTACTAACAAAGGGCTCTGGGCAGTAAAATGGTCGTTTATCGGGCTGATGATCACAGCAGTTCTGCAAATTTTCATTGTTTCTATCTCGGGAAGTGTTGCCCTTCTTGCCGATACCATCCATAACTTCGGGGATGCATCAACTGCAATTCCTCTTGCAATAGCTTTTTCCCTGGCCAGAAGAAAACCAAGCAAACGCTTTTCCTACGGATATGGCAGAGTAGAGGATCTTGCAGGTATAATCATTGTTCTCCTTATCCTTTTCAGTGCCGCGGTTGCGGGTTATGAGTCTGTGAACCGCTTCTTAAACCCTCAGCCTGTTGAACATTTGCAGGCTGTAGTTGCTGCCGCAATTATAGGCTGTATTGGAAACGAGGTTGTGGCCCAGTTCAGGATGAAAATCGGAAAGGAGATAGGGAGTGCAGCCCTTATTGCAGACGGATACCATGCCCGAGTGGACGGCTTTACCAGCCTTGCAGTCCTCATAGGAGCCATCGGAATCTGGTTGGGATATCCGATCATTGACCCTGTCATTGGAATGTTAATCACGATAAGCATCCTCAAAATCGTCTTTGATTCAAGCAAGCTAGTATTTACCCGTCTTCTTGACGGCGTTGAGCCCGAAGTCATCGATAAAGTAAAAAATATTACTGAAAGTGTAGAAGGAGTCTGTGAAGTCACGGACCTTAGAGTCCGCTGGATAGGACATCGGCTCCATGCGGAGATTAATGCTTCCGTTGCTCCTTCTCTTTCGGTTGGGGAGGGGCATGAAATCGCCAATGCAATAAGAGAGAAACTTCTTGAAAACTTTTCTTACCTTTCCGGCACCACTATCCATGTGGATCCTCTTACAGCTTCAGGGGAATGCTGTCACTGTGAGCCTGAGAATCGGGAAGTACTGCATGGAATACAAAAACATGTTTTAAAGGCTTATTCCCAATGAAATCTTAAAAAAATTGTAGTTTTAGTTGGCTTTTTACTGTAAGAATCTCATCTTTCTAAAAACTTGTCTTAATTTCTTCTTCAGGTTCCGGTGAAATTGCCGGAACCTTCAGGCTATTTTCAAGTAAAAAATGCAATAATTTCCTCAAAATACTTTATTTTGCCCTTTATCTCAATTGATTGGGTAGTGTAGCGAAAGTTCTGAAAAATCATAAATCTCGAAAAGTTACTATACCAAATTGTGAGATCGTATCCAGAAATTCAACTTTGAATTTGTAGAAAATTGGTCTACTGTCGGTAAGTCTGATTACTAACTTATAGAAAAAAAGTAGTCAATCATTAACACTCAAAGAAAATCGATTCGTATATATTTATCTATTAAATTTTTATAAAGATTGCTATTGATGCTGTTTTATCTACTCTGAATAATTATTTTTATTTTTGAAGAATAAATCCCCCACTCTTTTTAGATTTAAACTTCAATTTTTCAATTTAAGGGTTTATTTTTTTCAGAGAATAACCCCGGTCTTGTATTTGTTGTCACTTTTATGAAATTTGTCTTCGTTACAGTATTGCTACCTGCCACATTGGTCACTGTAAGTGTAACCTTATAGTTTCCTTCCTGTAAATACTGATGTTTTGGACTCTGTTCTGATGAAGATGCTCCGTCTCCAAAACTCCATTTCCATGAAGTCGGTATTCCTGTGCTTTTGTCAGTAAAGGCAACCATTAATGGTGCTTTTCCTGAGGTAGGTTTCGCAGAAAATGAAGCAACTGGTTTTGTTACTGCTTTTATATAATCTGCTTTTGTTACCGTGTTACTGCCTTTACCATTTGTTGCTGTAAGTTTAACAGTATAACTCCCTACTTTGGAATACTTATGCGTTGGATTCTGCTGGGTTGAAGATGTCCCGTCTCCAAAACTCCATTTCCATGAAGTTGGCGATCCTGTGCTCTTGTCAGTAAACTTGACTGTCAATGGGGCTTTTCCTGAAGTTGGAGATGCAGAAAATTCAGCAACCGGGGAGGTTGAAGTGGTAAAACTAAAGTCATCAATGACATAGTAATTGGCAGCACCATTAATGACTATACTTGAGATTCCTGACTTATTGCTTATATTAAGATTATACATTATTGGGCCGTGGTTATAACCATCAGTGTCTGGGATGCCGGTTTTAGTCTCTATTAATATACCATTTGCGTCATATGCATCAAGATATAAGTTGTCTTTTGACCAGTAATAAACTTCAACGTCAGAAACCGGATTGGTAAAATTGGCCTGAATTCTACCATCAGTAAAACTACCTGCAACATTTATTCCTGATCGTGGTGGATATCCTCCAACGTTTAAACTCTGACCAGCTGTTAAAATTTGTGGATCCCCTGAAAAAATCACACCTAGGTCTATGTACTGATCGGAAATGACCGTCCACTCTGATAAATTTTCAAAATCAATTGTAGCAATGTCAGAGAAGAATATTGGATCCGATGAAAACTTCACACCTTGATCTTCGTGCTGATTACTAGCAAGTTCACTAGATAATAATGCCGCAGAATCACTTGCAGTATCTGTAGATGCCATAACCGGAAGAACTGATACTAACAAGAGAACGAAACCTGTTAGTAAAACCAATATTGGCGAATTTTTATTCATATTATACCCCTAAATATTATATGTTGTAATTTTTATTCTTATGAAGTTTTTGTGATAAACATAAATTTGCTTTATTTGTAATTCAGTTAAGTAATTTGTTAACCTAAAATGGCTATTCAAATCAACAGGAAACATCGATTTCCAAAGTTTGGGTTTACATAAATCACTACAAAAATAACCACATTATTTACATTTTATATATTGGAAAATCGATGTATTCTGTTTTCACCGAATACAGAAGAAAGCACGTTTTATTCTTATCCCCGTTTTTGCAGTACATTATAACATATAAATATATAACATTTTGTAAATATATATTCAATATCTAAATATGTTTAATATGTTATATGGTCGTTCATAAATATTTATATAAAAGGTTCCGTTGCAAAAACTTCTGAATGAGCATTTAAATCGGTTCTGTTGCAAAAATAATATTTCCTCAGTTTGATATTATTATAATTCTTATCTTTATGTGTCGTTTTCGCTTGAATGAAAATGTTTAACTTTCCGAATTGTGATAGTTTTTAATGATTTTGTGAAAAAGCCAGATTTTTTGCACCACGACCGGAAATATCATATTTAATTTGTTAATCAACATCATACTTAATTTGTCAATCAACATAATGGAATTATTTAAATAATTACTATAAGAATTTGTAGCTGCTATAATTCGTTGTTGGATTACTTTGTTGGTTTGTCTACTCATCTCACAACATATCTTTAAGGGATCTAAAAAAATGAAAATATCTTCCGCTATTATTCTATTTATTTTACTGTTACCTGAAATAGCTGGAGCAGCAAACCAAAATGATATTAACCAAGAGCTTCAGCAGGGAGGTAGAATTCACCTTCCTGCTGGAACTTATATTTTGACAGACTCAATAATTCTTCAATCTAACACCATTCTAGAAGGTGAACCTGGAACTGTAATCACAATTCCAGATCACGCTGGGTGGCCTGCATGGAAACCATTAATTTCAGGAAATCGTGTTCAAAACGTCACAATTCGAAATTTAGAAATTAATGCAAACAGCAACGGCAATTCAGAAACTCCTCATGGTGCAGGATTTTATAACTGCATCTATATGATCGATTGCGATAATATACAGGTTTATAACTGCACTTTTCACGATAGTTTGGGAGATGGCCTGAGAACCAAAAGATGTGAAAACATTAAATTTTATAATAATCTTGTTTACAGACTCGGGCATGAAGGCTTCTATGGTATTGATAGTCAATATATTGAATGCTTCAGTAATCGAATAACTACAAGAACAAACAGTGGCCTCAGGATCTGGAACTCTGCAAATGTCAGATTCCATGACAATGTTATAGATGCGCAATTGGATGCCGGTGGTGGTGATCCTGGCATCCAGATAGAAGATTCAAAAGGTACTGTAAGTAATGTGGAGATCTATAATAATGTCCTTAATAGAACGTGGGGAAAAGGTATTTGGTTAACTGCCTATGATGCCGGAGTCTCAAACATTCAGAAGGTTCAGATTCACCACAATTTGTTCTATGAAACAGGGCAGAGTTATAATATTCCATCTACAGGAGGCATAGTTAATGATGGATTCCAGGGCACTCAGATTTATAACAATATTTTTGATGGGGTGAAAAATAATGCTTTTAGAAATCAAGCCGGAGGACAAGGTACAATAATAAAAGATAATGTTTTTACAAATACAGCTCAACATACTGCAATTTCTCAGACGGGAACAGGGTATGCGATTGCTGATCTTGTAGGAGCAAACCTTTCTGTAGCTAACAATTGTTTTTACAATAATGAAAAGGGGGATGTATATCAAACAAGTTTTTCTAATTCCGATTTTAGAGATCCTAAAACTAATCAGACTTCTTCAGGTTGGACCTGGACAGGCTCAACATGGACATGTAATTACGTAAAACCAATGGGATTAGGCTCTGTTCCACTTACTACAACCATTAGGTTACAACTAATGGCAATAATATACAGCATATTGTATTGTACAACATTTGTACACCATTTTTAAATTTTTTTAAACTTAACGCAGTATAAAGTATGTGATATTACTAATAAGTATGTGATACTACTAATTTTGCAGCACTAAAGTCATTTAAAATTACTTCTTATACGATTTCTTATAATAAAGTCCTTTAAGATACGATTTCTTATAAAAACGTGCTCGGTATAGACTCCACGATATTTTCTGAAACACAATATTTTTCCTGTAAAACTATTGAATTATCTGGCTGCCTGGAAACTTGCCGTTTTCAAGTTAGATAATCATTATCTCGTTTCATATCTTATTACAGTTTATCACATTAGAAACATAATTTATTTATTACATTAGCTAAATATATCAAATGAGGTCAATCAATGATAGGCTCAAGTGAAATTATAATGATCTTTGGAGTAATCATACTTTGGATTCCTATAATTGTACTAGCTTTTCTGTCAATTAAATATCTCATTAACCGAAGCAAGACACACGTGTGTGAAGGAAAGTCTGCACTGGATACAGCAAAAGAAAGATATGCTAAAGGTGAAATTACAAAAGAGGAATTTGAAGAGATAAAAAATACTCTGATTTCAAAGTAGTAACCTTAAAAGTCTTTTATCTTTTGCGTTTGACTGGGGAGCGATTGTTAGATGAAGTTACTTTAGGTATGATCTTACTGCAATTGAGAATATCTCCTGGGAAGGGTTGTATCCTTTTTCTTTATGTTCAAATTTTTTGTCATACTCTTCTGCATCATTTTCATTAATTTCTAATACTGGACTATATTTATACTTCCAGTTGTGCCCTTTAACAACTCCTTCTTTTAATTCTAAAGCAAGCATGCTGTAAGGGTATTCACCATTCATATCGCTAATATTGAAATCTTTGCTGCTTTTAAAACCGTGCTTGCAATAGTTACAGGGGTCACCGAATATAACAATTACATTTATTCCATCGTTTTTAGCAATATCAATTGTGTGGCGAATTAACGCACTGCCTACGCCTTTCCGCTGATATTTTGGTAATACACTTATGGGGCCAAAACTAGCAATTTCTATCTTAATTCCATCTTCCGAATACAACCAGGCTTTGGTGTACATAATGTTACCAATTATTTCGCCATTATATTCTGCAACAAAATCAAGTTTCTTAATAAAATCAGGATAATTTCTCATAATATGTACTAAATAATGTTCGTTACAGCCAGGTACATAGAGATTCCAAAATGCTTCTCTTGTTAAGTTTTCTACTTGATTAAAGTCCTCTACTTTTTCATTGCGAATTATAAAATCCATGATTAATTCCTTTTTACTTTTTATTCAGTATAAGTGTCTGATTAGTATTAATTACAGCAGTTCAATGATTTTAAATATTATTATATTGGGCGTATATCGTTTAAATGCAGTGGTTTTTGCCTAAGATTACTGCATTTTTCCTTTTGTCTCAATAAATAGCCTTCAATTATAACTCTATTCGAGAAAAAATACATGATTTTATGAAAACAACTGTATACTAAGTAATATAACTCCTGTGCAGCTACACATGATGACCAGATCACATAGCTTAATGAAGTTACATAGAAACAGGCTGTTTATATCAGAGCTTATTCAAGAAAACGGAAAGTTAAATACAAAGATTTTGCCTGAGACAACTGAGAAAAAACCACAATGGAAATTTTGGAAAACATAGGATAACTAATGGATTAGTTTAAGCAATCCACATTTTCATTTTTTACATAAGCCCCACATATATTTACATACGGACATGTCGGTTGATCTTCTTTTTCGAACCATTCTCTAGATAGACATCTTCCACTGTTAAAATCTATTGCTTCATATGGTGACACAAGTCTCAGATAAGCACGACCGTTAAAAATTCCACATACTTGTGTGGTTTCTTCATCTTTCAAGGTTTGGTTTAATGCATAATAAACAGACCCAAGAAACAGATTTACTTTTACTTCGTAATCAGAAAGCGTTTTAAATATATCCTCAGCTACAAGTATATTCCCTTCTTTATCTGCAAGACTACGATGGAAATAAGATATTTTTGGTTCAAGCTCTCCTTTTTTTCTTCTTTCAAGGTCACTGCAATATCCAATACTCGAATGATTTATTGCATCTCTGATGTTTTTCAATTTTGGGGACCAATCATTGTGTCCATCTGCTAATGCTTTTCTTATTTCAATTGGCACTCTTTCATCCATATGGACTAACTTTTTAACTTGGTTCCCACTAAGTTTTCCGACAGCGGCATATTTAAACAGTCTTGAAGTTGAGTCCGAGGGTACACATCGATAATTCCCATATACAGCTGCAATAACAGTCCGAGTACAATCCACCGAAGAATAAAGTTCACAAAACATACTATCAACAATAGCTGCTAATTCTTTATAACAAATAGCAGTGGAGTATCCTTTTTTAATCAACTCTTCATAATCTTTATCCAAGCCATGGACTAATCTTTTAGAAAGATTCATTAAAGTAATATACCGATCAAAATGCTCATATGTACCAGAAATAGCTGACTCCACGTCTTGGCTAAATGAATATGTTGAGCTATGAAAAAGCTTAAACTTCCAAATTTGTCCCCACAAATGAGGAACAAAACTAATGGGCGGTTTTAAACCAATTAAGTCATCTTTTTTATTCTCTTCTACCATAAACTTACATATAACATTTTTTTATTTATGTATATTGATTTTTATCAGCGGACAGATAAAGTAGATGAAGGAAACTTACATAGTCAAAATAAAATGAAAAATGAAAACCGTTTAATTTTTTCAATTTTGTTGCTTGTATGCTTTTCTAGACTCAGTTATTCTGCAACATATAAGATACAACACTTATGGCCGATTACCACCCAGTTAAATGTCTAAAACGAGAAAATAAGCACAAAAGCGAAGCGTTTCTAAACTGGGAAAATATGGGTGAGCTTCTTATAACCAAATACAGGGGCTTAGAATCAGCCGTCTTTTACTCTCAAGTTAAGCCAGGATATACTCATGGATGTTTTGAAATCTTAGACGGTTTTTTCCTTTTTTACATGTATGTTCTTTTATGTTCGGTTTACACTTTTTTTAGCAGTTCTCTTGCTACACATTTTCCTGCATACAGCAATATAATTAAGCATGTCATAAAGAATCGGTGGTCTGGTCCTGGGAATGATATAAGTGGAAATGATATCGTGAGAACAATAAGTCCTAATGCAAACCACATAATTACTTTAGTTATCCAGTTTGATGAATCATTAGAATAAGCGCGTGTTATTTTATAGCATGTCCACGTTCCTAGAAGAATAGATACCATAAAGGAAAATGCGGCTAGAAATAATATTGCTTTTATTAATGAACCGTTGTCAAATAATGTATCATTTTCATATTCATTAAAATTGATTGTTTCGATCGCATATACTAAGAGCCATAGTAGTAATGCAGAGAACCCGATAATTTGGATTATTCTATCTTTTGTAGAATATATAGATGGTTCGATTTTATTATAAGTCCGAAGACTTTCAGTACCCAATCAATCACCTTTCTCAAAACTTAACGATTAACCTTAGGCACGTCTTCCTAAATTTATCTTTCTATTTTCAAATAATTTTTTACTGAAGCTTTTCTGTACTCGATCATTTTTTACTCATGGATGTTTTGAAATCTTGGACGGCTTTTTCCTTTTTACATGCATGTCCTTTCGTGTTCGGTTTCCATTTTTATTAACAGTTTATCTCTTATGTATTTTACTGCAAACAGCAACACAATTGAGCATATGTCAAAGAGTCGGTTGGATTCTGGGAATAATATAAGTGGAATTGGCATCATGAGAACAAGTAATCCTAATGTAAACCACTTAACTAGTTTGATTATCCAGTTTGAAAGATTATCAGAATATGTGTTTTTTGTTTTGTAGTGTATCCATGTTCCTAGAAGAATAGAAATCATAAAGGAAAATGCGGCTAGAAATAACAGTGCTTTTATTAATGAACCGACATCAAGTAATGAACCGTCGGCATATTCGTTAAAATCGATTGCTTTGATTTCATATATTACAATCCAGATTAATAATGCAGAGAACCCGATAATTTGGATTATTCTGCCTTTTATAGAATATATAGATGGTTCGATTTTATTATAAGTCCGAAGACTTCCAGTACTCAATCAATCACCTTTCTCAAAACTTAACGATTAACCTTAGCACGTCTTCCTAAATTTATCTTTCTATTTTTAAACAAATTTTTACTGAAGCTCTTCTGAACTCGATAATTCCATAGATAAGAGGAATATGTAATTTTTCACCAATTACCACCCAGTTAAATGTCTAAAACGAGAAAATAAGCACAAAAGCGAAGCGTTTCTGAACTGGATGGAATTATGGGGGAGCTTCTTATTATTAAATACAGGGCTTAGAATCAGCCGTCTTTTACTCTCAAGTTAAGCCAGGATTTACTCACAGCTTTTTTGAGATCTTTTCCATTACGTATTTTCCTAAATACGTCAATGCAATTAAGTATATACCAAAGAACCGGTCGGATTCTGGAAAAAATATAAGTGGAATTGGCATCATAAGAAAAAATATTCCTAATGCAACCCATTTAACTGAATTAATTATCCATTTTGACTGGTCATTAGAATAAGAATTTATTTTATAATACGCCCATATTCCTAGAAGAATAGATACCATAAAGGAAAACGTGGCTAAATATAATATTAATTTTATTGAATCGTCTTCGTATTGGTTAAAATTGATCGTTTGGATCGCGTATACTACTAGCCATAGTAGTAATGCAGAGAACCCGATAATTTGGATTATTCTATCTTTTGTAGAAAATGAAGATGGTTCAATTTTATTATAAGTCCGAAGACTTTCAGTACCCAATTAATCACCTTTCTCAAAAATTAACGATTAACCTTAGGCACGTCTTCCTAAATTTATCTTTCTATTTTCAAACAAATTTTTACTGAAACTTTTCTGAACTGGGTAGGGGAAATATAGGCGAGCTTCTTATAATCAAATACAGGGGCTTAGAATCAGCCGTCATTTACTCTCAAGTTAAGCCAGGATTCATTCACGGATATTTTGAAATCTTAGATGGTTTTTTCCTTTTTTTACATTTATGTTATTTCGTGTTCAATTACCATTTTTTAACATTTCTTCTCTTACGTATTTTCCTGCATACGTCAATGCAATTAAGTATGTCGTAAAGAATCTGTTGGATTCTGGGACTAATATATATAGAATTGACAGCATGAAAACAAAAAGTCCGAATGTAAACCACTTAACTAATTTAATTGCCCAATTTGATGGATCATTGGCATAAACGCGTTTTATTTTATAGTATGTCCACATTCCTAGAAGGATAGACATCGTAAAGGAAAATGTGGCTAGAAATAATAGTGCTTTTATTAATGAACCGTCGTTAAGTAAATAACCGTCTTCGTATTGGTTAAAATTGATTGCTTGGGCCGTGTATACTACTAGCCATAGTAGTAGTGCAGAGAACCCGATAATTTGGATTATTCTATCTTTTGTAGAAAATGAAGATGGTTCAATTTTATTATAAGTCCGAAGACTTTCAGTACCCAATTAATCACCTTTCTCAACACTTAACGATTAACCTTAGGCATGTCTTCCTAAATTTATCTTTTTATTTACACATGCTAACTTTCGCTCTGGTGGTTTGCTCACTTTGATAAAAAACCTGCTTTGTTTGCTAAAATCTGCTTAAATTTGCTATCCAAGGACAGCCAAAAAACCACTTTTCAGCTTAGGTAATTACAAGAGTTAATTAAAATCGACTACTATTCGTTTAACTATTGGAAATGTAATTTTAAATTACAGTAGTTGATGTACTTTATTTTGTACTTCATGTGCGTTAGTCTGCACTCAACAGAGCTTGACCGGATAAATCGAAAGAAGTAGAGCCATTTTCCAAGTCTATGTATCTATTAATTCAACTTATCTTGTTCTTCTCTATATTTCTATCACCTTTGAAACATTCTTACATAAAAATTAATTTTGTAAGCTCTTACGCACCTGCTTCTCCATCACCGTAACCTTTATGTAAGGAATAACGCAATCTAACTTGTCTTAAACTCAGTAACGTTTACTTGAGTAGCTTGCTAGTTTGCTTGCGTGGTTCATTAGTTTACTTGAGTAGCTCATCATTTTGCCTGAGTAACTCCTTCATCTTTACCTGATATCCCGATGGTGATCCCATGCATATAATGGAAGGCTTTTTACCCACACCCTGGTGGCAGATCTGGTTTGCAGTATCCATTCCAGTGATACTGTTCGGAATTCATAAGTTGAATAGACTGGTAAATGAAAAACGTGAGATTTTACCTCTACTGGCTGTTGCAGGTGCGTTTATTTTCGTGCTGTCCTCCCTGAAATTACCTTCTATAAACGGAAGCTGCTCGCACCCCACAGGAACCGGGATTGCAGCAATCATGTTCGGGCCGGCAATCTCTGCAGTGCTTGGGATAATTGTTCTTATCTACCAGGCACTTTTCCTTGCGCATGGGGGACTTATGCCTCTTGGAGCAAATGTTTTCTCAATGGGAATAGCAGGGCCTGTGGTTGCATATCTGATATACAAGGCGGGAATGAAAGCGAATCTTAACTTCTACGCCGTGGTTTTCCTTGCTACAGCCTTTGGGGATTGGGCAACCTATGTAACTACCTCTGTACAACTTGCTCTTGCATACCCTGCTGGAGATGTGCTTACCCTTGCAGGTTTTATGAGTTCATTCGGCAAATTTGCTGCAATCTTTGCAGTGACTCAGGTGCCCCTTGCAATCATGGAAGGTGCTGTCAGTGCCCTGCTCTTTAAATACGTCGTAAACGTCAAGAGCGATATTCTTGTGGAAATGAAAGTCATTGAAGACAAAGTTGTGAAAAAGCTGAAGGGGATTTCCGCATGAGCAGGAAACTGGAACTTATTGTACTTGCAATTCTCCTGATCTTTGCAGCTCAGTTCATCTACATGTCTTCAACTACTGACGCTGAGTACGGAGGAGCTGACGGAGAAGCTGAAAAAGTAATAAATGATATTACTGGCGGGACCTACGAACCAGCTGCAAAACCTTTCTGGGAACCACCAAGCGGAGAAATTGAAAGCTTGCTTTTCGGCCTTCAAGCAGCCATTGGGGCAGGAGTTCTCGGATACTTCTTTGGCTATTACAGGGCCAAGAAAAACTATGAAAACAAGCTTGGGTACAAAGAAAATGGTAAATCCGAGGGTGACAGGCACTCTTTATAATTTCTTCTTCCGCCATGTTTGTTTCCTCCTTTAAAGGGAGGAAAGTTTTTATCTTTTGCCTTTTATTTTTAACATTCATTTTTAGTCTTATCCACCATCCTTGGGGTTCCCTATGACCAACATTCTTGATGATTATGCCCTTATGAGCCCTCTCAGGCAACAAAATAACTGGTTGAAACTGGCAATAGTTCTTTTCGGGCTGCTTGTCGGAATCTCTTCCACATCCCCAGTCCCTTCTCTTTTCATAGCTCTCTGTATGAGCTTTACAACAATTGCTCTCGGGAAGGCTCCCTTAAAATTATACCTGAAACTTTTGCTCGCACCGGTAGGTTTTGCAGTCGTAGGTATCCTTATAATTGCCTTCTTCTCAGGTTCGGGGCAGGAATTGCTCTCCTTTAAATTTCTAGGGTATCCTCTATCAGTAAGGAAAGACGGGCTTGAGCTTGCCCTGCTAGTACTTGCAAGATCAATAAGCGGGATGTGCTGCCTTTACTTCCTGGCGCTGACAACACCAATGATCGAACTTTTTGCATTGCTTAAAGCTTCCAGGCTTCCTGAATCTTTTATAGAACTCTCCATGTTGATTTATCGATATATCTTCGTCTTTCTTGACATGGCTCTCTCCATCAGGTATGCTCAGACTGTAAGGCTAGGGTATTCAAGTTTCAGTCGGTCTCTCCATTCTCTGGGCATGCTTGGAAGTACGCTTTTTATCCGTTCCTGGGAACAGGGAGACAAGCTCTTCCTTGCTATGAATTCAAGATGTTATGATGGAAAAATGACGCTTTTCGAAGTGCACAGGCCTGTAGGAACTCCTGAATTACTTCTTACTTCAGCCTATTTTTTCCTGACTCTTGCACTTCTTTATCTAACAAAAAACGCATCTATTGTCTGAGGTAGAAGATTATGATTATCCTTGAGGCCAGGGGCCTTAAATATGCTTACCCTGACGGAACAGTGGCTGTTCAGGATCTGAATCTTGAAATTAAAAAAGGAAAAAAGATTTCTTTTGTAGGGCAGAACGGCTCAGGTAAATCTACACTTTTCCTGCTTCTAAACGGAACACTTAAACCAGCCGAGGGCGAAGTTCTTTTCCACGGCGTTCCATTCAAGTATGATTCAAAGTCGCTAAGGGATATCAGGAAATCCATAGGAATAGTTTTTCAGAATTCCGATGACCAGATTTTTGCTCCCACTGTATACCAGGATGTAGCCTTCGGGCCGGCAAATCTGGGCTACTCAAAAGAAAAGGTTGATGCCTGCGTTCAGCAGGCGCTTGAGTATGTGGGTCTCTCTCGTTTAAAAGATAAGCCGCCTCATCACCTAAGTGGAGGGCAGAAGAAACGCGTTGCAATTGCCGGGATTATGGCAATGGAACCAGAAGTGATCATCCTTGACGAACCTCTCTCTAATCTTGATCCTGTAGGCGCGGATGAAATTATAGAATTACTTAACGAATTTAATCACTTCGGAAGCACTATTATTATTTCAACGCATGATGTGGACCTGGCATATCGCTGGTCAGATTATGTATTCCTCCTATCAAACAGCAAAATCATAGGGCAGGGCACACCGTCAGATGTTTTCAAAGAGCCCGAACTCCTCAAAAAGGCCGGGCTCCGCCAGCCCACTACCCTTGAGATCTATCACGAGATCGAAAGGAGAGGGCTTGCATATGGTAGGAACTCCCCTAAAACCATACCTGAACTTGTCAATACCTTAAAACCTCTGGACCTTATGTGGGTTGATGTTCCTCCAAGAGTCCGGGAAGGAGACAGCCTGAACATTGGAGTTATGTATGGAGAATATGCGACCCAATCCCCTTATGAGGCTATTAACGCTACAGTTTTGCATATCCATCCTAATGGTAGGGCTATTGTTGAGTTAAAGCGCAAAGGGATCAAAGCTGGCGGAGTCCTGATTTACGATACTGATAATTATTCCCTATCAGAAATAAAACAAATTCTTAAGGAAGGAGAAATCGCCTTTGTTGGAGCAATGGGCAAGAAAAGTAAAACCCTAGCCGAGAAGGATGGAATCAGGCTGGATGTTTCCTCAGGGGTAATAGACAAATCTATCTTGATGGCGCTTTGTGGAAAACGCTGTCTTATCCTTACGGCTGGCGGTATGGTTGATCATGCCTCCAAAAGAATAAAGGAATATGTGGAAACAAGCGGTATAGAATTTACTGTTGGAGTGGTTAACAGGGAAGAAGGCTGTGCGTGGCTCGAGGAGACCGAGGGCAGCACTGAAATGCTAAAGATGTAATTTCTCCTCCTTCTTCTCTTCTCTCCTCTTTCTGGATTTTCTAGGTTTCAATAATTTCACTAATTTCACTATAACCACTTAAATATATTGTAATTGATGGATAATCTAAAAATTCATTTTAAAGTTCATTTCTTTTTACACCGGATAGTCAGGTTAAGGAATAGATTCATAATATCTTAGCTCCAACACTATTTACAAGAGCAAATAATCGGATCATTCGAAAGCCTGGAGTTTTCCAGTCCGAAAAAAATGATCTGTCCCTTGTGAATGCTCTATTTGAACGGGGAGGTTTGATAGTATGCATAAAATGAATAAACTATCTATAGATAATTTGTACATTCCATCCAAGCTGCTAATTATAATAGGCGCTCTTAACTGGGGTCTTGTAGGGCTCCTTAACTTTGACCTTGTAGCGGCTATATTTGGAAAGAAATCTTTTGTCTCGCGGCTAATCTACACTCTTGTGGGCCTGGCTGGAGTCTGCATGATAATGAAATACAAGGCACAATGTTTAGTTAAGCATGGGGGGCAGCCAAAGGGCGAGCGCAAATATAGCGGTAAGCAATACAGTTGGAGCGGGATTCAATAATATGGAAATTGCCTTTTCAATCGGATTTGCTTAGAATGTGTCTTAAAATGTGTCTTAAAATGTTATCTAAATAATATGTGCTTGCAACACCAAGTACATATTAATCTCTTTTTAATCTCTTTTACCTGTAAGTTTTTTAAATTAAGTTTAGCAAAATAAAGCTCTGGCTCCCATATTAAAGTATATTCGGAGTCTAATCTTAACTGGGTCTAAAACTAGCTTGTAATATCAGAGCTATCTGCTGGGTAGGTTTTCTTTCTAAAAAATATTGTTAGAGAAATGTTTTAAGAAAAAGCAATTCATTATAATAATATTATTGTATTATAATTAGTCTTCAAGTGGGGTATCACGGCTATTAGTTCCAACGATCTTTAAATTTTTTCAATTATATTTATTGAAAGGGCGCATAGCTGTGATCATTTTCCAAGGTTGAAAAGGAAACTTTAGAAAAGGGGGATAACATGAGCACTCAGAGCCAGGTGGAAAGCAGGTCTCGCAAAATAAAAGGTAAAGCCAGAAAGACTACAGGAAAGGCTTGGTATGCAGTAAGAAGTATCGTGAAGATCCAGGAGGATGGACCATGAAGGGTATCGCAAGTCTTCCAGAACATCATGTAAGGGGTATTGCGAAAACACCATCAGCTCGCTCAAAAGGTCTCGGAGATATTGGAGAAGCTCTTGAGGAGGCTGTAGGCGGTCTCGCTAGTAATTTACAGGGAGCCGTAAGCAATCTAACAGAAGAGACTACTGGGACTGGAGGTGGCCTAGGAGGAGTCATCACCAATACCCTTGTAGGCGAGCTTACCAAAAATACAGGGGGTCTTATAGATAAGCTCACAAAAAGTGCCGAAGGCTTTGTAGATGAGCTCACCAAGACCCTTACAGATAAGCTCATCAAAGCCCTTACGGATGAACTCACCAAAATTACAGGAGGCCTTACAGATGAGTTCACCAAAACTGTAGGAAGTTTTATAGATGAGCTTACCGACATAATTTTGGAGATCGCTTATGGAATCTCCAAGATATTGGAAAACTTACTGAAAAGGCTAGGTGTGGTCTCATAAACAATCTGTTGGCGTGCCAGAAATCGTACCGAGAAGTCTAAAGCTATTTTACTCAAATGGGAAAAATCTCTATTTTAAGAGAACTGTAAAAACTTTACTTTTTTATAGCTGTGTATAGTAACTAGAAAAAAGAAAAGGGAGGTAAGCCTTTGGAAATTGATTTCTCTCAAAGCTATGTTATGAGAGTAAGTATGTCCTAAACGGATTGCGTAACTGAATTCTTGTTATATCTCATAGTAAATTTGGCTCTGTAGAAAACCTATCTAAATCAGCTACAATAGGCTGAAAACAAGGAAGTAAAAACAGGTTAAGCTATTCAGTTCAAATTAATGAAAATTCTTTATTTCAGAGGACTTCTACAGAACCGTAAATTTCCCTTAACATGAGTGCGTCTTCTTCTAGGACAGGGCTTTCAAGTATCACTCTTCCTCTGATTTTAAATTCTTTTAAGGCTTTCATAAGTTCGGGGTAATTGAGATCTGATTCTTTCAGGTTAAGATGCCGCTTTTCCCCATTCATGCCGTATTCTACTCCTGCGATATGCATGTGCATATTCAAAAGACCTTCCTTTCCAAGGCTTTCCTCGACCATGGAGAGAATTTCTGTAAACTCAGAATAAGAATTTTCCTTCCCTTCTCTTGCATGCAGATGGCAAAAATCAAGGCAGGGCAGGACTCTTTCGATTTCCGCGCTTAGCGCAAGCACTTCTTCAAGCGTTCCAAACTGCGTACGTTTGCCCATAGTTTCAGGGCGCAGGATTGCAGGGATTCCTTCGTTTCGGAGTTGCCCAGCAAGCTCTGAAAGAGCTTTTGACACATTCTCAAAAGTATGTTTTTTGCTGCTTTTCTGATAAAATCCTGCATGAAGTACGACTGATTCGGCTCCGCAGAGGCTGCCTATTCTTGCGGCCTGGTAAATTCTTTCTATGCTCGCTTTTAATTTATCTTCTTCATAAGAATTTAGGTTGATATAATACGGGGCATGGACACTTAGGGCTACTTCTTCTTTCTTTGCAGTTTCCAGGACGTTTTTCGCCCCTTTTTCACTCATGCGCACTCCCTGGACAAACTCAAGCTCCATACAGTCAAGACCAAGTTCTCTTATCCGTTTGATTCCTGAAACACTGCTTGTTCCTTTTGTACTTCTCGGGATTCCTCCGGTTCCGAAAAGCAGGTGTTTTGAGGGCATTTTTAAGTATCCTTTCAGAAAATTCCCACGAAATCCTTTAGCTGCTTTGCCTTCTCAGGAGACAGCTTTTCGTCAATTACTGCAACCAGCTCTTCAAGGTCTTCCTCTACCAGAGATTGGACATCCTCCTTTCCTTCCAGGGCAAGCCCTACAAGGTAATCAAGTTCCTCAGGGTTCAGCCTCTCTAGCCTTTTCCTGAAGTCTTCAGGTGATTCGGCAAATTTGTGTGAAACCGGACGCAGGATAAAAGGAAACTGGTGACCTGCCTCCCTGGAGGTCAATCTTCCTCCGGCTTCAGGAGCAAGCTTGTTAAAAATCTCAATATCCTTCTGTGTAAACTCTCTGGGCATACTATCACTTTATGTTTCTATCCTAATTTATATCTATTTTAATATAAATGTAATTGAGTCTAACTCTTAGTGTTAGTTAAACTGTTTATTTCTAGTTAGACTGTGAAGTGCTCAATGCTTAATGTTCTCTTTCAGTCTGCCGTGCCTGTCAATTTCACCTTTTGCAATCCTTGTCGAGGAAATTGGGATTCCGTCTTCAGCCATTACATATTCAACGTATACGATTTCAAGGGGCTTCTTTCCTTTTTCTTCCCTGATTCTATTCATTTTAAGGGCGACTGGATACGTCTCAGGAGAGACAATTATATAATCGAAATTCTCTTCGAGAGCAGGGCCGTAGGGGTCATTCAGCTTTGTAATCTCATATTTGTCATCTGGAATTCCCATTTCTCTTATGTATTGCAGCAGCCAGTTTCTCCTTTTTTCATAATTATCAACGCTGTGGCTTTTACTTAGCATCTCGTCCGAGGTAAGCCCTATGTGGACTTTTCCATCCTTTGCTATCTCAAATGCTTTTTTAATCAGTTTGGCGTGGCCGTCATGAAAATATTGAAACGTACCGCCGACTGCGACCTTTGGCATGATGGGTGATAATCTACTAAGTAAAAAGAATTTTTGGTTTTTTCCGGTTTTTTAGATATTTTCACTTATTTTCTCTCTTTTTCCTCTTATTCTTCTCTTTTCCCTCTCTTTTCTCTCTTCCTTATTTTTTCTGGGCTTTTAAATGTGAGTGCCAGAAAAAGCTCTCTTATTTTTCCTCTATTTGTCAGGTTCCCCAACAATATAACCGTGATTTAGAGGCGCTTTAAAACACTTTCACCCCGCTTACTCTAGTTATTTATACATGCAAAACTATTGTGGAGCAACTGTTATGCACCTTATACAAACATGTGCATCTTAGGAGAATTGTAATGAGCGAAATAGCACTCGAAGAGCTGCCCGGAGTTGGCCCTGCAACAGCAGAAAAACTCAAAGAAGCCGGATTTAATACTGTTGAAGCGGTGGCTGTAGCCTCTCCTTCTGAACTTGCAACTACAGCTGAAATCGGAGAATCTACGGCTGCAAAAATCATCAATGCTGCAAGACAAGCTGCTGATATTGGAGGTTTTGAGACCGGAGACGTCGTGCTTGAAAGGCGGAAAATGGTAGGCAAGCTGACGACCGGTTGTACGGAATTTGATGAAATGATGGGCGGGGGCATAGAAACCCAGGCAATTACCGAACTGTACGGAGAGTTCGGTTCCGGGAAAACCCAGCTGGCCCACCAGCTTGCAGTTAATGTCCAGATGGACAGGGAGCACGGAGGGCTTAACGGTTCGGTTATTATCATAGACACTGAAAATACTTTCAGACCTGAAAGAATTGCCCAGATGGTAAAAGGGCTTTCCGAGAAATACGGCATGGAGCTTGACCCAGAAGAGTTCCTCCAGAATATCCATGTCGCAAGAGCATACAATTCCAATCACCAGATCCTTCTTGTGGATTCTGCAACAGATCTGGCAAACGAGCTCCGGGATATGGGAAAACCCGTTCGCTTGCTGATTGTTGACTCTCTTATGGCTCATTTCAGGGCTGAATATGTAGGAAGGGGAACCCTTGCCGACCGGCAGCAGAAACTTAATAAGCACATGCACGGCCTTCTCCGCTTCGGGGACTTATTTAATGCCTGCGTGGTTGTAACAAATCAGGTCATGGCAAAACCCGATGCCTTTTTCGGTGATCCCACAAGGCCTGTCGGAGGACACGTAGTCGGACACACAGCAACCTTCAGGCTTTACCTGCGGAAATCCAAAGGAGATAAAAGGATTATACGTCTTGTGGATTCTCCTAACCTGCCCGAAGGAGAAGCGGTTATCGCAGTTACTACAGCCGGACTCACAGACCAGTGAAAGTAAGAATCAAGCCGGGTAAGGAAACATTTTATCTATCCTTACCCAATCTTTTTTATGAGATTCAAAGCCATTGTTGCCGATATTGACGGTACAATCACCTGCGAGAAAAGGGAACTTCATCTGGGGGCCATGAAAAAAATCCGTTCTCTTAAAGTCCCGGTCGTGCTTGCCACAGGAAATACTCTGTGTTATGCAAGGACAGCCTCAAGGCTTATTGGCCTCGATGGTGCAGTAATTGCAGAAAACGGAGGGGCTATTACTATTCGCTTCGATTTGCAGGGCACTTTTGAGGAAAGCCTTGAGGAATGCGAGAAGGCCTATTCTTTTCTTTCTGAATATTTCAAGCTAACCAAACTTGATCCTTTATACCGAAAAACCGAGATTGCCCTCCGGAGAGATTTTGATCTCGAAAAAGCCAGAACTCTTCTCAAAACCCAGAATCTGGACGTCGAAATGGTTGATACTAAATATGCCATCCATATCAAGAGCACGAAAATCAATAAAGGGGTCGGCCTCATGAAACTTGCAAGCATAATGGGGTTGAAATCCGAAGATTTCGTAGCCATAGGAGATTCAGAAAACGACGTGGAGATGTTTGAAGTCTCAGGTTTTGGGATTGCCGTCGGAAACGGGGACGAAATTATAAAGGAAGCTGCGGATTATGTGACAGAAGCTTCATTTGGGGACGGGACCGTAGAAGCTCTTGAATTTCTCGAATCGAAAGGCTGGATTTAAAAAGCGTCGCTATTTCTACTTCCCCTGAAGCTCTCTGAGGATCCCCTCTGAAGCCCTCTATATCAATTTTTATATTTTAAACAACTCTTTCAGCCCTAGATCCCACTGAATCCATAATTCTTTCATGTTATTACTTTTCTTTAATAATTCAATAACAGTCGGATTGGGCTCTGTGAAGATTCCGGGATGGTCTTCTTCCCCAAGCTCTTTACTAACGGGCTTGGAAAGCTTTTCTTCGTATATGGAAAACTGAGCGTCACGGCCTGGCTTGTTACCTCTTGCATCTAACCGTATCCATTTATCCAGATCTTTTAAATATACTGCATTTAGACCATGCAAGAATTTTATGTTAACATCACGACTTGAGGAAAGTTTTTGATAACAGAATCCAGCTGGCACCCCGAAATATCTCAGAATGGCTGCAAACAGATGAGCTTTGGCACAGCAGATCCCGTGCCCGGCTTCCAGAACCTCTGATGCCTTGCAGGTAACCTCCTGTGTACCTATATCCCCTGAATGATGAACATCGTCCCTAACAAACTCGTAAATTTTCTTAATTAAGCTGATTTCATCATTGGTGCCTTCTTTTAATTCAAGGCATTTATCAACGATTAGCTTATGATCGTAGTCTATGACGTCGCTTTTCTTGAGGTAATCCTGAATATTATTACTTTCAGTGTGCATCTAATCTACCTATCAATAGCTACTTCAATAATTCTTCGATATAAATTTAAATCTTACAGGGAACTATTCTTTTATTTGTATAAATATATAAATAATCAAAATATCATTTCAAAAGGATTTACCAAACAAAAATAAACAGTATTGAAGGGCAAATTGTTTGATAAACGCTCTTTCAGGATTCTCTTTTCAGGATGCATTAACCGAATCAAGCTAAAGGAGATCCAAAAATTGAGAGTGGGGTAACGATATGTTAGAGGATGAAACTTTAGGGGATAAAAAGGTAGAGGATGAAGTCCAAACTATGCAAAGAAATGTCGAAAAAGATTTATTCTATGAACAATCCAAAATTCTGGATAGATATTATTCACTGATAACCCTGATAATTACAACATTTGGTTTCATTATTACGGCTCTTACTTTTTTTTTAGGCAGATTGACCCCTAACATCAGTGAAGCTCTCCGTTCTTATCATGTCTTTTTTTCTTTTTTGTGTTTATTTATGGCTTTTTTGATCTCAATAATTAATGTGCTGGCAATATTTCATCACAGAAAGCTAGTAAGAAGGGGTAATACGGTAGTATATAGAGAATCTGATGAATTGGTAAATAATAATTTGAGATTATATCTCGATATCTCAAGGCAAAAAAATTACTATGTAATTGCAGTTACTCTTATTGGACTTGCACTCACATCCCTCTTTAACCATTTTTCTCAGCATCGTGTTATAGCCATTGTGCTTACAGCCGGATTTGTTTTAATTGTATTGTTGATAATACGTAACTCTCGCAGGTATCTTTGCTAATTTACGGCAAAGACGGCTTGATGTAACATATTGGGAAATGGTAAGCAGATGAATTAAGAAAAAGAGAAGAATTTAAACTGCTGGAGCGAAATTGAATGCCAATCTCCATTATACTCTTTTTTTCTCTTTCTTATAACCCCTCCTTGATCAAATTGATCAATAAGCTCTTTTATCATCTTTCTCTTTTTGTTAAGATCCTGCCGAACGAAAAGAACATCTAAATCTGCGATCAAAAAGCTTACAGATCCGTTTCCAGATAGTAACGGAAATAAAAAAGAACTCATATGAACCAGAACTGTTACATACCGGCAGAGTTGGATACTATCGGGTATTTTATCAAATTGGGTCGTCCCTGGCCACTAACACAAACCATGTACTCATCAAATTCATGAGTATGTTTCTCCGAAACCTGCCCGAATAACAGGTTCAGAAAGCCATCTGGCTGCTGTTTACCCCTTCGTAAAAAAAGCCGTCAATATGCTCAGTATTTGCTCTTTACTGCTGATATGGTTCCTTTTGTTTTTCATAAATTCCGAAAAAATTTCATGTCTGAGCCTTCCAGATTAAAGTAATTTCCACCCTCAGCTTCCATCTTTTTTAACAAGTGAAGCAAAATGCTTTACCAGATAATCTTCTTCAACCCCAAAAATTACCTTGGGCATCCTTCGTTTTAGTTAAATTAGAAAAGACTATTTGGTTCTCGCCATGAGCGGTTCAAGAGGAAAAATAAAACTTAAAATTGTCCGCTTGAGAGAGTTAAAAAAGCAATTTTGCCCCTAATCCAGCCCTCTTGAGCGAATGAAGTGAGCGAAAAAGGCCCCGTCCTCCCGAAACGGAACTCGGGAGCCACAACTCAACTCTTAAAGAGGGGCCGTCCTCCCAAGAAGGGATTCGGGCGAAACGGAACCGAGAAACCGACTCGGGCTATTTAGTTTAGCTTTGCTTTCATTTTGTCTATTATTATATAGTCTTTAATGGCACTTACGGAATCGAAAGGAATGAGGATAAAGTTATCCGCTCTCCTGTACCTGGAAGTATCTAAATTGACATTCGGGGCGACCACCATGTCAATAATATTTCCCCCTTTAATCTCGACTACAACGTTGCTCAACGTTCCGATCTCTGTTCCGTCGGTAGCCATTACCTGCTTATTAAAGAGGTTCCTTGCAAATTCCTTCGACATTTTTATCATATCTCCGTTCGCAGTGTATTATCGGTTTGGGTAAAGCTGGCTTTTAACTTTGAATATTTTATTTCATTTGAAACCAGGTTCTTTAAAACTTTTTCCTTTTAAAACTACTCACCTAAAGAGTTACTGGCTTAAATTCTTACCTGTTATTTTTACCAGTAACCCTTGCATGTAATTGCCTGTAATCTTTACCTGTAACCGATATAGCCAGCTGTTTCTGTGAGTCTTTGACCTCCTTTGAACTGTGCCTCGATCTTTTCGTAGAACTGAGCGATATTCTCCGTAATTGTGGGTTTTACCTTCTTCAGAGCTTCCCTGAAGTGTCTCATTTCTACATATTCTGTATCGAAGTTCTCCCTTAGAGCAATCATTACGGCTTCCCTGCACACAGACTCGATATCGGCACCAACGTAACCCTCAGTTACATCGGCAAGGTTTTCAAGGTCCACATCTTCAGCAAGGGGCGTATCCTTTGTATGGATCCTGAAGATTTTGAGCCTGCCTTTCCGGTCAGGAGAGCCTATGTAGACCAACCTGTCAAAACGGCCCGGGCGCAGGATTGCTGGGTCCAGCAGGTTAGGTCGATTGGTTGCGGCAATGACCACCACATCTCTAAGGGACTCAAGCCCATCCATCTCGGTCAGGAGCTGGTTAAGCACTCTCTCTGAAGTGCGGCTGTCCGTGGACTCCATCCCTGGCATAGAAGCAACCGAGTCGATCTCGTCAAAGAAAATCACACAGGGTGCGACCTGACGGGCTTTTCTGAAGGTTTCGCGGATAGCTTTTTCCGATTCTCCAAGCCACTTCGAGAACATCTCAGGCCCTTTGACACTAATGAAGTTCGCATTTGACTCCTTGGAAACGGCCTGGGCTATCAGAGTCTTTCCAGTTCCTGGCGGGCCGTAAAGCAGGATTCCTCTTGGAGCCTTTATGCCCATCCGAGCGAACTTTTCCGGATTTTTAATGGGCCATTCCACAGCCTCAATAATGGACTGCTTTGCTTCCTCGAGCCCTCCAACATCATCCCAGCCAACTGTGGGCATTTCCACATAAATTTCTCTAAGAGCCGAGGGCTCAGCCTCCATCAGGGCGTCTTCAAAGTTTTTCTTGGTTACTACGATTTTTTCCAGCCTTTCAGGCGGAATTGCTTCATTTTCCAGGTCAAGGTCAGGCAGATTTTCCCTAAGGCAGCGCATGGCAGCTTCCTGCACAAGAGCCAGCAGATCAGCACCTACAAAACCCTGCGTCCTTTCAGCTAGATACATCAAGTATTTATCTGTCTTTTCTTTCCTTTCCCTCTCAAGGGCAGCTTCATCAAGTTCGGTTTCGACTTTTCCGCTCTCCTCGTTTTCTCCATTTCTTTCTATAGGCATGCCTCTTGTATGAATCTGCAGGATCTCGTACCTATCCTTAGTATCAGGCACGCCGATATGGATTTCTCTGTCAAAGCGGCCTGGTCTCCGGAGTGCGGGGTCGATTGCATCAACACGGTTTGTGGCTCCTATAACCACAACCTGTCCTCTCTCTACCATCCCATCGAGCAGGGTCAAGAGCTGGGCGACCACACGCCTTTCCACTTCCCCAGTTACGTTTTCCCTTTTTGGAGCAATGGAATCTATTTCGTCAATGAAAATGACCGATGGCGCGTCCTGAGTTGCTTCTTCGAAGATCTTCCTGAGCCTTTCTTCACTTTCTCCATAGAATTTACCTACGATCTCAGGGCCGGCAATGTAATGGAAACTTGCTCCGGATTCATTGGCTACGGCTTTTGCAATTAGGGTTTTTCCGGTTCCGGGTGGACCATAGAGAATGACTCCTTTAGGAGGCTCAATATTCAGGTGACCGAAAAGTTCGGGATGCTTCATTGGCAGCTCTATCATTTCCCGGACACGCATAATCTCATCCCCGAGGCCTCCTATGTCTTCATAGGTGGTTACGCCCCGGGTTGCTTTTTCGTATCCCTGTACCGGCTTTTTGCGAAGTTCGATAAGCGTTGCTTCCGTAATAAGGACAATTGTGTTTGAAGGATCAGTCTCAACAGCAACCAGGGGAATTACCTGGCTTGTAGTAAGGGATTCTGTCATTGGCTGAGACATCGAATTTATTATCGGAATGATGTCCCCCCTGAAAACCGGCCTTTTGAGAATGTGCCGCTTTATGATTTCATTTGCGTGTTCCCCAAACTGAAGTTCAGGTCCCCCCTGTGTCATGCTTTCCGGAAGCGCCAGGATAAGCTTTTTTGCTTCAGGGGCTTCAACCTTTTTGATCGTTACCTTTTCTCCTATGGAAACGCCTGCATTTTGCCGGATGAAGTTGTCAATTCTCACGAGCCCCTGGTCCCAGTCCTGCCTGTCCGCCCTCCAAACCTTTGCCGTGGTCTTTTTCTTACCCCTTATTTCCACGATGTCGCCTGGCGAGAGCTGAAGTTTCAGCAAAGTTGTAGGATCAAGTCGGATAATTCCTCTTCCAAGGTCGATAGGATATGCCTTTTCAACCTTCAACTGTATTTCTTCCATAGATCATCCCGAAAATAGTTGTCTTTTTGATTGTAACTTTTATTTAATAATCGCGTAAAATGAAACTGATACCGGAATTTTAATCTTTTTCCGGCTGTACATTATGGAACTACCTGTTTCCTATATTGGATGTCTTTTTATTTCAATGCCTTTGATCTGAGAGATTTTTTATCCCGGAGGGTTTATAATGGAACATACTATACCTTGAGTTTTCGGTTTAGTCCTCCTATCCGCAAAAACCCCCTTTAGTCTGTACCCTGTCCGGATAATAATTTGTATTTGTCTGTTAGAGGTACATTTGATAATCAGTTATTTATAGTATACCCGGGATATAATGCTCCCTATGTATTCCATTTATTAAATAAGTTTACCCTATCTCTTTTTTTTCTGAGGTTTTATATGCCTGGAACTTCTGTGTATAAAATTGTTTAACACTCAAAGTAGTCATTTAATTTTAAATTAATCATTTAAACTTGAATAGCCGTTTAAATCTGGCTTCTTTAGAGCGTACTACCATCAGGATCTTGAACCATCAGGATCTTGAATTCTCAGGATTTTAATGTCATTTTTAACTATACTCCTGACGAACACCCAGGAATTGACAGCATGAACCTTGAAATCGCGCAGAACAAGATTATTGATTTTATCCGGAATGAAACCCGTAAAGCAGGTGTAGACGGAGCTGTTATAGGCATCAGTGGCGGAATAGACTCAGCCCTTGCCGCAACGCTTACCGTAAAAGCTCTGGGAAAAGATAAAGTGCTAGGAATCCACATGCCTGAATTCGGCCTTACCCCTGCTGAAGACAGCAGAGATGCAAAAATCCTTGCAGACTGGCTGGGAATCGAGTTTAAAACTGTTGATATTTCCGGAATTATTTCAGCCTTCATGGCTGTAGTCCCTGATAGTGAATCTGCAGACCGACTATGTAAGGGCAACCTGAAAGCAAGAACCAGAATGTCCCTCCTTTACTTCCATGCAAACCACATGAACCGTATGGTCATGGGAACTGGAAATAAAACCGAGATTCTTCTTGGTTATTTCACGAAATACGGAGATGGAGGCGTTGATCTCGAACCCATAGGCGGACTTTATAAAACCGAGGTCTGGGAGCTCTCTCGCAGGCTGGGAATCCCTGACCCTCTTATCACGAAAAAACCTTCAGCTGGGCTCTGGGCAGGCCAGACCGACGAAGCCGATCTAGGGATTTCCTACATAAAAGTGGATGAGGTGCTCAAAAAGCTTGAGATGAATGAAACTCCTGAAACCATTCTGAATGCACTCGAGATTTCCGCAGAGCAGTTGAACTCGGTCATGAAACGTATAGAGAGAAGCGAGCATAAAAGAAATACTCCTCCTGTGCCCTCCAATTAAGTTTCCTGAGTTACCTCGGGAGGACGATACCTTTTTTTTAAAAGGCCTGATTTCTGTGACTCGAACTTCCTGAGCGAGCTTTTTTGCCCGCATATTTTTTAGCGGGCAGGATTAATATCTATATCGGATCTGTGTTCCCTGACAAGGGGCTTTGCAAGGTGTCGGCGGGCGCAGGGTGGGACTTCGTATAATCCTGCTGTAAGGTCCCTTTTTACTTCACACATGATTTTTGAGGTGGCCTGAGTCCCGCATTTTTTGCAGCGGAACCCTTGGGACTGACCTGACGATTTCATGTGTTTTCCGCAGGTCAGACATATTGGGTTTTCTTCTCTATAAAGAGAGGCGAGATTTTTTATCTCTATTTTTTCGATGTTGAGTGTTCCAGAACTGACACTTCCGGACATTGCAACCCTGTCTCCTGGCCTTAGCTTCCTTATAAGTAACCGGAAGTTTTTTGTGGGTTCAAAGGCTGCGCAGTCAATTTCGTTTTCTTTCTCATCCCGGATAGTAAAAATAACGTGTCCGCCGTGAATTGTTTTCGGAACTGACGAAACCGTGCCTTTGAGCCTGTAAGAGTGCATGTCCTGAATTTCAGTGAGCTTTTCTACGGAAAGCAGGTGCATATCAGTACCCTGGTTTGTTCTGTATACGGCAAAACGCTCGACGGGTTCAGCCCTGATAAGGGAGGCAGCCTCAGTAACTATGGCCGGATTTTCTCCTCTGATTCCGAAAAGCACTGGATCGCCAGAATGAGGTACACAGACAACAAGTCTGTTTTTAAGATCCACAGTGTCCCAGGTTTCAGGATAGGTCTTCCTGTCGGCTTCAAAGAAACTTTCCTTTTCAATTTCTCGGGGGGTTCCCCATTTTTCATTTTGCCTATATGCCAAGTACTCGAAAGTGTGGTCCCATTCTTCGAGGTTCAGCATAGCTCCGCAGGCTGCAAGGGCGCCTATTAGCCCTCTTCCGTTTTTGAAGCCCTTTGAAGGAATTCCGGATTCTGAGACCAGGCTTTTTGCCTCCTCAATCTCGATAACATCCCTTACAGCTTTCTCCAGAAATCTCCTGAGGATAGGCTTGAGCCTATCGTAATCTTTTTCCAGGACAAAAACTGTTCCCGGATTAGTTTTTTCGCATTCCATGCGTGCAAGTTCTTCTATTCTGGACACAACGTGGGCAATTACCTTTTCCGGGCAGTCAGTATTGAGTTTCAGTGCTACTGCAGCGTTTCCTCTCGTTTTGTAAGGGATAGTCGGGTTCAGGCGTATAAGAAGCGGAAGAGTTTCCACAGTTCCGTAGGCCTGAAGTTCGTCCAGCAGCAGAGCTCCCAGATATGTTGTGCACATTCCTTCGTTTGAGTCAGTATCATCAATTCCGATAATCATTTTTTTCTGTTCCAGTTTTTGCCTTTTTGTTTCCCATATACGTTTCGGATAATTACTGTTTTCGTTACTCTCCGACGTTTTTTCCCACTGTAGGTATTGTCAAAAGTAAAGAAAAATATATATAGATGTTCAAACAGAGATTGATACTGGAATGACAAAAGAAGTTCTCATACATCAAATTATTGATGTATTAGCACATGCAGGTTTTGCACTCTCTGATCGCTGCAATATTCGCCCGAGGAGCTTTGATGTTGCCGCGCGGAAGGATGAAACACTATTACTTTGCAAGGTTTTATTTAATATTGACGGCCTAAATGAAGAAACTGCCAGGGAGATGAAGTACCTGGCCGAATACCTTGGAGGTTCTGCTATTGTAGTGGGGGCAAAGACTAGAGACCAGATGCTAGAAGATAGCGTTGTGTATATGCGCTATGATATCCTCGCCCTGAATGTGCAGACTCTCTATGACTACTTTATTGAGAATGTTCCTCCTCTGGTTTCAGCAGCTCCGGGCGGTCTATATGTCTCCATAGAAGGAGATATCCTTAAAAAAGCCAGGATGAATCAGTCAATGTCTCTTGGGACTCTTGCTGCCATGGTAGGGGTTTCAAGGAGAACTATCAGCAAGTACGAAGAAGAAGGCATGGATGCATCGATAGACGTCGTGCTCCAGCTGGAGGATATCTTTGGGGTTGAACTTGCAAGGCCTATAAATATCCTGAAATCCTGTGGGAGCAGGAAGCCCAGGAAAAAGGCAGAATCCAGAACTGAAGCTCAGGAAAAGCCCTGCACGCTTTTGCCGGAAGATTTGATCCTGAATACCATTTCTATGCTTGGCTATGATGTCCTTCCTACTGCACAGGCTCCTTTCAAGGCCATTTCACGGGACAAATCCTCAGTTATCCTCACAGGAGTGAGTGAGTTCAATACGACCGTGGTCAAAAGAGCTCATTTGATGAGCAGTATTTCCTGCGTCACGGAGACACAATCCGTATTTATTATCAACGGGCGCTCAAAAATAAAATCCGTAGAAAACACAGTTCTTATAGAGAAAAAAGAACTTGACAAGATTTCTGATTCCCAGGAGCTTCTTAATTTCATAGAGGAACGTAGAGAAACCCACGATGAGAATTAAAAGCTGAGTTTCCGCCGCCCGAGTTAAACAAACCTTTTGAAAAACAAGCCTTTTGAAAAACAAGCCTTTTGAAAAACAAGCCTTTTTTCAAAAGGCTTGAGCGAAAACCCCGAGCAACGGCATGATAAACCGGCGCAACGATTGTTCCAAGACCTTTTTCAAAAAAGGCTTCCCGAAAAGGTTCAGCATTTGAATTTTATAACCTTATCCCCGAACCCTATCGGCGTGATCAACCGGCGCAACGGTTGTTCCAAAACCCTAATATAGCACTGTTTCAATCTAAAAGCTTTGATGACTGTAAAGATTGCAGTGCTGGTTTCTGGAAGGGGTTCGAATCTCCAGGCGATTATGGACAGCATTGAAAAGGGTTACATAAAGAATGCGGCAATTAATGTGGTTATTTCCAATAAGGCAGACGCGTATGCGCTCGAACGTGCAAGGAATCATGGAATAAATGCGGTATTTCTTGATCCGAGTGAGTATGGCCGGGATGAATATGATCGGGCAATCCTGAACGTTCTGAGCCAATATGATACTGATCTTCTTTTGCTTGCAGGCTACTTCCGGATTTTAGGAAATGAAATAATTAAGGTCTACAGGAATAGAATTATGAACATTCATCCTTCTCTTCTTCCGGCCTTCAAAGGACTTCACGCACAGAAGCAGGCTTTCGAATACGGGGTAAAAGTTGCAGGCTGCACAGTGCATTTTGTTGATGAAGGGTTAGATTCAGGGCCAATAATCCTCCAGAAATGTGTGCCTGTGCTTAGTGGGGATACGGAAGAAGCCCTTACTGCCAGAATTCTGGAGCAGGAACACATTATCTACCCTGAAGCAGTCAGGCTTTTTACCGAGGGTAAACTTAAAATTGAGGATAGAAATGTAGTAACCGGGATTTGAGCAAATGCTTAGATCACATGAAACCGGAATAGATTTTACCAATTAATAACTTCATTAATCCCTGATAGTTATAAATATTCCAACCTTATAGGTATTCCACGAAATCTCTAAGCCATAAGGGCTTTTTAAATTTCCAAATTTCCTATCTTCAAGAGATTCAGGAGCTCTTTGCCGGAAGTTTTGAAACTTCAGAATGAAAAATCCCCAATCAGGAAGGTTAAAGCCTGTTTAATTACACTCACGCTTATCCGGCGGTTCTATCGCTGAACGCCAACCTCTTGAGTAACTTTCCAGTCTGTCAGCTAGCTCCTGGATATATTCGCATGTTATCATTAATCAACCCAAGCCATAAAAATTTTTGATTTTGAACAATTTTAAATGAACAGGTTACAGGTGACAGTAATGTCTTATATTGAAAAAATTGATCCGGAATTGGCCGAGGCTATCAAGAAAGAAGCCGAGCGCCAGGAATATAAATTAAACCTCATCGCATCTGAGAATTATGCGAGCAAAGCCGTTATGGAAGCTCAGGGATCGATTCTGACCAATAAATATGCCGAAGGATATTCAGGCAAGCGATACTATGGTGGCTGCGATTTCGTGGATGTTGCCGAGGATCTTGCGATTGCCAGGGCAAAGAAAATCTTTAACGCAAATTACGTAAACGTCCAGCCTCACTCGGGTTCTGGAGCGAATATGGCTGTCTATTTCTCGGTTTTGCATCCCGGAGATACCATCATGTCCATGGATCTCTCGCACGGCGGGCATCTTTCTCACGGCAGCCCTGTGAGTTTTTCCGGAAAGCTCTTTAATATTGTGCCTTACGGGGTAAGTAAAAAGACTGAGACGCTGGACTATTCCGAACTTATGGGAAAAGCAAAGGAATGCAAGCCGCAAATGATTGTTTGCGGGGCTTCAGCTTATCCTCGTGAAATCGATTTCAAGCAGTTCCGAGAAATTGCTGACGAGGTCGGAGCCTATTTGCTTGCGGATATTGCTCACATTGCAGGGCTTGTAGTTGCAGGTGTGCACCCTAGTCCTGTGCCTTACGCGGATTTCGTTACCAGCACAACCCACAAAACCCTCCGGGGCCCAAGGGGCGGAATGATTATTTCCAAAACAGAAGAACTTGCGACAGGAATTAACAAAGCGGTTTTCCCCGGCCTTCAGGGCGGACCTCTCATGCACATCATAGCTGGAAAGGCAGTCGCTTTTAAAGAGGCCATGAGTGAGAAGTTCAAACAGGATCAGATTCAGACTGTAAGGAATGCAAAAACTCTCTGTAAATGCCTGAAAGAAAAGGGCTTTGATATCGTCTCTGGCGGCACGGACAATCATCTTATGCTTGTCAACCTCAATAATATGAACATAACAGGCAAGGATGCAGAAGCTGCTATGAGCAAAGCCGGGATTATTGCAAATAAAAATACCGTGCCCTTCGAGACCCGCAGTCCCTTTATCACAAGCGGTGTAAGGCTCGGAACCCCTGCCTGTACCACGAGAGGTATGAAGGAAACGGAAATGGAATTAATTGCCGACTATATAGAGATTGCAATTACGAACTCAGAAAACGATAGGCTCCTGTCGGAAACAAGTGGCAAGGTCAGGGAACTTTGTTCAAGATTCCCAGTTTATTGTTAATCAAAGAAGTGGATGTTTTATCAATGTCATATGAAGGGTACGAATCACGAATTATAGATGGGAAAGTTCTTGCAAAGCAGATTGAAGATGAAGTAGAGGCTGGAGTTGAGGCTCTGGAAAGTGGCCGGGGAGTTACACCGGGACTTGCTACCATCCTTGTTGGCGACGACCCTGCTTCCAAAATGTACGTCCGTCTTAAACACAAAGCCTGCGAACGTGTAGGCATTCGGGCAGAAGACCACTTTCTTCCGACAGAAACCACTCAGGAGGAACTTCTCTCCCTGATCGATACCCTTAACAAAGATAAGAATGTGCATGGAATTCTGCTTCAGCTCCCGCTCCCGAATCATCTTTTCCCTCAGGAAGCAATGGAAGCCATAGCCCCTGAGAAAGATGCGGATGGCTTTCACCCCTACAATATGGGAAAGCTAATGATAGGGGATGAAGGACTTGTTCCCTGTACTCCACATGGGATTATCCGGGCGCTTGAAGAGTATGATGTGCCTATTAAGGGCAAAAATGTGGTTATTGTCGGGCACAGCAACGTTGTTGGAAAACCAATGGCAGCAATGTTCCTTAACCGCAATGCAACCGTTTCGATCTGTCACGTGTTCACAGATGACCTTAAGAGATACACTCTTGAGGCAGACATCCTGGTGGTAGCGACTGGAGTCAAACACCTTATCAAAGCCGATATGGTAAAGGAAGGTGCAGTAATTTTTGACGTAGGCATTACCCAGGAAAAAGATGGCGTATACGGAGACGTAGACTTCGAAAATGTGATCAAGAAGGCATCCCTAATCACCCCTGTTCCTGGCGGCGTGGGACCTCTGACAGTTGCCATGCTTATAAAGCATGTACTTAGATGCGCAGAAACAAATTTTTAAACTTCGTTACTGAGGTCTTTTAACAGGCCTTTTAATTTTCATTTTTGAGTTTTATTTTTGATGCCATTTTTATTTTCCTGGAAATGTGAAAGTTACCAAAACCTTCAATGGTTCAATTTTTAAGACAGCCAGATTTAATAAAATCAGTATCTCTCTGAAAAAATCAGTATGATATCTGTATGATTATAGTAACCTTGGAATTCGAATGTTATAGTACTGAAAATCAAGTCAAGGCATTGAATTCTTGATCTAAAGCTCCGATTATGAATTACTGAGTTAAGGCATTGGACTTTCAGTTTAAGGTCTACACTTTTTATTTTTTACTTATTTTATACTAAAGCAAGAAAAGTTGTTTTTCCCAATTGTGCCAGATCCGGAAAATCAACCTTAGTCTTTCTATATTGCAAGTTTATAATTCTAATAGTTGTTTTTATAGACAATCTATTAATTAGCGTACAACATTGCTTTCCTAATTGTACGATATTAATCCTACACATCAATATTTTTATGTATTATTGAAGCTTATATTATTACAATAAGGTTTACTGTCAATAATATTTGAGTTGATTATTAATTTAAATCTATAAATTTTATTATTATATAATGTTTGGTCGGCAAAATGAAGCTTATATCTTGGCTTAATACTTGATTTAATGCATCTTAAATATGCCTTAATCAAATATACCTGATAAACCAGGTCTTTATATATATTAATTAATATATGATTACAGTGATTATTTATCTAATCCTGATAATATATCAAATATATCAAGTAAAACTCCCCTGTATGGAAGCCTCTGCGGTAAAATAAACAGATTTTTACGAAATGCGATAAGAAGCGATAATATAGTATGTTTTCGCCATCTAAAGGCATATCGTTGAAATTTCCGATGATGAGGAAGCCCTTTGAAGCTTGTTTCCATCAATACCTGTTTACCAATGTCCCTCAAGCTCCGACTGGCATTATTTAAATTAAAACTTACATAGTCTGGTTGTCAAAAATGGTTGTTGATACTGAAATCTGCGGTATAAAGATAGGAGATCAATATCCTGCACATGTAATGGGTATTATTAACTTTAGCCCTGAGTCTTTTTATGGAAATTCGGTCATAAAACCGGATTCAGCACTCGAAATAGCTCTGAAAATGGTTGAAGAAGGAGCAACCTTCTTGGATCTCGGAGCCCGTTCTACCTGGATACATGCTGAGCCCATTAGCAGGAAACAGGAACTTGAACGTATTCTGCCAGTGCTTGAAGCGCTGGAGGGCAATGTGGATGCGATAATTTCTGTAGACACGATGTTTCCTGAAATTGCGGAAGAAGCTCTCAAAAGAGGAGCTGAAATTATAAATGACGTCTCCGGTTTTACTGCAGACCCCAGGATGATTGAAGTAGTGGCAGATTATGGATGCCCTGCTGTTGTCATGGCCTCAAATAAAATCCCAGGTGATCCCCTTGGGATGGATGCCATTATCGAATCCCTTGACTCCATCATACAGGCTGCTGAGGCAGGTGGCATAAATCCGGAAAAGCTCATACTTGACCCTGCATCCGGCAGGTGGATCGAAGAAAAACTTTCCATCTATGACTTTGAGACTCTTGACGATTTTGAACGCCTTAAAATTTTTGAAAAACCTTTGTTAGCAGCTGTCTCTAGAAAATCTTTCATAGGAGATGTACTTGGAAAACCTGCAACTGAAAGGCTCTATGGCAGTCTGGCTGCAGCAGCTATTGCAGTTTACAAAGGTGCCCATATAGTCCGTACGCATGATGTACCTGAGACCGCTGATGTTGTAAAGCTTTCAGGAGCTATCAGGAGTAGACCAAGTATAGTAAAAGAAGGTAGGTATGAGGTCTCTGTGGTTGAGGTAAAGACACCACAGGATGCAGCTATTGCAATGCGGGAGCTTGGGGTTACCACTACAGGCTCAAAGGTAATGCAGGGTAAAAGCATCCACCTTATGCTGAAAATTCGTAATCTTACAACCACAGAGGCTTTGATAATAAAACAGGAAATACTTGCTCGGGGAGGGGATGCAGCCCTGACAAGGAATGCGGTTTCCCATGAAACTGAAATGACTGATGTGCTTGTGATGGGAACTCTACTTCAACTTGGGCGTCTTGCTAGGAAACTTGAAGGCCAAGCGCGCTCCCTTCCACTTATTGCCGAAATGATCCGCGAATGTATTGCAAAGCGTAGCGATCTGGAATATCGATATTTGAGGTAGTCATGATTATAACTTCAGCGAAACCCCTTGAGGAAATCCTGACCCTGTTAAAGGATGAAGATGATATTTTCATTATTGGATGCAATGTTTGTGCTGCAAAACTTAAAACTGGTGGAGAACCCGAAGTGCTTGAGATGATCAGACAGCTCGAGAAAAGCGGAAAGCATGTAGTAGGGTGGGCTCTCCCCACTGCAGCTTGTAGCATCCGATCTTTTGACTCCCTGGTCCAGAAAAATGAAAAAATAAATGAAGCTCGCTGCATTCTGGTTATGGGCTGCGGTAGCGGAGTCTCAACGGTTGCCAATGTAACGGATGTGCCCGTACTTGGCTCAAATGATACGCTTTCTTTGGGAGGCTCGAGCGAGGGCAAGCTGCTCTCAGAGCAGTGCATAATGTGTGGAAAATGCACAATCGGTGAATTTGGAGGAATCTGCCCTAAATCACGGTGCCCGAAAGGACTTCTAAATGGACCCTGTGGAGGAGCTATTGACGGAATGTGTGAAGTCAACAGAGAGAACGATTGTGTATGGACTTTGATTTATAATAGGTTGAAAAAGATCAAGAGGCTTGATCTTCTTTACACGGTCCATGCCCCCCAGGAACATAGAGCTGATTAACCTCATTTACAGTTTTTATTTCTTCATTTTTCATTTATCTCTTTTTGGTCGTGTACTTGAGTTAT
>DAKJ01000015.1:256693-290644 GCA_002496565.1 Methanosarcina sp. UBA289 | reverse complement strand
TTCTCCGGAAACCTTATTGAAAGGATATTCAGAATTCGCTGTAACAGTAATATCTTTCAGGTCAGCGTTTCCTACATTCTGCACGCTGAGCGTGAGTTCAACAGGCTCGCCAGGGCGAGCAGCATCAGGGTTCTGGTTAGTCAGGTTTACGTCCACAGATGCAGATTTAATATCCCCATTAGAAGCAAATGCTGTGCCGGCTCCAAGGCATATAAATACTGAAAGCAGCAGTAAAAAGGTTAATAAAAAGAACTTCTTCATTTTAATTCCTCAATTCAGATTTGATTCGATTTCCGTACCTGGTTCATTTCTCGTTTGCTTTTCGATTTTTTCAATCTCGCCGTCTCGGATGTACACAACCCTTGTTGCATATTTTACAAGTTCAAGGTCATGGGTAACAATTATAATTGTCTTACCTTCTCGTTTGTTAAGCCCGTCAAGAAAATCCAGAATATAGTCTCCGGTCTTGCTGTCTAGGTTTCCTGTAGGCTCATCTGCAAGGATTATAGGTGGGTTTACAGCCAGAGAGCGAGCTATTGCAACTCTCTGCCTCTGCCCGCCTGAAAGCTGGGAAGGAAGGTTCTTTTTCTTTTCAGAGAGCCCGACAATCTCAAGCAAATATGAGGCTTTTCTTCGGGCTATTTGCCGATCCTCTTCCTGAAACTCCAAGGGCAACAGAACGTTTTCTTCAGTATTGAGGGTTGGAAGAAGGTTAAAGCTCTGGAATATGAAGCCAATCATCTGTCCTCTGATAATGGCGAGTTCAGATTCATCAAGTTTAGAGATGTCTTTTGAATTCAGGAAAACAGTGCCTTTTGATGGTATGTCCAGACAGCCCAACAGGTTCATCATGGTACTTTTCCCGCTTCCGCTTGGGCCAAGGATTATAAGGAATTCCCCCTCATAAATCTCAAGATTTATTCCCTTAAGCGCTGCAAACTCAACTTCCCCCATCTGGTAAAGTTTCCAGACATTGGTCAGCTTGATAAGCGGAACCTCCTTATTTCTGGAGATATTTTCTGCATCCAGACTTTTAGCAAAATTACTGGCTGGACTGCTGTACGGGCTGTTTTTTAAAATCTCCCCTGGATCGTTTCTTTCGGATTCATTGTCCGATTCATTGTAGAAATCCGCTGCTCTTTCAAGCGAATTCAAAATGTATGAGGCATTTAACTTTGTCTTAAATATCTCAATAATCTCAGTAAGTTTCATACATACCCTCTAAATCATATCCGTGCTTCAGGGTTGCCTGAGTAGTTTTGCTTTTTCTTCGTATTCTGCCTGAAACATCTAATATAGCGTATCATTATAGGGTTTTTTGCATTGTCATTTGATTTTACTGTTATTTAACGGTCTTTATTAAATTATTGGATAAGTAATAAGTTAAATTATAGGATAAGTAATAAGTTAAATTATAGGATAAGTAATAAGTTAATAGTTGATCCTCGTTTTTGAGGCGCCTGCAAAATACACAGTGCCTCATCTTCGGGAGTGTAGTTTTGACTGTTTACTTCTATCTCTTTTCAAATGGGAGGATTTTATTGTTGAGTTGAAGATCCCTGAAAATGGCAAGGTTTCCTACTTCTATTTGCTCCTTTTCCATTGAGCCCCACAGGATTAAGACACCTGTAATATGAAATGCCTTACTTGTCAGTTTCGAGGAGAAGGCAGTCATCTCCTTCATTGGTATTAAATAATAAAAACATACTTAGCTAAAAACAGAGAATATAATGAAATTAATTTATAGATGAAGCTTTTATGGAGAATACTTATTCAATTTAATCTTTAATAGTCCTTTAAATGTAAAAATAGGTTTCAATAAAGTATAATTTGAAGAATTTTCCCTCAAGAAACCTTCAGGCCTTCCATAAAAACTATTTTCTTCTATAAAACCAAGGTTTAGAGTTCTATTTTTAGTGTTTTGGCCCGGTTTTGGGAATTTCACCTGAAACTTAAAGGCAAGAATTTTCCAAAGATTATAAATTTTTTAGACTTATTGCCAAACCAACCGGGTAAATTCGAGAAGTAATCTAGATTCCAGAAGTTATCAGATAAATTATCTGAATTCAAGAAGTAACCAGGGTTCAATAAGTTTCCGATGAGCAGTTATCAATTTTGAGTATAAAAGTGGTATAAAATCAATGAGAAAGGGAAGTACTGAGTTTCAACGCTCCTCATCTTTCAGGATCACAACATTCCCACGTCCCCGCTTGAACTTTTCAATCAGTTCTCTTCTTTCCAGATCTGCAAGCATGAGGCTGACCTTTCCTTCGGAATACTTCAGCTTGCTGCGCAAGTCTTTCTGTGTAATCCTGCCTCCCTGACCTCGAATAATATCCATGACTTCTTGAAGGTCGGTAGGAAGCGGGAACTTTTTTCTGGATGCAGGAACTTCAGTTTTAGGATTTTTTACGGGATTATTATCATTTTCTTCATATGAAATACCCTGTTTTTCTTTTTGAGTCTCAGATTCAGTCATTTTTGTTTCGTTTTCCAGAGAACTCACTTTAATTTCTGCCGCCTCTTCCTGCAATTTCTCATTCGGGATCTCAGGCGATAAGTTCATTACTGGCGTTTTCATCTGTTCACTCACAGGTTCTTTTACCAATTCTTGTACTGGCTCCTGCAGAGATTCCTTTACTGGCTCTTTCACCGGCTCTTTTACAGAATCTACTGATTCTACTGCAGATGCATTTTCTAAGGGCTTTCCCTTAGATTCCTGTACCTCAGAATCCAGCTTTAGTTCTGGCTCTATATTTTTGGGATGAGCTTCTGCCCTTTTATTATGTACTTCTCCTGAGAATTTTGGCACCTTAACGGGTTCAGAAAAATCCCCTATCGTATGTCCTTTTCCAGCTGTTCCTGTATCTGAGGCTCTGTATGCCATTTTTTGAGGCTGATTTTTCTCTATATTTTTATTCATTCTGGAAAAACGATAACCTGCTGCTGTAAGCAGGAAGAGGAGTAAAAGAGCTATCAGCGGATAGTTCGTATTTATAGAACCGATTTTGCTCTGGTCGGCTGAATTCTTGCTACTTGAATTATTTTTGCCAGAAACGTTCATCTGACTTGCGGCTACATCTGTTAGCGAATTGAGTTTATTTGAGGACGAGTTTCCTGCGGCCTCGTTCACATTTTTGGAAAATTTATTTACTTCGGGACTGCCCATCAGTTCTTTGGAATAAACCGGAAGAAGCAGGAGATCGAGTACGTAGTTTCCTTCATTTTCAATCTTGAGAGTTTCTTCTGTCGAATAAGTAAGAGTGTTATTCTGATAATAATTGGCCGTAATTTTATAATCCCCAGGTACTAGATCAAAAGAATATAGGCCGTATTTTGCCACCATAGACTGCGAGGGAGTGGAATTTACCTCCACAATAGCATTTTCCAGTGGCTCGAAAGTGTCCCAACCGTACACCGATCCATGGACAGTTGACGTGCTGTTCGCTAAGGCAGATCCAGTTAAAGCAAGTACGGCAGCGATACAAATAAAATAAATCCTCAGATTCATTTCGATAAACCCAGAGTTACATGTTACATTTTGGTTTTCTATTATTCAGACCTTTTTAATAATTCTCTTTAAATTTTAGGCCTCTCTGGAATAAAAGCTTCTTCTGCTCTATATTTCCGGATAAGCTCTTAGCATCTGTAGTATTACTCCTTACCTGTGACAGATTCGTATCATTACTCTTTCCATCAGGTCCATTCTTATAATCTTATCCTTCCTTCATGTCCGTACTCGGTATTATCATCCTTACCAGTCAGGCCCGCATCCTCTTACATCATTGCCTTTTCCATTGGGCCCACATTCTCCGGAATTCATTCTATCGTCAAATAGAGGTTTACCCCACTTTTCTTCTTTTACTGTCCTGCCTGCCTCTTCAACTCTATATGTACCGTTTCCCTGAAAAGCTGCATAACCTTCCCCATCTGCAGTGAGGGTAATGTTTTCATCTCTTAACATTACTGTCTTACTGGAGCCGGAAACCTTCACATCGGCAGAATTAATGTGGTACAGGCGCACGTTCTCATGATCTTCATTTTTCTCTTCAAATGTGTAATCCCCATTTATGTCAATCTCGGAATCTGTGGAAAGGCCCAGTATTGCCATTTCTCCATCTTCTAAATGCATATTCAAGGTGAAACTGCCCATTAGAAGAACTTTTCCGTTTCCTACCGAAACAAGCTTGGATGTGTTATTTAGTTCCTCGCTTCTAACTGCCATATGACTGAGTTCTTCAAAAATATCTCTCAGAATATAATTAGCTTGAATCATACAGCCCTGAGACTGAATCAAGTACTCTCTTTCCAGATTTTCGGATGAATTATTATATAGATTCGAATTCGCAATTGAGCTGTTATTTCCTGCGGCTGAATCCGCAAGGGCCCGATAATGCTTTGCCTCTTCTATAAGAAGGTTATATTCTTCAAGCAGGACTTCAAGTCTGCTAACATCTTCCCCTTCTGCTTTATAGTTCTCAATCCCGTTCTCAAGCCGTACTGAAATAGTCTCTGCCTTCTCGATATTTCTGTCAAGGAGAGATGTTGCACCTTTCAGATTATGCATTGACCCCGGGACTGGATGAAAACCTGGCAGTAAAGCAGGGGGATGCACTCCAGTCATCTCAGGTTCTCCATGGTTCAGAAGCCCTATATAGGGATAAAGAATAATCCTGAACAGATTTGCTTGCGGATTCAGCCGCAAAAAAGGAGCTTCATTTGTAAAGACATGAGCATCTGTAAATACATGAGCCTCCTCATCAACACAGCCTGAGATAATGATAATTCCTGCAAGTATGAGAAACAGGGAAAGAAGTTTAATTTTCATAATGGGCCACGTCCTATGGAAAGAACTCATTGCTGGACTGTACTTTTTATTTGAGTTCTTATATTAATACTTGGTTATTTTAAAGGCTTTTCTTAAAAAAATGGAAATTCTTCAAAAAAATTTGAGACTTATAATTAACTCCATTACAATTTTGTGATTTCCTGTCGACATCGAGTTCTTATTAAGCAATTTAAGAATTCGGATTGAGGTGTCACTTGAAAGAAGCCTGGCAATTTTTGGAATACTCGGACAGTTGCAAAATCAGCAATTTATCCCCGGGTTATCAGGCATTTTTATCCCTGTTATATATATTTTCATTTTATAAGGTTTAAAATTATTTAAATTGCTCATTAAAGAGTTGAGTCAGGAACTACCGAATTAATATTGCAGGTCTGATACATACATGGTCTCCTCGTGATCTTCTTTGATGCTTTTTCAAATAGTTTGACCGTTTTCGATTACGGCAAAATTGTATTATGGTGGAATATCTCTGGGTCTTTTGTGGGATGTTACTAATCGATATGTTCCTGACAGAAGATACTATATTTAGATTTAAAAATAAAAGAATACTTACTTTTTCAGGAGTATCAACGGATTAAATTTACAGTTCACACTTTAAATGGGATTATTTTGGGATTTAATCCTTTAGGACCCTTAAGTGGTTCATTTTAAAGGCTTATTTTCCTTGAATAATCCAAATTGAGCTTTTTTCTTACATTAAATCACTTTTTAAATAAAAATTGCTTTTATTCTGAAATTATAAAATTTCTATTGTTCTGAGGTTAGATAATAAGCTCATCCCAAAACTGGCTCTGTAGAAATTCTCTGAAATAAAGAATTTTTATAAATTTTAAATGAATATCTTGACACCTATTTTGACTTCCTTATTTTCAGCCTATTATAGCTGATTTAGATAGGTTTTCTACAGAGCCCAAAAAAGTTTATTTTTAAAATTAAATTCCTTTAATTGTTTAATTTCTGAAAATAAGCTTATATTTAAGCCAGTTAATTTCAGGACGTAAATAGCTAAACAGCCGCGAGACAAAAAACAAGAAAAAACAGTAACTGACTGAGGTAAGCTATGACAGTAAAATTATTAAAGTCAATTTCCCAGTTTGCGATGGTGATGATTATATTGAGTATCATCCCTTCAGGGGCTTTCGCTTCAGAAGATGCAACCCTGATAAATTCTACGGATCCACTGTATGCTTCAGGATCTTATCCTTCTAGTCCTGAAGAAGATATAAGCGAGGAGAATTTCACCGAGGATCAGACAGAGCTTGACTCAATCAGTAAGAGAATTACTGAGCTGCAAAATTTCTACAGCGAGATAAGTAAGGTCTCGAATATATCCGACCTCCAGAAGGTTTTGTCTAGCGACAGGCAGGTAAATGATGGCATGAATCCTGACAGAAGACATATAGCCCCTGATGAAATGCAAAAGGAACCTGACGGAAAGCATGGATTTTGTTCTTCCCTGCTTGAAAAAATAACTGAGGAAAATTTCACTGACTTTCAGGCCATTGTCCTGGATTCGCTCCAGAATATAACTGAGAAATTCGAAGCTGAGCAGACAATGCTTACGGAAGCCGGCAAAAGCAACAGAGCTAAAGAGCTCAACGAAAAGATCACTGAAATTAAATCCCTATACACCGAGGCGAGTGAAGCCTCGACTGCAGCAGAGCTCAAAGAAGTCCTATTCACCCATGAGCAGGTAAATGTCCTGGATTCCATTAAAAAGAAATTGAGCTCCTTAAAGCCATAGTGAACGAAAACGGAAACACGAATTGACGACAGCTCAACAGCAAGATTACGGAACTTACAGCTCTGATGGAAGATATAAAAGGAGCCGAATCTTTTGATGAACCTTCAGAATACGAAGAACTGTAACTTATCGAAAAGGAAAATACTCTCTTGAGAAGTGATATAAAGAAATAAGTTCAGGATTCACTATACAAAGCAATAGCAAACAAAAGCAATAGCAAACGGAAGATTTTTTCTTCCTTCTTGTGATTTATATGGCACTTTCAGGTCTCAGGCTCTTATACTCTATAGCTTTTTAAATTCCTTTCGTCATATCCGGGAAAAGCGGCTAGTATTTCAACTTCAATTTCATCCCGCAGAAAGGACAGAAGTTCGGGGCAGTGGGGAAATTAAGGTTTCTGGAACAATATGGACAGATCAGACCAATACCTTGTTTCTTATTCGGGCTTGTATTTTGGTGGGCTCTGGACTCCTCGGTTTCTTCAACAGAAATTGAGAGTTCAAGCTCCTTAAGAGAATTCATGTTGCAGATATCACCTGAAAAATTAGAAGCTTCAGTCGGAACTTTAGAATCATCACCCTTCACGCAGCCCCTCAGGATAGGCTCGACACCATGGGTTTCGGCTTCATTAGGATCAGTTGCAGATGAGGAATTGGATCTATTAATTCTCTCAAGAGCTTTCAATGCAGCCCTTCGTACACAGGCATCTTGACTTTCAGAAGCTCTGAAAAGCCCTGAAACTGCCTCAGGGGTACCGATTTTCTCAAGTGAGCAGATTGCGGCTTTTTGCATCATACTTTCAGGATTCTCAAGAATTTCCACCAATTTTTGAACAGCCTGCTGCGCTTTGAGGTCACCAAGTGCGGAAGCCGCAGCTTCTCTTACTGCTGCTTTAGTGTCATCAAGAGCTCTTAAAAGACCTGAGATGGCCTCAGAAGTGCCTGCTTTTCCAAGGCCCAGAACTGCTGATTCCCTGACTGAGCTATCAGGGTCGTTAAGAGCTTTAACCAACCCTTCTATGGCTTCAGGAGTCCCGTTTTTTCCAAGAGCATAGGTAATCGCCTTCCTTGCGGAATTTTCATAGGTTTCAAAAGCCTTAACCAGCCCCCGGGCCGCTTCAGGAGAACCAATATCTCCCAGAGCCTCCGCAGCGCGACTTCTCAAATACCAGTCAGGATCATCCAAGGCTCTCAAAAGTCCTGAAACTGCTTCAGGCGTTCCTATCTTCCAGAGAGTCTCAATTGAAATTTTTCTCACATCCCTGCTTGGAGCTCCGAGTGCCCTGATAAGCACAGGAACTGAAGTTGACGCACTTACAATTTTACAGAGGGTCTCGGACGCAGCTTCCTGTACAGGCTGTCTTTGATCCCTGAGGATTTCCATCAGCTCGTCAAGTACATCTGATTTGCCCCTTTTTCCCAGGGTTTCGACGGCTTGCTGCCTTATTTTAGTATCCGAATTTTCAATTGCTCTTACCAGGCAGAGAGCAGCTTCATAAGTGTCGATTTTCCCAAGAGCTATTATTGAAATCTTTTTCAATGAATCATCCGGATAAGACAGGGCTTTCTCAAGGCCATAAATCGCTTCTCTGGAACCTATCCTCATCAGAGATTTCACTGCCTCCTTTTGAACAAATTTGTCTCTGTCCCCGAATCCTTTAATAATACCTGAGGTGGCCTCAGGCGTGCCTATTTTTTCAAGGGAAGCAATTGCAGTCTTTTTAACGGGACTTTCAGAGTCATTAAGTGCCTTTATAAGGCCAGGGACAGCTCCCGATATTTTGAAATTCCCCAGGGATTCTGCAACGGCAGCTCTTACCTTAGGGTTTGAGTCATCCAAAGCTTCAATTAGTGCAGGTAAAGCATAAGGGTCTCCTAGCTTTCCAAGTTCTTCAGCAGCAATTGCTCGGTTTCCTGCAAAAACTGAGCGTTCCAATTTCTTAATAAGATTCTTTGTATTTTCATCCATTTTCCTTCTATCTCCCATTAGTGTAAAGCTTTATCTGGATCAGTCACAAAATATTTTGTGAAATGCAGCCCAATAGGATAAAAATAAATAGAGTGTCCTTCAGTCCGTTAATTCTAAAATCGGTACTTTTCAATTCCCGGTTTCCTAGCATGGTGCCAGTAAATCCATATATAATTAAGCTCATTTATTTAATTCTGAGACTGGAAAGTGCAAAATGCCCCCTCTTTTACACCATAGAACTCAGTCCGAATCATTCTCCTTTTTTTAATATATTACATTCTAAGATATATGAAGTTTTAGATTGTTAATACAAATTATAGTACCAACCCTTCCCCAATTAAATTACATTCATTAAATGACCTGTTTGTTATTTAAATAGATTAGATGCTTTAATTGATTAAACAGCATTTTTCCTTGTGTTTATCATTGAATTTGGTATGGATGAAAATGATATCAAGCGCCTTAGTTATAAATAAACATAAATTATGAAAAAATAAAGGTTTTATATTGATTAGTTATTGATTTTAAAGATTATTATTGATTATTTTCCAAAATAATTAATTTTTGAAGTGTAACTTTGTTGGGGAAATTCTAAATATATATTATTACCCAAAATAAGCATTCTATATCCTTAGTTTTAACACTGATTTGGGAAGACCCTATATAAAAAATGGGCAGATCTGCCATTATAGATTCCCATGAAATTTGAAGCAAGGCCTCCATAATACGCTCCACAGCTCTTAAATATAAAACTTTTTTAATTTATTACATCCTGCTGGACAGATGTCTCGGGTTTTGGGATAGTAAAGCCTGGTTACAGAAGCCCGTTTACTAACATATTTCTATTTTTATTTTTTTAACTTTTTTCAAATAAAAATAGAAATGTCTATATATTTTACAATCTTCGTACTGTCAATGGAGGAACTCTATGAGATTCAACAAGCAGATCTTTACAATACTTATTTTATCTCTTTCACTGACCCTTCTAGGAAGTGGATGCATCTCCGAAGGTGAAGGAGCAGAGGATAATATCGCACAGGAAATAACAGTTAGCGAGTTTTCGAATATCAGGGAAAATCCGATAACACCATGGAATTCAGAACCTACAACACCTGTGATTGACTCCACAGCCTGTGTTGATCCCCAGGCTTCAGTCATAGGAAACGTGACAATAGGTGCCAGTGTCATGGTTTCTCCCATGGCATCTATTCGGAGCGACGAGGGAATGCCGATTTTCGTAGGAAATAGAAGCAATGTCCAGGATGGAGTTGTGCTCCATGGCCTTGAGACAGTTGATGAAGAAGGCAAACCCGTTGAGAAGAACCTTGTTGAAGTTGACGGCAAGAAATACGCAGTTTATGTAGGAGAAAATGTTTCACTTGCCCATCAATCCCAGGTTCACGGCCCGGCTTATGTAGGCAATGATACTTTTATTGGTATGCAGGCTTTTGTTTTTAAGTCAAAGATCGGGAATAATTGCGTCCTTGAGCCAACATCGGCAGCAATTGGCGTAACTGTTCCTGACGGAAGGTATATTCCAGCAGGCATGGTTGTCACATCCCAGACTGAAGCAGATAAGCTGCCAGAAATTACTGACGATTATGCATACAAGCATACTAATGAAGCTGTAGTGTATGTAAACGTCCACCTGGCTGAAGGATACAATGAAGCTTCATGATATGAATAAGGTAACACAGTAGAGAATGTACTAAAAAGAAAATAAAGTTAAGGGATTAAAACCAAAAAGCTTATTTAACTTAAGTTACACCCGGAATCTTGATCTTTATCATTTCCGGGTAAAATCCTCTTATTCTTTTTAAATCTTTTTTATATGTAGGAAAAAAATAGAATTTTCTAGACGATTATCTCATCAGTTTATGTTTAATTTATAAATAAGTCTATAAGTTAAATAAAAGACATAAAAAGAATAAAAATTTCTATATATTAAATAATTAGTTATATATATCTGTAACGCTGACTTTTTTGAGTTAACGGTGATAATTTATGAGAATCATGTACAGGTACTTTTCTTTGTTCTTAACGCTTGTACTTCTTACCTTACCTACAGGAGCAGAACCAGGCATCGTATCCGAGTACGGTAATTTTACGGAAGAATCTGGATGGAACGTAATCCAGAATGCTTCACAGAGCTATTTTTACTCCGATTCGAACTTAACTTATGTTTCAGCCGGAGAAGTTGAAGGTAATGAAGAAGAAACTTATGCTGACAATCCTGTAAAAAATATTACATTTCTCACTAACACCCCAGAATTAGAGTTGTTCCCGGTGTGGACTGCTGATGGAAACTATATCATGTATACAGTTCAAAGAGATGGATCCGGAAACTCTGAATCTTATATCATGAAAGCAGATGGAAGCGAAATAGAAAAAACAAACATTATGGAGGATAATCTTACTGGCTTTAGCGATATAAATCCCAGTGGAACAGAATTGATTTTAACAAAATCAACTGGTTATCAAACTGGCCTTTATCTTGCTAATCTTGAAAATGGGACAGTAAGCCGCGTTGCAGATGGATCCGACAAATCAGAAGGCTGGGGAGATTGGTGTCGACTGGGACGAAAAATCGTATACACCCAGGAATCCGCAGGTTCCCCATCTCAACTCTGGATAGTTGATAGGGATGGAAGCAATAAGACCCGACTCGGCACTTCGGAAAATATCGGAGTGGGAAAGGATTGGTGCCCTCTTGGTTTGAAGATAATATACAGCGCTAAAAACTCAAAAGAGAAGCCCGACCTCTGGACAATAGAGTGGCATGGTACAAACCAGACTCAGCTTACTGATACCCCATACGGAGAATGGAATCCCTCGTACAGTCCTGATGGGAAAAAGATAGTGTATGTATCCGATGAAGGAGGAAAGCCTGAAATCTGGCTCCGGGATACCGAAGGAAACTATAGGATTCAACTTACAAATAATATCGGAATGCTCTATTCTAATCCTAAATGGAGTCCTGATGGCTCAAAAATAGTTTTTGCGGCACATAAATTGCAGAATATTTTGGACAATTCCACAGTGAATATTTCTAGTTCTGTTTTACTGAATAATTATAGTAACTCTATGATTATGGATTATTCTACAATAGCAAATAATTCTACAATAACAAGTAATTCTGTATTAGAAGATAATTCCGTGATAGTAAATAATTCTATAACAGTTAACAATTCGATACAAAACGAGCCAATAGTTAATAATTTAATAGCAAATAACTCTATACTCGAAAATAATTCAGTAATAGATAATTCAGCTTCTACTCTGGAGAATGTTTCAAATAACTCATTACTGGAGAATGTTTCAAATAACTCATTAACGAGTGGCTCGGATATTGCTGTTATAGAACTTGAATCCTCACCTTCGACCTCTCTTCTTCCAACAGTTACCAGCGTTAAAGTCGATTCTGCTCATGGGGCCTCGGAAGTAGAGACTGCCAATGTTTCTATATTAAATCCCCAGATATTAAGCGAATAAGTTTAACCCCAATGTCTGATGGGTCAAACTATTGTGATCCTGAACACCCGAGTCCCGTCTCGGGAGGACGGGACCCTTTTTCGCTTCGCTCAAACAGGCTATAAATTTTTTCTTATTAAATCATTCATCCAGCCCTTTTCTTCCAAAAATGTAATTTGCAACCCTTATAGCATCCCTATCTCCGGTTTCCTTTTCCGGGGAGTCGCTCAGTTTTACAACAGGAATTCCGTTAATGCTGTGCAGTTTTATGACCATGTTAAGAGGGGGACTTTCCCGGAAGAAATCGGAGTTATTGGTAAGGCTTGTGCCTATGCCGAAACTGCAGTTGATTTTGCCGTCACAATATTTTTTGAGCTGGATTGCTGTATCTGCATTAAGGGCATCACTGAAAACGATTAATTTTTTCATGGGATCTATACCCATTTTTCGGTAGTGTTCTATCACAGCATCCACAAAATTATAAGGATCTCCACTGTCGTGCCTAAAGCCGTCATAAATTTTTGATAACTTCAGGTCCATATCCTTAAAAAAGGCTTTTGAGCCGAAAGTATCCGTAAGAGCAATTCCCAGGTCTCCGTTATAAACATCTATCCAGTTTTCAAAAGCAAAACGGTTTGCATACCTTAGCCCCACAAGTGCTGAAGTGCCCATAATCCATTCATGTCCAACGGTCCCGATAGGCACCAAACCATATTTTTTTGCAAAGTATACATTACTTGTTCCCGTTAGGGTTTTTGTTCCAGTAAGGGTTTTTATCACACGATCATGGAGTTCGGAACTTCTTCGCCTGCGCGTTCCGAATTCAGAAAAAAGACAGTTGTTTTCCTCAAGGGCTTTTCCAATTTCAAGAATTTTGCTCTCATAGGCAGCCAGTACGGATTCGGAAGTGCAACCATTTTTGGAATTCCCTTTCCACTCTTTTTCAATAGTTGTGAAATACAGTTCAGAAACCGCAGCCATAAGGACAATTTCCCAGAGAATCGTGCTGTGCCAGGGCCCTTTTATTCGGATATCCAGATTTCTGTCTTCGGTAAGGCAGACTTTTACTTCATTTGGCTTGAAGCGGAAATTCTTAAGATATTCAAGGTACATGGGCTTCAGGTAAAGGCAGTGCTCTGAAAGCCAGTTATATTCTTCTTCCGTTAATGCTAATTTCGAGATCTCTTCGTTTATGATTCTCTCCAGTTCTTCTACGAACTCGGTAGAAAAGCGCTGGGAACCTCTATTGGTAAACCGATATTCAGCTTCAACTTTAGGAAAAAGCTCAAGCACTGCAAGTTGCATGGTAAATTTGTAAAGGTCGTTATCAAGTATGGATTTTATCACATAAGGTCTTCCTGTAACGTTTTAAATTGCTTCGAAAGCAAATCGTCTTTTTTATTCAATTACACATTTTGCTCCATATATAGCCGCTGTATTTTTAAAAGTTCTGACACCTCGAGCTAACGCCTGGAAATAAAGGCAAGTTTCCTTTATAAACGTTAGAAAAATAAGAATACTTCTTCCCGCCAAACAAATAATTACCGGAAAAGCAAATACTTATTCTGGAGATTAACTTTGACAGGAATCTGGGGAGATGGAAAGAGAAGTGAAGTTCGCAACAAAATGTGTACACACAGGAGAGAAACCGGACCCGGTTTTCGGAGCTCACACAACTCCGATATACCAGACTTCAACATTTATTTTTGAAAACGCCAGGCAGGGGGCAGCTAGATTTGCAGGAGAGGAATCAGGGTACGTCTATGCCAGGATTCCCCCAAATACTCCCACACATGCAGTTCTGGCTGAAAAATTTGCTGCGCTTGAAGGCGGGGAAGCAGGACAGACCTTTGCCTCTGGAATGGCAGCAATCACCGCAATTTCGCTTACTGCCCTGAAGAAGGGAGACCACCTTATCTCAACGGATGTGGTTTACGGGTGCACTTACAGTCTCTTTTCTCAAGTTTTGCCAGGGCTTGGAATAGAGGTCAGTTTCGTAGATACATCTAAAATCGAAAACGTAAAGCGAGCTTTCAAACCTGAGACAAAAATGGTCTTTCTTGAGAGTCCTGCCAATCCTACGCTTACCATATGTGATATCGCTGAAATAGCCAGGATAGCCAGGGAAAAAGGTGCTCTCTGCGTTGTAGACAATACTTTTGCAACACCTTATTTCCAGAGACCTCTTGAACTTGGGGCTGATCTTTCCCTTAGCAGCTGTACAAAATATATAGGCGGGCACGCAGACCTGCTTGGGGGAATCGCTGCAGGAAATAAGGATTTCATGAATAGAATGTCTTCGGTTGTCGGATATACAGGAGGCATTATGGGCCCACATGAAGCCTGGCTCTGTATTAGAGGGCTTAAAACTCTACACATCCGGATGGAAAGGCATGCAGAAAACGCAATGAAAGTTGCGGAATTTCTTGAGTCCCGCCCAGAGGTAGAATGGGTCAGGTATCCCGGACTTCCAAGCCATCCTCAGCACGAACTTGCACTCAAGCAAATGAGCGGATTCAGCGGTATGCTAGCTTTTGAGGTAAAGGGTGGAATCAAAGCAGGACGAAGACTTATGGACAAGGTAAAGCTCTGTTCTCTCGCCGTAAGCCTCGGAGCTACGGATACCCTTATTCAACATCCTGCATCAATGACCCATGCATGCGTCCCGTGTTCAGTAAGAAAGAGAGTAGGTATAACTGACGGGCTTGTCAGGCTCTCGGTAGGGATAGAGGATTCCGGAGACATAATTGCAGATCTCAAACAGGCTCTCGAAGCAATTTAAGCCTATCAGATAAAGCCGACTTTACCTTTATTATTTTCAAAATCAGACAAGGTATATGTGTTGCAGAAATAATCTTTTATCTGCAAAGTTAAATCTGTAAATTAAACCTGTAAAATTAAATCTGGAAAGTAGGTTCAAAAAATAAATTCAGAAGGTTAAATCCAGAAAAGTAAATCTGGAAAATTAAAAAGCAAGATTAAAACCTTAAAGCTAAATCCCGGGGGAGTTTCATATGAAAGCACTTGTATTCGGAGCCGATGATTTTGAAGATCTTGAACTTTTCTACCCTTACCACCGTCTGAAAGAAGAGGGAATTACAACGCATGTAGCTTCAATGAAAAAGGGACCGATAAAAGGAAAGCATGGATATGAGATCAATGCTGATGTCGCCTTTAAGGACATAAACCCTGCAGATTACGATATTCTCGTAATATCCGGAGGAAAAGGCCCCGAAAAAATGAGGCTTGACGAGAGTGCACTTGAGATTGCAAGACACTTTTTCAAAGAAAACAAGCCGGTTGCTGCAATCTGCCACGGCCCGCAGGTCCTTGTCTCGGCAGGCGTCATTAAAGGCAGGAAAGCAACCTGTTGGATAGGGATAAGGGACGATATTATAGCCGCAGGAGCACTTTATGAGGACAAAGAAGTTGTCATTGACGGGAATTTTGTCTCCTCAAGGAGTCCTGATGATCTTCACGCTTTTGGAAGAGAAATGATTAAGCTGCTGAAGTAAATGATCAAACTGATAAGTGAGCGGAAATAGTCAGTTTGCGAATAAAACTCTAATGATTTTTTTCTTTAATTTTTACCTCTTTAATTTTACCTCTTTTTACTTTCAATTTACCCTCAATTATAATATTCCTATTTTTTCCGTCACGAAAAACTAGTCCAAATTCTTTATTTGGGGTTGCAGGTACTTTCGGGAGCTCTAACCTGGTCTCGCTGTCTATGTTATGGCAGGCACGGAAAAATTCAATCAAGATTTTAAAAGACGTGGGAGTTTTATTTAAATATCGAGGGCTATATGTAATATCAAGATGATTGACGAAGCGCTGAGGGTTTTTAAAGATCTTGACTCAAAGGATTTCAGGATCCTGACTGGAATTGAAAACGGAATGAAGCATTTTGAATGGGTGCCAATAGAAGAGCTAAATAAATACACCAGGCTTCCTTTTGAGAAACTGGAATACAGGCTAAAAAAGCTTGTCCGGAATAAGCTTGTGGTCAGGACTACCCAGCCTTACGAGGGATTTCAGATATATTTTGAAGGATACGATGCCCTTGCCCTTAATGCCTTTGTAAAACGAAAAAGTATCAGTGCAATAGGGGACGAAGTAGGGGTAGGAAAGGAATCGGTTATTTATGAAGCAATTCTGCCGCCTGAGCTTGCAATAGGGGAACCTGTTCCTGTCGTCATCAAGTTTCACAGGGAAGGGAGAACCAGTTTCAAGCAAATAAAGCGCGTGCGTGAGCACCTGGGAGAAAGAGAGCACTTTTCCTGGATCTATGCAGCCCGACTTGCCGCCCAGAGGGAGTACAGGATCATGGCAGAGCTATATCCGAAAGTTTCAATCCCAAAGCCCTTTGATCATAACAGGCACGCAATAGTTATGGAGCTTGCAAAAGGTAGCCTTCTCGCAAAAACAAAACTTCTTGCCCCTGAATGGTATCTCGATGAAATTCTCAAGCAGGTGATAATTACCTATTCACTTGGGATTATCCATGCCGATTTAAGTGAGTATAATATCTTTGCTTCCGAAGATGGCGTCCAGCTAATTGACTGGCCTCAGTATGTTACTCTTGAACATCCTCACGCTGATGAGATTCTCGAAAGGGACGTTTCAAATGTACTGACTCACTTTTTCCGGAAATACGGGATAAAAAGGGAACTTGATGAAACGATCCGCGAAATTAAGAGCGAGGCAGGCAAAAGCGCAGAAGAAATAAAAGAAAGTACAGAAAGCAGGCTTGGCAAAGGTACTATAGAAGAATGGGATCTTGAAGAAGCCCTGGAAGAGGACTTTGAAGAAGGTATCGAGGAGGATGTTTTTCAGGAAGAGGACTTTGAGGCTGAGAAATTTGAGGCCGAAAGTTTCGAAGCTGAAGAATTTGAAGCCGAAGAGATCGAACCCAAAGAAACTGAAGTAGAAGATCTAAAAACGCAAAATTTAAAAAAAGCTGCCTCGAAAAAAGAGAATTCAGATAAAGAGTAACTTTGCTTCATAACGGTTAACTCATAACGGTTAATTAGTAAGAAATCAATGGTTCATACACTGCGCCAAAAAAATAGGACTTGAGACCTTATATTTGAGACCTTATATTTGAGATCTTATATTTTCAGTAACAATTCCCAAGGTTACTTACTTTCCTTAATCTATTTTATTCTCGGGATCATTTTCCATAAAATAGCCTTAAAAAATTGCTGCACATAGAGTTTTCAAAAATTCATTAAAAGCTTACTGATGGTTTGTCAGTGTTGCAGCGATTCACTAACAGTTTATTAACAATTTCTTTCAGATTGTCGAGTTTTAACACTTCATGTTATACATAAGATAATTTTTGGTGTTATACATAAGATAATTTTTCATGTTACGCATACAGATAATTTTTCGTATTATACATACAGATAGTTTTTCTCTGGGCTGAAAATTACAGTTCCTTTTTACAAAGGTAAGTCAGAGATGGAATAGAAAATTCTATACAACTTACTATTTAGTAAGTTATCTGCTGATTATAATTTGCTTTATAATTTTATTTCTTTATTTTGATATTATTCTAATCCAATATATTAATATGGTTTAATGTTTAAATTCTGGTTTATTAATAAAAAATTACATAATAATTTGTATTTAATGTGGGGGATTTAAATAAACAAGTTTGTCAGCTTAGCAGTAGCCTTTCTTATATTCACATTAGGCTCTAGTACCGGAACTGCGATTGAGATTCTCGTCCATCCAGGAGAATCAATACAGGCCGCAGTAAATAATACAAGCTCAGATGATGTGATAATCGTAAAGCCTGGAAACTATACCGAAAACGTCGTAATTGGTAAGCAAAACCTGACAATAAGGTCAGAATCCGGGAATCCTGAGGATACGATAGTCACTACGAACAATCCGAATGTAAATGTATTTCACATACGAGCAAATAACACAACAATTAGCGGGTTTAAAATCCGATCAGCCCAATCCACCCAGGTAACAGGTATCTATTTATCCGGATGTAGTCACTGTACTATAAGCAACAATGATCTTTCGGAAAATAATCTAGGACTATATCTGAGTAACTCAAAAAATAACACGATTTCAGACAATAAAATGAATCTAAATGAAAAATACGGAATTCAGCTCGTGCACTCGGAAGGGAATATACTCTCAAACAATAGCGCAGATTCAAATAATCACGGAATTATTCTAGAGAATAATTGCAGCGACAATAACCTGACTGGAAACATAGTAGGCTGGAACGCAGGCTACGGTTTTTACCTCATAAATTCAAGCAGCAATAACCTGAATAACAATACGATAAGCAGGAATGATATGGGAATTTACATGACAAATTCAAACCTGAGCGTTATTTCAGGGAATAATATCTTGGAAAATATCCGATACGGGATGTGGATATCACATTCAAACTATAGCATAATTTCGGGGAATACTATTAGCAAAAGCAACTGGGGCATTCATCTGAATTCCTCGGATAACAGTACATTTTCTGGAAATATTCTTTCTTTCAATTATGTTTCAGGCCTTTCCATGTGTCCAGCCTGCGATAATAATACTATATTCAATAATTATCTCAATAATACCTTTAATGTAGAAGTCGGAAACAGAAGAAATACCTGGAATACAGTAAAGAAAGAAGGCATAAACATTATAGGAGGGCACTACCTCGGAGGTAACTTCTGGGCAAGCCCTGATGGGGCAGGTTTCTCTCAAACCACACAGGATAAGGATGAAAATGGAATTGCAGACATAAAGTATAACGGAACCAACTTTACGGACAATCTACCTCTTGTACCTGTATCCAATCCGCAGCATCAGGCGCCCCCTGTTGCAAATTCCAGTCGTATCTTATAAATCCCGGTTCCGATCTTACTACGTTACTGCCTCAAAAACGATTAAAAATTCTGTATTTTCAAAAAGCAGCTTAGAAGATGACAACGCCACAGAAAAAGACTGATCTTAAGTGGTGAACCATGTTAAAGTGAGAGCAACTACCAGCAGCACTTAAGTGAAAAAAAAAGAAAGAGTCACCCGATAGGAAACGAAATGACTTAACCGAGTGCCTTTCTTATTTTTCCCATTTTGGTGAGGGTAGAGCATACAAGCTGGGAAACTTCCTCATCCATGCAGTTTCCTTTGCTTCCTGCCTGCAGGAGGTCAGGCTGCATCATTTCCACCAGAATACGGTACGAAGGTTCGGGACTGGTTTCAAGATCAAAGGTATCACGTAGAATTTCGATGTCTTTACGGACTTCCTTCAGACATTCCCCGGATAGGAAGCGGGAAGCTACATTGAGATCCAGATATCCGGATGCAAAGTTCAGGTCATCTGCAAGGGAGGGGAAGTATTTTATAAGCAAGTTTTCACAGGTGGCTTCTCCGAGTTTTTCCCGTGCCTTTTCAAGGGCACGACCTGTGCCTATAAATTCCGGAGGCAAGCCTATGGAGTAGAGAGCACCTGTAAACTTGATTGCCCTAGGAAGGTGAAGATTTTCAGCAGGCATGCTGGCTTCAAGCTCTTTTCCGATGTCAGTACGGCAAAGTTTGACCAGACCTGATATGTCAGGAGCACTTCTCGAATAACCGCCTGTCCCTTTGCTCATAAGACGATCCCGCTGCTGGGGAAGAAGGTCAGCTATCTGGTTTATCGTGGGAGCCAGTTGCCTGAGAATCCGGCTGTAGCTTGCTCCAAATATCCCAATAAGGTTTACTATTTCTTCTTTTTCTTCGGCTGAAAAGACTTCAGGCGTTTCAGGCAACCTCTCTTTTGCAAGGTTTACCAGAGCCTCAGCGTCCCCTTTTTTATGGCTATACCTGAGCGCGGACTGAAGAGTAATGGTTCCGATTCCCCGATATTCTCTGAAAAAGTTTTCAGCGTTCTTCAAGTCCAGATGCCCTCTGAAAGGCAGCGTTCCTGCTCCGAATATAATGCCAGTTTGGGTATCAAGTTCGGAATTTAGCTCGGAAATCCCGTTTATTGCGCATTTGCATGAAAGCGTGCTCGCAACGTGCCCGAAGGAAAGGGCAGAGTCGGATTTGCCCAGAAACACCCTGAATTCGTCAGGAACTGTCCCGAAGTGTTCTTTCCAGGCAAGAATCGTATTTCCTGCAAGTTCTTTTGCGTGCAGCAGTGCAGGAGCATCCTCAATAAGTGGAATTATGCGGGGAACTTCCATTGAGAAACCAAATTCCTTTTTTGAAAGCTCGCTTATATCTACCATGTGCTGCTGAGCTTCAATAATTTCCTTGACACTGCCTGTCATTGGATGAACGAACTCATTGATTGCCTGAACATCCGAATATTTGAGGGCATCGTGATTAGCCTCAGCAATTGACATCATAACCATGAGCTGCCTGAATCGGTTTTCCTGAACTGCACTAGGAGCCCTGGGAGTAATGACAACATCCTTTCCGGGAACAAGATCCGTCTCTTCTATGAGTTTTAATACGATCTGAACATTCTGATGGTACGGTGTGGCCTTCCCTTCGTAATCCGGCATATACTCGTCACAGCCGAATACCTTTGCAGCCTCTATAGCTTCTCCCGGCTCTTCCTGTGTCGCGATATATTTTGACGCCGCGTCAGGATGCTGAGTACACATAACCTTTGGAAAATTGGTTTTTCTGTTCATGAAATTAAATCCTCACTGCGTAAAGCTTAGCTTTTAACTTGCTGCTGAACCTACTATTGAATTTTCTGTGGAGCTCGCTACGAATTTTTGATACTGAACCTGATAATGGATTTATTGCGAAACTTGTAATTCTTTTAGTGAGTGGCAAGTAAATTGCGTTATTGTTAACCACTAGTTTAGTGTAAAACGGCATCGAAGCATATTGTTTACTCTGTGATAAATGTTTCCGTTTACAATAGGTTGACATTTAGAGCCTGAATAATAAAATTACTGAGACTTACACCTGAAGTTTCAGGAGAAAAGATAATTCTGTAAACAAACCGTGCAAAATTACCAAGATGAAATCGAAAATCTGAGAGCTTGAAAAATCCAGTACCCACCTCGAAACTGTCTTCTATATATTAGTTGGCATCTTTTATTCTATGGTATACTAAAGATACCGGCATCAAAATAGTTTTGTGTGCTAAATGATTAAAAGAGTTTAGGAATAACTGAAAATTTTAGAGTTGGATAAACAGAAAATCTCGTGATAGATAATTTTGGGGTAAACAAAATGTTCTGTAATCAATGCCAGGAAGCGCTGAACGTAAAAGGTTGTACTAAAAACGGAGTATGTGGTAAAAAAGGAGAAGTTGCAGATCTCCAGGACAGGCTGATCTATGTCCTTAAAAGCATATCTTTCTATAACCTTAAGGCAAGGGCTGCAGGCCTGAATGAAGAAACAACAGACAGGTTTTTGCTTGACAGTTTCTTTGCGACTCTGACGAACACCAATTTTGACAGGCGAGAAATTGAGTCTCTAATAAACAAAGGATTCAAGCTCAGAGATGAGATTAAGGGAAAACTGCCAGCCGAAGATTTAGCTGTCGAAAAAGAATTACCTGCTGTGGCTACGGTTACTCCGGACAGTGTAGAGAATATGGATGTTGCTGTCCATTCCACACAGGACGAGGATATTCGGTCTCTTAGAGAACTTCTGACTTATGGCCTGAAAGGACTGGCTGCTTATGCTCACCACGCTTACGTCCTGGGATACAAGGATGAAGCAATTTACGAATTCATAGAAAAAGGGCTGGTTTCGACTGTTGACGACCGTCTGGGAGTTGAAGCCCTGCTTGGCCTTGTTCTGGAATGCGGACAAAAAGGCGTATCCGTCCTTGCCCTGCTTGATAAGGCAAACACTGAAACCTATGGAAACCCTGAGCCTACAGTTGTTAATATAGGTGTGAGAAACAGGCCAGGAATCCTGATCAGCGGACACGACCTTCGGGATCTGGAACAACTTCTTGAGCAGACAAAGGACACAGGAATTGACATTTATACACATGGAGAAATGCTGCCTGCAAATGCCTATCCTGCCTTCAAGAAGTACGATAACTTCGCAGGCAATTACGGGAATGCCTGGTGGAAACAGAACGAAGAATTCGAAAAGTTCAACGGCCCAATCCTCATGACTACAAACTGCATAATTCCTCCAAGAGAATCGTATAAAAATCGGATTTATACTACAGGGGTCGTTGGATTTGAAGGGCTCACCCACATCTACGAAAAAGAAGACGGTACAAAGGATTTCACCCCTCTCATCGAGCAGGCAAAAACAAGCAAGCCTCCCGAGCCGATCGAAAGCGGAACTATAACCGCAGGTTTTGCACACGAGGCAGCTCTTTCGGTTGCAGATAAAATTATAGATGCAATAAAGACCGGAAAAATAAGCAGGTTCATGGTCATGGCAGGCTGCGATGGCAGACACAAGGAAAGGGCTTACTATACCGATTTTGCAAAAGCTCTCCCTGAAGATACCGTGATCTTGACCGCAGGCTGCGCCAAATACCGCTATAACAAACTTGATCTGGGCGATATCGAAGGAATTCCGAGAGTAATCGATGCCGGTCAGTGCAACGACTCCTATTCGCTTGTGGTAATAGCCCAAAAACTTGCAGAGGCTTTCGGGCTTGAGGATATAAATGACCTGCCTGTATCCTACAATATAGCCTGGTACGAACAAAAAGCTGTGCTTGTGCTTCTCGCCCTCCTGAGCCTCGGTGTAAAGAATATCACTCTAGGCCCGACACTCCCGGCTTTCCTTTCACCCAATGTTGTTAAAGTGCTGGTTGAAAACTTTAATCTCAGGCCCAATACAACAGTTGAAGAGGATCTAAAAGTGCTTCTGAAAAAGGCATGAAGACAGGCAGCCCAAATAGCCTCCTGATTTCCGTCACCCGAGTCCTATCTGGAGGATTGAGACCTTTTAGGTAGAGTTGCGGCTCTGCATTCCTCTAATTTCTTTTTATGGGCAATTTAATTCCTCAGCAGCCTTGAGTACTTTATTCCTCAATGTTTTGAGTGCTTCGTTTCAGTATCCTAAATACTTTATTCAATGTCCATTTCATTTTTAGAAATCTGTATGCTTGAACAGTAAAAGGCAAGGTTGCTTATCGTAAATTAACTCTAATTTAAAAATTGAGAAAGCAATATTCCTTTGGAGCAAGTAACTTTGGAGCAAGTCCACAATTTATAAACTGTGTTCGAACCTGTTCTATTCGGATATCACCTGGAAAGGCTATCCAGAATGTGGCCGTTTTTCCTTAAAGGCATAAAAAGAACTATAAAGACCATAATAATGAATAATTTTAAATAATAAAAACGAGTGCAGTTAAATATATATTCTATAGAAAATAAAATATAGACGCTCATGCAAAAAAAGATTATCTATGGAATTGATATTGCTCGGGGCTCTCCCAGGGCAAAGGAACTTCCCAGATACGCACTTGCTATCCTAAAAGACGGAGAAGTTTCCCATCAAAGTATGCTCCGTCGCCAGAAGATCTTTAATATGATCCAGAGGGAAAGGCCGGAAATAATAGCTGTTGACAATATTTTTGAGCTTGCGGCCGACCGAAGCGAGCTCCTTTCTCTTATGGAACGGCTGCCTGAGGGTGTTAAACTGGTTCAGGTCACAGGCGGACTGCATCCCGAACCACTTGTCAGGCTTGCAAGGAAAAACGGGCTTTCTTTTGACCCTGAAAACCCCAACGACGAAGCTGAAATATGTGCCCGCCTCGCAGATATGGGAATTGGGCATGAAGTTTCCCTTTTTGAAGATATTACAAAGATCAAAGTCAGTAGAGCCCGTTCCCTGGGAAGGGGCGGCTGGAGCCAGAACCGGTACCGTAGAAAAGTACACGGAGCTGTGCTACAAAGGAGTAGAGAGATTGAAAATGCCCTGAAAGATCTTTCCAGGGAAAAAGGCATCAGGTTCGAAGCCGTAAACGTAAAAGGCTTCGGAGGCTATGTCAGGTCTGAATTCACTGTTTATGCGAAACGCGGAGAGATACCGATACATCCAATGGCAAGTAATGATGCTCAGGTAAGCGTAAGAAGTGTTGAACGCGATAAAATCCGATACGTTCCCCTTAAACCGAAGAACCCAAGACGTAAGTTTACAATCGTGGGAATCGACCCTGGCACAACCGTGGGAATAGCGATTCTTTCTCTTGATGGAGATCTTCTTTACTTGAAAAGTTCTAGGGGAATGGCTCCTGACGAAGTGGTTAAACTTATCGCAGAGTACGGAAAACCTGCAGTTATCGCCAGCGATGTAACTCCAATGCCTGGATCGGTTGAGAAAATTCGAAGAAGCTTCAATGCCGTACCTGCAAGTCCCGGAATAGAGGTTTCTGCCGAAGAAAAAATTGCGCTTGGAAAAACTTTTGGCTACTCAAACGACCATGAAAGAGATGCACTGACTGCGGCTCTTCTCACCTACAGGAGTTACAAGAATATATTTACCCGGATTGAAAAGAAAGCTCCGCAGAATGCAGACATTGAGCTGATAAAATTTTATGTAATCCGTGGAGCTTCCATAGAGGCTGCAATTGAAAAAGTCCGGGAGTCGAGCGAACCTGAAAAACCAAGGCTAAGAGATCATGCCGAAAAACCGGAGGACAGGTCAGTTGACGAATCCCTCCTGAAAATGAGGGAAACTGTCCAGCGGCAGAGCGAACAGATTCAGAATCTTCAGGAATACCTTGAAGAATTAAAGAAGGAACTGATTGCAAAAGACCGAAAAATCTCAAAGCTTGAGTCAAGGTTGAACAGCTTCAAAAAAGAAGCTTACAGCGAAATCCGGAAATCAAAAGAAATCAAGATCAGGGACGAAACCATTGAAAGCCTGAAAAAAGAGGTCAGCCATAAAAGCAAAACCGTAAAGGAACTGCGGCGCAGAAGCAACAAATTGCGTAAAATTCAGAAGATGGAAGTCCGCGGCGAAGGTACGGCTGTTAAAGTTATTGCTGCCTTTACTAAGGAATCCATTGCCGAAACGAAGGAAAAATACGGGCTTAGGACAGGTGATGTCGTTTTCCTTGAGAATCCAAGCGGAGGCGGAGCTGCAACCGCTCAAATCCTTGTAGAAGCCGGAGTCCGAGCCGTAATCATCCTTGAGGACATTTCGCACGCAGCCGAGGAGACTTTCTTCAAAGGAGATGTGCCGGTCTTAAATAATATTCAGCTCGAAAGAGCTGAAGATTTTGCAATGGTCGAACCTGAAACCCTCAAAGCCGCAATCGAATCCTGGGAAAAAGAAGCTGATGCGAAACGCCACAAAGCCAAACAGGACGAACTACAGAGCCTCTTTGACGAATATAAGAGTGAAAGACGCAGGGGCCTGGTTTAAGAAAAATTCGTTTTTAAAATTCCATGGTTTCCTCATTGATCTCGCTCGCATAACATCCCACTCTCGAGACAGGACTCAGGTAAATCAGTCCTTTTCAGAGAATTGAAAATGATGTCTCTTACCCAAAATTCAGCCCTCTTGAGCGAAGCGAAAAGGGCACCGTCCTCCCGAGACGGGACTCGGGAGACGGAACCTCGGGAAGCATCTCTTTTTAAGCAATAAATCCCATCTGAACCAATATGTCAGATCCCATAAAAGAATCCGCTAAAGAATCTACCAAAAACCCGATTAAAGAACATTTCCAGCTCAAGGAAACCATAGTTACGATTGCAGCCGACAATCAGGCCCATATCGAAGCCGCAAAAGAAGCGATCCGCATCCACAGGGCAGCCCTTGAGACTTACATTCTTTCCGATCCTTATTTTCAGCTTACTCTCGAACCTTACGAATGCCCGGAAAATGCACCTGAGGTTGTGAGGAGAATGGTAAAAGCCGGAAATACTATGGGCATAGGGCCAATGAGTGCGGTTGCAGGCACAATTTCGGCCCTTGCAGTAGAAGCAATGGTTGAAGCAGGAGCAAAATACGCTATTGTCGACAACGGAGGAGACATCGCACTTATCAATGACAGAACTATTGTGGTTGGGATCTATGCGGGACAGTCTCCTATTAAAAACCTTGGGCTAATATTCGAACCTAGAGACTCGATTACAGGCGTTTGTACTTCGGCAGGGACAGTTGGTCCTTCAATCAGCTTTGGGATGGCGGATGCAGCTGCAGTATTCTCAGATGATGTATCCCTTGCGGATGCAGCTGCAACGGCTCTTGGAAACGAAGTAGGCATTGGAAAAGAATCTGTAGAAGCTTCCTTCAAAGCTGTAAAAGGAATTCCAGAAATAAAAGGCGCACTCGTAATCCAGGGAGAATACATTGGCATGTGGGGACAGGTTCCAAGGATTACAAGAGCAGATGTCAGGTACGAGTATATAACTAAAGCATAATTTATCTAAAGCATAATTATCTAAAGCTAGATATTCACCTGAATCTTTTCAATATTTTTTAATATCACAGAATTTTTTATGCGCTTTGTAGCAAAATATCTTTTTGGCTCGAATTTTGCAACAACGCTAGGGTAAAAACATTAATATATAATCAATTTTATCTTTAATGAGATATTAAAATTGCGATTATATCACAAGGTAGACCGATTCTATTTTTAAAAATATGGGTATATTCTGCGAATTTGCTAAGGACTTCAGAAAAGTTCCCTCATCTCAAAATGGAATTTCTAACATGTAATTCAATATAATCTTTCAAGATTGTGCTTACGGTAGGGAAAAATACAAAATGAATGAAAAATTGAGAAAATCTGGTATTGATATTATTGGAGATTTACCTTGGGGAGCACACTTTTGCCAATTCTACCGGACAAAGGAAGATTTGACGGAAATACTTGTTCCTTTTTTCAAAGCAGGATTGGAAAATAACGAATATTGCTTATGGATCACAGCATACCCTCTAGATGCAGAAGAGGCAAAAGAAGCTTTAAGAAAAGCTATTCCTGACTTTGATATTTATCTGAAAAATGGCCAAATCAAAATTATTCCCTACACTGATTGGTATGTAAAAGAAGGTATATTCGTTTCTGGAAGAGTCTTAAATGGCTGGGTTGAAGAACTCAATCAGGCTCAGGAAAGTGGCTACAAAGGAATGAGGTTTAGCTGGAACACTTCCTGGTTGAAAGAAGAGGAATGGAGTAATTTCGTTAATTTTGAGAAAAAAGCGGATTCTGTTATTAGCAACTACCATATGATAACTCTATGTACCTATTCTCTCGATGCGCATGATCTAACTGAAACTATAGATATTGTCGCAAATCATCAATTCACTTTGGTTAAAAAGGAAGGAAAATGGGAGCAGATAGAAAATTCCGGGTGGAAAAATCTTGCAAAGCGTAAGAGGATCGATGAAGTCCTGCCTCAGAATGGGCAGAGCAGCAGGCTAAAATTGGAAAATATGCTCTTGCCTGTTCGGAAGATGGCTAATTTGGAGCTTGTCGATATTATTGATGTCCAGGCGATCCAGTCTCTCATGGAGGATTTCTATAAACTTGCTCACATTCCCATAAGCATAATCGATCTCAAAGGCAATGTTCTGGTAGGCGTTGGATGGCAGGACATCTGCACGAGATTCCACAGGGTTCACCCTGAAACCTGCAAGCACTGTGTAGAAAGTGATACTAAGTTATCTTTAGGTGTTTTCCCTGGCGAATTTAAGCTGTATAAATGCAAAAACAATATGTGGGACATAGCTACCCCAATCATTGTAGGCGACCAGCACGTTGGCAATATTTTCTTAGGGCATTTCTTTTTTGAGGACGAAATTCTGGACTATGAGTTTTTCTTATCTCAGGCTAGAAAATACGACTTCGATGAAAAGGAATACGTGGCAGCACTTGAAAAAGTTCCGCGGTTGAGCAAGGAGGTTGTGGACACAAGTATGGCCTTCTTCATGAAGTTTGCCAACATGCTTTCACAACTAGGCTACAGCAATATCAAGCTGGCTCAGTCGCTGGCAGAACGCGATACCCTAGTGGGTGCGCTGCGAGAGAGTGAGAAACGTGAACGTGCTCGCTCGGATGAACTGGCAGTATTACTGGATGCCGTGCCCGCAGCAGTGTGGATAACACACGATCCCAGAGCGCTTCAGATAACTGGAAATCGGCTCTCATACGAATGGCTCCGAATTCCTGAAGGCGCAAACGCTCCCAAATTAGCTCGGATGGAGAAGATACCTGAGACGTTTAAAGTGTTTAAGGACGGGGTAGAGCTCCAGCTTGAAGAAATGCCGGTGCAGGTGTCAGCTGCAGGGAAAGAAATACACGACTACGAGTTCGATATTGTTTATCCTGACGATACGGTGAGACATGTATTGGGTAACGCCAGATCTCTACGTGATGTGCAGGGTAACCCAACAGGGTCAATTTCTGCGTTCATAGACATCACAGAGCGCAAAAAAGCAGAAGAAGCCCTTAAAAAAGAACATGACAACTTAGAAAAATTAGTTGAAGAACGAACAGAACAGCTTGAGAAGGCCTATAACTCGTTGAAAGAAAGCGAAAAAGGTCTTGCTGAAGCTCAAAAAATGGCTCACATTGGAAACTGGGAATGGGATATTATAACTGAGGAAACATACTGGTCAGATGAGCTATATCGCATTTTTGGACGTAACCTTGAAGAACCATACCCAACTTATCAGGAAATTTTAAACTATGTTCATCCCAGCGATCGAGATTATGTCAATAATAGTGTTAACAGAGCTATGAATGGAAAACCTTACAGCATTGATTACAGGATTCTCTCGGCTGATGGGGAAGAACGTATAGTCCATATGCAATCCGAAGTTATTTTTGATGAGAAAAAGACCCCTATTCGACTAAAAGGAATAGTCCAGGACATTACTGAACACAAAAAAGCTGAAAAAGCTCTGATAAACCTTGAAATCGCCCACAAAAGGGAAATTCATCATAGAATTAAGAATAACCTGCAAGTTATCTCTTCTCTTCTGGATCTTCAGGCTGAAAATTTCAACAACAAGAAATGTATTGAAGATTCTGACGTTCTCAGTGCTTTCAGAGAGAGTCAGGACAGAATAATGTCCATTGCTTTGATCCATGAAGAATTACATGAAGGAGGAGGAAGAGACAATACCCTGGATTTTTCGTCATACCTTGAAAAACTCGTTGAGAACCTTTTCCAGACCTACAGGCTTGGAAATACAGATATCAATTTAAATATGGATCTCGAAGAAGACCTTTTTTTTGACATAGATATCGCAGTTCCACTGGGAATAATTGTTAATGAACTGGTTTCCAATTCATTAAAACATGCATTTCCAGACAGGAAGAAAGGAGAAATCTGGATAAAACTATTCAAAGAAAAAGAAGCCGAAAGTTCATCAGGTAATGACAAAAAAGAACCTGTTAGAAAAGGTACAGGATATACCCTGATCATCTCGGATAACGGAATTGGCATTCCCTACAATACTGATATAGAAAGTTCAGATACTCTTGGTCTGCAGCTTGTAAACATTCTTGTAGATCAGTTAGACGGGGAAATCGAGCTAAAAAGGGATAAAGGTACCGAGTTCGATATAAGAATAAATGTATAAGGTCTGTAAAGTTCTCGATAAAACAAAAACAGAGACATATCATATGCTCCTCCTTAAAGTTAGGATTTTACGGATAATATTATTCTTGGATCTTATTCTGAGATTTTAGGATAGTATGTTGTCAATCTGAGATATTTATCAATCTGAGATATTTATCAATCTGAGATATAACAGAGTTCGTTTTATGATAGTTTAGATTATATTTTGAGATTAGGGTAAATTTTAGGAATTAATAAACAGAATGTATATTTTGGAATGATTTTTAATGGAACAATTTTTATAAATAAACGTTATATAATTAAATATATCAAATTTTATTTCATGTTCAAATTAGTATTTTCATCCAATTAGTGCTTTTATACTCATCCGGTAATTTTCACTAAAACTTTGTTCAGGGGTAATAGAGTAAGAGACTAGTGCCGGAAGACTGGAATTTTATCATTATAAGTAGAGTATTTGAAAATCTATCCATGGAGGAGACAATCTGTGCTAGGGGGATACGCAGGAAGATTTCTTGATGTTAATCTTGAAAATGGAAAACTTAAAGATATACCGCTTGATGAAGAAGTTTTGAGATTGTACCTTGGAGGAAAAGGGCTAGGTCTGAAATTCATATATGATGAGCTCAGAGCTGATATCCAGCCTTTTGACCCAGATAATCTTCTGATTTTTTCAACAGGGCCGGCTACAGGAGCCAGAGTGCCTACCAGTGGGCGTTACCATATCCTTACCAGCAAATCCCCCCTGACAGGAGGGTTGGGGAGCGGAAACTCGGGAGGAAAATGGGGAACATATCTGAAGTTTGCAGGATATGACGGTGTGCTAGTCAGAGGAATTTCGGATAAGCCAGTCTACCTGAGCATTATAAACGGGAAGGCTGAACTTGTGGAAGCTCCAGAAATCTGGGGCATGACAACAACCAGCGTTACGGCTGAACTTATTGACAGGACCACAAAAGATCCTAAAAAAGCGTCAGTCGCCTGCATAGGTCCTGCAGGAGAAAATCTAATTTCTATGGCCTGCATCATGAACGATGAATATAGGACAGCAGGCAGAACAGGTTCTGGAGCGGTCATGGGCAGCAAGAAACTAAAAGCGATCGTTGTTTCAGGAAATGAAAGACAGAAGCCTGCAAATCCGGAGATGCTTGTAGAAAAGGTTGCAGAGGCAATGAAAATGATCCGGGAAAACCCGGTAACAGGTCCCAAAGGAGGGCTGCACGTCTATGGAACTGCAGTCTTGGTGAATATAGTCAATGCACATGGAGCATATTCTTCCAGAAACTTCCAGAACAGCTATTTCCCTGACGCCGATGAGCAGAGCGGAGAGAGGCTCACTGCAACCTATCTTACAGGCACGACTGGCTGCTGGGGCTGTCCTATCATCTGCGGAAGAAAATCCAGTGTTCCCGAGGGGCCTTTTAGTATCAAATATACCGAAGGCCCGGAATATGAGACTATTTTTGCCCTTGGGTCCAACTGTGGGGTAAAAGAGCTCGATGCCGTTATAAAAGCCAATCACTTCTGCAATGAGTTCGGGATCGATACTATTTCCATGGGAGGAACTATTTCCTGTGCTATGGAGCTTGTCGAAAAAGGAAAGATCCCCGAAGAAAAACTGCATGGCTTCAACCTGAGATTTGGAGATGCGTCGGCAATGGTTGAATCCGTTTGGCGGACAGCATATAAAGCCGGATTTGGAGCAGATCTGGCTCTTGGATCAAGAAAACTTGCAGAGAAGTATAACGCGCCGGAGCTTTCTATAAATGTTAAGGGCATGGAACTGCCAGCTTACGACCCGCGCCCAATTCAGGGTATAGGGCTTGAGTATGCGACTGCAAACCGCGGAGGTGACCATGTTTATGGCTATACCATTCCAGCCGAGATTATTGGGCTACCGAAAAAGCTTGATCCCTATTCTACTGAAGGTAAGCCTGAATGGACAATTTTCATGCAGGACATGGGCTCTGTGATTAACTCAACTGTAATCTGCCTCTTTACGAGCTTTGCAATTGGGCTCCCCCAGTATGCAGGTATGCTCGAAGCAATTACAGGCATGGAACTTTCTCCTGAAAAACTGCTTAAGATAGGAGAAAGAATCACAAATCTTGAACGCTTGATAAATAATATTTATGGACTTGACAGGGCAGCCGATATCCTTCCAAAGCGCCTTACTGAAGAACCTGTATCAGGAGGCCCATCAAAAGGGCAGATTTCCCATGTGCCTGAAATGATAGGCAAATACTACTCACTCAGGGGCTGGGTTGATGGGAAGCCCACTGAGGAGAAACTAAGGGAACTTGGAATTCCTGTAACAACGCCTGAAAGCTCAAAAAGCCCGTATAAAATGGCAGCATAAGATTTTCAGGACTTTAACATGAAAGTAAACCTGAAATTCCTGGCCTCAATCCGCGAAATAGTCGGAGCGCACGAAATCCCATTCGAAATAAGTCCAGGCAGTACAGTGGAATCCCTGCTTGAGATTCTGGAATCCCGCTTTGGAGCAGAGTTCAAAGAAGCAGTTGGAAAGCCTTTTGAGGACAAGAACCCAAAAATTATGTTTATAGTTAACGGCAGAGACATAGACTTCCTTAAAGGGCCCAGAACAGAACTGAAAGAGGGAGACACTGTAGTCCTTATTCCGCCTGTTGCAGGCGGATAAAAGACAGAGCTTAACCGAAAGCTGCATGGTAGCTCTAAAAAGATTTATGTTAATTCGTGCATTAATTTATGGATATAATCAATTACAGCTAAGATTGAAAAGGGTGAGCCTGGAATATGGAGTCAACGAAAAAGGATGAAACCTTGAAAGCTCTGGTTATTGTAGATATGACTAACGATTTCGTGTATGAGACTTACGAATATGAAGGCACGTTATATGAAGGTAAACTTGTAGCCCCATTGGGAAAGGAAATTGTTGACAAAATAGCCAGGCTAATAATAAAGGTAGTAAAGGGGGGAACAGTCAGCGTTCTCAGGCTTCCGAAAGATCACCCCAACGCCTTTATGAATCCCGAACTAGAACTGAAAATCTCAGAGATGGGAATTAATGAAGTATTCATGACAGGTCTGGTTGAGGAAGTCTGCGTATATATTAATAGCCTGGGCTTCCTTGAAAGAGGCTTTCGAACAAATATAGTAAAAGGTTGTACCGCGCCTTTTGATGAAGGAAAAGGGAGAGAGGCCTTCAGTGAGCTTATGGAATGCGGAGCAAAAATGGTTGACGATATTCCTGATGACATAAAGGTCATCCTGCTTCTCGAAGACGAGCACGACGAAAATTCCGAAGAAATAAAATCAGGAGAATGGCCGCCCCATAATATGAAAGGAACCCCCGGAGCCATGACCGTAAAACCGATCAGGGATGTGCTTGAGGGAAGGTATAGTTAAGTAACCCAAAACAATTCCAAAACAATTGACCCGAATACTGCCGGACGCCTGGATTTGAGTCGTAACCCAATAGATGTAAAGGATAGCAAGATTTTAATCATTGGTGAAGATAAATTTGAAGCTGTCAAGCTCCGTATAAAACGACTAAGAAAAGAAATTCAGCTTCTTTCGAGGTTTTGCAACAACTATAACTCCCGAAAGATTGACTAATTTTTCTAGTTTTCAAAACTGAATTATGTTTTTTAAGATCTGGTATTGAAGGAGTTCGTGGACTAGAATACCATACCCAGCACTAAGAACCGCTCCCAGGATAGCATATCCATTAGCATGGATGGAAAAAGGCTTATTTGCAAAAGCTTTCAATTAATATATTCAATTAATATATTATACTTTATTGGATGCCATGGATGGACAAGAGATGACCGCTATATTTGGGGAGTTATTGAGCTTCGATCAAGAAAACGGTCCTGAGGTAAAGCTAAGAGTCTTTGGGGATGAGTTCTACGCTCGCTACGAAACGGAAGAAGGATATACCGCGATCTACGATGAAATTTTAGGAAAATTCACATATGCCCGGATAAAAGATGGCCGTTTCGTCTCCAGCGGAGTTGATTTAAGCCATAATCCACCACTTGGACTTGAAAAGCATCTAGAAGAATCAGATGAGGTACGCATGAAAAAGGCCGAAAAAAGATTCTCCCGATATTAGCTGTTATAGAGAGCAATTAGCATCGTTTATTTCCATTAGACCTTCTACTTTAAATATATAATTGAGTCGTTTTGATTTCTTCTCAAATTAGAGCATGAATTTTTTTGGAATTATACCTTTTATCCACACATAACATTGTGATTTTCTTGTCCTATTTGATTGTATTATGAGAGCATTTGCATGTTTGATTTTATGATTTGTTTTCTGACTAATCTTCCATTCTAGTATTATCTTCTATCTTCTCCGTGATGCTAAAAAGCTTTAGATTTCTTGAAAAAATGAGATCAAGCATAAAAATGAGATCAAACATAAAAGGGTCGTGTACTTGAGTTATTGA
>DAKJ01000015.1:208390-256573 GCA_002496565.1 Methanosarcina sp. UBA289 | reverse complement strand
TACTCACTTACAGCAGTCAAAAGAAGGAATTCCTGATACAAACAACAAATTCTAAGTGTAATTTCATAGGCTATTTTATATTGGTAGATTAATAAAAATATGGGGTTATTCGATATTTCATGTGGGTTGAAAATAATTGCTTATTAGAAAGTGGCAAGACCAAAAAGAGAAACATCAAGCTTGAGTGTGATTTTCAGTAATAAACGTTTCTAATATTATATATGCTACTATATGCTACTTTAACATTCAGGGAGTGAAGGAAGTTGCCCACTCGAAACAGCGAAGAGCTAATGTTGGTTTTATGTCAACCAACGGAATAAAAAATCATCGTCAAAACGGCTCCTTTAGTAAACATATCTGTAGAAAAACTCTCTAAATCAGCTAAAGAAGCCGAAAAGAAATGAACACAATTTGTCGGGTTATTCAATCCAAATTAATGTAGATCCGTTATTTCAGAGGATTTCTACAGAGCCAAATTACCTCCTGTGATATAAATTTTAACAGTTTAGAGAATATTTTATCAAAAGGCATTAAAAGGCCTTAAAACTAATTCGAGGAGATGGTTGAAGATGAGTGCAATAACTGGGGAGATACTCACCTTCTCTCAGGAGAAGGGACCTGATGTAAAGCTTAGAGTTTTTGGTGATGAATTTTATTCCCGCTACGAGAACCTTGACGGGTATACCGTGGTCTATGATGTCGATTTAGGGCGGTTCTGCTACGCATATCTGTTCAAAGGCGAATTCGTCTCTAGTGGAGTAGACTTAAGCCATGCTCCACCCGAGAAGATTTGGCGGCATCTCAAAGAGTCCGAACAGGTAAGAAATGCCAAGTTCGAGACCAGGTATGCCAAGATGAATCCTCCAGTCCCACCATACCAGCCCATTGCTACCATCAGGACCTATGGGCCCAATAAAGGCCTTCTTGAAGGTCGTAGGTTAAGCGAGGGAAACATTAAAGGATTGACCATTCTGGTCCAGTTCAAAGATGTGAAAAGCACTGTCACCCGGGAAGATGTGGATAATATGCTCAACGGAGAAAATTACACCGAGAACGGTAATTTCTGCTCCGCCCAAGAGTACTTCCGGTTCATGTCCGGAGGAAAGCTGAATTACACCAATGAAGTGGTCGGGCCGGTAACCTTGAGCAAGAACCGGCGATACTATATGAACCATCTCCTGGTCGAGGAAGCCCTGGACCTTGCAATAGCCAGCGGCGTGGATCTCAAGAAGTTCGACTCACAGGATGAGGGAATAGTGGATGCTATCAATATACTCTATGCAGGTCAGACTCAATACATAGGAGAACTCTGGCCCCATAATTACTTCCTGGAGCTCAGGCGCGACAGCATGAAGACCCATTTCTATATGCTTTCCAGCCTTGGCCGGAGCAAAGAGGACTTGAGCATAGGCACATTCTGCCATGAGAATGGCCATATGCTCTGTCGCTGGCCAGATCTCTATGACTACGGCACCAGAGATGGCGATTTTGAAAAGAGCTCAGGTCTCGGCTATTATTGCCTCATGAGCGCGGGCAACCATAACGATAGAGGAAGGACACCATCTCCGGTATGTGCTTATTTGCGTTATCTTGTGGACTGGTGCGACAATGTGGTGTGCCTGGATAAACCCGGCGAGTACCAGGCAGTGCATGGAGAATACAACAAAGTCCTGATCTTTGAGAGCAGGAAACCCAATGAATACTTCTTGATTGAGAACCGCTCTCAGTTGGACCTTGACAAAGATATACCTTCCAGCGGCCTGGCCATATATCATTGTGATATACTGGGATCCAACGAGTGGCAGGGAGGAACTCCCACCAATCATTATCAGTGCGGATTGCTTCAGGCCGACGGACATCTGGACCTTGAAACCAACCGGAATATGGGAGATGAAATGGATCTATTCAAAGAGACAGCGGCAACGGCCATAAGCCATTCCACCCAGCCTTCCTCCAACTTATGGGATGGCTCGGAGTCCGGCCTTACCATCTCCAACATCTCAACACCCGGCCATATAGTAACATTCCAGGTGGGCACATATGGAGTTAGCCCCGCCATACAAGCGGTTACCCCGAGTATTGAAGAGAAGGGAATTCCAAAGCATGCAGAGCTTATAAAGATCATTGAAGACGCTCAGGTTAAGATTGATGAAGGGTTAGAAAAGTTGAGGGCAATTGCCTGAAAATAATCTTTTAAGGTAACTTTTTAGCCTTTTATCTTCTTTTTTGGCATGAAAGTACTTAAAAATACTTTCATATTTTTGTGCCTGTAATTCTAAGAATTTCATGTTCGTTTCTTGGGGATCTATTCTCCAAATCCCATTACCAAAGTTAACAAACTCTAAAATTTTAGTTTTTACGAGGTAATGAGCTAACTCCTGGCCTTCAGTAGCAGAATAGATCCCCAAGTTATCCTTTTTTAGAGGATTCCCTCTCCCAGAACATTTTTAAGAATTATTCGTCCTTTGCCAGTTTATACAATTCCTGAATCCTTGACTCCACAACATTCATCGCGTCTTCAAAGAGCTGTCTGTCGATTTTGATCCCGAAATATTCCTTGAGTTTTTCTTCAGGAGGCATTGTCGAGCCTGCCGAGAGGTAAGCAACGTAATTTTTGTTGAAAGCTTCGAGGTCTTCCCTGTACTGTTTGAAGAGGGCGAGGGTTATTGCCTTGGAAACCGCGTAATTGAATGTGTAGTAGTTGCTTGTCAGATAGATATGATTGATGTAAGTCCATTCCGCGGAATCTTCAGGGTAATACTCAACTGAGCGGCTTCTGTATTCTTTAGAAAGGTCGGTCCAGATAGCATTAAGTTCATCTCCGCTTACAGTTTCGTTCTCTGCACAGAGCCTGTGAGCTTTATATTCAAATTCCGTAATTAAGGGCTGCCTGGTAAAAAAATTCTGGTAATCGTCAATCTGCTGAGAGAGTACGGCAACCGCAGTATTCCTGTCAGAATTTTCGACAATATAATCAACAAGGAGCTCTTCGTTGAAAGTGGAAGGAATTTCCATTTCATAAATTGTACCTGAGCAGTAAAGATAATCCACAGAATTACCCATCAAGTAGAAATTAATGGCGTGTCCCAGTTCATGGGTTAAAGTTTTCTGATCCCTGATAAGGCCGTCATAGTTCATAAAGATCAGAGACGGCTCTTTCAGAGCACAGATATCAGTACAATATCCTCCTGGCTGTTTTCCATGTTCAGGATCTGGGTACACATCTATGAAACTGCCAGTTATCATTTTTAAAAAAATTTCTTTGAAATTAGGGTTCATCCTAGAATAGGATTTCAGAATTTCTCGCAAGGCCTCTATGTAAGCATATTTTTTGCCAGGCTGGTCTGTCAGTTGCAGCATAAGGTCATATGGTTTAAGCACGTCAAGCCCGAGTTTTTTCCTTCTGAACTCGTTGTAGTTTTCAAATATATCTTTTCTTTGCTTGAAGACCGTATTCATGTTCTCAATCTGATCATGAGTGAGATAGAGGTTATAGAGACTGTAGTCGTAGAAATCCGTGTAGTTCAACTCTCTGGCGACAAGGTCATCAAGTTGGGCTTTTCTGGAATAGAGAGATGCCATGGAATCGGATTCATCAATAAGATGGTAGAACCTCTTGTCATAACATTTTTTCCTGTTTTCCCGACTTGGGTCTGTTGATAGTAAAGTACTGTAGGACTGGGAATTGATGGAAAATTTCTCTCCGTTCTCAAGCGTTATCTCTCCTGCCTTTGTGACTTTATTCGTGATTTCGGAAAGTGCCTCGGTCTCCAGTTTCATACGCTGGTTTTCGAGCTCTGCAATATACGCAGCCTGGGACTCATTCACTGGCCTGTGCTCTGCGAACCTCATATAATTAGCTTCAAGATAAGCCCTGTAAACCTCAAGTTCAGGTTCTTCAGAAAAGAGCCTGTTCCACTCCTCCTTTCCCAGTGAGGTCAACTTTACGGTTGCAAAGGCTTGGGCTTTCTTATATTCGGTAAGCAAATCCTGAGCACTTCCAAGCAGAGAGATAAGGATCGAGTCATTAACGTTTTTACTTAGCTGAGTATATGCATAAGTATACAGGACATCAAGCGATTTTGAATAAGCCTTTTCAGCTTCAAGGTACTCAAGTAAAGTAGTCCCTGACAACATTTCAAACTTAGGGCGGAAAGTTTCGTTTATGTCCTGTGATTTCTTCTTTAATCTTTCAAGCTCTTCTGAAGCATTTTCCCTGCTGCTGAAAAGATATGAATCATTCCACTCCGTAGTAACCTTCTCGGAATTAAGCTCTTCAAAATTATATTCATTGCCTGTGCTTTCAAAGAATTTATCCGGCTTTCCAGAAGTCCTGCCTTCAGGAAAAACTGCAAGAGACAGTAATGCTCCGAGCGCGAGGGATCCCTTAAACATCCCTGAAGCTATGAATTCTTTAACAGATTTTGATTTCATATACCATTTCCCCTTGTATTTATCAAAACACCTATATTAAATCCATTTAATTAGTTCTTATTTCATTGATCTCATAATCTTATGATATTTTGCAATTACATGATTTCATAATTTCATTAACTTCCATTGACTTCAGAATTTCATAAACTTCATGCAAAAATGTCATTTGCTTCATATAAATTACTAACGAATATTGTTCAAAATGAGAAAGGAAAATATTTACTATAATAGTTTCCTATCAACAAGAAGATTTTGCATAGTAACTTAAATAACATAATAAAATAAGTAAATAAGTAAATAAGTAAATAAGTAAATAAGTAAATAAGTAAATAAGTAAATAAACAATAAAAATCAAAATATTTGAGACAAATCTGTCTGCGTAACAGGTTTACTCAGGATAAAACTCTTTCTTCGTAATTTAGTATACTTTCGATTTCTTTTACCGGCTTCAGTTCTTCAGGGACTTTCTGAAAATCGGTCTGAATGCGAATTATACGCTGTGGTAACGGAATCTCTATGCCATTCTCTTCCAAAGCCTGTTTTATATTCCACAGGATTCTGGTTTTTATTCCGAACCATTCGTTCACAGGTGCCCAGATCCTGACAGAAATATTTACGGAACTTTCTCCGAGATCGCTTACGAAAACCGAAGGGGAGGGATTAAGGAGAGCAAAGGGTTCTTTGTCGATAATGTCCTTGATAAGCCAGATTGCGGCATTGGCATCGTCACTGTAACGGATCCTGATTGTATATTCAAACCTTCGGACAGGATGCCCTACAATGTTCGTGATATTTGTCGTAAAAACCTGCTGATTTGGGATGCGAACAAGAAGCCCCTCAAAGGTTCTTATATGGGTAGAAATTATGCGGATATCTGTGACATAACCCGACACATCGCTAATTTGAACTTGATCCCCTATTTTTATAGGCCTTTCGACCATAAGGAAAAAACCCGAAACCAGATTCCCCACAATATTCTGGCTTGCAAAACCAAGAATAATACCTGTAACTCCTCCTGCCACTAGGAACGCTGAAGGATCAATTCCTATTAGAGATACATTAGAAAGAAATACGATAGTAAGCATGCCATAGTAAAAAACTTTGATGATAGTCTCAGCCATATCTTTACTGACTCTGTCTTTAAGAGACCTGCGCAGGTAAAGCGAGAGAATTTTGGCAAGGAGGATTGAAAAAGAAAGAATTAGTATAAACTTTAACACAGATCCCAGAGTTACGGTACCATCTAAGGTAGGCAAGCCTATGTCAAGAAGATCGAGATTAGTAATCAAAATCCCCACCCCATGTAAAATTTAAGGGGTGCAAAACCAAGCTTCTGAAGGCTATAGACTCCGAAAGCTTCTTTCCGGGTTTTAAAATCCTTCAGAGGACTACTTTTTAACTCCCCGCTGAGATACTGTAACTCAAAACCTGTTTCAGCCGTGTTCTTGTTAAGGATATCCATACGCGCTCGCGTAAAAACGTCACCTGCATAATAAAGTTTCATACCGTATGCACTGAAAACTACTTTTGAGATCGACGCCCAATCCGAGGAAGCATTTCGAAGGGTCAGTTCAATAACTCCCTCCTGCAGAGGGTTAGGGGAAGGAGAAATTGAATATATCTGACTTTTCCAATGCTTGCAGATGACTCCGTTTGAAACCTCCCCATAAAGGGTAAATTTCTGCCTTACCAGGCTTAGCACATCAAGAAGCTGGAGATTTTTGTCTCCCTTATCCGCGATAAAAACGCCTATTTCTATCGGAAAGGTCAGAAAAATCTTCCTTTTAGCTCCTGCCGCAAGCAGCAGGATTTTCTCAAACTCTATCAGTAGGTTGGGAGTGATTTCTTTTGGAGTGTTTAAGGGCTCTACTGGATTTATAATCAGGCGCTTTTCATCTCCGAGAATAATTTTCTCTACATTATCCGTTCCGAGTGTCCTTCTGTATATCCATTGCTCTCCGATTTTTGTCACGGAAATAACAATTCCTTCCTGTTCTACTGAAAAAGGGGGATTATAATGGCCGTACATAATATCCTGGGAACTAACACTTTACAAATAATTCTCTGAATTCCTTAATATAGATATCACACATTATAAAAATTTTTTCTTTTAAAGGTGTTTCTATAATCTAAAGAAAAAATAGATATGAAATCAGCACAGAAGACAAAAAGGCCCAATGGAAAAGCTAATAAAAACAGAGCTGATAGAAAAAGCAACAAAAAAGCTAATTGAAGAGGAGCAAAAAAGAAGCAAAGAAGTCTCCAGCTAAAAGAAAGTCAAACCCATTTCATTTTCTTAAAATAGACGAACATAGTGACTGCTAACAGGGTCATTCCAAATATTACTGCCGGATAGCCCCAGCGCCATTTGAGCTCAGGCATGTATTCGAAATTCATTCCATAAACGCCTGCTATGAAAGTAAGTGGAATGAAAATCGTTGCTATGACTGTCAGAACCTTCATAACGTCGTTCATCCTGTAGCTTATGCTGGAGAGATATATATCAACCATTGAAGACAAAATATCCCGGAAATCTTCTACTGAATCAATTACCTGAATGGTATGGTCATAAACATCTCTAAGGTAAAACCTGGTATTCTCTTTAATAAGATTGGACTCGACCCTCTGTAAACCACTTATCAGCTCCCGGAGAGGCCAGACAGACTTACGAAGGGTAATCATATCCCGTTTGTACTTTTGAATAGTCTTGAGGGTCTCAGGCCTTGGCTGTATTACCAGCCCTTCTTCAAGGTATTCGATTTCATCCCCAAAGTGCTCAAGAATTAAAAAGTAATTATCGACTACAGCATCAATAAGGCTGTAGGCAAGATAATCCACCCCGCTTTTCCGCAGGCGAGAAGCCGGGTTTTCAAACCTTTCCCGCACCGGATCAAAAACGTCCCCCTGCCTTTCCTGAAAAGAGAGAATATAATTCGGGCCAATGATGATGCTTACCTGGTCTATAATAATTTCTTCCTTTTCCGCATCAAGAAGCATCATTTTTAAAACTGTATAAATATATGAATCATAATCTTCAGTTTTGGGCCGCTGTCCTGTATTGAGCACATCTTCAAGAGTAAGAGGATGGATATTGAAATAATTTCCAAGCTTTTCTATAACGTCTACCCTATCAAGCCCATCTACATTTATCCAGAAATTGATGTCTGACTGGCCCTTAAACTCCAAACACTCTTCAACTGAATCCAACTCTTTTTCTATAATTTTTTCACTGTTATAGGCCAGAACTCGAATTACTACCTTTTCGACCTTCTTTTCCCCCACATGGACAAGCGTTCCGGGTGCAAGCCCGGATTTAGATCCTCTTCTTCCAAAAGTCCCCATACTTGCTTCTCTGCCTCACCTTCTAATAAAAATAGACTACTCAGTAATTAAAGCTCCATTGATTTAAGCCTGTGTACAACATTTAGTCCAAATATTTTTGTCAATTTTCTGAGTAAGTTTGGTTTACTCTTAACGCGATCTACTTCTCAATGCAAAATAAGCTTTTTATATGCTTGCAGATAAATATATGTATTATATATTTAATAGGATAATATGATAAACATATAATTAGCTTTTTCCAAAAATCGGGGAATTTGGAAATTTCGTCAGTTTTAGAACTAGGATATAGGGGTGACTAATATGGCTGAAGACCAAATTATGAATAGCGTATATAGTATGCTTGACCAGTTTATAGCATTTATTCCGACATTAGTAGCAATAATTGTTCTCATTATTATAGGAAAAATCCTTGGGACATTTCTTGGAAGAGTTGGTGCAAGCATACTGGATAAGATAGGACTCGATGATCTTGTTGATAGAACCGTGATAGGTAGAATGATAAGAAGAGGACAGATGAGTACGGTTGGCTTTTTTGATGCAGTCATCCGATGGCTCGTTTATATCATCTTTGCCTTGATTATCCTTAATATTCTAAACATCCAGGCAGTGAATAATTTCATCAACCTGGTAATATACTACATCCCACTTGTGATCTCTGCATTCATTGTACTCTTAATAGGCTTCCTGATTGTAGACTTCATTGGTGATCTGATTAAAAATCTGCTTATTTCGATTGGAGTAGACGAGAAATTTGAAGGGACACCTTTCGGAGCGTCAGTCAGATCAGGAGGACTAACAGCCTCAGGAATCATTTCCGGATTGGTAAGACTGTTTGGGTATCTGATATTTCTTACAACTGCATCGAATATTTTGCAGTTGACCATGCTTACCCAGTTGCTAATAAGTATTACTGAGTATTTACCCAGGCTTTTTACAGGTATTTTGATTCTGATAATAGGGATTCTTTCTATCGATATAGTGATGGATTACCTTACAAGTACGATCAGAGGTATGAATGTAGAGGGTGCAGATATTATCCTTCCTCTACTGAGAGGTTTTCTATTCCTTATCGTAATTCTGGTGGCACTGGACACGATGCTCGTTAACACCAGTATCCTTTACCTGTTCTTTGGGCCGCTGGCATGGGGAATTGCAATTGTGGTCGCGTTCAAATACGGGATAAAAGATGCTCTTGTTGCATATGCCAGAGAAAGAGGCAAGTAAGTAGTCACATAAATCCCTAAACTTCGATTAAAGAAGTTTTTGTTACGTATGCCAGGAAAGGAAGTAAATCTTCCTTTCATTTATTTTAAATGCTTCTTCATCAGCCTTGATTAAATTGTCCTAAGATAGTTTATTCCAAACTTAGTTTCTACACAGTTTATATTTCTTTCAGTTTATATTTTTTTAAATCAATATTTATTTAAAGCTTCTTGTCAAACAAACAGGGCATGGAAACCCCCGACAATCAATCTTCTTTTGTAGAGAATATGTCTTATTTTGACCGAGGCCTAGAGCAGGCATTTACATGGTTTTCAGATAACTTCGGTACATTTTTATTCATAATTTTTATTGGCCTGCTCACTGTCCTTGTCGCACGGAACGTAAACCGTCTTCTAGAACGCCATTTTAAAAGTGCAAGTACCAGGCTGCATATGGACCCAACGTCTTTCCGGATGTTCAGGCATATTGTGGTAGCATTAATCTATTTTATGGGAATTCTTGTTGTTATATTCAGCATTCCTAGTCTTCGGAGCCTCTCAGTTGCCCTCTTTACAGGGGCAGGAATTGCCGGTATTGCTATAAGTCTTGCAGCTCAGAACACACTGAGCAACATAATCGCAGGGGTTTCTCTTGCCATCTTTCAACCTTTCAGGGTCGGAGACAGACTGAATATTATGAACGAATATGGAAAAGTTACGGATCTCAACCTCAGGCATACAGTTATCATAACCTGGGATAACAGGCGTCTTATAATCCCCAATTCCAAAATCAGCAATGAAGCGATAATTAACTGGACTATAGAAGACCCCGCAGTAATTTGGCCAATTGACGTTGGAATAAGCTATGATGCCGATATTGACCAGGCAAGAAGAATCATGATCGAAGAAGCCAGAAAACATCCCAATGTCATGCCTCCGCAGGAGGTTAAATATAATGTTGTAAAGCCCAGCTTACTTAAGTCCGAAACCTTTGGAGTAGGACTTTTTGACTCCCCTGTGCTACATCCCGTAGACCCGGATTTTAGAGAGAGAGGAGGAGTTAAAGTAAGTGTTGTCGAACTGGGTGAGTATTCCGTAAACCTCCGCATGAACGTCTGGTTCAAAGACAGAAACATTGCGCACAGTTCAGGATGCGAAATAAGGGAAGCTATTAAAAAGCGCTTTGATAAGGAAGGCATAGAAATTCCGTACCCTTACAGGACTATTGTATATAAAAAAGATCTTGAAAACGAAAAGAAGGCTACTGGAAAATTATCCAATACAGAAGGAGATAAAATTGAGTGCGCCGTAAAAGTCGATTAAAGAGATTGATAATTAAGTAATTAATCGATTGATAGAAAGTAAGTGGAAGACGGATTAAGAATAAACAAGAAAACAAGTGAAAAATGGATTAAATAAAAGAAGAAATTGGAGATGAAAGGTTAAAAGGGGATCTCACAGCTCCCTTTCATCAATCACTCTTTTTGTTTTTTTCGTGCTGCGGGGAAGTTCCCCTATCTTCATGCCCACAACATCCACGGTTACGCCTATAAAGTCCTTAAAAGCTTTTCTGAGAGCTTTTTCAGTTTTCTCTTTCCTTTTGGAGTCTTCTGCATTTTCTATCTCGATTCTGAAGATCATGCTGTCCCGGCCGTCCTTACGGGTAAGCAGGATCTGGTATTCGCTGCTTACGCCCGGAACCCTGTGAATAATATCTTCAATCTGGCCAGGATAGATATTCACAGCCTTGAACTTTATACGGTCATCCGACCGTCCCAGGATCCTGTCAATTCTCGGAAAAGGACAGCCGCATTTACAGACGCCAGGAATGATCCGGGTAAGGTCTCTTGTCCTGTAGCGGATAAGAGGAGCTCCTTCCTTTGTGAGGGTTGTTATTACAAGTTCTCCAAGCGTGCCGTCAGGAAGCTGCTCGCCCGTAATAGGATCGATAATCTCAAAGAGCAGGTAGTCGGACCAGTAATGCATACCTTCATGGAATGAACAATCAAGGCCAATTCCTGGCCCGTAGATTTCGGTCAGCCCGTAAATATCAAAAGTTTCTATTCCCAGCTCGGTCTCGATTCGACTGCGCATTTTTTCACTCCAGCGTTCCGAACCTATAATACCTTTTCTTAGATGGATCTGGGATTTAAGCCCGCGTTTTTCAATTTCTTCAGCAAGCAAAATCGCATAAGAAGAGGTACTTGCTAAAGTTGTGGACTTCAGGTCAACAAGCATTTCAAGCTGTTTTTCGGTATTTCCCGGGCCTGTAGGTATAGCCATTGCTCCCAGGCGTTCAGCTCCAAGCTGGAATCCTATCCCTGCAGTCCAGAGCCCGTACCCTGGAGTAATCTGAATTCTGTCCTGGTTGTTAAGGCCTGCCAGCATGTAACAGCGCATCACCATCTCGGCCCAGACATCTACATCCTTTCGGGTGTAAGGAATAATTACGGGTTTTCCGGTGGTTCCAGACGAGGAATGGATCCTTACGACTTCTGAATCAGGTACTGACTGCAACCCAAGAGGGTAGGCATCCCTGAGTTCTTCTTTATGTGTAAAGGGAAGAAGCTTCAGGTCTTCAAGCGACCTTATATCTTCGATATCGATATTTGCTTCCTTGAACTTTTTCTGGTAAAAAGGACTGTTTTCAGCTACGCGCTTCAGCAATGCCTTCAGTTTTGCAAAGGTATCTTCTTCCGAGATATTGGGATGGTAAAGCTGTGCATTGGGATCAAGTTCAGCCTTAGTGGATACTTCATACATATAATTTCACCTTCTGCTCCCCAGTTCAGATGCCGGAGATAAATCTAATACATTTTCTTGCGCGTTCGAATGCGGCATCGTTTACAGCCCTGTATTTTTCAGGGATTTCGGCATCCAGTACTGCCTTTAGAATATCTTCATGAAAAGGTAATACTCGTGCACCTGCAGCCGCTCCAAGCATTGCAACGTTTGCAGCCTTGTATGTCCCTACATCGCCTGCAAGCTCCGTGAAATCAGAGCAAAGAATGTCAGGGTAATATGAACATAAAAACGAAAGTAAAGCTGCAGGGTTATATTCAGGGCTCCCAGGCGGCCTCGATGCCGGAGGGATAGCATGGGTATTTACCAGTACCTTTCCGCCTTCCTTAAGAAAAGGCAGGTTTCGCACGGTTTCTGCGGGTTCAAGGCCTAAAAGCAGGTCTGCCTGCCCGATGGGAATAAGTGACCCTGAAACATCGTCTCCTATCCTTATATGACTGCTGACCGAACCTTCTCTCTGAGACATGCCTATGGTTTCGGCAGTGCTTACGTGAAATCCGGCTTTCATTGCTGCAAGGGCAAGAATGCGGGAAGCAAGCACAACTCCCTGCCCACCAACGCCTGCAATCAGAATATCATATTTCACAGCTTTTCGCCTCCTATGAAGATGGCTTCCGAGGAGCATATTTGCGCACAGAGCCCACAGCCGCTGCAGCTATCCTGTATAACAGGCTTATCTCCAGCAAGGTTAAGCGCAGGGCAGCCGAGTTCTTTTATACAGAAGCCACAGCCTGTGCAGGCTTCGGGTTTTATTTCGTAATATTTGTCGGGTTTTGTTATCCCTACACACTTGCCTTTGAAGACCAGAACCGACGGCCCATTAAAATTCATGGCTTCCTTTGCGGCTTTTACGCAACTCTCCAGGCAATCCGGCTCTACAGTATTTACTGTCCTTACAAATTCAACCCCACAGCTCCGAACCACGTCTGCAATTTCAATGGCTTTCGAGGTATTTCCAAGGACAGTTAAGCCTATGCCAGGATGAGGCTGATGCCCTGTCATTGCAGTTGTGCGATTATCAAGGACTGCGAGGGTGATGTCAGCTCCGTTATAGACAGCATTTATCACTGCAGGAATGCCTGAATGGAAAAAGGTCGAATCCCCGATAAACGCTACCTGTTTTGCTTTGGGATTCGTACGCGAGAGCCCTCCTGCAATGCTTATCCCAGCTCCCATGCAGAGGCAAGTATCGACCATGTTAAGAGGGTAGGCATTTCCGAGGGTATAACAGCCAATATCTCCTGAGAAAATCGTATCAGTTTGGGACTCTTTTTTAAGCTGTTTTGCAGCCTGCTTGAAAGCATAAAAGACGGTCCTGTGCATGCAGCCAGCACAGAGGGTAGGAGCCCGGATCGGAAGGGGAGGAAGTTTATCTCTTGAGACGGCAGGAGAAGCATGAGAAAGGCGCAAACTCTCCCCACACGCTGCAAGTGTGCGGTTGATACTGTCAATGACAATATCCACATTATACTCCCCGCTTACAGGGAAAAAGCCGTTCTTCTTTCCATAAACATCAATAGGCAGATGGGCTTTACCTATAAGCTGGAGTATCTGTTCTTCAAGGTAAGGGTCAAGCTCTTCAACCACGATCAACCGGTCAATTCCTTTCAGGAAAGAAAGAGCCGCCTTTTCAGGAAAAGGATACACTGTCCCTACCCTGAAGAGTGTAAACAAATCTTCAAAATTACTGACAGTTTTTACAGCCTCTTTTACATAAAGGGCTGAAACTCCTGAAGCAATAATCCCGATTTTTCCAGATCCAGAAACCGAATTGAAGGAAAGCTCGGAAAAACGCTCGGAAAGCTGTACCTGTGTATTTTCAAGCCAGGGGTGTCTCTCGGCCGTCAGTTTCGGGAAGATCGTCCAGCGTTTATCCTTTACAAAACCCTCGCTAACGGCTTCAACCGGCGCAGGTTCTGCAACCTCGACCTCGACATCCCCGCAGCTGTGGGAAACTCGCGTGGTGGTTCTAAGGATGACAGGAATTTCAAATTCATGCGAAAGCTCAAAAGCCAGTTTTGTCAGCTCATATGCTTCCTGAGGGGTTGCAGGATCAAGGACAGGAATGTTTGCGAAGTGCCCGAAAGCTCTTGTATCCTGTTCAGTCTGGGAAGAATGAGGCCCAGGGTCGTCGGCAACGAGCAGGACAAGGGCTCCTTTTACCCCGATGTAGCTCAGGCTCATAAGAGGATCAGATGCGACATTCAATCCTACCTGCTTCATGGTTACAAGCGCCTTTCCTCCGGAATAAGCTGCCCCGACCGCCGTTTCAAGTGCAACCTTCTCGTTGCTGGACCACTCGGTATAGATACCGCACCTGTTTGCATACCGGGCAATCGTTTCCAGAGCCTCGGTTGAGGGAGTTCCGGGATACCCTGTAACTACCTGAACGCCGGCTTCTATCGCTCCAAGTGCAATGGCTTCATTACCCATTAACAACTTTTTATCAGTCAATAAACTCATCTCGAATTTAGGGTAAAACTTTAACAATCTCGAATTTAGGGTAAAACTTTAACAATCTCGAATTTAGGGTAATATTTTAACAAATTTGATAATTTAACAAACTTTGATAAATCTCGAAGGAATAAAGAGAAGTTGAAAAGAATTGGATTCTCAAACAAGTTATCAAAATTATATTGGGAACTTGAAAATCCATTTTAAAGTATTTCGCCGATGTTTTACGCTACGGGAAATTCGATGACCATCTATGTACAATGCTGTCTGGAAGAAGTACGTAAAGTTTGCATATAAAGTTTTTGTTTTATGAGTCTGTGTGGTTATTGGGTTAGACACAAATAATCTATTTTGACAACGGTTAGGAATACAAAATCTAGTTTACACATTCAAAAAAGGAAAAAATATGCAAAAATTTGATTAAGTAGATTTAAGGTCTTCAATATACTTTTTTGCTCGAATGTGCAGGTGATTGAAACTCTAATCCAGATCACAATGTTGATATTAATCATTAACAGAAGGATTTATTCTCTTGTAAGAAACTCAACAGCTCATTCTGAGAAAAATGGCTAGATATAGTTGCTTTGGAGTATAATATTTGCAGAGAATGCGTCAGATTTGTTGACAGTAATTCTGCATAGAAGGAGAATTCAAAGAACTTTTGAAATTATAATGAGAGTATATGAAAGTCAAGCATTGGATCCGCATGTAAACAGAGAAAAATTTAGAGAGGAATTGTTTGATTAAGAAATGAATTATATTCAAAAAAAAGAGGAAGAGAAGAAAGAAATGAATCCTTCACTAATGACGAATGAATTGCTCTCTGTATATTTCTTGATTGGTACTTTCCTCTAATTATCTGTCACTTTATAACTCCTTGAGAGACTCTTTCATCAAAAGGGATCTGAAAAATATCTCCTACCCTCTAAACTTGCTTACTCATATCTCAATGCATCTACAGGCTTCAATTCAGCAGCACTCTTTGCAGGTACTATTCCCGCGATCAGTCCCACAATTATAGAGACCAGAGTTGCAATAATGGTTCCTTTAAGGCTGAGAGCAAATTCAAAGGGGACCTTCATTGAAATTGAGATCAGGAAAAGGATCACTTGGACAGCGGCTGTGCCGAGGAGAATTCCTATTATTCCTCCAACAAGACTGATCATTGCAGAATTGCAGAGGAAGATAAGCATGATGTCTCTGTTCTTTGCTCCGATAGCTTTCATAATTCCAATTTCTTTAGTTTTTTCAAGGACAGATGTAAACATTGTATTTGCAATCCCTGTAGAACCTACAAGCAGAGAAATACCTGCAATAAACGCGAGGAAAGCTGTAAGGCCGTTAATCAGCTTTTTGGTGTTTTCCATTTCCTCTTTCCCGGAGCTCACATAGAAGTCCTGGTTTTTTTCATCAACCCTGTGTGAAAGTCTCAGCATGTTCTCCATTTCTTTTATTGTGGCTTCGTAGTCTACATTTTTGTAGAGTTTTACCTCAATGGAGTCATAAACATCTGTCTCTTTTTCATCAACACCTTCTTCAGTGGTTGAAAGAGAATTGACTTCTTCATAAGGCATGTAGATGCTACTTCCAAAAAGACCTCCAAGGCCTCCCAATAACCCTCCGTCCTTTGCCAGAATACCAATTACCCTGTAGGACTTACCGTTGAGAAGAATCATCTGATTAACCCGGATTTGCCTTCCCAGGGCTTCATCGTTAGCCAGTTCATTGGATATGACCACCGAGGTACGGTCTCCGGGCTGCAACATCCTGCCTTCTCCAACTTTTTTCTTAGTGATGTTAGGCCAGGCACGCGGGTCCACACCCTCGACATAGACTGAGGTCTTCTTTCCTCCGAATTCCAGTTCGGCGCTTGTTTCAATGTTAACGTTGATATACTGGATACCATGAACACGGCGGAGTGTGAACACATCCATTTTTGTAAGTTTCGGGGTTTCCACGTCTCCAAAATCCATGGAGTTACTTAAATCATCTCCACCCCCGCTTATGTTTCCATTTTCACTTCCGTTTTCACTTTCCACGATTACCTGGGAGGCGTTTTCCTCCATAAAATTAAATGGGACCGAGGCAACGATGGTGATCGTATCTCCTCCCAGCTCTTCCAGGGTTTTGGTTACCTGATCCTGGAAAAATTCCCCGGTTGTGACAATGGTCATTACCGAGGCAATGCCTATGATCACCCCTATAATGGTTAGCCAGCTCCGCAATTTGTTGGCTTTGACCATGTTAAAAGCGATTCTAAGTATCTTTACAGGTTTCATTGCATTACAGCCTTCGGATATTAAGCTTAAGGTCTTCTCTTCGCGAATCTGATCACTAAATTACTCATTATATTTGTGTGTTCACATTTTGCGGATTCACTCATTCATTTTCTCTTTTTGGAGACTTTTTGGTATACCAGGATCCCTGCGATTCCCACAAAAACTACGAGCACTAATTTATATGAAAATGAAGCGATTGAGCCTTCTTCCGATTCTGAACTTCCATTTGTTGAGGATTGGGCTGTGTAAAGTGTAAGCTCCTGTTTTTCGGTCTGTCTCTGACCGTCACTTGAGGTGTAACTGATTTCAAATTTGAGGGGCAGCTCTTCTCCATATACTTTTGGCTCGAGGTTAAAGTCTGCAACCGTATAGTCACCTTTTTTCAAGTTGCCGAGAATTACCGAATTGCTGCCGTCCGTGACAGTCCAGTTTGTCTGCTGGGGGATGGAAACTTTTACGGAATTTGCAGCATTGTTTCCTATGTTCGAGACCGAAAAGGTGTAAGAGCCTGTAGGACTTCTTTCAGTGTAAGCAATATCAAAATCAGTGGTGCCTCCGATGTAGATTCCGGCCTTGCTATTTATCTGTTTCTTTTTCTCATTTTCAAGTGTACCGGCCTCTGTGATTGTCTTAAGTTCTTCAACATCATCATAGATAAGAGTCATATCCAGCTTGTAGAGACCTGGAACCGTGTTAACGTTAGTAAGAACATCAAAGGTGACGTTTGCAGTTTTCCCCACATCGATAAGGTTAATATGCTTTACATTGCTCGAACCCACGGGAAGGATAACATCGTTTGCACAGTCCCAGGAAAAAATCGCATTTTTTAGGGGAGAATTGCCTGCATTTTTTATCCCGAAAGTAATTTTTGTCTTTTCTCCTGGAACCAGTTTCTCCAGGCTGATCGACTCAATTTCGGCATTTGACTCGCTTTCAGTCTCAATCATGAGATCGCTAGTAATGGAGATGTCATTATCTCCTTCTTTTGAATACAGGTGTGCAGTCAAGGGATATTTCCCTTTATTGACATCATCTTCTACTCCCACCTTAAACTTCACTACCTTCTCACGGTCACTTGCATATCTTTTTCCCAGAGTGCCAATATTCTTTGATAGTTCCTCTCCAGGCAGGGGTTTGAAGGGATATTTGGGTTCGATTTCAACAACACAGTTATCTTTTGCTTTATCTCCCGTATTCTGGACCGAAATCCTGACTTCCAGAATATCTCCAGGTTTTACGGGATCCGGATCTTGGTTAAGTAGGTCAACAGTCATCCCTTCTTGCTGAATACTCAGAGAAGAGGCATGAGAATCTTTATCCTCAGGAGTACTCGATGATGAATCTTCCTCATCAGTGCTTAGAGCAAGGGAAGGAGAGCTAAACAAAGCTGTAATTATCAGAAACACTAGTAGTAATCCAAAAAACTGTCTGCGAACACTTTTTTTATTAATAAGTCCTCTATGAGTTAGGTTTTTCCCTATTATTTTTTTACTGTTGATTGATCCAAGTTTTATTTTTTCAAGAAACATTGTTTTTCCTCTGTAATGCCCTCAGTACTCAGGGCAGAGCTGGTCCTGGTTAGTTTCGTCTCGAACAATTTTTCCGTCTTTTAGTTCGATATGCCTTTGAGCATACTTTGCCAAGTGCATATCATGGGTAACCATGATTACGGTTTTGCCATTTTCTTTCCAGAACCTGTAAAGCATAGTCATTACTTCTTTTCCGGTAACACTGTCCAGGGCACCGGTTGGTTCGTCGGCAAGAATAATTTCAGGATTGCTAGCAAGAGCCCTTGCAATCGAGACTCTTTGTTGCTGCCCTCCCGAGAGCTGGGTGGGTTTGTTCTGCATTTTATCAGAAAGCCCAACAAGAGTCAGCAGCTCCTTTGCCCTTTTTTCTGCGATATTGTCATCAATTTCCTGGATCTCCAGGGGCAAAAGCACATTTTCAAGGGCTGTCATTCCCGGAATCAGGTTATATTGCTGAAAGATAAATCCGATAGTTTTTCCTCTCAATGCGGCAAGATCTGATTCTTCTAATCTGGCAATGTTTTCAGATTTCAGAAAGATTTCTCCCTTTGAAGGGACGTCAAGGCAGCCCACAAGGTTCATCATAGTGGACTTTCCACTGCCTGATGGGCCAATGATTGCGGTAAACTCGCCTTTCTCAAACTCTGCGTTCACGTCTTTCAGGGCATTGACCTGGACTTCTCCCATCTGGTAAGTTTTCCAGACATTCCTGAAGGCAATCAGCGTTTTATCCATATGTTCACCTTAAGTATCACTTATATAAAAACATGCAGCAGTTGAAAAATGTATTTTACCTCTATTTTTCTTCTCACATGCAGAAGGTCAGAATTTTTCCTGACGTGGATATGTAACTCAAAAGTAATTATTGCATAACAGGAGCACAGCACTGGTAATATAATCAAGAAATAAAGGTTTTGTGGCAGAGCCTCCATTGAAAGTATATTTAGTACGGTTATAAAATATTTTTATTTTGATATAGGTTAGAACAGGTTATCGATTTCATGTAAATAGCCAAAACAAAACGCCATCAGTAAAAAATTTTGAAAAATATAAGTTACCTGCCAAAGGCAGGTTTATTATAATTACATGAAATAAATATATCCTGCTGCTAGTATAATCGCAAAAATAATGAATTTTGCAACATTAGGTATAACATCAAAACCATTAAGCATAAACCCTAATATATTATCTGTAGACTTAGACATACAATCACTTACCTTACAACGATTTCAATTATCGTTTATCATACAGTTTCAAATGATATTATATTTGAATCATCCCTTAGCCTAAATTCTGGCACAAAACTGGAAATCTTCACAGAACCTGCTCTGCCTGTTCCTTAACAAACCGGCCATAAAAGTTTGCAGCAAATATTAGGCTTGTGAAATACAGGGCAGGTATGCCTACAAGAACAATTGAAAGTACTAAGAATATAATGTAAGTTGCATACTGTTTTAGCATCGTAACAATATAGTCGCCGATGTTATCCATGACATAACCGAGTTTTCCGAAATCAAAGTATGACCCTACAGTTTGTTTTCTGTAGAAGTTTACATTGAGGATCGGAAGCACAAAGAACCCGAGAAGAATGCTCAGGATATTGGCTATATCTTCATCAATCATCATTATACCAGCCAGCAGAGCGATATATACAATATAGAAAGGCAGTGATTTCAGGAACATTGAAAACCCGAGTATCAAATCATCTGTGAAGTGAAGCTTGGGAAGTTCCTCATATTTACCTTCGATAAACTCATTGACAATTCTTATAACATAACCAAAAAGTGCAAGCCACCCAATTACAGGGACAAGCAGTAATAGAGCGTATAGAAGCCTTTTAGGCTTGTTGAATGGGTATTTTAAAGCAGTAATAAAACTAATTGTTTCCATCTGATCATCCGAAATGTGATTACTCTTTTAACTTTGAAGCTCTTAATCTGTTAAACAGACTAGATTAACACAGCCTTCTATAATAGATACGTATATAAAAATTAACGCTAGTTGAAAAGTATAGTTGACCTCCATTTTTTCAAAAATTATATATAATCCAGGACTGTTGAAGGTTCTGGATGACTGCTGGCTTATTCAATGCAACTTTAAGTGAAGAATCCAGGTTCTATTTTCTCCCGAATACTATTTTTCGATACATCCCAATTAATTAGTTGACATTTATTCCTATAATTTAGTAATTCATTTAATGTCCATTTATTTTTCGCAATTCAAGATTCTTGTGAAGGTGTCTTTTTCTTGAATCTATATTTCCGTTTCTTTAATCCTCTGTCATGCCTTCAAAAGTTAAAATCAGGGCAGTAAACTTTCATTTGGTTGTACAAAAACTTAGTTTCTTTGAGAAACCTATAGAAAAGTGAACCCAAGAATAAGCCTACGTTTATTATAGAAGTTTCAACCCTTTGAAAGTGCGCCCGGTTAACTGAGAAAAATAGGCTCTGTATTTAATCCTATCTTAACTGACACCATCAAGCTAAATTTGAATACTGATATTTGATGTGATAAGACCCAATTGTAAGTTTTTGATAAACTTCGTGCAAGAGGTTTTCTATAGAACCGAAAAATAGATGGTCGATTAAATTGTACTTTCCGATACCTAAAAATTGGCTTATTATGCTGGTCTCAATTCTTCTTTGTATTTATTCGCTATATAACAGATGTGTGAGCTTGCCAGAAGTATCATAAGTCAATACAAAGCACAAAATCAAATTGCGGGCGGTCACCCCACCTAAAGGATGGGGGTATGCTTCGGGCCGCTCGGCCGGTTTCTAGGAATAGTTGAGTATACATTTACAAGACTCTCTTAATGCAGAGTTGCATTGCCAACTTCTGTAACCAAGACACCAAGAAACCTTATTTTATAAAGAAGCAATGGCACAAAGGTTTAAAAGAATTCAAAAAGAGGTGAGGGTTCACTTCATCCCTACCTGAAGGGCAGGGTATTCGTGACCCTCTGCACTCCCTTTATAATAAGGAATTAGTTTTGGAATCAAGGCAGTAATGGCGATATTTCTGTTCATCTTTCTTACAATGGTCTTTGTGATTCTTATTGTTCTCAGCGGCCTTGCCTCCTGACCAATTGCCTCCCTTTGAAGCGTAAGCTGCCGTAGAAAAATATCGAAAATTAGAACAAGAATAGGAAAATTCCAGAAAGTATCTTTTTTATAGCTTGTAGGGAGTGGGGATCATGAAAGAGGTTTTATTCAACTTAGAGAGATCCCGTTACATACGATATTTCCCCCACTACCCATACAATATGATGCTACGGTTCTATTTATACCTGACATATAAAAAATAAAAAAGGACTTTTTTTAGACATTTATGAGTAATTTAACTCGATTTTTTCTATAGAAAATTCTGAAATCTGCTCCCGGTTTCAAGGCACATACGGGGAATCTATTATGGTTTATCCGAAAAATAAATATCGCCGCTTACCGGAAAATATTTCTACGTTTTGCATCATTGTTAACTTCATGAATCAAGGTGATAAACGAATAGCCATAGCGGACCAGAGCCGTGAGTTTGGAGCAATGGGAGAACTCTTACGGGAGCTCCAGAGGGAAGAGCTTGAGCAAAACGAAAGCTCCCCCGCAGAAATTCAGGAAGGCAAGACCGCAAAAAACATAACAGAACTAATGGAAGAAATAAATGCGACATTAAAAGAGATCGCAGAGACTCAGAAGCGCATACTGGAAGAGATTAAAAAGAATAAATAACTAAAACACAAGCCTTTTGAGAAAGGGTTTGATCGCAAATCATTTCAAAAAAGGTTTGATCGAAAACGTTAGCAATGGCAGTATCATACGTTGCGCTGCTTGAGGCTCTCGATTTCCCATAAATTTATTTACTTAAGGTTTCCCTGAATTTTTTAATATTTTCTATGGCTTTTTTCTTTAACTCAATCATCTTTTCCATTTCGCTTATTTTCATTTCCATCCATTGAATTTTCATATCCATCTTCATTAAGGCAACTTCTTTTTTCTGTTCGTCAGTCAGCATTTCCCAAATTTCAGGCATTGATCCATGATGCATTTGAGCTTTTTCCATCATTCCTTCATGCATGCTTAATTACCCCCATTTCTCTAACACTGATCACACTGACAGTTGCTATTACCAAGCAAAAACCCAGAAACCAGGAAAAAGTATCTGAGTATCACAACTGAGTATCACAAAGAGATTATTATTACTGACATATAATAACTGAGGAAATATAATTTAGAAACCAATAAAAATTAAAAATAGAGTTTGAAAAGGAAAGGATGGCAAAGTATTTACTAGCAATCCTATATTTTATTTTTAACTTACCAGAGTATCTGGGAGTTTAATGTAAGCTACAGCTTTTTCCTGCTCTCAAAGATTATTTTGTCCTGCTTATCAAAATAAATGTATCTAATTGTTTATTCAATTTGGATAAAATAAGTTCAAAAAGATAAAAAATAATAGACTGGATAGAGAAAAATTAACTCAACCCAATAAGACAGGTAGATATCTCATATGTGGACTTCCAGTCTTCCCTAGATCAATAGAGATATCGGACAGCGATATAGATTGAGTTAATTAACTATACAACACAATGAAGTATGTAAACTTCTAATCTGCGATCCTTCCACTATTCAATTTTGCAAATTATGAAAATTCAGATAGATTTCTCCCAACCCTGCCCGAGATCTACCAGGGGTCTGACTTCATAGATTTCGAAAGTAAGGCAAGCATATATCATCTTCGCGCCTTCCTCACCTACGAATTTAGCAGCCTCATTTCGGATCATGTCGAGCAGTTCCCCGGATGTTGCATATTCTTTAAGCTTCATATAAACCCTGATGCCCTTCCACTCTGTGATTGACTCTCCGGTCTCCATGATCGTATACATAGCATATGGATTTTCCCGAAGATTTGCGAAGGTTCGGTTATCGGCCGTTGCTGCTATTACAGTCTTTTCATCGGTCATTTGAGGCGAGCCAAAGACAGCCGTATTGACCCGTCCGTCGGTGCTGGATGTGCTGAGAACGCCAAGCCTGGGCGATTTGTTGAAATAATCAATTAAGTTTGATGGCATATTCTATCCCCTTTGCATTAATATTATCACTTATCCCTTAAAAAGAAAAGCCGAAAATTCCAGATATTCACACCTATTTCAAATCTTACTCTTAGGGATCAGTTTTTATACTTCCTTACAAAGCCGCCCGTAAGTGAGGAGTAGAATAGGAGTCACAATCGAGATAAACCCGAGACTATAACCTTTGCAAACAGAAAAGAAAAGACATGTTTAATTAAAAGTTTACTAGGCACTTATTTATACAACTTTTCTCCCAAACATCACTGCAAAATGATAGTACTTGTATATACAACTAACATCACAAAAACCTACTTCTTTAAGCCAGTTGATTTGTTGATCTAATGTTGATTCCTTATCAAGCTTAATTCTTTCATAGCCAGCGAGGATTTCTTCTTTGGACAAGCCACTGTTCTCGATATAATGTCTCCAGACTCTTTTATTCAGGTTTTCTATGAAAGGAGTTTCTCCATATACCTGATCAGCATTAATGATAATCCCATTTTGTCTGAGTAGAGAGTAACTTTTTTTGTAAATCTCCTTTTTCTCTTTGTTTTCCAGATGATGGATAGATAAAGCCGATACTACCATATCATACTTTTTAATGAAAGAACATTTCGAATAATCGGCTACAATAAATTCTACATTTGAATTACCTCGAAACCGATCTTTTGCTATATCCAACATCTTTTCCGAAATATCAATAAGAGTGAATGAAGCATTAGGATACCTTTTCATTAGAAACGCAGACAGAAGTCCTGTTCCAGCCCCTATATCCAGTATTTTTGGATTTTCCGTATTTATGGACGCTACGGAGACTAACATTCCATAGAAATCGTCGAAACAAGGTATGAACTTCCTTCTCTGCTCATCATACTTTTTAGAAATATCATCGAATTTTTTTTGAATTTCGCTCATCTTTCTCTCCAAGATTCTGCGTCCTCATTTAACTTTAGATAACATCATCTTGCCAGAAACATTAAAACTTTTTTATTTACGGCAGAAAGAAGAATATACAGAAAAGAAAAGAGTAATAATTAGGTTAAAAGAAAGAATTATCAGATGAAAGATTATTAAGGAAGGCAGAAAGAAGAATATACAGAAAAGAAAAGAGTAATAATTAGGTTAAAAGAAAGAATTATCAGATGAAAGATTATTAAGAAAAAACCATAAAAATTAAGGATACACACGATTTTTTAGATAATATTACCTAGATAATATTACCTTTTACATATTCTGGCAGTTCATTTGTTTGCTTTTTTACTTTCTCATATTACTCTTCTGCTTACTCCTTCAGTTTCATTGGCTCTCCGCAGCAATCTATATCGCCGACACAGCCTGTGGCGCAGCTATCATCTGTGCACTCATTTATCACTTTAAGCTCAAGCCCGCATTTCTCACAAACAAGAGTTTGACCATCTCTCAGTTCATTGCAGTTCATTCCATATCACCCACAATACTTAACAGAAAAAGTATGTAATTTAGGTTCAAGTTCTTTGTGAAACAATAGTTCTGAAGATTGGTCTTGAAGATTAATCGTACTGATCGTGATGGACAAAATAGATGAAAACCTTGTCCGTAAATGAACCATTAACCGAAGTTCGGACCTCTCAGGCATTGTCTTCGTGGCTCTTCCTTGCAACACAGCTTTCAAGTGATGCACTTGCAACGGCTTTCGCAACCGCAGGCACGACACGCCTGTCAAGAGGGTCAGGAATTATGTTATCTTCAGAAAGTTCACTGATCGTTACAACCTCCGCAAGGGCATAGGCTGCGGCCATTTCCATTTCAGGCGTTATTTTCCTTGCACAGGTGTTTAAAGCTCCTTTGAAAACTCCCGGGAAGCTCAGGCAGTTATTAAGCTGGTTTGGAAAGTCCGACCTTCCCGTAGCAACAATTCTCGCACCTGCTCGTTTTGCAGCATCAGGCATTATCTCAGGCACAGGGTTTGCCATGGCCATTACTATTGCATCTTTTGCCATGGATCTAATCATTTCCTCACTGACTATGTCTCCCACAGAGACCCCTATAAAAACGTCAGCATTAAGGAAGGCATTTTCAAGTCCTCCTTTCAATTTTCCAGGGTTTGTGAGCCTGGCAATTTCCTCTTTTACAGGGTTCATGTCACTTTCCCGGCCTTCATACAAAAGCCCTTTACTGTCACAGGCAAGAATTCTTGCTGGATCTGCCCCTGCCCGAATCAAAAACCGAAAAATTGCAACTCCTGCAGCTCCAAGGCCTGAAATCACTATCTGGAGCTCATTTAACTTTTTATTCACAATTTTAAGGGCATTGAGAAGCCCGGCAAAAACTACGATGGCTGTCCCGTGCTGGTCGTCATGCATAACTGGCAGATCGAGTTCTTCACGTAATCTGTCTTCGATTTCAAAGCAACGCGGTGCACTGATGTCTTCAAGATTAATGCCCCCAAAAGCAGGAGCCAGATGCTTTACCGTTTTAATTACTTCTTCGGTTTCCTGCGTGTCCAGGCAGACCGGAAAGGCGTCAATGCCTGCAAATTCTTTGAAAATTATTGCTTTTCCCTCCATCACAGGCAGTGCGGCATAAGGTCCTATATTTCCCAGCCCCAGCACTGCCGACCCGTCAGTGACAACAGCAATAGTATTTCTCTTCAAGGTATAGAGATAGACAAGCTCTGGATCCTCGATTATTTTCCTGCACGGCTCGGCCACTCCTGGCGTATAGGCAATGCTGAGGTCATGTATCGTTTGAAGGCGGACTTTACTCGCAACCTCGAGTACGCCTCCAAGTCTTCTGTGCACGGCAAGTGATTCCTGATATAAGGATGTGTGTGGATCACTGTTTTTTTCCTGGTATTTTTTCAGATCCTCTACAGAATCTTTTTTCAAGTTTTTTCCTGAATCCGTTTTCAAATTCGTAGCCAACCCTGAAACTGAGTGCTTATTTTTGATCCCAATACCCCCTTACAATACTTAGTTTGAGAATAAAACCTTAAACCGATTAATTTCAAAGAAATAAAATTTCCTGTGTAATAGTCTGTTCAAACCGTAGATAAACTCACTGGCTATAATTCTGAAACTGGTCAACCCAAACTATTAACGACCTAAACCAACTGATCTGAACTAACTACCTTGATTCTATGATTAATAATAAAATTTACAGTCCCTAGAACCCGATTAGTGTTATAACTGCAGAAAACCCCACTGTGCGAATCAATCCATTCTCATCCATTACCCAGAAAAGATATACCTTATCAGGAGAATAATCTTCTATGCAAGTTAAAGGAATAGCCCGTGATACCCTTAATTTCATCCTGGAGGCGAGCAAATCCATGGCTCCTCAGGAATTTGCCGGACTTTTGCAGGAAAAAGATGGTATCATCACTGAAGTTCTCATATTGCCTGGAACAGAATCCAGTGATTCAAATGCGGTTCTCAGACTTTCTATGATGCCGAACATTAAAGCCGCAGGCTCAGTCCACAGCCATCCGGGCCCAAATCGCAGTCCTTCAAAGGCTGACCTGCGCCTCTTTTCAAAAACAGGAAACTACCATATCATAGTTGGCCGCCCCTATGATAGTCAAAGCTGGACATGCTATAATAGGGAAGGAAAAATAATCGAACTCTCCGTGCTTGATGTTGAATTTGAGGACTATGAAGAAATATGACTTAAGAAACAGCTCTGAAAAATTCATTTGCCCAGAAAGAGTTCATCGCTGCCGGAAAAAGTTAATCCATCCAGAACAGTTTTCTGCAAATCCTATTAACAAAAAATAATCATGCAGTTAGCAAAAACCGCAGTATCGAAGATCCGAGAAGCAGCATAAAGTAATCGACAAATAGCTGGCAAATATTAATAGATAGTCATCAAATAACCAATAAAATGCTATCAAAGTTGCGCTGGCGCATCCCACAGCAAGCTATGGGTATTCCACTGAAATAATCGGCGTAACCATTAAATAACCTCATAGTCAGCAAGCAAACAACAAATGACCGGCAAAAGCTTTCTGGACATTTGTATAAATAACTTTAAGTAGTTATTGTAATTTTTCAGCTGTTGACCAGATACAAAATCCCTACCTTCATTCTGGTAGTATACCAAAAATGTTTTATTTACAGATACATATTATTTAGAGGATACATTCCTGTACTTAAGATGTCTGAAGAAAACAATCTTTTGCTTCAGAGATTGTATCCGGGCAAACATTCTGGGACTAAGACCAGATGGCCTTCATATATGGAGGTAGTAATTCGAATGCCTACATGCCAAGATTGTAGATTTTATACGGCTATTGATGAGCTAAAAGGCGAATGTTTCAGCCTGGGTTTTGAAGTGCGCGGGAAAACCGATTCCAAGAAGTGCCCGGAACGGGCTTTCAGGCCAAACAAAGGTTCCAAATCTAAAAAATCCGGAGCGAATAGTTATTAAAAATGTGAAAAACAAAAGGCAAAAAAAGCTCAGAATGACGAAAGAGCTCAAAAAAGAGGTTTAAAGTGTTAAAATGAATTGAAGCAAACCTCCAGCCCTGACAAAAATTCCGCAATGCTTGAATAACTTTTCTTTTTGCTTGCCGGAATCAAACGAGCTTAAAAGAAATCTAATTAATTTTTTTATTTTAGATCTGGTTTTACTCTCATTTTCCATCTCACCACCTATGAAAAATAGGTATACTTTTGTAATTATTTTAATAATCACGATGAACCCTAAAGGCAGCAAAAATTTAAAAGCCTTTAAACAGTATAAATTACCTTGATGTGTATGGGTGAAACATGGTTTGTATTTCCTAATGTGGGTGGAGTTAATTCTAAAAATTGTAGAGGGGGATTACTTAATCGATGGGAAAAAGCAAAGCAATATAGCTTTAATTTTGTAGAGTTCCCTGCTAATTTTGTCAGAAAAACCGAAACTGAATTTTTAGGATTAAGTGTGGGTGAATTTTTAACTAAAGAAGCTATAAATAAATTGTATTTGAAAGATGATAAACTTCCAAGAGACATTAGATACATCTTTCACACAGAACCTGCTTTAGCCCCTAAATGCTATTTAAAATGGTATAGTGAACCATGGGTAAATCGGTTTATAGAGATGAACATCGATATTGCTAGACATATGGGATTACCTCCTTCCGTGATAGAAATCCATCCCGGAAAAAAGCCTAATACAAACCAATTCATTGCTGAATCTGCTATTAAATTATTTAATAACTTTAAAGACGAATTTAAAGTAAAGCCAACAATTCTTATTGAAAATAGAACCGGACATGTAATATCAAACGGTACACAGATGAAAGAATTCTGGGAGTTTTTAATTCAGAATTATCCTTTATATCAGAAGTATATTGGCTTTGTTATAGACTTTAGGACTATGTACACACAAGTATCCAAAGGTTATTCTAATAATATAAATAGTCATTTTATCAATAACATTGAAATGATACCTGACGAATCTATAAAAGGATGCCATATCCATAATTTACACACGAAAGCTCCAACAATTAGAGATGATGTTCCTTGGCTATCGGTTTTTAATAAAATAATTAACGTTAAAAATGATTTGATATTGAACCCAGAAGTCTTTAGCCTTGGATTGGCATTAGAAACTAAAAAGTTTTGCATTTATATGATTAATGAAGCGAAGAAAATATGACTAGGTATTATAACCCCACAGAAAACACGAAAATATCTGTCCCAATATCTGTCCCCCGATTTTTAAATTAGCCCTCCTGAGCAAGTTGAGAAAGTAGACTTTCTTGTCCCTAAATTAGTCCTCTTGAGCGCAGAAAAAAGAACCTGAGTAGCTATAAGAACCATGTACTCCTGAAGCAAAAGTCGGGCGATTAACAACGAGCTTCCGTTGTAACCTCAAGAACTTCCTGGGCAATCTGGATAAGTCTGAACCAGGTATTTAAGGCTGAACGCAGGGAAACCGCATCTTCAGCTTTTACACCCAGTACCAGCTTGTTTGCATTCTCAAGGGACAGGTCTATTGCAGATCTTTGTGAGAAGCTATCATCGAGTTCGGGCAGGAGAGCCCTGTATGTCGTTTCTGCAGTTTCGGTTTCAAAAATGAACTCTGCGAAAAGTTTCAAGGAATTCCTCCTGAAAAAAACCTGTTTTTGAAGCGGATAAGAAAAAAATTGAGTTCTCATTTTTTGGAAAACATTATTAAGCTGCTAATCTATGAAATCGACTTATAAAATTCGACTTTAAATATAAGGGTTTTGGAGGTCAGTATTTTTTAAAACCTCGGATATTAAGTTTAAAAAGGGACTTTCCACCACCCATAAAATCAATATCCTTTTCCTCAATCACTATTAAGGTGGAACTGGAAGGAAGTTGATCAATTTTATCACTTTCAACCCTTTGAAAATGGAAGAAAGCCTCAAAGGCGCTCGCAATCTCTCCCTGGCCTGCGAGCACTGGCTCTATTTCGGAAAACCAGTAGGAATCAAGTTCCTTAGAATACCAGTCCGTAAACCTGAGCGAGAAAAGGAGCTTTCCGACTTCATCATAAAAGCTGAGTTCCCCGGGATTTCCGTGGTACTCTCCTACGACTATGAGAGGCCCACCCTCTGCAAACTCAAGGAGTTCCTGCATGCTCATTTTTCCGCGTGTTATGCACTTGCTGGCTATAAACCGCGAAAGCAACTTGCAAAGTGCCCTGGTCCTTGCAGAAGGTTTACGAGAAGAAGTAACCAGCATACTCCTTACTCGGCCTTAATGCGTTTAATGGTTGTAGGACGCTCTTTTACCAGGATTCTGTGTCCGCAGTACGGACACCTTATACCTGTGTACTCGTAATCGATTTCCACTTTCTGTTTACATCGAGTGCACTTATAACCCATACAACCACAACCTAAAGATTTTACTTTGCCTCAGTAGCATTCTTTATCGTACGCAACAGAGTCTGCCCAACACTGGTAAAGGGAATATAAGTTCCGCCAGCGAAGGTATGTCCACATTTGCTGCATTTCCAGATACCAGTTCCAATTCTTTTCACGGTAGGCCTGGCACATTTTGTACATACGTGTGGAGCCCGCATGCGTTCTTCCAGGTCTGCAACAAGCTTTCTGTCCTTTCTTCCATATCTGGGACCAAATCTGCCTGCTGATCTGGAAATCCTTCCTTTCTTAGTGAACTTTTTTGCCATCGTTAAAACTCCTTAAAATGTAAATACTAATCTAAGTGATTGAACTCAGAACCTGCTGGCTCACGAGTCAGGTCCCTGAGACCCAGATTTTCAGGTTCTATAATTACCAATTGCATGTATACTAGACCGTAAATACTGGCATTTAATATTTATATTTAATTAGTCCTGCCTGGTTTATTCCTGCTTTACCAGTTCTTCCAGGTAAAGTTCCCTGAGTTCAGCTGCCTTTTCACGTGCCATATCTATTGCTTCCAACACCTCGGCCTCGGTGAAAGAAGCAGAGCCCATTTTCTGCATGCCAGCAATAGATCCGTCCGAACTTGAGACCACAGTTAATTTTGTCTCACAAACGGCTTCCTCATCCAGTGAAGGATCCACCATAAGCTTTGATCCGATCTTGGCAAGAGTCACGCCAACAGGTATTTCTTTCATCGCAAGGGGTACATTCGCACCGATTCCCTGCTGCTCGTTCGGAACAGTTGTAGTCATAAGGGCCGCAATAGCAGCGAGACAGGATGCATCAATGACATTTCCATCATCATTGAGGACATGGACATCTATGAAGACGATCCAGACAGATTCTCCAACGGTTATGCAGAGCTTCTTTATATCAATTGCGCCCGATTCCCGGATTCCCCTGTCCACAACTCTTGCCATTTCGATTGCTTCTTCTCTGGGTGGACCTGGCTCAAACTCCGGGGAAGCAATAGGATTGAGTTCCAGGTTGGTAATAATTACGCCTTCGTCCTGAGAATCCGGAAAAGGAGTTCCTGTCTGAAGCTTGACTCCTACAAGAACCTGGGTATCTCCCAGAGTTACCTTTGCCGAACCTTCGGCTTTCGAGATAACATTTGTTTCGAGCTTTATATCCCTGAAATCTTTAAAGCCGCGGCCATCCTGGCGCTTTCCCTTAATCATAAGGTTGTAAATATAATCCTTCTTAAGCGTTGCAATAACTTCACTCATTGTTTTCACCTCTGTTTCCGGATTCAGAGGGGTCTTTTACTACCTTCCAGGGCCCTTTGGATGCTTCTTCTTCAAGCTCTTCTTCAGGCTCTTCTTCAGGCTCTTCTTCAACTTCTACTGTTTGTTCAGCAGGAGTCTCTTTCCTGGACTCAGCTTCAGACTCAATCTCTACCTCGGATTCAAAAGTTTCTTCTGAGGCAGTTTCTTCAATCCCGGCTTCTTCTTCAGGCTGCACTTCCTCTTCAAGTTTAGGTTCTTCTTCAAGCTGGGCCTCTTCCTGTTCAAGCTGAGGCTCTTCTTCAACACCTGCCTCTTCTTCAAGCTGAGTTTCTGCTTCAGGCTGGACTTCTTCCGCACATTTCTCGGTTTCAGGCTCGAGTTCTGCTTCTTCTTCGGAGACCGTTTCTTCAAGTTCAGATTCTTCAATCTCCTCAGATTCGGAAACTTCCCCAAAAGAAGCCTCGAAAGCAGATTCAAAATCAGCTTCGTCTTCAAATGCTTCTTCTTCAGCCTCTTCTTCGATTTCGGCTTCAATTACTTCTTCTATAGCTTCTCCTTCTACTACTTCAGCCTTAGCATCTCTAATGATCTCTTCAAGCTCCTCGCACTCAGGAGCCTCTTCATTAACAGCACAGGCCTCAGCGGTTTCTTCGGAGAGCCCTTCTTCCTCAAGCTCTTCAGCTTCCTCAATAGTCTCCTCTACAACCGCTGCTTCGGGAGCATATTCAAGAGAAGGTTCAGTTTCTACAACTTCAAGCTCACTCTCTACAGTCTCTTCCGCAGTCTCGGTTTCAGGTTCTTCAACAGGCGTTTCAAACTTCTTTCTCAGGACTTCCTGCTGAATTTCAAGGATCTCTTTGCAGCCTTTCTTTATAAGCTCGAAGCCTTTTCGTATTTCTTCCGGAGTAAGATTTCCGTCCATCTGGAGCAGGGTAATTTCTCCGTCCTGGGTCATTGCAACTGGAAAATCAGCCTCACCATAATTATCCTCTTCCTTATTGAGGTCAAGCACTATCTGGCCATCGACTTTTCCAAAAGCACATGCAGTAACAAGGCCTTTCATAGGAATACCTGCATCGGCAAGCGCTATACTTGAGGCATTAATTGCTGCTGTCCTTGTTCCTGCATCGGCCTGAAGAACTTCCACAAAAATGTCAATTGCAGTTTTCGGGTAGAGCTCTGCCATAATCACCGGCTCAAAAGCTTCCCTGGAAACTTTTGAAATTTCAATACTCCGCCTGCTGGGTCCGGGCCTGGCACGGTCTTCCACTGAAAAAGAAGCCATATTATATCTGTAACGAATAACTGCAGTATCTGCACGCTGTGAACGGCGGGGATGAGCTTCTCTCGGGCCAAATACGCCTACGAGGATTTTGTTCCGTCCCCATTCAAGATAACATGAACCGTCGGCTCGCGAAAGTACGCCGATCTCAATTTTCATGGGCCTGATTTCATCCGCATGCCTCCCGTCAAGGCGCAGCCCATCGTCAGCGATTAATTTATCAGGTTTATCACTCATACTTTAATCTCCAAAAAACTCCTAACAACTACTTTACAGAGCTTCCCTAAAGTCCCTTAGAACTATCCGGAATTTAGTTATCCGGGTCCAGCAACACATCGATCTTCCTGTAAATTTCTTCAGAATGATCTTCTTTTGGTAACTTTATCTCTTTCTTACCGCTTTTAAAAAACTTGGCGGGCTTTGGCTCTTTCTGCTTGCTCCGCTCACGTTTCAAAAAGTTATAGATCCTATCTGTCAATCCGGAACGCTGGGCTTCGGCTTCAATCTTCCGGAGAGCCTTACTTAAAAGCTCCACATCGTCGTCTTTTCCATCGATCCATATTCTGCCGTTCTGACCAACGAAAATGCTGCAGTTTGTTTCTTTCTTTAGCATTGAGATCATGGAACCGCCGTGTCCTATCACACGTGGGACTTTCACAGGCTCAACTTCGACAATCTGGCCTGTTTTCAGCTTGTGGAAGCTCGAATCTCTGAGGGCAAGCTCGACTTTCATGGAATGATCTACATCTTTTACTCTAAGGATTATAGAGTCGCCTACGTCCAGAACTTCACGCATCTCCCGGGACTCTATTCTTTTAGGATACTCGGATACATGGAAAAGGCCTTCATAAGGAGAAGCAATATCCATTATCCAGTTGGATGGCGTAACCACAATAACGATCCCGATCACCACATCATTTGCGGAAGGGATATAAGCTCCCGCAAGAGGGATCACTCCAACTTTGTCTTCTTTGAGATTTTCAATACCACAAAATAAAGAATAGATCTTGTCGTTCTTGACATAAGTCCCGTATCCGGCTTTTTTCGAATTCTCGGATAGCAGGTCACCAGGGATCACTATTTTTTTATCCATCCAACATCCTCTTATAAAAGTTTAGTTTGAGCCTCTCCCTTCGTAAGATGATTTATAAGAGCGTAAAAATCAGTCTGGACTCCTGCCGGAATTCTGACAACTGCAATCCAGGAGCCATCACGCTGCCATTCTTCTTTTGTAATGCTTCCTATCTTGGAAATATCTCCGTATGCTTTGGGAGCATATTCGGGAGGGATTTTCACAGCAATACTGATCTCTTCAAAGCGTATAGGTATAAGCGGGCGAATGGCTTTCATTGTGATATTGACCAGCTGATCCACGCTTTTTAAGGGGTCTATATGCACCTTTGCCTCTTCCATCGCCTTTTCTATCCTTGCGGGAGGATGAGGTGCTTTTGTCTGGGGGTTTATTGCATTCCTGGAAATGGTATAGATAACTTTTTTCTTTTTTTCCTCAAGCATGCGTTTTCTCTGTTCAGCAGTGAGCTGAAGCTCCCCGCTTTTCAGGATCACGGCAGCAATCTTGAAGGGATCCGTTGTCTCAAAAGTGTTGAGAATATCGGATTCTGCTGCTCGGTCCCCTCGGTTTGCGTCTTCGAAGATAGTTTCAACCGCCAGAATATCTTCAAGGCTTACGTCTTCTCCTCGCTTGTAGGCCAGAGCTCCTTCGGGCTCGACCAGGACTTCGAAGTGTTTGCTGCCTCTTTTAAGCCGAGCAGTCACTGCCTCGTCCAGGGACACCATTTTCAAATACCTTCTCCAAAATATAATAATTTTGAGAATCCAAAGATTCTCTGAGTACTCACTTTCAAATATATATAGATTTTATTCTTTGTGTTCAGGTTCCCTGTGTTTCTCAAGGATCTTCTGAACATAATTTTCAACTTCTTCAGGAACTAATTTCCTGAATTTCTTATCCTGAAGCGACACAACACCCACCTCAAGAGTAGAGGCATCGAACTTGCCTTCGGCAGCTCTATAGAGTGCGTCCATACCTAGAAGGATAGCTGCATCAATATTCATATCTTCCTTGTATTCAGCTTCAAAGACCTCAACGACCGCGCTTCTGCCTGCGCCTATGGCTGTTGCCTTGTATTCCAGAAGAGCACCGCTCGGGTCAGTCTCAAAGAGCCTGGGAAGATTGTCGTCCACGCCTGCAATCAGAAGTGCAGTCCCGTATGGCCGAACTCCGCCGTACTGAGTGTAAGTTTGCTTGTGGTCGCAGATTTTCTTGGAGATAACCTCCACACCTATGGGTTCATCATAAGAAACTCTATTGACTTGCGCTTCTACACGGGCTCTGTCAACAAGAGAGCGGGCATCTGCCACAAGCCCTGAAGTTGCAGCTCCTATGTGGTCGTCAATCTGGAAAATTTTTTCGATTGATTCGGCTTCTACAAGCCTGCTGGTTATTCGCTTGTCAACGAGCAGCACTACCCCATCAGCTGCCTTAATTCCTACGGCTGTTGTTCCCCTCTTGACCGCTTCGCGGGCATATTCTACCTGAAAAAGTCTTCCATCAGGGCTGAAAACCGTAATTGCCCTATCATAGCCCATCTGTGGTGCCATCTGCATATTCCGTATCTCCCTTAATTTCTATCTTATTTTGTTTTCATTTTCCCGGCAAGAAACCGGTCTTTCTTCCTTTAAGGATCTCTATCCGCAGGCTCGTCAGCTAAATCACTGCCTTACCCAAAAAGGCTTTGGTCAGTAAATATGAACTGATGCGCGTCTATCCCGAAGATTCAGGAGCTTAAAGTCCCCGACCCAGCACTCAGGCAAGGAAACCGACTTTTGATTTCTTATAACGTATTTCTTCCTTATTAGAGTTTTTAACCTTTTATTCGGAGCTTTCAATCCTGAGAGATTTTTTCGAACGAAACCTGCTGAAAATACTTCATTACAGGGAATTCAAAGGCATTTCTACCCTGTAAAGTACTTTTCAAGGATCTGGATTCTCGTACACGAGAACCCTTTTAATGTTCTTAAGGTTTAGTTCCAATGTTAACTAAGTCGTTAATAAAGTGTATTTACTCAGTTATAACGCTTGTGAGACCCGGAATTTTCCGGTACTTAAAGCCAGATTTTGAGATCTTTATAGAAAGATTTTAGTTTACACCGATTCACCCTACCAGGGTTCGATCTGCTTTTTATTCAGACCTGCAATAGTCCTGATTTAATTTCTGGACCAGCTATATTTCTGTCAATAATCCTTTGCCAATAAATATTATGCTTGTTACACTAATATACTCATTAATATACTCATTCATCATAGTATATATTAGACAGCGTCCTGACAGTTTACTAAATGGTTTTCTGACAGCCTAAAAGTTGAAAATTTTCAACCCTGGCACAAAAGCCAGTAACCAGAAAAACTATATAATTATCCCAAACTCAGAATTTAACTTTCCTGAATCCTGCTCAGCTTGTTATTCTTCAGCCGTTTTGGATTTTATATTGATTTCGGACTCAAAGGTAGTACGATTTTGAAGAAATTTCTCGGTTGCCCTTTTAACAGTGCCTGAAATTCCAAGTATATGCAAAGTTGCCCTTTTTCCGTTGATCCTTGTGAGAGTTGCCAGAGAAGCTCTCGTTTCTTTTACTTTTGTATGAGAACACTGGATAATACCTTTTGAGTCTTCGAACCCAAGCACTTTGATATCACATTCACTGGTAGTGATATCTCCAAGCAAGGAAGAAGCCGTGTACATGACCTCTTTGATCAGATCACTCCTGCTGACTGGTGCCTCGGAAATCAACTCAAAGGCCAAATAACGCTTTTTCGCACGAAGCGAAGGAAGCAGGCGTTTCAAAAGCAATCTCCCTCCTCAAGCACTTCAATACCTTCTCTAATATAGCCTGGATCAGGGCGGCTTCTTGAAATAATTTTTTCGGGCACAGTAGTGATGGCTTCAAGGGCTTCGTCTTCTTCAAGCCCGCAAATCTCAGCCAGAGCAAGAGTCTCCATAGGAGAGCGAAGATCAAAACAGGACATTGCATCGCTCGAAAGAAGAAGGGAAACATCGTACTTTCTGGCAAGGTCAAGGTTTGCTCTTAGATCCGACAACAGACGAACTCGTCTTGGGCCTCTTGAATGAAGGAGTGGTCTCAGGGTCAGGCCGATTGCAACATCATTTTCAGCCGCAGCCTTTGCAAGCACTTGGTTTAATCCGTTACTCTTATCAAAAGCTGGATGGTTCAGGATATCTACCCTCGGATTTTCCAGTGCAGCCCTGTTGATAGTTTCGGAACCTCCGTGCACTATTAAGACATCCACGGATTTCCGGAATTTTCCTATAAGCCCATGAAGTTTCGAAGGGTTTTCCTCCACAAGTTCGATACCCCTAAAAACCTCAAATTCATTAGTGGTGGGTAATACAGGCTGTGATTGAGGAAGTTTATCAGAATGATTTGCAAGCGCAATCCCGCTGTACCCTAAATGTCTGGCAAGGGTAGAAAGTTGCTCAATCGTGTTCTCCCCATCAGGCACTGCATGAACGCAAAAATCGTAGAATTTCGGTTTACCCAAACAATTCCTCCACAATAGCTCCGGCTTTTTCCCGGTTCTTCGGATAGGTCTCGATTTTGACTTTTGCAGTGATCGCATCCGAAGAATTAGTCAGCTTTACCTGCTGCAGGTATGCAGCCTGCTTGTCAAAGCGGAGATGGAAGACCTGGTTGTCGTCCAGCCTTTCAGGCATTTCTTCCCTGAGCCTTACTACGTCTTTTTCAGAAAATCTTTCCCGAACAAAATGGGCAAAACTCAGACAGTCTGCCTTTTTTTTAAGCTGCACGCTCAAGATGGTAATGGGATTTCCATGGTGCCCTTCAGCCTGGATCTCTTCAATCAGTTTGCTTCCTTCCCGGACGCCGGCACCGGATAAAAAAAAGTCCAGAGCCGCACGGACTCTGGATACGTCTTCGGTTGCGTGGGCGATCACACGCAGTATTATGTGATGAATCACTTGCCTCGACTCTGATGTGCACGGATACTCGGTCTGGTCTTTTCAGTACCTTTTCCGCGTGTAGACATGCCTCTGCCCTTCCGGCCGGCACTGGTCTTACCCCTTGCGGCTCTGTCCCTGATAGACGGGTCGCATACCCAGTTCAGGTTCTTGTCGCTCTTTATTACAGGGTGGTGGGGGTCTACAAGAATGACTTCATACCACTTGTTCTTTCCGTCCTCCCCTACCCAATAGGAGTTCAGGACTTCGAGGTTCGGGTATTTGCGGTCTGCACGTGCTTCAGCAATTCTCTGAATGCTCATGCCGCCTGTGATCTTGTTTACTCCCATTTTCTGGGTCCTTCTTCCACGGTTGAACCTTGTTTTACCAAGTCCTCCGCGGCGTACCTTTACCCTGGCAACGACAATACCCTGCTTGGCTTTGTATCCAAGGGAGCGTGCCTTGTCGATTCTTGTGGGTCTTTCGATTCTGGTCACGGATCCCTGCTTTCTCCAGACCTGCATGCGCTCCCAGCGTAGCTCGTTCACGTAAGTCTCACCAGGGGTTTTCCATGCATCACGTACGTATGTATAAAAAGATTTTACCAATTTAAACACCAAGTTTCACTTTTGTTTCACGGTTCAGCCCTGCCTGCAGGACTACATTCCAACGGGACCTAATCCCGAAAATGAAACATGCGATAAACTGAACCATCTGATTTAAATCTTTGCCTGTGCACAACTCAATTAAGTGAAAAATCTACGCAAAAAGAGGTTTGAACTTCCGATTCGGAAACACCATCTTCAAACCCAATAAAGAAGCCAGCTACCTTTAGCTCTTTACTGACGTTTTCGTATCAACTGGTGTTTTCATAAATGTTCCCGCAAATACTATGAGAATTAGAAAAACAATCAAAATAGCGAGTTCCTTATTGATTTTGCTCATACCAACCACCGCAAAGAGAAGGAAAATTTTAGCTCTTAAAATATAGAGAGCTTCAAAAATCATGTTCTATTCGTGTTCTACACCAGGTATATAATGGATCATAAAAAATCTCCAGCGATCAGATTAGTCCAAGTCCCGCATTACTTTTTCCTGAGCTTCCATCCTCCATATAGACAGGTCAAGCTTCCCAATAAACTGAAACCTGGAGTAGAGTTATTTTTACTCGGTTTATCCCCACTTGAGTTATTATTATTGTCAAAACCAGTGTTTTTTGAATTATTAGGCTCCCGGCTACTTTCTTCAGACGCAGATAAATTAGTTTCTTCAACTCCTTCGTCTAACCCCACTTTTCCAGAATAGTTAAAAGCAACTGGGACGTTAGTAATATTTTGTTTTCTTGCTTCTTCATCAATAATTTGATAAATTTCTTTAGCGAGAGCGGTCTTTTCTTCAGAGGATAAGTTTTCATAAATTCCGACTTCTATCCTGGTGAACCCGACCCCATATGATATTACCTGTTCTTTTTTCATATACGGAGCCATTTTTTCACGGATACTGTTTACAATCAACATCCGCTTATTCATCCATGAGTCAAACTCTATCTTGTCTCTCAATAGAGGAATTTTTCCATAAGTAGCAATACTCCCATTTGTAAGCTGCTCAGGCTTTCTCTTCATATATTCTTCAATAACATGTATGTCTGATTCGGACAGATTCTCTGTACTTTCCCCAAACCAATGATAAATGCCCCGTTCCGAATCCAGTGGGATTTCTTCTCTATATATACCATACCCGAATTCTACCGGAATATCCTGTATACCCATCTGCTTTGCAGAATTATCAACTAGAGAGTAGATATCGTTTATAAGCGATTCACTTACATTACCGTACTTGAATAAAATCACAAAATACCCTTTGGAATTAGTTCCACATGTTACTACTTCTCCATGAGGATACATGTATTTGGAGGTAACTGTATCTTTTATATTATTGCCAAGCTCTTCAAGAGTAGAGTTCCAGTTTTCTTTTTGTTCATCAGTTTTTAGCACAGGAAGTTTTCCATACCTGGCAATTACAGTATTTCCATATGAATTAAGACCAAAAAAGTAGTGATAATACCCATAGTATACATTGCTGATTTCATAATTTGAATAATTGTCTAATGTGACTGGCACACTAATACAAATTCCCTTATTAACCAAGTCTTTTTCTATAGATTCAGTATATTTCTCACTTTTATTCCACTCTATTAAATTTCCACCTACTCTATTCTTCACTTTGTGTTCGTACATTGACCAGACGCCAAGTTGTGTTTCAGTTGCAGGTTTATCTGGTACCACCTCAAGACTGTATACATCTACAAATATTCGATGTTCATCTCCTGAAGTCTTGTCTTTTATTACGGTCATTGCACCAATACGGGGATAGCTATATTCAACCACCTTAGTTGATTTTATTTCCCCACCCGGATATTCGTTTTTGGCAACTTCAATTGATTTGTTCAAGGCTTCAGTTGTATTATACAAATTTGGAGTTAGTTCGATAACCTGGACTGAGGGTCCTAGTGTTTTATTGGCACTAATGTAAATTTTACCTACTAATTTATTATTTTTATATGCTGAAAATTCATAAAATAATTTTTGACCGTTTATATCATAAAGCTCAAGTGGTTCAGGATCAATAGATGCCCCTGTCCAGTTTTCAAAACCGGGAGCATCGGATGACATGAAATCTATTATGTGCGCATTTGCGTGTTCAAAGGCTTTCTCCGCAGTTACAGAATAATTATCCTCTTCCTCTGCGCTAACAGCTGGTACCAATCCCACAACAACCAGCAGTATTGCTAAAATTAGTGTTCCCATTCCAAATTGTTCTTTAATCATTAGTCTGACTCCCAGTTGTAGTTGTTTTTCCCTAGGAGGCAGAATCAGGTAGGCTTAAAATATATACACAAAGCTAACATGCATAATGCCACGTAGGGTATTCTGCGAAATTTGGGTTGTCCTGTAAAGTACTTTTGAACTCCATAAACTCCTCTCTGTTGATTCCTTATAAATTTTCTGTGGAAATTTTCAAATTATGTGATTTTCACACTTATTTTGAATTCTCAATTATTTCCCTGGGTTTGATTGTTTGATGATCTTGCTAGAAAGTATATATATATAAGCAAACTGTCTTAACTCAAATTTTAATATATAAAAACTTGAATATATAAAAAGGACTAGCACAAATCTGCAGTATATTAAGCTCATATTTCAGTTAATCCATATGGAATTTAGAATAATATATTCCCTAATTATAGTCTACTGGCGAATAAATGCATGCGATGATTAGTACTTCGGACTGCTTTATACGCATAATCAACAAGTTTGATTTTACAAAATAAGACGGAATAAAAGGAAACAGGAAGGAACAGAAAAAACTAAAAACACTAACAGATGAAGCAAAAAAGATACAGAAAATCATAAAATGAGAGAGACCGAACAAAAAGAAAAAAACACAAATAAACGGCTTTTATATTACTAAGAAAAAGACTACACCACTTTTACTTCAGCGTGGCGTGCCTAAGGAATCACTGGATGCTGGCATCTCATTTCCTTTAAGTTTTACCTCTTCTCCTTTGATATTCCTTTTCTTCTTATCTTCTAGAATCGGAAGAGCTGCCGCGATTCCATCAAGTATGGCTTCAGGTCTTGGGCAACATCCGGGGACATATACGTCTACGGGTATAACCTGATCCACTCCGCCTATTACGTTATAGCAGCCGTGGAAAATTCCACCTGTGGATGCACAGGAACCGACTGCCAAAACAACTTTTGGATCTGGAATCTGATTATAGATGTTTTTAAGAACGTTCACATTTTTGTAATTCACCGCGCCTGTAACTACCATAATATCTGCTTGCTTGGGAGTACCGATGTTTAAAACACCAAATCTTTCAGCATCATATATAGGAGTAAGACAAGCTATTACTTCAATATCACAGCCATTACAACTGTTACAATTTACGTGTATAATCCATGGAGATTTTGATAATGACATAAACATTTCTCTTGGAACGCAATAAAATTTAGTGCTATTAATTTTATACTGAGTTTATATATATAAATTTGATTATGAAAAGTGAGATTCCAGGCTCTGTAGAAATCCTCTGAAATAAAGAATTTTCATTAATTTGAACTGAATAGCTTGACCTGTTTTCACTCCTTTATTTTCAGCCTATTGTAGCTGATTTAGATAAGTTTTCTACAGAGCCATGATAAAAACGTTTTATATATAATTATTATAAATACAAAATAATATATAACAATCTACTTGAGAAGATTGTATGATTATATGTTTCATATACTTGAAAAGAATATTTGCCCAACCTAAACTTTACAAAAAACAGGAATCTGCGAACCAGTTTGAACCTAAGTATTAAAAAGATTCTGGATAATATAATAATCTGGGAAATAATATAGGGTTGGGGGAAACTTGATTGGGGCTTTCGAATGGCTCTTGTAAAGCTGCCAGAGAGGCAAATATTAATTCGTTGTTATTTAAATCAATAATTCTTTTGCTGCTTTGTCTTTGCCTAGTGTCCTTAGCAAGTGCAAAATACTCACTTGAAGAAGCTGAGACAAATATAACTGTTAATGCAAAGGGTATAGCCCATGTTGAAGAATCGGTTTCATATGCATTTGATGGACATTACATTGATATTCATAGAGAACTCAAGGCGTTACCTGGAGAATCTATTCGGAATGTTGAGGCACAATGTTCAGATAAAGCGTGTACACTCAAAGTCGAAAGAATTCCAGAAGGATATATAGTAATAGGCAAGCTTCCAGATCCTACTCCAGAAAAGGTTACTCTTTTTGTTTCATACGATTGTTATGGTGTAGTAAAAGTTTACAGGGATGTCTCTGAATTTAGTTATAAGCTGTGGGGAGGAAAATGGGAGAAACCTCTGAAGAGCTTTAAAGGAAATGTTAAGCTTCCGATGAAAAACGAAAGTGAACTCAAATACTGGATTCATCCGGCTGCTTATACTCAAGAAGTGCATATAGAAGATAATGTAATTAGTTTAAGGACAGGCACGATCCCTTCCACCCAATGGTATGAAATCAAAGCGATTTTCTCAAGAATTGAATCCCCCAATCCCAATTTTGTCCAGATAGACAATACCAAGGGACTCAAAGAAACATTAGCTGTTGAAAAAGTATATCAACAGAAAACCTTGATCTTAGACGACCTTTATAGGAAGACCGTTTTATTTGCATTTTTTGTCCTGGCATTTCCTTTTCTTATATACCTTAGATATGGAAGAGAAGAGAAAATAGATTACAAAGAGACGTATGAAAGAAAACCTCCTTCAGATGCCAAACCCGCAATCGTTAATGCTATTATCAGTGGAAGAATGGGAATTTCTAAAATAGAAGGATTTACTGCTACATTTATGGATCTTGCTAACCGCAATTACATCTCTTTGCGAAATTTAAAACCCGAAGACACAGATTCATTAAGCACTCCAGAGCCCGAATCCAAAAACTTTATGATCGAACTTGTCAACGACGAGATATATTCGGAACCTAATGAAAACTTAGTTGAGCTTGAAGATTTTGAAAAAGATGTGCTTTATTTATTAAAAGCCCATGCTTTTGAAAGAAATGTTTCTTGGGAAAAATTTAAAAAAGATCTTGAAAACGGAACGGATTTTTATCGATTTATAAATGCGTGGAATAGAAAAGTTGAAGCACACATTGAGTTTGATAAATTATTCCAATCAACAGGAAACAAATATATGAATTTCTTTTCCCGATCAATTCTATTAGCCGCAATTGTTTATTATATTCTAATTTCGGGAATTTTCCCTTCAAACGTGTTTCCTCTGGCCTCAAAGATAAATGTACTGACCAGTTTAATCGGGATTTTCGGTTTTGTCATGATAAGGTGCTCAGGCACATTCATAACGATATTTGGGCGCTGGACCCCTGAAGGAAACCTTTACTATAAACAATGGGACAATTTTAAAAAATATCTTACAGATCTTTCTGCTCTCAAAGAATATTCTCCTGAGTCAATAAAGATCTGGGATTCTTATGTAGTGTATGCAGCCTCTCTGGGAGTCGCAAAGGAAAATCTTCAAAATATGGCTCTGGTTGTCCCATCTGACCAGCTAGAAGAAAGTCACTTCTATCCCATAAGTTACAATTATAATAGATCTAATAGATCTGGCTATGATTCTTCTAGCTACAGTTGTGGGAACGTCTCGTCTTCATCCTATTCTGTAGATATAAATCTAGAAGATAATATAAATCGTTCTGGAGATCTAAATAGAGAGAACAACGTTAATGGCAGCTCTGGAGGTGGAGACGCTTCAAAATAAGATAGAGATAACCAAAAATAGGAACAAAAAAGCAAAATACTATAAAAATAACATTCCCCGGATAAAATAAAACGGTGCCGAAAAAAAATGGACATATCCCGCTTTCTAGATCAGATAAAAACTTCCAGCCGCTATGAAAATCAGATCGTTCATAATGAGAAAATTCCTGCAAGAGAAGCTCAGTATTCTCCTTTGGAGCTTAAACCTCAAGTAAAAGTAGCCCTTTCAGGCATCGGAATCGAAGATCTTTACGTTCATCAGGTAGAGGCCATAGAAAATATCCGGGAAGGAAAAGACATTGTACTCTGCACGACCACTGCAAGCGGAAAGTCCCTTACTTATATGATTCCTGTTTTTGAAACTATTCTTAATGAACCTAAAGCAACTGCCCTTTACATTTCTCCTTTAAACGCACTTGTAAATGACCAGTTAAAATCCTTTCTGGAATTTGAAAAGGCGCTGGAATCAGGTGCAGGCATAGCCCGTTATACAGGCGCTCTTTCAGAGGCAGAGAAGAGGAGGGTCAGAGAAGGGCAAACCAATGTTGTTTTGACAAACCCTGAAATGATTCACATGAGTTTTCTTGCCTGGCATCATCTATGGAGGCGCTTTTTCTCAAACCTTAAGTTCATAATTGTTGATGAGAGCCATTATTATCGAGGAGTTATAGGCAGCAATATGGCAAACCTGCTCAGGCGGCTTTTACGTGTGGCTGAGTATTACGGGGCGTCTCCACAATTTATCTGCTGTTCTGCAACCATAGGAAATCCGGAAGACCATACGGAAACTCTTATCGGACGAAAAGCCTCAATAATTGAGCATAATGGCTCTTTTCAGAGCAGCCAGCAATTCGTTTTCTGGAATCCTCCACTTTATCTGAATAATAAGGGATGTACACTCCGGAGAAGCAGCTTTTCTGAGGCTTCTTCGCTTTTTGCAAAGTCTGTTCAGGCAGGACTTCAGACCCTGGCCTTTACTCGGTCCAGGCAGGGAGTTGAGAGGATGTATAAAAGCTGCAGGGAGCTTTTGAGGAGTAGAAACCTCTCCCCTGCCATCTGTTCGTACAGGAGCGGCTATTTTGACAGGGAAAGGGAAGAAATCGAAAAGAAAATGAATTCAGGAGAACTTCGAGGGGTTATTTCCACAAATGCGCTTGAACTCGGGATAGATATAGGAGGACTTGATGCCTGTATTCTGGACGGCTACCCAGGTACAGTAATGAGTGCCAGGCAACAGGCAGGCAGGGCAGGCAGGAGTGGAAATGAAAGCCTTGTTGTCCTTGTTGCAGGTACAAACGCCCTTGATCAATATTACATGAGAAACCCTGCAGACTTTTTTACACGAAGCAGTGAAAATGCGGTGCTTAACCCCAAAAATCCATATATCCTTGCAGGGCACCTGCTCTGTGCCGCAAAAGAGATTCCTCTGCGGGAGTCCGATGAGAAATATTTCGGAAATGGGTATCCAAGAGTTGTGGAACTTCTGGAAGCTGAAGGCCTGCTTGCAGGTAAAGACCTGAAGTATTCGACTGACCCGTTTCCTTACAAACACGTTTCGCTTCGGGGAATCGATAATAACACTTACTCGCTCCTTACTTTTGAAGGGGAAAAACGCTTCCCCATAGAAAAAGACATTGAGGAAATGCTTGCCTTCAGGGAATGCCATCCTGGTGCGGTTTATATGCACAGGGGAGAATCCTATTACATAAACAGGATCGACCATGAAAAGAAGGAAATCCATGCTGTAAAGACGCATGATACCTATTATACGAAACCTATGATCGACTCTTCTGTGTTTGTGCAGGAGACCTATGCGATAAAGCCGCTTTTACACGCGCCGGAGGTAGAAGTTGGGCTTGGAGAAGTTGAGGTAACGGACAGGGTTATAGGCTACAGGAAAATCCAGACTCAGAGCAATGATATAATGAGCGCTCACAACCTTGAGATGCCCCCTGTCAGCCTTCAGACAATGGCTCTGTGGCTCAAGCTTCCGGATAAACTTCAGGAACTTGTAGGAGAGCATAAACTTGATTTTGCAGGCGGGATCCATGCAATCGAGCATGCGATGATTTCAATGTACCCTCTTCACCTGCTTGTGGACAGGAGCGACGTAGGCGGAGTTTCCACTCCGTCTCATCCTGACCTCGGAGGCAAAAGCGGAATCTTCATTTATGACGGGCACAGGGGAGGAGTCGGATACGCTGAAAAAGGTTATGATCTGATTGAACAGGTGCTTGACGGCACCTTAAAAGCAATTGAAAGCTGCCCATGTGAAAACGGCTGCCCAAGTTGTATTCAGTCGCCAAAATGCGGAAACAATAACGAACCCCTGGATAAGCATGCTGCAATCATGCTCCTGCACGAACTCCTTGGAAAAGCTCCTTATGTTCCGCCTGAGAGAAAAGAAAAACACCTTTCCGAAGTCCGGGTTTCCAGACCTGCTCCCGAAAAGAGAAATACCGAAGACGCGCTGAGCAGGGTCAGACGCCAGCTCAGGCGGGAAGCCATAAAACAGGAAGTCTCAGTATCGCAGGAGAAAAAGGAAAGAACCTTTATTGCCACGGACGAAAATGGCGGAATGATCGGAGTAATCTCTGCTCCTGTTCCCGAAAAGGCTGCCGCAAAAACTTTTCACCAGAAACTACGAGGAAAAAAAGAACCTACAAGGGAGAAGCCTCTTGGAATCTGCATTCGAGACCTTGGAGCAGGCAATGATTATAACTTCAGACTTTGGATTGAAGTTTCAGAAAAAGAAGGATGCGAAGCCAATGAAGAAAAAAATAACAAAAAGTTTGTGAAGAAACTGATTATCAGGAAAGTGAACTGAAAAAGTGAACTGAAAAAAGGAAACAGAACTGGCTATAAGGAAAATAAGTTGAGAAAAGAAAAAAACAGCACTGCCTGCCGAATTTACTTAAATAAGGCGAAAAAGTTTGTTGAGAGGGTTTGTTTTATCAAGTTTAAAATGTTGAAGGTTAAAAACATATCGATTTATCAGTTCAACCGTGTAAGTCCTAGTACAACAAAATAGTGACTTCCTCATTGATTTTGCTCAAAATCCATCGCCTAAAAAAATAAAGTGTTTTAGTACCTTAGAACATGTGCGGAGTTTCGATACATCAGGTTATCTTTACTTCGCGTTCCAGACATAGTAGGTAACAGATTATCATTTAGCGGTCTGGCAATCCAAGCCCTGTGTTACTTCTTGCTGAACTTCCACCCTCCATATAGGCAGGTCAAACCTCCCAATAAACTAAAGCCTGGAGTAGAGTTATTTTTGCTCGAATCGTTTTCACTTGAGCTATTTATGTTTGAAATATTTCCATTGTTATATTCAGAATCATCATTAGAATTACTAAGTCTTCCAGTATTTTTTTCTCTAGATATAGACAAATTTAGCGTTTCAGTAGCAACTGGCACAGGATTATCTTCATATACGAATACCACAGGGACTTCCTTAAGCCCCATCTGGCTTGCTTTTGAGTCAAAGATCTTATATATTTCGTCCATAAAAGGCTTTTCAACTTTCTCACTCTTGTTGATCCCTACCTTTAGAACACCATCAATGGTTACACCACATCCTGTTACTGGACCATTTGGATAGGAATACTTTGACATTTCATGGTCAAAATTTGCATTTATTTCTTCCATTATTTTGCCAAGAGTATCAATCCATTGGTCTCTCTCTTCCGAAGTTTCGAAAGCTGGTATACTTCCATATGCAGCAATAAAATTCGTATCCTTTTTCAGTTCATTAAGAGTTTCTGGACCAAAGGAAAGATCCTTTTTAGTCGCATTTTCTTGTGCACTTGCAGCTGGTATCAATGCAATACTAGCCAATAGCATTACTAATAAAAATATGCCTGTTCCACTTTTATTACACTTCATATTTTATACTCCTATTTAGCACCCAGGAGACAGAATCAGGTAAGCTTAAATATGCGCAAAGCTAACTTAATCGTGTCTCTTAGGGCATGTTTTATGGAGTTCGGGGTATCTCGGAAATTACTTTTGAACCCCATAAACTACTTATAATTAGTTTGTTATAAATCTTTGGGACAAAGTATGAAATTATGCTACTTTTATTATTTTGAATCTGAGATAACTCACTAATCTTTGATTGTTCGAGTATTTATACAGAAAAAATATGTAGAATAATTATAGAATATAATGCCCCGACTCATATTCATAGATATTTATAAATAATAACCTTTGAACTTACAAAGTAATCAAAGTCATTACTTAATCTAATTGCAAAATTTAATTAATATCTCTCGATTACCATTTCGCCTTCAATTTCTGGTGTTTTTCAATTATTCCAGCAGTTATTTCAGCAGTTATTCCAGTATAAAAATAATCATTCTCTTTTGAAGATATTCATTCTTTTT
>DAKJ01000015.1:48952-208203 GCA_002496565.1 Methanosarcina sp. UBA289 | reverse complement strand
AGATATTCATTCTTTTTTGAAGACTGTGATGTACTCAGGTATGAGTTTAGTGCTACTGCCATTTTCATTCATCACTATAAGGCTTACATTATATTTTCCTGGTTCAGTAAATGTATGAGTTGCATTCAAAGCATGTTTTGAATTAATCCCATCTCCAAAATCCCAGAGCCAGGAAGTCGGGCCACCTGTGCTATTGCCGGAAAACAATACTTTTAACGGGGATACCCCAGAAGTAGGCGATGCAGAAAAGTCTGCAATGGGTTGTTTTGGGCTCTGTCCCTCTTCCAAAACAATAGACATATAGATATGGGAACCATCAAGATAATTAATCCATACAACTTTGTCTCCATAAATAGCAGACTCTGCAGACGATAATCCGCTAGTAGTTATCCTGGTTTCCTTCTGAGTGGAGAGATCATACATATAGATAGCTGTATGACCATTACGATAGTCTGCCCACACGAATCTATTCTCATAAATAGCAGGCCAAACATGGTCTGATTGATTAGTGGCAATCTGGGTTTCTGTAGAAGTGGAGAGATTATACATGTATATACTGCTTTTTCCGTTAAGGTAATCTTCCCAGATAATCCTATCACCATAGATTACAGGATGCATATGTCGTGATTCATTGGCGGTTATCTTTGTATCCTTTAAAGTGGAAAGATCGTGCATGTAGATATCTGAGTTTTCAGACTCATGGTGATTAGCACACCAAACGATCTTGTTTCCATATATATCAGGATCTAAATCATCTGATATGCTGCTAGTGATTTGAGTCTCATTATGAGTAGAGAGATCGTACATATAGATATCGGAGTTTGAGAAGTTTTTAAAATCACCATTGCGGTAGTCTACCCAGATTATCTTATCCTCGTAGATTTTAGGACTCAAGGCTGATCCATTAGTGGTAATCTGAGTTTCCTTCTTAGTAGAAAGATTGTACATATAAATATCTCCGTTTCCATTACGAAGATCAATCCATACAATTCTATCACCATAGATGTCAGGAGAAAAGTCATCGGATTCGCTGGTGGTTATTTGAGTTTCCCTGTAAGTGGAAAGATCATACATATAGATATCAGGATTTCCATTACGATTATTCGACCACACAATTTTATCCTTATAAATAGCAGGTTGACCCGAGTTTAATCCATTGGTAGTGATCTGATATTCAGTGAGGATAAATTGCCCATCTACACGCTGTAAAGGAGATGCTGTTATCGGAAATAACTTTGAGAAAGTTCCTTTTGAATTAACTACAGTCAGGTTAACAATATAAGTTCTCGGAAAAGTATAGATATAAACCTCAGTTTTGTTTGTAGAATCAGTAATTCCATCATTGTTAAAGTCCCATAATCTTTTTGCTGCGTTTTGTGAAAGATCGGTAAAAAGGACAGAAAGAGGAGCCTGGCCGCTAGTAGTATTGGCACTGAAATTGACTACAGGGAGAGCTTCAGCCTCATGCACAATAATTTTCTGAGTTTTTGAGGCCTTACCATTTGGGTTGCTTACTGTCAGATTAACAGTATAATTTCCTGGGATTATGTATTCATAAACCGGATCTTTTTCCGTAGAGTCTGAGATCCCATCATTGTCAAAATCCCACTTCCATGCAATTGCATGTCGTGAAAAATCTGTAAACTGTACAGCTAGTGGGGCAAGTCCCTGTGTGGTATTGGCGCTGAAGTTTGCAACAGGTTGTTTCTGCGTTCTGGATATAGAAGCTAGAGGAAGAAAATCAAAACCACTTTCGTTGACATTATAGGGAGAGTCGCAAATCCAATCTCCATCTGAATCCGTGCAGGTTTGGGAAAAGCCGGTTCCATTCGGGTTTGCCCAGTAATTGCCGCCAAGGTATGGCCCGCCTACAACATTAGTACCAGAGATAAGTGAACTGTTCCATGTGTTTTTTTCATAAATTCCCAGCCTTACATTTATAGTGTTATTCAAATAATTATTATAAATTCGTTCACTACTATTCTGATCTGGAATAGAGATCCCACATTCTACACTGGATGTTATTGTGTTATTTGAGATTTCAACGCCATCAGTGGTATCTATATGAATTCCAGTACTGCAATTCAAGATTGTATTATTGTCAATTGTAGAAGGCGACTGAGAAATTTCTATCCCATAGTAACAATCTATAATGCTATTGTTAATGACATCTATACCATGATCATATGTATCGACCCCCTGAGAGCAATTTGAAATCGTATTATCAGATATTATGTCACCTCCCCCGCAACAGGCAATACTTATACCCCCTCCTTTTGAGATCTTATTTTTAGAAATTAAATTACCCGATGACCATATTCCCAGAGAAATGGAACCTTTTTCAATAGTGTTGTTTGTCAGGGTATTCATTCCGCTTTCACCCATAGAAATAGAACCATTGAAGAGAGAGTTTTCTGAGATTGTGTTATAACTGGAATATAATAGAGAAATAGAACCTTCTTCAAGGATATTGTTTTTCAGATTATTGATATTACTGTCTTCATTCAGAGAAATAGAATTGTTGAAGAGAAAGTTTTCCGAAACTGTATTATAATCGGCATTAACAAGGCACACTCCCATATAGTTTTCAAATAGAGTATTATCTGTAATTTTGCAGTTTCTAGTATTCTTAAGGCAAATCCCAGATGGATAGTAAGTATAATTTCCCTTAGACCCTGTTATATTGAATCCGCTAAGAGTCACGTTATTTGCTGTTATAAGAAAAACACTTTTGTTTTCCTCTGGAGATTTTACCAGTACCTTAGGGTTTTTCGACTCCGACCTGATAGTCAGCGAGGTAACGTTAACAATTATACTTTCGTTATATGTTCCAGGCATGACGATAACGGTATCTCCTGATGACGAATTGTTTACAGCTTCCTGAACCGATTTAAAATCTGCATCTGAACCACTATTATCTACTATAATCTCCCTGGCGGATGCAGGGCTATAAACCGCAGTAATAATAAAGATAGAAACCGCTAATAAGACGGTTAATTTATTCACCCACACCTGTAACTCCCCCCTTTAAACCAGAAATACTACACTAACAAGATCTGAGGCCCTCAAGATACCTAATTTAAGAACTAACAGAACTTATTTTTGGCATTATATAATCCTTTTTACCTTCTAAACAAAAATGTGGTATGTTAGAAAACTATCTTCGATTAAAAAGACTATAGCTCCTTAGATTCATGTTTTAATCCGTTTAATTTATTAAATGCTTTAATAGTGAACTTAATGCAGATAAAATACATTAAGATTTCAAGCAAGATGGAAGTTTTGAATCTCAAGGAAAATAATAAAATTCCCAAGGAAATTGAAGTGGCTATACAATCAAATGAGGATTTATAAACCTATTTTAACTTTACAGGGGTAGTAGAGGGTTAACAAGAGATAAAGAACATAGAAAGCCAGAAAAAACACCTGCACAAGAAGCTGAAAATTAAGAAAAAGAAGTGGACATTAAACAGCTTGCCAAGCTACAAGCTTATTAAAATGTCACTAATTAATAAGAGAGTAAACTGGCTTTTCAATTTAAAATGTTCATTTCCTTTTGGAGACTGTAATATACTTTGGAATGATTCTGGTGTTGCTACCATTTTCATTCGTTACTGTAAGACTTACATCGTACTCTCCTGGTTCAGTGAATGTATGCGTGGCGTTTAAAGCGCGTTTTGACTTAATGCCGTCTCCAAAATCCCAGTGCCAGAAGTTCGGTGAACCTGTACTGTTATCAGTAAATAATACTTTTAAGGGTGCATTTCCTGATGTTATATTAACAAAGAAGTCAGCAACAGGTGTTTTTAGTGATGGCTCTATTCCCGAGACAGTACACATGTAAATATCTGCATTTGCGTAGGGAAAAATATTTGTATATTCATTATGCGAATCCACCCAAACTATCCTGTCACCGTAGATTGCAGGACTCGACTGTCTTGATTTATTTGAGGTAATCTGGGTTTCCGTATGAGTAGAGATATTGTACATATAAATATCGGCGTTTAAATATTCTCTATCGTTACGATCCTGCCATACAATCCTATCCTCATAGATTGTAGGGTCATATGCTGATCCATTGATGGTTATCCGAGTTTCCTTAGAGGTAGAGAGATTGTACATGTAAATATCAGAATATCCATTGCGGTAATCTGTCCATACTATCTTGTCTCCATATATAGCAAGGTCCTTGATTGACTGGTTAGTTGTAATTTGAGTTTCCTTTTTAGTGAAAAGATCGTACATGTAGATATCGTAAGTTTCCCACCTATTGCGAGAATCCTGCCACACTATTCTATCCTTGTAAATAGCAGGATTTTTTGCACTCCCATTATTTGTAATCTGAATTTCGCTGGAAGTAGAAAGATCGTAAAAGCAGATGTTTGTGATTCCGTTGAGTGTGTATATATATGCTATTTTGTCCCCGTAGATAACAGGATTGCGCGCTCCTCCACTATTGGTGACCTGAATTTCTTTTGAAGTGGAAAGATTATACATATGTATATCCGATTTATCCCGGGTATTGGTATTATTGCTATATTCCTGCCAAACTATTCTATCTTCAAAGATAGCAGGGTATTCCTTTTTTGATTCACTTGTGGTAATTTGGGCTTCCTTGGAAGTAGAAAGATCGTACATGTAGATATTGTTCCATCCACTGCGGTCATCTAAAAATACTATTTTATCCCCATAAATAGAAGGCATCGTTTGATTAGAATTATTTGTAGTGATTTGATACTCCGTAAGAGTATATTGAGGCCGATTGGATGCTGTTACTGGATATAATCTCGAGGAGGTGCCGTTTTCATTGCTTACTGTCAGATTGACAGTATAGATTCCAGGTACCGGGTACACATGAACCGGGTTTTTATCTATGGAGTCCGTAACTCCGTCATTATCGAAATCCCATACTCTGGATGTTTCATTTTGCGGAAAGTCTGTAAACAGGACAGAAAGAGGTACGTAGCCATTGCTCACATTAGTACTGAAGTTTGCTACAGGAAATACTTGCTGCCGAGTTTTGGACATAGAGACAAGAGGAAGGTAATCAACATCATATGTATTGATTGTGTAGATTGAGTCACCAATTCCATCTCCATCCCAATCATTGCACCTTTGGGAAAATCCGGTTCCGTCAGGTTTTGCCCAGAAATTCCCACCCAGGTAGGGCCCGCCTGTAATACTTGTCCCCGGCGTCTTAGTAATGTTCCAGACAGCACTACCTGGGGTATATCTTGGATTCTCGCTTTCTAGATTCTCAGTTCTACTGCTATTGAAAAAGTTAACCGTATTATTGAAGAGGTTATTATGGATCCGGCTGTCACTAGAAGAACCTTCATGTTCCTCGGAGTGGTCAAAATAGATTCCACATTCTTTATTCAGTTCAATCCTGTTGTCAGTTACTAGAGCAGAATCATCAAGTGAGATCCCAATGCCGTTGTTTGAAATTGTATTATTTTTAATTAAACTGCCTGAGGAGTAATGAGCAATAAAGATTCCCACTGTGTTTGAGATTATTGTGTTATTTGTTATGTCACTATCAGAAAAAAAAGGCATTGAAATACCATAGCTGGCATTGGTAATGAAATTATTATCTATAATATTACTACTGGACTCGGAAAAAGCAATTCCGCCCCCTCCATCACTTGAAATATAATTGCCGAGAATTTTGCAGCCAGGACCTTGAGCTACCCCTATACCCCCGTTTAAAAGTGTATTATTAAGCAGAACACAATTATAGGATCCATGTGAAATGCTAATTCCTTTGTTAACAATTAGATTATCAGAAATTGTAAAATTAGAATCTGCCCAAGGACCATCTACAATGATACCTGAATTTAAGATTACATTTTTCTCAATAGTGGAATTATAACATTGATCAGCATAAATACCTGATTCCAAAATGTTATTTTTAACAGTACAGTTTTCAATTTTACCATACCAGACCTCATCCGTAGGACGACCTTTTAAAACTAATTTTTCTTGTATGCTAAAGCCACTTAGGGTAATATTATTTACACTCAGTATAAAAGCCCGGACAATAGTATCCTTAGGATTTTCAGACTCAGAAAGGATGCTTATGTTCTGTATCCCTAGATCAACACTTTCGTTATAGAAACCTGGATAAACAAGAATTACATCTCCTGATGATGAATTGTTTACAGCTTCCTGAACCGATTTGAAATCTGCATCTGAACCATTATTATCCACTATAATTTCCCTGGCGGATGCAGGGCTATAAACCGCAGTAATAATAAAGATAGAAACCGCTAATAAGACGGTTAATTTATCTACCCACATTTGTACTTCCCCCATTAAACCATAAATATAGACCAATGAAATTTCATGCCCTCAAAAAAGGATGTGAAATTTAAGAGACAACAGAATTTATTTTCTTTATTATATATCCTTGATTACTTCTTCAGTGAAAATGTAGCAGGTTGTGAAGTTATCTGTAATTTAAAAGATTGGAAAGTCCTGTATTTGTTTCTTAATCCATTTTATTCCTTAAATTCTTTAATCTGGTATATGGTTCGGAGACAAATACATTTTAAACTATATTTTGAGTGAGATGGAAGTTTTTTATACGGATAGTTTCATACCTGATTATAATATTGGGGAAAAATTACTTGACAGAAAGATTTGTTTAAGGGGAAAATTGTTTGCAAAGACTACCTCTGTTGCAGGCTTTTGTTTATCTTTCATGACTTGAATTTTCCGATTTCTTTTGATTAGGCGTGTCTATACATATATAAGAAAAAAATTTAAAGTGAAGTTGAATGTATGTGAGAGTGCACTTGCAATACAGGAATAGCATGAAAGATGGTTTAAAAACCGTATATGACTTTTATTTGAGATTTGGGGTTTTAAAGAGGGGATTTTGAGCAGATTTTATTTTAAGTTGTCCACAACTTTCAGAGACTTCAATTCGTGAAACTGGGGATTTCTGAAAAATGGAAACTCTTTAGACCGAAAACCTCGGGTTATTCAAGTGATTAAATAAATCCCAAAGGGTGGTACGCATGGATAATAAAGATAAGCTTTCGGAGAGAGGGGAGAGAAATTCGGACTATGATGTGATAATCATAGGGGCAGGACCTGCCGGAATGTTTGCAGCTTACGAGCTTGCAGAGTTAAAATCGTTAAAAATCCTTATTGTGGACATGGGCAGGGATATAAATGAACGCTTCTGCCCCATGAAAACCCAGACTTACTGCATGCACTGCACACCATGTGACATTATGTGCGGGGTAGGAGGCTGCGGAACTTTTTCGGATGGAACCTTAAACCTGCGACCTGATGTAGGAGGAGACCTAGCAGCCCTGACAGGTGATCAGACTGAGGCCTGGCAGTTTGTGGAAAGAGTAGATAAGGTTTTTCTGAAGTTTGGGGCCCCTCAGGGAGCTCTGCTGACCGAAGGTCCTGAAATAGAGGAGCTTAAACGCAGGGCTGCCTCAGTAGGAGCTCGTTTTATTGAAATAAAGCAGCGGCATATAGGTTCAGATAATGCCCCTGCAGTTATAGGGCGCTTCAAACAGGACCTTGTTTACAAAGGAGTGAATTTCCTGCTTGAGACCGAGGTAAAGGACCTGCTGGTTGAGGAAGAGACCTGCAGGGGTATTATACTTTCTGACGGGCGAGAACTTCGAGCCAGCTATGTGCTCCTATCGCCCGGGAGGCGGGGCTGCAACTGGGTTTCTGATATGATTGAGAGGCACGGGATTGAAGCGCGATACGGCGGAATCGACATTGGGGTGAGGGTAGAAGTCCCTGCGATCGTTATGGATCCTGTTACAAAAATCAACCGCGACCCCAAGTTCCATATTCAAAGCCGCCGCTACGACGATTTTGTCCGGACCTTCTGCACGAATATGCGCGGGTTTGTCGTAAAGGAAGAATATGAAGGTTTTATCGCAACCAACGGCCATTCCCTGGCAAACACTGAATCCGAAAATACCAATTTCGCTTTCCTTGTCCGAATAGAGCTTACCGAGCCCATCGAGAATACCACAAAATACGCCCGCTCAATCGCAAAACTCGCAACCACGATAGGGGGAGGAAAACCGGTCCTGCAGCGCATGGGAGATCTGAGAAGGGGCCGGCGCTCCACAAAAGAACGCCTTGCAAAGAATCTTGTTGTAAATACGCTTAAAGACGTCACCCCAGGCGATATCTCAATGGCTCTTCCCCACAGGATAGTCATGGATATAATCGAAGGTCTTGAGACCTTAAACGAGATAATTCCAGGCGTCGCTTCAGATTCAACCCTACTGTACGCTCCTGAAGTCAAGTTCTATGCAATGCACCTGATAGTCGATAGGCAGATGGAAACCAGCATCAAAAACCTCTTTGCAGCCGGAGACGGAGCAGGACTTTCAAGAGATATAGTTAATGCTGCTGCCACAGGGATTATGGCAGCCGAAGGAATAATGAAAATGGTCAAAGGGGAAAAAGGAGCAAAAGAGGAAGAAGGAGCAAAAGCAGAGGTAAAAGATTAACAAAAAAGACAGTGAGGAGAAAGTAAATAAAAAGAACATTGAGGAAAAACGAAAAAACATTGAGAAAAAATGGGTGAACAGAAAAAACAGAAAAAGATAGAAAGAAGTGGCAAGAAGTGAAGAAAAAGTAGATAGGGAACTTTTTTCAAAGGAAGGATACGTTCCCACACAAAAGCCTGGATTCACTGAAAGACACTCAAAATGCTTTTTCTCAATCTGAAAAAAGGCCTGGAATAGAATTTAGGACTGAATCTTAATTTTCAATCCTTAACCCTTATGCTGCAGATCTTTGTAGGATAGAACATTTATAGTAGAGTTTTTTGATAGGAACGCAAGTTGTATCATGTATCTATCATGTATAATATTTTTAGCATTTAATGTTATTTTATTGGGTTCTTACTAGAGAAATATCTTACCAAAACTTGTGATTTTCTGACAGGACTTGGTTCAAAAAGAAGAAGGTTCATGTATTCTTCTGATTTGTTGCTGACTTTCTTTTCTGAAAGGCAACTCTCCTGCGCCGAGCGTGACAAGCTCCATTTAAGATGGCTAATGGCGTTGCTTCAGCTTAGCTAAATTCGCTAATCTAAGGGATTGCCACCAAAAAAAATCAATTGTGTGCGGTCACTCTTTCCTAAACAGGCTGTCCTACAATCTCTTTTAGACAGCGTGAAAAAAAGATTATGGAGATTTCTAAGAAAAATGAATGCCCTTGGTATAATGACTTTACAGCCACCATGTCAAAGGCAGATGTCAAGGGCAAATGTCAAGGTGGATTAGAAGTGCATAACTTGCAAACGCGGGGCATCTGCCACTTCTTCATACTTCTGGGAGAAGGCACGGAAGGACTCAGTATACTGACGACCGCCCGCAGGATCGTTAATCCGCAGGGAGGTGCCATCGACTGTGCCGTCTCCATATATGCCACGAACTACACGTGCGTGAATGGCCCAGAGGTCACCTGGAGCTTCATCGGCGATCACGATAAGAGGTCCATGAAGCTCAAGCAATTCCCGCATGCCGTTTACAGTGTAGCACATGGGCGGCTCACCAGTCATTTTACATGCTTTAGCAAAGTCTCCATGCTCCTCTGCGGGTAGTCCCTGGTTAGCATCGAACATGGCCCGGTATTTCGCACCTGCTTTATCCATTGCAGCCTCAATAGTATATGACTTTTTATCCTTCCAGGAAATCATCATGGTCGCAACCGTGGCCCAGCAGGTCATACTCGAGGGCTGCGCAATGATCGGCACGATCCCAGGAACAGTGTAATTAAAATAGGTTCCGGTACCGCCGGTTTTGGGCTCGTTAACCTCGACCAATTCCGTCCCACGGCTGATCTTGATATTCGGTGCTTTTTGCTGCGACTGGGACTTGATCAGATCCTGAACTTCCTTCTCCTGGGTCAGGGTTGTCGGTTTCGCAGTCGGTTCACCCACCATAGAGCTCAAGGCACTGTAAGCAAGCTTGTTGGCCTGGTCTCTGGAAATCTGCTTGCTGCTTTCAGCTTCCTGAATGGTTTTCAGTGTCTTACCGATATCTTTCTTCATAGCATCCTGCTTCTTGAGATCGGCAGCCATACCTACAAGATCGGTCACGCTTTGGGACGTGGTCTCTAGAGCTTTCAGTGCATTGGCCTGGGTGCCAGTCAAGCCGGTCATATCCTTAAAGACATCGCTCTTGCCAAGGAGATTAAGTGCTGCACCTAGGCCGGTAGGATCGGGTGAAGCAGGTGCCGTCTGCATAGCGATGATACTTGATGGTAGATCCTTGACCTGCAGATTGCCCACATCAGAGCGTCGGGTACTGGTGGAAATCGGGTCGATGATTGTGGCTTTGGCATCACAAGGGACTTCGGAAAAGCGCCAGTGTCGGGAATCATCGATTTCTTCGCAGCTGTTGCATTTACCCATTACGGATTCCGCATAGACGCCTTTAGTCGGGACACTGATCCGGAACGGGTCCGGCTTCGTGGTTGGTTGATAGTAGGCCAACAGGTCTTCGACGCCCTTGAATACGGGATCAAGACGCTCGCCAGGCACGACCTTAAGCACAAGATTATTCCCGACAATACCCAATATTTTGTTCTCGACAACACTAGCGACGCTCTTGCCACCCGAATTTGGTGCAATGTAGCCATCCAGCAGACCGAACAACCGGCTGGCATCCATGCTGTACCAGATCACCTTATGGGCCATTTCCAAGTGCTCGTTCAAAAAACTGACCAAAGCGGCGGCAGCTTCGCGGTCCTCCTTTCTCGGATCCCTCAGCTCTTTGTCGGAAAGTGGCGTATACATCAATGCCGCATCGGTCTTTCTCTGAGTCTCAAAAAAGGGTGGCGTACTGAGTCCGATTCGCACCTCTACCTTATTGATTATATCATTGTTAACCCGACTGTTCCTGACAATGGATTCGTTCAAATGTTTGGTTCGGTAATAGAGATAGACCGACCGTAATATGATCTTGGAAGAAGCGTCTACGGTTGTATTGGCGCGAAAACGCAGATGCTTTATTTGGCGCCGGGTGATATTCTGTGTCACTTGACTAGCGAGTTTCACTTCCAGAGGAACTCCACGATTGTAATTCGAGAGTAAGGTAAAGTCCAGCTTCAATGGTCTTTCAGTACCATCCTCTGCGATGGCATCAATCTCGATATTATCGATAAAAGTGCGGACGATTTCCGGGGCGTATTGTGTTTCGAAAACGGCATCCTTTTCGGCTTCAGTCAGCGGGACTTCACGCTCCAGCGTAAATTCCATCGAGCCGAAAAACCACGGGAACGGCACGTTAAGGTCGTATGTTTCGGTTTTTTTCATTTCGTCGATTGCACTTTTATAAGGGCGTTTGAGTTCGAACGAGATTGAGAAATTGCCGCTAAAATCCTCAATCACTTCATCCGCGTAGCTGCCGATAGGTAGGTCAGAATCGGCGTAATTATTGGCGATCCGTCCTATAGCATCAAAGCCTCTGATCAGTTTTTGGCCATAAACAGCCCGGCGTAGAGTGTTCCGCCAGCGAAGTATCTTTTGATGATCGAAGAGGCTCATCGGCAGTGGGACAAACAGGCACTCCTGGACGTCCACAAGTTCCGTTTCGATCGCATAATGCTTCAGCACCTCGAAATACTCCACAGTCATGGCATGACAATGGTTATTGTTTTTAATCACCTCGGTCTGTACCGTCATGTTCTCGGTTTGCCCGACGGTCTGTATAACCGTACTCCGCTGGTTCCTGAGCGATGAGGCCGACTGAGCGATACTATCCTGCAGCCGGTTCAATGTACTGCCTGCCAGATCCCGAGATGAGTTTTGCGTAGCAGTAGAACTGGATGAGGCACCTGAATGGGAAACACCTCCAGCAATGCCGAGGCCTAATGAGTTGCCTATGAACCCAAAGGCGCCACCGATACCGCCGCTGGTGGAACCTGTCTTATTGGTTGAACTGGCATTGATACTCTCCCGGAAAGATGAACTGATTATTTCACTGATATCCCGGTCGTGTGAAATATCGGCCACTAAGGCCTCTGTGATTGTTTGGCTCTCGCTTCGGGCGGAGCGTTCTTCACGATCCCAGTCGATAATCGCTATCTGCTTTTCCTGGCAGGGCGCCAGCGGCAAGCTATAGAGTAAATCCCCGAGCGAATACCCATCAGCCTTCCATTTTTGCTTGAAGTGCAGGATATGGCCGTGCGCAATCGTGGTATTTTCATAAATCGTGGGAGTTTCATCCCAGTCTATACTATTCTCGACTGTCAGTTCCTTACGACCGGGATGGTTGGAGATGTAGGCGCGCTCAATATCCTCGATTTTATTGATGGCGGTGTAGATCTGCCTTTTCAGTCTGTTCAACGAACTTTTGATGGGGTTGTAGTTCTCGATAAAGTAATTATCTTCTAAAGAGATCATGAAGGCCGTGCTTGAGGTATAGAAACTGTGGAACTGCTCCAGCAGATTGAGAAATGCCGCGATGCTAGTAATAAATACATCGTAGTTGGCGCGAATCATCAGGATCTCACCGAGCGAGAAGATGGCTTTATTGCGCAGCACTTCCTTCGTGTCTTCAAACTGATGTATCAAGCATCGAATACCCATTGTTTTCTTTTTCACAGTGGATGGGCAGGGTTCGAAATTGTATGCACCTTTTTCGCTCACCTGTGCCAGTTCGGTCACCAAACGTCGCAGATATCCAAGCAGTTCTTCTTGATCCTGAGATTCATTTGTGGTCGTGTCTACATCCTGGATCAGCTTTACCCCACGGGTTTTCATGACGGCAATGAGCCCGGAATCCGCAAAGGGTTGCTGCATTAGTTCACTAATATCAGAAACGAATTCTTCAAACTGTATGGCCAGTTTGCTATTAGGTTCAACAAACTTTGCATACTTCTGGATGTGTCCAAGGATAGATTCCAGGGTAGCGTAATTCAAAGCATTCTTGGATGTCAAGGCCTCGCAGTAGGTCTTAGCTTCCTGAACCCCGTATTTACCACAGTAGGCCGCGGCAAGTTGTTGATGTAATTCCTGCAACTTCGCCTTTCGGCGCGCCTGCTCGGACAGTATTTTGACCAAAAGGCTGAAGTTGGTTCCTGGACTCACCTGCAGCAGATCTTGTGTGCTTAATTTGAGCTGCGTGGTTCCTGAAGGCACTTTCAGGTAGTAAACCGGCGAGGCCGGAGCAGAGGTTTGCGTGCTTTTTATCCGCACCGCATTATCCATTTCAGCTGTCGTTTTTTCTTCATCCACTGTGTAAGGAATGACGGATAAAGTATTGAATGAATTGTTGAGTCTGCCGAAAATTGTGAAGAGCTCGTCGGAGATGGCCAGCAGTTCATCTTTTATGTATTTGCTTTCTTTAGCCGTAATAGTAAGGCCTTTGATCTCAGGTTCCGTGGTCCTAACAGTATGGTAAAAGCTGAATTCTTCCAGGGTGCGGTTCGGGATCGTAAAATCGACACATCTCCCTCCCAGATCCTGGGAAAATGAGGGGCTGCTAACCAGATCTTCCGCATCCGGTAGATTAGGAGTTCCGCTGCTGGACAGTACCTCACTGGGTAAGCCAGACAGATCAGCGACCAGGATGATATCTTTGGGGATTTTCTTGTTGTCGAGGGTTATCGGGATGGGTGTACCCTCGAGTCCGGCAATAAGTCCGTAGGCTCCTTCATGAGTCTTCTTATTATCCACCCGCCCGAAGAAATAGCCCCCACGATCTGTCTGTGCAGAGAAGATCGGGCGATAGCTTTGGCTATCCACGGCAGCATTCGGATCATCACTTGCCATGATGACGATCTGAATGCCGGCAACTTTCTTCTCCCCAGAAATATCAATGACTTTGCCCGCAACCTTTCGATAGGCATTCAGAACCGGGCTTGATTCATTGAATTGAATAACCTTGGGGTCCACGTGCAGGATCAGGGGTTGTGTGTCATCTTCTACATTTTCTGATAAAATAGCTGCATTCAGACTTCCAAAACTGTAGTTCTGAGTGCCCAATTGCTCACCATCCGGTGCAAACGCCGCGATCGTGATTGATTTCCCGCCTAGTAGATCCTGATTGGGTAAGAAAAAACGGAAGGCTCCGTTTCGTTCGACATCAATGCGATCCCTACTGTAAATCGAATTACCGCTAATTTCCTGAATGTAGCTGACCTTCAAAAAATGGCCCAGATACTCGTCAGTGATGGGTCCGTTATCAGTGGGTTTCAAAAAACCGTTGATGCTGACTCTATTCATACTTGATCCTTCTCCAGTGTCTCAAGTCTCTTAAACAGGTCTTTGTTATTTTTACCCTGGAGCTACTCACGTTTACTATCATAGTCAGGAAGCACAATCCTTGTAACTAACCCCTTCAGACCTCCAAGTACCTCCAACGGCAAATAAATTATAAAAACACATATCTGAATATAAAATACTTGTGAAATAAATTTAAAAGAATTTTTATTATTTTTCTTATATTTCCATTACACTCAAAATAGAAATTAAAAATTAAATGGGTTTTCTCGGGATTTAAAGCCATTATACCCTTTCTCTCAGGGGATTACTTCAAGAATAAAGTTGAAAGTTCATAGAAAAAACGATTTTGTAAGTGGCACTGTGTGAGTAACGATATACTATCAGTCAAAAAATATATATATTCGTATACTGTATTAGGTTGTGCAGACTGCCAAGGTGGCGGAGCGGTCACGCAATCGCCAGCAGAGCGATTCAGTCCTGGTTCAAATCCGGACCTTGGCTTCTCTAATTTTTAAAAATAACATTTTCATTCCTGTGAATGACTTTTGTTTTTTGGTATCGTTAACTTTTTACGTCTTCATTGATATCTTTTTATTTTCTACATTTTATTTTTTATATTGTAGTCCGCTTGAACGAATGAAGTAGCAAAGCGGACAGCATGTTGTCGAAGCAGAATTCGGACCGTCATCCCGAAATAAGAGTCGGGCGGCAGAGTCACAACTCTGCGGGAAAAACATTTATTATGCCCTGAGATATATAAAAAATAGTCATGAATAACAGCTAATCCAACCAGATACGGGCCGCTGATCTATTGACAAAAGACAAACGCATAAGGTTTCCATCAGGTTCATATCAGGCTTTCTATAAAGGCATCAATTACAAAATAGACCCTGAAAATGACATCGTGGAAATGACCCAGAGACTAAATCCCAGATATAGTCCTGAAAGCAGGGAAGAGGCTGTTAATCTGGCAAATAAACTTGGAGTAGAAAAAATTCAAAAAAGGGCCAGATTATTCTCAAAACTACTTCTCCTTTCAATATTACTATTCCTACTTTTGATGCTTTCTCCTACTTTTTTCTCCATAAAATCCGAAGGCTTTCTATCAGCCGGAAAATTTTTAACGATTGTGTCAGAGGTTGCTTTCCTATATATGTTTGGTTATTACAGGGCCATTGTGAATTATTGTACGGACTCATACTGCGAAAAATGCAGGAAGCATTTCGTTTTTGAGGAATTTCAGGCTCCTCTCGTAAAAGAAGAAAGCAAAATCGACACATATACAAAAACCCTAACAAACTATTGGCATTGCATAAACTGCGGGCATGAAGATGTAAAAGTCGAACCTCAACCCATAGATCACCATCGCGAGAAAAAACAGGACAATTTAAATGAAGATACCTGCGAAGAATGTGGGAAAGAGCATGCAATCGAAGAATACAGAAGTGTTGACGTTTTAAATTACGTTTTCAGAAAGAAAATAAGGTATTTTAAATGCAGAAACTGCGGCTACCGTGAAATCAGACTAAATAGAAGATTCAAATTTGTTTAATAACCTCAAGCTATCTCCAGTCTAAGATATTATTTTATATTATTTTGAGAATAGTAACAGGAGAATGATAACAGGTTAAAATAGTATGGATTAAACCGTTGTAAATATTCATGCTCAAACCCAGAAATACCAAAAAATGAGATAATAATATGAACTCACATGTTCATCTGAAATACAGTTTTTACGGTAGAATGGAGGAGCTTTCTTGCTCCTGTTTAAAGCCTTAAAAACTGTATTTCAGGGATTGTTCTCTCATGAGATATCTTTTTCTGGAAGCCTAAAAGTAACAAATCTAAGGCTTTCTCCAACTTTGGCTTTTCCACTGTTTATAACTACAGGCAATGCCCTTTTTGTACCAGCTGAGTGCTTAGATTTCGCCTTTACACCATGCCTGAGGAATTTGAATTCCTTCGAAAGCATTGCTAGAGCTACTATCGCCATGATATATTCCGTAGCCGGAGATGCAGCCCAGACTCCATCCAGCCCGAAGAAAGCAGGCAGGATAAAGAGCAGAGGAAAGAGAACGACAAAAATCTTCCCGAGGGAGATAAAGAGTGATTCTCTGACCCTATTTATTGACTGGTAATAGATAGCAGTAAGGAGTACGATTCCTTCAACGAGCAAAGAGAACATAATTATCTTCATTCCTCGTAGGGTAATCGCCATAAGTTCGGAGTCTCCCTGGCTGAAGATCTGCACCACTTTTTCCGGAAAGAGGTTGATTAGCACAAATCCGAAAGCTCCGGTAAGGATGCACGAAAGTAGTGTCAGTTTCAGGGTTTTTGAAACTCTTTTATAATAGCCAGCTCCGTAATTGAAACTTATAATCGGCTGCACTCCCAGAGCCATTCCCTCGAAAAGCATTGAGAATATTGAAACGACATATCCTATAATGCCATAGGCTGAGACCGCAAGTTCGGAACCATACCCAAGTAGCATGTAATTGTGTGCAAAGAGCACGAGAGCCAATGATAACTGCATCACGAAAGACGGAAAGCCGGCTCTGAGGATCTGGATCTGGGCCTCGAGTTTGAATTTCATAGCTTTAATCCGGAGTTTCAATTTTGCCTCGCTGCCGAAAAGATAACGCATAAACAGCACTGCCGGGAGAGCAAAGGCAATTATTGTGGCAAGAGCGGCACCCATCATTCCCATGTCCATATGCATGACGAAAAGGTAATCAAGCACAAGATTTACAATTACCCCTGCAATCATGATGTTCATACAAAGCCTGGGTTTCCCGTCGTTCCTGACCAGAGGTTCAAGAGCAACTGAAAGGATCATAAAGACTGAGCCAATTAAGATAATCCTCAGATAATCATGGGCAAAATCGAGAGCAGGCCCACTGGCTCCAAGGATGCTGATCGAAGTCTCACAAAAAACCAGCCCGGCTACGGTAAGAACTGCTCCTGTAAGAAGACAGAGGTAAAAAGCATTGTGTACTATATCCAGGGCTCTCCTGAAATTCCCCTCTCCAAGTTGCAGGGCCGCAAGACTTGATGCACCGATCCCGATAATTACTCCCATGGCAATAATGACCATATAAACAGGATAGGCAAGAGTGACTGCTGCAAGCCCCTGGCTTCCTATAGCATTTCCTATAAAGAAGCCGTCAATGATTCCCTGAATTCCGGCAATAACAACTCCAACGACAGTCGGGAATACAAATTTCAAGAATAGATTCACTATATTCCCGGACCTCATCTCTTCGTTACTTACCATTCCAGGCCCTCCTTACGTATTAAAGCCAGCTTTTCAGAGACCAGCTTTTCAGAGACCAGCTTTTTAGAGGCCTGATTTTGAAACTCCGGGACTATTTTTGCTCTTGCCAGGTGGAAGAACCTATTCAAAGAGAGGTAAGTTGTATTGTGTTTCTGTAAATATCTGTATCTTCTTAAGATTTCACCTATTCTTGAGGGATCGAGGTAGTAAGATTTGATCCTCTCAAATAGTTTAAGTGGGGTCATAACTCATCCTGGATGAAGCTTCTGAAAATACGCAGATTTAATTATAGTTGCCTTGTTGCAAAATTAATTAGTCTGTCTATGCCGAACTGGTAACTGCATATAATCTGTGGGTTAATTTGCGTGCATTCCTGCAGCATTCATTCGTTTTACGAAGCTTCACCGTTTACTAAGGGAAAAAGAGGATTCAAACGAACCAAGAATCCTGTCCAACCAGCAACAAAGCAAGTAAAACCAGATTCAGATAGTTATCTGATTACAGCTAATTATTACAGCTAATATTATGTAATGGAAGAATATTTATGTGCATATATAGATTTTCACTCTTTCTTAATTTAACAGGTTATATTATTGAGGGTCTTAAAAACACCTAAGTAGATAAACTAGCCCTATTTTATGCAAAAACATTAATTGATAGATCTAAAGCTAAAAACGTGAATAAAATGGTTCAGCTTCAGGTAAAAACTCTGGAAAAACATTAAATTTGCTCACGGGCTATTAAATTTACAAATACTCAGAAATAAGCCTGAAATTGAACATCTATCGATTAAAAAAAAATCATCTTACTATAATAGCAAGTTTAAAATTTTTGGATTTACAACAAGTATTCTATACAATAAAAAGATCAAGGGCTTACCCATCCATTTTTTATGTGAGAAACACCTTTCCGTTTTAAATTGAACTGAACTTATTTCCGATAATGACTACCTTAATAATTAATTTTATAATTATTAAATTAATAATTATTACCAATACTTATATTTTCATAGCAAGCCGCTAAGCTTTTCATGTAAATTATTTCCATAGCCTTATCTTGAAACTTGTAAAAACCTTCCGGCCACCGGAAAGAAGAAACTGATCTAAAATGTCTACTAAAAATATTACCTGTACTTCACCTGAAGTCCTGGCTCCCGTAGGTGACGAAGAGGCCCTGCTTGCTGCAATTCGAGGGGGAGCTGATGCTGTATATCTTGGAGTCGGCGAATTTAATGCCCGCCAGGGTGCAAAGAATTTCACTCTTGATAACCTTGATGCAGCCGTGAAACTGGCCCACTCGCATGGAGTTTTAGTTTACTTGGCTCTCAATATTCCGATCAAGCAAAAAGAGCTGCAGCACGCGCTTGAGATAGTAGATTGTTCATATGCAGCCGGAATTGATGCGGTTATTTTTCAGGATTTGGGGCTCCTCAAGCTTTTAAAGGAGATCTATCCGGACCTGGAGCTTCACGCAAGCACCCAGATGACTATCCATAATAAAGGAGGAGTCGATTTTTTATCAGGCCTGGGAGCAAAAAGAGTTATAGTCTCAAGGGAACTTACCGCGGCTGAGGTAAAAGATATCGTGGATCACTCAAACGCGGAAATTGAGGTTTTCGTCCATGGGGCCCTTTGCTACTCCTATTCTGGCAAATGTCTTTTCAGCAGTTTCCTGCATGGCAGAAGCGCAAACCGGGGAGCCTGTGCCCAACCCTGTCGACGCCGGTACAGATTCGTGGTAAATGGCAGGGAGGTTGACGATAGGCATATCGGTGGCAGTTATCCCATAAGCTGTGCCGAACTTTCCACTCTCACAGGGCTTGAGGAAATCATAAAAACCGGGGTTGTAAGCCTTAAAATTGAAGGCCGGATGAAAAAGCCCGAGTACATTACTGCAAGTGCCGCTGCCTATAAAGCTGCAGTAGAAGGCATCTGCGGCCTGGGAGAGAACACGACAAAAGAGGAACTTAAAGCAAGGGAAGCCGAGCTTGCAAAACTATTTTACAGGGGTTTTACAAGAGGTTTCATACTCGGAGAAAAAGGCGTATCCCATCCCAAATACAGCTCAAACTACGGGGCATTCCTTGGAAAAGTCCTTGACATCTCTCGCTCAAAAGGGAATACGAAACTTACAGTTCGGCTGAATGAAGACATCCAGGTAAAAGACGGTATAAGTATTTTCACGCGAGAGAGAATGCTTGGCTCAGCAGTTACAGGCATAATCACGATTTCAGGCGATCATATAAAAAATGCAAAAAAAGGTGAAAAAGTAGGGCTTGAAATCAGCTCGAAGACCGGAAGAGCAGTCCAGAGAGGCGACGAGCTTTATCTCACAACAGACACGAGGCTCCTCGATACTCTTCAAAAAACAAAACTGAAAACGCTTCCTGTAAGCCTGAAAGTAAGAGCCAGAAAAGGAGAGCAGTTTTCGGTTATAATTGAAGAAGAAAGTAAAAAGCTCAGAGACTCCGGGAAAAGTAGGGAGAAGGCTACTGCGGAATTCACGGATGATTACATTGTCCAGGAAGCCGAGAAAAACCCTACCACGGTTGGGCAGATAAGAAAAGCAATGGAAAGCCTTGGAGACACCTCTTTTGAGGCTAGTTCTGTCGAAATTGAAGCGGATGAAAACATTTTCATTCCGGTCGGTGTGCTGAAGAACGCAAGGAGAAAGGCTGCAGACCTCCTGCTGGAAAAAATCCTCATTGGAGATAAGAAAGAGCAAAAACACCCGGATCTTGCAGATTTCAATTGCCTGTGCAATTCTGAAAGCCGCAGCAGCAAAGCGATTGATGAAATTGAGCATGCTCCGGCCGTCAGTGAGACATTCAATAAGACCCTCAGTGAGGCTCCCATTGAGACCAGGGGCAGAAACTCATCTTCAAAACGGCTACTTCTTAGCGTTGAAGTAAATGAAAGTTCCTCTCTCTTTGAGGCTGCATTTGCCGGCGCAGATATAATTTATGTTCCGGTTTCAAAGTTTGAAGAGCTGACCGCGCCTGAAAATACGGAAAAACTTGAAGATTTGAAAGCCGAAAAGGTTGAACTCGTTTTCAGGGTTCCCCTGATAAATCATGATCATGAACTGGATAAACTCAAACCCCTGCTGGAAAAAGTAAAAACCGCAGGCTTCGGGATAGCCTGTTCCGATTTTGGGGTCGTACAGCTTGCAAAAGAGCTTTCCATACCTTTTGCCGCAGGAAAGGAGTTCAATATTTTCAACGCTTTTACAGCCAGTACTCTCTATCAGGCAGGAGCGTATCGAGCAACCCTTTCAAGTGAACTGAACCTAAGTGAGATAAAAAACATCTGTGAGGCAATCCAAACCTGCAAGAGCTCAGGACAGACCGAAATTTTCGTTTACGGTAGAGAACTTATGCTCATTACGGAAAATGATCTTTTAAAGCCCCTTATTGACAGAAGAATTGTAAGAAAGGACAGCGAGGTACTTCTCATTGACCAGGAAGATTCCGAGTTTCCGGTAGAGCGTCTGGGGACCCGGACCCTTATTTACAATTCAAAAGTGCTTGATATGCTGAAATATGTTAAAAACCTGAAAGATTACGGTGTGGATGTGCTTCGACTTGATCTTTCCTTCAATAATCAGATCGAGATAAAAGAGATCATAAAGGCATACAAAGAAGCTCTTGCAGGAAAAGAAACCAGGCTGAAGCCTGCAAGAGGGGTTGAGTATACTACAGGGCATTATTTTAAGGGAGTTTAAGTGAAACTCCTTTAAATAAAAAACGATTACCCCTTGATATGTGGAATAAGAGGAATAAGACAGCAAAATCGCATTCAGGAAAATATCAAGAAAAACAAGTTATCTGCTGAAAAAATTACAAGAAACCCTCTTACTCTATTTATAAAAACCCAAAAATCCTCCGTGTTAAAATTTAAAAAAATTAAAAGTTGCCTGCAAAGCCAGCAACTACTTAAGCCCTAAAATTAGAAAGGCTATAATCTGCAAACGGATTTTACGCATCTGTTTTTAATGCAACTTAAAAATCTATCCTTGCTTACAATTATTTAGTCATGACTACTAATCCGACAATCTTCTGTCCAGAGTACCAGACCTTAACCTGGAATTCGTCAGGGTTAGCAAATGCATTTTGTACAGAAGTTTCAATATTGCTGGATGGGTTGGATAAATATCTCCAGTCATTACCTACATAGAGCCAAAGAGCTCTCGCGTTGGAGGCAGGATATGCCTTCAGTTCAAGCCAGTACTCTGTTGCTACGTTGCTGGTCACAGCTGTTGTGGACATTGATTTTCCCAATGTGGCTGGAGCTGTTGACTGCTGACCGCCTGAGCCCAGAGCCACTCCCTTATCTTGAGAAGATGCAGCACTCAAGACCGATGGAACCGCTGCCAGGATTAAACATATCATTAAACCTGCTATTATAAGCCGATTTTTTAACATATTTTACACCTCAAATTCTTTTCCCTATTATATTTTCATACTCACCATGCTTTCTAATTTCTAATTTTTCTCGAGAAATTTGCACGTGTTAGAAGGAAGATTTCAAAAAATAAACCCCGAGAAATATGTCAAGTATTTGCTATACTTACTAAATGTGATATCAAAGTCCTTATATATGATACTTTTGACAGAATTTTTATTTAATATTTTTATTATACATAATGTCAAATGTTAAGGGCAAGTACAGTAAAACTTACTAAAATTAGTATGCACAGATAGTTTATTGCTTCACTACTGATTTAAATTAACCTTGTAAATCTCATGCTAATAAGCACGTGGTATTCCATCAAAAAGCAATATATGATTTTGAAATATCAGCAATTTAATTTGAATAAAAATAATTTAAGGTAATTATATAAGAAAAATAAAATAATTATTTGAGTAATTTATCATATATTGTAAAAATCGCGCTTGATATAGTTTTTTGCTTTATATACCTTGTACCGCTGGATATGAACGGATCGACCATCCGATTGTAAAAGATCTTAGATATTCTTACACCCACCATGTCAACATACTTGTAAAACAGGTAGCTCAAGGGTATGATTAATAATACAGACAAGAAACATGAAATTAAAACAGCTGTCCCATATTGAAATACTGAATGAAGGAAGAGGAACAGTGCGCAGGTGAAGCTGCTTATTACTAGAAAATGTATCAGATACAGAGAGTAAGATATTTTTCCGAGAAATACCGGCACTGAGGAAGAAAAAATGTTTTGTAGCCATCGGCTGTTCAATAAAACATACATTATCATGCCGGCGCCCAGAATATGATAGGTCAGCTTTGGTGTTTGGAAGAGGCCGTTATTGAGGAAACCATATAGCGAATCGTTTGTCACAGTGCCTACAGGATATGATCCGAGAAACAACCCTGAAATCAGTAGAATAGACAATATTATTTTATTATCTGTTTTAAACACCGACGTCTTACTGTTGAAAGTGTCGGCGAGTACCATTCCAATTACAAAGGCAAAATAGTAGGAATTGAAGAAAAGCACGGCTGCTGCAAGGTAGAATGTCCAGCGGGTACGTTGTACTCCGAACAGTAAGGCCATTGCGAAAACAAGCATCGACCCATAAAATTCTATTGTCATTGTCCACAAAACCGGATTATAGGTATCTTCACCTGCAAAAAACGATCCCCAAATCGCCTGCTTAACCGCGTCGACAATGTCTGGTGTAAAGGTCCAGTAGTTGGCATAATTATTATTTCCGGAAATCATTACAGTTTCAATATAATAATGAAATACTCCGGTTGATGCTAATAAGAATGCTAAAATAATCGCTGCGAATACAGGAACAAACAATCTTATATATCGACGTACAGCACCGCTTATAATTATTTTTTTGTCCTTCGTTCTAAAATATTTATAGGTTAATACGTAGCCACTGAGAACAAAGAAGATGCAGACCGAAAAGTTCCCGGCTCCAATTAATCCCAGGGGTGTACTCGAAAAAAGCTGTTCAAGGCCCCCAAAATGTGAGGGCATCCGATCACTATAGATTATTGCCGGGACTAATAAGATGAAGAAGTGCATTATCATAACATTAATCGCAGCTATACCGCGTAGTCCATCAAGATAGTTGATCTTGTCGGTCATACTTATTGCTCAAAGAGGATTTATTTAAACAGTCTTTATAATACTCCCATAATAAGGCCACGTGTAATAAATAAGGTTCAACTCCAGCTTAATCACAAAAGATCTACCATCGCAGTCGCAGAATCCATCGAAAGATAATGATAGCTACAGATAAAATAAGTCTTTCCATTTGTTCCAATTCTTGATTTAATGGATCTGGATTTTGAATCAGAATGAGGACTGAGAATAATATTTAATGTATATACTGAGTTTCATTACTTAATTCCAAATTAGAGTTTACTAATTGAAATGTGCGATATATAAAATAGAAAAATATGAGATTATATAGAAAGTTTCTCTTGTTCTAGTTAGACAAAAAATTCCGAGAAATGGATTCCTTCGAATCCAAATAATTTCCGTCAGTTTTCACTCAATGGCACAAACTTCAATCTTTTAGGATAGTACCTCGTCATCACAATTAGCTATGAACACTCCGTTATTTAGGATGCCACCTGGCACATTAATTATTCTGTCCTCTATCCAAATTCTGCAATTTTCAGAAATTAAGCATCCTTCCTCCTTTTGGAATATCGAGGAGTGTTTGAAGTAGTTTAATATTACAGTATCTAGGGTTTCCTCATAAAGTCCACATTCTTTGAACTTTTTATTCATATAAACATCGAATGTACCATCGTCATGGAGAATAAAGTGGGTTGTTTTGTTAGCATATTTTCTAGGCATAGGGATCACATTTTTTAATAAATTTAGTTATAGGATTTAATTTTTCAACTTCATGAATAGGGTTTCGCTTTTGATACTGCTCCATTTCAAGTATATAATAATTGTTTTTATTAATAATAATAGGATTTACAACAGCATCTATAACAGCAATAAGCCACAATGATATAAGTTTTATCTCTTTAAATTTTGATTATTATTAAAGTTACTGAAATAAAAATTCAAATTTAGCATTGTAATCTCTCATTAAGGATTTTAGCTTTCCAATTAGACTTTATTTGAGATAAAAAGAATACTTACCGACTACATTTTATCTTAGAGATTAATTTCAATTCCTGTTTTGGTAGATTTTACTCGTGAGCTAACATTATTCATTCTCTTATACTGAATCACGAGATGTTTCTAGTCATTAATATATCGTTACTTGATTTAAACCAAGTGTCAGATTTCCAATTACCTCCAATTTACTCCATAAACTTTATAAATTTTTAAAGACATAAATTTAATATGTAACAGTATATGAAATATGTGGATGTTTGGTAAAAATAAGGGATATTTCCAGATATCTATATTTATATTTGTTAAATTTCTGAAAGCTTCACTTAAAAAAGTTGGAAAGTATACAAATAAATTTAAAGCCGAAGGGACAGAATAAGAATGGGTGGTAATGTGGGAGACATAGTTGAATACAATCAGCATGTAAAAGTGCCTGGAAAACTCCTTGAGTCTATAGATAGTAGGGCTAAAATCGCATTATACAAGGAAGAACAAAAAGCTTTACATGGGTTTGTGCACAACAAAGCTGAACAAAAAACCTATTATTACGACAAAAAAATAACCGAGATGAAGAAAAAGTACGAGATGGATTTTTCAGCTTTTCAGAATAAGATATATTTAAACTCAGTAGAAGTAGATTTTGAAGAATTGAATGATTTCGTACTCTGGGGAGGTTACGTCAAAGCACACAGATACTGGGCACAGTTTTGCTGAATTAAACTTAAAGTACCGATAGTTCAATTAATCCTGCTGGAACCTTTGATTCTCCTGACCTGTCGGACTGTATGTCTATTAGCTCTACACGCCTGACTCGATTTAATTTTAATTAAGCTACGTAAGTTATGGATTTGCACTTAATGTTATAGTAAATTCCTATAGAAAGGACCATTTTCTAAAAGTAATGTAATTTTTTGTCTCCAAAGAAATCTGGAACAATAGATTTTCATGAAGTAATAGATTTACTTAATAGTATCGTGTGAACTTGAAATCTGGTATTAGAAACATTGTTTCAAAACTGTTTTAGTATAGAGCATCTATTATAAAAATAATCACAGTTTTTCAACGCTTACGCAGAAATTAGAATCCGTAGAGATAAAGTTTAACTGTTTATTAACGTGTCTGGCTTGCCAGTCAAATTAAGGTGTATTTTATCATACACTAATACTTACGCAAAAAGTTTGGGGGTGCAATTATGAATGATATATGCCGTAATTGTGGCGGTAGTGGCAGAGACAGGTGTTTGAATTGTGACGGCGAAGGTGGGAAATGGAAAGAAGTTGAAGGAGAAATGGAGTGGGAAGAATGTTTATTTTGCTTGGGAAATGGAGCTAATAACTGCATCAACTGTGATGGAACAGGCAAAACCTGATTATTCAAGGGTTATATAGAAACCAGATAAGAGATACTGTTCACTTATTAAGAACTGGCTTTTTAGCTTTCTCTTAGATTTCGAATCTCTTTTTAATTTTATTTGTACCTATTTTGCCTGCATCAACCTACAAAATCTCCCCAAATTTTCCGATAGGAATAGAGAAATCAAAAATGTCAGCTCTTTGAAACTTAATGACGAACATCTTGCAGGGAAGATCAAGTCTGTAATCTAGCAATATACTTTCTTTTTCACTGTTAGTTTAATCTTCTTTATAGAAAGGAAAATATAAAAAACTGTCTTGTATAAATATTAGGAAGCTTTTGTATCATTAAGAAGGATTTATTAACTGAAAAATAATTGTTTGTATATATAAAGTAGATTTTATATAGTTACAAAGAACAATTTGTAGACATTCTCACACATTAAAAAATATACAGGAGAAAACCGTATGACTCGTGATGATTATATGTTAATTCTGGGATCGAATGTGTATGCAGATCCGGTATATAGGTTGTCATATCAGCCTGATAGGAATAATGGAGACAGAACGCCTTTATTCACTCTTGAAAACTGCGATGAAAGCTTGATTCTGTCAACCGAGATCCGGGGTGAGAACTCCGAACTCATAGCAAAAATAGATAAAAACGAGTTTATCCAGATCAATGAAAACTTTGATGCACAGGGAGAAATCGAGAAAGGAAACGGCCTCACACTGATAAGAAAAGAGGACGGTACTGTTATATTCAATGCTAGAATTACAGAAGACCAGTATATTGCAGTGACAGGAACTTTTTACGTAGGAAACAAGAAAATCCATATAACTGATCGTACCGTGGAAATAAACGATATGCCCAGAAAAAGCATAAACGGTGTGGATATGCACGATACCATTTTTGTCGGAACCTGCGATATTACGATAACCGATAATGGAGTAAGGGTTTAAAGCGCAACCAGTCAATTTATCTATTATTTGGTTTTAAGCATGAGTTTTAGGTAGACTTTGACACAAAATATGAGAATCTGATGCAAGTCTGCCCAAGATGTGTGATTATGATTCCGACATTAATATAACCATCTATAATGGAGAGCCAGTTTCTCTCCATTATAGATGGTTCAAATGACTAACGATCAGTTTCCTGAGCAGGATGATTTTTGAGGTTAAAAAAATACTTTATGAGTTAGCAAAACATTGTTTTCTTTTTACTTGAAAAGATTGAATAATAATAATAATAAGAAGAAGAAGAAGAAGAATTTATAAAAAATATTTCAAAAATATAAATATTGTGTTTAATAATCAACTTTTGAGGTTAGAGAATTCCAAGCTGCATGAGCAGAGCAACAGAAATCAGTATAAATCCTGTTGTCAACCTTATTTCCACTCTCCATCTTTCCCTGAATTCAGTTACTCTATTCGGACTGAGTCCGAAGGCAAGGAGAAGACCAAGAGCTATTACGGGAAGCAATAATCCAAGGTTATAAACGCCCATATATGTTGTTCCCCTTAAAATATCGGTTTTTGTTGCCAGAATGCTCAGGAGTGAGAGGTAGATCGCTCCTACGCAGGGCGCTTTGACCAGGGAAAACATGCTTCCAGAAAGGAAAGACAGTAATAGAAGATTGCTTTGGTCCATTTTGCCCATAAAGTTTTTTAAGGGTTCGGGAGTCCTGAAAGTAGATCTAGCATGCTTTTTTAGCCAGTAGGCATCAAAAATATGCCAGAAGCCGAGAAGGGCAATAATCAGGATTGAAGCTTCTATAAAACTTTCCTGTATTTCAGGTAGAAGATTAACAATACTAAGGATGCTCATTCCGGCAAGCATGTACATAGTAAAGATTCCTGCCGAAAACCCGAGCGTGATTTTGAGCATTTCCTTTCTTCTTCCGTGCTTCACAAGGGTGACTGAAGCAAGAAAAGCCATTACCGCAAGAAGGCAGGGATTAAAACCCGCAAGAATACCTGCTGCCAGGAGTAAGAAGGGGCTGATTTTCTCAAGGTGTTTGTTTTTCCCGTCTCGGGTTCCTGTCAGCGAAAGCGAGAGATTCTCGGCAAGAAAATGAGAAGGCATCTGGGTTTCCGTCAGAAAAATCCTGGCCGTACTTATATATGTTCCGTAGGAAAAGCCTGTCACCCGACCTCCAGATACCGCGGCTGAAGCAACGGATGCAGGGCTCAGCAACAAAAAAATGCAGGCTAGCGCAAAAATTCCTTTGTTTACAAACAGCTTATGCACATTTCTCTTGTTCATATCTTTTCCGAGACTATATTTATAAAGAGATCTTAAATTTTCAGGACCGACGGATACATAATATCTGGTGAAATTTAGATTCTTACACGGTGTCAGGTCTTTTCTTATAGAAGGAAAGAGCCTATGTCCAGATGGAATTTTATTCTTTAATTTTCTCTTTTTATAAAGAAAAATTATGTACTAATAACAATTATCTCTTTCGATTTTACTAATTAATGTGATACTTTTGGCCTTAATTTACACACCTATATTAGTTTTATTGTGGAACTAATTCCAAAAACTAAAAATTAATTTTCAGAATTCCATACTTTGAATAATCAATTAAACTCGAGGTCAGGAAAAATAATTCTGAAACTTGCTCATTTTCTAAATAATTAAAGTTCTTCTCTTTTTTACTGTAATTACTGAATTAGCAATTATTTTATATCTGATAAATGAATAAAGTCTTTCTGAGTCATATTTTCCGTCAATAATACAAAAAACTGTTTTTTCTTTCTCCCTAATTTGCTTTATTAGCTAATTGAGCTTTTTATTTATCTTTCATTTACTTTAATGCTTTTACTTTTTTGTGACAGAAAGTGGAAGAAGAATTTAATTTAAAATTGTTTTTATAAAACTTTCGATTTAAGATTTTTATATGGTGCAAAATTGTATATAAAGTGAAGGCAATATTCAATTTTGTAAAAGGATTCGTTAAGCATATTGATACTTGTGTAAGCATTTTTTTATAATATAAGTTTATTAATTTTTGGAAACATTTCTAGCATTTAGTAGAAATATAAATTTGCAGAGATGGTTTAATTGACTATTAATGCAAGGAAAGAATTTATCATTATAGGATTTTTTTAATGATGGTTTTACTTATTTACAAATTTCTTCCCATAATCATTCCTTTTATATTCACAGGATCAACAGCGCCATTTTTCGTAATACATAACCATGATATAAAAGGTCATGAAACGACAATTGAAGTGTTTGATCAACATAACAAATCAGTAATAAACGAAACATACAGCCTTGAACCTAAAAGTGATTTGTTACAGCCTCGTCCTTTAAGTTTAAAGCTTTCCTGGGAAAAAAGGGAGTATACATTTAAGTGACTACGGATAAAAAATAACAAATACGATTAAAGTTGAAATTCCAAATCGTTGTACTCTTGTAGACATACGTTTATACTACAAAAGCTACGGTGATATTCCTCATGTGGACTATGAATCCACTGAGATAATTCCTATTTCTATAGAAACTAATGAAATGATGTGCTGAGAAACTATTGAAAAATGTAAACAGCGGTTGAAATAAATTTTTGACAAAAACCTATAACCTGAGAGATTATTGTCAAGAGGTATATTGTCGAGAGAGACATTATTGAAAGAGATATCGTCAAAACAGTAGTTCCAGCAGTAAAAAAGATTGAATTAAAGATTTCTATAAAGTTGCAGAAGGAAACCCGAGAGAAAGAAAAGTCAGAAAGAAAACCCCAAGAAAAATATTCCTTTTATAGGAATCTCTGAAAATCCTCCAGATTTTTTCCGGGATTTTAAACTATTCTATGAGAATATTTTTGTTACAGCATTGCCTCAGAATACGTTTTCAGAGTACTTTTTCCATGATGCCCAAGGCCTTTTCAATATCCTTCATTGAAGCCGCATAGGAAATTCTGATATAGCCGTCCCCTTCGCTTCCGAAGGCTGTGCCAGGAGTGACAATAACGCCGTTTGAGATCAATTTCGAGGCGGCCTCAGCAGAATTTGAGACTTTAGGGAAAGCATAGAAAGCTCCTTTCGGAAGGGCACATTCCATCCCTAGGTCGTTCAGACCTTTTACGAGCACATCCCTGCGCTTTCTGAACTCCTCTCGCATGGCGTTGACCGAATCTTTGGGCCCTGTCACTGCAGCATAAGCAGCTTTCTGAGCAATTGAGTTGGAGCAGGCCTGGAAGTACTGGTGCACCTTAAGCATCTGGCCTATGTAATCTTTTCTAGCTGCCACGTACCCGAGTCTCCAGCCGGTCATGGCATAACTCTTAGAGGTAGCGTTTACAGTAATCACATTGTCCGAATAGCTGGCAGGGCTGACATGTTCTCCTTCGTAGACGAAGTATTCATAGACTTCGTCGGAAATAATAGTTATATTGTGGTCGTCTGCAATCTCGGTCAGGGCTTTTATATCTGCCCTACTTGCGACTGTACCTGTGGGATTTGAAGGGGAATTAAGGATTATGGCTCTGGTCTTTGGAGTAATTTTCTCAAGCACGGTCTCAGGCTTCATAGTAAGGTCTTCGGCGAGTGGAACACCTACGGCTTTGCCACTCATAATTTCGGTCAGTGCATTGTAAGACACGAAGCCAGGGTTTGAAATAAGGACTTCATCCCCGTGGTTTAGAAGAGCTGCAAGGGCAATGGCAAGAGCTTCCGAGGCTCCCGAGGTGACAATTATCTCCTCAGGGGAAACAGAGAACCCGTTATCTTCCTTGAACTTGGAACTCAGGGCTTCTCTTAACTCCGGAATACCCGAACCAACCGTATAACCCGTAAAGCCCTCGTTTATAGCTTTTATTGCCGCGGCCTTGATATGCTCTGGGGTGTCAAAGTCAGGCTGTCCAAGCCCAAGGTTAATAGCGTCCGAGCCTGCGGCTTCGAAAATTTTCCTAATCCCTGAGGTGTCTATCCTGGCTACATTCTCTGAAAACTTTATTCCCTTCAAATTGAGCCCTCCTGTATCCCTATAAATTAATGTTTTTAAATATACCTGCTAGCAATTAAGACTTTTATTCGATGTTCGTGTGTCTCGATTTCAGTTCGGCTTCCGAGGCGCCTGTAAGCGTAATAAGCTGAGAGATTATCGAGTCAAGGAAAATAAGCGATGTAATTTCGAAAGATGTGCCCAGAGGAGGCAGATTTTTGTAACCTCCCCGCATATTTCTTTCAAGGTAACCGTCTGCATCAGGATCGTTTTTAGTCTTGCTCGGAAGGATCATAGCAATATCCGAGACTCTACCGAGTGTGGATTCTTTTTTAGAGGTGACCGTTATGAGGGTTGAGCCAATATCCTTTACGATTTTTCCGAGATCGGCTATAGAATGGGTTTCTCCTGATCCGGAAATGGCAATCACCACATCTTGGGGTCGAACAGCAGGGGTTGTAGTTTCGCCGACTACATACACGCTGAATCCGAGGTGCATAAGCCTCATTGCAAAAGCTTTGGCAACAAGCCCGGACCTTCCGGCTCCCATCACAAAGATTCTTTCTCCTTCCAGAATCTTTTGGATCATTGACTTTATTGCCTCTCTGTCAAGTCTGTCAATTATCTCATTGAGGTTTGCTGCAATCATTTTCATTGATAATAATACATCTTCGCAGTCGTTTACCTGAACTTTTTCCATATGAGTTCTCCGAAAAATATTGAATAAGTGCCTGGTAATATTTGATATTATAATAATCAATTAATTAAATTTATTCACCTATTATGTCAATGATAGAAAATGCTCCTGAAATACTTTACCAAAGCCTTCTTTCCTTAAAAATTACATTGCGGAATCTCAGGGCAAATTTCGGAAGCCTTCTTTTCACCTTGCCGCAATGCCAGCAGTCCAGGCTTTTACCTGCTTGTTTGCGATTCAGTTTTATAATTAATAGCTTTCAATTCCCAGTTCTCAATATTACTCTTAAATTCATGATAGAGCCTCTGGATATCACAGTCACTACCGTTCCAATAAAAGTCCTTACGTGTTTCTCCTTTTTGGAGCTCTTCAAGTATAAACTTTGATAAGTGGAAAAGGGCTTTTTTATTGGAAAAGGGAATACTATAATTTACGCGATAACCACTGGCTGTTTTTCCATAGGACACGAGTGTGTACCCTTTACTCTCATACTCCGTGATCTCATCAAACTTGCAAATTATTTCAAACTCATGAACCGTAGATTGGTCGACTTTTGAAATTCCTATGAGTATCTGTGCTATAATATAATCAGGAACTTTCCGTCCAAACCACACGGCGATTTTCCCGTAAGTGCAGATTACAGTGACGTCATTCCTGCCCATCTCAAAGGAGCCGAGGGACTGGGGAGGGTAAATTATAGCTTCCACGTCTTGGGTCTTTTGGGCACACATTGCTTCCACTTCGTTTACTTACTTGCAGAGACAAGTGCACTGATGAGATTCCGATCTTTCTTAAGGGTTTTGAGCTGATTTGCAGGCCCTATTACCGTAAGTCTCTTACTGCTCTGTTTTTTGAAAATTTTTCCCAACAATGAACCATCTGTGTTTGCAGGATAACTTTGCATCTCGATGCCTGAAAACACATCAGGCTGGATCGCTGACATTGTCATTTCTATAAGTTTTGCTTCCTCCATCGGGTTCAAGCCCTTTTCAAGCACCAGGATTTTACCTTTTCGTACCTCATCGATTATGTATCGGACTTTTTCCATCGAAGCCATCTGAGAAATTCTGGCTTCGGATATCAAATCAAGCTGAATTCCCTGCATGTAGATCACCCGAACTGCTTTGCCAGAGCTTCATAAAATGAATCCATTCCCACCCCTTCAAGGGCCGAAACTGGCACCATGGGATGCTGGGGAAAGGCTTCCTTTATCACGGCCGGGTCAGCTTCAGGGAGATCCACCTTGTTTGCTACGATAAGAAGCGGAAGGTTTCTGGCTTCCATATTCCCTATTACTGTTACGTTGACTTGAGTATAGGGATTTTCGGTGGAATCCATAACAAGTATGACACCATCAAGGTCATCCAGCCATTTGACAGCTTCAATTACTCCTTCTGTCGCTTCTTTGGATCGTTTTTTGGATTCGGAATCACTCATTCCCTGCTCCATGAAATCATGGAAATCGATCTTTGTGGCAAGCCCGGGCGTGTCTACGATATCAAGGCTGATTGTATGCCCGTTGGTCTCAATACTTATTGCGTTCCTTCTTTTGGCATGCCGGGTTTCATGAGCTATATGAGAAACAGAACCCATCGTTTCTTCGGCTCCGACCCAATCCTTAAGGATCCGATTGCTAAGTGTCGTCTTACCGGCATTGGGGGGACCGTAGATTCCTATACATGCTCCTTTTTTCTTAAAGAGCTTGTTAAATATTTTTGAAAAGCTTACCTTAAATCGTTTTATCATATTCATAGCTTCCCTCCTTTGGGAAAAGCATAGCACCTAAGGATTTCTCGGATTGCTTTCCTTTACGGGTTGGTACTTAAATTTTTTTAATCTTTTGATCCATGAATATAAGTAACTTCTATTTACCGCACTGAGTGGATTGGGGGAAATTGTAGATGTTCTTTTTCCTTTCCAGTATACCTCGGAATAAATATGAAGTTTTCAAGTCCTTTCTATGGTAGAATAGAAAGCGCCTCCGTGGAAATAACACCAGAATATAAATAAATTGCTTTTTATCGCCTGATTCCCTCACCACATTAATAAAAGGGCTTTTTATCTAAAAATAAAAAGCTTTCTATCCAGAAGACTTTAAACTCTCCCGAACTGATTTTATTCGTATTAATTTTTTATATGTGCACTGATGTTCTGCACTTTCCTTTATATCTTTTCCTATTTTTATTTATTCGACCTTAAAAATATAAATGATTTTTGTGAAGATATCTTCTGGTATCTTCTCACTCAATTCTCATTTATACTTATACCTTAATTTTCATTCAGATATTCAAAATATCTTATATAAGCTTCAGGATATCTTATATAAATTTGAAGATATCTTTTGGGTATTTCAAAGCATTAAAAGGTAAACTTTTTATTTTGGATTTAAGATTCTAACTATATATCTAACTTTTTTATTACTTTTAGGATACTTTGCTTGAAAGTAATATAATACTTTCAGGCAGAGGAGTGTTTCTGATTTTTTCGGTAAAGCTTTGTCTATCTGTCCCGGATTGCCGCGTTTATAGCAACTTCGGCTATATTAGAGCTAAGATCTCCTATTCTAGATAAACTTTCTACAACACTCCCGAGTGAAATCATAGTCTCATGTGACTCCAATTTTAAAATAGATGCATGCAGTTCCTCTACCCATGTGCGCATGTTGTCAACGCTATCTATTACCTGATTGGCAAGAGAAGTATCGGCTTCAAAGAGGGCTTCAACTGACTGCTTCACCAGTTCCATGTAAGCATCGTTGAGTTCCTCGATCTCTTCCATCATTTTATCATTAACAGGATATTGCAGCTTTGGGGCTACATTTGCTATTTTCTGTGCGTGATCGGCTATCCTTTCCAGAGGACTTGCCGCCATTCTAAACTCATGGTATTCCTCTATGTTTGTTTCTGAAGAGTCAGGCATCCCACCTCCGCAGAGAATAGAGCGAAACTGCTTGGAAATCAGGAGATATAGTCTATCAACCTCGTCATCTCTCTGACTTACGTCAAGCGCAAGATCGTGATCAACAGTTTTACAGGCTCTTACCGCATCCTTTTGCATTGATCTCGCAATGAGGAACATCCTCTGTACGCCTTTTTTGATAGGAAGTTCATTCGGATTAAGAAGATCCTGGATAACCACACAGCTTGAGCTTTCTTCAGTAATTTCTGAGCCTATGAGTTTGTAACAAACTCTCCGGATTGTTTGTTTTTGTTCTGCAAGTATTCTTTCTGAGGAGAGTTCAATCCTATCATATCCGTGAAGATATGCAGCAACGATGTCTCGCTCCAGTTCTCTTACTTTACAGCCTGTAACATCAATTTTTTTAGTTTTGATTATCCTTCCTTCGAGAATTGGGTTTATCAGTAGTTTTCCGTCAGGCTGTGCTTGGATAGAAACCCTCATGCCTGTTTCGATTCCGACTTTTTCAGCCCATTGCTTAGGAAGGGAAATAATGTAAGTAGATCCGCCTGTTTGCTGTACTTTCCTGGTCTCGATAATTGATTCCCCGTTTTTGGTTGCTAAATTTGAAAATTAGAAATATTTATTCCTAATTTGATAATACTTTTAATTATACTTAGAAGTACATTTTCTATATACTTGATTCAACTTTACTATTTATATTTGTGGATTCTTGCTTTTTTATGAATCTGCCACAGAACTCTGCGTTTCAGGATACTTTATTCATATGAAGAAACGCAGTAAAAAATATTAAAGAATAACGCATTCTGAGCTTGATGATACTCGAAGGGCACGCCTGCGCGTCTGGGGCAGGAACCATTATCGCAGCATTTGCGACCTGGAAAGGTGCAGCATTTGGGACTGGATTAAAAACATATTCAGAGGTAAAACTCTCGGATCGCGAAAGAAAAATCCACGGATCTATTGAGGGAATGCCTGAAGGAGATACTTTTCTTATTGAAAGGTGTGTTGAACTTGTGCTTGAACACTTCGGGATTGAACTTGGAGGCACAGTAAAAACAAGCAGCAATATCCCACTTGCAGGTGGACTCAAGAGTAGCAGTGCAGCTGCCAATGCAACTGTACTCGCAACCTTAAACGCTATTGAAGAATCTATGCCTCCTCTTGATGCTGTAAAACTTGGGGTAAGAGCTGCAAAGGAAGCAAAAGTAACGATAACAGGGTCTTTTGATGACGCTTGTGCATCTTTTTTCGGCGGAGTCGTGATTACTGATAACCGGGAATTGAAATTGCTCAAAAGAGAAGAATACAATTCAAAAGTACTAATTTTTGCGCCGAATAGGAGAGTATTCAGCTCACAGACAAATGTAAAACGTTCAAAGCTCATTGCTCCTTATGTGGATATGGCATATGAACTTGCACTTGCAGGAGAATATGAAAAAGCGATGACTTTAAATGGTTTCCTCTACTGTGCCGCTCTTGGCTTTGATACTGAATGCATTCTTCGAGCCCTGGAATGTGGAGTAAAAGGAGTAAGCCTATCCGGGTCGGGACCAGCATATGTTGCTCTTGTCAAAGAAAACCAGATTGAAGAGCTTAGATCGGCCTGGGAAAGCTGTGGGATCGAAGGCAGGGTTATAGAAACCTCTATAAATAACAGAGATGCAATATCTTTATAAAGCGAGGAGTTCAATTGAGCGAGCTTGAGTCTGTCCGCAAAGAAATCGAAGAAATTGATAGGGAAATTCTTGCCCTCATTGATAGAAGAGTAAATCTGGCTGAAAGAGTACTTGAATCAAAAAGAATAAATGGAACTTTGATAAATGACCAGAAACAAAATGAGGTTGTAGTTAACAGAGCTTTAAATGCCGCAACCGAGCTCAATCTTGATTTAGGATCTATAAAAGCTATTTTTGAGATTCTTATCAGGATGAGTATTGAACGTCAAAACGAGTTGAGTGGCAAGGGAAACCTGCCCTGACTGCTCAGGAGAAGTTAAAAAATGGTTGATATCTCAGTAATTATGGGTTCCGAATCCGATAGGCCTATCGCCAACCGTGCGATATCCGTACTTGAAAAGAGCAAATACACTTATGAAGTGATGGTTATCTCTGCTCACAGGAACCCTGACGAACTTGAAAGCTACATCTCAAGCACTGATGCAAAGGTCTTTATTACAATTGCAGGTTTATCCGCAGCCCTTCCTGGGGTTGTAGCCTCAAGGACAAAAAGACCTGTTGTAGGAGTTCCTGTTAGCGCGAAGCTTGGTGGACTCGATGCTCTGCTCTCCATTGCCCAGATGCCTCCAGGAGTGCCTGTTGGAAGTGTTGGAATCGATAATGGAGCAAACGGTGCATATCTTGCTTTGAGAATACTGGATTTAATTGACACCAACTAAGCCTTGAGAAGCCTATTAAAAGTTAAAGGCCTTCATTTCAGGCTTGAAATAGTGATAATAGATTTACGAAATTCAGTCGGCTCACTCCGAAAATCTTTTTTTAAACTATTTCAATTATTAAGGCTATATTTACCTCTGTTCAGTTTTGCTCAACCCATTTTAACCTTTTTTAACCAGCTTTAACCAATTTTAACCAGCTTTAACCAGTTAACCCTGTTCATCTTTGCTCAACATTATTAAAATCCTTTTTTACCCTTGCTCAGCTCTGTTTAACCCACTTGATCTAGAGTTATTCTAGTTATTCATTTTATTTCAGCTGGAAAGATCTGTTAAGAAACAAACAGAATCAGGCTGAGTTGCAAAAAGTATTGTTAAACACAGTATATAGGAAAAATAGAAGCGAAATTCTTTGAATAACAGGACAAACAAATGAAAGTACTTGAAAGCACTTGGATAATAAAAACAATAACGTTGGGGATAGAGCATCTGAGTATTTGGAGGTTAAGGGAGTTGGGGGGAGTTGGGGGAAAAAGTATTGGCTGAGGTTTACAACAGAATAAGATTTTTCTCAGATGCTCTACTTATAAATATACGGCATAATATATAAAAATGAAGATATACTGCTATTTTATGTGGATTTTTCGCAGCACTTATATTTTTGACAAAAGATCTTTTAAGTCAGGTTCACATTGGTAAATCCAGATTCAAGCTAAAAAAATGCAAAAAATAGACTTGAGAAAACGCATAAATGACAAAAGTAAAAAATAAAGAATAAAAAGTAAAAAGATTTGATTTGAAGAATTATATAGCTTCAAATTATGAAATAAATGAAATCCAATCTCTGGAATTCACCTACTTCTCAGGAAATTTTTTGAGAATCAATTTTTGTCGACAAGTTTTGCTTCCAGGATCTTTAAGGAACCAGTGTCACCCTGCCACTCGGTTTCACTTTTCACAATCTCAATTCGTTTTTTAAAGAATGGAGCGTCAAGCACAACAGTTTCATATTCTCCGCCTTCTCCGGCCATGTGGACCATGTACCGCTTGTTCAGGGCTTTAAGATGTTCAATAGAATTTACATTTATAGGGCGGCCCAACCAGGACTTGTCAAGACCGTCGGCTGCGACTCTGACAATCCGGATATCGAGCACTTTTGACATCTCATTGAGCAATTCTTCAGGGTCCCTGTGCCAGAGTGGGGTATAGACCTTAAGCCCCAGGGAATCGCAGATTTTCTTCACTCTACCTGCCTGGTACTGAGATTCAATTGCACCTACAGCTACTCCGTCTACATCTACTTTCTTGAGGGCAAGGGTCAGGTCATCCAGTTCAAGTTCTTTTATTCCGCTGGACTCTTGCTGAACCAATGGAATTTCACAGGCGGCAGAGATTAATTCTACCATGTGGAGGTTGACGGAATGGTACATGTAGGAATCGTCCCTTGCAGGAATAATATTAATCAGGTGGGTAACCTCATGTCCTTCCTGGAGGGCTTTATATATGGCAAAAATCGAGTCCTTGCCACCGGAAACCAGTGCTGCGAGTTTCATCTGCATCCCTTTTTTGTTTTACTATCTTTTTCGTACGTAGCGGGTTATAATGCGTGGATCATTATAATATTTTATATACTTTTTGACTTTTGATCATGATTTCTTAGTAATTAGCTATTTCAGCACTCTTCCTCAAGCCTTCCAAAATTGGCTTCATAACGGGCTTTCATTTCCTCCCAGGTGGGAAGGTCTGTCTGGCAGCCCCGTGTCTGTACAGCAAAAGAAGCTACTGTAGACCCTATTTTCCCGCATGTGGAAAGTGAGTATCCTCTGGTAAGAGCCAGGAGGAAACCTGCCCTGTAAGCATCTCCTGCTCCTGTGGGATCTGCAGCTTTGACAGGAATTACAGGAATTAAGAATTCTTCATTACCTGTATAGATCCTGCTGCCTTCTGAATCGTATGTAACCACGATAGTGTTAATCATCGCCTTAAGCTCGGAGAAACTCTTTCCGGTCATCTCTGAAACTCGCCTTATCTCATGTCGGTTCGCAAAAAGGATATCAGTATGAGCGAGTATGAGTTCAAGGTTTTCTTTTGAATACGTAACAAGATCCTGACCGGGGTCAAAGGATACGAAATTGGCAATTTGCGCTATCTTCGCGTTATACACCGAATCAGCGGTTGCAAGATGGACAAAATCTGCAGGTTCGGGCTCCAATTCTTTGAATTTTGAAGAGGCTCCCCAGTAAAAATAGGTTGCCTGGTTATCGTCTCTGTCAGTAAAAATAAATGCTTTGGAAATTTTCCGGTCCTCAATTCTATAAAGGCGGGAGAGGTCAACATTCATTTCTGTAAGCAGTTTTTCATATCCTGAACTTACAAAATCCGTGCCTACAGGGGAAATCAGCTGGCTTTTCCCCCCAAGCTTTGCAATGGCAACCGCAATATTGGCGGCCCCTCCGCCAGGATATTCTTCATAATCAATGACAGGGGACGATTCATTTTTTCCTGCGATTTTTTCAACATCTACAATGTAATCAAGGGCAGTATGTCCTACTATAGAAATTATTCTGTCCATGTAGTATCCTCTTTTTTCGTGGATTGTAAAAAAGCCCGGATCTTTACGCCGGATCCAACTTTAAAAACAAAGCCTGGAGGAGAGATAAAACTTGCTTTTTTGCTGACTTATATTAACCAAAATTGATCTTTTCTCACCGAGGGCCTCTTTTCAGCCATGTACCTTTTCAGGTCATGTCTGAAGAAAACCAGAGGCATAACTAGCCGCAGCATTATGCCTTATTCAGTTCCTAACAGGCTTTGAGAAAAACCTGTTATTTGCCTGTTTTGCTTTTCTGCTGCTGTTCGCTCTTCTCGGCTGACCTTTCGAATTCGGTCACTTCAACGACTGTCAACGGAATGTCCCTGAGGGATTTTCCTATAACGGATTTTGCGATCCTTTCCGCATGTTCGGCAGACTCGGCATCAAAAACCTTCATCTCAAAAACAAGACCTACAAGAGCGGTGTTTGCTGCTATGAAAACACTGCTAAAAGGTTCACCACATATCGGGCAAGACGTAGTTCCCACGTCAACCTCTACAAAATCCAATTTAGGGTTCAGGCGTTTTCCAGCTTCTGAAATCGCGACGCCTATAGCATCATCAGCCGTCTTTACATCTCTAACCAACCAAGCTGCTTCAAGTACTACATGGAAGTTTTTCATTATCGTCCACCATAATTATTTAGTTCTACTCCTTTTTCAAGGAGATTTCCCGATAGGGAAAGTTTTTACAGAATCTAAAGAATAGAATAAAGTATATAAATTGTTTCTGCTTCAATAGAATAGTACTACATTCACTTTTATATTTTCAGTTAAGATTTTAATTTATAGTTCTGAAATTTAATCCTTCCAATTGAGGTATTTATGCTTTCACCCTAGTATCAGGGTTCAGGCATTTTTGATTTTCTCTTATTTGTTCTCTTTTATTCTTGTTTTATATAGTAAAAAGAGTTTCGTCATCTACTGCAAAAACACCGAGCTTCGCTCCCGCATCGAGCCAGGCATGGCCATAACTGAAGGAGGCAAGGGCATTTACAGGGTCTTTATTCTCCAGAAAATACACCCCATCTTTATAATAGGCTTCTGCCATTGTATAATAATCCTTTGCAACGGTATACATATGGGATCCCTCAATTGGGGAATATTTGGCTTTCTGGAGTGCTCTCTTTAACATATCCTCGTATCTTTTGACTTTTTCATTAAGATCGGCAGGCATCGTGATCACCAAAAGGGATTTAGAAATATTATTCTCTCTTTAATCCACTTCTTTCATAAACCCTATTGGGCCTCCAGCAAGTTTCACAAGCGCTTCAGCCTCAAGAAAATGCAGTTTTCCGGGAATTACAAGGATGTGGAGAGGCTTTCCAAAATCGAAGTCCTTCAGGTTTTCTGCATAATCTGCTTTTACAACTGGGTTTTCCGAGCCTGCCCTTGCTATTCCCACTGCAGCAGCTCCATGCATAACCCCTTCTTTCCTCTTTTCTTCGACTTCGAGGAGAAGCTCAAGTGCAGTATTTACAGTCATGTAGCCTTTTTCCTTATCTATATCCAAGAACACCAGAGTATGCAGGCCCAGTTCCAGGTTTTGCTTTATAATGTCATAAGGAGTTTCTGAGATTACTTTTGTGCCTCTCCTGCTTTCATAGGGGTGAGGAATACTTGCGGATTTCCCAAAGCGGTAGTTCTGCAGTCCTGTGAGTCCTGAAACAGCTGAGGCAATAGAAGCTCCATGAACCAGACGTGTTTCAATTCCCAGTTTTTGAGCCCTCAAGCGCAGATCTACATGGGTCGTGGAGACCATTGTATCTCCACCAGTTAGGAAGCAAAGGTTCCTGTCTTTTGCCTCGTTGAGCCAGTCAGGATGCTGCTCCACATCTTTTCTTGAAAGCAAAATAATTTTTTTTCCGTAGAGCTTCTCCATTTTTTCAAGGTTCGTACCCATGAGACAGGATGTATAGAACTCAGCATAAACCATGTCAGCTTCCCTGACAGCCTCAAGTCCCTTTAAAGAAATGTCATATTCATCAAAAAGACCCAGACCTATAAATGTAAGCATAGCCCGCTTTAAGATCTCTGCGGGTTTAAAGCTTTTTGCTTGGATAGATACAAGCAATAAAAACTCTTTATTTTCCGAATTTACGGGTACGCTTAACTTATTTATATTATGGAATTAATAATAGAATGAGCTTACAACTGTATTTTTTAGTGGGGTTTTATCATGGTTAAAGTTACGCTTATTCACGCAAGCTGGTGTACTGCCTGTCCGGCAACCCGTCGACTTTGGAAAGATTTGAAATCTGAGTATGACTTCGAATATGAAGAAGTAGATGCGGAAACTCCAGAGGGCCAGGCACTGATAGATAAGTACGGTATAGTTGGAGTTCCTACAACTATTATTGATGGGGAGGTAGCTTTCACAGGCCTTCCGAAAAAAGCCGATGCTATATCCCTTATTAGCTGAGTTAATTCCAAAATATCTAGTTTTTAACTGTTTTTCTGAATTCAGGAGGTAAGTATGTACGACCTGATTATTATAGGAGGAGGGCCTGCAGGGCTCACAGCCGGGATCTATGCCGTACGTTTCGGAATTAACACTTTGGTTCTTGAAAGAAGTGAAATTAGCGGCCAGATTGCTCTTGCAGATGTAGTGGAAAATTATCCTGGCTTTCCAGCAATTTCAGGGCTTGAATTAATGGAAAAATATAGATTCCATGCTCAGGAAGCCGGGGTAAAGACACAGATAACCGAAGTACTCTCTATTCGCGACGAGGGGGAAAAGAAGGTAATTTCCACGGATAACGGAGACCTTGAATCAAAAGCTGTCATAATTGCTACAGGCGCAAATCCGAAGCATTTGAACATACCAGGGGAAAAAGAGTTCCTCAGTAAAGGGGTCTCCTATTGTGCCACATGTGACGGGCCTTTTTTTAGAAACAAAACCGTTATAGTAGCCGGAGGAGGAAATACAGCTATTAATGATGCTATTCTCCTTTCTAAGATTGCCCGGAAGGTCTATCTTATTCACAGAAGAGACCGATTGAGAGCTGCAAAAATCCTCCAGGATAGGGCTTTTGCAATTCCGAATATTGAGTTCATTTTCAATGCCTCTATCCTGGAAATCCTAGGAAGCAGCGGAAGAATTAGAAGAGTCGAAAAAGTAATTTATAAGGATCTAAAAAATGAAGAGCAGCATGAACTGGCTACAGACGGTGTTTTTATTTACGTAGGTATTCGTCCGAATACTGAGATCATTGATGTGGAAAAGAATAAAGAAGGTTTTATCAAAACGGATAACTTCCTTGAAACCTCAAAGAAAGGAATTTATGCTGCTGGAGACTGTCGTGATACACCTATCTGGCAGCTTGTGGCAGCCGTTAGAGATGGCGCACTCGCAGCTACTACTGCAAGTCTATACATAGAGAGCCTCAAAAAAGAGGTTAGATGAGAAATATTAGTTAGATGTGAAATATTAATTAGATGAGAATATTAGAATCATCATCTTCTGACTGAAGTTGACTGAAGCAGGCTCCTGAAAAATTATCCGAACCTGGACCAGTTGACTGAGATCGCCTTAAAGTTTAATTGTTCATAAATTTAAGAGAAGGAACAGTAAAATTATTCTGTCCCTATTTTCCATTTTTCGCGCTTCTATTTTTTCAGGCTTATTCCAGCATCTGGTTAATTTTATTGTAGAAATCTATGATCAATCTTGTTGCCTCATTATCCATGTTCAACTGGAAAGTTCGGATTTGCTTTCCCAGGGGTTTTTCTATGACGATTCCCGACGCAATCAAAGGAGTAATAACCCTTGATACGCTAGAGTGAGACAGGCCAGTTTCTTCAGCTATTCCCGAAAGGTAAGTTGATTCGTTCTGGTGTTCGATCAGATTCTTAAGTACTGTCATTTGTGCGGTTTTACCGAAGATTTTTTCCATTGGATCCATTGATATCATCTCAGAGGTGGCTGTTCTCTGTAAGTGATTCATATTTCCAATATTAACTTGTTATTTACGGTTATAAACTTATCTCCTGATTGGGCAATCCGGCGATTGATAAAAAATCTTCTGAATATTTAGAGAACTCTATGCTCTATAAACTGTATTAAATTTAAAATATGGCATATTATAAAAAATATAAGAAATGTTTAAGATCTAAGAAAATGTTATACTGTATGGTGATGGAGGGTGGTTAATAATAAAAATCTTGATTGTGAAATTTTGAGATTAATTGAGGAACAGCCTGAAATAAGTGAAAGGGATATTGCTTCCAGTCTTTCAGTTCCGGAAGAATTGATAAAGATCCGAATTGCAAATCTAAATGATACACGTCAGAAAATCTTGATTATGGGTGATGGAAACATTACCTGCAATATTAAGGCGACGCTTGAAGCTGAAAATTATAACGTTGTTAAAATCCCTGGTGGCTTTTCCGCACTTGAAGCCGTAAAAACTGAAAAACCCGACCTTGTCTTGCTGGATACCGGACTTGCAGATCTTGAAGATTTTAAAATATGCAAGCAGCTTAGAACCAGTTCAAGGTACTGGTGGATCCCAGTGATGGTGCTAAGTGAAAGAGGAGAAGTGGAAAACAGGGTTAAGGCTTTTGAATCGGGAGTCGATGATTATGTTACTACGCCTTTTAACCCAGTGGAAATACGAGCCAGAGTGAGAATGATTCTAAAGCGTACTCAGATTTGACTTCAAAGTTGGTTCAGAACAGAAAAATTTTTTTCCACTCTAAAGCTTTACAAAATGGAAATATAGCCCTAAAAAGTTTAGGGCACCACTTTGAAATTTTTTATCATTACAGCATATTAGAAAGCGGTCAGAAGTATTCTCAGATGCCTATCATTTATTTAATTTCTTATTAAATATTCCTGTCGTTATTTCACGATCTTTGTTAAAATATAATAATTAATTAAATATGTCTGCCTATATCCCCGGGACACCCGTATAGATTATTTTAAAAAGATCTTTAGAATAGGCTTTAAGAAGACGAGAAGCTATGAAGAGATAAATCCGGTATTAATTTAAGTCTCTGACCCTGATTTAAGTCTCTTTAGATAAGAGAGATCCTCAATTCTTCAATATGAAGAGATAATAATCAGACTTTTGACATGCCGCGAGAAGAAAGAAGTCTAGACTTTTACCGAAGTCGAACTTATCGGATTTTTCAGATTTTATTTAAAAGACTGATTTCCTCCATGTCAGGGCAAAAATTCAGAATAAATAGAGGAAAGACTGAAGAATTTGGGGCTAAGATAAATATATTTCATTAATATTAATGAGAAATTGAAAAATATGGTATAAATTTGTTTTACTTTATCTAATCCTTAAATCAATTATGAAAACTTTATTTTTAAAATAACAAAGTATAGGAATTTTTCAAAATCCTTAAAAAAGAGCAAATACATAATTTATTGTGTGTAACTGTAAATATGTCTTCAAAACGTAAACTACGACGTGAAACTGTAGATATGTCCTTATTTTTGATACAGAGCTAAAGTACAAAATTGATTTAACGCTCTGAAGGCATATATTATTGCTAGAGTAGATGTGATTAACAGTGGAAAAACGTGATCGAAAAAAGGTGTGGTTGAGTGATGACTTCTAACGAGTGGTACAATACAGGTGTTGCACTCCATGAACTTAGACGATTTGCCGAAGCTCTGGATGCATATAACAAAGCTCTGGAAATAAGCCCTGACAATGCAAAAATCCTGTTTAGCAAAGGGATGGTTCTGAAAAGCCTTTACAGATATGATGAAGCTCTTGATGTCCTTAACAGGTCTCTTGAGATCAATCCTGCGGATGCGAAGACGTGGTACTCCAAAGGTGACCTGCTTATAGGCCTTATGCAGTATAGGGAAGCTCTGGATGCATACTATCGGGCTATATATCTTGCTCCTGAGGATCCTGAAGTATGGTACAGGCGGGGAATGGCTCTGAGGGAAATGAAAGCATACGAAGATGCTATGGATGATTTCGAGAAGGCTATCCGCCTTTATGAGAAGAACTACGACATGAGCTCTATGAGTGCAAGCGAATGGTGCAAGAAAGGTATGGGGCTCTGCAAGATAAAGAGTTATGAAGAGGCCATTAGCGCTTTTAATAGAGCTCTTGAATTAAACCCTGCGAATGGTAAAGCCCTGTATAACAAGGGTGTAGCTCTCCGCTGGCTTGGAAAACACGATGAAGCAAAGCTTTATACCGAAAAAGCCGTGGAGGTCTTTGACACAAAGATAAAAGCAAACCCCGACAATGCCCGATTCTGGTACAATAAGGGAATTGCCCTAAGAGATCTGGAAAAATACAAAGAGGCACTTCAAGCTTTTGAGAGAGCTATCGATATCAATCCAAGTTTTACAAAAGCCTGGATCGGTAAAGGCATTGTATACGACAGGATTAAGAAACACCAAAAGGCAATGGAGGCCTACGAAAGAGCGGTCGATATAAACCCGATATATTCCGATCTCCTTTAAGTAGCCAGATTTCAGGTTTTTCCATTGCTGTCAAAGATCCAGAGCCAGAAAAAGCCGTTAGCCGAAAATTCTTATAGGAATTATCAGTACTGACGGCCAAAAGTTTTTCATTTATCCAAAAGTCTTCTTTTTTCCTGATCTATCTGGTTTATAGATTTACAGCTTACAGGTTTACCTGCATACCTTTTCAGAGTCCAATATGTCAAGCACAACCATTGTGCCGGTTTATCATGCCGGATAGGGCTAGAGATAAGGGTCTCAAACTCAAACGCAACCGTCGCGCCGGTTAATCACGCCACTAGTTGGAGTTTTCGATCAAACCTTTTTTGAAAAGGTTTGCGATCAAGCATTTTTTGAAAAGGCTTGCTGCTCAGAGAAGACCAGGTATATCAAGCATGTCAGAAAAACTATTGAGCCTGAAATCAAAGCACTGATCTGCTTCTTCTCCAGGTCTCCAGTCTCCGTAGGAAGCATAAGCGGTTTTCAATCCAAGTTTTCGGGCAGGGACTATATCCCTTTTGATACTGTCTCCCACTACCAGGGTTTCCTCGGGAGTTATTTCAAGAACTTCAAGCGCAAAAAGGAAATGTGTTGGATCCGGTTTCTTTGTGCCTGTTGTATCCGCCGCTACAAGAAGATCAAAGTAATTAAGAAGTCCGACTTTTGTAAGCCTTGCTAAAGCATGATGCTTATCAGCGTCCGTTATAATCGCAAGCTTTAAGCCCAGACCTTTCAGCTTATCAAGCGTATTCGTTACAGCTGGATAGAGTTCGAGATTTTCCAGCTTTTCCTGTTCATATATTTCACAGCATTTCCTGTATCCCTGAGCTGTAAAAAGATTCCTATCCTGCATATAGTCTCGAATATTTTCGTAATCTTCAAAACCATAGGTCCCTCTCAGGAAATACCTGAAAAGCTCCGAAGGTTCTTCAGCAATATCTCCTTTTTCTCTCCCAATAAACGATAAAATCTTCCTGAAAGCTTCCATTTTTGCGGCTATGAAATCAAAAAGAGTGTTATCCATATCAAAAAGTATGGCCTTTAAGGTTCCGGGATAAATTCTTTCTTGATCTGTCTGAATTATGCTCCTGTTTTTATCGAATTCTTCCATTTCTTCGAGCCTGCCGGTTTTCTGAACTTTGTGAATTTTGCATCTTCCTTCCCTGTTATCCAGTCTGGAACTTTTCTCAGGGTTTTCCGGGGAGAGGCTATAAAAGCCATAAAGGACAGATGTATAGATTATAAACGAACAATGGATTTAAGTAAATACCGAACGCGGACACTTAAGAATCCGCAGGGTCTACCATAAAAGCCAGAGCAGGAAATATTGATATGAATTCGGACGAAGCAAACGATAAATCCTTCAGAAAAGAAGGCGGGAAAGAAAAATCTGAAGAAGAGACGGTTTCCGAAGATATGTATGTTCTGAATGATTCGGGGGATGTAGGAAAGAACGAAATCAGTGATGAAGTCCTTGCATACGGGCTTAATGAATACGGACTTGACCTTCTCAGGAGTGGCAAGCTTAATGAGGCAATTGTAGCTTTTGATAAGGCAATTGAGAAAGATCCAGAGAATATAAATTTATTAAATAATAAAGCTCAAGTCCTTGAAACTCTTGGAAAATATGAGGAGGCTCTTGAGCTTTATAATAAAGCTGTCAAAATCAATTCAGATGATCCAGATATATGGAATAATATGGCTTTTTCTTTTTCCCAGGTTGGAAAGTATGACGAAGCTGTTAAAGCCTATGAAAAAGCCCTTAAACTCAGGCCAGATTATCCTAATGCATGGTATGGAAAGGCCCTAAACCTGAGCCAAGCGGGAAATTATGAAGCGGCTGTCGAAGCCTATGAAAAAGTCCTTGATGAGAATCCCGACTATAAAGAGGCCTGGGTAGGAAAAGGCATAGCTCTTGGGCAAATGGGCAACTATGATGAAGCAATCATCGCGTACGACAAGGCACTCGAAATTGATCCTAATTTTGTAGAAGCCTGGCAATATAAAGGCGTGGATCTGGACAGCCTTGGCAGTTACAGGCAGGCTCTGAAAGCATATCAAAAAGCTGTGGAGTTGGATCCTGAGAACGATGACGCCTGGAACAACATGGGGATAGACCTCGAGAATCTCGAAAAATACGACGAGGCAATTAAAGCTTTTGACAAAGCAATCGAAATCAACGCAGAAAGTGCCGATGTCTGGTATAATAAGGGCTTTACCCTCAGCCAGATGCAGAGATTTGAGGAAGCCGCAGAAGCATACAGGAAAGCTACACAGCTTGACCCTGAGTATTTGGAAGCTTTTTCCAGTCTGGGTTTCGTGCTTGCACAACTTAAGCGCTTCGAAGAAGCTCTGGGTGTTTATGAGCAGGCACTAAAGCTTAGTCCTGACGCTGCCGATTCATGGTTTGGGAAAGCTGTCTGTCTGAGTTTCCTAGGGCGGGAAGAAGAGGCTGAAGAAGCATATAGGAAAGCTGTAGAAATCGATCCCAGATATGCCGAAGTAGGGGGAGATATCCAGTAATCAATTTTCAAATAAATCGGCCTATTTATTGTCCAATAGCTTATTATTGTACAATTCTACTTTTTTCTTCAAAATTCTTACATTTTTATTTTGATATTTATTTTTTAGATGCCTGTTGTCCTGGATTCGAAACTTCGGGATGGATCGCTACGAGAAGCTGCAAGCAACCTTGGTATTCCTGTGCTTGTTTACTAAGGCGGGAAAGCTCTTCGATTTGATGCTCTTGCGGCAAGAATGGGCGCGCGCGGGATCAGGCGAGTTATGAATCCTTAGGAATGCTACATGTTCCTCCTTCACGAAAAAGGAGAAGCATTTTACCGGTTATCTCGCGCTCAAGCGTCTGGGTCCGGGCTCCGAAAAGCGGGATTATCCACCCGCACAAAAAGCTTGGGGACAGGGTAAGGGAAGGAGAAATTATCGGATTTGTTGTTGATCCGTTTAGCGAAGCAGGAGAAATTCCCGTGAAAACCGAGAAGAACGGCATCATTATAGGAAAAAATAACCTTCCACTAGTCAATGAAGGAGATGCATTTTTCCATATTGCGTGTTTTGAGAAGATAGAATTCGTGGAGTCGCAGCTTGAAGAATTTATGGATATGGGACAGAGTCCCTGGAACCTGTACGAAGCTAGAAAGTCCGAACAGGATTTAGAAAAAACCTGAATTCCCGTTCCTGGCTTTAATTTCGTTTCTATCTTTGTCTCTTCCTATTCTCATTTTTTCTTTTCTTACCATCCCTGAAAAATCTGAGGAGCCAAAATTAAAAAGTAGAATTTAGTGGAAGAAAGAGTAATTTCAATGTAAAAAATTTAAATCAAATCTATGTTTTTGCTATTTATTTAATCAATTCTTTCTCATAACTGTTTACTGTAGCGATTAAATTTTCTGAATAGTTATATATGTCGTTTAACTCATTTATTGGAGTTTTTTCAGCTTTTCTATCCTCATCGGCAAACAGCTCAAGATACTTCTGCCTTGTATTAAAATGCAATCTGCAAATGGGCTTTCTATTGTTATTATCCAGCAATATGCCACAGTAATTCTTTTTATCTCTCATAACTATCCTTTTTGGATCAACAGTCGAGTGAAGGATTGATTTTACAATGTAATATCCTTCTATCTCCTCTTCTGTTGTTGTGATATCATTGGCTTCTTTTGCAATCTCGGTATTTTCCTGCCCATCATTTTTATCTACAATTACTTCTGCAGGTTCTTCAGACATTGCAAATTTCAATCTCTCGTTGATTTTTTCATTTATATACTGGGATAGGGCATTCTTTGTAATGCCTGTGAACTTTTCACGGACATTCTGAGTAAAAGGCCCGGAATGTACCTGTTTTCCGAAATATTTTACAAAATCCTCTGATGGAGCATTAAATTCTCTTGCAAGGATTTGCTTTATCTCGCGGGTATACTTCAATTCGCAAGCTACAGAAGCCAGGTCACCGATATCAAAAGATTCTTTCCTGAATCTTTTAAGTTCATCTTTCTTTTAGGTTTTGCTTTGTTAAGTAGAAAAGAGATCATCCAGTAGTGATTTTGAAGTAAAAAGTGACTATATTACCCCAAAAGCAATGATATTACTTTTTTCTTGGAAAATTCTATGGAGTTGCTTTATTAAATTAAACTCGCAAAAGTTAAAAAACAATGAATAAGTTTATAAAAACTGTATATGAATCAGTTTAAAAATAAAAAAGGTTATTTAAAGGCTAATTTCGGTGTCAATATCGATAGGTTCTAAGATATCAAACTTCAGTGCTTTTTGCCTAAGCAAAACCGTTATCACTTCCTCTCAATTACTACCACAGTTCCTTTCATAGAAGGATGGATTGAGCAGTTATAATTATATGTTCCGGCATCCGTAAACAGAAATTCGTATGTGTCTCCATTCTCAAGTACCTTGGAATCAAAGGTAGGCCCTCTCACGGTATGAGCAATTGAATCCTTGTTCGCCCATCTTACGGTATCACCTGTCAGGATTTCTACTGACTCCGGGTTAAAGGCAGAATTCTGGATATCAACTTCGACGATCTTTCCTTCACCTGCTGCAGGTTGAGGCGTTGTGTTAGAAACCGGAACCACAGGCGTTTCAACCGGAGTTACTGCAGGCGTTTCAACCGGAGTTGCCGGTTTATTTCCTGCACATCCTATTGCCAGGAATATGCTAAGTAAAACTATGAAAATTACAAGTCCTCTTTTCACTCGTCTTCCCCCACAAAAATAAGTGCATTATAATTAATATCTTGAGATTATAATAGTTCCCACCAGGTTCTAAACATAGTTCCTTTATGATTTAATCTAGAATCACAGATTTTTAAAGATAAGTTTAGAATTATATTTATATAATTCACCTCTTTAGATAAACTATGATATTATATCGCCAAAAATTTATTTTTAAAATAAAAGATTAAGAAAATTGTAAAACGTTTTACACATAGAAAAGAATTTGTTTGGAAAATCAGATTCAAAGTCGATACTTATCTATTTTAGGGTCCTTCCAAATCATTGTTAAAACTAGGGATATAGAATGCTTATTTTGGGTAATAGATATGCGTTTAGAATTTTCCCAACAAAGTTACACTTTGAAAATTAATTTTTTAGTAAAATAACCGATAATACTCTTTAAAATTGATAAATAACCAATATAAAACCATTATTTGCTCACAATTTCTTTGATTTATGTCTGAGGCGCCTGATATCATTTTCATTTATACAAAATTCAATGATAAAAGCGAGGAAAAAATGATATTTAATCAATTAATTAAAGAACCTAAACCATCTAAATAGCAAATAGATCATTTAACTAATGTACCTTAATTGTGGAAGGACTGATAATATATTTAATTGAGAAAATAAGGTTTAATAATCCTTAAAAACTAATTTTTTGAGGGATCTGTATCCATTTGGAGTGATCATTTTTCAACTTGGCAATTATATTAAACCCACCCAAAATAGCGAAGAGCCTAACAGTTTAACTGGCTAAGAAAAGGATAATTTTCTCAAAAATTAGAGATAATTTTTAAAAGATACTCTCCTTGAAACTAAATTTCCAGGTAATTCCTATATGCCTTCTCAGCAAATACGGATTTTTGTACTAGAGTCAGATACTTTTGCCTTTCTGTTAGTGTTTTCGTCTTTCTGCTACAGAACTAAAACGTCACAGCTAGCTTCGTTACATTTAAAGATTATACATAACTTTACTGTAAAAGTTTTATACTATGGGCAGAATTCTGATCATTGCCTATTACCAAGGATAATTCAGGCTCAATTAGAATTACCGGATTACTCTGCCCATATTGTTTTTAGATAAAGTTTCTTCATTTACCTTTGCCAGGAGTTACATGGACTACTCCGCCACCTTCACCAGTAGTACCTGTAACATTTCTAGCTGGAGTTTGTGTCCCAGTTGGAGTTCCTAATTCGATTGGAGTCTTTTGTTCATGTTTCTTCTTTATAGTTATATTCTGTCCAGATACATTTGTTACATTCTCCTTTCCAGTTACATTTGTTACATTCTTCCCAGTTACATTTTCTACTCCCGTAACTGGAGTTACTTCTTTAACTGGAGTTACCTCTTCAACTGGAGTTACCTCTTTAACTGGAGTTACCCCTTTAACTGGAGTTGCGGTCTCATTTGGAGCTTTCTGACCGGCGCATCCTATTGCGAGGAATACACCGAACAATACTATCAATATGACAAGTGCTTTTCTCATATTTTCCCTCCACTCAAATAATGTGTTTTATAATAGTTGCTTTATAATTGATATTGAGGTTTTATAACAATTACTGCTAGATTCTGAACATAATTCTTCTTATGATCTGCCGTATAACACCCCTAGTATCTCTGAAAACAGGGATCTTCAGTTAAGTCAATACACTTCTCAATCTTCCGGTTTTACCTTCATTAGAACTACAAAAGAAGAATTTCAAAAAACGAGATTGAAAAATATACCAAATGTTTTGATAACCAGAAAAACAATTAAGCTCACTGATAGGAAAAAAGGATATAGAATGATCGAAAAAATAAAATCGTTTTTAAAGACTTTTTTCGTTAAAGTAAGAATTTTAGATAACTGATTTTTCAAGCATCTGATATCATTTACTTTTATATCTATTTTCTTTGCTGTAATATTTCTATCACTACATTATACGAGAGAATACTGATAGAAATACCTTCCCGGCAAAGATTAACTCATATGTTTCTTATTCGAGTTGCCAAACAAATTCACAGCTGCCACCTTATGCTTCTAAAAATTAGCATATAGAAGGCAAATTACACAATAAAGTACTTGGATTAAAGATAGAACACTGAATTACCTTGAGACAATTTAGTACCGATTTACCATTAAATAATATAGTAATTGTCTCAAGGAGTTACTTTGGTTACAGTGGTCCTAGTTGCAGTAGTATTATTACCTTTTATGGTGGTTCTATTTACAGTAGTATTATTTCCTTGTATAGTAGTCCTATTTACTCCCATAGCTGGAGTTACTTCTGTAACAGGAGTTTCTTTTATAACTTCAGTTACAGCTACGACTTCCTGAACCGGAGTTACAGCTTCAACGCCAGTTACTACCTTAACCTCAGTTACAGCCTCTACAGGAGTTCCTGTTTTATTTGGAGCCCCACCTTTCTGACCAGCACACCCTATTGCAAGGAATACGCCGAACAAAACTATCAATATAATAAGTGCTTTTCTCATATTTTTCCTCCACTCAAATAATGTGTTTTATAATAGATGCTTTATAATTGATATTGAGATTTTATAATAATTGCTGCTAGATTCTGAACATAATTCTCCTTAAATCAAAAATTCTGCATCGTTTTATCTCATTTCCATTGATAGTTCAGAAAGTATTCTCTTAAACCCACGAAACATAATATATAATTTTATGATTTTCGTTTTATACTGGATCTTTTAATTAATTTGAAATTGAGAGTCTTTGTCTTCTGCCTAGTTTCCTTAAATTATAATACAGGGAATTCCAATATTATTAAATGACTTTTATGACTTTTTGGGGGGAAGTCGTGAAAATAAAATCCATTAATCCTTATACTGAGGAGGTAAACTGGACATATGACTCGTTTTCTTTCGAGGAATGTGAGTCTAGAATTGAAAACTCTAGAGCCGCTTTTTCCGGGTGGAGTTCATTGTCTATTGAGGAAAGAACAAAATACTTTTCAAGGGCTGGTAAAGTCCTTCGTCAGAATTCTGAGATTTATGCCGAAATTATTACGAAGGAAATTGGAAAACCTATCAGGCAGTCAAGAGGCGAGATTGAAAAATGCGCCTGGATCTGTGATTATTACGCGGAAAACGCAGCCGAATTCCTGAAAGACGAGATTGTGGATACAGAGGCAGAGAAAAGTTACATAACTTTTGAGCCTCTTGGAGTAATTCTTGGGATTATGCCCTGGAATTTCCCCTTCTGGCAGGTCTTCAGGTTTGCAGTGCCGACAATATGTGCAGGAAATGTCTGTGTACTTAAACACGCTTCAAATGTTCCAAGATCAGCGTTGGAGATCGAAAAAGTATTTATTGAGGCTGGATTTCCAGAAAACGTATTTAATACCCTGTTAATTGACTCAAAAACTGCCATGGAAACTATTGAAGAAGAAATGATAGATGGGGTTTCGCTTACCGGCAGTATAGTCGCTGGCTCGGAAATAGGGGAGCTTGCAGGGGGATTGATCAAGCCTTTCGTACTTGAACTTGGGGGTTCGGATCCTTTTATAGTGCTTGAGGATGCTGATATAGAGAGGGCTGCGCAGACTGCCGTAAAGGCTCGTTTTCTCAATACCGGACAGAGTTGTGCTGCTAAGCGATTTATTGTCCTAGAGGATGTTGTTGTGGACTTTATCGAGGCATTTGAAATTGAAATGCAGGAACTGAAAATCGGTGACCCTATGAATGAGGAAACCGATATCGGACCTCTTGCAAAGAAAGAGTTTATAGAAAGTCTTGAAAAAGTCTTGAAAGACGCAAAAAAGAAAGGTGCAGAACCTCAAGTTTATGGAGAAGAGCACAATAAGGGCTTTTTTTTCAGGCCGACCATCATCCCTGCAGCCAGCACAGACATGAGGGTTTGCAATGTAGAGGTCTTCGGGCCTATTGCCCCGGTGATTACAGTAAAAGATGAGGATGAAGCCATTAAAGTCGCAAACTCCACAGAATTCGGGTTAGGAGCCGAGATATGGTCTGGAGATCTGGAAAGGGCTCAGAGGCTGGCAAAAAAGATAAAATCAGGAATTGTAGCCATTAATGGAATGGTTAAATCGGATCCGAGACTACCTTTTGGCGGAATAAAAAAATCCGGAATAGGACGAGAACTTTCACATTACGGGCTTAAAGAGTTTGTGAACATAAAGACGGTTGTGGTCAATAAGTGAGGCTTACAAGAGCTGAGGCTGATTGAAGCTTTATATTGAAAAAGAACCCAAAATTCATTAAGAAGAATCTCAGAAATTTATTTACACTTGAGAGTCTGCTTTCATGAAAGCTTCGGATCCTTTTTGTTGCCCAGCTTGAAGAAGAAGGCTTTGAATATATTTTCGGACTTCCAGGCGAAGAAAACCTTGACCTGCTCGAATCCACTGAGGACTTCCAGAATTAAACTGATTGTAACAAGATATGAACAGGCTGCGGCGTTCATGGCCGCAACGTGTGGGAAGCTGACAGGGAAGCAAGGGGTTTGCTTTTCGACGCTTGGCTCCAGTCACCAATCTTATTACAGGCATTGCCCAAGCACAGCTATAGGGGCTCCCTCTTATTTCCATAAAACTACTTGATATGGCGATTATCATAAGATCTATTACATTTTAGCTTATTTTAAGCCAACTTCAACGGCAAATAACAGGGAACTGTTGAGTAATGTATAGATTTTGTAATAAAACCTATGCATTAAAAAACAGTTATTTAATCGCATATTTTAATACGCTGAATGATAAGAAATAATTATTCCTTTCAGCTTATAAAATCTAAGATTATATCATAATCAATAGGGGAAATGATAAATAAAAACGATATTTTCTATATATAGAGAAATTAGGTCATTTGTCCATAAAATTTTCAGTAACTAGTAGATTACGCTACATTTAAAGTGTAAATAAAGGATAAGGGGGAAAATAAATGAATAAAAAGATGTTACTCTCTACGGTTTTAACTTTAGTAGGCACTGTTCTGATTTTAAGTCTAATTTCATCTGTGACATTGGCATCTGATGAGCAAGATGTTTCACCTACTGTACCACCTGCACATATGGGTATAAATGAAACCAATGTCTCTAATTTGAGAAATTTTAATAATATGGTTATAGCTACTGTTCCTGTAGGAAATCATCCTTACGGAGTTGCAGTAAACCCAAACGGAACAAACGTATATGTGACAAATTCCAATGACAACACTGTTTCTGTGATTGATACTGCCACAAACAATGTTACAGCCAATATAAATACAGGAATTGGTCCTGAAGGAATTGCAGTTAATCCAAATGGAACCAGGGTATACGTGACAAATGGGGGCAGCAACAACGTATCCGTGATTGACACAGCAACAAATAATGTTACAGCTACGGTAAATGTAGAAACTAGTCCTTATACAATTGCAGTAAGCCCTGATGGAAAACAGGCATATGTGACTAATTGGGGAAGCAACAATATTTCTGTAATTGACACAGCAAATAACACTGTTATAGTCAGAATACCTGTAGGAAATAGTCCATATGGAGTGGCAGCAAGCCCTGATGGGAAAAAGTTATATGTGGCAAACTATTGGAGCAACAGTATCTCAGTATATGACACAGCAAACAGCACGGTTACAACTGCAATAACAGGATTAAACAATCCTTATGGAGTTGCAATAAGCCCTGATGGAAAAAAGGCATATGTAACGAACTACGGCAGCGATAATGTCTCGGTAATTGATACAGCTAGTAATAATATCGCAGCCACAGTGAAAGTAGGATACTATCCCATTGGAGTTGCAGTCAACCCTTCGGGAACAAACTTATATGTAGCAAACTACGGCAGCAACACTGTTTCTGTAATTGACACAGCAACAAACAATGTTACAACTGCAGTGGGTGTAGGTCTCCATCCTTATGGAGTTGCAGTAAATCCAAACGGAACAAAGGTATATGTAACGAATTCAGATAGCAATACTGTTTCTGTAATTAATATAAGTTGATAACCAGGAAATCATGATGAGTAAAATTGCTTTGCATCTACCTTATTCTAGTAAGCGTATTATCAACATGAAAAACTAGGATAAAGGGAGATTGAATATTTAGAGCAGTCAGCTGGTACGGAATCCAAAATGAAGTTATTGGGATAAGACTTACACACTTGAACCGAAAAACATCAGCGTTAAGCCATCAAATGTCCAAAGTGTTATTTTAACCAATGATGGTTCTTGTGTTTGATTTTATATCGAGTGTGTAAGTCCTATGGAATAAGAAAGGGCTTTGCAAGTGTGGAATTCTATCAGTCAGTTGGGAGTTAAGTAAAAAGCGACTCAAATGGATTGAGTAATTTATTTCAGTCTTGATTTGCTATTAACGTGGTGAAAGGTTACCATTGGACTTTAGATTTAAACGCATATCTTATTGCTATTGATTAGAGAATACGAAAGACAGCCACAATTACCTCATCCACACCGGTCCCAACATTGCAGCCATCATGACTATTACCAAGATAACTATTAAGATAACAATTATCTTTTTTATGTCGTTTGTTATTTCCATCTACTCATACACCCACGACTAGTTACTGTTTCTCAGATAATATAACGTTCACATTCAAAAATTGAGTTTTCAGTTTTTCTGCATTCATTTATATACCAACCACATATTTCCCAACTATAGTTATCCTTACTAAAAGATACAGATATTATTATATAAATATATTATATAAATCAAAAAGAAACTTTGGTTCCGTTGCAAAAATTTCAGAATAAGAATGTAAATCTATGGATGATGAATCAAAGGCAAAATATCCAAAAAGAAGCAGTGAATCAGGAAATAATGAGCTCTATAATTCTTTAGTGCTTACTCACAAATGAAGGCAGCAGGATTTAGATATGTTGACTGTTTATGAAAATCTCGCAACCTCACCATAATGGCTGCAACCAAATTTTGAAAGGGGCCTTGTTGTTGTTTCCTCTTAATGTTCCAAGAAGATGTAGTACAACCTTACATAGGAGATGTACATAGTTTCTAACCATCTCTTAAGTAGCATTTGCTTTGCTAGTTCCATATTGTGATAACAAGATTAAATATTTTTTAACCTTATTGGAGAGCTTTGAGGATTTCATCCGTTTTTCGTACCCTGCCGATTCTTTTGAATATGAAGTTTACAGCTGCTTTGTGTTGTTCCTCGGAGCTGGAAGTAATGGCATCTTCGGCAAAGATCTGTTGAAATCCATACTCATAGGCAAAACGTGCTGTACTCTCAACACCAAAGTCGGTCGCAATTCCGCAGAGTACGATTGTGTTCATTCCACGCCGCCGCAGTTGGAGTTCCAGATCTGTCCCATAAAAGGCTCCCCACTGCCTTTTGGCTATAACAATATCCTTTGAAGTAGGAGACATTTCAGGCACAAATTCAGACCAGTCAGGAGACGGGGCTGAGGAACTCAATAATGACTCATCACTTAAGACATTGAGCATCGTTTCTTTTGTAATTATAACATGCACAAGAAATATGGGCATATCGTGTTTCCGAAATATGTTTACAAGCTTTGAGGCATTTTTTATAACGTCTTGTGCAAGATAAGGCTTTGTTGGCTGTGCGACTATCCCCTTTTGCAAGTCTATGACCACAAGAGCTGTTTTGGCTTTATCAATAGTCAGTTCCTGCATACCATCACCATATCAAATACTAGCATCAAACTACTTATTCGCTCCGTTGGCGAATTATGCGTCGTTTCAGTGCCGATAGTTATGGAGAAAATCTGTAATTAGAGTCTGTCTGTTATCGATTGTCTCCTGTTTCCGGCAGAGTCGCAGCCTATTTTCATGGATACTTCTGCATATTCTCGCGCTGGCATAATTTGCTCCAAGCATATCCTTGAAGCCTGCCTGCTTCATGGAACAAAAAACGAGAGTTAAGTCTTTAGACATGATTTATCACATTCATGAACGATGCTACATTAGGATTTTTTGGAGCGATTTTTGGTTCAATATTAGGAAGCTATCTTACTTATCGTTCCACAGATCAATTAAATAAAGAGCAACAATTAAATGAATTAAAGAATATCGCAAAAGCAATGGACATAAATTTTGAAAGCTTCAGTAATTCAGAACTTGTAAAATATGCTGAATTATACGTTAAGCAACGGTCCAAGAGACAGCCAAATTCATTCATTTCAGAGGAGCAGTTATACGTTCCAATAGATCCCTTATATCTACCAACTGACATTTATTTCACATTTAAACACGATATCAGTAAGTTTGATTATAATTTGTCATCTAACATATACCAGTTTTATACTGATCTATTTAAAGCAGAAATGAATCGTCATTATATACAAAATAACAATATGAACCGTGATTCAGGCAAACAAATGATATGTACGATTAAACAGCAAGACATGGAAGCAAATATAATATCATGTAGTAACAAAATCTCAAATATCAGGCTTCAATTAAAAAAGATATATGAAGAATAATTTCCGTCCAAAGAATGGAAGATATCTTGGAATACTCAACTTGGTCAATATGGAGCGCTATGAATTTTCAAATTTATGTCTACAATTCAGATGGATCACTCAAAAATGTAGTTGCAAAATGTTATTGATGAGAGTTCCTATAATAAATGGTCTGGAAACTATTACTTCATGATAAACACTGAACAACCGTATGAAATAACAGTAGAATGAAAGTATATGCTAAAGAAAAGGATAAAAATTAAAAAGCAAAAATGAAAAGAAATATAAAATTGGAATAGTAAAGGAAAATTTACTGAAATTTCATTTACTGAAAATTACATAAACCGCTCAAATCTTTCCTTTCTCGCTTTACATATAGGACAAACTCCAGGTGGTTCGTCCATAGCACAGAGATATCCACAAACTTTACATCTCCATACCGGTTTTGAAAGTTTCCCTGTAAACTCCATACTCTCCATCATCTCGGTTCTTTTCTTTTCTTCTTCTCTTTCGGCGTCCCTCTGGGCTTTTGGAGGGCGCCTTTCAGGAATCGATTCGACTATTCTTTCTCCCCGGATAACCTCGTCCGAAACATAAAGTGCACAGTAACAAGCTCCGTAATCGTTAAGGTCGGGATCTCTATAGTAGCAGGGACATACAATGTCCAGGTCCTCTTCAAGATTATTGGCCGAAAGCCTGCAAGGACAGGACCAGTAGCCGTACCGCCGTTCATTGGCGAGCAGCCCTCGTACAAGTTCCTTTGTGAACTCAACGTCAGGGTTGAGGTGATACCCTGATTTCTCAACCTGGTCATTCAAACGCCTGTAGACTTTGTCCACCAATTCGTCACTTATGTCTTCTTCGGCGGCTTCATCTTCTTTCAACCCAACTCCCCCTTAAACAAAACTTTTCCAAAAAAGTTTTATCAAAGACTATTTCATTTAGTCTAAATTTATGTTTAAAACCCCAGAGCTTCGCGGATTTCTTTTTCCTTAAAACCCACAATTGCCTTCTCTCCGTTTATAACAGTTGTCGGGAAAGAAGTTGAAGGATTGAAGCGTCTGATTTCCTCAACAACCTGGCCCTCTTCATCTTCTTCAAGCTTATCCACGTATATAAAGTCGAAATCTACGCCAAGATCGGTAAGTAGTTTCTTTGTCTTTTTGCACCATACACAGGTGCTAAGGCCATACATTACAACTTTACCCCTGTCAATTCCAGAGATGTGAGCTCCTTTCTCCTTATCCAGAGTAGATACATCCATTCGGTTAACCCCCGATCACAATAAAGTTATGGCAGTACGCCTATGAGTACTTTACCTCAAAATCACATTTTTTCCTGATCTCGCCGGCAAATTGAAGCTAGTGCAGACTGTACGTTCCGTAAATTACTTATAAGAAAATATAGACAAAATGAGATGCAGGAAGATTTCCTGCCTTATATTTTACTTTATCAAGCCCATCCGGACATACCAGTCGTAATCATGGGCAAACTTTTCTTTATTAGATTTTACAAGCTGACAGAAATATTCTGTGTTCTGGCGGTGGAGTTCCTCCTGATCCGGATATGTGATTTCGCCACGAATCGACTTTACCAGATTCTTACCAAGTTCTTCGGCAGTTCCCGCAGCCTGCTGAGGTGCTGCCGGGTCTCCCCCCATCACGACGCCAAGACCTCCGACAACAGTAACGCCCATATTTGTGAGCACACTGTTCATGTAGTCTACTACAACATCTGCTTTGTTTCCTCCTGCCGTGGATACGGAGCATCCGAACTTTCCGGCTAGCATCTGACAGTGAACGACATCTGAAAGCCGGTCAAAGAAGGCTTTCATAGGCGCAGGAACCGAGTTAATATAATTAGGAGCACCAAAAACGATTCCATCGGAATTCACGATTCTGTCAAAAAGTTCCTCAAAGTCATCGATCTGGGGACACTCCCCTGTAGCATAACAGGCTCCGCACCCTGTGCAGTACTCTATTTGCAGTTTATAGAGATCTATCAACTCGACATCCGCGCCTTCGGACTCAGCGCCTTTGATCACGGACTTTACCAGTTGAAGGGTATTACTTTCATTTCCTCTCGGACTTGCGTTAATTCCAAGAACTTTCACGATTATCACCTTGATTAAATTAGTTACGCAATGGTTAAATGAATTACACAGGATTAACGTATTATTTTTTGCCTTTCTCAGATATATTGGCGTGAACTATAGGACTCCTTTTCCCTCTTACCAGGGATGCGAATATTCCAATAATGCAGAACACTGTAAACAGAATGAAAGCATAATGCAGGCTTAAAACGAACTGGGGATAATATTCAGGCGTAATCTCCACAGGGCCGATAACTATCGCAAAGATCATCATTGCTATACCCATCGAAAGCATCTGGCCAAGGAGCCGCATAGTCCCGTTCATTCCCGATGCGACGCCGTAGAATCTCTTATCGACCGAGCTCATGATTGCATTCGTGTTAGGAGGCGAAAAAAGTCCGAAGCCTATACCAAGAATAACCAGGGTAATAATAAGGTGCCAGATAGGAGTTGTTTCTGTAAGGAAAATAAGAAGGAAGAGCCCAAGCGCAGTAAATGTCATTCCGGCAGATGCGACAATCCGTGGTTCAATCTTGTCAGAAAGCCGGCCGGCAATTGGTGAAACCATAGCCATAATAACTGGCTGTGCTACTAGGATAAGCCCTGCATTTTCGGGCGTGAAGCCTTTTGTGTACTGGAGATCGAGGCTTAAAAGAAATGTCACTGCATAAGTAGCACTGTAATTGATGAGTGCAGATAAGTTAGAAAAGGCAAAAATTCGATTGTTTGTCAGGAGCGAAATATCAAGAACTGGAGAAGGTATTCTCATCTCATACAGAGCAAAAACAATAACCCCGATAATTCCCACGGCTAATAAGGCAGCCCCTTTAAAGTCCGGCAGAACTGAAAAACCGTACATGACTGCAACTACCGCTACACTATATATGATTGAACCTGTCAGGTCGAACTTCTGTCCTCTGCATTCAGCCCATTCACCTTTAATCTTCCATAAGGTTAGGAGAATTGCTGTAATACCTATAGGGACATTTACGAAGAAAATGCTCCTCCAGCCAAGATATTGTGTCATCGCACCTCCAAGTAGGGGACCAACAGAAAGCCCAATGTAAACTGCAGTAATATAAATACCAAGAGCTTTCCCACGCTCACCAGGTGGGAAGACAGAGGTAACGATAGCAACACTTGTCCCAAAGATCATGGCACTCCCGATACCCTGGACGACTCGTAGTCCAATTAGCAGTTCTGTTGAAGTAACCATAGTCATAATTAAAGACGAAATGCTGAAGATCGCAATACCACAGAGAAAAACCTTCTTCCTTCCATAAATGTCAGCGATTTTTCCGAAAGGAACAAGAAATAGTGCTGATGAAAGGAGATATGCAGTAGCAACCCACGAGAGGGAAATTGAGTTCATATGAAATTCATTCCCAATTGCGGGCAAGGCAATATTTACTGCCGAACCATCAAAAGGAGTAAGAAATCCCGAAAGTATCGCAATGAAGAGCACAATCTGTTTCTCTATACCACCAACAGGAGCATTAGGAGTATGGCAGATTTCCGGGGTTTTGGTAGAGAGTCCGGAGTTAATTTTTTCTATTTCCATGTATATCACTAATTAGAAGGGTCATTATCTGTAGTCTGCACAGTGTCAGAAAAATCGTATCGATTTCTTTGAAGGATAGATTACTTCAGAGGCAATTTCCTTCATAATACTTTTCCTAATTATGATTGACTAGCCGGCCATTAGTGCAACTTGTTTCTGGTTTTGATCAAATTTTTCTAAAAAATTTGTGGTCAAGCCTCCCCCGGAAAGGTTGCGAGTAAGCCTTTTGTGAAAATATTTACAATAAACTTGAGAACATAAATTAAACTATGAGAATGAATAATTATTAAAAAGGGACGCTTCGGAATTAAGATTACCCGCAAATTTTACCTTCAGTACTGTTTAAAATCGCATAGCGCTCAAAAGAAATTAATGGTTCAGAAGAAGTAATTTAAGATTAAATTTACAGCTTAAGGTTAAGCTTTCAAAAATTAAAAGAATGAAAATCATAAGAACAAACTTAGAAGATGAAGGCGATCAAGTTAAATATATAAATTGACGGATTAAGTCGTAACTCTATGTTTATATGAAAACTAGGATGGATTAAGCCATTTAATTATGAGTTGTTAAACTCTAAGCCATTATTAAATTATGAGTTGTTAAACTCTAAGCCATTAAGTTATGGCTGTATGAAGATTATAGAGGTTATAGACTTACAATGAATGAAATAATTATCTGGATATTAATTGTACTCTGCCTGACGCAGTCCGCTATTTTCTCAGGTATGACAATCGGGCTTTTCAGCCTTGGAAGACTCAGGCTTGAGATTGAGGCAGAAGCAGACAATAAAGAGGCTCTCAAGATTCTGCAAATCCGGCGGGATTCCAACTTCCTGCTGACGACACTACTCTGGGGAAATATAGCTGTAAACGTTCTAATTGCTCAGCTTACAGGTTCCGTGCTGACAGGGGCCGCAGCTTTCCTCTTCTCTACTTTCGTAATAACCAGTTTTGGAGAGATTGTCCCCCAGGCATATTTTTCCCGAAACGCCCTGTCACTCGGAGCAAAGCTAACTCCTCTGGTTCGCTTCTACCAGATGCTGCTTTATCCAGTAGCCAAGCCCACAGCTCTTATTCTTGACTGGTGGTTAGGCAGGGAAAAACTCGAACTCTTCAAGGAGCAGTCTATGCGGATTATGCTTGAAAAGCACATAGAGTCTGGGAAGTCCGATATCGGCGCTTTTGAAGGGATAGGAGCCCTGAACTTTCTTTCCATAGACGATGTCAACATTTCCGACGAAGGCTCGCTAATAGACCAGAGAAGCATAATCTCTCTCCCGGTGGAAAATAACCGTCCGGTATTTCCTTCTTTCAAAAGGGAACCAACCGATCCTTTTCTGCAAAAGATAGAAGCCTCCGGGAAAAAATGGGTAGTCATTACCAACCCTCAGGATGAGCCTGTCATGGTGCTTGATGCGGATGGTTTCTTGAGAGATGCAGTCTACAAGAAGGGCCCATTCATTCCGCTTTCTTATTGCCATTTCCCGGTCGTTGTGAGATCTCCTAAGACCAGGCTTGAAAAAGTAATTAGGCAATTCAAAGTGTATCCGCAATATCCTGAAGACGATGTAATTGACCAGGACCTTATCCTTTACTGGGACCAGGAGAAAAGAATTATTACGGGCTCGGATATTCTTGGCAGGTTGCTGCGGGGAATTGTAGTGGAATGTGAACTGCCATCAGGATGTGAACTGCCTGTTCCGCCTTCCAAACCCGGAGTTGTCCGAGGGAGAACTCTGAGAAGAGGAAAGAAAAAAGAAAGCGAAAAACAGAAAAAAGAATAAAAATAGAAAAGGGAGTAAAAAGGAGTAAAAATAGAAAAGGGAGTAAAAAGGAGTAAAAATTGCAAAAGAATCTTTTTACTCCTTTTTTAGTTCTTTATACCCTTTTTACTTATTTTATTTCTTGTCTCTACTCTTTTTATCCGTTTATTAATCTTCGTATGCAGGAAGCGTTATAACGCCTATCTCCGGAAGTGGGTAACCCACAGCGAAGTGGTAAAGGTCCTGGAACTCAAGTCCTTTGAGCCCTATGGCGTCATGCAAAGGATCATCGAAGAAACACCCAATCCCGCAGCCTCTGAGGCCATTTGCTTCGGCTTCAAGGTAAAGAAGTTGTCCTAGAATTCCGCATTCCCAGAAAAGGTAAGGATATATCCAGGCTCCGAATCTGTTCAAAGGCTCTTTGAATTCCGAGAGCATGCAGGCAGTAAAACAGGCATCGGCAGCTTTTCGCTGGGCACAGGAAAGCTGGGCTGCAAAAGAGTGCAGGGTTTCTTCCATCAGCAGGTAAAACTCAAGGTCTGAAGGGCAATTTTTCGGTTTTTCCCATAAAAAGTCAGGCCTGATAGCAGCTTTAAATCTCTCTTTTTCCTCGGGTTTGCGAAGGAAAATATAAAGTCCAGGAAGAAGATCCTTTACGCGGTTTACGAACAGAAGCAGGTGAGTAAAGGAACCAAAAGCAAGGGTATTGAAAATCGGATTATTTTCCGGAAGGGTTCTTTGCAGCATTGCATAGAAAATTTCTTTTTCCATGTATGCGCTATTATCCATTTCAATAGCGCTTCTCCTTCCGCGGATAACGCTGCGTAGGGGCACGGTTTCGAGTTCGGGCCGGTTCTTAAAACTGCTGGATTTCAGGGATGAGATGGCTTGCATTCCGGATTTCATTTTTTCTTCTGCTTCTTCTTTATTCTCAAAGTAATCTGTTCCCTTCTTTTGAGCTGCTGAGGCTGCCTTTTCGATACCAACCCATTCAACATGCTCTGGGCTTAAACTGTTAGGAACGCCTTCCCAGGAAAGATTCCTAAAAGTAGGAATAGCGCTGGAAGGAATCCTGCCTCTGTTACAGGTTTCTCCTGCCGGATAGACCGCAAGCAGACAGGCAGGCTCCTGTTTTTCAGGGCCTTTCTCTTCGGAGATGCCAAGAAGCACTGCAATTTCTTCTGAACCCATGTCAGCAAGAAGGCTTGTTTTCCAGCCGAGCCCGGCAGCAGCAAAAGTGAGCGCAGCAATTGCATGCCCCAGATCATGCTGTGCATATCGAAAGGCTCTAAGTCCGTATTTCCAAGAAACTCGCCAGAAAATTGAACTAAGGCCTACGAAAAAAGTGCCTTCAGGAAAACCCGAACTTAGCAGCTCCCAGGTTTTCCTAGGAAATTCGGCTCTTAGTTCAAGGGCATGAAGCAAAGGAGCATAATGGAAGACAGACGGATTTTTCAGAAACCCTTTAACAGGGCCGGAGAGAAGGTAAACCTCGGCAGGATGAAGGTTTCCGCTTGAGGGATTGACACGAAGAGGCCATTTTGTACCTCCTGCCATTTTCCAGGCAGAGATGGCAAAACTGTCAAAAAAGAGCCTGGAAATCGATTCCGCATTCAACTCAAACGGCTTTAGTTTTTCCGGTGAGAAAGCCTGTTCATAGGCAGGAAAAAGCTCAGCTTTTATTTGCTCATCGCTCCAGATTTCCAGATTTAAAAGTCGAGTTCCATGATAATTAAGGAAGGGATCTGGCTTGAGAGGCAGATCCAAGTGGTGAGGACCCGGAGCATAAGCTTTAAAGTTGTGTTTACTTTCCTGGTGATAAGCCAGTATGGTTTCAAGTTCCACTGTCATAATAAGCACACCCGATAACCGGAGAGATCGAATTCTCAGACAACTTTTTCGGTAAAGAAGATCTGCTTTTTCGATGAAGGAGATCTGTATTTTGGATCTTTGATGAGAATTAAGCTTTTTTCAGGGCCTCAAGTATGGCTTTTCCAAAAGCCTCAGCACTTGCAGGATCTCGCCCTGTGACCACCCTACCCGAAATCACCACCTCCCTGTCCAGATAGACAGCTCCATGTTCCTTAAGTTCGCTGACCGTATCCGGGCTTTTGAAGACTGTGCTCTCTTTGCCCTTCAAGATACCCGTTCTTGCCAGTACCACAGGGGAAATACAGATTGCTGAGATTACTTTTTTCTGGGCATCCGCTTCCTTTAAGAGTTTCTGCAGAGCTTTGTTATCCCACAGGTATTTTCTTGAACCTGAGCCTCCTGTGATTACTATTGCATCGTAGTCGTCAACTCTGGCGTCCGAGATCTTGATATCAGGCTTGGTTGTGCCTCCGAGCATCCCTTTTGCAGTTTTCGTAGCTTCGGCTGCAACAGTAACTTTTACTCCTGCAGCCTCAAAAATCTGTTTTGGAACAAAACATTCCTCGTCTCTGAACTGTTCTTGGGCGATTACAATTAGGATCTTCTTGCCTTCGTATTCGGTTTCTGTCATGTGGGAATCTTCCTGTAAGCTTGAAAATTAAGAATCGAATAAATAAGAAGTGAAATGGTGCAGTAACCCTGTTCCTAAAGGATATGTTCATGAAAATATAAATGGATGCTTCTTATAAGGATAAGGAACCGGAGGAAAAGTGAAAGGAACCGAAAAATGGAGTAAGAGCTTAAGAAAGTATTTAAGAAACTTGAAAAAAGAAATAAAAAGCTGAGAATGCCTGAAAAACAATGGAAGGAGTCTAAGAACTTCTGAATAGATTTAAGGAAAAAATCAGTTATAAAACATGTTACACATCCAATTAAGTTAAAATTAAATACAGAACTGCTGAGACTCCTGCCCCTGTAAATGTTGCCGCGAAATTGACTCCGCTGTTTGAAAGCACTCCCCTTTTCTGAAGTGTAGCCCCAAGGAGGCTGTCCACATTTGTCCCGAAAAATCCTCCTGCCGTTGTAATGAGGACTGTTAGTATAAAATTGTCCGATACTCCTAATAAATATGCAAGGATTCCTATTACTGCAGAACCGAAGATTGCAGCGAGTTCGCCAAGCAACGAGACAGCCCCGTCGACTCCAGGTTCCGAAAGTTTAAGAGTTGTTATCATTCTTGGCCTTCCTTTTGCCGTTGTTCCTATTTCACTTGCCAGAGTATCTCCAGTAGCTGTTGCAACCGTGCCCATATAAGCATAGACGATCGGAAGGCCGTACTCCGGGAAAACTCCATATGCTACTGCAAGGGCAAGGGCTGCCGTACTGTTTGAGAATACATTTTCGTAACTCCTGATACCGTCTTTAGCCTGTGCAATCCCTATGGATTCTTTGTACGTGTACTTGTATCTTGTAAACCCACCTCCTAGGATAAAAAACGTGAGCAAAAGCAGGAACCAAGAAAGTCCGCTGAAAACGATTATTAGGACTCCCAGAAGAGCGGCACTCAGGAGGGCAGAGACATCTGCAATCTTCGCCCTGTAAGCCAGCACACCCAAGAGAAACGAAAATAAAAGTGCTACGAGCATTTTTTCAGGGGGTACCCAATATCTAAACTCCTCAAAAATCCACATCGTCATGCCTGCGCCTAGCGGCACGGAAATATTCTTATCTATTTTGGAGGGGATTGACTCGAATAGAGAACCTGTAACTGCCCCGATCACAGCTATGAAGAAGATAAGATTATATGAGACCGGAAGATCCTGCCAGTAGACAATCCAGCTTGCAGCAAAGAATGCGGCAGCAATCCGAAGTGCCAGGAAAGCCGAACTCCAGAATATTGAAAAACTCCTCTTTTTGATTCTGCTCCGCCTCAAATTATAATCAGGTGCGGTATCTGTTTCCGAAAAAGAGGTTTTATGGTTTCCTACTGCCGCAATCGCAAACGCGGCAAGTACTATGTAGAAAGGATAGGTGTAAGAAGAGCCTCCCGAGATCACGGAAACAAAGAGCATTAGAACTAGGGAAAAAGCAAGGCTGGTAACATCTCTGCTGTAGGAAATGAAGTTTCCTGAAAACCTGATTCCCAAGAAAAGAATGATAGATAGGAGAAAAAGAAGATTCACCCCTGCAAAGGGAGCTATAAGAATGAGCAAGAGATATAGGATATGCATTACAGGAATTCTCGAGTAGGAATCCCCCCTCTTTAAAGATCGGGCAGCTCTGTTCATTGTAAACATCTTTTGTTTTTACTCATTCTGGGAAACTACATAGAATAGGATTGTCTTTATAAAAAGATAGCTGTTCTTCTTTCAGAGACAATTTAAAAGATACATATCAAAATTTAAAAATATTTGTTTTAGCAATCGAAGCCGGGAAGAATTTAAACAAACCCTTTAAGTCCTTTAGAAATTATCCAATGAGTAAAAACTTTTGCCTCACGTTTATTTTTCAAAACTTTCTCAAAATATACTTAACAAAATCCGGATCCATAAATATAACCAGGAATAGATTAGTATAATAACCGGCAAACTGCGTGCTATAATTGGTGGTGAGGAGAAAGTATGGAAAACTACGACCTTATTATAATAGGTACAGGTTCTGCAATGAACTATATAAATCCTATTATTGACTCGAACCCGAAAATTAGAATTGCTGTCATCGACAAAGACGAACCAGGCGGGATCTGTCTTACCAGAGGGTGTATTCCTTCAAAAATCCTGCTATATCCTGCAGAACTTATAAGGGAACTGGAAACCGCATCTACTTTTGGAATTAAACTTGAAATAAAGAACATCGATTTCCTTGCGATTATGGAAAGGATGCGCAGAAAAATAGGAGAAGATATAGAGGCGATAAAGGAGAGTTTGGCCGACAACCCCTATCTTGACTACTATCATGAAAGTGCAGAGTTTATCGCGCCTTATACCCTGAAAGTCGACGAAAAAACCCTTCACTCCGAAATAATCTTCCTCTGTACCGGCTCAAAACCTGCGATTCCACCTGTAAAAGGCCTTGAAGAAGCAGGATACCTTACAAGCGACACTGTACTTAAACTCACAAAATGCCCAAAAAAGCTCGCTATCCTGGGAGGGGGTTATATTGCAGCCGAATACGGGCATTTTTTTTCAGCAATGGGAGCCGAGGTCACGGTTATCGGGAGAAATTCCCGGTTTCTTCCGCAGGAGGAACCCGAGATCTCCAGACTTGCTAGTATGAAAATGTCGGAATACATGCAGATCCTTACAAACCATGAAGCCATAGAAATTCAAAAAGAAGGCAACGGGCAGAAAACGGTTACCGCAAAGGAAAGAAATTCGGAACAGGAAGTGAAAATCACTGTAGACGAGATTCTCGTGGCAACAGGCCGAGTTCCGAATACCGATATTCTCCACCCCGAAAGAGCCGGGATCAAAACAAACATCCACGGCTGGATTCTGGTGAACGAGTATCTTGAGACCTCCCAGCCGAATATCTGGGCATTTGGGGACGCAAACGGAAAGTACCTGCTAAAGCACGTAGCAAACTACGAATCAGGGATAGTGTATCTCAATGCGATCCTGAAAGAAAAAGTAAAGGTGGACTATCATGCCATACCTCATGCCGTTTTTTCCCACCCTGAAATCGCCGGAGTAGGTATGAAAGAACGGAGAGCCATTGAAAAGTATGGGGAAGAGAGAATACTCATAGGCCTCAAGTTTTTTGAGGATACTGCGAAAGGATCAGCCATGGAGATCAGGGATTATTTCGTAAAGGTGATCCTTGATGCGGAGGAAGGAAAAATTCTGGGAGCTCATATAATAGGCCCACAAGCCTCAGTCCTGATCCACCAGATAATTCCTCTCATGTATACAGAATCAGGAAGTCCTGAGCCAATAATGCGGGGTATGGATATTCACCCGTCCCTGAGTGAAGTCGTAACCAGGGCCTTTTATTCGCGGCTGCCGCCTGAACACTATCATCATTTCCTAAAACATATCGGGCTTGAGGACTGAAAAATCTCTACCTGCTTGACGAATTAAAATCCCTGCTTGCTGATAACTGAAATCTCTATCTATTTGGGAACTCAAAATTTCTGCAACTTTTTATTCACACCTATTTTTTAATAAGGTCAAAAACCCACCTGCTGATGCCTGGGGCAACGCTTCCGGCTCTCCTGTAGAGTTCCACTCCAAGCCCCATTTTTTCATAATCCTTAATTAGTTCCGGTATCTGGGACTCGGCTTTGAAAGTGTAGAAGTGAATGTACCCTCCTTTCCTGACAAGTTTCGAGATTTCGCCAAGAAAGTGATCCATACCGTAAGGAGTTGGGACAATAGCTCTGTCAAAGCCATTTTCAGGAAACTGAAAACTTTCATTTTCATTTTCCTCAAGACTCAGGTATACGGGCAGATCAGAAAAAGCCTTATTTGCTGGCACTTCACCGGCTTTTGTAGAATTAAACATATGGGAAACTTTTTCAAAATCATCCTGGATAACGGCTATTTGACCTTCAAGCCTGTTAATCCGAATATTTTCCCGCAGACAAGCGCAGGCGTCGGGATTTATTTCAATAGCGTATACCTTTGCTCCTTTTCCTGCGGCAGGAAGCACAAAAGGGCCGACTCCGGCGAAAGGAATTATAATGTGTTCACCAGAGGTAATTTTTGAGGCTATCCGCCTTCTCTCAGAGTACAGACGGGGATTAAAAAAGACTTTTTTGACATCCAGCTTGTAGATATAGCCATTTTCCCTGTGAATGGTCTCAGTAGTTTCCCCAAGAAGAAGCTCAAAATCCGCAACCCTGTGCTCACCTTCAAGTTTGCTCACCTTATTAAGCACAGCTCGCGTGTTGCCTCGCATGGAAAACAGCTTCGAAGCAATAGCTTCTTTATAAGCTGAAAGTTCCGGAGGAATCGAGATTACGGCTACATTCCCTATGTAATCAAAACGTTTTGGAACTATCTGAAGCAGGGGCTCTTCAACTATTCCTTTCATCTCATCTCGCAAACTCACTCTCTTTCTAAAACTCATTCAGAATACCTCTGCATATCAGATTTTAAATATTAAATTTTAACATTAAGATAATAGTTCCAGATTTTAGTTCCGCTTTTAAGAAGAATTTCAATATATGCTTTTTGTTTGGGAAAGTGTAGAAAAGTATGGAAAAAGATAAAACCCGGAAGAAACCTTAAACGGTTATTTCCTATTTCAGGTAGGCTTATTTCCCCATGAAAATTATTATAGAGACCCCAAAGTATAGTTTCTGGAAATACAATAAGACAGAAAAAGGCTATGAAAGAGCTTTCTTTTCCCCCCTGCCCACAATTTTCAATTACGGCTTTGTAGAAGGAACTGAAAGCGCAGATGGTATGGAAGAAGATGTGGTGGTGCTGGGACCCCGCTTGCCTAGAGGAAGCACACTTGAAAGGGAAGCTTTTGACGGTATAGTCAAGTTCCTGGACGATTCGGTCAGGGACGATAAGAAAATAATATACATCAGCGGGCTTCGTTCTCCTGTCCTGCTTGCTTTCCTGCTTGCTTATTACTTCAGGCTTTACGCTCTTTTTAAAATCTTCCTGTATGCTTTTCGCGAGAGAAGAATTTCAACATGCAGGTTTGAAGGAATCGAATTCCGAAAATTGCGCTGAGATTTTTAGAGATCCACCTTTAATTTTCAACTCTTTCGTCTATCTTTAGGCTTACACCTTACTTTTAGACTCATGCATTTTACTTTTAAACTCATAATTTAAATCCACTTCAGGTCCATTTTCCCTGGCGAATCTTAACTGAATTAAGCTTCACTTTCTATAAGATATTTGAGCATACGCTTTAAAATAGTATTATATGTCAGAGTTAATGGAACTCAATAATTAATCCTGATTTACAAAGGAGAGTAAAGACAAATTCCCTGGATGCTAGGTCTAAAGAATTATATAAACAGTGTGTATAATAAATTAGAGAGTTCCTCGATCTTAATTTATCTCAGGAAAACTTAGAAAAGTACTAATAATTTAAAGAAGCTTAAAAAAAGGGTGCTTTAAATATGCCTTTTCATGTGATGCTTATCCCGACCCTTGGTTGTCCTGCTAACTGCAGCTATTGCTGGAGTTCCGAAGAAAAGTCCCCGATAATGAGCATTGAAACGATAAAAGAAGTGGTTGAATGGCTTAAAATATTCAGGGGAGATTCGGTTACTTTTACCTTCCACGGCGGAGAACCGCTTCTGGCAGGGGCGGAATTTTATAGGGAAGCACTGCCACTCCTGGTTGATGGTTTGAGCCCCAGGAGAATAGCTTTTGCGATACAGACAAACCTATGGAAAATGACTCCAGAGATAGCTGAAATTTTTGCAGAATATGGAGTTCCTATAGGCTCTAGCCTGGACGGTCCAAAAGAACTTAATGACCTTCAGAGGGGAAAAGGATACTACGACAAAACCATGAAAGGCTATGAAATTGCCAGGGAACATGGGCTTGATGTGAGGTTCATTACCACTTTCACATCTCATTCCGTAAAATATAAGGAAGATATTTTCAATTTTTACCTTGAAAAAGGTTTAACTCTCAAGCTGCACCCCTGCCTGCCTTCTTTAAAAGGTGACAACCCTGAGAAATGGACGCTTTCTCCCGAGGAATACGGGGAACTCTTAATCTATCTTCTTGATAAATATCTGGAAAACTTGGGCCAAATTGACGTTATGAACATTGATCACCTGTGCAAATGCGTATTTACAGGCAGGGGCACGGTCTGTACTTATGTTGACTGTATGGGAGATACCTTTGCTGTCGGCCCTGAAGGAAACATCTATCCTTGCTATCGCTTTATTGGAATGCCCGAATATGTGATGGGGAATGTTTATGATCGCCCGACCATGGCAGACCTTGCTCAATCCGAAGCCTGGAAGAAAATGCACCAGTATAAAGAATATGTGGATACTGCATGTGGCAAATGCGCCCATATCAAATACTGCAGAGGCGGATGCCCGTACAATGCAATAGTTCCCACAGGCGGGGAAATAAAAGGCGTTGACCCGCACTGTGCTGCCTATAAGATGATTTTTGATGAAATAAACAAGCGTGTCAACGAGGAAATGTTCGGGGGCTCAGGTATGGATGATATGTTCTCGCCCGGCAGTATGAGACCTTCAAAACCCGGAATAATGTCCCTCATGCTTAAGAAACTCTGAAACAAGCTTAGAAACAAGTTTGAAACAAAATTATAAACAAGCTTATGTACGAAACTTCTGAATTAATTATGCTTTCAAAATAAAGAAGAATTTTAGCGGTGTTATTAATGAAAAACAATTTGAAAATCATAGCAATGCTTCTTTTCATTGCTACTATTGTTTTTGCAGCCGGCTGTGCTGAAAAGACAACAAATCCAGAAAATGAAACTCCAAGTGTTTCAAACCAAACCGCTCCAACAGTAGTTACAACGTCTTCACCTGTTAAAACATCAAACGTTACTGAAACAGCTAACGATACTGTAATAGAAAGTGATTACATTGAAAATATAACAACATCTGAAACTACAACAAAGCTTCAAATCAGGAAATCAACTTATGTAGCTCCGCATCAACCCAGTTCGGAAGCAAATCAAATAACTTATACTTCATACAACAGTAAAAACAATACCCCGGTTGTTTCAAATAAGCAGGGTACTCTGAAGATTATATCGAGTGGAACAAACACGACTCAAGAAAATACAACTCAGGGAAACACGACTCAAATTGGCGATCCATCCCTCGAACAGAAAATCACTCAGAATCACACATCCACTAATAAATCTATAGGTATCTAAACTACAAGAAAGAACTAAAGCGTCTATCAGTAGCAGTGAAAATAACTGTTTACTGATATCATTTTCGATATGCTATTATGACTTTTCACATAGGTTCTTAATGTAAGGATAATGTGATTTTTCCATTTTTATCTTTTATCTTGAAATTATTCCTCTTTAGAATGTTTTATTATCCTGAAGCTAAGTTAACTTAAGGAATGTTTTTAAAAATGCCCTAAGTTTAGATTTTCAGATAATACCCCTAGCATTAAAGACAATCATTACTCAGGGATAAAAGATGAAAAGGAAAATTACATCAACAATAGAGATTGCCACTTTTTCGATTCCACTTTCATCTATGACAACGCCTAATAAAGTGCGTAGACAACATATTCTCATAAGAGCTCTGAGAATAACGGCATTTGCGATTTTAACACTGGTGAGTGTAGCAGGTGCAGCTCCGTTTGCATATGTAACGAGTATAGGAATCGACACCGGTACTGTTTTTGTGATTGACACAGCAACTGACAATCTTACAGCCGTAGTGCCTATAGAAGGCTGGGCTGGAGAAGCCGCAATCAGCCCTGCAGGAACAAAGGTATATGTGACGGATATATCAGGAATCAGCACCACTATCTCTATAATTGACACAGCGACAAATACGGTTGATGCAGTAGTAGACGTAGGAAGTTATCCTCGGAAAATTACAGTTAACCCGAAAGGATCAAGGGTTTATGTGACGAATCGTTACAGTAGAGTGGATGATAATAGCAACAATGTCTCTGTAGTTAACACAGTAATTGGCACATCCACAAACACTGTAATGGACCCAATTAATATGGGGCTGAGCACTTATGACATTGCATTCTCCCCTGATGGGAAAAAAATCTATGCTACGAACAGTCGCAATAACACTACTTCTGTAATTGACGCAACTACAAACAAAATTATAGCCGCTGTATCTGTAGGAGACTATCCGACTGATATTGCAGTTAGCCCTGATGGAAATAAGGTTTATGTGATTAATTCAGGCAGTAACAATGTTTCTGTAATTGACACAGCTACAAACAATGTTACAGGAAGTGTACCTGTAGGAAACGGTCCTGGTGATATTGCAGTCAGTCCTGATGGAACCAAAATATATGTGACAAACTCTGGTTCCTACGATGAACAGGGTAACACTGTTTCTGTAATTGATGCGGTTACAAACAAAGTTATAGCTACAGTGTATGTAGGAACAGCTCCTAAGGGAGTTGCAGTCACTCCAGATGGAAAAAAGGCATATGTAGCGATCTCTAACGGTTACTCCAGTGACTACAAAGATAATGTCTCTGTAATTGACACAGCCACAAACAAAGTTACAGCGACTGTGAATACAGGAAAATATACTATGAACTATCCTGTTGGAGTTGTCATTGGGCCTATTATAAAACCTAATGAACCTTTTATAAAATCTAACATAACTGATCAAAGCACAAAGGCAACCTCTAATGAAACTTATCCGAGTACAATGGTGACTTTAAATACAACTGAAAATATAAGCGTTGAAGAGACTAACTTGCCATCATATGAGGAAAAAATGTTATCGAGCTAAATAATTCAAACAATAACAGTAATAATGATATTAATAATTCCAAATCTGATAATGGTAGTAACTCAAGTGGAAATGAATCGAGCAAAAATAACTCTACCCCAGGCTTTGGATTATTAGGCGGTTTGGCCTGCCTGTATGGTGGATGGAAACTCAGGAAGAAGTAACTTAAGACTTGAATAATCGAAGGTGCTGGCAACTTGTACCTTAAGTCGTAGATCTTGTCTTTATTTGTTGAGATGAAAGAATTATAGATTCCTACGAATCAGAAATAAAGAACAGTTATATCTAAAGAATCTGCTTTGTTTTTAAGATAGTTTATATATATCCACTTCCAAAATTAAGCATATGGACGAGGGTAAAATCAAGAATACGATCACTAGAAGTTTTGAACTTCAGGACTACAGAATAGAAGGAACTGAACTTTCCGGGTTCTGGGCGGATTTAACGAGCAAAGAAGAATTGATAGTTGAGGTAAATTACAGCCCTGAAAATGAAAAGTTTTTCAGTCCCGCAGAAATCGAAAAACTTGTCCTGGAGATTTGCAGCAAATGTGGTAGCTTTGAGGCTCAACTTCCCGAAAATATAAAATGCGAGGTTACCTTCAAAAATTTAGGTGAAGTAGTTTACAAAACCGGTCAGCCTGATTTTGAACTGGAATCTAGGGAGCTTGAAGAACTTCAGGTTGCTTACCGCTTCTACGTTGAATATTATATATAATTGTTAAATATATAATATAATTAAATATAAAACATATGAATTTGAGTTTTTTCCAAATATGAGAGATTGAGTTTTTTCCAAGAAGGGATAAATCTACGACTAAAGATCTGAAAAAAGCCCTCCTGCAGAAATGCGAAAGTATGGATATACCCATGGTTGGGATCGCCGGTGTTGAGAGATGGAATAACCCTCCTTTTTTGCCGTGGATACCTGAAGAATTCTATCCTCAATCTATATATCCGGAAGCAAAATCAGTGATAGTTATCGGCTTGCCGGTTCCTCTACCGGTGTTGGAGACATCTCCCTCAATATATTACCGCGAACTATACAAGACTGTAAACACCTTATTAGACCAATACACATATCGACTTGCCAACTTCCTGACCGATAGAGGATATCCATCTATTTTCGTACCTAGAGACGGATATGGAAGCATTCAGGTACTCCTCGAAAATCCCATTGCCTTCTTTTCTCACAGGCATGCTGCTTTTCTCGCTGGACTAGGAACCTTTGGGGTAAATAATACGATCCTTACACCAGAGTACGGTCCCAGGATCCGTTTCGGCTCAATTCTGTCCACAGCTGAGCTTCCTCAAGATCCAATGTTGGAGACTGAACTTTGCACCCGCTGTATGCGTTGTGTAAAAATGTGCCCATCGAATGCTCTTGATAAGGAAGATTACCCCAGCGGACTGACAGATAAGAAAGCCTGTTCCTCTTATAGCGCTGAATTAAACAAGCGTCACATTTCGCCGTGTGGTATATGTATCAAGGTCTGTCCAATCGGAAATGATAGAGCGGTATATAAAAGAGACAATGCTGCGATATATGAAGATAAGGATCTTTTTGACAATTATCACAAAGCCTGGAAGCATGTAAGATCTTATGGCGGAAAATTATAAGCTGTGACAGAATGGATCTTCTTAATTATTACGAAGAACTTTCATTTGCTATGAATTTTAAATTAATTAAAAAATAAGTTATACATTATATGTTTGGATACTATATAATTAAGTGCTGGAGAAGTAGTAACTTGTCTTATGACCTAGAAAAAGATAATCCATATTGGAAACTATTTCATGAACTTGCTATTCAAATGGAGGAACTTGATACTAAGAAGTTGGATTATAATCGTTTCAAACTGTTATAAGGTACACTTTAAAGGGCTATCTGATTCTTAGGATAAAGTAGGTAAGGATCTGCTTTTAACTAAGTATGAGGCACTGTATGAATTAGATAAACGAAGAAGGCTTTGGCGCAAACATTTCTCATTGCTCGCAGTGGAGTATGCCGGGATAAGTTTATTTATATTGTCAAAATACGGTTTATGCTTCTTGGAAAGGCTTTTTAGCCTTCTTTCTATCATCATTCAGGACATCTAATCAGCTATTCTGTTTCTAATTCTTTTTTCTCACATATTCAATACTTAGTTTTTCACATAATATATATTAATAGTTATATATTTACTTGAAGAGACCTGCTTTATATTCTTCAGTAAAAACCTGGGCTCTTCCTCTTAGCTTGAATTTGGTGGGATACAGTTTATGACAATCAATATTAAGAGGTTGGATATAAGAAAAACAGCATTTTTTCTAAGTCTTGCTGGTTTGGTAGTATTAATCTCTGCAGGAATGTCTACAGGCATCTGCGAGAAAAAAGTTCAAGATGTTATTCCTGAAAACGGCACGACTATTTTGTTACAGGTGCCTGATGTGCGTCAGAGCACAAACTATTCGTGTGGAGTTGCATGCTTTCAAGCTGTGATGAGTTATTGGGGTGGCGAAGATCTGAGAGAGGACCAGTTAATTGAGTTCCTCAATACTACGTATGAGGGTGCTGACCCCGAAGACCTTGTGCAGGGAGCAGAGAAAAAAGGGTTCAGGGTCGAGATTAGAGAAAACTTAACACTGGATGATCTGAAAAAGTCCATTGAGGAAGGCGTTCCAGTAATAGTTGGAGCTCAGGCCTGGAAAGAGGAGAACCAATCCTGGGAAACAGATGACAGCGGTCACTATATGGTGGTCATAGGCGTTGATAATAAAAATGTATACCTGGAAGACCCTTCAATACTTGGCAGCAGAGGGTATATTCCACGTGATGAGTTCATAAAGCGCTGGCACGACCAGTCCGGATCTTCTACAAACGAAGAAATTAGAAAATACGTTCATATGGGAATCTTTATTCGTGGAGAAAGGCCTGAAGAAAATCCTGAATTCATGCATGTGAACTAATTAGGTGTCAGTGTGCGAGCATATCTGAAGCTAGAAGAAGTTAAAAGCCTAGAGAAAAGATGGAAACTTTTTTCCAGCTCATCAATCTCAATCAAGGCTAGATCTGTTTCTCAGCCTGGCATAAGAGGTCTGAAAGGGAAGAGTTAAAACAAAACTTGCTGGAAATCAAGAAGTTTGTAAACAAAGTTCAGGAAAACAAATTCCACCGTGTTCCTAAATACCGTTGATGATTCCACCAATCGGCTCGGTTTCGATAAGGCCAGACATCCTGCCTCACATACCCTGAACAAGGATAGAATTACTGGAAATTACTGTTCCTGCGCCTTCACAGGCTGTTACTGTTGTGTCAAGCAATCCTCTTTTCAGGCCCGTCATCATAATTTCGCTAGCGTCAAACCATACAAAATCCTTGAGTTCCAGCTTGCGTTTATCAGTGAACATCCCGAAATCGCTTATTCTAAACTCCATGTTCATCTTGACTTCTTCCGAATTTATCTTCTGAATTCCACGCAACTTGGCAAAGATAGAGCACCATTTAACTTCAGGCTCACCGACTTCAACGACTTTCCCATCCTTCACAATTACTCTTGTTTTTCCACTAATTCCATTATATGGGGCATGATTACACTTTTTTTAGCTTGACAAAATGCTTTTTTTAAGAAACATAAAAGTTAACGTTTTATGATTGCTTACGTGATAATTTATTGACTTTGGGCTTTTAATTCTACTTTTATCTATTTTCAAAGCATTTTGAATACTTCTTTGAATTTGGAATTTCTGATTATTTCATGTTATAAGCGAGACTTACTTATATGCAAGTAAGCGTTAGTATAATAACAGATAAATTTCGAAAATTTAAATAATTAGAAACTTAATGAGTAAAATTGAAGGTGATACGTTGACTGAATTTACTGTAAATTCTAATCTCTGTGGTTTTGTTCACAAGATACGTGGAAGCAAAAAAGGAAATAAAATTATTGTTGACATAGAAACCCCATGTGCAAAGGTAAAGAAAATTTCCCACATGGAAGTTCCCATGATGGAAATTATGGATATTAAAAACAATTATGTCATTGATAGGGCGCATGAAGCAGATTGTTCTGCAAATTGCCTTGTACCCTGTGCAGTACTCAATCTCTGCAGAATGGAGAGCGGTTTCCTTGCAAAATCTTTGGTAAAAAAAGCAGGTGGTCTCAGTATCGAATTCAACGAAGTCTAAAAATGTGTTTAATCATTAGTCTTACCCCTTAAACAACTTTTATTGAACTTATTATAGCCGACACTGAACTCGGCATTGAAAAAACAGCGCATCATAATGTGAAGTATATAGAAAAAAACTGTACATGCAATAAGAGATGATTTAATTATTTTTTACTACTTATCTCTTATTGTCTCTCTATCTTTGTTTCATTTACTTTATAATTTTTTATTATAGTTTATCGCCTAAAAATAAATTAGAGATATTCAGGGACAAGGATTTCTGTAACTCTGTAATTATCTATCCATCCAATTTCTTTTTGGAACCCGAATAGGCTCTCTCATCCGATAAATCGATGAACCATTTATTATATAGTAAGCACTATTCAACTAAATTATTTAACGGACACATATGTGGTTATGAAATGTATGAACCAGACTAATCAACAGATACTTCACTATGCAAGTATTTTTCTACAATCTAGGGGTTATAACGGATTTAGTTACAAGGATATTTCTCAGAAGCTGGGAATAAAAAATGCCGCAATTCATAATTACTATCCCAAAAAAGAAGATCTCGTTGCAGCTTTGCTCGAAGACAGCAGAAAGAAAATAACTGCAAATTTTGCTCAAGTAGTGGAGTCTGGAGGCACAGCCCGTGAGCAGCTTCAATCCTATTTTGATTACACATTGAAGGAGTTTGATGAAGGCAAATGTATCTGCCCTCCAGGCTCGATAATCCTCGATTTTGAGGAACTTCCAGAGAAGGTTCAAAAACAAGGTCTATTACTACTGGATGAAATATTAGTTTGGATTTCCACAGTTCTTAAAACCGGTCTGGAACAAGGGGAGTTTAACTTCTCTGGTTCTGTAGATGAACGGGCAGAATTAGTAGTCGGAATTTTAATAGGTACTAGGCAATTATCCAGTATAAAGGGGAGAAAAACGCTTGTCACATCGATTTATCTAATTAAATCCGATCTTGGTTGGAAAGATTGATTTTTCCCAAACTATCACTTACTTATATGTAAGTAATCATACAATCTAAAAGTCACCCTAAAGATAAAAATGAGCTTAAAGATAAAATGACCGATCTCGAAAAAACAATTACCTTAAAGAGAGGTATAGGACTTGCAATCTGCATGCTCATAGGCACAGGAATCCTTGCACTTCCCGGCCTGGCTCTCAGCGTGGGGAATGTCTATGAAGCAATCCTTGGATGGCTCCTTATAACCTTCGTTACCATCCCGAGAATTCAGATCTGCTCCAGGCTTGGCCTTAAATTTCCTTCGGCAGCCGGGCTTGCCGGCTACGCAGAAAAAGCAGTTGGTCACTGGGGCAGGTATTCGGTCTCATATCTTGTAAGCGGTTCTTATCTTTTTGGACTTCCTGCTATTGCTTTTATTGGCAGTGAATATATGCGGCAGTTTTTTAATCTTTCCGAATTGGGAGGAACCTTTTGTGCAATCCTTCTTTTAAGCCTGATGTTAATTTCAAACCTATTTGGGATAAGGGCTATCACTCTGATCAACTACTTAGCCCTGGCTGTACTTTTTTTGCTTATAGGACTGATTATTGTCTTTAACCTCGATTTTCTCGGTTCCGGGCTGAGTATTGCTGGAGAAGCTCTGAGTGGCCACGGAAACGTAGATCCAAAAATAGTGTGGAATGTTACGGCCTTGCTTTTCTGGGCTTTTCTGGGCTGGGAGAATCTTTCATTTTCCCTTGGAGAGATGAAAGACCCCGAAAAAAACGTTCCCCGCCTATACTGGTTAAGCTTTGTTCTGGTCGCTGCCATCTATGTTTTACTTGCCCTGATAAGCGTAGGAGCCAGTGCTACAGGAGTTTCCCTTAAGGGAGCTGCCGGTCTCTCCAGTCTGGTTCTTTTTACTCCAGGCGGAAGTTTTCTGATATGGATTATAATAGTAGTACTTGCAGCAAACGCATGTTCCTGGAACTTTACTGCTAGCCGTCTAATATATGCAGGTGGCAGGACAGGTGTTTTTCCTGAAGTGTTCGGAAAGCTCTCAAAAAGGAATATTCCACTATCCAGCCTTGTGACTCTATATGTCCTATCAGTTTCCCTGATTACAGGGTGCTATTTTTTCAAGGTTCCTATTACGTCTATGATGCTACTTGTAAACCAGAACTTTATTTTCCTTTGCGGCTTCATCATAATTGCTTACTGGAAAACAGAAATAGGCTGGCAGAAGTGGATCTTTTCGGTTCTTTCGCTTCTGTCTTTGAGCTTTCTGGCCTTAGGATTTACCTGGAAGGTCATATATCCGCTCTTTCTGATAGGGCTTGGCTACTTCAGGTTTACCGTAAAAAAGGAAGATATATTATCTTCGCAGGCAGTAGATTCAAAGTCCAGGCAGGAACCTGTACCCCTTGAAGACTCATAGGAATTAGAGAAGTTTTATGGGTCCAGCCTCTCTCTAAGCAAGGATCGGTAATGAAGCTTTTAAAACAGCTACCAAAAAAGAAAAAAGTACTCATGAATCATATTGGCATTGAAACTTATTATATTGGAATGTTTGGAAAATTCAAAACTGTTGTAACAAAACGCGAGATGGGTTCTTTGGGGAGTGGATCCACAATACTTGCAACCTACGATGGGTATAAAAAATGGTCTCCTAGGGGAATTATTATGGTAGGTATTGCATATGGTAAGCGTAAAAACATAGCAAAAATAGTTAAGGCAGAAAAAGCCAAAGGTATGATTAGAAGATAAGGAGTATGACAATGGAAGATATAACAATCCACGAATTTGATTTTGCCCTCATCAATGAATTTTTCACAGAGCTTGAACGGCAGGGACCCGGCAGTCCCGAAGAAACCATCAGGGCATTAGGTTTTATTGGAAATCTTTCAAACAAAACAAAAATTGCCGATTTAGGCTGCGGCACAGGCTTTCAAACAATGGTTCTGGCACAAAATACAGAAGCAACCATCACCGCCCTTGACCTTTACGCCGGCTCGATTGATAAACTTAACGCAACAGCCAGAAAACTTGGTCTGCAGAACAGGGTAAAAGGTATTGTCGGTTCAATGGATAATTTGCCGTTTCAGAATGACGAATTTGATCTTATATGGTCTGAGGGGGCTATTGCCAATATAGGTTTTGAAAAAGGCTTGAATCACTGGAAAAGCTTCCTCAAAAAAGATGGTTATATTGCCGTAACATATGAGTCATGGTTTACCGATGAACGCCCCGCTGAAATTGAGAAGTGGTGGTTGGACGCAGTTCCTGAAATTGGCACAATAGGGCATAATATTTCCATCATGCAAAAAACAGGTTATATTCCTGTTGCCGCATTTACGCTGCCTGAAAATTGTTGGATAGACAATTATTTTATTCCGCAAAAAGCAAGGCAAGAGGAATTCTTGAAAAAACATGCGGGAAATAAAACCGTTGAGGATATGATTGAATTTATGAAGCGTGAGGCAGACTTGTATTCAAAATACAAACAGTATTATGGATATGTATTTTATATTGGGAAGAAGATGTAAAATAATAATTGGTTTACGCCGCTACTTCGTATACCAGACCAGAAACTGCTTCGCCGCCATTTCCGTTGGAACGCATTGAAGAAATGACACGGCTTGTGGACGGTGATGGAAGCACGACGCTTAGATAGTTTATATTTTGTTTGGAGGTAAGTACAGGGATTTCAAAATGCCGCCTATAGTCCCACTCAAAATGCCGCCTATAGTCCCACTAAGCGACGCTTTGTTGTAGGTTAGCTCTCTATTTTCGGTTTTATTTTATGTTGTACATTGTATAAGAATGTAAAAATTCCTCAAAGCAAAAGATTGGCGATGTACTCGTTTCCTCTCAAATAATATCATATGAACCTGCTCGAATTGGTAAAAATAATATTCAATTCCGGGGACCTAGTACTCCTAGCAATCTGACTTTACTTAATCGTTTCAATAATGTTGATACATGGAAATTTCTTCTCCCTGATGGAACTCCTGCAAGACGAGAAATTGGTCTTATCCTGTCAGGTGAAAAGTTAATAGACGAACCTGAATTCAAAGCTTCCCTATTCAAGCAATATCCTCAAGCTGTTGGAGGAGAAATGGAAGGAGCTGGTCTTACCACGGCTTCTATACAAGTAGGATTGCCATGGATATTAGTAAAGAGCATATGTGACTGGGGAGATGGGAATAAACATAAAAAGCACCAACCGCTTGTAGCTGCAGCTGCGGCCTCACTAGTACATCATGTCCTCTCTCATAAAGGTGCTTTGGATGACTTAACTAAACGCTAATAACTTGAGCAATTTTTGTGCAAAATCCGTTTAAAATCCGTTTTTACTTTCGATGTAACATTTAGTAAATCCCCTCAAGCTAATTTCCTCTCAGGATATTTTTCCCTTAAGTCACTTTTCTCTCAAGCTACTTTGATCTCTTTCTCCAGCTTCTTTATCATTTCCCTTACCTGGATTGCCCGCTCGAAGTCCAGTCTGTCAGCAGCTTCTCTCATTTCGGTCTCCAGTTCTATAATCATATTGGGAATATCAGTTTTCGGGATGTGTTTTGTGTCGGTAATATCCACGACCTTTTCCCTGATGGGTTTCCTGATAGTTGTCGGAACGATGCCATGTTCCTTATTATAGGCAATCTGCATGGAGCGGCGACGTTCGGTCTCAGTAACGGCAGTTTTGATGGAATCGGTCATATTGTCGGCATACAGGACAACCTTCGAGCTGGCGTTCCGGGCTGCGCGGCCTATGATCTGGATCAGGCTTTTTGAGTTTCTAAGGAAACCTTCTTTATCCGCATCCAGGATTCCAATGAAACCCACTTCCGGGATGTCGAGCCCTTCCCTGAGCAGGTTTATCCCTACAAGGACATCGAACTTGCCAAGGCGGAGCTCGCGGATAATTTCAGTCCGTTCCATCGTTTTGATGTCCGAGTGCAGGTAGCGGGCTTTGATTTCGTTCCTGGCAAGGTACTCAGTAAGTTCTTCCGCAAGCTTCTTTGTCAGGGTGGTCACAAGGGCACGGTCTCCTCTTTCTATAATTTTCCGGACCTCCTGCATAACATCCCTGACCTGCCCTTCAAGAGGACGAATTTCTACTTCTGGATCAACAAGCCCTGTCGGGCGGATAATCTGTTCCACGATCTGAGCGGAGTGTTCCCTTTCGTAATCAGCAGGGGTTGCTGAGACAAAAATTACATTTTTCATATACTTCTCGAATTCATCGAACTTCAGAGGCCTGTTATCGTAGGCACTGGGAAGCCTGAACCCGTAATCGATAAGGCTCTTCTTTCTTGAGCGGTCTCCATTATACATCCCGTGAAGCTGTGGGATAGTCTGGTGGCTCTCATCGATTACCATCAGGAAATCCTCAGGGAAATAGTCAAGCAGGCAGAAAGGCTGTTCTCCTGGCTGCCTGTGGTCAAAATGCCGCGAATAATTTTCAATACCCTTACAACTGCCGGTTTCCTGGATCATTTCCATGTCATAAATCGTGCGCTGTTTCAACCTGTGAGATTCGAGCAGCCCGAGCTCAGGAAGGCGTTCCTCAAGCTCTTCGAGGATGGACTGAATTGCACTTTTCTGCTCCTCTTCAGGAATTACATAATGCCTGGCAGGGTAGACAAAGAAATAATCCATATCTTCCGTCCGCTGCCCTGTCTGTTTATCTACTTCGGCAATCCGGTCGATCTCGTCTCCGAAGAGCTCAATCCGGATAATATCGTCAAAGTACCCGGGAATAATATCAATAGTATCTCCTTTTACCCGAAAGCGCCCTGGCATAAGCTCAAGGTCATTCCTCTCGAACTGGATTTCAACAAGCTTTTGCAGGATTTCTTTTCTCTGAACCCTATCTCCAACCTTTAATTCAAACCCCAGTTTCTGGAAATTCTCAGGATTGCCAAGCCCGTAGATACAGGATACGGATGCCACGACAATAACGTCCTGGCGTGACATCAGGGAAGCAGTAGCAGCAAGCCTCATTTGCTCGATCTTTGGGTTAATCTGGGCATCTTTTTCGATATACTGGTCCTTGGCAGGAAGATAGGATTCAGGCTGATAGTAATCATAATAGGAAACAAAATACTCCACCCTATTTTCAGGGAAAAATTCCCTGAACTCATTATAGAGCTGGGCTGCAAGGGTTTTATTATGGGCAATAACAAGGGTCGGTTTCTTGATCTGGTTTATGACATTTGCAACAGTATAGGTCTTCCCTGACCCTGTTACCCCAAGAAGGGTCTGATACTGCTCCCCTTTTTTCAACCCGTCTACAAGCTCTCCAATTGCCTGTGGCTGAGAACCTTTTGGCTCAAAATCGGAAACCAGCTTGAACTGTGGGCTATCCCAATATCGGGCATCTCGCATTGTTTCGGAGATTTTTTGAGATGATGGCTGTGATGTTTGATCGGAAGAATTCATAGAATCAAGACCTAAACCTTGGTAATTTAAATCGTGGATACAATCGGCAGTAGTGGCATTTAAGAGATCAGTGGTTTTTAGAGATTAATTATTTTTAAGAAAGGGAGTTCAAGAACCAATCATTTGAGGAATCAGCAATTTTTAGGTATCAGGAATTTTAGGAATCAGTGACTTTTGCCTCAGCAGGCGGTTATAAGAAATTGCAAATCTGTGGGCTTCGTCCCGGATCTCCTGGACAAAAAGCGAGGCTTTCTCGTCTTTTTTGATGGGGAGAGGAGACTTAATTCCTGGAACATAGATTTCTTCTTCCCGTTTGGCTATAGAGATAAGAGGAACCCTGATTTTGAGATTCCTAAGTTCCTGGAAAGCTGAAGAAAGCTGCCCTTTACCCCCATCTATAATAATAAGGTCAGGCAGGTCGTGTTTATCCTCAAGCAGGCGGGAATAACGCCTGCGTACAACCTCGGCAATGGAAGCGAAATCGTCAATTCCCTCAACGCTCTCGATCTTGAAGCGGCGGTAATTGTGCTTATCGGGCCTGCCCCCCCGGAACTGCACCATTGAGCCGACCGTTGACGTTCCAGAAAGATGGGAGATATCAAAACATTCAATAACATTCGGAAGTTTCGGAAGTGAAAGCTTACTCTGAAGAACTTCGAGCTTTTTCCGGTCTCCGAAGAAACCGATCTCAACGTTTTTCAGGGCAAGGTCGAGGAGTTCCTTTTTCTCTCCCTGTTTCGGAACCGTAACTTTGACTTTTACCCCCTTCAAATGTGAAAGAAAATCAGTAAGCGACTCTTCAAGAGGCTCGGGCAGGATCAGTTCTTCAGGTGGCTCGTTCTCGGAATAATACTGTACCAGGAATTCTTCCAGGAAATTTTCCCCGAAGGGAAAGACATAGTCCTGTTTGTCCTCAAGCGTACCTTTGTAGACTTTGAAGAGCATGAGATAAACGGTGTCATCCCTGACAATATAGTTCAGGATATCCTCGTTATTCTTTTTCTGCCTCTCCATATTCTGCTTTTCCTGGAGATACTCAAGGGCAGCAATCTCATCCCGCAGAGCCATGGCTTGCTCGAATTGCTGCCTCGATGCAAGCTCTCTCATTTCTTTTTCCATGGATTCGATGAGTTCTTTGCTATTTCCTTTCAGGACAGAGGCAGCTTTTTTCACTTTATCGGCATAATCTTCCGTGGAAATTGCACCTATGCAGGGCCCACTGCATGCAGCAATATGGTATCTGAGGCAGGCCCGTTTCGGCATCTGTTTACAGGTCCGAAGCTGGAAAGTCTTTCTTACAACCTCAAAAATGTAATCTCTTTCCTTTGCCGACACAAAGGGCCCAAAAAAGCTTCCGTTATCTACTTTCTTCCGGGTAATCCTGATCCTTGGAAACTTTTCATCGGTTAAATGAATGCAGGCATACCGCTTTGAGTCTTTTAAAACAATATTGTACCTTGGCCAGTGTTTCTTGATGAGGGTATTTTCCAGAAGGAAAGCCTCTACTTCCGTGTTTGTGACAATAAAATCAAGGCTTCTAACAACTTGTACAAGACTCGCGGTTTTTGGGTCATGATCTCGTTTCTGGAAGTAGCTGCTTACCCGCTTTTTAAGGTCTTTTGCCTTGCCTACATAAATTACGGTTCCTTCTTCGTTCTTGAAAAGGTAACAACCAGGCAGGTGAGGAAGAGCCTCCAGATCAATCATTTTTAAACCTCATATTCAAGTTTTTCAGGTAGCTTAAATAAACTTAGATCAACTGTTCTTCAAAAGTTTTATCGGTTCTGTGTTTGCTATGCTTGAAATCTCTGGAAGCTTCTTCCGAGTCTTCTTCAAAGTCTTCGGAATCCTCATTTAGATCGCCATCAAGACCTTCATAATCAGCCTCAAATTCTTCCCCTTCTTCGAAAACGGCTTCTATAGGCTCTTCTCCCGACATATCGAGATATGACTGTGAAAGTTTGGGAGCAAGGAAGCGGGCAGTATAGCTTCCCTGAATCGTGGACACTTCCTCTGGAGTTCCTTCGGCAATAATTTCTCCGCCTGCGTTTCCACCTTCAGGACCAAGGTCGATGATATAGTCTGCGGATTTTATTACGTCCAGGTTGTGCTCTATTACAACTACAGTGTTTCCTTTTGCCACAAGCCTGTTGAGAACTGATATGAGTTTTTTGACATCATGGAAGTGAAGCCCGGTTGTGGGTTCATCAAGGAGATAAATCGTCTTTCCGGTGCACTTTTTGGAGAGTTCCCTTGTCAGCTTGATCCTCTGGGCTTCCCCACCTGAAAGCGTTGTTGAGCTTTGGCCGAGTTTGATATAGCCCAGCCCAACTCTTATTAGAGTATCGAGTTTTCTTTTGATTGAAGGGATGTTCTCGAAATGTTCAGCAGCTTCTTCGATGGTCATGTCCAGGACTTCAGCTATCGACTTGCCCCTGTATTTTACTTCGAGGGTTTCCCGGTTGTAGCGTGTGCCCTTGCATTCCTCACATTCGATGTAAACATCAGACAGGAAGTTCATTTCGATTTTTATCAACCCGTCTCCCTGGCAGGCTTCACAGCGTCCTCCTTTTACATTGAAAGAGAAACGCCCGTTTTTATAGCCCCGGATTTTTGCTTCCTTTGTTTCGGCAAAAGCCTGTCTTATGGCATCAAAGACCTTGGTGTAGGTGGCAGGGTTCGAGCGAGGCGTTCTGCCGATAGGGCTCTGGTCAATAACTATTACCTTATCGATCTCGGAATCGAAAACTAGCTCGTCATAGTCTCCTGGTGTTACATTTGATTTATTTATCTTCTTCGTCAAGGCTTTGTACAGAGTATCATAAATTAGCGTGGACTTTCCGGAACCAGACACGCCTGTAACCACGGTCATGACCCCTATAGGAATATTCGCGTCTATGTTCTTCAGGTTGTTCGCCCTGCACCCTTTAAGCCTGATAAAAGCATCACTATGCCGGCGGAGGGCAGGCGGTTTTATCTGCTTTACTCCTGAGAGGTATTGACCTGTCAAGGACTCTGGGTTCTTTTCTATTTCTTCAGGCGTCCCTTCGGCTACCACATAACCCCCATGCACGCCTGCGCCTGGACCTACATCGAGTACATAGTCTGCAGCTCGGATAGTATCCTCATCGTGTTCCACGACTATCAGGGTATTTCCAAGATCCCGCAGGGTCTGGAGGGTCTGGATAAGCCGCTCATTGTCTCTTTGGTGCAGCCCTATTGAGGGTTCGTCGAGCACATAGAGCACACCCATGAGGTTTGAGCCAATCTGGGTAGCCAGCCGGATTCTCTGGGCTTCCCCGCCCGAGAGAGTACCTGAGCTGCGAGAAAGGGTGAGATAACCGAGCCCCACATGCTCAAGGAAGACGAGCCTGGATCGGATCTCCTTTAAGACCTGCTTTGCGATCTCCCTTTCCTTTTCCGAGAGCTCTACGTTTTCGAAAAACTGGACGCATTCCAGAATTGAGAGATCGGCTATATCCACAATGGATTTCCCGCCAAATTTTACTGCAAGAACTTTTTCCTTCAGGCGCTTGCCTTCGCATTTAGGGCAGGGCTTAACCTGCATGAATTTTTCAAGCTCCTTCCGCCTGTAGTCGGATTTTGTCTGACCATACAGCCTCTCGGACTGCGGGATCAGCCCTTCCCAGGAGCCTTTGTGAGACCAGGAGACGTCCCCGTTTTTCATGCTCATGTTGAACTGCATGCTTTCGTCCGAACCGTACATAAGAGCGTTATACTGCTCAGCTGTGAGAGCTTCAATCGGGGTAAAAATATCAAAACCGAAGTGTTTTGCCACAGCTGCTAGATGCTGGCTCCTATAACTGTCCAGATAATTTCTATACAAGGTGACCGCGCCGTCTGCAATACAGAGGGTTTTATTCGGAATAATCAGGTCAGGGTCAAACTCCATCTTAAACCCTAGCCCATTGCAGGCTTCACAAGCCCCGAAAGGACTGTTGAAGGAAAACATTCTGGGCTGGAGTTCTTCGAAGGCCATGCCGCATACCGGACAGGCCATATTTGAGGAATAAAGGTGATCTTTTCCGTCCGAATCAACCGCAATTAAGAGCCCGTCTGCTTTCTGGAGGGCATTTTCACAGGCTTCGACGAGCCTGGAACGGTCTTCGGAGGGGTCCAATCGGTCAATAACGACTTCGATATCGTGTTTTTTGTAACGGTCAAGGTTAATCTCATCGTCAGTCCTGTGGATCTCGCCGTTTACCCTCATCCGGGCGAAGCCTTCGCTATTTAGTTCCCTGAAAAGGTGCTGGTATGTTCCTTTCTTCTGGCGGACTACAGGTGCGAGGATGGTAACCATACCCTCACATACCCTGCTAAGGCTGTCGGCAATCTTTTCAGGGGATTGAGACTCGATCTTTATGTTGTGGGTCGGACAGTAAGGCGTACCGACTCTTGCAAAAAGCAGTCTCAGGTAATCATAAATTTCAGTAACTGTCCCTACCGTACTTCGTGGATTTTTTGAGGTTGTTTTCTGCTCAATGGAAATTGCCGGAGATAACCCTTCGATGCTGTCAACATCCGGCTTGTTCATAATCCCGAGGAACTGCCGCGCATAAGCCGAGAGAGACTCCACATAGCGCCGCTGCCCTTCGGCATAAATCGTGTCAAAAGCCAGGGTAGATTTCCCTGAGCCTGATACCCCTGTAATAACAATTAATTTGTCCCGCGGGAGTTCCACCGTGATGTTTTTCAGGTTGTGTTCCCGTGCCCCTTTGATAATAATATTTTTCATTTTCCTTCTCTCGGGTTTTTATCCAGTTGAATCAGTTAAATGAGAATTTAAAGTTTGAATCAAGTCTGAATTTTAAAGTTTGAGATCTAAGAGCTCCAGAATTAATAGAAATTTCTGAATTTACGAAACTTTTTTGAAAAAGTTTAAAATTTATATTCAATTACCAGGCTATTATTTTAGCCAGATAATTCTATGCATTATTATAAATAAGTAGTGATAATTACCGAAGGTTGATTTCACTTTTGCCACAGATGACGATTTTCGGATTCATACTACCCAGTTTTTCAATACACACAGCAGAATGCAGACTTTTTATTAATAGAGTGATATAGCGGAGTGAAAGTATTAAGCAATAAATAAGTGGTTCTTTGAATTCAGATTCAGTAGATTATGTTTATTGATAGTGAATTGTATAACTTTATTACTTGAAATTTCATATCTGTTTGCCTTCAATACTTTCAGTCCAGAAAATTATTATCTCTACAAACCAGCGTGAATAACCCTGTTAAGCCAGGAACTAATTCCCAAAAAAAAAGGAGGAAAAAAAATCGTAGACTACAAGAAGAGCGGTTTTTGAACTTGTAATCATACAACAAATGGCTAAATCATGCCATTATATAAAAAATTATCTACATTAGAATATTTTAGTAGATTTATGTAAATATTGTAAGGAATTAACGCGTGTCGATATTTCCGCTTTTCATAAAGTATACTTTATGACAATACATCAAAACTTAAAATTGCTTCTTTGAATCTTTTATTTTCAAACACACACTAGCTTCAGAAATGTTTTTTATTTTAAAATCGATAAAACGGGGCTATAAAAATCTTCAAAAATAATGAATTGGTGCTCCTATTATATTTAGTTGATTTTATATATTAGATTTGGTATATATTATTACAATGGGGAAACGAGGAGCAAAACCAAAGTTTACTGACGTTTTTTGTCCTAATAAAGAATGTAAATTCTACGTATTTCTGGAAAAGGAAATATCATAGGCAACGGTACCTATCAAATCAAGAACAAGAGAGTTCGGAAATATATCTGCCGCGAATGCGGCAGAGTATTCAATGATCGAACTAATACCTTCTTTGATAATGTTCGAAAAGACGAATCTGTTATCATATTAGCCTTAAAGATGGCTATCAAAGGAATGTCAATACAAGCCATTGCTGATGTACTGGAAGTTCAGCCAGCTACAGTTAGTAACTGGTTGTTTCGCGCAGCGAAACAATGTGAGAAGGTAAATGAAGATTTGATGAAAGACCTCAACATTTCAAAAGTTGAAATGGATGAATTGTGGGTAATAGTCGAAAAAAAGTTGCGCCAAGAACAGAAAATGAAGATGAGGGGACCTGGATGTGGGTAAGCTTTGCTCCTGAGTTCAGGTTAATTATTGATTTTATATTGGGACCAAGAAAACAGTATGTAGCAGATGAATTGATAAAAACTACAGATAAACATCTTTCAGATTCAAAACCTCTTTTCGTTACAGATGGATTAAAATTCTATGCAGAAGCTTTTCTGAAAAAATACGGAGAATGGATGGAGTTTCCTAGAACAGGAAAGAAAGGAAGACCTAAGAAACCAGCAATAATACCTGATGAAAATTTGAAATATGCTCAGGTTGTCAAAAACAAGAAGGGAAAGAAGCTCCAAAAAGTAGAAAAAAGAGTTATTTTTGGTGAAAATATAGATCAAAGTGAAATATCAACGAGTTTACTTGAGAGACAAAATCTAACTTTTAGACAAGATAATAACAGAGTTTCAAGAAAAACGATAGGATTCTCAAAGAAAATCAGGTTTCTCTACAATCAAATGAGACTTTACTGCACTCATTTTAACTTTTGTAGAGATCACATGGGATTAAAGAAAGAAAAGGAAAATGGAAGTATTGAGAAAAACACACCTGCAAAAAAATATGGAATAACTAGGAGTAAATGGACTTTAACAAAATTGCTAAATTACAGGTGTATTAAAATATCAACTAATTAACAAGGGAGCACCAATGAATTATTAACCTGAGATAAATAATCTGATAGTTTTATTTGGGTTATTTCAGCCTCTTGGAGCTGATATTGAGAAGTTTTGTATAAATCATTTAACTTACAAAATATCTAATGTACAGAAAAAAAATAATAAATTACGACTATAAAATTTAACCTTTTTTTATTTTTTATATTATGAGTCCACTAAACTATCAATCTATACAATAAAAGAATGTCTTTAAATAAGCACAATGACATTTTAAAATTTTAAAAAGAGGTGGACTATATTTATATATAACTACAGTGTTCTTATTTTACGATGCTTCTTTTTGGGCACATAGGGGTTACACTGGGAATATTCTTCGGACTTGGGATTTTCATACCTCGGCTGAGAACTATTATAGATCCAAAATACTTAGCCGTTGGAGCTCTCTTGCCCGACTTAATAGACAAACCTATAGGAATGATTATCTTTGCTTCTACCTTTTCAAGTGGACGCATTATAGCTCATACCCTGTTGTTCTCTTTATCATTATTTTTAGCTGGTTTATACATATACAAAAAGAAAAGCGATATAAATAAGAGTGATATCAAGGTTCTCTCCCTTGCTTCAGGCTCCTTCTTCCACCTTCTGGAAGATCATATGTGGGCAAGTCCCAAGACTTTACTCTGGCCACTCCTCGGACTGGAGTTTCCCAGAACCCACATTGATTCCACTGGAATAGAATATTTAATAAAAATGTTAGAAAAATCTTTTACATTTCATCTCTCACGCTCTTCCGTTCCTGAAATCTTGGGGATAGGGGTAATAGTTATTTTGACTTTATACTGGTTAATAAAAGGATTTGGGCAAAATAAGTATAAGGATGAATAAGGTGTTGCTGATTTTCTAATTATTAAGCTTGTTTTTTTGCACTTTAAGATCTGAAAATCGAGTTATAGCAACCTTTCTGGATATCCTTTTACAAAACATCCAGTAGCATCTTTTTAATATCCGGATCAAAAATAAGTAATATTTACAATATATTTTCAAAAAAGCGTAAATATAAAGCTTAAAGAGAAAATACAGAACTTCAAGCTGATAACTTTATAATGAACAAAATAGTTCAAATGAACGAATCAATACAAAAGAATAAAGTGCCTGAAACTCCCAAAACTCTCAGAAATATCAATTGCCAATTTGGAAACAGATGCCCCAGAGATTAACCCGTTATAGATCAATGAAATTCAACACTCCGACAACACTCTTATCAATAATAAGATGCGTTTTAACAGAGGCTTTTTAATGAAAAAAATAAGTTTTTTATTAGTTGTAATGCTGATTACCAGCGGATTTAGCGGTTGTATAGGACAGGAGCAAACCGCACAAGACAATAACAATACAACAACACCTTCATATAATAGTAGCCAGAGCGGACATCCTAGTTTCTGGTCAATGTTATTCTGGTCAAATCTCATAAACAGGTACATAACACCAGGTATCCAGACTGCAAAAACTTACATGACCCCTGACACTACAAAAAAAACGGATGCTTCCGACCTCTCTAAAAAGGTTGACGCAAAAGACCCAACCGATACGACAAATAAAAAGTCAGTAAGTCCAGATGCCAGAGACAAAACAAAACCGAAAGTAAAAACAACCACTACAAGAATCAAGCGGAGTGGAAGACGTTAATATCTACTCTAACGAGGTCAAAACTTATAATTCTTTTTTTATTTCCTGATACCCGTAAAATAATTCGATATAATTCTAAAAACTAAATTCTGAAGCAAGATATGAAGTAAGATTATACTGTTTTCCGTTTTTATATGCATAATTTGTTAGTATACAGAGTCATTGTCAACATTTTTAAGAAATTTGAATATAGGATTTCCTATCAGCAAATACTCTTTTTTTCAAAGGTTCTCAGAAAAAGGTAGCTAACTATGAAGGCTTACAATCATTCACAGATAAACAATATCACATTAAAACAATATCACATTTAAATAGTTTCACATATAAATATTTTAAAATACAAAGATATCCAAAAATTTATATTGTCAGGATTTACACATTTGAGGTACAAGTTAAAGATAATACAATTGTAATTAAGCGGCTCAATCGCTCAAATCCTGATTATATAAAAACGGCATCAAGGAAATTTAAAAGACTGTTTTGAGATCACTCAAATTTTAGCGCTTAAAGAGGGATGGGTATTGTTAAAAAAGTACAATTATTTGATAAATAAATTCAATAGGCACCTTGCCCTTCAGTTATGCCTGATGATACTTGTTTCTCTGGCTTCACTTGGCTGCTTGGAGGCTTCAGAACCTGAGAAGGGTGCATTAGAAGATACGCAAGAAGATACATTAGAAGTCCAGATCCTGGCCGTTAATGATCTTCACGGCCAGCTTGAGCCATCAGCCGGCAAGGTGGTTAAAGGCTATAACGAGACCGGAGATCCCATTCGCGTCGATGCCGGAGGCATGCAGTATCTGGCTACCCACATAAAGGAACTCAGTTCTGAGAACCCCAATACGTTTGTGGTCTCGGCTGGAGACTCTATGGGTGCTAGCCCGCTTCTTTCATCCCTATTCCACGATGAGCCAACAATAAAGGCTCTCAATATGATGGAATTAGATTTCTCAGCTGTGGGCAACCACGAGCTGGACAAGGGGATAGACGAGCTCATACGCATTCAAAATGGCGACTCTGACCCGACGGGCGGAAACCTGAGAAACTCTTCCTTTGAAGGAGCACAATTTCAATTTCTGGCTGCGAATATGGTCGATGAAAGCACTAACGACACAATATTCCCTGCCTACAACATTACCTACGTCCAAGGAGTACCCATAGGGTTCATCGGAATTTCCCTGAAAGACACGCCGTCTAAAGTGACTCCCTCAGGAGTGGAAGGGCTCAGGTTCCTGGATGAGGCCGAGACCATTAATGAACAGGTCGAAAAACTGAAAGATAAGGGCGTAGAAACCATAGTGGTGATCATCCACGATGGCGGCTCCCAGGAAGGATTATATAACGAGAGCCTGAATATGAGCGGCCCGATTGTGGATGTCATCAAAGCCACCGACGATGAAGTAGATGTTTTCGTCACTGGCCACACCCATCAGGCCTACAATGCAGTTATTGATGGCCGCCCGGTGACAGAAGCAGGTTCAGCAGGTAATGTACTCACAGATATTGATCTGGTGATAAGCAACAAGACCTGTGATGTGATCGAGGGAAGGTCGAGAAATGTCATAGTGTCGAGAGACGTTCCTGAAGATTCCGAAGTAAGCGAGCTGATCGAGAAATACAAATCTCTGGTTGCGCCCCGTGCGAACAAGGTGATTGGTAACATCGCGGGCAATATCACAAGGGCAGCCATTAATTCCGGTGAATCTGCTCTTGGCGATGTTATAGCCGATGCTCAACTCTATGCTACCTCTAACCCAGAAGATGGCGGTGCTGTGGTAGCTTTTATGAATCCGGGAGGCATTCGCGCAGACTTGGTATATGATCAACTCAGCGGTGGGGAACTGCCCGGTCAGGTCACTTATGGCGAGGCCTTCAGTGTCCAGCCTTTTGGAAACAACCTGGTCACAATGACCTTAAATGGCACTCAGATCGACGCTTTGCTGGAACAGCAGTTCGACAATCCGTCCCCTGGAAGTAAGCGAATATTGCAGGTCTCAAAGGGCTTCAGTTATACCTGGAACGAAAGCGCCCCCACGGGCGAAAAGGTCAATATCTCCAGTATAAAAATCAATGGAACCTCTATAGACCCGAGCAGCTCTTACCGTGTAACAGTGAATGGCTTCCTGGCCGATGGAGGCGATAATTTCTCTGTAATGAAGACAGGGACCGATAGAAAGGTAGGATCTTCAGATTTGGATACCTTTGTCAATTACCTTGCTGCTTTCTCTCCTCTAACTCCCGGATCTGAAAACCGTATAGTTCTGGAAAAATAAGATACGGAGAGTGAGCTACCCATCCGGCAGTATCCCCTGCCGGGATATTTCTTAGTTGGCAACCATTTTCCTCTATAGATAGACTGAGTAGGCGATTTTTTTCCGGATCATCAGGTTCATTGCGTAACCTCAAAGCAGAGTAGAGCTGCCAGCAAGTATTGTCGTTAAGGGTTCATGACTTTTCACGAATGCTGTATTTTGACATCAGGAACAAAAAAGGCTTTTTGGGGCCAATTTACCAGATCACCGGCCTCTTAATTTCTGATCTGTAGAGTTTATCCGAAGGTTTTACGCTCGGGAACGCCTTGTAAAACTCAGGCACGTTGAAGACTACGCCATTGACCCTGAACTTGGAGGGCGCGTGAGTATCGGTCAGTGCTAGCGTCCTCAAAGATTCGTTTGTATCCGATTCCCTCCATACCTGGGTGAAGCTTAAAAAGAATCTCTGATCTCCGGTGAATCCATCAATCACTTCCGGCTCCTCTTTCAATGAGAGCTTATAGGCGTGGTAGGCCGTGGTCAATCCGCCGAAATCTGCTACGTTCTCAGGCAGAGTCAAGTTGCCGTTGACGTACAGACCTGGAAGGACCTGGAACCCGTTGTACTCGTCCACCAGAACCTCCGTGCTTTTGTTGAAGTTATCAGTATCTTTTGACGTCCACCAGTCCGTCAAATTTCCACTGGCATCGAATTTCCTTCCCTGGCTATCGAAATGATGAGTCATCTCGTGGCCTATAATAGCGCCTATGGCACCATAGTTAACTGCATCATCGGCATCCTTGTTAAAGAAAGGCGGCTGAAGAATACCTGCCGGGAATACTACAATGACCTTATTATATTCTGCATAGGCGTTAGTCTCCTGGGGGTTCATTTCCCAGAGCTTACGATTTACAGGTTGGCCGACTCTGTCCAGACCGCTGGGACCGTGATGGAATTTGAATTTAGAAGCCCTGAGAGCATTCATGACATATGAATCGTTCTTAACTTCAAGCTCTGAGTAGTTCAGCCATTCATCTGGATAGCCTACCTGTACATCCAGAACGTCAAGCTTCTTGAGAGCTTCTTTTTTGGTTTCAGGTTCCATCCATGTCAGGTTTTGAATATTCTCCCTGAAAGCCTTTTTGAGGTTGAATACCATATCCTGCATCCTGGCCCTGGAATCGGAATCAAAATATCTGTCCACATAGACACGGCCTACAGCCTCGCCTAAAGCCTCATTTTCCGCTTCAATAACTCTCTTCCAGCGGGGCTTCATCTCCTGCTGGCCATTGAGTATTCTCCCATAAAAATCAAAGTGTTCCTCCTCTACGTCAGAGCTGAGGTAAGGAGACGTGCCTAAAATTAGCTTCCAGCGAAGAAAGGTCTTCCAATCAGCTATGCTCTCGTCCTGAAGGGCAATGCTTAGCTCTTTAAAAAAAGAAGAATTTCTGACGTTGACCTCAGCTACATCCGGATGACCTAGAGAGTAAAAGAGACAAGACCAGTTGATGCCTGGGGCAAAGGCCTGAAACTCCTCAAGGCTCATCTTATTATACGTTTTGACTTCATCGTGGTTATCAACATTGGTAAAGGATGCATTGGCCAGCCTGGTCTCTATCCTCATTACGATCCTGGCATTATTCTCAGCGATTTCTGGGCTATCGCCGAGTAAGACGAACATCCTGGTAACGTGAGTCAGGTACTGCTCTCTAATCTTGATAGATTCATTGTCCTGCCTGAAATAGAAATCCCTATCTGGGAGACCTAGACCCCCCTGAGTAAGGGTAGCGATCATAATCTTGCTGTTTTTCTTGTCGGGTGCAGCATACATTGAAAAGAAAGGATCTATGCCATGCTCCATCATTTGCGTCGAAACGATCTGGAGATCAGAGACATTGGAAATACTGTCTATCAGTTTCAGTTCGTTCTCTATAGGGGCCAAACGCTGCTTTTCCAGAGTGGCATTATCCATTCCCGTGCTGTAGAACATGCCGATTTTTTGCTCGAGGTTTCCCTCAGGAGCAGAAGTGTTGCCGGCTGCATTCTCTACTATTCCTTTGATATGCTCGTAGGTCCTGTCCTCTACTATTGCAAACTCTCCGTATCGGGACTTATCCGGGGGCGCAGGGTGGCTTTTTATCCAGGCTCCCTCAGCGTACTCGTAGAAATCGTCTCCGGGTTTTACTGAGAGATTCATGCTTCCGGGATCGAAATCTTTTTCCTTTTCCGAAGTGCTCACGTTACTCCCCGAGGTTTCGGAAGAACCAAAAGCTACAAGGATTAGAGCGTTAACCAGTACGATACCAAAAGCGAACAGACTTATTACTCCCTTCTTATTCATGCCCCCTCAACTCCTATGATTCCAATCTTTAAAGTACAGTTACAAAAACGGTCATTATAACTCTATAGAAATCCTTGATCTTGTAATAGGAAATATATGTTTGGAGTACAAAATCATACAGATCAGGCGTTATGATCATATTTGCACATTGTAGTTAGACTTTTAATGCAATTGATTTTTCAGTTTAACTGCGTAAAACCCTGTTTAGGTAATATCAGCCTTTTAACTGTAAATTTGTTATACAGCAACAAGTCCACAAGATCTAGTACTCCCCTATAAAGTACAATTATTTCCATAATTATTTTAAACTAATTATATGAAAAATAAATTCAGTTCGAAAATGAATAATAAACTCTTTGATAATAAGTACAAATAAGCAAAAGTACCTTTACTCTTAGGTTTAACAAATGATACAGAAAATCAATTAATAGTTTCCTCTGAAAACTAAGCGAATTGTTTTCTTCAATCCCACCAACATCCCAGTTCCCTGACTTTTCTTCCCGGTAATCTTCATCGAGTAACTTCTCATATATTCAGACAAAATCGAGTATTTTTTATATATTAGAGTTAATTTTGACTGCCATAGTATGGAAAAAGTTTCGTATTTTTAACTTAAAAAGACAATGTGAATGCAGATGTACGAAAAAGTTGAAACTATTGAATCTCCAGAAAATGAATTAACTAAAATTTGGAGATATATGGATTTTACAAAATATGTATCAATACTGGATACAAACTCGCTTTTTTTTGCTGATTTTAGGACATTTGAAGATCCAATCGAAGGACAGTTTCCAAATGCGAACAGAATTCAGACTATGGAAACACTTACGAAGGCTTTTGCAGGAAACTCGTCTATGTTGGAGTTTCTCCGAAAAGAAAATCCAATTGACAGATCAACGAAGGGTCTACATGGTTCAGGAAGCTTCTGTATATGCGGCTGGCATGAGAATGACTATGAATCTGCAGCTATGTGGAAATTATATTCAGATCTTGAAAAAGGAATTGCAATTCAAACAACTTATAAGAACTTAAAAGAATGCTTTTTTGAAGCTAAACCCAAAGTTGTAATCGGAAAAGTAGAGTATCTAGATTATAATGAGGATTCGATACCTTGGGGAAATGAACTAAAAATATACAAGCCTTTCGTGTATAAAAGAAGAAGTTTTGAGTACGAGCATGAAATTAGAGCTATAGTTTTCGTTCCTAGCGGAGAAAAAAAAGAAAAAACAAGTGGAATTTATGTTCCGGTGTCTCTAGATACATTAATTGAAAAGGTATATGTTTCTCCTAAGTCTCCCAAATGGTTCTTAAATTTAGTGAAATCAGTTTCAAAGAAATATAGACTGAACAAAGAAGTAATTCAGTCGGATCTGTACAATGGACTCATTTGAAAGGTAAAAAAAGTAACCTTGACTGAACATGAAGTTACTGGACTAATATTAGTCCTACTCATATTCGATTCAAGTGGGATTAAGGAGTGCCCTGAGCAGGGCATTTTTCCTATAAAATACGAGTGTTGGTTTACTAAATCATTTAACGTTTCTGATTTTTTTTGTATTATAGTCAAAGTCTATACTTTTGCTTCAAGCTTCAGAGAACTATTTTAAATTTTATAAAACTCTGAAAAAGCGAAAGTTAGATGAATACAAGAAAAATCCGGGAAACTTGTGCGATAAACCGGGTTTTCCTGCTTCCCAACCTCTTTTTGTGAAATCTAAAGGATTTCACCCCAATTTCTTACTATATAACCCACTTTTTGTGGGTCTCTTACTTATATCGGGATCAGATACACTTTGTTTTGACCAGTGACCTGCAAGGAAAGCTCCGGACAGGTTGTGCCAGATACTGAAAATCGCACCTGGAAGCGCGGCTGTGGCCGTGAAATGTTTTACAGCAAGAGCCACGCTCAGGCCGGAATTCTGCATTCCAACCTCGATTGCAATAGTCCTTGCTTCGGTTTCGCTGAGCCGCAGGAACTTTGAAATCCCGTAGCCTCCTGCAAGGCCAAGCCCGTTGTGCAGTATCACTGCAAGCAGTACCAGCGGGCCGCTCTTTCCAAGGTTTGCGCTATTTGTCCCTATAATCACGGCGACAATAATTACTATGGCTGCGGCTGAGATTGCCGGAAAGATTTCCCGAATTGCACTTATCCGTTTTTCAAAGAAATAATTGATTGTAAGCCCGATCACCACGGGTACAATTACCACATTTAGAACACTCACAAGCATACCCATGACGTCGACTTCTACGGTCTGGCCTATAAAAACCCAGGTAAGGAAAGGCGTTGCAAGAAAAGCAATTAGGGTAGAAACCGAGGTAAGGACTATTGAAAGAGCCACGTCGGCTTTTGCTAAATAAGAAATCACATTCGAAGCCGTACCGCCCGGACAGCAACCCAGCAGGATCACGCCTGCAGCCAGGTCAGCCGGGAGCTTCAGAATCAGGCAGACAATCCAGGCTGCAAGCGGCATAATTGTGTACTGCATTAAGGTACCCAGGAGAAATACTGAAGGTCTCTTCAAGACTGCAAGGAAACTGTCCACCGAGAGAGTGATTCCCATCCCTAGCATAATCAGGCTTAAAAAAGGTACGATAAGTCCCTGATGGGGAGCAAAGTACTCAGGATAAAAATATGCAACAGCCGATAAGAGAACCGCCCAGAGAGGAAACAGAGACGTAAATTTTTGAAGTATTTTTTGATACACTATCTCACCAGATTTGCAGGATGAAGCCGCATACCCAAAGTATTGAACAGGAGATTAGTAAGTAAACTTGCTAAAAGTAAACAAGATAAAGCAACGACTAAAAAGGAATCAATTGACGTAAAATATCATTAAAGAATCTTAATAAAGAACTGGGTACACGCCCTATATAGATAGATGAAGTATTCATTAAAAAGTATCCATTTCTTTTCGATAAATAATAAAACTGTAATTAATTTGGAAACCTTAAATTCCAGGCAAATACATTGTTCAGTGAGTTAAAAGAAGCTTTACGTTTTCAAATACTTTCTCACCAGTTTTTCCTTATCCTTATTATCTTCGATTTCCAGTCTTGTAATCTACTTGCTACCTATATATACAGGCTCTGCCGATACAATGCCCCATGAGACTGGATGCATACCTTGTAGATATGGGTTATTTCAAATCAAGGGGACGAGCAAAAACAGCTATTCTTGCCGGAAATGTTAAGGTTAATGGAACAGCGGTAACAAAGGTCTCCAGAGACGTGTCTACTGATGATATAATAGATGTTACTGAGGGCCTGGACCAGCCTCAGGGCTATTTTAAACTCAAGCTTATTCAGGAGGAAAGCGGGATTCTTAAACCTGGGGATAAAGTGATTGACCTTGGCTCCAGTGCAGGCGGCTTTCTTCTCTTTGCCTCGGAAATTGCAGGCCATGTAAAAGGCATAGAATTCAGCAAGGACTTCAGGAGCGAACTTGGAAAAATCGCACATGAAAAAGAAAACGTTGATGTAATGTTCGGAGATGTTTTTACCGTACCCCTGAGTTTACTTTCCGAAGAGCCCGTGGATGTTATTCTTTCGGATATGACCCTTGAACCCGAGGACTCGATCAAGGCGCTTTCAAGAGTGCTGCCTCTGCTGAAAGCCGGAGGGAAGCTGCTTCAGGTTATCAAAATTCCCAAAAAGAAGAACCCAAAGCCTATCCTGAGTAAAATCGAGAAACTTGGGCTTGAAATTCAGCAGGTCATCAATCCTAAAAAACAGGAAATATATGTGGTCGCTAGAAAGCCTCTGTCTGAAGAGAAAGAGCCACTCAAAGAAGATCAGCCCGAAGAAAAGGAGTTCTGAGGCCTCAAAACAGATGAATACTGACAGAATAGAGAACTCAGGCGGAATAAACAGTTCTGAGAAAATAGGGAATTCCGAAACAATAAAGAATTCTAGTGGAAAAAAGAGTTTCGGAACTTCTTTTCCCGTCAATCACGAAAGCACAAAAATGCGACCAGATTCGTATCCGGATTTCGGGATGAGAATTTACGGCCGCGGAAAACCAGTTCGGCTCTTTGTTGCAGGTCTCCACGGAGATGAATGGAAAGATACAACTGAACTCCTGAAGAATATCAAACATCCAAAAACCGGGACTCTGGCTCTGATCCCACTTGTAGATTGTGGAAAGTACATTTCAACCCTGAACCAAGATTACTATCCCGGAAACGGAAAAAAGATACTGAGGGCGATTGAGGAGCTAAAACCTGAAATCTACATTGAGCTTCATTCCTATTCCAGCGAAAACCTTGAAAAACTGGCTGGAAAGAACAGGCTCAAACTCATAGGAGTGCCAGCTTACAGCATTCTGAAAGAAGGAGTGCTCCTTGGTTCGGTTTCTCCCTGGGTTAGAAGAAAGTATTTTCCTAAAGAAGCTCTCTGCCTCTCTTTTGAACTCCAAAAAGGGAGTATGGAATCAATAAGATTTACTGCCCATATGCTTGAAATCCTCAAGGAAATTCAATCAAGGGACGACTTCATTGAATATATGAAAAAAGAGTTTCCTGCTCAAGCGAAAAAGGCAATAGAAGATTACCAACGGTTTTACGGAGAAATCTGATTTTCACTCTGCCAGCAGCCAGCAATTTGAAGAGTTCTAGAAGACGTATAGCGTTTTTAGACTTAAAGATGAGCTGAGAAGTTCACAAGTAACATTAATCACGCAAAAAACTAAAATGTGAACTAAAAACACGGGCACAGAGATTTCTGTGCTTACCCGCGCTTTAGTACTTTATCGTGCTTTAGTAGATGTTAACTTAATTTTTTACCTGCGCATGCTAAGTGCAGGAGCCGCCATACCGTCGTAGGTACTTGCCATATGTTCGGGCTTGACATTCTGCATCTCAGTGCGCTGGGCGCGGAGCATATCATCCACTCGGAGTACCATCACTGCGGCTTCGGAACCGGCTTTGACGGAGTTGATCTTAACCCTGAGAGGATCAACTATGCCTTTTTCGAGCATGTCTTCAGCGGCGCCGGTATTGATGTTCAGGCCTGCATTTTTGTTTTCGGCGTGCTTTGCCCTGAGATTCACTATTGTGTTGATAGTGTCCAGGCCTGCGTTTCTGGCAATTGTCCTTGGGATTTCTTCAAGGGCATCTGCAAAAGCTCTGATTGCCATCTGTTCACGCCCGCCTACGCTGGGAGCATATGCACGAAGCCCGAGTGCGACTTCAATTTCAGAAGCACCGCCACCTGCAACAATCCTGCCGTCTTCTACTGCGCATTTTACTACTCTGAGAGCGTCGTCAATTGCGCGTTCAAGGTTGTCAACCACGTGTTCGGTACCGCCTCTAATGACAATTGACACGGATTTTGCACCCTTGCAGTCTCTGAGGTAGGTTTTGCCCTGGTCTCCATCCCGATCCTGTTCGAGGAGTCCGGCATGTCCGAGTTCTTTTTGGGTCAGTTCTTTGATATTGCGGATAGGTCTTCCGCCTGTGGCATCTACAAGGTGCTGCATGTCATCGTTCTTAACCCTGCGGGTAGCATAAATTCCCCGGTTTTGCAGGTAGGCTGCGATCTTGTCATCCATGCCCTTTGAACAGAAGACTGCATTTGCACCTGCCCTGATAATATAGTCTGCCATTTCGAAGAGGGCTGCCTCTTCCTGCTTTACAAAATTTTCAAGATCGCCATATGCGCTTATCTGAAGTTTCGCTTTATTTGCAGTCTTGCCTGTCTCCATAGGGGCATCAATCAGAGCAATTGCTGGATTTTCGATTCTAAGAGGGAATTCCTTGTCCAGAGCAACCTTGTCTATTACAATGCCTTCAACAAACTCGGTATCTTCGATCTTGCCGCCGACGTCTTTTGAAATAATAACATCTTTAAGGTCGACTATTCCCCTTTCGCGAATCGCAAGCACAGCATCCACGCAAAGTTCTGCAATCAAACGGTTGTATTTTTCGGAAGCCTTGCCCGTAATAGAGGTTTTGGCAACTTCTACAAGCATCTCCTTTTCGTCTTCACCGGTTGGGACTGCCAGATTCTCTAAAATCTCAACAGCCTTCTCGGCTGCAAGCCTGTATCCATTAACAATAATTGTCGGGTGGACTCCACTCTCAATAAGGTTTTCTGCCTTTTCTAGCAGACTGCCTGTAAATACGACAGCACTTGTAGTCCCGTCGCCGGCCGAGCTTTCAAGTGATTCTGCAACTTCTGCCACCATCTTGGCTGCCGGGTGCTCGATGGACATATCGTGTAAAATGGTTGCACCGTCGTTTGTGATCGTAATGTCTCCGATAGGGTTGACAAGCATCTTGTCCATTCCTCTCGGTCCGAGCGTATTCTTGACTATGCTGGCCACTGCCTTTGCAGCCGCAATATTCATGCTGAGTGCTTCTCTTCCCTTTGTCTGCTCTTTTCTAGGATCTATTATTATGATTGGCTGGCCACCTTTTTCCATCTGAACCAAAACCTCCTTAAAATGAAGTATATGTATCGAAGTTTTTTACTTGATAATTTGAAGTCGCCCTGGCTTACAGTCACCTTTAGCCCGAGATCAGCCTGAAAATATAATTTTATCAGTTGCCTTATCTGAAGCAGTATTGATCAGAAAATAACTGATAATACTTCTATAAAAATATACCGGGTACCTTCCGATTCTTGAAGGTGAAACTAGCTTTCCTCGTAAGGCTAAGGAATAATTTTAGAAAGTGTATTGCCTTAGAAAGTGCATTGCCTGTTACTGCCCACTACTTTTTCCCTCAAAGTTTGTTCTTATGGATAGTGAAAAATTGGCCGCTACGGCTTTTATTTTTATCCATAACAACTTTGACCTTTTAATTTCTGATCAATTTCGCTTCTGGCCACTGTTACTTCCTGACTATAATTTATATTTCCTGATTACTTTCACTTTTTGATAATCTCCACTGATCCGTCTTTTTTCCCGATATAGAGCTCATCCACATTGGAAAAGATTCCATGTTCAACAACTCCCGGAATTGAAGATAGTCGAAGAGCCAAACCTTCAGGATCGTTTATCACGCCGAAATTAGCATCAAGTACAAAGTTTCCATTGTCGGTTATCACAGGCCCGTCTTTTCTCAGAGCTAACCTTAGCTCGGGCTTTCCTCCCAGCTCTTTAATTTTTTTAATCACAAGGGTTTTTGCAAAAGGCAGAACCTCAATCGGAACAACCTTATCAAGCTGGGTGCTCGTTTTTGATTCGTCAGCCACGACTAGAAAATGTCTTGCAGATGCCGATACTATCTTTTCCCGGGTATGGGCAGCTCCCCCGCCTTTGATCGCATACAGTTTCGAGTCGATCTGGTCCGCTCCGTCAATGGCAATATCCAGTTCAGGATGCTGAGCAAGATTAGCAAGAGGGACACCGGCTTCTATGGCAAGCATTTCAGACTGGTATGAAGTAACAACACCCAGGATATCGAGCCCCTCTTCTCTTACCCGCCTGCCAAGTTCTTTTATTGTATATGCAACTGTTGAGCCCGTTCCAAGCCCCACAACCATTCCCGATTCTACCATCCGGGATGCAGCAATGCCAGCTGCACGTTTTTCCGGGGAATCGGTAGATATATTTCGTTCTGTCATTTTATTTTCCCTTCCGATTCGAATCCTGAAAAAGTTATGAAATTCTTAAACTGGAGATTAAACTGGAAATGCTTAAACTGAAGACAAACTGAAAATTTAAACAAGAAGTGTTTAAGCTAGAGAAGTTTAAACTCCAAAAATAAGGGATTTCAGGGAGAAAGTCTTCTCCTGTCCCTTGGGAAGAGTACCGTGTCTCTGATATTTTCGGTCCCAAGCATGGTCATGATAAAACGTTCGCAGCCCATGCCCCAGCCTGCATGTGGAGGCATGCCGTATTCGAAAGCCTTAAGGTAGAACTCAAAGCCGTCAGGGTTCAGGCCCTGTGATTCTATCCGGCTCTTAAGCAGGTCAGGAATATGGATGCGCTGAGCTCCTGAGGAGAGTTCCATTGTGCGGTGCATCATGTCAAAGGATTTGCTGTACTCCGGCCTGTCCTCATACGGCATGGCATAGAACGGTTTAATCTCAGTTGGCCAATCAATAAGGAAATAGTGGGATTCTCCTGTAGTCTCGTAGACGTAATTGCCCACAATATGTTCTCCGAGCGTGCCAAGATCATCTCCCCAGTGCATTTTCTCTTCCGAGCGAGCATTTATGATCTCGATTACTTCGTCATAGGTGAGCTTAAGGAAAGGAGTTTTCGGGACTTTGAGCTCAATCCCAAGTGTTTCAAGGGCAGGCTTGCACTTCTCAATAACCTGGGCGTAGGCATAAGCCACAAGGTTTTCAAGAATCTCCATTACATCAAAGTGGTCTGCAAAGCTGACCTCGACATCGATAGAAGTAGCTTCGTTCAGGTGCCTGCGGGTATCGTGTTCTTCGGCCCTGAAAATCGGACCGATCTCAAAGACTCTGTCAAACCCGCCGCTCATAAGGATTTGCTTGAAGAGCTGAGGGCTTTGGTTCAAAAAAGCTTCCCTGTCAAAGTAAGTGATCGGGAAAAGTGCAGTGCCGCCCTCGGTTGCAGTTGCCACAACCTTGGGGGTTGCGGTTTCGATAAATCTGTTTTCTACAAAAAATTCCCTGATAGCCTGGAGAGCCTGGTGCCTGATCTTGAAAATCGCAGTTGTCTCGGCCCGTCGGAGATCTATAAATCGCGAATCCAGCCTGGTATCCAGTTCAGCTTCCACCTTGCCTGTAGTGTCCATTGGTAACGGAGAATCTGCAACATTCAGGACAGTGATCTCTTCAGGAAGCAATTCGTATCCGTTCGGAGCTTTCTCTTCGAATTTAACGGAGCCGGTTACTGTAATTACTGACTCGCGGACAAGTCTTCTTGCAGCATCAAACAGGTCTTTATCAATTTTCTTCTTTACAAGGGTAACCTGAGCCTTTCCTTCCCGGTCTCTAAGCACTACAAAACAGATCCCTCCGAGGTCTCTTACCTCATGGACCCATCCTGCCAGGGTAATTTTCTTACCGTTGTCAACATTTTCGGGTTTGACATCGGCTGTATAATGTGTTCTGAGTTTTGCTAATGACATAAATTCACCTAGATTGGAGTAAATTAAATAAAAAATGTAAGAATGAAGCTGAAACGTAGGTGAATAGTCATAACTCATTATTAATTTATTTGTTGCCCGAGTTCCATCTCCCGAGTTCCGTCTCCCGAGTCCCGTCTCGGGAGGACGGTGCCCTTTTCGCTCACCTCGTTCGCTCAAGAGGGCTGAACTATAATGAAGATACTAAGCTGAGCCAAAAGGGCTGATTTGTGGAAGATAGAATCACTTTCTACTCACTAAAGAGAGTTCTTAGGCAAACAGCACTGCTTTTCGCACGGCTAATAGGATAAGTTTATGAAGTTAAATCTATTCGCGTTTTCGGTATATCTCGTCGCTACAGAGATTGCAGTGGGTTAAGGCCAGAACTGTCGCCGGTCAGAAAGTAATGGAAATAAAGAAAATAAGCTGGATGCAGGCATACTTTCCTGCTTAGAAGTTGGGAAAGTTTAACATAAGTCTTAAAATTCGAAAATATAATAGAACAAATTCACAATACATAAATAATTAGCAATAAGTCATTTATCATTGAGTGGTCTTTGGAGTTCGGTTATACCCTCCTCGAGTACTGCAATTTACCCCCAATAATACAGGTTTTTAGTTCCGACTATCCCAATGTTTCCCTAAAACCACTCAATATCTTTTTTACACTCAATACTTTTACGCACAATACCGTTCCTAAAACAAGTTTCAAAAAATAAGTTTTATCAGGTGTTCTGCCTTGCAGCACCTGAAGGTTCTGATGCCTGCATTTTCAGAGATTTATTTTCAGATCCCTATAATTTCATAGACTTTTTCCATGTCAAGGTTCTGCTGAACTACACCTGCAAGTTCTTCGTAGGCATCGTTTTCGGTCATGATGTTTTCAGGGCTGTACTCAAGTCCTTTTTTCTCATAGAGGTATCGCATAAGGGCATCTCTTATATTTTTATTGTCAAAGAGCCCATGCAGATAAGTGCCAATTACCAAGCCAGCATCATCGATTGCTCCGTCATCTCCAAAGATGTTGCGGTAAGAATCGGTTATGCCCATATGGATTTCGTATCCTTTTATTTCCTGTCCGTCTATTGGAGCTAATATCGGGCCATATGCATTCACTTTTTTTGTGACCTGGATTGTTCTCTTTTTATATTCTCCGAACTTTGTTCCTATATCCAGAAGGCCCAGCCCTTCGAATTCGGCTTCGACTCCGTTTTCAACTCCGGAATCATAAATTGTCCTGCCGAGCATCTGGTAGCCTCCGCAGATTCCGAAAATCGGGATTTTTCCCTTAAAGGCCTGGATTTTCTCGGCCATACCGCTTGCCTTAAGGTCGAGCAGGTCGTTAACCGTATTCTTTGTTCCTGGGATCATGATCGCGTCTGGAGTTCCAAGGTCTTCGTCAAGCTCCACATAGCGGATTTTAGCAGATCTTTCCAGGGGCTCAAAGTCCGTAAAGTTAGAGATCCTTGGAAGGCGGATAACTGCGATCTCAATTTCTTTTTCGTTTCTTTCTCCTTCTTTATCTTCAAGTGAAACCGAATCCTCAGAGGGAATATTAAGCTTGAAATAAGGAAGAACTCCAAGAACCGGAATGCCTGTCTTTTCTTCAAGCTGCTTCAGACCTGGTTTCAGAATCTCCAGGTCGCCTCTGAATTTATTGATTATGAACCCTTTGACGTTTTTCCGAACATCCTCGGGAAGAAGTGCAACTGTACCGTAGAGGCTTGCAAAAACGCCTCCTCTTTCTATGTCCCCGACAAGGATTATGGGTGCTTGCGTAAGTCTTGCAGTGCCGATATTTACGATATCTCTTTCGTACAGGTTAATTTCGGCAGCTCCCCCAGCCCCTTCCATGACAATAATATCATGTTTCCTGCAAAGTCTTTCGAGAGCTCCTTCAAGAACTTGGTTCATTTCTTCAATGGAATCATAGTACTGACCTGCACTCCTGTCAGCATAAGGTTCTCCCAGCAGGATAATTTGGGAAACGCAGTCTCCTTTGGGTTTTAGAAGGACAGGATTCATATCGGTAGTGGGCTCGGTGCCTGCAGCTTTTGCCTGGATTGCCTGGGCAATTCCGATTTCCTTTCCATCCTTTGTGATCCAGGAATTCAGGCTCATGTTCTGAGCCTTGAAGGGGGCAACCCTGTATTCCCTTGACAGGATTCTGCATATAGCAGTCACGACTGAACTTTTCCCAACATGGGAGGCAGTTCCCAGGATCAAGACGCTTTTCTTTTCCATTTTTACCACACCTTCTGCTCGAACACTTATTTTTAAAAAACTTATTTTTATAATTCGTATAAATTAGTTTTTATTTTTTCTCCGAAGGATGTAAATCAAGTAAACTTGTTTATCGCTAATGTTATCCTCTTTATACTTAAACTAAAGAATAAATACTTTCGGATTCATTGCAGGTTTTGTTTATCTACTTTAAAAAACTGATCGGATTTCAGGCATTTTCTTTTATCAAGATTTGTTTTCTTATTGTGACCATCACTTTCTTATTTCAAGCTTATTTTCTAATTATGCCTCTGATTGGAGTGTTTTATTCCATTCCTCTTTGAAGGATTTTATCTTTTTAACTGAACATGAAAAACTGCCCTTCTCCAGCTACCCTTCTTTTAAATAATATTAAAACAATCTTTTTGGTAATCGACCTTTTTGGTAATCGACCCGGGGAAAAAAGACAATGAAAGCCGTGCTTTTCTTATTTCTTTTACTTATCATTTCAGTGACTCCAGCACTTGCAGCAGATGGCTCTCCTGTAGGAGAAGCGAATACGGCTCGCATAGCCGAACTTTACAGCGACCTTGAGTCTTTTGACGTGACTCTTTACTCGACACAGCCAGAAGAAAACCTGAGTCTTGAGGTGTTTCTTGTAAGTTCCGAAGGAACTCGTGAGAAGACACTTGACAGTCAGGTGTTTTTAGTAGGTAGTCTTCCTGCAAATGTAGAAGTTACGAAGGTTGGCTTCTGGAATGTCAGCGATTCTGAACGTGGAGCTTATAGGCTAAAGGCAAGACTCGTTAAAGAGGAGCAGGTGTTCTCAGAGGCGAAATATAACTTTGCTTATGGCAGCAATTCTGTATCAAGGCTTCAGGTCAATGACCTGGTTCCTAATTCCCAGGGAATCAGTGTTGCACTATCTCCAAAAGAAGCCTCAATTTTTGATATCGAATACATGCTTGTAAACGGCTCGGATGTAGTTTACACAACAAAAACTGAAAAATTATCGCTTACCAGTGCGCCTGATGTTTTTTCCGCGTCTTGGGGTACGCTTATTGAGAATAATAAGGACTATGTCGGACGGGTCAAAATTCATGTATATTCCCCTGAAAGGGAGTTTATAAGCTCAAGCGAGCGGTTTACTGCCAGGGATGATGTCGAGATTACCGACATCTATGAAGATGAGACAGGAGCGAGTGCAACAGTTATTGGGCGTTCCCAGGTACCATTTGAAGGAGAACTTATTTTCTCTGTATATGAACTGTCCGGAACTTCAGGAAATGAGAATTCCGAATTAGTGGAATCTACTCGAGCAAGAGTTCCAGTGCTTTTGAATAATGACGACGAGACTGTCGAAGTTGCCTGGAGCCAAAGATTATCGAAAGGAGTTTACAGGCTTGAGATCGAGCTTGTGGGAAACGACGGTGACGTTATTGAGCACAGAGAAACTGTAATCGAATCCAACCTTTCTCCAGCTTCAAAAGTGAGCTCAGTAAATGATACCGATAATGAGATAGTAACTCAGGACGAGAAAGGAGATAATGGCGCCCCTGGCTTTCCTTTAGTTTCAGGAATTACAGGGCTTATTGCAGTGTCGATTTTTTTGAGGAAATCTCAAAGATAAAGCTCAAAGAATAATGAAGCTCAGTGAAACGCGATCTTCAAAGAATGATTGAGAGATAAAAGCGAATAGAGCTCAACGAAATCTAAAATGCAAAGAAAAATTTCAAGTTAAAAGTGCAGGAAAATCTCATACAGAGCTGTGAGCCATGCGTTATGAACTCTTTATTTCTCTCAGGCAGATCCGAGCAAGGAAATTCCAGACAATTCTTTCGGTTGGAGCTATAGCTCTTGCCGTGATGGTTCTTACCGTTTCTCAGGCGGTCATGGTTGGTTTTACGGGCGAGCTCTATAACACTACAGTAAATAAATTTCCTCACGTCTCGGTATCACCACAGGAAGGTGAAGACTACATTTACCTTTATAGGACCCTTATTGACGATATTGATAAAATAGAGGGCGTTTCGGCAGTTTCTCCTTTTCTTACTGGAAAAGCTTCTTTCATGTTTAAGACAAATTCCTTTAATGCCGAGCTGAAAGGCATTCTTCCTTTACAGGAAAATAATATCAGCGATATTGAAGCCGATATGGTAGAAGGAGATTTCAGGGAGCTTGAATATTCCAAAAACACCGTGGTAATTGGCTCGAAGCTGGCAGATAAGCTTGAAGTTAATCTGGGTGATTCCGTTGATGTTTCTTTTCCCAATGCAAATCCTCTTTCCCTGAGGGTTGTCGGAATCTTTCATACTGGTTCTCCTTTAGATGAATCCCTTACTTATACTTCCCTGAATGCCGCCCAGGAATTCTACGATGTTCCTGATGTGATAAATGGGCTTTCTGTCAGGCTTAAGGATTTTAATAAGGATAGGGAAGTAGCTGCCGAGATTGAAAAAACAGGCTATGAAGCAAGAGGCTGGACCGAAACAAATCCTGAAATTCTTAGGACGATTGCTATTGAAAGTACTTCGAATAATGTTGTTCTTAGCCTTATTATCATAATTGCTTCTTTCGGCGTGGTCAGCACTCTGAATCTCTCGGTTATCGGTGCAACAAGCCAGATAGGTATGCTCCGAACTATGGGTGCTACAGTTTCAAGTATCCGAACAATCTTTATTCTTCAAAGCGGTATCCTTGGTCTGCTGGGTGCTCTTGCAGGTACTCTTACAGGGGTCGTAATATCTCTGGCAATAGGCCAGTATGAAATACCGACTGCTTCCTCAGAACTTTACGGTGGCTTTACAACTATTCCCATTATAATCCGGATCGGAGATATTCTGTTCATTATTATTGCAGTTTTTCTGCTGAACCTTCTTGCCGGGATTTATCCTGCCCAGCAGGCAGCAAAACTTGATCCTGTAAAAGCTATAAGCTCAAAATGAATAGATTTGATACATTTATACATTAAAAATATACTTATCTGTAAAATTAAGCTATAATTAGTGACACTTATAATTATAATCAAAGGACATATTCGTTATTCACATATTTATTAGCGGATATACTCAACCGGTACTGGGAAGTACTTTAAATTATTTAAAATAGTTGATTTCACAGTCTGGCCTAGTAAAATAAGAAGCAATTTTAAAGATTCTTGTACCGTACAGAAATATTTTTTTATCTACCATTTTTTTGTATATAAGCATTCCTTTTAAATTACCTATATAAGTAATAAAAATTGGTAACGCGGTTAAAATAATAGCTCTCATTAAACATTTCAATGTTAACTAATATCTCTCCGAGTTTAAAATTTAATTCCCGTTAATTATATATCGTTTTTAGCTTATGTTTACATACTAAAGCATAGCGAACAAGAGCGAACAAAAACCTTGTGCATGAATTCTCATCAACTGATCACTGTATGAGAATTCTATTTTCTTATTTTTCTATTATGCATAAAATTCGTGTAATCTTTTTGTATCTTCAGCATAAGATCTCTATGATCTTTTTTATATACCGAATTCTCCAATAATTCACATTTATTGAGGAAAATTTTTACAATATATTTCTTATTTGATAATTTATTGGTTGTCTTTTAATTTATCGTTCTTTTTTAACTTATTTATTATCGCTAGTTTTTGAAATAAGCTGCAGGAAAAGACATTCTAGTGATATATCTGTAACATATTTTAATTCCTGAATCCCAATGCAAATATTTATATTGATTCATAGATATTTATAATGTAATGGATAACAGTAGAGAATACCAGCTTTACCTTGAAGCACTGGATGATGAAAGATCAGCATGGGGAAGGAGAACGGCTATAAGGCGGCTATGTGACTGTAAAACCGAGGAGTCTCTATACTATCTGAATGAGCTTATAGTTGACAGATATTGCGTTGTGCCTGATTGGCTCAAGAGGATCGCAAGAGAGTATTACGTATCTCTATGCCTTGAATTTCTCTGACATTGAATTTTAAAGAGTTTACGTTCTTAAGATAACTTTTAAAAAATATATGTAACTGCTTATTATATAAATACACTTAATGAAGGATTATAAATATTTAATGAAGAATGCCTGTTCAGACTTAAAGGATTATACTTTCCTAAAGTTTATATGCAATTACCCCAATTCTCTGATAAAGCTCAGGAACCATTACGCTTAGCTACAGGCTTACTTTATTCATGAGTTCTCGCATTCGGTTCCTGTTAAGAAAAGAATCTACGAAAAGAGTTCGTTTTTGCTAAAAATCAATTAGTTTAATTGTTGAATTTGGAATCTATAAGCCTTAAATCTTAATTTGATAATAATTATTTCAGGATGGATCAGAAAATGGGCAGGGATACTGGAAAAGCTTTAGGGGGCCCGGCAATAGCTTTGGTGGGCATTGGAGCAATATTAGATATTATTTTGTTTTACTTCATGTTCAAATTTGCTGATGAGGAAAACCTGTTTATGGTTCTCTTAACGGCAGCACTGATAGGAATTATAGCACTGGGGATTGCCAAAGGTCTTGTTTCCATATCCAGACATAATTATGGCAAATGAGCAGATAAATTGACAAGTTTGAATAAATATAAAATAATTAAGACCAGATGTTGGCTGAATAATATTAAATAACAATTAATGAGAACAATAGTTATACTGGAGATAAAAGAATAATATTCCAGGTTAAATTATTCCCATAATATCTATTTTATTCTTCATTCAGGCTTGATTTAAGCTTTTTATAACAATTCTTTAAAATTTTTAGGTTTTTCCTGAAGATACTCTACAGGTAATTGTGGAATCGATTAAAGGCAAAACTACTAACTTTCCTTTAACAAAAAATTTTTTATATATTTATCCTTAATTTCTGAATGTTTTTACGGAATTAATTAAAATAATATGAAGGTTAATATATTACCTCAGTTTAACTTTAAGATTCACATATATTATGCACATTTTATTAATTGTTATGCACATTTACTATCAATTTACTAGAGCTTTCAGGCTGGACTGTTAGCTTCCCAGGTAGACAAACAGAAAGTAAAATCTGGGTAAATAAGTTATAGTGACAATTTACAATTATACTTAGAACAAAATGGAAGGAGTTTACTAATGCAGTTGAAGCTGGAACATTTCAACATAAAAATAGGGCAGCATAAAGTGTTACTAAATATTGTGGATGCAAAAGAACTGGGGGTTAATCCAGGGGATAGGGTCCGTATCCGAGGGCATGAGAGCATTTCTGCTATAGTGGATACAACGGATGATATGGTTCCTCCAGGTACGCTGGGAGTCTTTTCCGAAGTTTATGAGCACTTCCAGGATTGGGAAAAGCCGGTCGAAGTCTTTCCGACATTCCGTTCAAAATCTACATCTGTGATCAAGAAAATGATGGATAAAAGACCTGTTGCACAGGATGAAATTAAAGTGCTTGTAAACGATATTGTGGAAGAAAATCTTAGTGATATTGAACTTTCGGCCTTTATAACATCTTCTTATATTCACGGAATGACCGACGATGAGGTCGAATGGCTTACAAAGGCCATGATTGAGAGTGGAGATACTATCGAATTTGATACCCATCCTATAATGGACAAACACTCGATAGGAGGGGTACCCGGAAACAAGATATCTCTGCTGGTTGTCCCTATTGTTGCTGCAAACGGACTTCTCATCCCAAAGACAAGTTCAAGGGCAATCACAGGAGCAGGCGGAACCGCAGACCTTATGGAAGTGCTCTGTCCTGTAGAGTTCAGTTCCCAGGAAGTCAAAGAGATAACTGAAAAAGTAGGGGGTGCTCTTGTATGGGGTGGAGCCACTAATATTGCACCTGCCGATGATAAACTCATAAAAATTGAATATCCTCTTTCCATTGATCCTTACTACCAGATGCTCGCCTCAATTATGGCAAAAAAGGGAGCTATAGGAGCCGACAATGTGGTAATGGATATCCCCGTCGGGCCAAGCACAAAAGTCCCAACCGTTCAGGAAGGGCAAAAACTTGCAAGAGACCTGATTAACCTTGGGCACAGGCTTGGAATGAATGTAGAGTGTGCAATTACCTACGGTTCTTCTCCGATTGGAAGAAAAGTAGGGCCCTCTCTTGAAGTCAGGGAAGCCCTGAAAGTGATGGAGAGCATGGAAGGTCCAAACAGCCTCATTGAAAAGAGTGCAGCACTTGCAGGTATCCTGCTTGAGATGGGAGGTGCGGCTCCAAGAGACCGCGGAAAAGAAATTGCATTGGAAACGCTAAGGAGCGGAAAAGCCCTTGAAAAGATGAAACAGATTATTGAAGCCCAGGGTGGAGACCCGAATATTACATCAAATGATATCCAGGTAGGACAATACACTGCCGATATTTTTGCTTCTGCAGATGGATATGTTATCGAATTTGACAATAAGTGGATAATTGAAATTGCCAGACTTGCTGGAGCTCCTAACGATAAAGGAGCCGGAGTCGCTATTCACAAGAAAATGGGTGAGTCCGTTAAGAAGGGAGACCCTATCCTTACAATTTATGCTGAGAAAGAGTTCAAGCTCGAAAACGCATTGACAACAGCTCAGAGAACAAACCCGATAATTGTTGAAGGCATGCTTTTGAGGAGAATTCCTGGAACTTACGGGTTCCAGTAATCTTCTCTAACTTTTTTCAGTGAAATCCTTTAATACCTTGTAGGATTTTAGCACGAGCATGAAAAGGATTGTTTTGCTGCGCCTGGGGCACCGCCCGGAAAGGGATAAAAGAATTACCACCCACGTGGGATTAACTGCACGGTTACTTGGTGCAGAAGGTATGCTCCTTGCCTCGAATGACCCCGGAATAGTAAAAACTCTTGAAGATGTTGTAAAGCGTTGGGGTGGAGAATTCTATATCAAGAATAACGTCAATTTTAAACAGGAAATCAAGGAATGGAAAGCTGACGGCGGAAAAGTCTGTCATCTTTCGATGTATGGAGTAAATCTGCCCAGCATCACTGGAGAACTTAAAAGTTGTGACAGGCTTATGATTGTCGTAGGAGCAGAGAAGGTACCTCCCGAAATTTACCAGCTTGCTGACTGGAATGTTGCAGTTGGAAGCCAGCCCCATTCCGAAGTTGCAGCGGTTGCAATCACTCTGGATAGGATTGCAGATGGCGAACCGCTTTACAGAGAGTTTTCCAATGCTGAGTTAACAATTGTGCCAGCAGAAAGGGGTAAACAGGTTATAGAAAATATCAGGGATTAAGTATATCCCTTTTAACTTTTCTTCACAGCCTGTGTCCTCTATTTTTCAGGATCTTTGCTTTTGGCTCTGGTTTTTAATTTTCAGATTTCCACCTTTTTATGTTTCATGTAGATTTCCATCTTCATTTAGAATTTTTAAGAGCTCAATGATCGAATACGAAGCCCGGGTGATTCCCATGCTTCGTTTATCTGTATCTGTACCAGCTATATAGAGATTCTGAATCGGAGTTCTGATATCTACAAACTTTCCATCTATTGAGACTGTAGCTTTTTCGGGAATTGTTATCTGCTCATGCTGCATATCAACATGTTTCTCGGCATTTGGAATAGCGCGGAAAACGGTGTCGTAGGCTTTTTTAAGTTCATGCATTTCACTATTATTCTCGTTGATAATGAAAGTAAAGCCTATAAGCTGTTTGTCTTTAGGAGCAAGTGATTGATCGTAATTGCTTATAGGAGATGCCCAGTAAGCAAGATCCTTAAACCAAATCTCTGAGCCTGTGTAATTAAATTCTGGGATCTTTTTTTCCATTCCAAGCCAGATAGTCAGGCTTTTGTTATGGACAATATCTTTCAGGTCTGCTATATACTCTGAAGGAAGATCCTTTATAAGCTTGGGAAGCTCTGTTGCAAATCCCGTGTAGATAACAATATCTGAGCTATAGATCTCATCAGCTTCTACACCTAATACCTTCCCGTCCTGTACTAAAATAGAGCTTACTTCACATTCTTTTTTGATCTCAACGGTTTCCGGAAGCGAGTAGAGGATAGCATTAAGCAAAGCCTTTAATCCTTTTCTGGGATAACCCTGAGAATCATTTACCTCATTTGTAGCAAGTCTTTCCAGAGATGTAAAAGGCTGCGTGATTTTTGTCATTCTGGCCTGAAGTGAAGCATGGAGATGATACGGAAGGATTGAGGCAAGAATAGATTCTGCAGACTGACGTTTTTTAGGCTCAAGCTTTCCTATCACGGCATCAAACTGCTCTTGAGTAACGCTATCCCTTACAAAACTACTGCCATACAGGACACGTTGAGCTGAAGTTTCTTTCATAGTTTTTCCAGAAAGAGACCTACACATTGTGTCCACGAAGTCGTATGTATCTTCAGAAAGACTCTTTGGTATGAAATCATATACCGATCTATTCGAAAGATCTATTCCGAATGAGGAGAGAGTAAAAGCTTTTGTAAGGGTCTGGGAAAGCAAAACTCTGTCTTTTCTAGGAAGCACGTCAAAGGTAACGAAATCTTTGAGGTTAGAAGGAACTTTAACGAAAGTGTTTTCAGTTCGAATATAGTAATACCCATAGTCTTCAAATACAGGTAAATAATCAAAATAATTGTCCATCAGCATCTTGAGAGGCCCTTCCACTAGATGAGTAATCGCATGCACCCCTGTGTCTACTTGATAGCCGTCTATCATGTAGCTATTGCAATTTCCTCCAATATGCTGCCTTTTCTCAAGAACAAGGACTTTTTTTCCATGTTTGGAAAGCGTTAGAGCTGCTAAAAGCCCGCTTATTCCTGCCCCGACAACGACTACATCATATTTTTTCATTTCCACAACGACCTATATGTTTATGACCTATATTTTTCCCGTTAGGCAAGTTCCTAGCCAATGTAACTATTTTAATTGTCACTACTCAAAACTTGCTTATAATTTTAGAATTTCTCTTTTTAATTTTAACTTTGTGGAGACTCTTTAATTAACAAAAGTTTGTCCAGGGGCACAGGGAGAATCAAAATAAATCTCTGAGAACATTACGTATTATTTATATTTGTTATTACTATTTATGAGAAAAGTATTAAATACAAGTTTTACCTCGAATGAAGTGTCTACAGACAGGTCTATTCCTCCTGTTAAAGCAGCACTATTTTTTCCGTTCTCCGTTCCTCCAGAAGGGAATAGTAGATGTGAAAACATAGTGATTCCAGGAAAACTGTGTTAAAGCTTGGCAGAGAAATACAAAAGCGGAAACTTTTTTCAGGTAGTTTTTTGCTTTTCCGAGCATCCGATCTGGCTATTTTTATTTCCTTTTGTACTATTAGCTGAATCAAGTCCACTCCTTAATTAACGCTGTAAACTCCGTTACAACTTCGTAATTTTCTTACATGCTCCGAAAAACGGATAAATGTACATAAATTAAAATAGTAACAGAAAGTAAGGATTTATGATCCTTATGGATTCGTTACATGAAATATATCTCATAGCTGGAAGTATATCTTTTATAATACTTCTCCTACTTTTTTTGAATTATTATAAAAAAAGGCTTATTCCATGTTCTCTCAAGCTTTGCAGCTGGATCTGCGGGATGGCAATCAGTTCGGACAGTCCCTGGGTCAAGATGCTTGTGCTTCATCTTGTGTTTTCTATTCGACTTCTCATGTATCTTGCAATTGTTTCTCTCGAGCAGGTAGATAAACTAACTGCCAAAGGACTTTTGAAGCACTATATATCGGGCACCAGAATTGTCCTTTCTGAGCATATACTTTCTTTCTTTCACTCTCCGAAAAAGAGTGAAAGGCAAATTCTCGGTCTCAACGCTAAGCCCGCAAACAGAAAAGACCAATATTTGAGGAAGAGTTCTTCAAGAAAATAAATTTTTAAGGAAATATATCTTTAAGGAATAAATTGTTAATAAAAATAAATTCCTTAAACCAGTTACTTTTATTTTTAAACTTTTTATTTCCGGACTTATTTTTGCTAGAAGCTCCACCCAAGTTACACTTTACTGGAGTACTACAGGCTGTTTATTTTTGTTCATCAGACAGTTTTCTTGATTTCATCGGATAATTTCCATGCGCTATTCATTTATTTCCAATCAAATAATTAATATCAATCGAATGGAAAATTCATGATCTTTAATTTAATTTTTTAATTTAATTTTAAGCCTTAAATAGTTATTAATAAACCATGTTGTATAAATATTAACGTTGTACGTTTTATATAGCTAGAAAGTGTATTTTGTCCAAAAGATTTAAGTCTCAATGATACTTATGCCGGAAAGCTTCAATTATCGGTTTCTGTTGTTTTCAGAGTTTAAAGGAGTGTGGCAATGAATATAACATTAATTGGCATGGCGGGAGCAGGAAAAAGTACTATTGGGAGAATACTTGCAAAGCGTCTTGGCTATACTTTTATTGATGTGGATCACCTTATCAAGAAAAACACCGGAATGCCCCTTCAGACCCTTATAGATAAACAGGGAGATTCAGCTCTTATCAGCTTTGAAGAAGAAGCTATTCTCAGTCTCGGGCAGGTGGACAAGTGTGTTATTTCCCCTGGCGGAAGCGTAGTTTATTCCGAAAAAGCCATGGAGCATTTAAAAAAAATATCAAAAATAATCTTTCTGGACACTGATTTCAGAAGCATTTCCAGAAGGCTTCCCAATGCAAGGAAAAGAGGCATAGTAGGACTCAGAGATAGGAGTCTGAAAGAGCTTTTTGAAGAAAGGATAGTCCTTTATCATAAATATGCTGATTTTTCAATAAAACTTAGAGGAAAAGAAAACATCCAGGAAATCACTGAAAAAATTATTGAACTCTGTTTTGAAGAAAATACCTGAAATTTATAATTAAATATATTTATATAAGGTACTTATCTGTTTTTTAACTATGCTCTCTCTCGTCCTTCCTTTTTCAATTTATGTGTTATCTTAAGCTTTCTATTAGAATAGACTATTTTAAGGATGTTTTCCTTTAAGAACGGTTCTCTTTAAGAAAAATTTTCTTAAAAAACAGTTCTCTTAAGAACAGTTTCTTTTAAGAACAGTCCGATTTGCGAGCAATTTACTTTAAGGATGGCCTACTTAAAAACAGTTCACTGGAATGATTTATCTTGTAAATAACCTGTAGAATGGCTTACTTTAAAACAGCAGTTTACTTTATTAGCTATCAGGTCTTCAATCTGAGCAGAAATTTCTTAGTTTATAACGTTTAAGCATCAGCCTGCAGGAAAAAAGTCCTAGCGGCAGGAGATATAAAATGGCATCAAGTCGTTTCATCATTACGGTTATAGGCAGCGACCGAGTAGGAATCGTTGCCAAGGTCACTACTGTGATGGCAAGTTTCAATGTAAATATTGTCGATATCACTCAGACTATCATGCAGGGTATCTTTACTATGATTATGCTTGCAGAAGCTCCACAGGAGAACTTTGACCTTTCGGCTTTTCAGGAGGCTATGAGTGCTGAGGGAAAGAGCCTTGGAGTCGAGGTCAAGGTACAGCATGAAGATGCGTTTCGCTTCATGCACAGGGTCTGAACTGGAAAATCAATCAGTCTGAAACGAGAGGTAGTTTTTCATGCATATAAACCCGAACGAAATTCTGGAAACGATCCAGATGGTCAGGATGGAACATCTTGACATTAGAACTGTGACAATGGGTATCAGCCTGAGGGACTGCAGTCACCCTGATATTGAGGTATTCAATGAGAATATTTATGAAAAGATAACCACCCGTGCAAAAGAACTTGTGCACGTAACTAATGAAATTCAGAGCCTTTATGGAATTCCAATAATCAATAAGCGAATCTCAGTAACTCCAATAGCTGTTGCAGCTGAAAGCTGCAAGTCTCATGATTTTGCTTCCATCGCAAAAACGATGGATGAAGCTGCAAAAGACTCACAGGTGGATTTTATAGGAGGTTTCAGTGCCCTTGTCCACAAAGGAGCAACTGTTGGGGATCTGAAGCTTATTAATTCCATTCCAGAAGCCCTTGCATGTACGGAAAAGGTCTGCTCATCAGTAAATGTTGCCACTACAAAAACCGGAATTAATATGGATGCGGTTGGCCTGATGGGTAGTATCATAAAAAAGACTGCGGATTTAACTTCGGATAGAGATGGTATAGGCTGTGCCAAGCTTGTTGTCTTTGCAAATGCCCCTGAAGACAATCCTTTTATGGCAGGAGCCTTTCATGGCATAGGTGAACCCGAGTGCGTTATCAATGTTGGAGTCAGCGGGCCGGGCGTCGTAAATGCTGCAATCTGCGAGCTTGAAAACCCGAATCTTACGGAAATTTCGGAAACCATCAAAAAAACGGCCTTTAAAATAACCCGTATGGGCGAAATGGTAGGTCGGGAAGTTTCACGGAGACTTGGAGTCGAATTCGGTATTCTTGACCTTTCTCTGGCTCCTACGCCTGCGATAGGAGACAGCGTTGCTGCAATTTTGGAGGCAATGGGGCTTGAGCGCTGCGGGGCTCACGGAACGACTGCAGCTCTTGCTCTTCTTAATGATGCCGTAAAAAAAGGTGGAGCTATGGCTTCTTCTTCGGTAGGCGGCCTTAGTGGAGCTTTTATCCCTGTCAGTGAGGACGCAGGCATGATCGAAGCCGTCAGGGCTGGAGCCCTCAGCCTAGAAAAACTTGAAGCTATGACCAGCGTCTGTTCTGTTGGTCTTGATATGATTGCAGTGCCTGGTAATACTCCTGCTTCCACCCTATCAGCTATTATCGCTGACGAAATGGCAATAGGTGTAATAAATAAAAAAACGACAGCAGTCAGAATCATCCCAGCACCTGGAAAAGGGATTGGAGATTCCGTAGAATTCGGCGGCCTACTTGGAAATGCTCCTATTATGCCAGTAAGCGGTTTTAGTTCTGAAGTTTTTGTAAAACGGGGAGGGAGAATTCCAGCTCCAATCCAGTCACTCACGAACTGATATTTTCAGGATGGGTGAACCGAGCCGGTAAATCCGGCAATTTATTTTTTGTATTTCAGAGGAGAGTCGACCCATAATCATTATCTTTTCAATATGGGAATTAGTGAATTTTGCAATTGAGTAAAAGTTTTGAAAATTTTCTAGATTTATAATTTTATGCCAAACAATTTTTTGCTTAAATACAATTTTTTGAATAATTAATTTAAAATAATTTATATTACTCGTATATTCTGGAGTAAGGGGACAAACTGGGGTAATAATAAGTAAATTAACCTCCTAAGGCTGCTGATCCATCTCCTCGAAGAAACGTGTTTGGGGGAACACAATATCTTCGGCGAGGCTGTATTGGGGGATACAGTGAAAGGATTAGCGCCTTTGGACCTCTTCTTGTTATTCTTTTAATTTATCTTTCTTTTTGATGAAAATTCTCAGTTTTCATTTGATGAAAATTCCTCATACCTAGACGCCATTAAGATCCGTGTACTGATAACTGGATACAATACAGATTGCGGAGGTTAGACACATGGGAAATAACTCAACGAGCGTTGAAAAGTTATTGAGAAAATGCAAGAAGGTTAAAGAGTCTAAGGAAATTGAAAAATCAGCAATTCGAGTTAAAAATCGCTTCCTTGACCTTAAGGAGGCATAACAATGGGTAGAACTGCACCGAAAACATATATCACATCTGGACACAGCGCCTGTCCGGGCTGTTGTGACGTTTTTGCTGCAAAATTTACACTCATGGGAGCAGGTCCCGAGAGTATTATTGTTAACCCGACAGGCTGTCTGGAAGTTACAAGCACACCTTTTCCTTTGACTTCATGGCAGGTTCCCTGGATCCACTCCCTCTTCGAGAACGGAGCTGCAGTAGCTTCAGGTATCGATGCTGGCTTAAAAGCCCTTGGCAAAAAGAAAGATACTAAGATTATAGTTATCGCAGGCGACGGCGCTACGATGGATATAGGCTTCGGGGCAATTTCAGGGGCGTTTGAACGGGGTCACGACTTTACCTATGTCTGTATGGACAACGAGGCCTATATGAATACAGGTGCCCAGCGTAGCAGTGGAACTCCTTTCGATGCAAGCACCACAACTACTCCAGTCGGAAAATTCTCCTTTGGAAACCCTTTCCCCAAAAAGAATATGCCTGCCATCATGGCAGCTCATGGTTCTCCTTATGTTGCAACAACCTCTATAGGTTTCCCAAGGGATATGATGCGTAAAGTCAAGAAAGCGACCGAAATCGTGGGTCCAACTTATATTCATGCCCATGCTCCCTGTACAACGGGATGGGGCTTTGATACTTCAAAGACTCTGGAGATCGCAAAACTCGCAGTTGAAACTTGCCTTTGGCCAATGTACGAGATAGAGAATGGAGAAATTACCCAGGTAAGAAAGGTTAAGGATCCCAGACCAGTTGAGGAATACCTAAGAATTCAGAAAAGGTTTAAACATCTTTTTATTATGGAAGGAGGAGAAGAAGAAATAAAGAAGATCCAGGCTACTGCAGACTGGAATATAAAGCACTTTGGACTTCAGTGAGTAAACACTTCGAACTTTGGTGAAATCCAAAGGAACAAGCATGAAATTAGACTATAGATTTTAAGGACTAATTTGAGACAGTGAAATATAATAATAGTATTATAATAGCATTTTTATAATATCTAAGCATCTTTGCCTTAGATGTATGTTTACCGATATTCTTCGAACTGACGACTTCCGACATTTAAACAGTATAGACGACTACAAGTATTATGCCGGAGTTGGAACGGAGACGGAACACATACGGATGTCGGGAAAAGAGATTCAATAGATCTGTCAAAGATTGGGGGATCTGTATCCGTTTCGTCCATGGTTTTGACAGGAAAGTTCTTTTAAACCAAATTGTCATTTTTGGGGGAATTAGCTTATGAAATATGGGTTAATATTACTAATGACCATCTCGGCGATGCTGGTATTTTCAACTACGGTCTATGCCAGTGAAAGTGCCAAAGATAATACCATAACAGATAATGCCATAGCTGTCATGAAGGACACAAAGGGCAATACTGTGGGGCTGGCCACATTTACCGAGGATGCCAGCGGCCTTGTCCGGATCAACGTAGATGTGCGTGGTCTGACGCCGGGATTACATGGTATCCACATTCACGAAAAAGGTGACTGCATTGGACCGTCGTTTACTTCTGCTGGCGGACACTATAACCCACTGAGTAAAGAACATGGGCTCAATAACCCAAAAGGCCCTCATGCTGGAGATTTGCCAAACCTCGAAGTGGGCAAGGATGGGAAAGGACATATGAATGTCACCACTAAACTTGTGACACTATCACCCGGGCCAACCACTCTATTTACAGCCAACGGCACTTCACTGATTATCCATGCTGGTCCTGACGACCAGATGACAAATCCTGCCGGCAACAGCGGCGCTCGGATCGTCTGTGGAGTCATCGAGAAAAAATAACTTTTCATTTACCCGCGAAAAAAAGCTGCTGAATGAGTCGATAAGCACCGAGGTCACCAACTGCGCAGTGAATATTTAAAGAAACGAGAACCAAATTAGATAAGGGATTTCAAGAGTAACTTAACATTCTATTGGGTCTATTTAGAACTCAAGATTCTTTATTTAGAATCAGCCCAAAGTGCTCTCATCATTTCCCTTATTGCTTCTATCTTTTTTATATTAGCTTCGTCATTTATTATGTCAAGCTCATTGAAAGATTCAAGGGCTAGCTTAGCTGCGATTGAGACATCGTTCAGATATCTGCTTCCTGCATTGCTTACAATAGCCTGGAGGGCGGAAGCTGCCTGGACAACGGCATTTTCCATGTTTTCTTCCTCAGCTTTTTTCCCAATTTCTTCAATAGAACTTGCGATACTTCTTACCGTATTCTGGAGATTTTCCTGCATGGCTGCGGCAGCCATCTCCTGAAGCATGAGTTCTACTCCCACTGCAGCCTCTTCAAGGCTTTTCTGAGCCGTAAGTTTTCCCACATCACCAAGACATGAGATACATATTGCCGTATTTTCCGAAAGATCAGGAAACTTCATCTTGGAAACCGATTTTCCGATTTCTCCAAGCCCGATTACAACTGCTATGGTTTCTCTTTCCTTATTATGGAGAGCTGCTGTATTCCCACTTTTCCCGAGCACTGAGGCCGCTAGCCTGGCTACTACTTCCATTTGCTGTTCAGCAGCCGTTTTTCCTATCGCTCCAAATGAAAGCAACACCCGGACAGTTGTACCCTGCATATTTAGCTCCATGGAACGTTCCAGCAGTTTTTCAAGGGCGCGGATAGCGTTGACTGCGACATTCTCCATTCCCCGGAGAGCAATAGCCTTTCCAATCTCCTTTATGGAACCAACTATTTTATCGGCTTCTGGCTCCTTTCTCTCATTTAGATAGACTGTGCCGATTTCGGTTAGAAAGTTAAGGGCCTGGTTCACTCCATCGTCAAATCCATCATTAATAGAATTAAACCCTGAACTCACCACTTTTTCCTCTTCCTTAGAAAGCATGGTATAAGACACTTCTTTTCGGTCGGTATAATTCCTATCAAAAGCTCGCAAGAAGATCATTTAAAGCTCTTCTCATAAATTCTTTTACTCTCGTTTGTTCCAGCTTCCATATTTCTTGCACACTATTTTTCAGATACTTTATCATATACCTTTTTAAAAGACTCTTGATTAACTATTTCCTGATTCAAGTATTTTCAAGCAGCCAGTGAGTTCAGACGGATTAATAAGACATTAAATTGATAAACTCGTTAGATAAAATTGACAAACTCGCTAGAAAAGGATAGTTAGTTTCCTTTTCTAGGCATCTGTCAATTCGCATTACTTGAAGGCTATTAAACAACAGGAGGAAGGAGCTTTATCTGATGCAGGAAAGAAAAACTCCGTCTCAACAATCCCGATGCCAGGCAGAGAAGGACTCATTCAAGTGTGAGCTTGTAAGCTTTAAGGAAGTTTTGCGGCTTTCCAGGATCCTTGCCCGAAAAATCAAAACTTCTTGTTATATGCCTGACTTGATTGTCGCTATCGGTAGAGGGGGTTATGTACCTGGAAGGCTAGTTTCCGATTTTTTACTCTTCAATGATCTTACCTCAATGAAGATCGAGCATTACACAAGAGCTGCAGACATGCGGGAAGAGACAAGGCTAAAGTTCCCTATTCCTGTGGATATAACCGGAAAAAAGATTTTGATTATCGATGATATTACCGATACCGGTGAGACACTCAAGCTTGCAGTGGATTACGCCCTGAGCCTTAATCCGGCAAGTGTCAGGACTGCAGTGCTCCAGCATAAGATCTGCTCGGCTTACACACCTGATTTTTACGCCCAGAAAATTCTCAAATGGCGTTGGGTCATTTACCCATGGGCGAGGTATGAGGACCTGGCAGGATTTACAGAAAAAGTTCTTGGAGACAGGACACTGAACCTTTCTGCAATCATAGATGAATTCAAGGACAGATATGAAATAGAGATTGGAGAAACAGAGCTACTTGAAATTCTGGATGATTTGGTCGAAAGGGGAGAAATCGAATGCCTTAAAAGGGATAAACTGAGGTGGCGTTTGAGATCTAAAATATAAAATTTCTGACTCTTTTGAATCAAAAATCTAGTCCATAAAGATAGGAATATTAAATAAAATCAGGAAAATAAATATTGTTTGTATATCGATATTCTGCAATCGAGAGATATTTTTAAAAAGTCTGCATCACGACAGATAAATCCAAAAGTGTGTCGATATGAAACACAATAGACTATTGTTGGTGATCTTTTTTGTACTGAGTTCTCTTCTTGCTTTTTATGGAGTTTGGATTTTCAGCCAAAATTAAATGAAGAGGAACCCTGGACTTTCGCTGTAATTTGTGATACTAGGGGTGGTAGCGAATACAGTAACACGGGCGTAAACGATATTGTTCTAAAAGCTATGGCTAAAGATATTGTTGAAAATGGCTGTGACCTTGTTTTGATTCCTGGAGATCTGATCAACGGGTATTCAAAGGACAATAATCTCTCTACAGAGAAACAATTTGAAAACTGGAAAACTGCAATGAGTCCGGTATATAATGCAAGAATCAAAGTCTATACAGTTCGCGGCAACCATGAATCTGGAGACTCTATTGATCCCGCGTTTAAAGATGCCTATTTTCAGGCTTTTGGTGCCGATAACCCCGACAATGGCCCCAAGGGTGAAAAAGATCTTACCTATAGTTTTATCCATAAGAATGCTTTCTTTATAGGGATCGATGAGTATGCCGATCATCACACTCATAAGGTAAATCAGGAATGGGTCGACAGTCAGTTGAAAAATAACAGCAAGCAGCATATCTTCTTTTTTGGCCATGAACCCGCGTTCAGGGTTAACCACAAAGATTGTCTGGAAGTTTATCCTGAAAATCGGGATGAGTTCTGGAATAGTATAGGTGATGCCGGAGGTCAGGTCTATTTCTGCGGCCATGATCACTTCTATAACAGGACGCGCATACAGGACGACTCAGGCAACGAAATCTACCAAGTAATTAGTGGGTCAGGCGGGGCACCCTTTGCAGAGTGGGACCCTTCAAAAGGCAAAGAAAACTCTAGGTTTAAGCTTGAGTATCATAATCAGGTAGATTATGGATATTCACTGGTTACAGTAGATAGAGATAAGGTAAATATTGAATGGAAAGCCTGGAATGGATCAAGTGACCCAATATGGGTCACGAAGGATAGCTTTCAGTTGGAATAAGGTAGTAACCCCACTAACACATATCTTCCTTGATCAGAGGGGTTTTAGTAACCCCGGAGAGTCTTACATTACTGTTTCAGTGACCAGCTCCAGATTTCCTTTTGGAAAGACTCTGGATACCCGGACTTTCCAGTTTCCATCTGAGGCTTCATTTTCGGCCTGGATCAGGTTGTAACACTGCGTGGTCTTTCCCCTGGTTTTGGAAGAACAGAAGGTACCTGCATTTACTACAAGCATGTTATTGAGGTTCCAGACCCAGGGAATATGGCAGTGCCCACAAAGGACTAGATTCACCTTACAGCGGTTTAGAAGGTCAAGGACGTCTCCTGCATCTACAAGGACAGTATTTTCCCTGCCTGCCAGAGGGATAGGAACAAGGTGGTGGTGCAGGGCAAAGACCTTGAAATCATCCCCTGAAAAAGCATCTTTGATCCAACCATAGTTCTCTCTTCCTACATGTCCTTCATCACGGTCAGGCTGTGAAGAGTCAGCCCCGACTACCGTGATATTCTTGAAATTTCGCGAAAAGTATCGGTCAGTGAAAAGATCTTCAAAGTGAACATACCCTGCGTTTTTCGAATCATGGTTGCCCGGGACAAGAATCTTGTTTTCACATTCAATCCTGTCAATAAACTGCTTTACTCCCTCATATTCCGCTGAAAACCCATTTTCAGTCAGGTCGCCTGTAATCACGACAAGATTAGGTTTCAGCTGATTTATGCTGTCAACCATAGATTCTGCAATCTCTGGAACAAAATACGCTTCTGAATAATGAAGATCTGAAAGATGTACAATCTGTATAATTTTTTCTTCCTCTTATTTCTTAATTTGTAGTATGAGTAGAATTTTTTTATACTCAGAGCCCAGTAGTTCGGTACCAATATATATAGGTATCTCATAAAATCTACATATTTGACAGTATCTAATTATAATTCATTAAAAAAGAAAGATTATATCTCAAAACCCTTTTGGGCACTATAAATATGTATTTAATTATTGTTCATAGAAAATGATTATAAAAAATTACAAAACCTTAATTACTCGAGAATTACATAGTCCATTTCAGCCCATTTTCTCCCATTAGTCAGGCTTGCGACAGACTCCATGTCATCACATTGTCACAAAAATACCAAAATGGGTAGGCAGAAAGACTTAAACTTTTAAAAATAGATTACTTAACCGTTTCGCCGGTTGATCACACCGCTACTTGGGGATTTTCGATCAAACTTTTTTAAAAAGGTTTGCGCTCAAACATTATCTCAAAAGGCTTGCAGGCAAGCAATTTTTTGAAATGGCTTGCGTTTCAAAACATAAGAACTTGCTTGCCGAGCCCTTTACCTATAGCTCTCTCATAAACCAGGTGCGCGCTTGCAACATCCTGAATAGCAAGGCCTGTTGAATCGAAAATTGTAATTTCTTCTTCACTTGTCCTGCCAGGCTTCAGGCCTACAATCACTTCACCAAGCTCGGCATGAATATCATTTTCCGAGATGTAGTGTTTGGATAGAGGAACATTTACTTCTCCGGAATGAAGGGCCTGGACAATATCATCCACAATTATCTTGGATCGAATTAAAAGTTCAGGGTCAAGTTCTTCTTTTCCTACCGCATCAGCTCCTATCGCATTAATGTGAGTGCCTTCTTTTATCCACTGGGCTTTTACGATAGGTTTTCTTGTAGGAGTGGTCGTAACAAGGATATCGCAATCGCAGACCTTCTCAATGCTTTCTTCATAACGGATTTCACAAGGGGTAACATCTGCCATTTCCCGGATAAACTTTTCAGAGCTCTCTTTTGTCCTGGAAATAATTCTTACCAGTTCGGGCTCAAAAACTTCGTAGAGAGCTTCGAGCTGGGTCTTTGCCTGGTTTCCGGCTCCAACAAGGCCTATAACCTTTGAATCCTTTCTTGCAAGGTATTTTGCGGCAATCCCCCCCGCAGCGCCAGTTCTGACATCGGTCAGGTAGGTTCCATCCATAATTGCAACAGGAGCACCTGTTTCCGGGGAGATAAGGACAATAAGTGCCATTACCGTGGGAAGTCCCCGAGAAGGGTTTCCGGGATGGACATTTACAATTTTCACGCCAGTAATATTCTCATCTTCAAGATATGCAGGCATTGTCCGCAGGTCTCCGTTATAGGCCGTATAGTAAAGGTAGGATTTGGGAGGCATCTGGACCTTGCCAAGGCCATGCTGCCTGAAAGCCCTTTCCACGACCTGCATATCAGAATTCATATCAATAACACTTGTTACTTCTTCCTGAGTCAGCCATAATATTTCCATAATATAACCCTCCAGCCGGAACCGTGAGCTGGCCCACAGCTGAACATCAAGATAAAACTGAATAGAACCGGAATAAAACCAAAGAGGCAAACCGACGGCCTGAGATCATATTATTGTTTTTATTTACGTAAATATGTATATATAACATATCTTCACTCATTTAAAGAACTCCCTTCCTAAAAGGAGAAAATCGCTAATGAGAGATCCGCATGTAAATTCAACTAATTTTTCCGGTTCCTGTCTGAAAGATGAATTACTCAAAGAAAAATTACTCAAACCTGCACGGGATATCCGGAGCATACTCAGATGGGGCTATCCCAAGTTTTCGACCATTCGCTTCGTGGCTGACCACTTCCAGCTCAGCCTGGAAGAACGACACATTCTTACAAGGGTGATTATGCCTCCGAACAAGATAGTTTCCAGGATAAATAAAAAAGTAGCCTGTGAATGCATAAAAGATAGAGATCTTCTCCTTGACGGGTACAATGTTCTGCTGAGTGTGGATAGTCTGCTAAAAAAAGAGACCATGTGGTTCTGCGATGACGGGTACATAAGAGACACGCGCTACTATTTCAGCAAGGCAAAACAGGCCGAAGATATAGAGGAAGCCCTCAACGCAGTCCTCAAATTTCTTTCCGAAACAGGTCCAAAATCAGTCGTTTTTCTCCTTGACGTCCAGATCAGCCGGAGCGGGGAGCTTGCAGGTTTCATCCGCCACAAAATGAAAGAATATGGGATTCCAGGCGAGGCAAAAACCTCAAAAATTGCGGATTTCGAGCTGAAAACGGAAGGGGGAAACTCGGAAAAGAAAATAGTTGTGGCAACTTCTGATGGAATTATTGTAGATTCGGTTCTTGAGGTACTCGATATCCCTGCCTGTCTGATGGAAAAAACGGGGATTGAACCGATCAGGCTGTACTAATCGGTCACTAGACACTCAATTATTAGGCACTCCGTTTAAAGAACCCAACCTGCCTGTAAATTTCTTCGGCATCTGCGTACTGCCCTTTTTCTTTTAGCAAATCCGCATACCCGCTCAGGGTCTTGAAATGTCCGGGATCAAGCTCAAGGGCTTTTTTGTACTGGACTTCAGCTTCATGCCTGTGCCCGAACCTAGCTAGCAGCCTAGCATATTCGCAATGAGCTTCAACATCCTCAGGTTTCAGTTTAAGAGCATACCTGAAGTGTATCCTTGCCCCGTGAATAAACCCATGTTCTGCAAGCAAACGGGCATAGAAAAGATGTGGACGTGGATCTTCAGGATCAGCTTTGAGGGCTACTATGTAGTGCTTCTCGGCGTCAAGAGGTTCTCCCTTTTCTTCAAGGAGACGAGCATAGCGAAAATTGGATTCCACATGGTCAGGGTCAAGCTCAAGAGCTCGAGTATAGTGATAGCTTGCTTCGACTGTTTGCCCAAGTTTTGAAAGTAAAGTCCCGTAGCCGCAGTGGGCGCTTACATTATTCCGATCAATAATCAAAGCTCTGCTATATACTTCTTCGGCCTCATCCAGTTTTTTGAGCTTGAAAAGAAGGCAGCCATAGTTGCAAAGCGTATCGACGTGGAAAGGATTGAATTCCAATGCCTTTTCGTACTGAACCTGTGCAGCATCGTTTTTTCCCTCTCTAGCCAGAACCTTTCCACACCCACAAAGTGCCTCGACATTTTGGGGATTCTGCTCAAGTGTTTCTTTGAATTCCCGTAGAGCAAGTTCATTAAAACCCAGTAGAAAAGCTATTTTTCCTGCCTCCATAAGGGCGTCTTCCCGGGCTTTTCCTGAGAAGAGCGAAGCACAGGCTCTGGAAATAACATACTTCTCCCTGTACATAGAGTTTTTACCAAAAATAGATGAAAGTTTCAGCAGGGTTTCCTGGGAAAGCGAATGCTCATCTGAGAAGGAAACGACAAACTCAATGACCTTATCAAAGTCACAGTTATCAGCTGCAACCTGTTCGATTACACGAAAAACCAGCTTGTCTACAGCATCAATCTCCATGCTTAAAAACCTCCTGAAATTTACCTATAAAGAGAGGTTACTCAACTGGATATAAATAGTTGGCTGTAAAACTGTATTAATAAAAACCTCAAGATAAATTCTGTACAATATAGAAAAAATTGATAGCTAAAATTTAGAAAAAATAAGAAATCTAGTTTATTCAGGCCCTTTTTACATGTAAACTGTAACGTGTTTCTACGTCATATGTACCTTGAAGCTCCTCTTCAGTAAGGATTCCTTTTTCTATCAGTTTGCTAAGAGTTTTCCTGTCAACTGATTCGACTACATCCCAGAGATCTTTTTTCATAAGATACGCTTTTAACTTGTTGATACGCCAGAGCTTCCACTCAACCTTCTGCCGCCTGAGTTCCACATCTCCTATTATCAGTACATCGATGTCTTTTTCCGTCAGGGCATTGAGGATACGCGTTCTTAGCTCATCTCTGCGCTTTTCGAGAACTGAGATTGCAGAGACAATGTCATCGTATTCAAGCACAACATCAGTAAGATCCATGTCTTCAGGATCTTGCTCATTGATATCAAGTTCCAAGAATATGCCTCCCATATATAACGGATAAAAATTTTATTTATTTTATGACTCAATCAAATTTTTGGGAATTTTAATTGCCTGGAATACTTATTGCCTGGCTTTTTGATTATCTGGATTTCTAATTGCCTAGACTACTAAGTTCATAATACTTGATTTTATACTTTGGAATTTATAAGCCTGCCTTCAAAAACGAAAAATTCAGAATCAGAAGGCATATATGGGTAGTGGAAAGTTTCTCTCTGAGACCCTGGAAATATTTATCGCGTAAAAATTCCCTGTATACAAAGAACATTTTCAGATTAGCTTCCCTATCAATCCATATAGAAAAATTGAAATTGGCTCCCAAAGAGGGCCTTGAACAGGGGTGAGTCCATGGTATCAGAAAAGGTCTCCAGGAAAACTGCCGCAAAGGAAGAACTGCTTCTTCTTCTCCCTAGAATAGACCGCGTTTTGGAGGCAGAACCTGCCGTGCTTCGAATTGACGCCGATCCGGTAATGATTATTGGAGATATTCATGGAGATTCGCAGGCCCTTGAATTCGTAATAGGAAAAAGGAAAGAACTGAATTGTAAGAATGTTCTTTTTCTCGGGGATTACGTAGACAGAGGACCGCAAGGTACAGAAGTCCTTATAAGGCTTTTCCGATTGAAACTTGAAGATCCTGACCATATATTTCTTCTAAGGGGAAACCACGAAACTGTGGACATGAATCTCTACTACGGTTTTTTTGAGGAAATAGGTTTAGATCAGGAGTTTCTCTTGAGAATCAGCCTAACGTACGATAAAATGCCTATAGCTGCGGTACTTTTGGGGCACACCTTTTGCGTACATGGAGGAATTAACGGAACCGGCAGCATTGATAGTATCAGGAAGGAAGAAGCCTTTGCCTTTCCATATCTCTGGAATGATCCATCGAAACGTGCCGGACTTACCTCTTCAATCCGAGGTTCGACTGTAAAAGAATTCGGGCCAGATATTGTGGATGGCTTTTTAGAGACAAATAACCTGAAAAGGATTATTAGAGGCCACACAGCCCTTGAGAACGGATATAAGTGGTGGTTTGATGGAAAACTACTCTCCCTTTTTTCCTGTCCTGATTACGTGGGACTCGGAAATGCGGCAGCTTTTGCGCTATATGAAAAAGAAGAGATTAAATTGTTCATCTTCGGAAATTAATAGGAATATGAAAAACGCTTACTCAGAAAGAAAGCTTATCCTAAGACAAAGTTGACTCCTGTTGAGCCGTTAGGATCTACGAAAAACTCTACTTTAGTATGTTCCGAATATGTCAGCCCATACAGAGAATTAATCAAAAGTAGAAAAGAAAATGCCGGGGTTGGATATTTTTTATCAGAAAATAAGATAGGGATATATTAGGTAAAGTTTCTAACATTGATCTAGTCCATTATGATCCAGGTTTCTGTCATTTTGCTTCCTATATCCGGATCTAGCTGCATGGCCTTTGTGTATTCCTTTTTGGCTTCGTTAAAGCGCCCCATCTTTCTCATAAGAAGGCCGTAACTGTAATGAAGAGGAGGATAATACGGATTCAAGACAAGAGCCTTCTCATACTGGTCCTGGGCTTCTGAGAAGCGCCCGATCTCTGAAAGGAGATTTCCGTAACTGTAGTGTCCTTCCGCACTCTCAGGGTCCAGACTGAGCGCTTTCTTGTATTCCATTTCAGCTTCATACCTCCTTCCAAAGCGAGCCAGAAGATTTGCATAATTGGAATGGACTTTTGCATCGTTCTGATCAAGAGCAAGAGCTTCCATGTACTGCGCTTCGGCTTCAGAAACTCTACCTTCTCTTGCAAGGAGATTTCCGTAGTTAAAAAGAGTCCGCCTGTGTCTCGGATTAAGAGAAAGAGCTTTTCTGTACTCATCTTCAGCTTCTGAGTAGCGCCCTAGGAAAGAAAGTAAAACCCCGCAGTTGTGATGGAGGCTTGGGTCTTCAGGATCCAGTTCTATTGCAAGCCTGTATTCCTTTTCCGCTTCCCTGAGCCTTCCCAGTTCGAAGAGCAGGTTTGCGTACCCGCCTCTCGCAGGAACATAGTCAGAATCTGCCGTAAGCGCCCTTGAGTAGCACTCTTCTGCCTCCCTTACATACCCGTACTCAGTCAGGAGGTAAGCATATCCTGTGTTCGCCTTTACATGCTCTGGAGAGGCTTCAAGTACTCTTTTAAATTCCTCCTCAGCATCCTCAGACCTTCCGAGTTCTAAAAGTAGCTCGGCATAGGCACACCTTACATCTCCGTTATCTGGATTTTCTTTTAGAGCTTCCAGATAGCTTGCCTCAGCTTCTAGGGAAAAGCCCAGAACATGCGCTGCAATACCTAGCGCAAAACAGGCGTCTTCACGGAGTTTTCCAGAGGCCCGTAGTGAACAGGCTTTTGCGAGAACATATTCTTCCGTGATCATTTTCTGTTGCTTGCAAGCATTTGAAAGATCAAGCAAGATGTTGGGGGAAAGTGAGCTTTTTTCCGCAAGATCCAAAGCGAAATCAACTGCAGAACACAGATTTTTCTGATCGGATCCTGTAAATCCAATAATACTATATACAAACTCGTCAACTACATCAAAGTCCATATACCCGGCACCTCAGAAAAGTAAATGTTTTTTTAGGGGATAAATGAAACTATCTTTGTAACATCCGGAGTATATTTTACATTTAATAGAATATATTAGTGAGTGAGTAGTGCGTAAAATCTCGAGTATAATATTAGTTTTATGGATCGTGCGTTATATTATGAACATAGTGTATTATACCAATCATATAACAGACTATCCTCTTGTATCGCTAAATAAAAAAATTGCCTGCTTAAAGCAACAACACTTTCCTGACAAAGCGAAGTTTGCAGAATAAAAGTAGATTTGTTAAAGGAAAAATCAAGAAAAATAAATATATAAAAATTGAAGGATTAATATCTTCAACGGAAAAGAAGATAATGTTGAAGTTTAACAAAAGATATAAGAAAAGTAGTAGCTTCTTAATGTAAGACTTAAAAACGTACTTTAACTATTAATAATGTTTATTGATATTTGTTATTAAGTACATATCAGTACTATAATAATTCAAAATTCTGAAAATGATCAGCATGTTTTTTAAACTCTTCTCGGTTTTCCTGATTATCCCCATTATTGAGCTTTATTTGCTCATTAAGATCGGGGGAATGATCGGAGCCCTAAACACTGTACTTATTATCCTGATAACCGCAAGTCTGGGCGCTTACCTTGCAAAATCTCAGGGTTTTCGCGTACTCCGCGAGATCCAAGAAGCAACAAGCAGGGGATACATGCCAGGGAACGAGCTCCTGCACGGATTCTTTGTATTAGTTGGAAGCTTTGCCCTTCTAACTCCGGGCTTCCTGTCTGATATAATAGGGTTCTCTATGCTTATACCGCAGATAAGGGAAATCTATGTGGCAATGGCGAAAGGAATTATAAGAAAAAGAATACAGAATGGTCAGTGGCAGATGAGAATGTACACGAATTTCCGATAACCTGAAAAAATCCAAAAAAACATTGGTAAAAAAGTAGTATTAGAGTAGTATTTGCACCTGAAACTGGAATTCAATTGTTTAAGATCAGCCATTTGCCGTTTAAGATATAAGTCCGAAAATGTAAAAAAGCAAAGGAACCAGAAAAACCGTAAGCAAGCCTGCAATACCTATTGCAAGCCCGCTCATTGCACCTTCGGTTTCTCCAAGTTCTATTGCCCTTGTTGTCCCAAGTGCGTGTGAGGCAGTGCCGATTGCAACACCGACTGCAACTTTGTCTTTTATCCGGAAGCAGCGACATATAAACGGACCCAAGATAGCTCCTGCGATCCCGGTAAATACGATTGCGGCTACTGTTAATGCAGGCAAGCCACCTATCTGTTTTGAGATTTCTATTCCGATGGGAGTTGTTACGGATTTTGGGGCGAGGGATCGGCTTATGACCTCATCAAGCCCTAAAAGGTTGGATAGCATAAGAATACTTGAAATCCCGGCTGTGCAGCCTACAATAATCCCAGCAAGGATAGGAAGGGCATTACTTTTCAACAACCGGATTTTCCTGTATAGAGGAACAGCAAGAACTACAGTAGCCGGTCCGAGAAAGAATGAGATGTAATCTCCTCCACGGTTGTAAGTCTCAAAATCAACTCCGAAATAGAGGAGGAAAGTAATCACGAGTATCGATGCCACAAGAAGAGGATTAAGGATAGAGAGACGGGTCTTTTTATACAGCAGGGTACCTATCTGGAAACTTATCAAAGAGAGTAAGATTCCAAACAGGGGCGTGTTGAGAAATTCGTTCAAAAATTCTATCTTCACCTTCAACTCTCCTCTTCTGCTCTTTTCTCGCAGGTATGCATTCTTTTTGTGTTGATTCCAGATCGGCTCTTATTGCTATTGCTTTTACTGCCTTTATTGCCCCCGTTTTCTATGCAGCAGGCTGCCTTTGCAGGCTTTCTCGCGAGGAACTTTTTAACAAGTTCCACTGTAAGTCCTGTCACAGCCATTGTTACCACGGTAGAGATAAGGGAAACTACAATAATCACAGTCAATTTTCCTTCAAGCAGGGTAAAACAAGTTATAAGGCTAATGCCTGCGGGAAGAAAGAAAAAAGCCAGGTTATCAAGCAAAAACTCACTTATTTTACCAATAAGATTGAGTTTAATTATGCCTGTATACAGACCGAAGAACAGGATGAGCATTCCTATTACGTTGCCTGGAATTGGTATTCCTGAAGCTTTCTGTATTATTTCTCCTAGGAAATATATGCTCAGAATTATTGAAAATTGCTTTAACAAATTTATATTTTCCTCCACTAGATAGAAATGGGACTACAAAAACCTCATATATCTAATTTTCGGTTTATCAGATTATCTTGTATTCCCGTATTCGATGAAAATGAGTTTACCTGTTATTCAAAAAAGTGAAAGAAATATTGTGAGAGCAGGAGTGCTGCCCAGTCTGTTAACCGTAATTGTTTTACTCATTACTGTTAGGGCTTATGCATTTTCAAGACTTACTCATTTTTAGGACTTACGTATTTGAGGTACAAAATCAAGTACAATAAGCACTTGTTGTTTGAATTTGCGTTTTAGATCTTTAAAGGTTTAATGCTATTGGTTTTTCAGTTCAGCTACGTAAGTAATAAATATTACTGGTCTACCCGGTTTCCGGGCTGTGAACCAGGACCGACCACACCCTTCGCGCGCTCTCTTACTATCTCCTCAGCATCGGCAAGAATCTCTATCTGGTATCCTTTCTGGACAGATATTCAATCATCTCGTCCGGGAGTACTCCCTGGATCTCAAATGAACCGTCAGCAAGCTGCTTTGCCGTCTGGCCAAAGACATCAAGGCCGTAGAGGCGTTGAAGGTCACGCAGCCGATCCCATGTATCGGTGCGAATCCTTACAATATAATGACCCACACAAATCATCCTTCCTCCAGGTAATGATTCGACAAGTTCTCCAGATCCAGTATATTCCTGAAAGAATCAACTGTGATAGGTCAGCTCTCCAGCAGAGATTGTCGTAGATGTTATACCCGATGCTACCCATTACCAGGTGACATAATACTTAGCGTTTAGATTCAGAACTTTATTTATAAATATGTTGGTTATTATATAAAATAGACTTATAAATAGCACCATTAGTAATATAGGATCATCATAATTCAAAAATAGTAAGATTGTTCAAGAACCTTAAGGTGATTCAAAATCATTAAAATGCCAGAAAAGTCAGGATAAGGATCTTCAATATTTATTATAATAAAAAATCGTTTACATTGAAAAGCCAGGGCTTCCTAAAGAGGAATGAAAATATTAAAAAAATCTTGTGATTAAAAAATTCCAGTAAGTGGAAACTTCAGAAAGCGAATGCAATAAATTCATATTGAGCAAAACCCTATTTTCATAGGGGGTTCTGATGAGAGAAAAGCGCTTTGTTTACATGGACCACGCAGCCACCACCTTCACGAAACCTGAAGTCATTGAAGCTATGCTGCCTTTTTTGAAAAAACATTTCGGAAACCCTTCTTCTCTGTACTCAATAGGGAGAGAAGGTAAAGAGGCAGTGGAAAACGCCCGTGAGCAGCTTGCAAAGGCTTTGGGAGCTAATCCTGAGGAAATATATTTCACCTCTGGAGGAACTGAGTCCGACAACTGGGCTATCAAGGGAACAGCTTTTGCCAGAAGGAAGAAAGGAAAACATATCATTACCACGCCGATCGAACATCATGCCGTGCTTTATCCCTGTGAGTATCTGGAAACTCAAGGTTTTGATGTGACCTATCTGCCTGTGGACAGGTACGGACTTGTAGATCCGGCAGAAGTGGAGGCCGCAATCAGGGAAGATACCATCCTAATATCGGTGATGTATGCAAATAATGAGATAGGGACAATAGAGCCAATTCCTGAGATAGGTAAGATTGCAAAAGAATATGGGATTCCTTTTCATACCGATGCCGTACAGGTAATAGGTAAGATTTCCCTCAATATGGAAAAGAAAGACAGGAATGTAGATATGCTTTCCCTTTCCTCCCATAAGTTTTACGGACCTAAGGGAGTAGGAGCACTATATCTACGAGAAGGAACAGAAATCGACAACTATATGCATGGAGGCGGCCAGGAACGCAACAAACGAGCTGGAACAGAGAATGTTGCAGGTATTGTGGGATTGGGAAAGGCGATAGAACTCGCAACACCAATGCTTGAGGAGCACAATGTGAAAATGAGAAAAATGAGAGACCGTCTACTTGCCGGAATCCTGGAAATTCCTAGTTGTAGGCTTAACGGGCATCCCGAAAAGCGCCTTTCGGATAACTTGAACTTCAGTTTTGAGTACATTGAAGGTGAGTCCCTTCTTCTCATGCTTGACGCGATGGGGATCTGCAGTTCTACAGGCAGTGCCTGCTCGTCAGGTTCTCTAGATCCCTCACATGTACTCAGGGCAATAGGATTGCCTCCAGAAATAGCTCAGGGTTCTCTTCGCCTGACCCTTGGGGATGAAAATTCCGAAGAAGATATTGATTATGTACTTGAGGTCTTGCCTGAAACCGTTGAAAAGCTTAGAGCTATGTCTCCTTTCTATAAACCTGAAACTGCATGTAAAAAATAAATTGAAAATGTACAGGAATGTGAGAATTGGGGGAGTTTTGTGTACAATAAAAAAGTCATGGATCACTTCATGAATCCGAGAAATGTAGGGGAAATTGAAGATGCTGATGGCGTTGGGGAAGCAGGAAACCCACATGGGGACCACATGAAAATTTTCCTGAAAATTCGGGACAATAGAGTTGAAGATGCCAAGTTCAAGACTTTCGGTTGTGCGGCAGCAATCGCATCCAGTAGCATGGCAACTGAACTGATAAAAGGAAAGACCCTCAAAGAAGCCTGGGAGCTTACAAACGAGGCAGTCGCTGAGGCTCTTGAAGGATTGCCTCCAGGCAAGCTAGAGTGTTCAGTTCTTTCCAGAGAAGCAATCCACAGCGCAATAAATGAATACCGAAAAAAACAGGGTCTTGATGCCCTTCCTGAGCAGACCTGATCAAAGAATAATAGAAGATACTAACCTCCGGGCTTACCGAAACGCCTGTTACCTTATTAAGTATTCTCATAATAAGGTCATCAAAAGCCTTTAATCTCCTGCATTCCATATTTTTGTACTTCTTTATCGCAAACTTGATCTGGTATTCTCCCGATGATGCTCTATGAAAAAAATAGGGATTGTCATCACTGACCCGGAGGACTGGACAACCAGAGCACTTACTGACGCAGCGAGAAAAAAAGGTTTTTCTCCTTTTGTTCTGGATCTCAGGGCTGCAGAGGTCAGCATAAATTCGGCAGCGGAGGAATCAAAAGCTGAGAAATCAGCTACAGTCTTCAAAGTAGGGGATATAAAGCTCTCTAACCTTGACGCGATAATTGTAAGGGATGCAGGTGCAGGGACTTTCGAAGGGGTATCTTTCAGGTTTGATATCCTGCGTGAACTGGAAGACGAAGGGGTTCCTGTCGTCAATTCCCCTGAAGCTATCCGGAATGCCGCAAATAAATACCATGCTTCTTATCTTCTGGCAAAAGCCGGACTGCCTGTACCTGAAACCGTAGCTGTGCAGGATTTCGAAGCAGCTCTAAAGGCGATATCAAGATTTGGAGATGCCGTCATAAAGCCTGTTTTTGGATATAAAGGAAAGGATATTGCAAGAGTAAAGAATGGTGAAGTCCAGTTTTCAGATAAAAAAGTAGAACCATCGTCCCTGGAAACAACTCTCAATAAGCTGCTTCAAGAAAGAGGTATGCTGTATATCCAGAAGTTCATAGAGAATCCGGGAAGAGATATTAGAGCTTTTGTCGTTGGTGGTAAGGCTATTGGAGCAATTTATCGCAAGGCAGCATCCGGCTCCTGGGTCAATAACCTGAGTCAGGGAGGAAATGCAGATCGGTGTGTGCTCACAAAAGAACAAAAAGAGCTTGCTGAAAAGGCTGCCTTGGCAGTAAGCACAACTTTTGCTGGTGTTGATATTATAGAAGGGTTTACTGGAGATCTTAATAATGGAATTGAGTTTAATTCCAGCCAAACTGAGGGAAGACCTAAAATTCTTGAAGTTAATGGAACACCTTCAGGAAAAGGTATTTTTGATGCCTGGGGAATAAATCCTGCAGATTATATCATAGAACATATCCAAAAAACTTTATGAAATAATTATAAATGATGTTGGTCATAATATCAGCAATATATCGATTCGAATTTGTAGATTTCTAAAATTGCTTAATATTATAATATTTGGGCCCGGATCGATCAAGATACAGATAATTGGAAATAAATATAAAAATTGGGATATGAAAAAAGTTCGGAGATTATCATCGAAAACATTTAAGAAACAGACTGACCTTCAATAAGCCCGAGGCAAAAGATGAGTGAATATAAACAGTGTATAGTTACCCGGGATGACCTGAAGCTTTCCAAAGGTAAGTTTGCAGTACAGGTAGCTCATGCTGCCATTTCTGCTGCCGAGTGGGCAAGCAAAAGTGATCTTGAAAAATGGAAGGAAGGCGGGCAGAAAAAAATTGTCCTCAAAGTCCCTACCCTTAAGGACCTTTATGAGCTTAAGGAAAAGGCAAGAAGGGAAGGGTTACCTACTGCTCTTATACAGGATGCAGGACTTACTGAAATTCCTCCGGGAACGGTTACAGTCCTCGGAATAGGGCCGGCAAAAGAAGAGCTTATAGATAAAATTACGCGGGACCTTAAACTTGTTTAAGTGCGAGGAACCTGAAAACCATGTTTGGGAAAACTGCACTAAAATTAAACCGAGCCGAGGCTATCTAAACGATAGCTCCTCCGATTAGGAAAGAGGTTCTGTCTGTGTTCAATTCAGGAGGAGATCATGAAGAATTCAGGAGGAAAAGAGGCAGCCTCAATAATTGCTGTTTTATGCGTATGCCTTGTACTCGCAGCACTCACCGCTTCGGATTCTATAGAGAATTTTAGAGATGAGGTAACAGATTATATATCCTTAGGCCTGGGTTCCGGAAGCAAGAATGGCGCTTTTACACCTGAACCGACTTCATTTACTTTCCCGGCAACACCCACATATTCCCCCAGAGAAAGCGAACTAACTCCCATCTTGAGAACTCCATTGCAGCCTGGTTTTTCCCTGAACAGCAACTATCAGACTTCAGAATTTTTCCAGGGAGGAATGGGCTATGTTAAAATCAGCATAAAAAATGAAGGGCGAAACCCAATATTTATTGATAGGTACGGGGTTTCAGTTAATGCTTCCGAAAACCTAATTTATTCAGAGGACTGCGGAGTTTTGATCAATCCCGGTGAAGAGCAGAATATCGGAGTAATTGCAGTTCAGATCCCTGAAGAAGAAAGAGCCAATTTCAATATTATCCTCTGGTTGCTTGCCTCGACCTCAGAAGGAAAATGGCACGACTACGGACCATATCCCCTTAAAAACTTCACTGTAAACCTGAAGCCAATGCCAGAAAAATCGAATCCTGTGTACCGATACAATCCCTCATCTTACTTTGAAACCATAAATAGACTTGTGGAGCCAGCCGAGCCTGATGTAAGGAGTAAGGCAGCCCAGGTGGCTCGTTCATATCCAGGAGCATACAATATTTATCAGGTATGTGCCCTTTTTGACATGGTAAATGAGAAAATAGAATATGTCAGCGATCCTAGAGGCAATGACATCTGGGAGCCTGCCAACGTGACTCTAAGAATAGAAGCCGGAGACTGTGAAGACCAGGCAATTCTCCTTTCGTCCATGCTCGAAGCTGTAGGAGGCACAACCAGAGTTTACCTGACCAACAGCCATGCCTTTGCAGCGGTTTACATTGGCAATGGAACCGATGCGACAAATGCTGCAGTCGAAGGGGTCAGGGCATATTACGGAAACGTTGATGTGAATTACCTGACCGATGAATACGGTTCCTGGCTTATGCTCGACCCGACTTCAAGCCTTTATGCAGGTGGGCTTCCTGGAAAAACTGCCCAGGCAAGAGTTAAAGCCGCTGAAGGAAATGAAGCATGCAGAAGCTGGACTTTCGTAAACACGAGCGAAATAAAGGCTATAGATATCAACCCCAGATGGCCTTTATAAAATTTTCACCATATATGTAATAGAGGAGTGTTTTTAACCCATGCAGGTGCCGGAAATTGAAAAACAGATCGGAATAAATCTTTACTCCACAGATACTGACGGCCTAGGAGGACAGCTTCGCCAGGAAGTGGAAGATTTTATGGTTAGAGAGATTACGAACAGAAAAGAAGGGCAAGAAGGGAAATACCTTATTCTTGAACTCGTAAAACGTGACTGGGATACACATCACCTGACCCGGACTCTCGCAAAAATCCTCCAGATAAGCCAGAAGAGAATCAGCGTTGCAGGCACAAAAGACAAACGTGCACTTACCACTCAGAAAATCAGCATTTTTGATATTGACACCCCGGAAATTGAGAAGATCCATTTAAAAGACATAGAGCTGAAAGTCCTGGGCCGCTCCCGAAAGTCCGTTGAACTCGGAGACCTGTGGGGAAACGATTTCAGAATTACCGTCCGAAATATAACCCATTCGCGGGAGGAAACAGACAAACTGCTTGAAAAGACTACAAATGAGATCCTGGCTCAGGGCGGCGTCCCGAATTTCTTCGGGATACAGCGCTTCGGCTCTGTACGCCCTGTTACACATCTGGTAGGAAAAGCTATTGTTGAAGGAGATTTTGAAAAAGCTGCCCTGCTCTATATCGCCGAACCCTTCCCAGATGAGCCGGAAGAAACAAAGGAAGCCCGCCAGTTTGTTAAAGAGACTCGCGACTTCAAAGAAGGATTAAAAACATATCCTCTCCGCCTTGGTCATGAAAGAGCAATGATGAACCACCTGATAGCAAACCCGGACGACTTTGCAGGCGCTTTTCTTGTTCTCCCGAAAAACCTCTACAGAATGTTTGTGCATGGCTACCAGTCCTATATATATAATACAATTCTGTGTAGACGAATCGAGAAGGGACTCCCCTTAAACGAAGCTGTAGAAGGCGATATTGTCTGTTTCAAGAATGAACTTGGCCTGCCGGATTCTTCAAAGACCGAAAAAGTCACAGCAGAAACCGTAAATGCCATGAATCGCCTGATTAAAAGAAACCGGGCCTTCATAACCGCCCCCCTTCCGGGATATAATACGGAGTTTGCTTCTTGTATTCCGGGAGAGATCGAACAGGCAGTTCTCGATGAATTTAAAGTTCCTCTGCAGGGTTTCAATATAGAAAAAATTCCTGAAATGAGTTCTAAAGGCATTCGCAGGGAAGTTATTCTACAGGTTGAACCAAAATTTGAGGTTGAAGATGATGAACTGAACCCTGGAAAGTCAAAGGCTGTGCTTGAATTCATGCTGCCAAAGGGAAGTTACGCAACAACCGTACTCCGAGAGTACATGAAGGTAGATCCTCTGCAGATGAGTTAAGAGCCGATAACTCTAGCAAGCCGGATTGGAAAAGAATTTGTCCGTAGGAAAAACGGGTTGTTAAAGGCAGCTATCTATTCATTTTAGTTCGGGAAGCTATCAGTTTCCCAAAACTTGTTGTACCCTCAATGCTCACAATGGAAATAGTGGGCTATTATGACCTCAAAAAGGATGATGTAGTTTTTGCCCCCTTGACACCGTTGTCCTTAACTACTTTATGCAGGGATTTTTGAAGGCAGTGTTCTCGGGAGCATTGGTTCATTTTAGTTGTTGGGAGTTAATGTACTCTCAGAAGCAGGGCAATGACCTTCTTCACTTAAAGGTTTTCTACTTCTGAAGAAACCAAACTCCTGCCAGAGCAAGCCCAATACGACCATTAAAATTAGGAATTCCGCAGCCGGGGTTGCGAGCCAGACACCATTAAGGCCAAGTAATGGAGGTAAAATCAAGAGCAAGGGAAGGAGAAAGAGAAAAACTTTTCCGAGCTGGATGAAAAGAGCGGATCTGACCTTGTTTATGGACTGGAAATACACTGAACCGAGCATAACCGTCCCCTGAGCAAGGAGAGAAAATATAAAAATTTCCATACCGTTAAGAGTAATTTCCAGGAGTTCGGGGCTGTCGTGGTTGAATATACGGATAACCTGTTCTGGAAATATTGAGAGGAACAGGAACCCGGCTGCTCCGGTCCCGAGGCAGGAGATGAAAGCTATCTTCAGGGTCCCGGCAACCCTGGAGTAACAGCGCGCCCCATAATTGAAACCAATAATTGGCTGGGTGCCGACTGCGATTCCTTCAAAGATCAGGGAAAAGATCGAGAAGACGTAACCTATGATACCGTAGCCTGAAACCGCAAGTTCCGAGCCGTATCTAAGCAGCATGTAATTGTTAGTAAAGAGTAGGAAGAAAGTTGAAAACTGCATTGCAAAGGAGGGGAGACCTATTTTCATGATCTTGATAATAGTTCTCGGCTCCAGGCAGAAAGCCCGGTGATTTAGCCTCAGTCCGGCCCACCTGCTGAAAAGGTAGAGTGACAGAAGTATTCCGGAAATGGAAAAAGCGATTACCGTGGCTACGGCAGCCCCTGTGACTCCCATTCCCATGCGCATAACAAAGATGTAGTCAAGACCGAGATTTATGAGAACACCCACAACCAGACATATCATGGCAAATCCTGGTTTTCCGTCGTTTCGAACAAGTGGATCAAGGGCAATTGCCAGGAGCATAAATACCGAACCTGCAAAAAGGACACGGAGATAAGCATTTGCCATGGCAAAGGCCGTGCCGGAAGCTCCCAGCAGGCGGAGATAAGAGTCCGAAAAAGCCAACCCGAAGGCAGTAAGCCCTATTCCTGCAAGTAAGAGCAGGGGAAAAGCATTATGTACAAGCCTGAGGGCTTCCTGAAGATCGCCTCTCCCACGGGCCAGAGCCACAAGACTTGAAGTCCCGATCCCAATCATATGGCCTACTGCAACTATGGCTATAAGTGCAGGAAATGCAAGAGTCACTCCTGCAAGCCCCTGGCTGCCCACCGCATTCCCGATAAAGAAACCGTCAATGACTCCCTGGATTCCAGCAACAATAAATCCAATAGTTGCCGGTAGAGCGAATTTCAGAAAAAGCTTTCCGATGCTTCCATACCTCATTTCCCGTTCATCAATCATGCTTTTTCCTCTTCGAGTCCAGAAGCGATTTTCTCAAAGATTCTTTCCAGAACCTCAAATTCTTCTTCGTCCAGAATTTCCCGGATTTTTTCAAAAAACTTCATATCAGCCCAACTTTCGATCTCAATGACCCTTTTTCCTTTATCGGTAAGCTCGAGCAAACAAACCCTTCCGTCCTTCGGGGAAGCCTTTGTTTTCAGCAGGCCTTTATCCACCATTTTAGAAACCATGTTGCTGGCAGAGGGTTTGCTGACCTCCATAGCCTTTGCCAGTTCGGATATTGTGGGATTGCCCAGGGAATTAATTTTCCTTAGGTAGAGGAAGATGTTGTAGGTGATATCACTGTATTCTTCTAAAAATTCATGTTCTTTTAGATTTTTTTGATAATAATGATCCATTTTTTCAAGAAACTTGGAAATTTCCATTTTCGCTCTCCATAAATGAAATTCAAGATATTTAGTTAGGCTAACTAACTTGTTAGTCGATTAATATATAAAATACTCTTCGGCTAAAAAATAGAATTGAAAATTCGCTTCTTCATTCCAGAACAGGTTCTGCAGGAAACAGTGTATCAAAAAACTCTCTTCAAGATTGAAATCTTATAGTTATATGACATCTACGAAATGTAGGGAAGAGCCTGTAGACTTGTAAGCAAAATTATAAGGTATAGCAAAGGAAACAGTTATCTCACAAATCGTCAGATTTGGATGGCTGGGTAGTTAACTTGGACTGTTTTCTTAGAGAAATGATTGGTATTTAAGGGAAACTTATAAATTTAATTTGACCAGTGTGATTATTAGTTTTCCTTTATCTGAATATTATTTATCCTTCATCTGAATGAAAATGTAAATTTCCAATATACTCTTGAATTCCACTTTACCCTGAAACCTAGATCCAAATTATTAATCAGTAGAATTATAATATTTTTACTATGACGCATGAAATTTTTTATTTGAATAAAGATATTAGAATGCATTTTTTATGCCAATATTTTCATAAAGTAGCTCATGTCAAGGCTAATTGAAAGTTTTTCAATTCCTTTTTAATATATACAACTTTAAATAGTATGAGTACATTATTAATTGTTGGAGATGAATAACCTTCTAATTATATACGTATACAGGTTTAATTGATCAATCTGTAAAGCCCTTCCCATCAATCTCATAAAACGGGGCTCTAGTAGTCGGTTATGAACATAAGCTGTTTGTTTTTAATAACCGGTTGTTGGACTTAAAACGGAAACAATCCGCTATATCACGTAAAAACGTTTTTTTATTAACTTTAAAATTTCAAAACGAAACAGGTTACCGTATAAATATATCAACAGTGTATATATTTAGCAATTGTTGTCAGTTTTGAAAGATAATTATAAAAGTATTCTTTAAAGGTCTAAAAATAATCATCTTAATATTTTTTAACTGACAAACATATCTATTAAATTAAAAGTATGAAGGGGTTATCATGAAAGACTATGAAGTAAAAGTGCTGGACGAAAACGACCACATTTTTATTGAAACGTTAAGAAACCTTGGAATGTCCAGAAATGTCGCTACAACTATGGCATATCTTATGAATGTTGACGAGGCTTCATCCCGTGAAATAGAAATCAGTACAGGATTAAGACAACCCGAAGTAAGTCTTGCAATGAGACTGATGCGCAACCAGTCCTGGGTTAGCGTTCGTTCGGAAAAGAAACCTGGGAAAGGACGCCCAATAAAAATCTATGCTCTTGCAGCTCCAGTTGACGAGATCATCAGTTATTACGAAGACAAAATATACAAAGAATCTCAGGCGACCATCTCAGCAATTAAGAAGCTGAAGGTTATGAGTAAAAAGGTGCCTCTTACTCCCACAAAGTAAAGACCCTCAAACTAAATTTACTCCATAATGGCTGACAATTCTTCTCTGGAATTCGACCATTATGGAAGTAAAAATCCTCTTAAAATTCTTCTCGTCATTTTTCGCCCCTGTTTTTACTTTTTTGGATTTTTCTGTTCTTAATCAACATCCGCGCTGAAAATTGACTTCATTTAAGACTTTTTTTACCTAATATCGTACCTTTTATTGTTATTTTTTCTAGGCTTAATTGCCTTTTACTTCTAACAGCTCTTTCTTATGAATTTCCTTTTAGCTCCTTTTATCCCCCTTTAATTACATCTTAAATCGGTCTGCTTGAGAAAGGAGTGAAAAAAGAAATTGTGTTCCCAAAAAGGAAAAAGAGCAGCGTGCTGTTGTGATTATATAGAAACTCATAGAAAATATTTAATTTTCCATGATCCTGACACGCAATTTGGGAGGAAATAATGTTTAAACTCAAAGAAAAGCTTCCAATAATGAAAACTCTAAACAGGGACTTTTAAAAAAGGTGGAAAAAAGAAATTGTAATAAATGAGAGGTTCTGCCTTTTGCTGGCAGGTCAGCCCCCTGTGACAACTCGGAGGATTGTTAGCCTATCAGAACTGACTGCCCCGTCAAGGGGAACAGCATTCCCTTCATTTAATACAAGTACTGTTTCCTGATTTATATCCAAAGTATTAAGCAGGTCTTCGTAGGTAGCGCTTTCAGCTATTTCTACGGTCTGCTCAGAAATCTCTCCAGCTTGGATTGTTATGTGTACTTTTTTACTCACTCTATTGATCCACCGCCGCTTACCTGAATTTCGCCTACGATTTCCTTTATTAACTTCTGCTCCAGTTCATATTCTTTTCTGATGCCTTTCCGTTCTGCATTTCTCTTCTGGAACTTTCCTGTCATTTTAGATCTCCTTACGATTTTTCAGGTTTGCAACATAGTTGGTATAGATCTCTTCAAGCAGACTTGTCTCTCTGTCTTCTCGAGATGTATATCCAATAATTATAATGATTTTTTATTTTAATTAATTTTTTGGTTGACAATAAGTTAGTTAACATATTATACTTTCAAACTCTATAGTAACTATTCACACTAAAAAAAAGGTTTAACCATAGGTTAACATTGAACTGGATATCACTCAAAGTATTGACAATAAAAGATAAGGCACTAATATTATGAGACGAGCTTTATAGATAATTATTTAGAAATTAAAGTTTAATTGTGTAACTGGTCAATATAACAAATATTTCAAACTCAAAGCAAAAAATTTTAATATAGGATCTGTCCGGAAAAATGGCGCTAAAAAAGAATAAGTAAGAAGAAAAGACAAAAAACTTTAAAAGCTTACTTTTTTTCTTAAAAGTAAATAGAATTGGAAATTGACTCGGAGAATAAGTATACACCAGCCGGGATTCGAACCCGGGTTCGAGCGTTGGCAACGCCCGGTGATGACCGCTACACTACTGATGTCCTATGATGGTGCCCAGACCCGGATTCGAACCGGGGACAACTGCCTCTTCAGGGCAGCGCTCTCCCACTGAGCTACCTGGGCAGGCAGATAAGTTTGATATCTATGTAAGAGTAGTAGCCTGCTTTTATTTTCCGAAAAAAGCTCCGGAAAATTTTTTAGTGGGCCCGCTGAGATTCGAACTCAGGACCTCCGCCATGTCAAGGCGACGTCATAACCGTCTAGACCACGAGCCCATTAGCTTGTTGCTTACGTTTTTCGCACCAAAGTGCAACTCCATAGTACGCATCATCATTTATATAAGTTTTGGGTGGTTTGGATTACTTCTATATCAATCAGCCTCGAAAGACAAAGGACTTTACACTCTTATCAAGTGTTTTTTCGCTGTTACCTCATACTTTGAAATCCCGGCTCAAATTTATCCTCTGCTCAATCCTTAAAAATCTTTCATTCCTTATTTCCTTCTTTACTTATTTTATTCTTTACTAATGGCCTCTTTTTAATCTGTTTTTTAAACACTATTCTAGGAAATCCTACCCCTTTAAGAACGAACATGTCACTAAAATAGGATGAATTCAATATCCCGGGTGAGGGAAACATGAACGGAGCATTTGATAATACAGGGACGTCCCGGACAATCTCGGAAATCCAGAATAAAATTGATGAGGGAAACGCAGTTGTTCTTACCGCTGCGGAAATTAGCGAGAGAATTCGAGCAGGAGAGGAGATAAAGCTCGAAGACGTGGATGTTGTAACAACTGCAACACGCGGCATTATGAGCGGAACTTATGCCGTACTTTCGTTCAAAGTTTCAGAGCCTGACTCATTTGTAAAGGCATCTGAAGTCCTGCTAAACGGCGTGCCGGCAGTTGTAGGTCCCTGCCCTAACGAAAGGCTTGGAATTTTGGACCTAATCGTACTCGGAACCGCTCACAGTAAGTTTGATCCTAATTACGGAGGCGGACACCTGTTCAGAGAACTGGTAGAAGGAAAAAACGTTAAAGTTGATGTGACTACCAGTGAAGGAAAACGCTTCTCGGTAGAAACGCGGCTATCCGATATCCCCTATGCGAAACTCAATGCAACAAGACATGCTTTTAAGAATTATAGGGCATTTGTAAATCCCGGAAAAGAGCCTATCAAAACTATCTTCCATGCCCTGCCGTTTGAAGGTGAGTTTAAGGAAATGACGTTTTGTGGCTGTGGCGAGTTAAATCCAATCGAAAACGATCCCAAGCTAGAGACCATAGGAATCGGAACAAGAGTACTTTTCAATGGAGCGGATGGATTTGTTACTGGGGCTGGCACTCGAAGCGCTCCTGATAATCCTAACCTGACTGGTTTTGCGGACATGCATGACATGACCCCTGAGTACATGGGAGGCTTCAAAACTTCTGCCGGCCCTGAAATAATCAATACCTGGGCTGTCCCGATTCCGATTCTTCACGAAGGAATACTGGAAAATATCCTGAAGCTGGATAAGAAAATCCCGCTGAAGCTCGTAGACCTAGCAGGGCGAATCCCACTTTGTGAAATCACCTACGGGGATGTATGGGATAATGTGGACATGAATATTAAGTACGAGCCCGAAAAATGCCTTAATTGTAAGGATTGCCTTGTAATCGAAGCCTGTCCCATGGGTGCGGTAAGCCGAGGAGAAAACGGAGCTGTACACAGTCCGGAATTTTGCTTTAACTGCGGGCTCTGTATCTCAAAGTGCAGGGGGGAAGCATTCAGTGCAAACCTGGGCTCTGTCAGGTGCGCAACCGGAGGCTGCCTCAGGGACATTAAGGTAACCTTGCGCCAGTCCGATCGCGCAAGGGCAATTCTGGCGGCCGAAGAACTCAAAGAGAAAATTCTCACAGGAAGATTTAGGCTTAGTGAGCCTGTAGAAAAAATAAGCTGGAGAGAGTGACAACGTTCTTCTCTCCTTTACATATTCTTGTAACTTGTGATTTTTATTTTTAGATGCTTGTTTTCATAATCCCTTTGTTTTTGAAATATCTTCGGCCTTCAGGCTTTTAAAGCCTCTTTAAAACGTTTTGTAACCTCTTCAGGGCTCAGGGGGATATTGGGAGCTTTTGTATTTCCAGGCTTCAGGATTACATGGATAAAGGAAAGTTCCTGCATGGCACGAAACTTCCTGAAAGCTTCTATTAACCCCTCTGGACTGTTTACTTTAGCCGTATTCTGAATTCCGCAGGCTGTTGCAAAAGTTTCCAGGTCAATATAACGAAGGGCGCAGGTTTCCTGCGAACCTGTAGAACCATATGCACCATTGTCAAGGCCGATAATTATAAGATTTTTCGGGGCTTCTCTGGCAATTTCGAGCAGGGCATTGGGATTCATAAGCAGGCTACCGTCCCCATCAAAGGTCACAACCATCTTCTCGGTTAGAAGAGCAAGGCCAAGGCCTATCGACGAAACGAGCCCCATTGAGCCAAACATATAGAAATTGAGCTCCCGGTCCTTGCAGGCATAAAGTTCCTTGCAGGGAACCCCCAGATTTGTTACCGTAATTTCGTCATCAAGTTGAGAAGCAATTGCGCAGATAGCATCATTCCTTAGCATTACTGGCTTGAGGGTTTCCCTTGTAAGATTAAAACTGCAGGTTCTTTCCATAAGCTCCGGTTTTTCGGGCAGTCCCGCCGCTTCCCAGGCACAGCAATCCGAACCTTCCCAAACTTTCGGGGAAATCAGGGCTATATGTGGCCTGAGGTTCTCAAAAGCGTCTTTTATCACGGTTTCAAGGAGAGGGAGTTTTTCGGCTTCGTCAATTATTGTATATTCCAGCCCTGCTCCTTCAAGGATTGCCGGGAGATGAGACCCAAGAGGAACCTGGGCTTCGATGCCTTCACTATAAACCCCACGCCAGCTTGCCAGAACAGGTAAGGGAATCCTGCAGATCACGTTCAGGGATTCGAGAGCATTGATCATGTTCCCAAGCCCTGTGCTCTGGATAAGCATCATGGGCTTCCCCCCTGCAAGGTAAACCCCGGCACAAATGCCCACACCGTTTTCTTCTCTTGTTAACCTGATTTCAGGAAAATTCTCAGAAACCAGGGGAAGCAGGTTTTTAATCCTGTCACAGGGAAGAGTTGCGGCAAGATCGATACCTGCCTTTTTCATTATTGCTATGACTTCTTCTTCCGGATTTGCCATGCACATGCCTCTTCAGCTTTCTTTTTCATACATTTCTTCTTCAGAGTTATTTCGCATTCAGAGATTAAGTTCTTCTAATGGAATATCAGAATTTTTGGCAGTAGCTACTGGCTCGATCTGGTAAAGTGTGAAGTCTTCTTTCAGACGTTCGTATCCTCCGCCTGCAAGATTCAGAAGAATAGTTTCATCCTTTCCAACGTTTCCTGCTTCCACGGCTTTTAATAGGGAAGCGGTCGCAACTGCTGACGGGGGCAGGATATCGATTCCTTCCAGGGATTCAAAAAGGGCCTTAGCTTCAAGGGCTTCTTCTCTAGTAATTGAGTACATTATTCCGTCGGTATCGACAAGCGCATCGTATAACCCGCCCGTGACCCCATACGGAGGAGTACGGTTGGTAAGCACGGTAGCATAGGTTTCTTCTACCTGTTTCTTTGCATCCTTCATGTCAAGTTCTGGAATAATTTCTCTTCTTTTTTCTTGCCAGGCATTGTACATGGGAACAAAAGGAAGGTTTTGGGCAAGCTGAAGTTTCGGGAGTTTTTGTCCGAATCGCCCATCGGCCCTGAGGCGTATTGCAGCTTCCCATACTGAAATTCCTCCTGTACCGCTTCCTACTGCCTGGAAATAGTGGTCAGGCATTTTTCCTATAGTTAATGCTGCATCCAGCATTACAGTGCCCATTCCGTCTCTTCTAGCGATATTTCTTGCTCCGCCTTCGGAAACCATGCCAGGCAGCTTTGCAATCCGGCCTGCGAGATTAATAGCATCAGTGTAATCATTTCCTGGACTCATACTGATGAGATGAATAGATTCAGTGGGTTCTTCAGGCAGCCATAGATTCGAAGCTCCGGAATCCGGTACAACTATATAGACATCAATTCCTGTCAAAGCCGAGACGTGCGCAAAGGCCCGGCCGGTATTTCCAGCAGAGGCAAGTACTAAGGCTTTTCCTCCGGTCTCTTTCAGGAGCTGCATGGTCGGGTGGGCTTCTAGCTCTTTAAAACTGCAGGTTTTAGTGAAAGCCTCCCTTTCAGGCCAATAACCGCTGAACCCGATATAAAGGTTTGAAAGCCCGAGTTCTCTGGCAAAAGCTTCACTTTTGTAAGTTATAGGTCCTGCATCCGTAGTAAGTTCTTCCTGAACTGGAAGCCAGGAATGGAACCTTCCAATGCCTGGCTGGTTTCTTAGTTCCAGTCTTTTTTCGGAGTAGTTCGCCCGCAAAAAGGAGTCATCATTCTCACACATGAGCCTGTATTCCTGGCCATATTCTTTTCCGCACTTAAGACATTTCAGTTTAAATCTTCCCATCGCTATCAAAGGAAATTGGGTTTCTTATTAAAAATACATTCCTGAAATATGTATAAAATGTCCTTTTTGTGTTACGTTTTTAAATTAGTTGTCTTATCCGGATATTAAACCTTACTAATGAGAAGAGAATCACTTTATCGGATTAACAAATGAGTAAAATAAAAAGAGGTAGTTGGGAGAAGAAAGGGTTGAGGAAGTAGAAGAAACTAAAAGTAAATGGGTAATTAATGTTAAGCAGGTAATTTATATCAACTCTTCTCTTTTACTTAATAAAAGACCGGCGGAGTAACTCTCACATTTTCATAACTCTTTTTCACGCCTTTGGGAGGATAAACAAAGGTAAGGCTATCAGATTGTATTCCTAATTCGTAAGGATCACACAGGTAGTTTCCGGCCTCTTTCCTAGAAATGTTTAGTATCTGGAGCGAAGCACTTGTTCTCCCTATCTCCTTGACTTCCACGTTATCAAAGTCAAAGAAAATATCTTTTATCTTGGGCTCCAGATGTTTGCTTCCGAAAAGAAATATGTAAGTCTGAGCAAAAGGACTCAGATGGTATTCAATACTGATGTCTGCATCAGTTTTACTGAATGCAATTTCCATACTGTCAAGGTGAATATACTTCCCTTCCCTGAACTGATCATTATCAATTCCCGGGGATACCCTTGCAGCCATCAGCACAGCCGAGATTAACAGGGCGATTGTAATCATAGCTTTTGTTTTCATAGCTCTTACGCAGTAATTATCTTTTATTCTAATATCTCTTTCCTATGTTTTTGCAATAATGTTAAATATTGCCAGATTGAAGCTACCCCTGATTAACTGGCAATTTCCAGTGAGGTTCCAGTAAGATAAAAACAAGAATACAAATAAAGAGACTAAAAATAATGAGACTCAAATAAGGATACCAAAATAATAGCGAGACCAGAGAATGAGCAAAGAATTTAACTTCGTGTGCCCCAAATGCGGGAACACCTCCTACGAAACCGGTGAGATCCGCACCACAGGCGGCTTTCTCAGTAAACTCTTCGATGTCCAGAACAAGAAATTCACTCATGTCACCTGCAAGCGCTGCAAATACACCGAATTTTATCAGACAGACAGTAGCATGCTGGGGAATATTTTCGACCTGTTCACATCGTAATGAGCCGATATAGAAGTTTTTTAGTGGAAATTACTTTTTCTCCCTTCTTTCGTTTTTTGACCGTCTATTACTTGGGACTAGAGAGTGGCGTCTTTACGGGAGCTTTTTCACGCCCGAGTTTCGCTTCGGGAGCACGAAGTCCTTTTCGCTCCGCTCAAGAGGACTGAATTACTTATAATCTGACCCATACAACCATATTCATCACATCAGGCCGTTCTTGTCACGCTCGACGAAGGAGAGCGGCCTGTACAAAATTGAATATTTAAAATCACAGAATGAGAATTGAAACGAACCAGAACAGAATTTTTGTACCTTTTAGCTGGCCGAAATAAGGATGCACCGGCATTTTTTCTTTATTTCCTCAAAATCCAGATTATTCAGGTTCTTAGTATTTTCATGCATAAGCGGTGAGTATTTCTTAATTAGAGAGCTGTTTTTTTCTATCAGAGTTTTAATTTCTTTTCGGTCTTTACAAGCACTAATATTTCCTATCAGAGCCAAAAATTCTTCGGAATTCTCTTTGGTAATACTTTCGCTTTTGAAAAGGCGTATTTCTTTCTCTTCAAAGATATGTATAAACGATGTTTTTATTGGCTCATGTCCGGATTGCACGTCTCTTGAAGCGGAAAATTGAGTATTTATTGTAGCCAGCAAAATAAACTGCTCTTTTTGATCTTTAACGTGGGAGATTATTCCCTCGTCCTGCATTTTATACGAGTCTTTGTCGAGAGTTAATAAAATGCCGGATGATCCTCCTTCAAATTCCTTTTTCATGCCGGATAACCCTTCCTCAATTCCCTCTTTCGTTTTTCCTATCCTGAAAATGCCATTAGCCATTATACATGCCTTGTTTCCGGCACAAAGAGGACTATTCAGATCATTCTTTGCGACGCCATAGAATCTTGAAGGATTAGGATTCGTCTGAGGTACAAGAATTGCATCACAGGCAGAAATCAGGCGGTGTCTCAGTTCGTCATTAAGGTATTCGAAGCAGATAAGAACTCCAAGGTTAAGATTATCCCGCAACTTAAAAATATGATTGACTTTTCCCTGTTTCATTCCTTTATGGAAAAATAGGTCACGTTCTTCTTTTGCTCCGAACATCTTTTCGCTGTGTATTATTCTTGAATTTGGTATTACAATTGGACAGATATTCTTTCGAAAATCTTCTTCTCCAAAATCAGAAGAAAACAATATTTCGTATTTTTCAAGATTTTCCTCCGTAACGTAGTGTGTACCTGCGAAAACAATTATCCCGGTTTCGTTAGCATATTTCTGTATATCTTCGAGGTAGTCAAATGGTATCGAAAATTCAGGGAATACGACAATATTAGCTTCTTCTTTAACAGCCTCAAGTATTGTCATTACTTTTCTTTTATAGGCTTCACTTTCCAGAATTTTTACTGCATAGTCCTCGCCATACACATCATATTTCAACTGTACAGCTGCAACTTTCAAATCACCAGCGGCACAGACACCGTTACAGCAATCATGTAAAAAGATTCGAGCTTTTTTGTTTTTACTTATCGTTTCTGAGTAATCAAGATCTCTAACCACTGATTTCTGAGTAGAAGTTTCAAAGATAATTACATCCTCGCTGCTTGGGACATACCTTATTTCCATATAATCAATTTCAATTGCATTGTCTTTGATTTCTTCCCTGTTCAGCGCTCGGTCGAAAAGAATCTTATTTCCGGTTTTTACTGTCAGTTTGCCTTTTATCTTCTCAGCATCAAATGTGATTCTAAGCTTCCAATTGCTATAAAAGAGATTAGGGCTAAAAGGCTCCTCTATGTAGTCTTTGAGCTTCTTTTGAACATGCCCGAAGAGGTTTTCAAGCGCTTTGTACTCAATAGATCTTATTTTTCCGTCAAATTCTTCCAGATGCTTTTTACGGTTCTTTATGTTCTTTTCATCGAATATTTTTGCAATTTCTTCAAACGCAGCTCTTATTCCTGAATCAATATTTTCGGGAAGGATTTCAATTACTTGATTAATCATTTCTTTTGCTTTCGAGCCGTTTTCCTCTTCAAAGAGTTCTACATTTTCCAGAATTTTAAGCAATCCGATATAAATGCAGTAGCAAACATTTGCTTTTTTGTAAGTCTCTTTTGCGTCCTTGAACTGATTTGTAGCCTGCTTGATCAACTCCAGATCCGGTTGCTCAGATCCAAGAGCTTCATTGACCAGTTTTCTTCCTTCAAGATAACAAACAGTAGAAGAGGCAATTTTTTCAACTTCTTCATCATCCTCAATTTTCCCCAACTTTTCAAGTGCTTTAATTGCTTTTTCGTATCCTTCTGCCCTTTTTTCCGAGTCTTTTTCCTCTCTAATATCTTTTATGACATAATCTACATAAGCACTGAGGCCAGCTTCCATGACCAGCTTCTTTTCATGCTTCAGCCCATATTTGCTAAAGAATTCCTGATTGTTTTTGCAAATTTGATACGCTTTCTCTAGATATTTGATTTGGCGGTGAGAATTAGTTTCAGATTTTGCCTGCTCTGTATTTAACTCAATAAGTTTCATTATCGAATGGGACTTTCTACCTATAGTCAGATACTGCATCGGCTCTGTGTAAATCGCTAATGTTTTTTCGTACCTTTGTTTAGCCT
>DAKJ01000015.1:0-48561 GCA_002496565.1 Methanosarcina sp. UBA289 | reverse complement strand
TGCGCCCCATATCAGAAAGCAAGTTTCCTAAATTGTTGAGTGTCATTGCTACATCTGATTGGTAAGATAAGTTTTCGGGGTCGTTTTCAAGGAGATTTTGAGAGATTAGAAGGTGTAGTTCATAGCAATTTTTTGCTTGAAGAAAAAGTCCCGTGTTATAGAAAAGATTTCCAAGAGTAATAATTTCGTCAAGGTTCATCTGAAGAATTGACTGATAAAACTCGTTATCAGGATCATTTATAAGAAGCTCTTCAGCAACTTCTATGGCAAAAGAGTGGATATTTAGAGCTTCTTCATATGCTCCTATTACCTGCATTAGATGTCCTTTTAAAGCCTGAATATATAGAAAAAATATCATACGCTTCAGCCTGGCCTGCGGCTTCTTCGACTTTTTCAAGCGCTTTTAAGGCTTCCTCTTTTTGATCTCTTTGAATTAGCTCTAAAGCTTCATTAAAGGAGGTTATTGCTGAATCTCTCAAACTCTCTGACATAATAAAAGATAAATTCAGGATAGCTTAAACATTTTGTTTTTTTACTATAGAGTTGTAGCAAAAGTGCGTGAATAAGAGATGGTTTGCTTCTTATTCTTTGCACACAGGGAAAAGGTAAATAATGTGAACAGAGAAATGAAGTAAGAATAAGATCGAGATTCGGGGGAAGGGTAGAATCGAGATTCTTGAAATTAGAAAACGAGAAAAAATATACCTCCTGCTTGTGAGTATCTTTCTCGCAGCTATCCTCTTTTATACCTTGTATATCGGCCAGCTTCTCTGGGGCATAGTTATTGATGTTCTCATTCTGAGACTCTATTTCCTTATGAAAAGAGAAAGGAGTTACTTTAGGGAATGTCAGCTAGATGAAAAAGAAGCCGGAACTCCGCTAGATCCTCAGATGAGGAAGAGAGTTCGGCTTGCAAATATTCTTATTACTCTCTTCGTGCTTGGGCTGGTTGTTTATTCATACTTTACTTTCCAGTTTATCTCAGGAATCGTTGCAGGCCTGCTGATTTTGCTTTATGTGCACATGCTGCTGTTTTCAAAGGAGAACCTGTAAAAAGTTGAAGTGTTCGGATTTTTGCGGATTTTAAGAGATTATAGGCTCTATGACGCTATCCTCTATGACTCAGCTCTCTATGATGCTGCCGGCGCATTTGAGATAAAAACCTTAAAGCCTTTCCGAATTTTCCGGATTTTCTTGTTCTTCCAAAGTTTCTGTTTTTTCCTGTTCTTCCAGGGTTTCCGGATTTTCCAGATTTTCAGGCTTTTCCTGTTTTTCCAGGGTTTCCAGTTTTTCAAGTCTCTCCCGGGTTAAAGCAATGGCATCTATAATAGTTGCATTTTCGGGCTGCTGGGTGAGGATGTTTTCCTGCATGGAAAGAGCTTTTTCAAGGCTTTGTTTTGCAGTTCCGCAGTTTTCCGGACTCTGCTGGATCAGGCATTTTCCAAGCTGACTGAGCGCGACTGCAAGTTCGGCTTGATAGCCCAGGTTGTCGGGCTTTTCTTCAAGAAGCTTTTCGTAGAGCTCAATCGCCTGCCTGAGGACTTCACATGCTTCCTCAAAAGAACCCATGTCCGTAAGGAGAGCTGCATAGTTGTTCAGGTTCTCGCCGGCAGTAGATCGGAAGACTGCATTTCCAGGATCTTTTGCCAGAAGATTTACATAGGTCTCACGGGCCTGAGCATAATATTCAGCAGCTTTCGAATTTTCGCCTTTCCTTTTAAGAAGGTTTCCGGTATTGCTCAGGGTTGTGCCCATGTAGTGCTTGTAATCGTTATTTTCAGGGTTAGTTTTAAGGAGTTCCGAACCTGCATCAAGCGCCTTTTCATAGGTTTCGAGGGCTTCATCATACTTTGACTCAGTATAAAAGATGCCTCCGCGCATAAAAAGAATATAATATACGGCGTCGGTGGCTTTTGCTTTCCTTGCAGAGTCTTCGGCTTTATCTAGGGTTTCAAGGGCTTTATCCATCTTGCCTTTTCGGATCTGGGCTACGGCACTGTGAATTTGCTTTAGAAGGAGAAGATTTTTTACCTTGCTTCTGGACATAAGAGAAAAATGCCTCCTGTTTTTTAAATAGCTGTCGATGCCGATTTATGAATAGCCGGCTGGACATAGCTTAGACTTATCTCCTAATTACCTCTAATTTAGCTCTGAAATGGGATGAGCTAGCGCTAAATCATTCTGAGCCAGTTCTGACTAACTCGGAATTAACTCGTATATATTTTTTAACTATTAGGATCCAAAACTAAATTGGCTCTAAATTAGCGAACGATGCTCAATGTATTTATAGAGGAATATCATAAAAGAGCTGAAACTATCATTAAGCAATGATTTGAAAATTGATTATCTATCGCGTTTTCGAGCCAAATAGGTAATTAGCAAATAAGTATATAATAAAAGGTTTCTATATTATACATTTAGTAGTAGGTTAATTTTATATACCGAAAGTCTATATAATTAGTCGAAATATGGATGGGGTCACAGTAAATCGAGAAATTCTTTATTGTGGCATCCCGCTTTTTGCCAATAATTTTATCATTAAATAGATCATTTTTTCGAAAACGTCAAGTATATATATCGATCAGTAACGTCTATTCAATAACGTTCGAATATGTGAGCTAACCATGGTATATAATAATAATCAGAACATAGACGAGTCTTCGGGGAAGATGGACGAACCCGCTCAAAATATTGGCGAGCCCGTTCAGGATGGAGACAAGTCTGCGGCCGACCAGAAGAAGGATGAATCCGGTGGGGGTATGACTGGGTTTGAATCCAATCAAGTTAAGGCCGAGTCTGAGTCCGATCAGGACATGGATGAAGATATTGATATCGGCTTCCAGTTTGAAAATACTTCTAATATCGATGTACCCAAACTTCTTATTGACCAGGTGCTGGGGCAGGAGCATGCCGTAGAAGTCGTGAAAAAGGCAGCTAGCCAAAGACGGCATATCATGATGATAGGGACTCCAGGAACAGGGAAATCCCTGCTTGCAAAAGCAATGGCAGAACTTCTTCCTAAAGAAGAACTCAAAGATATCCTTGTATATCCTAACATGGAAGACCTGAACAACCCCAAAATAAGGGAGGTTCCTGCCGGAAAGGGCAGAGAAATCGTCATGGCTCACAAGATGGAAGCCAGAAAGAAAGCCCAGGCTCGGAATATGCTCATGATGCTTTTTGTTGTGGGTATTATCATTTACTCTTATTTTGTTGGTCAATTACTCTGGGGCATTATTGCAGGCATTATGATTCTCATGCTAACCCGCCAGTTCTTGCCTAAAGAAGAAATGATGATCCCGAAAATGGCGGTTTCAAATTATGACAAAGAGCACGCACCCTATATCGATGCCACCGGAGCTCACGCAGGGGCTCTGCTTGGGGATGTGAGGCACGACCCGTTCCAGTCAGGTGGACTTGAAACTCCTGCTCACGACAGGGTAGAAGCCGGAGATATCCACAAGGCCCACAAAGGTGTACTCTTTATTGACGAAATCAATACTCTCAAGCTGGAATCCCAGCAGAGTCTCCTGACTGCTCTTCAGGAAAAGGAATACCCAATTACCGGGCAGTCAGAGAGAAGTTCAGGCGCTCTTGTCAAAACTGAGCCTGTACCCTGCGATTTTATTATGGTTTCTGCAGGGAACCTCGATGCCGTACAGAAGATGCACCCTGCGCTTAGGTCAAGAATAAAAGGTTACGGCTACGAAGTATACATGCGGGACTCCATGGAAGATACTCCTGAGAACCGGAAGAAAATGGTTCGTTTCGTTGCCCAGGAAGTTGTTCGGGACGGACATATCCCTCACTTCGATGAAGGTGCAGTGGAAGAAGTAATACGGGAAGCCCGTCGGCGGGCAGGTAGGAAAGGCCACCTTACTCTCAAGCTTCGTGATCTTGGCGGGCTTGTACGTGTGGCAGGAGACATTGCCCATTCCGAAAGCGCTCCATTAACAACCGCAGAGCATGTACTAGCAGCAAAGAGAATCGCAAGATCTATAGAACAGCAGCTTGCAGACAGCTACCTGGAACAACGCAAGGAATACGAATCATTCCTCAGAAGAGGGTCTGCTGTGGGCAGGGTCAACGGGCTTGCGGTCATGGGTGGAGACTCAGGAATCGTACTCCCTATCGTGTCCGAAGTCACCCCTGCAATTTCCGGAGCTGAAGGACGAATTATAGCAACAGGTAAGCTAAAGACAATTGCAAAGGAAGCAGTGCAAAACGTCTCTGCTGTGATTAAAAACATGACTGGTACGGATATATCCAGACATGATGTCCATATTCAGTTTGTAGGAACCTACGAAGGTGTGGAAGGAGACAGTGCATCGGTTTCCATTGCAACAGCTGTCATATCTGCCATCGAAAAGATTCCTGTAGACCAGACTGTAGCGATGACAGGCTCCCTTTCAGTGAGGGGAGATGTCCTGCCTGTAGGCGGAGTTACATATAAGATTGAAGCTGCGGCTCAGGCTGGGATGAAGAAAGTCATTATTCCAAAAGCAAACGAAGCTGATGTCCTTATTGAGAAGGCATACAAGGAAAAAATCCAGATCATTCCCGTTTCCTCCATTGCGGAGGTAATGGAACACAGCCTTGTGGGCCCGAAAAAGAACTCAATTATCGAAAAACTCAGAAATCTTACAAAGCTCAGCTTCGATATTCCTGAGGTTTCACCCGCTTCCGTACAGGCTAAGAATCTTTTTGGGTGCAGGAACTGATCATGACAGGCATTATGCAGGACATTAAATTTTATGACTGCAGGGTAATTGAGGGCAGCTCCACCTCAATTATTCTGGATAACGGAAAGATCGAAGAGATATCCAGAAACTTTACACGGGAGGCCGGTGTAAGGGCCCTCTGTGGTGGTTCTTGGGGTTATACGTCTGTGGAAGGAGAGATCGACCTCAAACAGGGCGTTGAGGCGGCCTCAAAACTTGCTTTTTCTATGAATGCAAATACCCCCAAGGAAGACGTAGAACTTGCAGCTATAAACCCTCCGGAAGTAGAGAATCTCCCTGAAGTCAGAATTGATCCAAGGGATGTCTCCATTGAGGAAAAAGTCGATCTTTTAAAAAGCATAGAAGCCAGCGCGAAAGTAAAGGGCATCAACAGTACCAAAGTAATGTACCTGGAATCCGAGTTTAAAGTTGAATACAGAAGTTCTGATGGTATTGAATGTGCTTATGAGCTTCAGAACGTCGGCTTTGCAGTTTCGGCAGTTGCTTCGGAAAGCGGAGTATACCAGGCAGGCAGAGAAAGCCGCTTTGGATACGGATACGAACTCTTTGAGAAAGAGAACGTGCTGGAACTTGCCGGCAAAGCAGGAAATACTGCAATCGAACTCCTCAAAGCGAAGACCCCTAAAGGCGGAGAAATGCCTGTAATTCTTGACCAAGAACTGGCTGGCGTCTTTGCCCATGAAGCTGTTGGGCACGCATCTGAGGCTGATCTTGTGCTTGAAGGAGACTCAATCCTTGAAAACCGGATCGGAGAACAGATTGCATCCCCCCTTGTTACGATTATCGATGACCCTACCCTGCACGAGTTCGGATACTATCCTTTTGATGCCGAAGGGGCACAATCAAAAAGGACAGAAATAATCAAGGACGGAGTTTTCAATTCCTATCTCCACTCCCGGGAAACTGCAGCGAAACTTGGAGGAACTCCAGGGAACTGTAGATCTCAGGGTTATTCGATGCCTGTTGTCAGGATGAGTAATACCTTCATAGATAATGGAGATGCCAGGTTTGAAGAGATGCTGGAAGAGGTAAAAGACGGCATGTATCTCATAGGCTCGAGAGGAGGACAGGTGAATACCGGCGAAGGGATTTTCCAGTTCAATGCCGAAAAAGGATACCTGATAAGGAACGGGGAGCTCGCCGAACTTATACGGGACGTCTCTCTCTCCGGCAAAACTCTTGAGATTCTCAACCATGTGGCCCTTGTGGGCAACGACCTGAAAATGACTGCAGGCAGATGCGGAAAAGCCGGGCAGCTTGTATCCGTATCAGATGGTTCTCCTCACCTTGCGATCTCAAAAGCCCTTGTGGGAGGTGCCTGAAGATGTACGAGCTTGCAAAAAAAGCCCTCAGACTTGCAGAAAAGGCAGGGGCTGAAGAAGCCGAAATTTATTACGCTGCAAATCACTCAACAGGCGTGAATTTTAGAAAAGACGCCCTTGAGAATGCTAAAGACCGTTTCTCGGAAGGCATAGGAATCCGGGCTATAGTAAACGGAGCTGTTGGCTTTGCCAGCACGAATTCGGCAGCACAAATAGAAAGCGCCGTTGAAGTTGCCGTTGCCGAAGCTAGGGTCAGGGAAAGCGACCCTGACTGGGTAAGTCTTCCTTCTAACGAGAAATATCCCACAGTCTCGGGCATTTTCGATAAAAAAGTCGAGACTCTGGAACTTGAAGCCTGTATTGACTATGCCCTGGAACTTGTTGAAGGTACAAAAGAGATCCCAGGCACGCTTCCGACATCAGGAGGTTTTACCCGGGCAAAGGGCAAGCAACTTATCCTGAACACCAACGGCATAGAAATTGAAGAGGAATCGACAGCTGTTTCCGGCTTTGTGGATGTCATTACAGTAAACGGGCAGACCTCTACAGCCTATGATTTTGGAATTTCCCGTTCTCTAGATATTGATTTCTTTGTTCTCGGAAAGAACGCAGCCGAGCTTGCGCTGAAGTCCAATGGGGGGATAAAGATCGAACCTCAAAAGACTGATGTGATTTTCCATCCATTTGCCTTCGCGGATATTATTGAGGAAGCGCTTGCTCCTTCGCTTGATGCGGATAATGTCCAGAAGGGAAGGTCAGGCTTGATAGACAAAGTAGGGGAGGACCTGGCAGTGCCGGAACTCAGCATCTACGATGATGGGTTGATTGAAGCAGGGATTGAAACTTCTGCTTCGGATGACGAAGGTGTTCCCTCGCAGCGTACTACCTTGATTGAGAAAGGTGTGCTTGAAACTTACCTGTATGACAGTTATACCGCAGGAAAAGCAGGCGTAAAGAGTACAGGGAATGGCTCAAGGTCTTCTTACACAAACCCTCCTTCAGTAGGGCTCAGAAACTTTATTATTGATTATCCTCAGTCGGATGTTATTGCTGATACGCAATCAGGGGTTTTCGTAAATACAGTAATCGGTGCCCATACGGCGAACTCGATTTCAGGGGATTTCTCGGTAGAAGCCAGAAATGCCTTCACAATTAAAGACGGTGCTCTTGATAAGCCTATAAAATCCCTTATGATTTCGGGCAATGCTTTCGAACTCTTAAAACAGATCACAGGGGCAGGCTTTGATGTCCGGAAAGTCGGAGGAATAATTACACCTTCTATCCGGGTTTCGGATATAAGTGTTATAGGTTAAAGGCTCTTAAAGAGCCTTCTCTTTTTTCAAGAATTGATAAGTTCACTTGATAAGTTGATTAATACTGGTCTGGGGATTTAATATAAATTATTTTACTTGAGAATCTTTTTTATATTTTATATCCTGCTTTTGGCAGGCGTGATAAGGAGCTATACTATGAACTGCGTCACACTCTACCTTTTTCATTTGTGGTAATCCTGCTGTGACATGCATAAATGGCAACGTTTGTCTGTGGAGCTCAAGTAATAGTATCTAGAAATCAAGAAACTTGACTTTGATAATTGGTTAGGACATGACCCTAATTTACAGAAGCATAAAACCCATTTATGCATTAAAATATGTGCTTCTGTCAAATTAGGTTTTAAAGTCTGCCTGCCGATACAGGTTATATGCAATTGTGGCTATAGGTTCTTAATACATATTCTCCAGTAATTATATACTTCTAATTTTATATGGCAGCATACATAATAATTATCGTATTTTTTACAGGTAGACAAAATACGATCAGTAAAATACGGCTCTGTGTTGTTTCGAGTGGGAAATTGAGTGGGAGATTATTTTCCGAATTTGAACTACGTTGATCACACAGAATACTTGATTCGAAGAAACAATTTTGAATTTTTAGATTAGTTTTTAAATAAAAAGGTGAAGATAATGGAAACGAAAGCCAAGTGGACGTACATGGTTTATATGGCCGGCGATAATAGTTTATCAACGGCTGGAGATGAAGACCTTAGGGAAATGAGACAAGTCGGCTCGAGCCCTGACGTTAATGTTTTAGTTCAATTTGATAACGCGGGTAATAAAGGTACCAGACGTTTCTATATTCGACGCGGAGGAATCAATGAGAAGGTTGAAGAACTAGAGGAAACTGACTCTGGAGATCCGAATGTTCTCAAGGATTTCATAGCCTGGTCTTGTGATAATTATCCAGCCGACCGCTATGCATTGATTTTGTGGAATCATGGTGGAGGTTGGGAGCCAAGTGATTTAGATAGACTCGCTAGGTGCGAGAGAACAAAGAATTGGAATACCCGTGAAGCAAGTTATATGACTGCGTCAAAATTAAAGAAAACCTTCTTCAATACGACTGTCAGTGAAATCCTTAATCTGGATTCCTCGAATTTGAGGGCCATCTGTAGCGACGATGGATCAGGCCATTCTCTAGACACGATAGAGCTAGGTAAAGTCCTTGCTTATGCAAAAGAAAAGCTTGGACAACCATTGGATATTCTGGGTATGGATGCTTGCCTCATGAGTAACCTTGAGGTGGCCTATCAAGCAGAGCCACACGTAAAATATATTGTTTCATCTGAGGAATCCGAACCCGGAGAGGGGTGGCCGTATAGTTCTATACTTAATATACTGGATAAAAATCCGGGAATTTCAACACCAGAATTTTGTTGTGAGATGGTCAAGGCTTATACAAAAACTTATAATGAATGGGGTCAGTCTGATGTGACTCAGTCAGCTTTTGACCTCTCAAAAGTTAAGGATGCCGCAAAGAGTTTAGATTCACTGGCTGAAGCATTGATCGATAAGATGCCTGATGTAATCACAGCAATTGAAAGAGCTCAAAATAAATCGAAGAGTTTTTTTTACTATACGCTGTGGGATGCATCTAATTTCTGCAAAGTATTATCAGGTTTAACTCCGGACAGTAATGTAAATCAAACGGCACAAAATGTCGTCCAAGAATTCAAAGCTAATTCGGGAAAATTCATCATTGCAGAATCACATCTCGGAAAAGACTACGATCAATGTTGTGGGGCGTCAGTTTATTTAATTCCACGTCCTCATTGCGTTTCCAAATATTATGCAGACTTAGAGTTCGCGAAAGACTGCAAAAATTGGCCACTTATGCTTCAAAAATACCACGAGTATTGATCGGGAAAAATTGAAAATTTATTTTTTATACTGAAGGCCCTGGTCGTGCATTATTAGGTGGTTGATATTTTGTCTTTGAGTGTTTTTGCTTAGTTTCATCTGTTTTCTAAGCTTACCGGTGTACAGGAAATTGAATGTGCATAAAGTAGAAAATTAAAGCGGAATGCGAATAATGAATACTCGGAAAAATATCAACCGATTATTTGTGGATCGCCAAAGATCTTTTAATGTGTTTAATATTCAGTGCATTCCAAAATCAATTTATTTTCAACCAGTAAGAGTTCCAAGGCTATTTTTCATGATTAAAAACTCAACTGGTTTCCGGAATATGGGCTTGAGAGAAGCAATTTTGAAGCTTTGGGATGAGCTCACAAGATATCATTCTTTAAACGTTTCGTATCTTAACTGAATATAAATGAAAATCTTCTAAATGAAAATCTCTTATTGTTATTATTTTTCAATTTTATTTCTCAGCTTAGCCTTTTACAACCATTACCGGTATCTTTGAATGCCTTACTACCTTTTCAGCTATACTTCCCATAAGGAACCTGTCAAGCCCGGTTCTTCCAAGTGTTCCCATTACTATAAGGTCCATACCTTCCTGTTCTGCGAATTCCAGAATTTTGTCTGCAGGATATCCCTCAAGAATTACAGATTCTACATTAATGCCTGAAGCTTTTCCCGCCTCCTCAACGGAAGTAACAGCTTTTTTAGCTTCAGCCTCAAGAAATTCTCTCAATGAGCCTTCCCACCCGAAATCTCTCGGAGAATAGCCTGTCTGGACAATTACATATATGGCATAAAGCTTTGCTCCAGTGAGTTTAGCAAGCTCAACTCCTGCCTCAATTGCTTTTCCTACCTGTTTTGAGCCGTCGGTTGCAATTATTATCTTTTGGTAATTTTTACTTTCCAACTAAAATCCCCCATTATAACAACGGAAATTTTTCATATAAGATTTTTACATAGAGTTTTTACATACAATTTTCATTATATCATTTTCATTATATTATACAAACCTATATCCAAGAAATTTTCAATTGTACCTCCGGATATATTCTCATATGTAAATATCTTCTAGATTTGTCTACGCTTTCCGGAAATATATAATAATCCCTTATGGGGTATAATTGTTATATAAATTACTCTTTAGTAAACTTTTTGTTAATTATTATTAAAATTACCCGAATAGAACAAAAGAAATAAGTACTGTTTTAATATTGTTTATTTTAGTTATATGTGGACAAAAAAATCCGTAAATTTGAATATATTCCGGGTCACTCTGGCACAAAAGGGCATTAGATTTTTTATGCACCAAAATACTTATATAGCATAATCATTAGAGAGAGGATTAGTGAACGGGTAAGCTCAAAATCAAATATTATTGACAATAATTATATCCAACATATTTTAACCTCCTCCAAAACCCCCGTTCACTGTTATTGGTTTTTATATTTTTTCTTAAGTATATACAAGTAATTTTTAGTTATTTTTACTCTACTTTTCTTTCATCTACTTTTTAATCATCTAGATGTCTTATTCTTTAAAGAAATCTCTTTAATTATGATTGAGTATACGACAATCTGAAGGCTAAGTTTGAGTTCCAAAAATAAGCAGACTTAGCGTTAATTATCATAAAGAGTAAAACCTTCCAATATAGATAGGTGATAGATATCCCCAAGAAAAGTCTGGACTCCCATCCTGAAAAATTTGGTCCTTATATGCGTATCTGACATATTAAACAGCTTTTCCCTTTACCACAAGTACCGCTTTTTTTGAGTGCCTTACCACATTTTCGGCCACGCTTCCGAGCAGGAACCTTGGAATTCCAGTTTTTCCTAGTGTACCCACGACAATAAGATCAATATCATTTTTTTCTGCAAAATCGACAAGCTCATTCGCAGGACTTCCTTCCAGAATTACAGATTCGACCTCAACATTTGCAGCTTTCCCGGATTCTTTAACATAAGCTGTGGCCTCCCTGCCTTCATTCCTGAAGTATTCGAGAGTGATCCTTTCCCACCCTACATCCTTGGGATAGGGCATTGAAAGTCCTCCCAAAGTAATCACATACACAGCATACAGTTTTGCTCCGGTTATCTTTGCAATTTCAACTGCTGTCTCGACCGCTTTTCTGACAGATTCCGAACCGTCAGTTGCAACCATTATCTTTCTGTAAAGACTGTTAATAGTATCTGACTCCCCATTTTCTTTTAAATTTTTCATATTAATATGCAAGGTTTGTTATATATTACCATCCAGTAAGGAAGCGGTGGCGCAGATAGATCCAATTGCTTGTAGCATGCGCCAGCGCAATTCTGTTTATCTTGCAATTTCCAAAGCAGTCTAATTATGCTTTTTCTTCAAATCTCGTTAACTTCAAAGAGAATAAGAGCATGTGTTGGGCAAGCCTCGACACAAGCAGGTAAATCCCTGCTCTCGCAGAGATCACATTTTATCCCCACTTCAGCTTGCCTGCTAATTACCCCACGATTGTGATTCATGGAACTTGTCCAGCAACCCATAACAAGAATCAATTGATATAGAGAACTGAAGCGGGAACATACCGTAGAACATCTCCAGCAATCTACGCAACGGTCCGGGTTATGAATTACAGTGCTAGTAGTTTCGTCCTGGTAGAGAGCTTTTGTAGGACAAACCGAAACACAGGGCGCATCTTTACAGTGACGACAGGTGATCGGAAGAGAAACTCCAAGGTCAGGGACATGCTCCAGGTAGATGCGTTTTTTTGGAGCTGGTTTTTCCCCTATAGCTGAAAAAAGGCTCTTACTCTCGGAATGTGCAACAGCACATGCAATCTCACATGAGCGGCAGCCCAGGCAGCGTTCAGGCCGAATCATTACGTCCTTCATTGTAAACCATCTCTTAGTCCAGGCCTAATGCCTTTCTTTTTCCATCAATATGCTCAAGAATCAGATCTGCAGCTTTAAAGGGATCAGGCTCAACTGCAAAGCTTGCTCCGACCACGCCGTTCAAGCCCCCTGTCAGTAGGGACGTAACAGCCTGACTTCCAAGAACAGCCGGAATAGTACCGAGCACGGTAAATACGCCTGATGAAACCACATAAGCTCCGATACTGACTGCCTTTTCGCTCATCCATTCAGGGGCTGCTCCTGCTGCTGGAAGATCGCTTATATCCACACCCAGACGATTTGCAATCACGGATGAGAGCACAAGAATACGGCTGATATCAACACAGGAACCCATATGCAGGACAGGGGGTATGCCCAGAACCTTACAGACGGCTTTTAGCCCATCTCCCGCAAGTTCGGAAGCTTCTGGCAAAAGCAGCCCTGCTTCGGCACAGGCAATTGCATTACAACCGGTTGTGACCACAAGCACATTGTTTTTAATCAGTTCTTTAACAAGGTTGATATGCCCGTAATTGTGCGTGACTTTTACGTTATTACAACCGACAACAGCCCCGATTCCCCGAACTGCCCCGCCTTTTATGGCTTCAATGAGAGGATCAGGGCTTCCTCCAAGAGCATTAAGGATAGCCTCGGCACTGAAACCGATCATACACTCCTGCTTTTCATCAGGTATGGTAACTTTTTCTGGAACTCTGTTAGGGAAATTTTCAACGGCAGTCCTTACGATCTCTTTTGCGGTTTCATAAGCTCTGTCCTCATGGAATTCCATTCTTACGGTATTAGGAAAATCAGCTTTTGGGGATGTAGATATGAACTTTGTGTGGTAGCAGCCTGTAAGTTCTCCAAGCGAGGGCATGACACACTGTACATCCACAACCATAGCTTCCACAGCACCTGTAATCACTGCCAGTTCCTGTTGAAGGAAGGTTCCTGCTATGGGAGTCCCATGCCGCATCAGGGTCTCGTTACCAGTGCAGCAGATCCCGGCAACGTTGATTCCTGCTGCGCCCTTTTCCTCTGCAAGTTTAAGGAGCTCGGGATCTTCTGCAGCTTCCACGATCATTTCAGAGAGAATAGGTTCGTGCCCGTGAATGATTACATTTACTTTGTCCTTAGACAGTACCCCAAGATTAACAGTACTTCTTCTAGGCTGAGGGGTTCCGAAAAGTATATCCTGGACATCAGTGGCGATCATCGAGCCTCCCCAGCCGTCGGAAAGTCCTGTGCGCAGTCCTTGCAGCAGAATATGAACCGCATCATTATCCACACCCATATGAGTCCTGTGCATGCATTCCACGATTTCCCTGTCAATTCCCCTGGGCTCTATTCCAAGCTCGGCCCAGAGTTTGAACCTTGATTCGGGAGCTCTTCTGGTACACAGGAGGTGACCGTCCTGTTTCCCAAATTCCTGAAGAAGTGTGTCTGCGAGTCTGGATGCAATTTCTTCCAAACTTCTCCCTTCCGAGGAAATTCCATACTCCGAGGCAAGAGATAACAATTTTGCTTCGTCTTTTATCCTGTAACTTCCTGCCTCTCCCTCACTCATTTTCTTAAAGGTCAGTACAGCATCTCTTGCATGGTCGGAATGAGCCGCTGCGCCTGCAGCAATCGTTCTCAGGAGATTTCTTGCAACTATGACATCTGCAGTAGCGCCGCAAATCCCCCTTTCAGCTCCTTCCCCAAATGGATCTATCCTACAGGGACCCATATTGCAATTCCGACAACAGACTCCTAGCTGCCCAAAACTGCACTGAGGCAATTGCTTTTCATACCTGTCCCAGGCGGTTTCAATGCCTTCTTCTTCGGCTTTCTGTAGCATTTTCTGGCTTGCAAGGTCAATAGTTCTCTCACATATTTCCAGCTTCATCTAACATCCCACAATTTTTCTCTATTCCTTTTGGAACTATCCAAAATTTAGGTTCAAGCTTCCCGGGTTCAAGCTTCCTGATGAAGAATGAATCCTGAAATCCATGACCTGAATTAGTCTAACCTGACTGATTCTTTACTTCTTGATTTCCAGCCCAATCTATCTCAAACTGGAGAATCTGGAAAAAAACACTTTAGAAGTATCAAATGTTATTGTTTTATAAACTTTCTTAAAAATGTCGCGATTAAATTAAGATACAACGAATAACATTCAACAAGACGGATAAGATTCAAATCATAAGTGTCAAATCATAAGTGTCAAATCATAAGTGTCAAATCATAAGTGCCTGTAAACATATAGATTACCTTAAAATAGGAGGATGAATTGAATACGGTTAAATAATGGGATAAAGTTTACATCCGCATGGTGGAAAAGTGAAGATTAGAAACAACTATCTATCTTTACTATAATGAAACTCTGTCTCATCATATCGGAAAAGCGGTTTTAACGGTGAATTTTGGTGAAAAAAGATCTTATGGATATTCTGGCCTGCCCTGTATGTAAGGGCGACCTAATTTTGAACGTTGTCGAAGAAAACGATGAAGAGGTCATATCTGGAACTCTCTACTGCCCTGTATGCAAAGAGCATTATCCTATCGATGAGGGAATCCCAAACTTGCTTCCTCCTGACCTCAGAAACTGACGTGAGGGTAAAACTTGCAGCAGATATTCCAGAATGTTATTATCAACCGACAGGAGATAAACTCAATTGAGTTTGAAAAGGAAAGCGTTGAGATTTCTCTTTCTCCCGGCGAAGAAGAAACTTTTGAAATCCTGATAACAAACTACGGGTCTCCAACTCATATACATTTCTCAGTAAGTGAGGAATTAAAAGGCCAGATAACTTTCCTGAGAGATAATCCATATGTGCTTCAAAAAGAGTATGTTTCCGTAGTTGTAAGAATTCCGCAAGAAGGCAGGGTGCTTACTGAAGGGCAGATCTATATTACAGCGGGTTATGGTTCAAGAAAGAAAGGTTTTCCAGTCCAGCTTGGAAAAATTGATCCAAAGCCACAGGAGCACTCAGAAGATGAGTCCTATACAGGGAATGAAAATGAAGAATTGAGTTCTCAAAGGCCCTCATTCGCACTACCTATAAAGAGGAGTTTTCACCCAAAATCAGGAAAAGGGCAAGGTTGGCTTTCATCTTCTATCCGTAGAAACTTTACAGTAAGCTCTTCAGATTTCACAGGAAGAAAAACCCACAGTAACGTAAGTGGGAACGAAAAACGTTCTCTGAATATAGCTTTTGGAGGGCTTTTACTACTTATATGCTTATTCTTCCTCTACTTTATGCTACCATCAGGCCTGCAGTTTAAAGTCAGTTTTGCTCAGTCGCTTTTGTTTTCAATACTTTTCGTGACCTGTATGATATACACCTTGCTAAAAATTGCAGAAGAAAACTAAATTCTTTATGATAACAATAATTTTGAACCCAGAATTTACATTCTTTTTGAACCTGACATCTACTCAATTCACCTCAGGTTCATAAGTGAGGATCCTTTTAGATTCATAATATAGAAAAGCACGGAAAATCCATTTCAAATGTTAAAATTGTGGAAGCGTTGAAAAAGGGAAAATTAAACTTTTCTCGACTTTTTCTTCCTCATTCCGAGCTTTTCCGGCTGCCGGTACTTTATGTCAGTAATTATAAATTTGTCATTTTTTACTCCGGTCTGTCTTATACTTTCATTTTTTATTTGAGCCTGTTCACGTTTAGAAGTTGGGAGGAATTTTTATACCATAAGGATATTGGTATTGTGTTCTTATAAGAGGATAAATTACAGACTTCTTACTCGTTATAATTTGATTATTTCCTGTCTACCACATATTATACATTTAGTAGTCTGAAACCGCTATTAGGAAAACTATTGAGGAAGCTTATCCATGAAGTATATCGTAGTTACCGGTGGGGTGATGAGCGGTCTTGGAAAAGGCATTACCATCGCATCCATTGGCAGAAACCTTAAAAACAAAGGTTATAAAGTTACGGCTATCAAGATTGACCCTTACATCAATATAGATGCAGGCACCATGAGTCCCTACCAACATGGGGAAGTCTTTGTGCTTAAGGATGGAGGGGAAGTTGACCTGGATCTTGGAAATTATGAGCGGTTCCTTGATACAGAACTTACAAGAGACCATAACCTTACTACAGGCAAGATTTACCTGGAAGTAATTTCCAAAGAAAGGAGAGGGGACTATCTCGGAAAAACTGTTCAGATCATTCCCCATGTCACAAATGAGATCAAAAACAGGATCCGAAAGGTCGCAGCCAGGAGTGGGGCTGATGTCTGTCTTATTGAGATAGGAGGGACTGTTGGAGACATTGAGAGCATGCCTTTCCTTGAGGCTGTACGCCAGATGCACAGGGAAGAACCTTCAGAAAATATTGTATTTATTCATGTGACCCTGGCTATGGAAGACCTTCAGGGTGAGCAAAAAACCAAGCCTTCCCAACATTCCGTAAAGGAACTTCGGGCCCTTGGTCTCAGCCCTGAAGTAATCGTTGTAAGGTCAAAGTCTCCTCTTCAGGAAAGTGCCAAAGAGAAAATCGCCCTCTTTTGTGACGTTCCTCAGGAACTGGTTATCAGCGCTCATGATGCCGATGATATTTATGAAGTGCCTCTTGAGATAGAAGAGCAGGGATTAACCACCCAGCTAATGAAACATCTGCAACTGGACTCCAGTGTCGAAAATGGTGCGTGGAAAGAAATGGTCGCAAAGATGAAGTCCACAACCAATACGGTCAAACTGGCAATCGTCGGAAAATATACTAATCTTGAAGACTCATACCTCAGCATCCTTGAAGCTGTCAAACACGGAGGAATTAATAACGGATGCAGGGTTGAAGTCAATATGGTTGAAGCTGAAACTCTGGAAGAAAATCCAACCGAGATTGAGAAGCTAATACAGTATGATGGAATTCTGATCCCAGGCGGCTTTGGCGGACGCGGCACAGAAGGCAAAATAATGGCAATTAAGTTCGCCAGGGAAAACGATATTCCATTCCTCGGTATCTGCTTGGGAATGCAGCTAGCGGTCATTGAATTTGCTAGAAATGTAGCTAAACTTGAAAAGGCAAATAGTACAGAATTTGATGAAGATACTCCTTACCCTGTAATTGATCTCCTGCCTGAGCAAACTGGTGTTTCAGACATGGGTGGAACTATGCGCCTTGGGGACTATGAGGCTATCCTTAAAGAAGGATCTGTTGCCGCAAAAATCTATGGAACCAATTACATAATCGAGCGCCACCGCCACAGGTATGAGGTTAATCCTGAGTTTATTGACAGGCTTGAGTCTTTTGGCATTCTCTTTTCCGGCAAAAACAAAAACAGAATGGAGATTGCCGAGATTCCTGGAAAGCGCTTCTTCTTTGGTTCTCAGTTCCATCCCGAGTTCAAGTCAAGACCTGGAAGGCCATCTCCACCATTTAACGGTCTTGTTGCGGCAATGTGCAAGTACAGTAAAGGAAGAGAAGGACGATAAAGCAGTTAAAAGCCATTTGAGGGAATCTATCTTTTTTAATTCCCTTCATTATAATTATTTTAATCCTGTGTTGAATAAACTTCAATCTTTAACCAAACCTGACACCCGGTCAAAAAGATTTATTTGGCGGGAAACTGATAAATACATTTACAACTGAAAGTTGATAGTGCGAGATCTGTTAAGGCATCTCACATCACTAATGCTGTAAAGCTCTCGCAATTTCACCGATATTTATGAAGGTACGTATTATGGCAATGTCTAAAAAAGATTTAGAGAAGAAGAAAAGCGCTAAGAGAGAAAAGCTAGAGGAGCTAGAAAAAATGGCTTCTGCAGGCAGCAAGGACGCTAAGAAGAAACTTGCAAAGGAAAAGAAGAAAAAGTAATTTCTAATAAGTTTTTCTTTTCTATATAGCGTGTGAGAAGATCTGGGGACTATTCACCCCGATCAACACCAATTTTTAAGTATAACTGCAAAGCAGTATTATCAAATATAGAATCTCTTATAGAATCTCTTCTTTTCTCATCTTGAACCCTTTACTTTTCGATCCAAAGATTTCTTGGTTTATCTTTCCTTTTCCCTGATTTTTATCGTCTTTTTGTGAATTTATTCTCTGCAAAAGACACGTTGCTTAAGCATATTCTCTTTTAAACATGAAAATTATCCAAAAATAATAAGCCTCAGGTAAAAATTAAAACATGAAGGGAAAACGAGGCATAATCTCCATCTGTAATTTAAGATTTAAACTTAATAAAATAAGTATAATTAAATAGAGTCAATAATTACATAAGCCCATTACTTAAGCACATTGAGCTCTTATTTAGGCTCAATATATAGTTTAATTAATTAAGTCCATTTTCAAGTCGATGTTAGCCATACCTAATTAAAAGCAGGTTAAAACAGCGAGCACAGGTTATTGGTATGTTCTGCGGGGCAAATTATGAAGATAAGTAAAGAGTCCAGTAATATCCAGAAAGTTGAGTTCTCTCAAGAAAAAGACAAAATTGACGTAAAGAGTTGATACCACGATTGAGCTGATAATTAAAGCATTCTGGCTGATGCTTCCAGCATACCTTCCCAACCCATTTGCAGCTGTTTTTGGCGGCGGAAAACCAATTGACGGAGGCAGGACTTTAAGGGACGGGAGAAGGATTATAGGAGACGGAAAAACCTATAGAGGGCTTTTTTCAGGTATTTTTTTTGGAGTGCTTGCAGGTGGCATCCAGATCTGGCTGAATTCAAAGGGTTTTGAGATTCTGGGAATCGAGATGCCAGCTTTCGGCCTGAACTATACTGAGGCTTTCAAAGTTGTCCTTGCCCTTGCCTGTGGTTCGCTTTTTGGAGATATGTTCAAAAGTTTCTTCAAGCGCAGGATGGGAATGAAAAGGGGAGCTCCGCTTCCACTTGTAGACCAGCTGGACTTCGTAATTGGAGCCTGGGTCTTTGCATACCTTACAGCCCCAGAATGGTTCGTGAGCAATTTTACACCCTCAATAATGATAATTATCCTAATCACAACGCCTCTGCTGCATCTTACAACAAATATAATAGGATACCTCACAGGTATAAAAAAAGAACCTTGGTAAGCTTATTAGCTTTAACCGGATTCTTAACAAGAACTTTTCAAAAAACTAATCAAAAATATGAAGATTTAATCCGTTTACTCGGTACATTTAATAGAAAATAGCTAATAAGGCTGCAAACAGGTAAGACCATGAACAAATCTGAAATAGATACGGAATTAGAAGCACAAAAACAGGAACTGATCGCAGCCCTCAAAGCCTGCGGAGCCATCCGCTACGGAAATTTCACACTTGCCTCGGGAAAGAAAAGCAAGTATTATATAGACATAAAAAAGGCCAGTACTGACCCTAAAACTCTGAAACTTATAGCACGGCAGGCAGCATCCAGGATAAAACAAATGGATGTAAATATAATAGCAGGAGTGGAACTTGGAGGTGTGCCGCTGGCAACTGCAGTTTCTATGGAAACCGAACTTCCCCTGCTTATAGTCCGGAAAGCTGTAAAGGACTACGGTACAAAGAGCAGATTTGTAGGAGACATTAAACCTGAAGACAGGCTTGTAATGCTCGAAGACGTAACGACAAGCGGCGGCTCGGTCAAGAACGCAATTGAGGTTGTCAGGGAAACCGGGGCAAATGTCAAATACGTCATCAGTGTCGTGGATAGAGAAGAAGGAGCAATAGAAAACTTAAAAGAGGCAGGTACGGAACTTGTGCCTCTTGTGAGTGCAAGCGATCTTTTAAAGTAAGGAAGATGTAAGAGCATTTTCCTTTACTAAATTTTTTAGATTTTACTCTCAAACCCATTTGTCGCTGCAGGAAGGCACTCAAGAACGTTAGCAAAACTGGAGTGATAAGGTTCAAGACGACTACGTCAATAATTTCTTCACGAGACGCACCCTTGTTCTTTGCCATTACTATGCAGCTGTACTCTCTGTGGATTTCAACTATCAGTTTGAATGGCTATGACCAATTGCTTTGTTTTAGCATCAAGAAAGGTTCTCTAGGCTTCGATAAGCTCATTAAAACGTGCCACTAGCTACTTCTGGATACTCTCGCTACTTCTGGACACCCTCTTTGGAAGATTTTATATATGGATTTTGGTTCGTGATTTTATTTTTTGAAAGAGTCTAACCATTTCAGTCTAATAAGTTTCGATTATTGGAGACGTTGGAGTAAAATTTTAAAAATGTTCTTAAAAAGAGAGATTTTTAGTTAAGTTTGAAGCCTGACAACAAGAAGATATTTATTATAAGAAATAGAGAACTAGGAAGTCCTTCAGTATGTTTCTGATTAAAGAGTATTGTCAATAAATTGTCAATAAAAACAAATAGCTGCACAAAGCAGCATTGAAAGGTTTTAAGGACTGGAAATCCATTACCTTTTCTTATCTATCTTACTTCATCTTATTTCAGTACATAAAAAACCCATAATAATACTTGAATATAAAATTAACCTTTTTAAAGTCAGGAGAATAAAAATGAGAATTTTGCTTATTGGCGGAGGCGGAAGGGAACATGCAATCGCCAAAGGTATCAAGAAAAGCGAGCATAATCCCTCTCTTTATGCGTTAATGGCGAAAAAAAACCCCGGAATAGCCGCCCTCTGTGAGGATTTTCTCCTTGAGAAGGAAACCGAAGTTGAAAAAGTCGTTGAGTATGCAAAAGCCAGAAAGATCGAAATGGCTTTTGTAGGGCCTGAAGCCCCTCTTGCAGCAGGAGTTGCAGATGCTCTCTGGGATGCCGGAATTCCGGTTGTAGGGCCTAAAAAAGCCTGTGCAACAATAGAATTTGACAAGGCCTGGGCAAGAAATTTCATGAAAAAATACGGAATCGAAGGCTGCCCTGCTTATGAGGTTTTTACAGAGGAAAAGCCTGCACACGCTTTTATAGAAAAACTGGGAGATGTAGCAGTCAAACCCTCAGGCCTGACAGGGGGTAAAGGCGTAAAAGTTATGGGAGACCAGCTTCCTGACCTCGAGGCTGCCAAAGCTTACACAAGTGAACTTCTTGAGAAAGGAGCTGTGGTCATCGAGGAACGCTTTATAGGAGAGGAGTTTACGCTTCAGGCCTTTGTGGACGGAAAAAGCCTTGTTTTCTTCCCTGCCGTGCAGGACCACAAAAGAGCCTATGAAGGAGATGTCGGACCCAATACAGGCGGAATGGGTTCATATACCGATGCAGGGGAAATCCTGCCTTTTATGCTCCCTGAAGATATTAAGAAGGCAAAGAAGATTATGCAGGATACTGTAAAGGCCCTCTCTGAGGAAACCGGAACAGGATATCAAGGCATTCTCTATGGACAGTTCATCCTTACAGCCAGCGGCCCCAAAGTTGTTGAATTCAATGCTCGATTCGGTGATCCAGAAGCCATGAACGTGATCCCCCTAATTGAAACCGACTTTGTAGAAATCATGTCTGCGGTGGTAAAAGGAACACTTGAGAATTTGCCTGTAAGCTTCAGTAAGAAAGCAACTGTATGTAAATACGCAGTTCCTGCAGGCTATCCTGATAATCCTGAAAAAGACAGCGAAGTAATTGTAGGAGATATAGGAGAGGCTTCCATTTATTATGCCAGCGTCTATGAAAAAGAAGGAAAAGTTTACACAACCGGCTCCCGTGCCATTGCAGTTATCGGAGTCGCTGATACTATAGTCGCAGCCGAAAAAATTGCTCAGAATGCCCTTGAAAATCTTCACGGTAAGCTGTTTTTCCGAAAAGATATTGGAACTGCTGCCCTTATCCAGAAAAGGATTGATCATATGAAAGAGCTTAGAGGTTAACTACACTGAAAAAAATAAGGCAAATTGACGAAAATAGCGAGGCTGACTGCCTGAAATATACCATAAAAGTACGGCGTGAAAATAAGTACTATGCGGTAGTATAAAGTTTAAGTTCAACCAGAATGAGGTAAATTCAGCTAAAATCGAGAAATTCAGCTAGAATAGAGTAAATTCAGCTTGAATGAAGTAAGTTTAGCTAGAGTAAAGTCGGGGTTGAAGTGATGAAGAAGGATGTACTTTCGATAACTGACCTGTCCAGAGAAGAGATTTATGAACTCCTCGAATCGGCCTTAGATCTGAAAAAAAAACGTAAGGCTGGAGAACCTACAGAGTTCCTGAAGAATAAAAGCCTCGGGATGATTTTCGAGAAAGCTTCCACAAGAACCAGAGTCTCCTTTGAGGTTGCAATGACTGATTTTGGAGGACACGCCCTTTACCTGAATTCCAGAGATATTCAGGTAGGAAGAGGCGAGACTATTGAGGATACTGCCAGAATCCTCTCAGGCTACCTTCACGGGATCATGGCCAGAGTTATGAGCCACGAGACAGTAAAGAAACTAGCCGAGTATTCAACTATACCCGTAATTAACGCGCTTTCGGACCGGGAACACCCCTGTCAGATCCTTGGTGACTTCATGACCATAATGGAACATAAGAAAAAATTCGAAGGTCTGAAGTTCGCTTGGGTAGGAGATGGAAACAATGTCTGCAACTCAGCCCTGCTCGGCTCGGCTATTATGGGAATGGAATTTGTCGTCGCATGCCCGAAAGGATACGAGCCAAAAGCCGAATTCCTTGAAAAGGCAAAAGCCATAGGAGGCAAGTTTACAATTACGGATGATCCGAAAGCTGCTGCAAAGGATGCTGATATCATTTATACGGACGTCTGGGTCTCCATGGGCGACGAAGCCGAACAGGAGAAACGTTTGAAGGAATTTGCCACTTTTCAGGTCAATACTGAACTCCTGGAAGTCGCAAAACCTGATGTAATAGTTATGCACTGCCTGCCAGCCCGTCGAGGCCTTGAGATTACGGATGAAGTTATGGACGGTCCGAATTCCGTAATTTTTGATGAGGCTGAAAACCGTCTGCATGCTCAAAAAGCACTTATTCTAAAATTGATGAGATGAAAATTTCATCAATTTTAATTACTTTATGTTGCTATAGAAATACTCATACACATGGATTTTTCGGCTTCTGCTGTTTTAAGTCTGATTTAAAAAGTCTGATTTAAATAGATTTAAATCAGCTCCCGAAAAAGGAAATTATTAAAATAGTTAAGACAAATTTCGCCCTCTGAATAGGCTTTCAAGGAAAAAGTATAAGAACAAAGAGCACTACTATTGCTCCTGTAACATAAGCTACATCGTGCGAGAGTTGCCCAGCCAGGTCAAAGGCGCCAGGTTCAGAGCCTGGTCTTGTAGGAGTTCGTGCGTTCGAATCGCACCTCTCGCATTATAAACTTTTTAGTAGTTTATTTTAAGTCGTTTAAAGCCTTTTTTGGATTTTCTAAGAAAACATTTACTCAACTGGAGAATCAAATAATTATTTCAAGTACCAAAATGCAGTTGGGATTTACTCAATGTTTATCTTTCGTGGCACTTGATGTCGTATCGTATATTGGCTTTGTAGAAATCCTCAATTTCAGCCAAAGCAATTTTTCCGTAATCTGAAACTCAATTAACTATTCAGAATATGGGCTTCGGAGAAGCAACTTTGAGTTTTGGAATGAGCTCGATAATTATCTTTTATATATGTAGCTTTTTTCCAAGTTTTATCAGTGTTGGATTTCTTTTCAAGTTCGGAGAATTTATATTGATTTTGGAGACTAAACTAAGAGAAGTATAAAATATTATCTGAAGACATTGAGGTTATTTAATATTAATTTATATACGTATTAACTACGTTTATGTAATCCATCAAATTAACTGTAAGATAGCAGTGTTTATTAAAGTCTAGATTTGAGTGGTTGAAAATGGATTATAAAGAAAAAAAAGATCTTCAAGGAGCTAATTTTATAAAGGCTGAGCTTAAAGGAGCCGATTTTATAGAGGCTAATCTTGAAGAGGCAAATTTTATAGGTTCTAACCTTCAAGGAGCTAACTTTAAAGGAGCTAACCTTGAAAAGGCTAATTTTATAGGTTCTAACCTTCAAGGAGCTAATCTTCAAGAGGCTAATCTTCATAGAGTTAAACTTCAAATGGCCACACTTTATCAAGCTGACCTTCAAGGGGCTGACCTTCAAGGGGCTAACCTTCAAGGAGCTAACCTTCAAGGAGCTAACCTTCAAGAGGTTAACCTTCAAGAAGCTAACCTCCAAAGAACAGAGCTTGTAGAAGCAAATCTTGAAAGGGCTAAAGTTCAAAGGACTATATTTTGTGAAGCTGATCTTCAACAGGCTAATCTTCAAGGAGCTGATCTTCAAGGAGCTGACCTTCAAGGAGCTGACCTTGAAAAAGCTAATCTTGAAGGAACTAACCTTAAAGAGACTAACCTTAAAAGAACTGATCTTGAAAAAGCTAACCTCCAAGAAGCTGACCTTCAAGGAGCTGACCTTGAAGAGGCTAACCTGCAGAGAGCTAACCTTCAAGGAGCTAATCTTCAAGAAGCTAATCTCCAAAGAACAGACCTTAGAAAAGCTAATCTTCAAGGAGCTGACCTTGGAAAATCTAACCTTGAAAAGGCTCAACTTAAAGGAGCTAACCTTAGAAAGGCTAATTTTGAGGGAACTAACTTGGAAGAGGCAAAACTTAAGGAAGCTATCCTTCAAGGAGCTAAACTCATAAAAACTAAACTTATTAGAGCCAAACTTCAAAAGGCTAACCTTAAAAGTGCTAACCTCGATGGTGCTAACCTTATAAAAGCTAAACTTGAGGGTGCTAACCTTCAAAGAGCTAACCTCAGAGGGGCTAATTTCAATGGAGCTGACCTTCAAATGGTTAACTTTAGAAAAGCTAATCTCCAAGGAGCTAAGTTTAAGGAGGCAAATCTAGAAGGGGCTCAGCACTTATTAGTCGACCAACTTTGTAATGTAAAAACCCTTTATAATGCAAAATTAGATGAAAAGCTTTTCATAAAATTAAAAGAGAGGTGCCCTGCCCTATTTGAAAAACTTGATAAATAATTATCAAAAAGTGATATGGCCTGCTGCAATTCTTACAATATAAATATTAACAATTGGACAGTTACTTGGTATTATAGATTCTTTGTACTTTTTAAATCGCACATTGTTTTATATTGTTTCTTGTAATTAATAGCCGGGAAGTAACAAAAGGGCAGAAATGAAATCAGGTATAATTGATAAGGACTCTAAACTGTTATCATTTCCAAAAATCGTACTTTTTTCAATGCTTCTCAAGATATAGACTATTACTTGATAGCTACATTGATCAATACCCACAGTAATTCAAGTATGAGGGAGGGGATTTTGTAGCTTCTTTTGAATATATATGAACGAAAACACAATACGTTCATTGTAACATGGAAAACACTATTAAAGTGATCGATGAACTTGTCAGAGACTATTGGGATATTTACCCTTTAAGGGAGTTGATCATGGATCATGAAAGTGAATTCGGAGCACACAGAATTAATAAAGATGGTTCATGGGACAGTGAGTTTAAAAGGCGAATTGGAAAACTTGGAATTAAACCAATACTTGCAAGGGTCAGACATCCTCAGACAAACGGAAAACTAGAGAAATGATTTTCGATACATATCAGAGGTTTAGAAGAGAAGTTTCAATCGTTCGAAGAATTCGTTCAGTGGTACAACAAAAGGCCTCATGGAGCTTTGAAACTTGAACAATTAGAATCACCACAAAGATGCATTCTGGAATAGACTACTAATTGAGGCAAAATTCAGAATCGGAATAAGATTATGTGGGTTGTGAAAATATGGACAAAAGCAAAAAAGTTTCAAAGCGAAATTATTTCAGGATAAAACACTCCTTTCTTGTTATTAATCTTAGAGATTTAATTTTTTCAAATCTGTAAACTCATAAGAAACTGAAATTGAGTGCCTCTAACATTTGATGTTTTTAATGAAGATATGATTTTATAGACATGTCAGAATATGCTCAAAAAGCTAAAAAAGAATAAATTTCTCCTTTTATACTTATCTGAATTCGTATCTAATTTTGGAAATTTATATAGATGAGGGACTGAAGTAAACGTTGATAATATTCCTATAAAAAGTCTTAGTTACGACAATTTTAGGATTAATGAATAACAAATGAATAAGCTAGATTCTAAAACTCATATCAATCTTTTTTGATACCTATCCTGTGGGTTTTTATGAACTAAACCCATATCGATTAAGAGAATCAAATTTCATTTTTGAAAGAAGAAATACTGATATTATTATGTCAGAGAATAAGTTAAATTTTTATAACTTTCGTAGGTGTTAAAGATGCCTGGAAATCCTAATGAAATAAAACTGGTAAACAACGCTATGTCCAATGCTACCCGACGGAAGATAATGAACTTTTTATTGGCAGGAGATAAAAGTACTGAGGAAATAGAAGGAGAAGTAGGGAAAACCATGCTTGATTTCCATCTCAAGCTTCTTCAGCAGGCTAGTTTGATTGAAATCGAAGAAGGGACTGTGAGACTAAGCGAATATGGAAAGAATTTCCTTAAAGATAAAGAAGAGAAAGGTGCAGATAAAACTGCAGATATTTCTCAGGCAAAACCAATAGAGATTACTGAAGTCAGGCAATTTTTACCCTGTATAGCTGATTCCTCAAAGTTTAGGGTAATTGCAAACATAGCTCCTCCCCTGGGTGGAACCCTCAAGGTTCTTGAACCACTTTTTTCCAGAGGTAAATATTCTGACAAAATAAACGCCCTCATAATTCAAAAAGGAGAGATTATTACAACTATTTATGGTACTGGGAAAGTCACCATGACAATGATTAAAAATGAGGGTGAGGCTAGAGAATCACTTGAAAACCTGAAAAGTACCATTAATAATGCTATTGCAAAAGGCGTAGCTCCAGCTCCGAGGGAAAAAGTTAGAGTCGAACCTATGGAGCTCTATAAATATCTGCCTCAGACTAACTGTGGTAAGTGCGGTGAACAAAGCTGCTATACATTTGCAATAAAACTGATGAGTGATGAAGCTTCTATTGATAAGTGTACACCGCTTAAAGAGAAACAATATGCACTCAACCAAGAGCATTTGCAAGTTTTGACCGCTTATATTTAAATTTTAATTCCTAGAAAAATTATTGTTAATCTGAAACTCTGGCTCGATGGAAGAATTGATGATATTCAGTTACTAGTGTTTTAGATTTGATCTATCTGACCCATATTCTTTAGAAAGCAGCTGATAACAAATTTATATATCAATCTTTTTGGTATTTGGCCCTGGTTTTTATAAAATCAATCCATAAATTATTCTTTAAATGAATGGACTTTGAAAAACTGAATTTTCGTCTTAAAAAACTTGTTTGTACTGTTAAAGAATTATGGGTTTGTACTGTTAAAGAATTATGGAATAGATTTACGCACTTGAGGAACAAAATTAAGTGCAATAAACGTTGCGGATTTAAGACATATTTCAGACAGTTAACGGTCTAATGCTATTGATTTTTCAGTTCAACTGCGTAAGTCCTATGAGAGTCAAAATTGTACCCCAATAGCTCTAGTAGGTGTAAAGATGTCAGGAGGCACAAGTGAGACAAAATTGGTGAATTTCGCTATGGCCAATAAAGTCCGAAGGAAAATAATTAATTTCCTCGCAAAAGGAGACAGAAACGTTGAGGAAATCGGAGAAGTAATAGGGAAAAAAACGTTCGATTTCCATCTTAAGTTTCTTAAAGATGCTGGCCTTATTGAGCTAGAAAAAGAGACTGTCAGAATAAGCGAGTATGGAAAGAATTTCCTGGAAAATAAGAAAAAAATTGGTATTGAAGAAGTTAAAGACCTTTCTCAGGCAAAGCCTGTGGAGATTGCCGAAGTTAGACAATTTTTACCCTGTATAGCAGATGCTTCAAAATTTAGGGTAATTGCGGATATGGCTCCTCCATTGGATGGGGCCCTAAAGATTCTTGAACCCATCTTTCCCAGAGCCAATTATTCGGATATAAAAAGTAGCTTAATAGTTAAAAAAGGAGAAATAATTACAACTATTTATGGTAATGGAAAAGTAGTAATGAGAATGGTTAAAAATGGGGATGAAGCTAAAGAAGAGCTTGAAAACCTGAAAAACGCTATCAATGAAGCTATCAAAAAAGGAATTACTCCGCCTCCTAAGGAAAAGATCAAAGTCGAACTTATGGATATTTACAAATACCTTCCTCAGACCAACTGTGGCAAGTGTGGCGAACAGGGATGTTATAGCTTTGCAATAAGGTTAATGGCAGGACAGGTCAACCTTGAGAAATGTACGCTCCTTAAAGAGTCACAATATGCAACCAATCAAGAGCGTCTGCAATTTTTGGCTACCTATATTTGAATCACAATTACTAATATATCTTTTAAAGGAGGAATTATGAAGACGTTAACAATAGTGCTCACCGACGGCCCTTACATTTCAGAATATGCTGATATTGCTTACAAACTCGCGGAGTCTGCACTTGAACAATATAAAGTGAATATATTCCTCTATCTGGATGCAGTACACATCCCCAAAAAAGGTCAAAATCCTTCCTTCTTTACCAATGCAGGACAACTCATTTCAGGACTCACGGAAAAGGGGGCAGTGATACGAGCCTGTTCACGATGTGCTGGTGCAAGAGGGTACCTTCCAGAGGAAGAAATTATAGAAGGAAGTAATTGTAGAGATTATTATCCTGGAATAAAAATTACCAGCGTTTATGAGTTATCGGAAATGCTTAGCAAGAGTGATAGAGTAATTTCATTGTCAAGATAAACTAACCAAAATGAGGTATAAACGATGAAATCAGTTTTCTATCTGCTAGATACAGCTCCATATGGCAGTGAAAAAGCCTTTGGAGCATTGAATGCGGCTGCTGTAGGCCTTAGCAAGATGGATGTAATTCTCGGCCTTTATGGAGATGGAGTTTATCTTGTAATTGCCGGCCAGGACAGCAGAAAACTTGGAGTGCCAAACCTTGCAGATATTCTTTACGCATACGGGGAACTGAGGGTACTTGTACATGAACCCTCACTTATGGAAAGAGGGCTTTTTGAGGAAAACTTTATAGAAACCCTAGAATTGACCGATGAGGAAGATTTTTTCGAATCTATGAAAAAATCGGAGTGTGTTATTCTGCTTTAACATTAGTTTCTGAGTAAGGGAGAATAGGATGATAATATGAAACAAGAACAAACGAATGTGTTCCTGCTAACAAGACCTCCCCTTAATTCAAGGTCAGATTTGTGTCTCAAACTCGCTGATCGCACCAAAAATGTTAGACTTTACCTTGCTGGGGATGGGGTCTATCACTTACTTACCAAGATAGAGGAGGAATTGCCAGAGTGCAAAGTTTATGCGTGCAAGGAAGATCTTGAGGCAAGATCTATCAGGGCAGGAGATAAAGTCAAAATTCCTGATAACTTTTATGCTATGTTTATAGAAGATGTTATGGAACACTCCGAGCATACGTACACATTTTAAAATATCGAATAATAAATTTGAATTTTAATTTCATGCCACGTAACTGAAATGATTTAATTTAATTTAATTTAATTTAATTTAATTTAATTTTATATTTTTAAATGTTCTTTAGACATAGTTAAAACGAATTGCTTAACAGGGTCGATCATTATGGTCGAGAATCTCCCAAAAGAAATCGTAAAGGATTTTCAATATGTCTGTCGACTGCATGAGCAAGCTATTTGCAATCACGAAAAATGCAGAGAGTTCAGTGAAAGTTTATCTGAACTTCTGGTTAAGCTTGAGGATATAAAATGTTATAGGACAGCCGATAGACTAATGAGTATTCTCCTTAATTGTAAGCCGAAAGAAGCTTCTCATTGTGATAAGGCAAATCTTGTAGGGGAAATGGTGAAAGATGTCGCAAAAGAGATTCAGAAGGAATTGAAAAAATGATAACTGAAGCTTCTACGTTTGCGAAAGAGGCACTAAACTGCATGAGGATATGTTTCAGTTTCTTGATACAGGTGTAATTATTGAAATTAGATATCTTGCAGATTTTATCTGTTTGAAATAGAAAATCATAACCCTAATTTAATATTATGTGCAATAAAGCAAAATGAGAAAAAGTACGAAATCACAGGAAAAGAAGAAAATTCTCTTTTTATGTACCCATAATTCAGCTAGGTCTCAGATGGCCGAGGGTCTCTTAAGGGCTATTTATCGAGATCGGTATGAAGCTTACAGTGCTGGTGTTAAAGCCACAAATGTTAATCCTTATGCAGTTATGGTCATGAAGGAAATTGGCATCGATATCTCCAGTCAATATTCCAAAACTCCCAAAGAATTCCATGATGTCATTTTTGATATTGCAGTCACAGTATGTGATCGGGCTAAAGTTTCCTGTCCTATCTGCAGTACAAACTTGGAGATTCCGACCGAATATCCCAGAGCAAGAGAAGTGATTCACAAAAGTTTTGAAGATCCTGCTGCAGTTGCGGGATCAGAGGAAGAAAAGCTCAAAGTTTTCCGCCAAGTCAGAGATGAGATAAAAGAATGGATCTCCCAGGTATTTGGAAAATGATACCAAGTGTTTAATCTGCTTGCCTGGTACCATTCCTTAACTTTTTTTGAAGATTTTCATAGTGTTAGCATATTTGCAAGATACCCTGCAACCACAGCTATGGAAAAAACAGTCATCACAAAGGCTGCCAGTAGATTCTTCTTGAATATCGATGAAAGAAGAGTTATCTCAGGTATACTGGCTCCAGCACCGCCGATTATCAGTGCCAAAACAGCTCCCACACTCATTCCCTTTTCAATGAGCGCAAGCCCAATGGGAATCATAGTCTCAGCTCGGATATAGATGGGAACACCAATAATTGCAGCAACAGGGACTGCTAGAGGATTGTCCTGTCCTGCAAGACGGGAAATAATCTCTGTGGGTACGAATCCGTGAATAAATGCCCCGATTCCTGCTCCGATAAGGAGATAAGGCACAAGCTGACGGAAAAGGCTAAATGCAAATACCGCAGACCTCTGTATTCTGGATTTCGCATTTATTTCCTGCTCACAGTCACAGATATTTCGCACAACAGTAACTGACTTAATCTGGCTGGAGAATCCAAGTCTATCAAGTAAAAGGCCAATAACAATTGTAGACACGAAAGTGACGGTAAAATAGAGAGCGGCTATCTTCCAGCCCATCAGAATAATGAACATGGATATTATTACCGGGTTTAGCAAGGGTGACGAGAAGAGAAATGCCATTGTTGCAGCAAAAGATACACCAGCCTTAAGCATCCCGAGAAGAAGTGGTACGGTTGAACAGGAACAGAAAGGAGTAAGTGCACCAAATCCTGCTCCAAGAACACTGCCTATAACTTTGTTCTGTCCTCCAAGAGCCTTTTTTATGGTTTCTTCAGGTACATACTCCTGAATCAGCCCCACTAAAAAGATTATCCCAATAAATAAAACAGTAAGTTCTACCGCGATCTCAATAAAGAACTTAGTCGCCACAATTAAATTATCCCATAACATCCTTACTCCCCTCAAATTCTTTCAAATATCTGTCTGTCTAAACATTCCCTTTTCTGCTTATCTGCAAAAACAATCGCAGAGAGCAGCAATCATTAGGTAATTGATAAAAGCTACCGCTATCTCGAACTGCCATGATTAGTCTATTTACAACTCCTATTTTCTCGAGAAAAAAATGTTTTTGAGGAGTTCTTGCTCATTCCAAAATTTGCCTTTTAGATGGAAAAGTTATACGAAATTATTCATTGATAAGCAACTTTACCTGGTTAAGGATTTCAATAACTGCCCCTTCAGAAAGACGAAAGTAAGACCACTTTCCTTCTTTTCTTTCTTTGATCAGACCTGCATTTTTTAGTACTGACAGGTGATGAGAAACAGTTGATTGAGAAGTTAAGAGTGCGGTCGTTAGTTCACAGACACAAAGTTCTCCTTCTTTTAGTAACTTTATGATTTTAACACGATTGACATCCGCAAGGGCTTTAAAAATTTTGGCTTCTGAAGATAATTCTTTTTCATTCAATCTGCTCACCAGAGAACTGAGTCTTTGTGCCCTGAACTCAAACTGGTCTCCGTCAGGGATGAATCGCTTCAATCTTTCAATTTTTACTTCAGTTCCTTCAGTCACAGTCGTCTTCCTTCTTTAATCGTTGTATCACCTGCAACAATTGCTTCCACCTTCCAAGGAAAGCAACTTGTTTTTGTTCTGTTCCTTAGACCAGCAATCTACACAGAGCTTTATGATTCCTAAGTCTTTGTGGTTAGCCCTTAATAAAGAATAATCTTCTTTCCCACATATTGTACACTTAAAATTCATTTGCGAAACCTCAACAAATTCATGTTCAAAAATATGGGCACAAATTAAATTCACAACCGTCAATATGATCAAAGTTTATTGCTCTGCCAGTATATTGCGTATTCTTTCTGGACTGCAGCTTTAAAATTTTCCAGTTCTTTTTCAGGAATTACATTAATTTTTAATAGATTTTGAATAAGCTCCTCAGCATCTAAATTCTCTGGTGTTTTTCCAGCATCAATACATTTTTTAAATTCTTCATCTAATCCGGCAATATTCATATCTTTGTCTGCAACTTTTATCTTTCTGACACTAACGATAGAAGGGCCACAACAGCAACAACTTTTATCATTTCCGATGAGTTTTCCAAGCAAACTCTTACCAATCTTGCTCATTTAAATATAACTCCATTATCAATAAACCATGATATGATTATATCGATATATATCGATATATCTTGATGTTAGATATAAAGATTACGAATTTTAAGAATCAATCAAACAGTAGAATTTATTGTAAAAAATTAATTTCTTCTTAAAAACTAAGAACATGTTTAAGTTAGAATAATTTCATGCTTTATTCTGTATGCACCAAGTCCTTTTGGGTTTAGAAAAATATATATAGTTACACATATTCAATGATTATTGATATGATTAATGAAGAAAATATACAGCTTTTCAAAGCCCTAAGCGAAGATACGAGGTATAGAATTATTAAGGCTTTAATTGAATCTGAGAATAATCCCGAAGAAAATCAATATGGCTACAGAGGAGAGCTATGCGCCTGTGAAATCCCAGAAATCATCGATAGGACACAGTCTAATACCTCAATGCATCTTGCAAAATTGCTGGATTGGGGAATAATAAAGGTAAGAAGAAATGGGAAAATGAGGCTTTATTCTATACAGAATGAAAAAATAAGGAAAATTTTAGAAGTCCTTGAAGAATAAAGTTTTGTATTATTACGGGTAAAATTCAAGAATTGCATTATTTAAAATTTAATAAATATTTTCATGAATCCTTGTAGCAACTGCATTATTCATTTGAAGTGGATTATTCCTTACTTTTCCCTTTCTTCAACATCCATGAAATACTAATTCTTCAGCTCACAGGTTTTTGCTTGAAAAAGAAAGTTCTTTTTTCCATTAATAAAGAATATATACTTTAAATTTTTAGTGGTTTTCTTCTTTATTCTATCATTTTTTCTAAATCCGGTGAGTTTGCTATTTATATTAAAGAAACGCTCAAACTATTTTATTAAAATCAAATTGCAGGAGGCCACTCCACCCTAAACAGGCTGTTTAGTTCGGGGATGAAGTAAACCCTCTGCGCTCCCGTTGTAATAAATAATATTCATGCATTATGGAACTATTTATATAGTATGTTAATATCAATGCATATTGATATATTTGGAATTGAATTAGTGAAGAAATAATAACTAACAAAGGAGGATCTTAAAATGGTTGATGTATTCTATCCTCTTCAATGGATTGCCGACAAACTGGTATATGAGGTTTTAGGGATTGCACCTGACACACACCTTGCAGCCAGTGTTAACTTTATCATTTATGACGTGTTGAAAATCTTAATTCTACTAGTTGTGATGATCTTTGCTATCTCCTACATCAGAACCTTTGTGACTCCAGAAAAAACCCGAAGGGTACTTGGAGGCAAAACAGGGCTGCAATATCATCTGTTAGCTTCCCTATTGGGAGCTGTCACACCTTTTTGTTCCTGTTCCTCAGTGCCCCTTTTTATTGGTTTTGTAGAAGCTGGAATCCCTCTTGGAGTAACTTTTTCCTTCCTTATTACTTCCCCTTTAGTAAATGAAGCGGCAGTCGCTGCACTATGGGCTACCCTTGGTCTTAAAGCAACCTTGATCTATGCTGTATCAGGTGTTTTGCTCGGAGTTTTTGGTGGGTATATAATAGGCCTCATGAAAATGGAAAAATACGTAGCTGATTTTGTTTACAAGATCAAAGTGGGGGATCAGAACAAAAAGCCAGAGGCCCTAAGTATAAAAGAACGGACCGCTATTGCTTTTGACAATGTTAAAGACATCGTGGAAAAAGTATGGCTCTATGTGATTATTGGAGTTACTTTGGGAGGAATCTTTCACGGATACGCCCCCGAAGGCATCCTAGCAACATATGCAGGGAAGGACAATTTACTTGCTGTTCCAATTGCAGTTATTATAGGGGTGCCCCTGTACTCAAACGTTATGGGTATGATTCCGATTGTGGAAAGCCTTATTGGAAAAGGACTTCCAGTAGGCACTGCCCTAGCCTTCCTAATGGCAGTTACTGCGCTTTCACTTCCTGAAATGATTATCCTCAAAAAGGTTCTTAAAAACGAGTTAATTGGAGCCTTTGTTTTAGTTGTTAGTTTATCGATAATTTTTACGGGATATCTATTTAACATTATTCTGTGAGATTATAGTCAAGTATCAAAATAAAGAAAAAAGTGTTAGAGGCAAAAACAAAAGAAACAAGTATGAGGTTAAAAACATGAAGATTGAAATTCTTGGAACTGGCTGTTCAAAGTGCAAGAAAACAAAAGAAGTTATTGAAAAAGTATTGAAGAATGAAGGTGTTGAAGCCGAAGTTGTTAAGATTGAAGATATTGAAAAAATCCTGAATTACGGCGTTATGATCACCCCTGGAGTCGTCGTTGATGGGGAAGTCAAACTTGTGGGCAAAGTTCCGGATGAAAAAGATATTAAAAAGTGGATTTCTTAATAAAGGAGAGGCCTAGTCTATATCAGAAAATATAAATTCTAACAAGAATCAGAACGGAGAATAAATATGGCAGAAGAGGTAAAATGTACATGCGGTTCTCCAAATGTGGCAATTTTCCCATGTGTAGGAGCTTCAAATGTGGGGCAGCTCTCAAATAAAATTGCAATTGAATTAGAAAAACGGAACATTGGAAACCTTATGTGTACTGCAGGAATTGGTGCAAGAGCTCCAGGGCTTATGAAATCTGCCGAAGCTTGTGACCGGATAATTGCAATTGATGGTTGTTCTGTAAACTGTGCAAGCAAAATCCTTGAACTGGCAGGCTTCAAAGTAGATCGTCAGATTGTTATATCCGAATTTGGGATTAAAAAAACCAAAGAGAAAGAACTCAAAAAGGATGAATTCTCCAAAGCTCTTGAAAACACCTTAAAGATCTTACAGTCCGAGTAATAGCGGATTCGAAAAACGTGCATAACCAAAAAATAGAGGGTTACATGTTGACTGAATTTACTGTAAATTCCACTATCTGTGGTTTTGTCCACAAGATACATGGAAGCAAAAAAGGAAATAAAATTATTGTTGACATAGAAACTCCATGTGAAAAGATAAAGAAATTCTCTCACATGGAAGTTCCCATGATGGAAATTCTGGATATTAAAAACAATTACGTTATTGATAGAGCACAGGAAGCAAAGTGCTGTTCAAATTGCCTTGTGCCTTGTGCAGTACTCAACCTCTGCAGAATGGAGAGTGGGTTCCTTGCAAAATCATTGGTAAAAAAAGCAGGTAGCATCAGTATCGAATTCAATGATGTCTGAAGTTTTATATAGAGCCAATTTGAGAAACCTAGAAGCCTTCTCACTTCCAGGTTTTAAGTTTCAAGCTCTCGGCAGGCAAACCCACTATACTGCCTTTTGCTTATCTAGATCTTCATTCAAAATTTCAACTGAAAATCCAGCTTCACTTAAAATCCTGAGATATTCTTCTTTAAGTAAAGCACCTGCAATGCAACTTGTGAGCAGGTTTTTGTCATTTTTCAGCTCTACCTCTCGTACTTGAATCACCATAACATCCACTCGAACGACAGGACCCACCTACTATTGCGATTTTCCCTTGTGTCTCTTTAATTATGCTTTTTTTTCATTTGCATCCACAGTATTATCTTCTCTTTCACTCATTAGTTATTCATCAATTCTTAATATGTTTTTAGATATCTCAGACAATTTCTAATAAGCCGCTTATAAATTGCGTTTTTCAATCTTTAAACAGTAATTAATACAAGTCCGTTGATCATATTTACAATCTCTTGGTAAGAATCTGGTTCAGGTAGATCTTTCCCTCACTCCTACTCCCATAACTAAAAGACTTGTTTCCATAGGAGGATGGTTCCAGCCATCAGGTGATATAGTCTTTTTCTCAACTGAAATTTCAACCTGGTTTCCGCTAAGGCCACAGTCTTGCATGTAATCCGCAACAAGTTTTTTCCCAAATTTGACTGCTGCGTCTAGAGCCTCTGTATAAGCATCTAATCTTAGTCGACTACCTGGTGCAAAGACCAGGAAATCCTTATCAGGTGAAATGAGACTTGCTGGTCGTATCAGTATCTCAACTCTTTTGATACCTTTTCCTACAAGTGCTCCGACTGCATTTCCTACCTCGGCATGCTCTGGAACCAGAATTTCTGCATCAATTAATTCATTCAGCTCCTTCCTGTATGCCCGGACAGGTCCTCCAAGCAACACAACCGGAATATTCAACTGGAATTTTGCAGGATAGTCTCCATCCAGGATCTTTGCAATTGATGCATATGGAACGCCTGCCAAAATATATGATAACAGATGAAGTACCATATTCCTCGCAACTCGCTTTTTTACAGCGGTGCAAAACTCTACTGGAGCTATATGCATGAGCCTTGCAAGTCTTTCTGCGCCAATTCGCGAAGCTTCGGCATTCCATGCAGTATATTCTCCTAGCACATGCAAGGCGTCAGTAGGAGTGAAACCGATTGCTTGGACAAGACGTTTCCTAATAAGAGAATCTAAAGTCTGAGGATGGAAGTCTTTTCGGATAAGCGCTCTGATTTCAGGTACTGAGACGGGCTCATTTCCGATAACCTCTAGCACTTCAGCTTCAGACCTGCTCAGTTCTCCTGTCGGGTAGCCAGATCTTACAAAAAATTTTGTGGGTTGAATGTTCTCACCCAGCTCTTCTCTAGCAGATATGGGCTTCCTTTTTAGATTATTCAAGAAATCCGGATATTTTACCGCAGCTACTGCCAAGGGCATAACTCGCCTAGGTCCTAAGAAGAGTTCCTTGTTAACAGTCCAGACATGACTGTCCCCGCCTGTAGCTGTTGTTTCCATCCGAATAGCCTTTACCCGGGTCTTCCAGCCACCCACCACTGCACCTTCTTCGCTCAGATCAGGGACACCCATGCAGATCGAGGAAATATCTGTGCTCGTGCCTCCTACATCCACAACTGCACAGGTTTCAAGTCCAGAGAGATACGAAGCTCCAACCAAGCTTGCTGCAGGACCAGAAAAGATAGTTTCAATAGGCTTTTTCAGGGCATCTTTGATTCCAACAACGGAGCCATCACATTTGAGCATAAGAAGTCTGGCATTAATTCCCCGCTCTTGTATATCTTTAATTATGGACTTCACGAACTGCCTTGTTATCGGGATCAGCTGAGCATTGAGGAAAGCTGTGACTGCTCTTTCATAGGCTCCGAGTTCTTGGGAAAGCTCATGCCCACAAACAGCAGGAAGACCTGTAAGTTCAAGAATTCGATCTTTTACTCTAAGTTCATGCTCCGGGTTCCTCGTGCTAAAATAGGAAGAAATGGCAAAAGCTGAAACTTTATCCTTTACGCGCAGGGAAAACTTCTCAATAGCATTCAGATCAAGAGGAGCTTCTTCCTCTCCATTATGGTTATGTCCACCTGACGCAAGAAGCACATATTTTGTAGGAAATTGTTTTTCAAAAGGATGGGCTCCAATAAGAACCAAAGCTACTGGAAATCCAGTTCCTTCCAAGATAGTGTTGGTAGAAAGGGTTGTGGAGACTGAAACAAGTTTTACATTTTTAAGATATTCAGGGTTTAGGCCGTCTATTACGTTTTTGATGCCGGGATGGAGGTCAGGATAAGTAGTAAGCGATTTATTTGAGTCAACAATGGCACTATCCGTATCCCTTATAAGCACCGCATCGGTGTATGTGCCTCCGGCATCAATTCCAAGACTATATTGCATGCTGAAAATTACTCCTTTTTTGTTTACTTACGAGTAACATGTATTGGTCTTTCGGCTAGTTTTATATTACACTGGGATAACCGGGTATCGAATTTTTAATAAATAATGGAAAATAAAAAATAAATAAAATAATGAATGCTTCAAGTACAGAATTATAATTCCATATAATGCAAAGCAGTTTGACTGCGTAAGTTTGACTGCGTAATTAAGTTTTAAGGCCTCTTTTACTATCGTCTCCAAGCTGCATTGTACTTTTACCAAAGTATTTCCTTCCCCAGTAAAGTGCAACATTTACAAGTCCGATCATTACAGGCACTTCAATAAGAGGGCCTACCACAGCTGCAAATGCCTGCCCGGAATTGATCCCAAAAACCGCTACTGCCACAGCAATTGCTAGTTCAAAATTGTTACTGGCCGCAGTAAAAGCAAGAGATGTTGTCTGTTCGTAATTAACTCCCATTTGTTTGCAGATCAGGAAAGAGACCCCGAACATAATTACGAAATAGATTAAGAGAGGAATTGCAATCCTTACAACGTCTAATGGCAGAGCAACAATATATTCGCCTTTTAACGAGAACATTACAATAATCGTAAATAGTAGGGCATATAGTGAAATTGGACCTATTGTGGGAATGAGTTTATTATCATACCAGTCAGCTCCTTTTGAAGGGCGTAAGAAGTATCGAGTAAAGAAACCAGCAGCGAAAGGAATTCCCAGATAGATCGCAACACTTCGGGCAACTTCTCCCATAGATACGTGTATTTCCATACCACTAAGTCCCAGCCATTCAGGTATTATGGTTATAAAGAAATAAGCAAAAACGGAGTAAAAGACTAACTGAAAGATTGAATTGAAAGCAACCAGGGCAGCAGCATATTCGTTATCTCCGTCTGCCAGGCTGTTCCATACAATCACCATGGCTATGCACCTGGCAAGACCAATTAAAATAACACCTACCATGTATTCAGGATAGTCTCTTAAAAATACAATCGCAAGTATAAACATCAAAATAGGACCAATGACCCAATTTTGTAATAAGGACAGGCCTAATACTTTATGATTCCTGAATACTTTGCCTAATTCCTCGTATTTTACCCGTGCTAGGGGAGGATACATCATAACTATCAAACCGATGGCTATAGGAATCGAAGTCGTACCGATGGATAAACTCTGTAAAAAGTCTGCAAATCCGGGGAAAACGAAGCCTAGAGCTACACCAATGAACATAGCCAGAAAAATCCATAGGGTCAAATAACGGTTCAAGAACGATAATTTTGACACAACGGAGTCTTGCAGATAGGACACCTCTTTGTCTTTAATAAGCTGATAACTTCTCACTCAATCGCAGCATCTATTACTTGCTTTAATCTTTTCCAGAAGTTCCAGATCTTTTTTACAAATATCAATTTTCTCTACTTCATCATTAATGATTACTGAAAGAAAGGGAAAATTTGTGAAAGTTTCATCCTTTAATCTATAGTAAACCCATTGGGACATTTTTTGGGAAGTAATAATCCCTGAGATTTTGAGCCTGTTCAAATGCCTTGAGGTGTTAGATTGTTTAATGCCCAGAACAGTCTCAATATCACAGACGCACAATTCACCGTTTTTTAGAAGATTCAATATCCGTAGTCGGTTTTCATCAGCCAATGCCTTAAGAATATCAACGAGATCCGCAAACATCACCATATAATATGAGTATAATTACATATACTCATATGTTATTTAAAAATACTGATTTTATTTCTAACTGCTAATTACTGATCACATGGAAATTAATAGCTCATTCCAGAACTGATTAAATTTCCATAAAGATAGGAGTTCAGAACTATCTTTCTAAACAGAAGATTAATTGATAGTTCTAAATTGGGATGGGGAAACAACTGTAATAAATTTGTTAGTAGACTCATTAAAAACGATTAATATTATATTATGATAGAATTGAATAAATCTAAATAAATAGAATGGCAAGTATTAAAAAACATTTAATACATCAAACAAAATTGATATGAAAAATCTTAATTAGAAAGCTAACTTCTTTTATTTATGAACTATTGTTGTCCTGCCGATCCTGAGAAAAAGAAGGAATGGGAAGAGAAAATGCTCCAGGAAATCGATTTCCTGGATAATGACATTAAAAAAGTCAGTGAGATATTCAGCGCTCTTGGGCATCCGATAAGGCTGAAGATTGCTTACTTCCTCTCTCAGAGAGATCACTGCGTTTGCGAATTAATATTTAAATTAAATGAGAGACAGAACCTTGTTTCTCATCACCTGGCAATCATGAAAAACTGCGGGATCATCGAAGCCTACAGCAGTTCAAAATGGCACTTTTACAAGTTAAATCCAGAATTTGAAAATGTTTTTCATACTATTTCACAAATGAAAAACAAAAAATCCTAATAAAAGTTAACAGATACCGAAAAAAAGAAAAACATAACGACTGAGGTTTTAGTCCTTACAGCAACAGCAGTCTTCTTTTTCCTTACCGTTTTCAAAGATTTTGTCATATATATTTTCCGCATATACATTTGTCCATCCAATCTGTGAACCGGCAGCAACGAACATAGCGATTGAAATAGCTTCGGCAATTTCTTCCTTTGTAGCCCCTGCAGCAATTGCTCTCTTGGAGTGTGCATCAACGCAGAACTGGCAACGCATAAGGACAGAAGAGACAACGGCTATAAGTTCTTTGGTCTTGAGATCCAGATATCCGTCTTTAAAAATGGAATTTCTCATCTTTCCGAAAGCTTCTGCAGTTTCAGGTAGTATTTCATTCAAAAAAGACATTTAAATAGCCCCTTGTTTATAAAGATTTTAAAGCATATTGTAGTTACAAATTGTTTAAGTTCAAAGTAAATCTGTTTATCTATAATAATCTATAATAAAATAATATTTTAAATTTACTTTTAAAGTTTTTATTTGAAGCAACATTGTCAAGTATTCCAGTAATTTTAATGGCCAGGCCTTCTGCAAAGAGAAGAGTTCCATCGCATAGTGTTACCTTTGGATTCGGGCTTATGTGTGTACAGCAAGTCCTCTTCATTATCTATAGGGCTGTTTTCAGAATCCTCTTCTTGCACCACACTATTTTCTTTTCCCATTTCTTTAGACTCCATTAGACTTCCTAATTAACTTAGTTTTTAAACTTATATAAGCTATATTTAGAATTCAGATTTAAAAACCCTCATGACGGATATCAAGAATAGTTGATACATGTTAGAACGATTTGTACATCTATCAATAATAAGTCGAAGTTTTTAGAGTTTTAGATAGAGGGCGATATTTACTAGACAAAGATCTGTCAAGAATCGATGTGACATAAGCTTCGCTTCTTGCAGGGGTAGTGCATGAGTTGATAGCTTTCTGGATAGTGACAGGATCTTTATTTCCTTAAGGAAACGGGAAATTACAGTCATTGGAGTTTCATTCAAATAAGGCAAAGGAAAATTTGAGCCTATTATTTTCCTTAAACCTGTCATTGTAGAATCTACGTTTTCGGCAAGAGAAATAATAGATTCACCTACAAGATGCTCACTTTCCTCCCCACAGACAATGAGACAATTTATGTTCGGATTTGCAAGCACATTGACGATTACTTTTTCGATTCCGAAATTTTCTGTAAAACATGTCCGCAAATCACATAGTTCTTTAGGTTCCAAGTTCTGTAGGCAAAGGCAAGAGTTACCACGGCTACTCTCGAGTTTAGATTTCCAGTTATATAATCATCTGAAGTCACAGACTATTCCATAATATCGTTCCCGCCGTTAGGTCATGCTCAAACTGGATAACTGAATTACTACTTTTCTACTTTTGACTAATTTCTAGAGCTTACCCTATAAAAATAGAATCTCTTAGGCTTAATTACGATACCTATGCAGTCTGCATAAAATAGAAGATAGGATGCTATATGCAGATGGATTGGCAATTATCCATAGATAGGAATATTGATAGTAAGAAAACCGGTAGTAGATTGGATTTAGGCTTCCTTGACTGCACGTATTATTACTTCTACGTATTCGGGCTTCACATCTGAAGGCCTGGTTTTTTCAATCCCTAGTTCCGTAACTACCATGTAGATATCTGCTCGTATCCCGGCTTCATCGAGTTTTTTTGTAGCACATCGATCCGTACAGCCGTCAAGGACGAGAATTCTAAAGCCTTCGGATGCTGCATCCTCAACCGCATCGACTCCTTTGTGAGCAGCCGCAGCTCTATACACATCCGGCCTCATGAAAGCAAGAGTAGACGCTGCCTGCATGGTGAGTTTTCCGGTGTTAGAAAGGCCTGAACAAGCGAAAATAAGGGTATTTTTCCTTCTTCCTGAAACGTGTTCCATTTTTTTCTCCAATATGGGCAGATATTCATTATTTATCATTTTTATCAGTCTCATAAATAACAACTTTTAATTACAAAAAAATTTCTAAAAAAGCAGTTTCGGATATCGTTGAATTCAATACTGATGCTGCCTGCTTTTAGATATTGGGAAGTAGAAGGCAGCAGGTCTACATCTCTTTCTTTTGGACAGTGTACCAAAAGTTCTGCAAAGTACAAAATTCCAGCTTCCTGCGCAGCCTTGTTATCACGACATTAGTTTCGTAATATGGACTTGGGATAATACTGTAAGTTGCCGATATTAAATAACTTGATTCTTATATTATTAATTTTTCTGCCAGTTTATTACAAAGATTCTAGCTGACTCATTGGTTTTCATGGCGAGCTTCCCTTTCTGGTTAGTCTGCTTGAGTATGTTCTTGTAGATCTTCCCGCCCTTCACGATTAGATTCAAGTTCATCTCCGAGTCGGCTAGCAAAGTGATGCCCGCAAGCAGGTTGCAGTCCATGACAAGGAGGTCTGCATAGGTGCCAGATGTGATCACGCCAAGCGAGCCCCCCTAGTACGGATGAAACTTGCCTTTATGGGCTCAAATCTCCAAATAGCAGAAGGAAGAACTGATCACATATGAGTTTAAAGGAATTATTAAAATTTAGAGCTCCTGTTCAATAACTTAGGGAGACGATCCAATTTTTAATGGATCGGCAATCACAGCACCGATTAACAGCCCCGTGGAGATCGCCACAAAGGTCAGAGCTACCTGGATCAGACTGGCAATGGAAGAGGAATAATTCTGCCCCACTAATGCAGCTAAGCTGATAAATCCAAGTGCTCCGGGAACCAAGATCCAGAATGCAGGTGTTATAGATACATAATATGGTGTTCTAAGTTTGGATCGCTCCAGAAAAGTTCCTAACATTGTCATGATGATAGAACCTATGAAAGCCCCAAAAAGTCCCCCAAAAAGGTAGTTTCCTGCTTGCTGTCCAAGAAAAGTGGCGAGCAATACAATTAAAACCCCTAACATATCCTTGTTTCTTATAGACATCAAGAGGTACATTCCTAGGGTGAAAACAAGAACCCCAATATAGGGAGCCCACCAATTCAAAGGAGTTGCCGCATTGGCTATTATGTAATCTTCGGACAAGCCTACAACCTGTAGGCCTACTATCACTCCAAATAAGAGAAGTAGCAGTATTACAACCCCCTGAACCAGGCGGGCTGCACCAGAGACCAAATTGTTTGCTGCCAGTTCGAACATTCCCGTAGACAGAACTGCTCCGGGAATGAAGTAGGCAAGTGCAGGGACCATTATGGTTAGGGACCCATTTATAATTCCCTGTTTAAAACCGAAAAAGAATATTGTGGAAACAATAAAAGCCGTTAGAACAGGCAGAATCGGAGTAAGTTTTGTTTTATCCTCAGAATAAGCTAATATAAGTCCTGCTATGGCTCCTAATGCTCCACAAAAAAATAAACCATTAAAAGTTGGTAAAAAGAGCATTCCCAGGCCTGTGGAAAAAAGTGCATAGCCTAAAATATTTTTAAGATAGTTATGTTGGCGTTTAACGTTTATTATTTCATTAATAGACTTTATTCCCTGTTCAGGTGTTATTTCAGCATTTTCTGCCTTGTTGATCAACTCATACAATCTTGAGACCTGGTCTAAAGCAAGTACTCCGGGTTTCTGCAGGGCGACTTCCAGAGCCTTTGAATCGCCATCTGCAATCTTTATGATTAAAAAAGTAGGTAAACTAATAACCTCCTCAGCTTTGAAACCATAAGCCAGGCATATTTTTTTCAAAATTGACTCTATGGACATTACCGCGATTCCTGCTGTAGTCAGAGCTCTAGAGAGTTCTGTGAGAAATTTTAAAAGTTGATAGGGTGAGTCGGACTCTCTAGAAATGCTCAAATAGTTTGTATGAGACGAATCAGTATGTGGAACCATTTTATCAATTCTTGAATTCTTGAATTTGTTCACTTTGAATTTTCGGTGTGTAGCGCATTCCCCAGCCTATTCGCGAAGCCGGAAGAGAAATCCAAATGACCTCTCCCTTAAAGATGATCTTGCTAATGTGCCAACAGCCCCAAGTAGCAGATGTGGATCTTCAGGAACGGGGATGTAGAATCGATTTTCCATTTTTCCGTCACCTGACAGATTTTTATAAATTGCATCAGCATTCACGGAATATAGTTTCCCATTCTTCTGGAATGCAAAAAGTGCTGAGATCTTTCGAACCGATCCCGGAGGGATCACTGTCAATGGTATAGCTAGCGGCTCCTGACCACCAAGCAAGGAAGTGGTTGCCAGATTCCATGACTATGATACGGTAGCCGAGCCGGTAAGAACCGACGAGCTTTATCTAGCTATAGTCAAAAGCCTGCATTGTACCAGCTATGATTGTCACATCCACACCTTCAACCAATAGCTAGGAGGCAGGATCAACATTGAACTTCGTTCCTGCATCCTGTGGGAAAAACAATATTGTAGCGTCCATGCTAATCGTCTTGGCATAGCCTGTCCCCACATAGTTTCGCTGCCCAGCTTGCTGGACTTAATAGATAACATGTAGAACTAAAAACATGTTAAGATAATCTCCAGCGAAAGGAACAAAAGTAAAAGAAATATGAGCAGTCAAAAATAAAAATATATCTATCAATGTGGGAGGGTTGCCCAGCACGGTCAAAGGCAGCGGACTTAGAAAACAAAAATATTGGACTAATATTGGACTAAAAGCATAGGCCAATTTCATTTTTTGGATGTTATTATTGATTATTTGGTAGTTTCTTAGAGGAATAGCCAGAGAGTAAAGAAGACAAGAAATAAATCAGAGAAGATTAACAAGAGCTTGAACCTGTTTATCCTTAATAAAAGTCATATTCAACGTTTCACAAGATATAAACTATCATTGAATAGCTACATTGATCAAGAATCACAGCAATTCAAGTATGAGGGAGGGAATTTTGTAGCTTCTTTTGAATATATTCGGACAGTGAAACCAGGTGATACTTTTAGGGACTGGCTTGTAGAGGTGCTTGGGGATAGAATACATAATAAAGGTTGTAAAGTTAGAGTTTTTAAACTCAGTCATGCATCCCATAGGATCTGTAAATATGAATTCAAGGGGGAAAAAGTAACCATAATAGCCAAATTTTTTGGGATACCTACAGGGGTAATTAAAAAGTACAATAGCTATGGTTCGATGAATAAAGAATATGAGAATCTTAAAAAAGCCCAAAAAATAATTAATGTCCCAGAACCTATCGCAACAAATAGAGAGTTTAATTGTGTCTTAGCCAGTAAATATGTATCTGGGAAACCTTTATTCTGGTACCTTAAACACAGGAAAGAGCTTAAGGAAAAATTAGAACTTATAGCAGATATGCTTAGAAAGCTTCATGAAAATACGCAGACATATTATGATAAAGAAAATGAATTTTCAAAATTCCATTATGTTTTGAATCATCTAAAAATCAACCAGTGTATGAAAAAAGAATATAAATATCTGCTTGGAAAATGGTGGCACAGTTCCCTCTTGGATATAAAAAAAGGCTGCATGATTCATAACGATTCTACTCCTGTAAACTTTGTATTCCACAAGGGAAGACCGTTTTTACTGGACTTTGAACTAGCATCCCGACATGGAAATTTCGCATGTGATCTCGGGATACTTTGTGCTGAACTTAAATACTATTTTGCGCGGAAGGGATCAAGCCAGAGAGCAGAGCCTTATATTCGCCATTTCCTGAAGCATTACAGTAAAGATGAAAAGGAATTTTGCAAGATAACTAAAGTTATTCCTTTTTATATGGCTTATGGCCTGCTGAGAATTGCAATGTTTAAGTCTAATACAAGTTACAAGGATTATCCTCTGAGAGAAGCAAAGAATTGTCTGGAGATAATAGAGAAAATTTAAGAGTTTATACAGGCTCTTGATATCTTATTGTATTATCTCTAACTGGCGGTTATAAGCAGTTATGATAACTTCAGTCCATTTATTAGGATTATCGTAAACATATTTCTCCGGAAAAGAACCTGTCATCTGCCTCTTTTCAGAGAGCTTACGGGATCTCATTTAGAGTCCAGTTTCGTAGAAATTCGTGCATTAGATCCGGGCTTAGGGATTTAAATGGGTCAATACCCGAAAGTTGTTTGAGCAAATTAATTCCTTTATGCTCAGTTTAAAGGCTTTAGCCAGCAGTCCATACCTGTAAAGCAAAGAGACATTTTGTAGAGATAGCTGGGCTGTATCAATTGATATTCCCGCATTGGTAAGGATTCGAGTAATTTCATCAGCAGTAAAGTCCAAGTGCACCTTGTAGCGTAAGCAGATGCCCTTTAATAAGAGTGACTTATTTAGTTTTGGTTTGCACTGCATCCATAAATAGAACCAAGGAGAGACAGACAATTTCCTAGTAAAACGACAGGCTCAGAGCCTAATTATTCAAAAGCAGTTAAACATTTACTCAACTACGAGAAATAGAATACAATAGACCGTACAGCACACTTAAAATAAAAAAGAAACCTGCAACGACTAGAAATCCTCGTAAACCAAAAATGACATAGGATGTTCCAAAGAGAATATAAAATATTCCAGAGAGAATAAGAAAAGCTAACCAGTATGAGTAGTACTTGTTATTCATAATTAATAATTAGAAGAACAGTAATAAATATTTTGCTATGTTATAGACTGATATAAATAGCTGTTAAGAGTGGACCGTTATCGTTTAACTACCTTTTGAACTCCAATCAAATCCTTCTTAAAATAACCCTTTTAATCTGCAACTTCTCCTAACTGCGTAAATTGCTAAAGTTGAGATATAGAATGATATAAATAGCTGTTAAGAGTAGACCGTTATCGTTTAATTACCTTTTGAACTCCAATCAAATCCTTCTTAAAATAACCCTTTTAATCTGCAACTTCTCCTAACTGCGTAAATTGCTAAAGTTGAGATATAGTAATTCAAGTATAGAGTTAACTAGTGGAAGAAAATAAAAAATACACAATTATATTCATCTCTGTAAAAACGGAGCAATTTTATGCATTACTATGTAAAGAACAGTACCCTTATAATCAAAGGAAATTTCGAAGCCGTGAGTACGGGCTTAAACGGTGGCCGCGCGCGGGTCAAGTACCTTGCCAACAAACAGGTGCCAAGAACCTTCAACCCACCAGACCCAAGAGAATTCGTAAAAGAAGAAGCCCTGAAACTGGGCCTTGAAGAAGCTCACTTCGGCCTCCTTACGGCTGTGAAAATGGAATACCTTCAGGTAATAGAAAATGACTACCTGACAGCTTTTATAACTGCTGGCGTAAGCAATGGTTCGGAATTCAGGGCAAAAGTAGGAACCATAAATATAATTCTGGTCTCAAAAGCAAAACTATCTGAGACAGCTCTTCTCGGAGCGATAATCACAGCCACGGAAGCAAAAGGGCTTGCCCTGCTTGAGAAAGGCTACACCTTCCTTGGTACGAACACGGATGCAGTGATTGTTGCCTATGAGATTGACTCTGGGTTTGATTCAGAATCTAGCCCAAAGAATGAGAGGAAGCAGGAAATTCCTTACGCAGGTTCAAGTACAGATTTCGGAAAAAAGATTACTGAAGTCGTGATTAAAGGAGTAAAAGCAGGGCTTGAGCTGCGGGGAGAATAAATCTAAAAGAGATACCTTTTGATACTGAAGCAAAAATGACCCACTTTAAACTGATTTATAATATTAACCAGAAAACATATAAAATATATTTCACAGGATTTTAGGACAGTTTCAAAAAAGCATATTCTAAAGCATATTCTTAATGAAGTATAACAAGTCATAGAATCAGTGTTGGAAAAATAATATTGTAAGAATAACAATATAAAAGATCAATAAAAGTATCAAAATTGATTTAGAAATAGAAGAATAGCAAGTATTATAAGGTGAGTATGGCAGCGATCGAGAGTTCCCGAAGGCTCGCACACTTC
>DAKJ01000003.1 GCA_002496565.1 Methanosarcina sp. UBA289 | reverse complement strand
GGATACTGTCAAACTAAGGTTATTATTGTTTTTTTTGAATTAACATACTTATATCGCTTTTAATTTCGTAAAGATGCTCTAAAATTCTCTTTTTGCCTTGAAAGCTAATAATTGTGAGCCAAAAACCTCTATTTATGTATTTTATCCCCTAATGCTCCAACGTTGAATATCTCAAAACAAAATCTTCTGCCCATTTTTTAAAATTTTCTGGGGCGAATTAAAGTCAGAACCGAAAGCTTCCACTCCTTCCTTTAAAATTTGAAATCTGTTTCTATGTAAGTTTCTAAATTCGCAAAGTTTTAACAAAAAATCAACCAGTGGGCCCAGCACCTGTTTATTTTTCTTTCAGGGTGCCCCAGGGTTCATAACACATTGTTCTGGAAATAAGATGCGTACGGCACAAAGTAGGTTACTGGTTTTACGTGCGTCGGTTCTTTTACTGCTAGCACGGAATGTATCGACTGTTGAAAACAGGGTAAATAACTATAATTTTTTTCTGTAAGGCTCCAGGATTTACGGTACAAGAGATCAATCCTCAGCAATTAAAGAAAAGTAATTTAGAAACATTTCCTCGTTGGATTAATACATACTTATAGATGGAAGTTAAGGTATCGAAATCGTCTTTTTGGTGCTTGAGATAATTGACCATAAAAAGACGACAAAAAGGGAAAAATTGAATGGTTATTTAGAGGCAAATCACTCCCGGGAGACTGCAGTTTTAAGGAGCTATAAAATGGCAAATTACTTCTTGAAGACTGCAGATTTAGAGAGATTTAAAATAGCAAATCACTCCCGGAATACTGCAGTTTTAGGGAGATTTAAAATGGCAAATTACTCCTGGAAAACTACAGATTTACGGAGATTTAAAATGGCACTTTCTAAGATAAATCAAGTTTACTTGATTTATCTGTATGTAAATTTACTTCTAAATATATAAATATTTCGTAGTCTTGGGGCTTTACTCATAAAAGAAGACTAATAACAACACAAGTTAAAGTGAAAAACTTTATTATATAAAAATATTATTATATACCAGTTAATAAAAATGTGATTAGAAATGGATACGCAATTTCATTTGTTGCAAAATTATTCAATATATCGAATTTTAATAATTTTTAAAGAATCTCGTTGGTTTGTGGACGAAAGAATAATGGCTCTTCGCTATTTCGAGTGGATGATTTATAGTAACGTTCTAAATTTGATCTAACACATATAATATTTGAAAAGATTCCCGTGGAAATCACATTCAAAATTGAGGATTATCTATTTTGTGTAGTTACGTCTCAACTGAAAAATTATCTTCAACTCCTACAAAACAGCGAGGAATCATAATATATTACGTAAAAACGCAATCTTTTCCATTTTTACCCAAGTAGCTAACAATTATAAGCCAAAAACCTTGTTTTATGTATTTTATTCCCCAATGCTCCTGATATTGAATCTATCATACAGAGTGGCTATTTATTAGTTTTTTGGAAGTTATGGATTTTAACCGCATGTTAGAATCAAGAGCACCCGAGTCCATTTTTGATATTTAATAGCTGTTTCTGTATCATTTCTAAGATTCACAGCCTTTGATAATAAAATCATTCTGTGGGCCAGGCGTTCTGGTGATTTTTCTCCCGGGGTGTCCAAAGGTTCATGATAAATATCTGGGGATAAAATGCGTACAGCACAATACAGGTTTTTGGTTTTATGTGCAGTAGTCCTTCTACTGCTAGCACAGAACGTATCGGCTGGTGAAAATCAGGTAAATATTACTATTATCTGTTATGACGGAAGCGCCCTTGCTGCGGCAGAGCAGTCCAATCCATACAATGCAAGTATAAATGTAACCTATATTTCTGGATATTCTGACTTTAGCAATGTCACCTTTGAAAACCAGGACGTGATATTTTCCTACATGCTCTGGTCGCAGTTCAAAGATATCGGAGACGACCTTGAGAGTGCTCATGAAAATGGGACTGCACTCATAGATATTACATCTATGATTGATCCGACATATATCAACACTTCCAGTTATGATAAAATTTTTGCCGGTACTAGCCCATATAATTCTACCGAAGAGAAATTCTTCTACAATATGGGTTCCAGAGGGGTCCTGAAGAAAAACGCTGAAAACTTCCTTATCTATCTCGCAAAAAATTACGGAGATAAACCTGAACTTACGAGCAGCTGGATTTACGAGGATCCAATTGAGTTTCCCGAAGCCGGGATTTACCATCCGGATGCCCGTTCTTCTACAAACGAATCTCAGCCTGAATGGTTTGAAAATACCACTGATTACCTTGAATGGTACTCTAATGCAACTGAGCCACGACATGCTTATGATAAGAGCAAACCCACTATAGGGATCTGGTTCCATGCTTCCGATTATACCGGTGACAACCTTGAAGTCATAGATGCTCTTATCCGTGATCTGGAAGGAAAGGGCTGCAACGTAATTGCAGGTTTTGATACTTTCAATGACATCCACAAGTTTTACTTTGACGAAAACGGAGAACCTCTTGTCCAGTGCGTGATTTCTCTTAAGAGTTTCCGCTTGAATTACGAAGATCCTGATAAAGGTGTACAGGAGCTTGAAGACCTTAACGTTCCTGTGCTTACAGGATTGGTCGTTACAAACCCTGCTAATTCTACCGACATAGCTGACGGTAATAGAGGTATCCCCAGTGAAGAGGTTGTATACAAGACTCTGCTCCCGAGCATTGATGGAATTTTTGAGTATATTGTGATTGGAATTGATAATTACGATTCCGAAACCGGTGAAAGCAACTATGAACCTCTCCCCTCCCAGATTGACTGGATGGCAAACAGGTCGATTAACTGGGCGAACCTGAAGTTAAAGAATAATGAGGAGAAGAAAGTAGCTGTCATTTACTACAATTATCCATCAGGAAAGGATAATATTGTAGCTAATTACCTCAACGTAACTCAGAGCATGCTTGACCTTCTCAATGCGATGAATGAAAGTGGCTATGAGGTCTCTGGAATTCCGGAAAACAGCAGTAAACTCCTGGAGATGCTTCAGGCTCAGGGTATCAATGTTGGCTCCTGGGCTCCGGGAGTCCTGAATGGAATGGTTGAAAATCGGACTGAATGGGGACTGCAGCTCATACCTATGGATACCTATAAAGAGTGGTTTGAGTCTGAAATTCCGGAAAATCTGAGAGCCAATGTAACAGCTGAATGGGGAGAACCCTGGTCCGAAGATTTGCCTCAAAATAAGAGTGTTATGATCTATAAGAATGAAACCGGAAAATATATTGTAATTCCTACGGTGCGTTTCGGGAATGTCTGGCTCATGCCTCAGCCTGCCAGGGGAACAGGACAAAATAATGATACCCTTTACCACAGCAACGTTGTACCTCCCACACATCAGTACATAGCTTTCTATCTCTGGCTAAACCACGAATTCAAGCCTGACGCACTTATTCATATGGGTACTCACGGTACGCACGAGTGGCTTCCGGGTTCTACTTACGGTATGAACCGGACTTCAGACTGGTCTCCTCTCCTGTTGCAGGATATTCCAAACATCTATCCCTATATCGTTGCCAATATAGGAGAAGGAATAACTGCGGAGTACAGAGGTAATGCTCTGATTATTGACCATCTGACTCCAACCCTTGAGCGCAGTGGGCTTTATGGAGATTTGCTAAACATTTCGGTTGATGTGGAGGAGTATTATGACCCTGGGATTTCTTCTCAGACAAGGAAAGGATACCAGAAGGCCATAGTAAATGAGATAATAGCACTCAACCTGAGTGTTGATCTGGGAATAGATAACGTAACCGCTCTTCAAGATTACAATGAAACAGAGTTTGGGAATTTCGTTAAAAACGCTCTTCATGAATATCTAGAAGACGTAGGAAATGAAAATATCCCATACGGTATGCATATTCTTAGCCATGTTCCTACGACGAATATGACAGATCCTGAAAGTGATGAACTTACCGGAATGGTAAGGTCTATGCTTGGAGGAAGCTTTGAGGATAATATCACTGCTGCCTTCTACCCTGAGTCTGTTTATCCTCTCGGAATTCCGTTGAACGATACAAGAGTTACCAGACTTGTCTGGGAGGTCGTAACCAATAATACGAGCGTTTCTAAGGCACAGACTGCGGTTTATGGAAAAACTAACAGTACAGTTACACTTGATCTTGAACAGGGGTTGGAATACAAGGAGAGGCTTCTTGACTGCGATGTGGAGATTGACAGAATTCTTTCAGCCCTAAACGGAGGCTTTATCCTACCAGGCTCAGGGCTGGATCCCATTATGAATCCGGATGCAGTACCTACAGGGCGCAACTATTACAGTATAAATTCAAAGCTCTATCCTTCAAAGGCAACATGGGAAGTAGGAAAATCTCTTGCAATCCAGATGCTTGAGGACTATTACAATGAACACGGGGAATATCCTAAAAAAATTTCATTCTCAAGGTTTGGGGTGGAGTTTATTGCAGACCGTGGGACTCTGGAAGCCGAAGTGCTTTACCTACTTGGAGTACAGCCTGTCTGGGATGAGTATGGGTATGTGACCGGAGTTGAGGCTATACCTGAAGAGGAACTATTGCCAAACTATGATACTTCAAAATCTGGGAGGCCACGTATTGATATCGTCTACTCAACCGCAGGAATAAGAGATGCTTTCCCGGATAAGATCAAAATGGTAGACAGCGCTGTGAAACTTGCAAGTTCTCTTCCTGGCGTGAACTATCCCAACTACGTTAACCAAAGCTCCCTTACACTCTATGATTCCCTGCTTGCTGAAGGGTATGACAACGAGACTGCAACAAAACTCTCCACAATGCGCTGCTTTGCGGTAATGGACGGTACTTATGATATAGGTGTTTCAGACGCAGTCAGTGCAAGCGGAACATGGGAAAATGAAGAAGCTATTGCAAATGTATACCTGGACAAAATGGGATATGCTTATGGAGAAGATTTCTGGGGCATACAGTCCAGATCACTCCTTGAAGGCAACTTGAAAAGCGTTGAAGCGTCAGTGCATTCTTCCTCTTCAAACCTTTACGATTCTCTTGATAATGATGACTTTTTCCAGTACTTTGGTGGCATGAATTTAGCTACAAGGTACGTAAAAGGTGACGGAACTACTCCAGAAATGTATGTTTCGGATACCAGTAACCCTGACGAGGCTCAAATGATTGGGATGCAGGAATACCTTAGCAGGGACCTGAGATCCAGATATTTTAATGACAAGTGGATCGAAGGAATGCAGAACTCCGGATACTCAGGCGGCAGCATGATGTCCGATTTTGTGAACAACCTTTTCGGCTGGGAGGTAAGTGATCCTGACCTTGTGGACGATACTGTCTGGCAAGAGGTGTATGAAACATATGTAAATGATCCTTCTATGAAAGAATGGTTCAAGCAGAATAACCCTAATGCTTACCAATCTGTAACAGCGAGAATGCTTGAAGCGGTCAGGCATGATTACTGGACACCCTCAGAGGATGTTATCGAAAGCCTTGCAAAGGAATATGAGAAGTCTGTGGCCGAGAATGGGGCTTCGTGTTGTCACCATACATGTGGAAATCCCCTGCTTCATGAGTTCGTAAGTGGAACGGTATCTGTTCCGGGCTACTCCGAGCAAATAGAAGCTGCAACTAAGACCAAAACTCTAGAGACCACAGAAAAGACTCAGAGCAGTAGTAGTAATAGTCATCATAATCATAATATTGGAAATGCTACCGTAGTATCAAAAACCAGCTCATCCAGCAACCAGACATCTCAGGATTCAAATGGAGGATATGGTACAGATACTTCCGAACCTGATCCTGGAACTCAGAAATCCTCAGATACTGATTATGTTGAGGGGTATGAAATGCAGAGAGATTCTACCGAAGAACCTGATAATAGTGGATTTTCATTTTCGGGCTCTGATATTTTCGGGATTCTCTTTGTGGTGATAGCCGCCGGTGGAATTTATCTAGGCATGAGGAAAAAATAACCCAAAAGATGTAACCAAATAACCGAAAAATTTAATCAAATAACCAGAAAATGTAACCAAATAAAAAAGTAAATAATATTTGAAAGATTAAACCCTTTTTCTTTTTTTCTTAAAAAGGGACTTTTTTATTTTTTGATTTTTGATATTGATTTCTGCACTAGTTTTATTCTTTTTCAGTCTGTTGTTTCTTCATCCTTTTCTTCAGTCTCTTTTATGTAAGGCTTAATATCCAGTACGGGTGTCCCATTGATCGCATCAAGCCCCTTTACATGGAGCACATTGCCTTCCACTTTCAAAAGCTCTACAATAGTAAGCCCTATTCCATTAGGGCGGAATGGGCTTCGGCTGGCAAAGACTCCTGAATCCTTCCCGTCATAACGTCGGCGGCTGACAAGTTTATATCCTTCCGATCGGCTAAAGTAAAATAGGATGTACAGTTTTTCAAAGTCCTCGATTCTATAAAGCCCGTCTGTAAATTCTTTTTTGAGGACTATCTTTGAGACTTTATTGTATACCTCTTCATTGTATACCGGCTCAAGGTAGTCGTTTTCAACGTAACCTACAGGAATCATTTCAATTTTTTCGGAAACCTCAGAAATTTCATTCATTTTTTGCCTCAAAACATGGAATGCAAACGACTTGTCCATTTTTCATCCTGCCGAGAGGTTCCATAAACCCTTCGCCGCACTTGCTGCAGATCAGGGTGGGATAAACTATGGCTTTTTCCGGCGGCTCGGCTTCAACTTCTCTGACCCAGAAAAGCTCTTCTTCGGGCATTTCCAGAACTCTCTGGCTTTTTGCCTCGTGCGAGGCCCGAAACTCTTCTGCCTCTTCAGGGTTTGCAGTGCCTGCCCTCAATTTCGCGAAGAGGGCGGTATGCTTTTCATCCACAGGGAGAGCATCGGGTTTCAGGGAAATCCTCAGGGCTTTATTATCACCTCTTTTGAAATATGTGTAAACGTGTTTCCCATGATCCTTGAAAATAAGGTTTCCTTTCCCACAGGTGCACCCGTTTATTGCCTGAATAGCATCCACGGCACATGATCGGTTTTCTACGATTGCGACCAGCTCTTCATCTTTGCTGCGGTCTTTGAAGTGGGTGGCGGCAAGTGATGCTACCCTATAGCCAATGGAAAGTCCGGGGCAGACATGTCCATGAAACTGTACTGCAGTATCGAAATTCAAGTTTTTCACTCCTAGTTTTTTAATTCTTATTTCTAATTTTTCCGTCAGATTTTCATGTTAGAAATGAGTACATTTGATGATTAATTTCCATATTTCCTGACTATTATTTATAGATTTTTTATTCGATTTATGTTACAAAAAAAATATCTCGTAATAAATAGGCTTGCTTTCTAGATTTGAAGAATTGAAATGCTCCTTTTACTTTCTCATCTTTTTAAACCTGCCTTCTTGAATCGCAAAAGGATCTAACTTGGGTTTAAAAATTTACATTTGCTAAAAGCTGATGGAAAAGTGCAGATCGGGTTTGAGGTTATTTAGTGAAGAGATTTATGAACTGATTCCGTTCACTTTATATACTATTAATTTCGAGTATTCCACTTTATCCTGATATTATTTTGATAAAGATGATCTAAAATTAAAACACTACTCTATGTAAAGTACTTCAAAAAACACTACTCTATGTAAAGTACTTCAAAAACGATTTATAATTGGGAGCCTTGTTTGCCACCTCTGATTGGCTCCCAATCGCGTGATTCAACCCCTACGATTAAGAGAAAAACCCCTTAACTCTTAATCGTTGACTTTCTCTTTATGTTATAGAGGTATATAACCTATACGACTTTGAAATTTTTGCTACATTAAATTATTTAGCCGCTTCAAAATTGGATCTTTTTGACTAAATATCCCCTTGAACTTCTATACTTATTTTTATGTTTAGCTTCAACAAAAACCGTTAAAACGACTTTAAATGCAAAAAAACATTTTTAATTGATTATTCTATTAATAAATTATATTTACTGACTATAAATAGTACTCCAGCATTAGATGAATACGATATTCGCTGGTAATTACTAATTAATAATTTATATATTCCTAAAATTAACACTCAATCTAATATTTCTCTACTTATTGCATAAAACTATAAATAATAGTTATGTATTGAAAATTAATTAATGGTTTTGTACTTGATTATAGGAATATAAACTTGTTTAACCAGGTTTAGTGAATAATTAGTACATTAAATTCATTTTAAAGATCCTTACACGAATCGTTTTTCAAAATGGGCTTTATTTTTTGAAGAATTCTCTAAAGAAAGATTCTTCAGAAAAGTTGTAAATCTCGCTTTTATAAATTTAAACTCTTTAAGTAATTTATAATTTTGCGATGATTAACTAATTATTTTCAGTATCTATCAGGTTTATGTTAACAGTTAAGGATTTTCAGAATAAATATCGTTGCTAAATGGGGAAGATATTTATCAAGTATCTGCGTATATAGCAAAAACATGAACAGCCCGCTTCTCGAATTGATTTTCCTCTCCGAAAAAAGGAAAGATCTTCTTTTATTTTTGAAGGATGGGCCAAAATCAATATCGGAAATTAAAGAAAGCTTGGATGTAGGTCTAGTGGCAATTCTCCCTCAACTAAAAAAGCTGAGGGACAACTCCTTGATTTTTAAGAGAGGTGACATTTACAGCCTGTCTCCTCTTGGGATAGCGGTAGCTGGCAGAATGAAGCCAATGACGGATATCTTAACTGCTTTCGGAAGCAAATACGAATACTGGGCAAACCACGCAGTTGAGGTCATACCCTATCCTTTGCGAGAAAGGATTGGAGAGTTGTCTAGCTGCAAGTTTTCCGCCCCTCCTGACAGGACATGCCTCTTTGAACCTCATAAGGAATTTGTGGAATACCTTATGAAATCAAAAAAAATAAGCGGTATTGCATCGGTTTTCCATCCTCTTTATCCATCTCTTTTCCTTACTTTTGCAAAAAAAGGAGCGGATGTTTCTCTTCTTGTAACTCGCCCGATTTATGAAAGAATAAAAGAAGAGTACAGAGCCGACATAAGTGAGTTTATTACATTCGAAAATGCCAGTTTTTACGTTTACGACAAAAAAATAGAACTCGCCTATGCTGTTACCGACATATTCCTTTCCCTTACTCTTCCTTTTTCGGACGGCACTTACGACCATAAAGAAGATGTCCTGTGTTTCGACTCGGTTGCCCTTCAGTGGGGAGAAGACCTTTTTGCTTACTATAGGAACCTCTCTGAAAAAATAACTGAGATCTGAATTTCTTCGAGGGCAACCCCCGGAACAGCGGGAAGATAATTATAAATTGCACCCCCACTATCACTTATACTATGCAAAAAGTTCAGGAAACCGCAGAAAAAATCCGGACAATGGAGATCCGGGGCGCAGGCAGGATTGCAAAAGCTGCTGCTGAAGCTATCAGGGACTATGCCGCAGGGCTGGACGTAGCTTCAATGGAAGAATTCAGTGCCAGAATAAAAGAAGTCTCGAATTATCTCATCAGTACTCGCCCGACTGCCGTCTCCCTCCCAAATGCCGTAAAACTCTCTTCAAAGTATTCTTCGGCAAATGTGGAGGAGGCAAGGCAGGAAATCATTAAAAACGCCAACCTCTTTATTGAGAGAGCCGACAGGGCCCTTGAAAAAATCGGAAAAATCGGGTCAAGAAGAATCCGGGACGGGGACGTTATTATAACCCACTGCAATTCCCATGCTGCTCTTTCGATCATCACCACAGCCTTTGAAGCCGGAAAGGACATCTCGGTAATCGCTACCGAAAGCCGCCCCAGGCGCCAGGGCTTATTGACGATCCGCCATCTTAATGGTTTTGGGATCCCTACAACCCTTATCGTGGATTCTGCGGTGCGCTATTACATGAAAGATGTGGATAAGGTTATCGTAGGTGCCGACGCTATTGCAGCTAATGGTGCTCTTGTAAATAAGATCGGAACCTCCCAGCTTGCGCTTGCAGCTCATGAGGCCAGAAAAAGTTTTATGGTAGCTGCCGAGACCTTCAAGTTTAGCCCAAGCACGATTGTCGGAAACCCTATAGAAATTGAAGAAAGGGCTTCAGATGAAATCGTAGATCCTGCGCTTATTTCCGATCTCGCTCACGTGCAGGTAAGAAATCCGGCTTTTGACTTCACCCCTGCCGAATACATAGATATGATCGTAACAGATATCGGAATTATCCCTCCTGCAATGGCTTATACCGTTATAAAAGAGCATCTGGGCTGGGAGCTTGGAGAAATTTGAGCAGCTTGAATTATTTTTTAATTTTTAGCCAGTTTTGATTTACTTTTTCCTTGATTTTTTCATCCTCTCTTCAGCCGATTTTAATTATCTTTTATTACCCCATCAGTAATTCTGAGCACCCTCGAACACTCCTTTGCAACCTCAGGGTCATGCGTCACAACAAGAATTGTCTGCCCTTTTTCGCTCAACTCTTTAAAGACCCGCACAATCGAATCCCTTGTTTTGCTGTCCACCTCCCCAGTGGGTTCGTCAGCCAGGATAACCGCCGGCTTATTCGCAAGTGCCCTGGCAATAGAGACTCTTTGCTGTTCCCCTCCAGATAATTCTGAAGGCTTATGGGAGAGCCGGTCCCCAAGGCCAAGTTCTTCGAGCAGCTTTCTTGCCCTTTCTTCCCTTTCTTTTTTGGGCACTCTGGAAAAGCGCATGGAAAGCTCAACATTTTCAAGCGCAGAAAGGGTCGGGATAAGGTTATAGTGCTGAAAAATAAAGCCGATTTTTTCTCTTCTCACGCGAGGAAGTAGTTTTTCAGGTACCGATGTAAGGTCTATTCCATCAAGGATAACTTTTCCATCCGTGGCCTTTTCAAGTGTTCCGATCAGGGCAAGAAGAGTTGATTTTCCGGAACCTGAAGGCCCCATTATCGCAAGAAGTTCTCCTTTTCTTACGGTTATGCAGGCACAGCGAAGGGCATGGACAAGGATTTTACCTTGGGAATAAGTTTTGGAAAGGTTTTCAACCTGCATTATGATTTTTTGTTCTTTGTTTCCTAAATTGCTTTTATTCAATTCTTTTTCCAGCTTTTCCGCAGTTTCAAGCCCGTTTTCTTCAATTCTGATTTCAGGCATGCTTCAAAGCCTCCATCGGGCTCATTTTTGAGGCTCTATACGCAGGATAAAGCCCTGAAAGCGCACCTATCAATAAGGCGAAGAGCATAGCAATTACAAGAAGTCTGGGCGTTATCAGGAAAAGCACTATCCTTGTATTTGCAAGCCAGGCATTCATAATATAAACAGCCACGGAACCTACAAGAATTCCAAGGATCCCGCCAAGAAAACCCATACATGAGGCTTCCCCTAACGTAAGAAGTAAAATATCCCGGGTTTCGGCCCCGATGGCTTTCAAAATCCCGAATTCTCTTGTCCTCTCTGTAACGGACATTAACATAGTATTCATCACGCAAAGCCCGCCTATGATTGCTGCAAGGATCCCTGAGCTGATAGTTATCACGCTGAAAATCATAAAGGACTGCCTTGCCTGCACCTCAAGCTCGTCGGGAGAAAGGGTGCTTGTACCTTTAACGCTCAATTCTATGCGCTTGGAGAGCACTTCTGCATCCACCCGCTCATCAGGAACTGCAAAGATATAGGAAACCGAATTGCCTACATCGTAGAGATCCTGCGCAGTTTCAAGAGGTATGATTACCGCATTGTCAAAAATCGAGCCCGTGTAGTCCAGAATTCCTACAACGGTAAAGTATTTGTCATGAATCTCAAACTTGCTCCCTATCTCAAGTTGATATTCCCTTTTAATGTTGCTTCCAACAACAACATTATAAGAATCACCTGGATTGAGGAAACGGCCTGCTTTCAGCTCCACGGGATAGAGGGCAACGCTGGATTTTTCCGGGGGCACACCAAGGATCTGTTTCCCGGTCATTCCCATTTTGTCCTCATCAAAAGTAGTCATTAAAAGCCCATACGCATCTTTTACCCCTGCCACCCGAAGTACATCGCTCACCTTTTCGTCCGTGAGTCCTCCTCCAAAGACTCCACTTTCGGCAAAGACCCGGATTTTATCACTGGTCACACTCATGGAGCGCTCAAAGGTCTGGTGGAAATTCTCGGACATGGCACCCATAACTATAACTGCAAAGATTCCAAGGGCAATCCCGCAGACTGTTAGTGCACTCCTGACTTTCCTGTTCATTATATTTCGGATGATGAGGTCAAACATAATGATCCTGCATTCGAATTTTATACGGATTTAGCTGTCAAATCAAGAAAGCTTTAAAGGTTCTCAAGACTGTCAAAGCTTTTAGGGCTTCAAGGTTTTCAGGAATTTATTTTCCCTTCCTTACAAACAAGATTCCCGCACAGAGCAAAATTCCCAAAACTGTTAAAAAGATAGAGGCTGGGGATTTTTCTACAGGGCTTGCTTCGACCACGGGCTCAAAGATCCTGAGAACAGTTTCATGTCTGTCAAGAGCTTCCCCTTCGGAATTCAGCACATAAATCTTTACGTTATAATCTCCCTTCGGGACTCCTTGCCATATTATTCCTACCGTATCTTCTTTTCCCGAAGTCAGGATGTCTGTGGTCTCTTCAAAAATCTTTCCTTTTCCATTTTCAGGTGTCAGCACAACCCTTACAAGCCCGTCAAAAGGCACCTGGGATTTTCCGACAATAGTAACACTGGCTCCATATTCATCCACGTCAATATCCCGATCAATAATTTCCACCTTTTCTTCGGCCTTGAAATTCGATATATAGGCTGCGGTGACATCAGGAGAATGGGAATGAACCTCCAAAAGGGCAGTATAGTTTTTATCGTTCTCAAGCAGGAAAGGCCAGTAACTTGCATTATAATAGGTGTTTGTAATAGGGATATTCTTCTGCTTTTCAGAATACACAATTTCCGTGCCCGAGAGAAGCTTAAGGTCAAGGTCGATCATGCCGGGCTCAGGCAGCTGTATACTCCCAAAATTCGTAGGACTTGTGAGACTCATCAAAACCGATGCTTTCTCAGAATCTGCGGAAAAGTCCACAAGTTTAAGCTTTGAAAGAATAGGATTTCGGTCGGAAAATGAAAGTTCTCTAAAAGCAAGGTTTTCATTCCCGTTTTTCACAAAAACCTGCACTGTATAAGATTCCCTATCTTTTCCGAAATCTTCCTCAATTCCCCAGAACAGGACTTTTGTGACTTCCTGTCCTTTCTCCACAGACCCAAGAGGAAAGGTTTCCGATTTCAGCAGTTTCTCCTCCGAATTCAAAGTAAAAACAAGAGAGGCGTTTTCAAGAGGCTGTTCAAACCGGACTGTAGCATCCACGAGCTCGTGGTCCGAGAAAAAGTCCATGATAACGGCATCTTCCTGCCTTTCCTCTTCAACGGCTGTCCCTTCTACTGCTGCAAAAGCAGGACTGATCTCAGCGCAGAATATGGTCAGGAATAGAAGCATGGAAAAAAGCCGAAAAATAAATCCTTTATGTTTAAAAGAACTCTTTTTTTCAGGCAGGTTCAAGCCCGGCTCCTCCTTCTTTTCAGAAACTTCTGGACAGAGACTTCAGGAAACCGGCTTTGTAGGAGTTCTAAACTCTAAACTGGCATTCCGTCTGTTTTCTGTTATTGGGATATATGTCGGAACCTCTATGTTTAAGTTTTCATCTTCTGTAAAAATGAAGATTTTAAACCAAGCCTTTTCAAAAAAGGCTTGAGAGAAAACGCTATTGTCTGCATGATTAACCGGTGCAGTGGTTGAGCCTCAACCGTTGTGCTTGAACGAAAAACCGTATGAGATTTGGGTCTTAAACTGGTCTGTTATTTATATCTTTGTCGTAATCCAGGTTCCGCAGGATATTGGAGATTTTTTGGCTGCTTCTCCATTGAGTACTTCTCCAAGTACGGCAGGGTCCCGGGCATCCATGACAAGAGCATCGAGTTTGCAGCGTTCGATAATTTTTGCGGCTACAGGGTCAACAGGGGATTTGGAGCCTGCTTTCATCTCGATTGCCATGACTATGTTTATGAGCTTCTCAGGAGAGATTTTGTCGTACTTTACTGCCGAAGGATCACAGTTAGGGTCTGCGGAATAAACTCCGTCAATCGAGGTTGCAATTGCCAGCAGGTCTGCTCGCAGAAACTCCGCAAGAATTGCAGCAACAGCATCCGTGGTCTGACCGGGGATAACTCCTCCCATGACAACTACCTTTCCAGGACGCATGGCCTTTGCAGCCTCCAGATAATTTGTCGGGATTCCCGGACAAGCATCGGGCCCGAGGGCTGCTGCAAGCAGGCGTGCGTTCAGGCGAGTGATTTCAATGCCTATATAGTCGCAGGTTACTTCATCAGCGCCAACTGCCCTTGCAGTATCGATGTAATTCCGTGCTGCTTCTCCTCCGCCGGCTACCACAAGCAGAGTATGTTTTTTCGAGAGCTCCCGGAGAACGTCCGCATATTTTAAAAAACGATTCGGGTCAAGGTTTTTTGCGAGAATTGAACCGCCTAATGAAAGTACTATGAGCATGATGATCTCTACACATTAACAATTCGGATTTTTAAATGTATCGCTGAACACTTTTTGTTTAAGTAACCAAAAATCCCATATAACGAGAAACCCTAAAGACCCCCAAACCAATAAATTCTTGCTTGACCACTTATTGTTTAAGCTCATGATTATTTAAGGCAGATAACTCTTTTCAGTGCAGGGTGGTACATGGATCTTACTGACATACTTAGAGCTGTTAAAGACGGAAAAATGGATCTTGAGAGTGCAGAGCAGCAGGCTCGAGGCCTAGGCTTTGTCTCCTATATGGACATAGCAAAACTTGATTCCCACAGGAAAAGCAGAACAGGAGTAATCGAGGCTATTCTTGCCGACTGTAAAGCTCCTGATGATGTGGTAGAGATTGCAAGGGTCATGGTTGCTGAGAGCAAAAGAGCCCTTATCACGCGGGTTTCACTAGGGCATCTTGAAGCCTTAAAGCAGGCCTTTGGCGAGGATAAACTTGAGTGGAATGGCAGGGCACGTACTGTTGTTATCCATGACGGCACGCCTGCCCCAAGAACCGGCGGGATAGTAGGAATCGTTTCGGCAGGTACAGCCGATATCCCGGCTGCAGAAGAAGCTAAGGTTGTAGCTTCAGAAATGGGCTGTGAGACAGTTGCAGTTTATGATGTGGGGGTTGCAGGAATCCACAGGCTTATTCCTGCAATGGATAAATTAAAAGCCATGAGGCCCGGAGCAATCGTGGTTGCAGCCGGAAGGGAAGGAACGCTTCCCACAATAGTCTCGGGATTAGTTGACGTGCCTGTAATCGGGCTTCCAGTTTCGACAGGTTATGGAGCAGGCGGAGGAGGAAAAGCTGCCCTGCTGGCAATGCTCCAATCCTGTTCCACACTTGCAGTTGTGAATATAGATGCAGGCTTTGTTGCGGGAGCATATGCGGCTAGGATCGCAAATATGATTGCGGCAGCCTACGCACATGGCAAGGAAGAAGGGACAGGCCAGAAATGAGAGTAACAGGGTAATAAAAAGGGAATAAAAAGGAAAAAATTGAAATGCAGGAAGAAATCTTATGAAAGCACTTGTATTCAACCCTTTTTCCGGGGCAGCAGGAGATATGATCCTTGGGTGCACTCTCGATCTCGGGGCTGACCGTAAAACGGTTAAAGAACTGATGGAAGCTTCTGTCGATGTATCCGTGGATATAAGAGAAGTTATGAAAAAGGGAATAAAAGCCCTGGATGTCAGGATAAACGTACCTGATAAAGAGCCAGTCCGTACATATCCGGAACTTATAGATGTGGTAAAGGCTGCAAAGCTGCCCGCGCGTGTGGAAGCAAGTGCCCTTGATATCTTTTCGAAGCTGGCCGATGCCGAAGCTTCAGTTCACGGGCAGCCTGACCTTGAGAAGCTTCATTTCCATGAGGTTGGACAGAGTGATGCTCTTGCCGATATAATCGGCTCTTCAGCAGCTATCCATTCCCTTAATTGCGATGCTGTTTACTGTACTCCTATAAATGTGGGAAGTGGAACAATAGAATGCGAACATGGAGTTTTGCCTGTGCCAGCGCCTGCAACTCTTGAACTTCTTAGGAGAGGAAAATTCTATTTTAGGGGAGGAATTGAGCAAAAGGAGCTTCTAACTCCGACAGGAGCTGCAATTCTTGCTCATTTTGCAAGACCCATGGAAACTTTTCCTCAGGGCAGGGTAATTTCAATAGGCTACGGAGCAGGGGATTCCGAGCTTGCCGGGCCTAACGTTCTTCAGGGAATATTATCCGAACTTGATTCCTGCCTGATTCCGGATATAATTGAGATTCTAGAAACGAATGCGGATGATGTAAGCGGGGAAGTCTTGGGTAACCTGTTTGAGGAATTACTTGCTATGGGAGCAAGGGATGTTGCAATTCTCCCGGCAACAATGAAAAAAGGCCGTCCTGCCCATATTATCAAGGTCATTGCAAAGCCTGAAGACACTGCAAAGCTCGCTCGAAAAATCATTATTGAAACAGGATCCCTTGGAGTAAGAGTTATACCTACCCGACACAGGTTGATGGCTGCCAGGCGGATAGAATCAGTTAAGTTTGAGGTAGAAGGGCAAGTGTATGAAGCTGCGGTCAAGATCGCTAGGGACTCTGAGGGCATACTACTCAATATTTCTGCTGAGTTTGAGGACTGCAAGAATATCGCAAAAATGAGTGGCGTCCCTGTAAAAGAGGTTATGAGAAAAGCAGAGGAGGCTGCAAGAAAGCTTTTCTCATGAGATTCTCAAAAGAAGAGAAAAGTAAAACTTAAAAGTAATAGTGGAAAGTAAAACTGAATGGTAAAAATAAGTAGTGAAACTGAATGGTAAAAATAAGTAGTGAGACTGAATAGTAAAAAACTGGAAAGTAAAAGCCTGAATCTCTGAGGCTTTTACTTTTATTTCTCTATCTTTTTTGCTAAAATCAGAGTTTACCCATAGAATGCAGGAGTTCCGCATTCAGCACACTTGCTCCCGCTGCTCCGCGAATGGTGTTATGTCCCATTGCGATGTACCGGATTCCTTCTCTTATGCGGCCTACTGAGACGCTCATGCCTTTTCCCATATTGCGGTCAAGACGTGGCTGAGGCCTGTCGACTTCGTCTCTTACTATTAAAGGCCTTTCAGGCTCAGAAGGAAGTTCTTTAAGTCTGGGGTCAAAGTTCAGGAAAGCTTTCCTTACTTCTTCAGGCGTCGGTTTATCCCTCATTCCAGCCCAGATGGCTTCGGTATGCCCATCTATAACAGGGACTCTGTGGCAGGAAGCACTGACTCTCATATCTGCAGGCACGATTTCAGAGCCGTTGAACTCTCCGAGAAGCTTTAAAGTTTCAGTTTCTATTTTCTTTTCTTCGCTTCCTATGTACGGAATTATATTATCATAAATTGCCATTGCGGCAACTCCGGAAAAACCTGCCCCTGAAATCGCCTGCATTGTGGCTACCTGTATGGTTTCGAGCCCAAACTGCATAAGAGGCTTTAAGGTAACGGTCATGACAATTGTGGAACAATTGGGATTTGTAATAATATACCCATCCCATCCCCTAGAATCCTGCTGGACTTCGAGAAGGCCAAGATGTTCTGGGTTTACCTCGGGAATCACGAGAGGAATATCCTTTTCCATCCTGTAAGACGAGGCATTGCTTGCCACTGCAAACCCGGCTTTTGCAAATTCGGGTTCTACGGTCTGGGCAAGGTCTGCGGGAAGTGCTGAGAAAACCACATCTGCATCTACGGCTTTCGGATCTACCGGGACGACTTTGATATCTTCAACGCTTTCCGGCATAGCTGTGTCTAACCTCCAGCCTGCAGCTTCTTTATATGTTTTGCCGGCGCTTCTCTCGGATGCTGCAAGGGCTGTAATCTCAAACCAGGGGTGGTTTGCAAGTGCTTCTACAAATCTCTGCCCGACAGCGCCTGTGGCGCCTAAAATACCCGCTTTAATTGATACCATCTAAAAAGCTACCTCCGGAAAGATAGAAATGATTAGTAATAGTGATTGATTATTAATAGTGATTAATAAAAAGGAAAAAGAAAATTGGAATAAATAGATTATTCCAACTGATTACCGTTTTACTCTTCTACTTTAATTGCCTGGTTCGGGCATGCCTCTTCACATGCACCACATTCTACGCATTCGTCATTGTCGACTACTGCGATTCCCTTTTCTTCATCAAGAGCAATTGCATCATTGGGGCATTCATCGACACAGGTTCCACATCCGGAACATTCATCTGCATTAACTGTTGCTGGCATATTTATTCACACTCCTTTTGATTGCTCGATATATACCTGGAAATTAAATAGGGCGTTTTTGAAACTTCCATAGGATATCGAAAAGTTTGGTCATAACGCCATTGACAAGACAAACATAAAAACTTATCGCTTTTTAACAAATGGAAGATTTCTAAAATCAGGATGGAGTTAACCATCAGGAGGCTAGAAAATCTCATTGAAAGTTATAAAATAAAGGGAAAATTGAAAAAAGTTTATTTAACACACTGAATCATGCATAGCAATTCCGGCATCAGTAAGGCGGTACGTTCCTTCTTCGAGTTTCAGGAAGCCTTCCTTTAGCAGGAAATCCATGTGGAACTTAAAGAAGAAATCATTCAATCCGGATTCTTCTTTTAATTGGTTTTCGGTCTTTCCAAATATCCCAACAATCCGGAGGAGTTTTCTTCTTGCAGGATTTATGGAAACTTTTTCCATCATCATATGTTCCAGCTTGACAGCTTCACCTTCGGTAGGCTCGCCTTTTTTTTCAAAATAGGCGTCAAGTTCATCGATTTCCTCGTTCATGTCAAAACTCCATTATTTCTTGTATTATTAAAACTGACCTTTTTTTAAAGAGTTCCGAAAAGAATAAGTGTGATTGTAACTCTCTTAGTTAAGTCGCAAGTTTCTACCATAACTTTAATTTTAACTTTAAGTTGAGTTTTATACTATCTTCATTCATCTTTACTGTATATATTAATCCTGCATATTTGCTCATGTTCGTGCTCATCATGATTATCAGTATCATGCTTTTTAATTTCTTTTTCAAAAGCGATCCCTGATTTCCCAAGATTCTCTTCAAGGGTACATTCAATTATCTCTATGAGTTTATATTTAGGGACCTTTGTAACTGCGGAAAGTAGCCTGAGTTCGGTTTTCTCACTTTCCAGATCAGGGATTATCTCTACCTGAGGCACTTCTTTAGAAGATGTTATACTGCCTTTAACTACAGATTCTGGGGATTTCATGGAAAGCTTTATGTGCCCTACAAACTCAGGATTAATTTCCCGTACCCTCTCCTGAACGATTTGAAGATTTTTTTCTACGAAGCATACACTTTCTTCAGGACTGAAATCCAGCGATCCGAGAGTATAGAGAGCTGAATAAGCCGAGACTTCGGAAAGCTCAATGGAATTTTTCTTTTCCTGGGAAGGCTTTTTAAGCCCTGGGACCGCGAGATGGAGAAGCAGTTTTTCGAATTGATCATCTTGATGTTTTGCGGAAAATTTTAGAATCCTGGCTTCTGGGTTCATTTCGTGGAGCATTTTTTCAGCAGCAAGGACAGTTTCTAAAGGCGTTATATCAATCTTGTTTATACAGAGAATTTCAGCTTCTTTTATCTGCGTTTCTATAAACCTTGGGATCTCTTTTGCTTCGGTCCCAAACCTGCCAGGATCTAAAAGAGTTACTATCGGGGCAAAGGAGAGCTCAGAGAGCCCCATTGTTTCTATCTCTTCCCTTATCTGCCCCGGGAAGGCGATTCCTGTCGGTTCAATAATTACAATGTCAGGCGCAAACTCTTCCTCAAGGGTCTGAAGAGTATACTGCATACTTATCCTGAGTGTACAACAGATGCAGCCGCTTGTAAGTTCCTCAGTTACAATGCCAGGACTTGTAAGAATATCTCCATCAAGCCCAATTTCTCCTATTTCATTTACAATGATTGCAGTCTTTTTTCCTGCGTCATTGAATTGTTTGCTGATTCTAAGTATAGTGGTTGTTTTCCCGCTTCCGAGAAAACCTCCTATAATCATGACTTTCATGTCTCTCTCCTTTTTTCGCACAATAAAATTGTTTTTGAACGGTCTGAGGAATATAATCTATTTTATGGTATATATAAAATAGCAGGAATGGTTGATCTGATATGTGAGGTAATTCAAAAGAAGATCATGATATGATCTGATATTGAAAAATAGATTGCGTTCTCATCAAAGAACCTGGAAGTTCCGAACGGCTTTAAGAGATTTTGTTTATCTGGGAAGAGATACTGAGGTACTAGACTCACGGGTTGCGAGTTTTAATTAATTCTCTTTCAGTTTTTCCCCTTACTTGTGGAGTAGATATTGACGAGTGGGGTATTAAAGGGATGAGAACGCAATTTATACTACACGCTTACAGTATTTAATATTTTTAACACACAATGTTATTCTATTATCAATATATTAACACATTGTTATAATTTTAGTCCATTGTTCTAAGCTTATATTATTTCTATAACATTATCTTATGCCTGTATATATGGGGCTTCTGCATCTTATTTTCATTCTTTATGTTTGAGGTTTGATTATATTTAAGTCTTAAATAATCTTTTTCTAGGCCTATATATGAGAAAATCAGTTTTATGGACTGAAATGCCTACAAAATCTGACTTTCAGATTTTAGGGGACTTAAGGCAAGGTATGGGGTAAGGTCTAGGGATTTTTCTTATGGCTTTTAATTGGTCAGAAACAATTTAAATTATATAAATAGAACAATTTATATATCTCTTAGTAATGATGAGAGAAACAAAAGGAGTTTCAGAACTATATTTATTTGTAATCACCTTGTAATTACCTTGTAATCCTTTTGTAATAGCTATGAGGAGCATTTGCATGCAAAGCAAGTCAATTACGCCGGAAATAAAAGCTTTCCTTATTTCCATAGGTTCGGTTTCCGTAGATCCCTCGCTTATCCCACGAGCTCGGGGTTCGACTGCGGGTCCGGGGGCAGGTACAAGTTCAGTTTTCTTCAGATCTGGAGACAAACGGGTAAGGCTCAGCATAAAAGAAGACTCTCCTCTTTCAATTCTAAAGGTTCAAGACGAAGGATATGTTGGGATTTTCTATCAAGGAGAAGAACTTGTGCGAGGGAAACTTGAGCCTGCCTCTGCGCACTGTCCTGATCAAGCTTTTATAACTCTTTGTGAAAGGTGTGTATTTGACTGCAAATATTGTTCTGTTCCCAAATTGCAGGGGCATGTTAAAAACGAAGAGGAAGTTCTGAGCATAATTGATGAGGTTTTGCAAGCAGGAAATCTGAAAGCTATTTCCCTTACCTCAGGCGTTGAAACCTCAATAGAAGGAGAGGTTGAACGAGTGCTCAAACTGCTTCCTGCTCTCAAAAAGTACAATGTTCCTGTTGGAGTTTCGGTGTATCCTACTAAAGGTTGCTCCAGAAAATTCTATGAAGCAGGAGCTTCTGAAGTCAAATATAATGTTGAAACTATGGACCGTGAAATCTTCAAAACAGTCTGTGGAGACCTTTCCCTTGATTATATTCTGGATCGCCTCAGGGAAGCTGTCGACGTTTTCGGAAAAAACCGGGTTTTCAGTAATTTTATAATAGGCCTCGGAGAAAGCGACGATTCTGTAAGGGATGGAATTGAGACCCTTGCAAAAATCGGAGTAATTCCTGTTCTGCGGCCGGTAAACCCGCATCCTCTGAGAGCTGGATATTGTTTTATGGAACGGCCGTCCCCTGAACGCCTTCTAAAGCTTGCAAAACTTGAAGCCGAGATTCTCAAGAAATATGGGCTGGATCCAGGGCTTGCAAAAACCATGTGCCTGAAATGTACAGGCTGTGACCTTGTCCCTTTTATTGATTTTTAATTTCTACTTTGGTTTTATTTTTTTGTTTAAAAGTTGATTTTTTTCTCAAAGAATTCGTCTTAAATAGGACTTGAGCACTTGGGTAGTAAAACCAAGAACAACAGACGTTTCTGTTAAACCTATATTTCAGGAAACTAAAGATCTTTTAATTCTATTGATCTCCATTTCAACCATATAGGTTCTACTTTTTCTTCTAAGAGGGACCCCATTATTTCTACTGGAAACTTTTACGGGTTAATTTTTTATTACTACTTATTATTTCATTTTTTTCTTTTTTATTTCATTTCTATATATTTTTCAGTTTGTCCTTCGAGTTTTTATTTTTTATGTGAAATAGATTCTGTTTCCTTTTTGATGCGGTTTTTAAAAATTCTAATGTCTAATTTTATTTCTTATAACTTATTTACAGTTAGCTTACTGTGCTTAAATATTTGTTTCCTTATTCGCATTCACTCTTATCTTTTCATTTTTCGTTCCTGAAAATTCAAGTGCCCCATTATTTCCAATGGAATCTATATGTTAACAGCCAATTTTTCTGGAGTATATATAACCCGAGTTTAACCAAAGGTCTTTTTGGCAAGCACAAAAAATCTTTTGAGAAAAGTTCCCGAATAAAGTTCTAGCCTCATGAAATTACTTTCTCTTATCCTGAATTTTCTCTTTTTTAAGTCTGCTTATCTTTTTCTGTTCATTTGCCGTCGTGGCTTTTATTTTTGCCCTGTATATCATTCCTGAATCAGTGATTTTTAAAGTAATTTACTCTAAGTAATGCTCCTGAAAGCTATTTGTTAAAATTATAACTTTAGGGCTACAGGAGTACAAAGAAAGTATGTAAGTCCAGCTTTGAGGATGTAAGTTCAAAAAAAATAATCAATTATATAAATTTTTAAGGGATACTTTAAAGATTTGGCTCTCAAATGAAAACATGTTTAGATAGACTCTAAGCTAGCAGCTTTAAAAATAGGAAATGAAGAAATTTTATTTAGAAACTGGAATTAAATTTAAAAAATATGAAAAGAGATTTTAAGTGAATAAAGGGCTTGAAATTTAAAATATTTAATCCAAGGATGTTTCATTCTTAAGATCTAACTTGAGTTTTACTCAGGTTCCTTGTTTTTTATTTACGGCGTCTATTTATCCTTTATATTTTCGAAGAGTTTCTCTCTATAAAGAGTTTCTCCCTATAAGAAAATTCTAACCCTTTTATTCCCACTGGAAATATTGAAATCGATTTCCTCTGACCTTATCCTCTCTGTTCAAATTTTAATTTTTTTCTTTTCTGCTTTTTTCAAATCATGTTTTTATTTTTCTTTTTTATTTTTCCTGTCAGACCTTTAACCTTCAGGCTTGCTTGCCTAATTTCGATAATTCTTCTGCACTTACGCCCTCGTGAACTACTTTTGCAATCCTCCGGACAAGACCTGTTGGGTCCTGAGACTGGAAAACATTCCTTCCAATGGCAACACCCCTTCCTCCGGCTTCGAGGGATCCTTCGATCATCTCCAGCAGTTCCTGTTCAGAGTCCATTTTCGGGCCGCCTGCGATAATTACAGGTACAGGGCATCCGTCAACTACTTCTTTAAAAGTTTCAGGGCTTCCGGTATAATTTGTCTTGACTATATCGGCTCCGAGTTCGGCTCCGATTCTAGCTGCATGTTTTACGACATCCACATCATATTCAGAGCGAACCTTTTTTCCGCGTGGGTACATCATTGCAAGGAGTGGAATTCCCCATTCATCGCACTTTCCTGCCACATAGCCTAGCCCCTGTAGCATCTCATACTCGTCTTCAGCCCCTACATTTATATGAACGGATACTGCATCGGCTCCAACTTTTATAGCTTCTTCTACGGTTGTTACCAGAACTTTATGGTTAGGATCAACGGAAAGAGAAGTTGAAGCTGACAGGTGGATTATAAGACCAACATCATGTCCATACCCTCTATGTCCATATTTGGCAAGTCCCATATGCCCGAGCACGGCATTTGCCCCACCTTCTGCTACCCTGTTTACAGCTTCCTGAAGGTTTTTAAGTCCTTCAATTGGACCAGCACCAACTCCGTGGTCCATAGGAATAATAATCGCGTTACCGGTATTTCGATTGAATATACGCTCCATCCTTACGGATTTACCTATTGCATTCATAAGCTGCATATACGAATTTAATGATATATATTTTGTCAGTATATTTCTGAGGACCCAAATATCAGGGTTTCTTTTGCTCACTTCCTACGAATCTAATTCATGAGCCGGAGACTAAATAGCTTAAAAAATAGTTTATAAAAAGTTTAAAATAATTTAGAAAAAACTTAAAGACTTTTTGATAACTTACTTTGTGTTCTCGTTCTGATAGATCCCTGAATACCCTTTTTCTACTTCCGTGTCCAGGGTATAGAATAAAAGCTGCATAATTCTGGCGTCTTTTTTCAGCCTGAAGCCTGCAGTGTTGTAAACTACCAGCATCGACTCGCTACGGCCCCTGTATCCTGCATCCCATACCGCGGTTTCAAGGGTAGCTCCGCAGCGAATAAGGGTTGACCGCGGCTTTGCAATTGCAGCCAGGTTCATGGGAATATTTACAATCTCATTGAAAAGCACCTTGTAAATCCCAGCAGGCAAGTGAATCCAACCGTCGCTCTCAAATTCGAGTTTTTCCCCATCTGGAAGCTTTCTCTCTGAATTATCAAAATCCACAGCTCCAGAACCTTCTATTGTTTTCACTTCTTTCAGGGTAAGCTCAAGTCCGTTAGGCTGGATCTGAGTTTCTATATCAATGGCATTTTCAAGCAAAGGAGGTTTTGCCTGTATAAGTTTTTTCAGTTCGGTACTGGATAGAAGTGTCATTGGAACCGTAATTGCAAAGGTTCTTTATTACTGTTTCGGATTTATCTCTGTGGATTTTATTGTTTTTTGATTTTCTTTTATTACAATTACTAATATCATTGTCTTTATTATTTTAGACAGGAATTTATGAAAAGGTTTATTCTTTTTAGGAAAATAATCACTATCTATCAAGATTTTCATATTAATGCTCAATCGGGTTTAATAAAGAGTTTACGAGAGGCTTTGAATGATAGCAAAAAGATCTATTGTATACGTAATTTTCTCTGTATTTTTCATCTTTTCATTAACAGGCTGTGCCTTGGCTGCTACGGGCACGTCGGATCTTTCCACAAAAGAAAATTCATGGGATTGCTCCAAGGAAATCCTAATTACTGAAAACGCCGGTAAACCCCTACAAGGATACCCTGTCGCTGTTAGTTTGAACTCTTCTAATTTTAACTTCTCCGAGGCAAAAAGTGACGGTTCAGACATTCGATTCTCATCAGGAAATAGAACGCTCAATTACTGGATCGAAACCTGGGACCCTGAAAATGAAGAAGCCCTTATCTGGGTCAGGCTTCCGTCTCTCTCTGCAAATCAAACCGGTAAGATCCTCATGAGGTATGGAGACCCAGAGGCTGAAGCTATGAGCAATGGAGAAAAAACTTTTGACTTTTTTGATAATTTCGAGGGCAATAACCTCAACGAGCTTGACTGGAACGCTGAAAGTGCGGGAGGAGGCCTGGTTGAGGTTAAAAATGGGATCTGCAATGTCTCAGCTCCAAAGGTTCATGCATATGATTCCTCTATGATCTACAGCAAAGAAAATTTTGAAATTAATTCTATTTTTGTGGTCAAAAGAATGAAAGTCACCACAGGTGATGACAATAGAGGGCCTGTGCTGCAACAGGGTTTCATAGACCAGGTCGACAGTAGAAAAAATCAGATCAAGCATGAGACCGAGCTTGCCAATGAAAGCCGCGTAGACCTGGAAACAGTTTACAGGAAGGAAAAAAATAATCTATATGATCTCACTGACGTCAACGTTCCTGAAGGAGAATGGTATGTCTCAGGAATTGCCTGGTATGAGGAGAACGATACCCGCAAAGTATCCTGGTTTAAAAACGGTGTCCGTGACCCAAGAATGGACGTCGCCTCAAACGATTCGATAACCAATTTCCCAATGCATATTTACCTGTATGCTGCTTCCTACAAAGACGCCTCGAAGAACACAGGCTATATGGCAGTCGATTACGTCTTAGTTCGGAAATTTGTCGAAACCGAGCCCACGGTAAAAATTATTTCGGCTCAGGGAGAAGGTAACGTTTCTTCAGAAAGCGTTTCTGAGACTAACTCTAAAAACTCTTTGAGAGATAATTCTGAGAATATCTCTAAAAACAACTCTGAAAACTCTTTGAGAGATTATTCTAAAAACAGCTCTGAAAATATTTCCGAGCCTCAAGCCGAGCTTGAATCCGAGATAAATTCCGAAACTTTTGTTTCTGAGGAAGCTGCTCAAACACAGAAAAACCTGAGCCAAAACGAGACAGGCACTCCAGAACTCTCATTTCCTGAATACACGATCGGGATCTCTGGAATCAGACTTTCTTCCCCGTACGGGTTTGATTTCTATTCCCTGGTAAATGAACTTAACTCCTCGGGAATAGATACGATTTTCCTTAGTGTAGACAGCGAAGATGTATGGCAATACGAGCGCTTTGTGAAAATGGCCCATGAAAAAGGAATTTCCGTACATGCCGTGATTCTGGAAAATGTAAATTGCACAAAAAAGGGAGCTGGTAACCTCTGCCAAAATTCTCTTAATACAGTACTTGGTTATAATCAAAAGTCCCTTGCTCCTTTTGATGGAATAGAGATCTACATAAACTCGTCTGCCTGGAAAGATTCTGACGAAAGCGAAATCGATTACAAGACACTGTTTGAAACAGCAAATAAAGAGGCCGAAGAGAACTTATCTATCTCAGCAAGCCTTCCACTTAATTATACTGCATCTCAAATGAAGGAAATTGCTCCTTTTGTCGATTCATTTGTTATAAGGGCTTATCCCGGTGAAGCTGGAGAGCTTAATTCCGTTTCAGGTATTGTTGATGCCATTGCCCTTGAAATGGGAGAGATAAGAGGGGCGGGTTCAAGAGGAATTATAGAGATCTCTGTTGAAGAAGGCTTTAAGGATAAATATTCAATACAGAAACTTTTTGCCGGCCTCGTAGATTATTATTCCAATGATTCAGCTTTCATGGGCGTCTCTATCTTTAATTACAATACCTATAAAGAACTGCCTCGAACAGAGCCAGAAGAGAAGGAGTTTCCAATTCCCGGATTTAACGCCCTCCCTGTAATTCTTGCAGGGCTTGGAGCTTTCGCCCTTTTAAAAGTAAAGAGGAGTTAAATTCAAAAATTGAGAGAAACTGAATTAAAAAAGAAATTAGAGCAAGGAAGAACAGGAGAAAAGCTAAAAGAAGCATAATTCTTTCTTTTCTGTCTCCTTTTAATTTTTTATCCCTTCATCCTCTTTTTCTTATCTTTTTTCATCCTTTTTACTTATCTTTTTTCATCCTTTTTCTTCTCCTTTCTTTTCCTGATGGCTTAACGGGACAGCTTACTTTTTAGATAAGAGAAATCTTTTTATGTTAATCAATCATTTATACTTTATCCAATTTTGTGTAAAGTCTAGATTTTTTATACATTTAAACGGGGGTTCTAGCATTAAAATTCTTGGATTGGTGGGTAGTCCTAATATCAATGGAAACACTACAAAGCTTGTAAATGCAATTCTCAACGGAGCTGCTGAAAACGGTGCAGAAAAAGTAATTTACAATCTAGCTTCTCTAAATATTAAGGGTTGTGATGCCTGCTGCAGATGCCAGGAATCTGGTTGCTGTGCGATAGATGATGACATGCAGGAACTTTACCAGGAAATCCAGGCTGCAGACACTGTTGTACTTGGCTCTCCTGTTTACATGTGGCAGATGACTGCTCAGACTAAACTCTTTATCGATCGCCTGACAGCCTTCTTAAAACCTGATTTTTCGAGCCGGCTTGATAATAAAAAACTTATTCTTGTTTTTTCCCAGGGAAGTTCGGACAGAGATGCCTTCAAACCGTATTTTGAATATACAGCCGGAATTCTCTACTACCTAGGTTTTGATGTTTTAGAAACCATTATTGCTGCTGGCACGGATAATCTTGAAGTCTCCTTCAGGCCCAGACTGCTTGAAAAATCAAGAGAGCTCGGAAAATTGGTCTCGACTACTCATCTGTCTGGCCCTGAATTTAGAAGAGGCGAGTCAAGCTTGATCCCACTTATATGATTTCTCCCCTGTTATTTTTCTTTTTACTTCCAATTTTTACCCTTTTAAGCCTGCTTTTACCATTTAAATCGCTTTTCCTTTTTTGAATCTTATTTCTCTCTTTCACGCCTCAAGAAACTTTTCTGGATCTTATACTACCCGATGTGTCCTTTAAGCAAGTTTCCTTTTAATTCCAGCACCATAAATGCTTCAACAGGTGCGCCGAAAGGATCTGTGATTCCCCATGTAGTTGCCAGTTTAAACTCGAATCTCGGATAATATTCAGGATTCCTATAATTTTTCTATCAACTTCAGCTACGAATGAATGTTTAGGAATAAACTTCGAGTTTTTCCTTAGATTTTCAACCATTTTTCCTTCATTATGTTTTGGTATCACTTATCTTTACCCATGCTTGTTTTTCATTACTTTTCCTTGCAATCTTCTACGTATTATTTATCCATTCGTGCTATTACTGGAAAAAATAGCTTGAAAACTACGAAGATAAAGATAAATAGCCCAAATCCTATCTGGATAAGGACTTTTCCACGCTCAATAGGCTCTTTTTTGGCTTTAACAGCTCCGTAACAGACCTGACCCAGTCCAATTCCGGTGGGAAAGATTAGAGCCCACATATAGATCCAGCTTTTCAAATTTCCTGTTGTGTATTGATAAAAGAGAACCAAACCAAGCATATTAAATGTCCAGCTCAAAGAAGCAAGCCATTCTCCTAGTTTATTTTCGGATTCCATAGCTGTAGCAAAGAAAAACATTCCAATTACTATGAGATAGAACGGCAGGATAAACTTTCCAAGGTTAATTTGTTTAAAAATGATAACTACAAAGACTACTGCAAGAAGTATAAAGATAAATGCAGCGGTTATTATACTGTAGTCTTTCTCCCTTGTCAGATTGTTTCCCATGCTAACTCAAACCAACAAGTTCTATTCCAGAGATATTATTTTATACCAAATATTATATAATTCTTTTTTTATTTATTATCTCTATCTGACTACCGCACTTTATAATAAGCTACTTTTGTCATTTTATTTCTATGCGTATAATTTTTATTGGATCTCTATAAATGTAATTTATCATTTTATTCCATACACATACATTGACTCTACTTCTGAATTCGCAATTGGTTTTTCCTGTATCGAAGAAACAGTAATATTTCTAAAACAACTACTTACATTGATAGGGGGTTTACAACTGGCACAGAAAGCAATCGAAAGATCCGAAGAAGAATGGAAAAAGGTACTCACATCTGAGCAATATCACGTCCTGAGGCAAAAAGGTACGGAAAGGCCTTTTTCCGGCAACCTGTACTATAACAAGGAAAAAGGAGTTTACACCTGTGCTGCCTGTGGGCAAGAACTCTTTTCCTCGGACACAAAATTCGAGTCCGGAACCGGCTGGCCAAGTTTCTATGATGTGATTTCGAGTGACAGGGTAAAGCTCAAAGAGGATACCAGTTATTTCATGAACAGGATTGAGGTAGTCTGTTCCCGCTGCGGAAGTCATCTGGGTCATGTATTTGAAGACGGCCCTGTACCAACCGGAAAACGCTACTGCATTAATTCAGTTTCTCTTAATTTCAAGAAAGAAGGTGAAGAAGGCAAGAAAGGCGAAGAAAGAAAGTAAGAAATTTTTTGATCAATTATAACCGTTGAGCTACAACCGTCGGCCGCAACCGTTGCGCTGTTTGATTACGCCTCCACGTTGTTTTCGCTCAAGCCTTTTTTGAAAAGGCTTGTGATAATCTGCCGACCACCTCGTTGCTTGAATTTTCGCTCAAGCCTTTTTTGAAAAGGCTTGCGGGCAATCAATTTTTTAAAAGCCGTAAATAAGTCTAATTCCATAAGTTACAGATTTTAAGGTTGGGGAGAGGAGGTTCAGATAAAACTTGAGACTGGAAAAGAAACATGTCAAGATAATTGTATCTTTAATCTTTTTAATTTCTTATCTTTTATTTTTCAATCTTTTATTTCTCATTGAGGGATTAGGCCCTTCTATCTACGCCCCAGGCACACTAATTTTTGCTCTCCTTGGGTACTGGCTAGGTGGTTACCTGTATGATAGGTATTATAGGTATTTCAAGTGAAAAAGTCCAATCAAGGAAAAAATATTCTGATTACTACTTGATATCTATCTATATAGAGATTTTTCTGAACTTGGATTTTCATAATATTTATTATAGATTATAACAATCTATTGAATAGATGTTAAAAGCAATAATTTTTGATGTGGATGGGGTTCTTGTAGATTCCATGCGTTTCCAGGCCGACGCCTGGGTTAAAACCTTCAAAGAAATTGGTATTACCATAACTAGGGAGGATATTTACGAGCTCGAAGGCTCAAACAACAGGAGGTTAATTAAATCAATTTTTGAAAAGGTCGGAAGAGAGCCTGAGCCTTGGCATTTAGATCAACTGCCTGAGAGGAAACGTGAGGTTCTTGAGTTTGATCAGATAAAGCCTTTTGAGGGTATTCTGGATTGCCTTAAGGAGTTGAAACGACACTTCAAGCTCGCTATGGTTTCCGGATCTCATGTCGATACAATAAATAAAATTATTGATAAGTATTTTTCGAACTGTTTTGAGGTCATAATTACCGGGAGCGACCTTGAATATGGGAAACCTGATCCTGACCCTTACCTTAAAGCCCTTGAAATGCTTGACCTGACAAAAAACGAGTGTGTAGTAATTGAAAATGCGCCTTTGGGGATAACTGCCGCCAAGAGAGCAGGGCTTTACTGTGTTGCAGTTGCAAGTATGCTTGAGCCTAAAAAAATAGAGCATGCAGATCTTGTGCTAGAAGACCATGCTTCTCTTCTCGATTATCTGAAGAGCCTCATTACATGATCATAGGTTTTTTCCAGATTGTTTTCTTCACTCAGCCATGTTGATAGAAGTATTGCGGAAACTGAAAAGGGTTTTCATAAAGTTTTTTCTCTAAACTCTTTTTCAAGCATTTTTCTTACAGCACGAGGCCCATCTAGTTCTCTGGCAAGTCTTCAAATTAACTATTTACGGAACAAATCACAGCTAAAGATCTTAACAATCGAAAATAGGTAATACCTCAGGATCAGTATGTAAATTGAATATTCCCAAAGCTGAAAATTACAATGCTTGTTTCATAAATAACATATAATTGAAATTTTCCTAGTAAAACTAGTCTAAAAACTTGAGCTTTATCATTTATTGGGAAAGTACTGGAGCAGAGTCCATCTGTAAAATTTAACTTATTAGTTCTTAAAACGGGATCATTTTGAAAATTCAATAATTATAGAAAGAAAGTAACATGGGAGAGTTGTCTGAACTCCTTACTGATGGCACGGTTTTTTAGTCTGTTCGTATATTTTTTGTCCCACGCTACTAATTATCGATACTCCTCTCTTATATATATGTTTTTCCTTTTTCTATGTAATTATTAAATTAAATATGCTCTTCTTCTCTGGGAATATATTTTAGTCCTAATATTTAATTTCACTATATTTAGTCAAAATTATCTTATTTTTGTAGCATTATTCTTTATATTAATTTAATTTTTGATTAATCTGCTAACTGGGTGAATCCCACTCTGAACCTACTGCCTGAATCCCACAAATCTTCTTAAAAGATTTTGCCCGCAAGCTCAAAAAGGCTTGAGCGAAAAACCCCCGCAAAGAAATGGCCGGCGTGATCAACCGGCTCAACGGTTGCGGCTCAACGCTTGCGTTTAAGAGTACTGGTGTATAATAAAAAGGAACTTTGTGTGAGTTTTCATGTCCTTGTGATTATAAGTTCTGGTTGAACTAAAACGCAAGTATATCAAAATTATAAGGGGTGCAGAGAATACAGAGGAGACACAAGTCATGCAAAAACAAAGGCCAAGACGGCGAGAAATATAAACGAATCTGTGTATTCTAAGCTAGTTCTCAAAAAGAAAAAGAGAACCGGAGGATTCGGCTTAGAAGCCGTAGTTCTCCGGCAGGAAGACTTTAACTTCACTCTTGTATTTTGTAAGACAGTCGTCCATGAACTTGTCCATGTCGTCTGGAAGAGATTCGAGAGCTGCCTTTGCGTCTGCGAGGGCTTTGGCTTCGAATCTGGAGAGCTCGAGCTTGTCAGCTGCACCTTCTTCGACAATCTTGCAACATTCGACTGCAGCGTTCTTTGCTCTGAGGTAGATATTGTCTCCGTCCTTTACAATTGCCTGACCGACTCTGTAGGCGTTGTCGTATGCAAGGACGTATGCCTGTGGGTCTCTGTATCTGTCGGAGAGCATAAGGAGGTCCCTGAGAACCTTGTCGTTCTTGGTTTCAAGAGCGGTGTTCATGAGAGCGCAGTCGTATGCAAGGGACTCGGACCAGCACTGAACAGTTGTACCGCCGAATTCACCGTGGTACTCAACAGACTCATTGGACCAGCAGTCACAGCACTGCATGACCAGGTTACCCATTACGTCAGAGTGGGCACAGGTTGAGGTTTTGCCTTCCATGGTCATTGGCATACCTGTAATGGCTTTAACAATGATGTTTTCATATCCGCAGTCCTTACCAGGGCCTACTGCACCGCATTCGTATGCGACGAGGGACCTTGGAGCAGAGATTGCTCTTGCAAGGATTGCAAGGGTGTGGGCGAGGTTCTTGTCCAGCAGTCCACCGCCGATGAACATTGCGGTGTTTGCCTGGGCACAGTCTGTGTCACCTGCAGAGACAGTTCCGGTCTTCTTTGCAATTGCGGAGATGTCTGACCAGATGAGTTCCATGTCAATGGAACCGAGACAGCCGATTGAGTAGAGCATACCAGCAATGTCGTTCCTGAGAACTGCGTAGTCGAATACTTCCTTACCACCCATTGATTCAACGGACAGAAGGTCAGCACCTGCCTTGGCGCATTCTTCGAAGGCTTCGAGGAAGACGGAGTACTTGTCGCCTCTGAGCTGAAGGAAATCTCTGTTCTCACGAATGTCACCAATGGTGTGGCGGAGTGCGCACTTTATTCCATATTCATCGTGGAACTCTTCCATGATAGTTTTCTGGGCGTGTGCAACTTCTGCTCCCCAGGAGGGGTTGTTGGACATCTGCTGAACGTGTTCGGTTTCGAGAATAACTGCTGGGAAACCAACCTGAACCATCCTTGACATAATGTCAGTGGTGATCCTCTCGTATTCCTTTACGAGTTTTTCCTTGGATGCACCGGCTTCAGGTCTTGGAGCATAATTAATTTCAGGAATTGTGTAGCCTGCACCGATTTCGAGGTCGAGGCCTGCCTTTACCGGGTATTTGGATACGCCGAAGGTCATTTCGTCTGCGCTTGCGTATGCCATTGAAGTATATCTTTTTGCTGCCATTTAACTCACCTCAGTGCTTGTGGAATTTGTCTCTTAATGCTGCGATATCTGTAGTACCTGCAACTATTGCGTCAGCAACCTTGGGTGCATCAGCTGCTTCTTCACCATATATGCCGAGTGCATACTGAGATACGAAGTCCTGGTTAACTGCACCGCCACCGCACACGAATGGAATCTTATATCCTTTCTCGAGGAGTTTGTCGTTAACTTCCTTGAATGCATACATGGTGGTGGTCATTAGAGCAGTACCTGTGACCATAATTGGGTTGTTTGCGGCAACTGCTGTAAGGACTTCGTCCACAGGGACGTCCCTTCCGAGGTCAACTACACTGTATCCGTTTGCTCTGAGGAGAGCGGTAACGATGTTCTTACCAATGTCGTGAACGTCACCTTCTGCGACGTGACAGACAACAGTTCCCTTGGTTACAGGGGCAGCTTCAGAGTTTTCCTTACAGAATTCGATACCTTCGAGCATGGCGTCAGCGGACATCATGACATTTGGAAGGAAAATTATACCTTCATCATAGAGTCTTGTGACAACGCCCATACCGACCATGAGAGCGTCATCGATAAGAGCAATTGGGTCCTTGCCTGCATCGATTGCAGCTTGGAGACCCTCGATAACGTCATCTTCTTCTCCCTCGAAGATGGCCTTTGCGATCGGGTAGATCAGTTCGTCTTTAGGATAGATCTCTTCTGCGGCTTCTTCAGGCGTCATTGCCTTTTCCAGAGCCACATTGTATCTGGTTAAAACCTTTTTCAGACTTGCCTCTGTAAAGTCCAACATATTTTTAAACCTCCGTTTTGGTTTTTGGCAAAAAGATCTCTACCGTTACCGGGTCTACAGTCCCGGATATATTCGGTATCGTGAGGTTCCGGCTTTCCCTCCATGAAGTCATTTCTTTTGGGTATTAAGATCTGAAAAATCTGCAACGAGTCCGTTCTATTGGATTCTATCTCCAGATTTCCTCAGTATCTACTAGCGAAAGAATTTTCTTCTTCTTACCGGAACTTTTCCTTTTTGATTGATTTGCGTGTCCGTTAATTCTGACACATTTATACAACATAATTAGGGGAAATTATCACATATACCATAACCGACGAAAATTTTTTTCTGGTTTTTACAGAGCAATAAGGGGTCTGAAATTTTAAAGTAATTACACAGCTTTTTTCCCTGGAATTATTTGCAATCTCTTTTCCTGATAAACAAGTCTTAAATTTTTGAAGTCACTCTTCTAAACATCTAGACTTCTTCTAAATGCGTGGATAAATTACATAATGATTTTTTTTGAACAATGCGATTATTCAGATAAATCCGGTCAAAAATTTCAATGTTCATGTTGTACTCTTTCAATTTTACATCCTCTAATTCTTTTAGTTAGTAAAAAAACTAACGATTTCAAAATACATCTTAAGCTATCGTTTTTATGGATGCCTGTAATTTTTCAGGAACTCACATAATTATGTTGCCTAGACTTTCTTGCGTTTAAAATTATTCATCCAAATACTTTTATATAAATGGGTGTATCGATTATCCCTGTAATATGGCACAAACGCTTCTTCCTGTTCAGGTTGTACAGAATCAGACTGGAACTCGAATTTTCATCCGTCTTCGTGCGGAGATTTTAGTGTCAAATGATACAGAAATCCTATATCTACATAAAAATGCGATAGAAGTGGTTTGAATGCAGCATGAGTTAATAGATGTCGTATTTCGTTCCCAGAAACGAAGAGATCTCCTTTTACTTTTGGGAGAGGAACCAAGAACAATGGAAGAAATTAAAACCCTCCTTGATGTTTCTCCCACGGCTATCTTACCCCAAATCAAAAGGCTTACGGACAGTGACCTTGTTATTCAAAAAAATGGCAGCTATGAATTGACAGATATGGGAGATCAGGTCTTTAAAAGAGTTAAATCTCTTGTCAATGTCCTTATTTTACTCGAGAGAGACAATTACTGGATCGAACACGACCTAAGTGGAATTCCCCCGTATCTCCTCAACAAAATAGGAGACTTGAAGGACTGCAAGCTGGTTGAACCCGATCCGAGCCAGATTTTTGAACCGAGTACAGAACTTTTGGAATTCTTCTCCTCATCACGTTATTTGATGGTGTTCTCATCCTTTTACAGGCCTGAATTCCTTCCCCTTTACACAAGGCTTGCAAGGCTCGAGTCAAATGTCACTCTTATTTTCACAGAGTCGGTACTCGAAAAAATTATGCAGAATTATGAAAAGAAAATAAGAAAATTTACTACGCTGCAAAACACTGAACTTTTTGTCTGTAATGATGGGGTCAAGCTGGCTGAACTTATGGTTTCAGACCGTGGGATGATGGTCTCTCTCTTTGACAGCAATGGGAGATTCTATTATGATTACATGTCCTGTTCTGAACCTGAGGCTATAAACTGGGCAAAAGAGCTTTTTGAGTTTTATAAATCAACAGCCTGGCAGATCGAGAGCGAACAATATATTGATAACTTTATGTGTACAGCAGAAAGCGAAACTTTTCTGGAATCCATGTTGCTCAGCCTGCACTGATAAATAAGGCAATTCGTAAGGCAGTTTGTAAGGTAATTTGTGAGCCAATCGGCAAGTAATTAGTAAATATGTAAATTCAAAGTTAAATTTCCAACCAAATCCAGATTCTATTCCAGAATCCTTTTCAGGGAGTTAAATTGAATGAGTACAGAACTTCAGTTAATAGACACAATTTTTTTTTCGGATAAAAGAAAAAATTTGCTTTTACTTCTGAAGGACGGGCCAAAGACAATCGAAGAAATCAAGAAAGGACTTAATGTCAGTTCCAGTCCTATAATGGCTCAAATTCGCATCATGCTTAAGGAAGGGCTTCTGGTGCAAGAAGAAGATTGTTACAGTCTCTCTGTAAAAGGAAAGCTCATTGTCCCAAAAATGGAGCCTCTTCTCTCCACTTTCCAGGTTTTCGACGAGAACCATGATTATTGGGCAAGACAGAATTTACGGACTCTTCCTCCTCACCTACTGGATAGGATTGGAGAACTCGGGAGTTGTAAAGAGCTTTTACCTCAGAAAACCCATATTTTTGATTATCCTCCTGAAATTATGGATCCTCTTTACAGCTCCAGGACAGTTATGGAGATTTCTTCAATTTTCCGCCCTGGGTATCCAAGTCTCTATCTGGATCTCGCAATCAGAGGTATTGAAGTCTCGCTTGTTTTGGAAAGGCCAATTTATGAAAAATTAGTTTCCGATTACAGGGCAGATGTGGAAAAATTCTTAAATCTTAAAAACACAGGCCTTTTTGTTTGCGACCAGAAAATTGAGCTTGCTTCCAGCATTGTTACCGATCGCTTCCTCTCCCTTTCCATGGTCTCTAAAGAAGGAAGGTACTATAACCACGAAATGGTAAGTTTTGAGAAAAGCGCCCTTGTCTGGGGGCAAGAACTTTTTAATTATTACAAAGATTTGTCTGAAAAGATAGCCCGAATTTAATTTTTTTTGTTAAATTAATTTTTAGCTAACTTGATTTTTTAAACAATTTGATTTTTTTCGTTCCTTATTTAACTTGGGTTAACTTTAGTGAGCCTGAACTGAATTCTATTATAACAAGCTTTTTTACTCACTTCGGTTGATGTTGATTTAAACTATTTAAAATAAGTAAAAATTAAAGGGAGTTTCTCCCTTTAATTCAGAATATATTTTTCATATACGTTTTAACCAAAGCTGCATATTTTGTTAAATAATTAGCTCTGGATTCAATTCAGTTTGAGAGAACTCCATTGAATCCATGAGCTTTTCAACATTATTTTCCTGTAACTTTTTATTAAATTTTATACCTGCACCTTTTATGTTCTTTTATATCTGATTGCACAAATTAGACCGACAACTACGCCGATTATGCCAAATCCAGGTGACTTCGGATTTTCTGCACCTGTTTCACTTGAAGTATTGCTCTCATTATTACTTCCCTTACTATCTGCTTCTGTTTGAGTAAGTTCTGTTGTTAATGTGCTTTGCTCTCCTGTTATCACGAAAGAAGAATAGCCAGGCACATTTGCTGTGAAATGCAGGGACTGATCGTCCTCATTTGTAAGGTTTACTGGCAACTTCATCCATTCTTTATTTTTGTTATCGTACTTATAAAGCACAATAGAAGACGAATTGATGTTATTTTCCTGAATCCAGGCCTTTTCAACCTTGAAGCTTATGGCTGCATTTCGAATATCGTCAGAATCTCCATAACCACCGTTTCCTACCCACACATTAAAGGACTTATATACATTTCCTTCTGGAAGTTCTGTAACAAGATCAGATTTGTTTTTGAGGTTTTCAACAATTGCTGTCGTTTTACCCATTGTCTTTTCTGACTCAAAGCTAATATAATCAACAACGGTTACATTATTTGTAAAGTTGAAATATACAAGCTTCTCACCAGGAATGAAAACTCTAGCTGTATCTTTAGCTTCAACATTCTTCTGAGGCTCAGGAGATCCACCTGCAGATCCACCGGATGATCCAGAGCTGTGATGACTGCCGCCAGAGCTACTGCTTCCAGTGTCTTCAATCCCCTCTACAGGCAACTCTGTTAAATTCTGAGCGGGCATTTCTGTTTGATTTCCAATTTGACTCTCATTAGGTGCTTCAGTTTGATTCTCATTAGGTGCTTCAGTTTGATTTCCAGTTTGATTCTCATTAGGTGTTTCTACAGGCTGCTCCGGTGTTACTATATTTGATGATACGATGGCTGCATGGTCAATTTCTTTCTCGTTTAACACGACTTCATCTTCTGCTATACCGTCTCCATCTGCATCGTAGTGTGTTTGAGAAAAGCCTGTTCCGTCAGGTTTAGCCCAATAGTTTCCTGCAATATGAGGGCCACTTATTATATTTGCAGCGGCTGTTTTTGTAGTATTCCAGGTGTTAGGGTAATTGTGATTACTGCCAAAAATCACATTTACTGTGTTATTGAAGTAATTGTTATAAATTGTGCTACCGCCATATGAATTATCGTAAAGGCCACACTTTTTGTTAAAGTTTACATTATTACCAACAATAGTAGCACGAGCTTCGTACATTAAGGCTATTCCATTATCATTTTCTTTGATCATATTGTTTTCAATATTTGCATTCCCTAAATCTCCCACAACGACTCCTGTTCTACAATTTGAAATTGTATTGTCTTTGACAGTAGCGCTATAGGATTCACCGATATCAATTCCAGAATCACAACTTGAAATTTCATTATTATTTATCGTAAAGGTAGAGTATATACTGGTGCTAACGGCAGTATTATAATTCTCTATTTTATTTTTTTCAATTGTACAGTCAGCATAATCATTGAGATTTATTCCGTAAGAATTATCTGTGCCTTTTAAAGTAAAGCCTTTGATAACTGTCCCCTGTGCATCACTTTTAAGATCAAAACCATCTCCTTGAATTATTGTGTCTTCAGGATTACCTGATTGAGACATAATTACTAGATTTTCTGTATTGAGGACAATGTTTCCATTGTAGGTTCCAGGCTCTACAATTATTGTATCACCTGGCGTTGCGTTATCCACTGCAACCTGTATGGATTCACCGTTGCGTACTATTATCTCGGTTGCAGCACCTAGTCCAGAACCCATTATTAATATTAGAAAGACAGATAACAGCGCCATTATGCGATTATATTTTGTTATTTTCCACACAATTAACACCTGACTAAAATACATTTTTTATTTTTGATCTCAATCAACATCAAAAAACTCTCACATTTTACTGATGCAGATTTGTGATTAGGCTGTGAATATTATCCAGTATGAAAACATAATACTCCTTTTCAAAATACGAAATCAGTATTTAGTTCCCAAGCTTATCACTAATATATAAAATTGCCTATATTTCCAATATTATTTCTTTTATTACTAAAAATAATCTCCTGTTAGAAAGCTATTTTCTTAAGGCACCAGTTTTAATCCTATTGTTAATGTCTTAAGCTTATTTATCCAATGTTTTATGTAGCCTCATTTTTCTATAATAATTAAAACCAATAAAAAGAAACATTGTTGTTTCCTGCAATGACTTAGCAGATTCAAATCTATATAATATTTCAATACAGATACAATAGCAGACAATCAAAAACAAAAAATATTGAGAAAATTAAACTCCATGTAATAAAGTATAATCCTATAAAACGAGACAGACTAGAAATTGAAATAAAAATAGCTAATTACCTACATACGCGCTATAATTACAATATAAGAAAATAATTGCATATAAAATATTGAAAAAAGAAAATTATTTTCTGAATAAAATGTTTCTTGTTCCCAAAGCTTGAAATAACCTTAAGTTCCACCTTACTTAATCAATGAAAAAGCAAGGTTTTCCTGCAGTAGCTGACGAAAATACTGAAATCCTTATTCTCGGGTCTCTTCCGGGTGACGTTTCTATCAGGAAGCATCAATACTACGGGCATCCAGGCAATGATTTCTGGAGGCTCCTTGGCAATATTATCGGAGAAGACCTTCAGGATATGGGTTACCAAAAACGGCTTGATACTCTGAAACGTAATAAAATAGGGCTCTGGGATGTCTTTAAAGCCGGAAAAAGGGAAGGAAGCGAGGATTCCAAGATAAAGAACCAAGAGATAAATCAATTTTCAATCCTGAAAGAAATAGCCCCGAACCTAAAGCTAATTCTTTTTAACGGCAAGAAATCCGGAGAATACGAACCGATTCTAAGGGCAATGGGGTATGAAACAAAAGTCCTTCCTTCTTCAAGCGGAGCAAACCGGCGATTTCTGAAAAATAGGAAGTCAGAATGGGAAGCAGCTTTCAAGCGTTGATTAAATTTTCTTTACCTGACCAGCTTTGTGCCCTCCTTCCGAATACCCGGTTTTGTTTGCAGACTTTATTTAAAGCGTTGAGCTCCGGTTTTCAAGGTTATTCTACCGTTATGGCTTCATTGGGGCAGGCTTCTTCACAGGCTCCACAATCTACACATTCGTCTTCATCGACGACTGCACAACCTTCGTCCTCATCAATAGTGATTGCTTCTACAGGGCATTCCTCCACGCAAGTTCCACAGCCTGTACATTCTTCTTTCTTGACTTTTGCTGGCATTTTATGGCTCCTTTATTTTTTCTAAATTTTTTCTTTACTTTTTTATGCTATTCTTTCAGATCAGTATCTTAAATCTGTATTTTCAAAGCACATCTGGGATTTAGAGGCCAAATTAGTCTGAAATCCAGATGAATCTTAAGTTTAGGTTAGTCTCTTAAGTTCAGGTTAGTCTTAAGTTCAGGTTAGTCTTAAGTTCAGGTTAGTCTTAAATTCAGATTAGTCTGAAGTTCACGTAAGTCTAAAATTCAGGTTAGCCTGAAATCTATATGAGTCTGAAGTCAAGGTTAGCCTGAACCTATTTTTAATTATGTCATTCTAAATATATAAAATTGAGCGTATATATTTCCCAATCCATTTTACCGGCAAAATTTCCTTTATATTCTTTATTCACTCGCGATAATTTGGGCTTTTTCCAGCCTATTCAGGATTTCAAGCAGCTTCTTTTTGAGCCTGTTTGCTTCCCGAATCTGCTTGAGATAGGCTTCCCACTCTTCTTTCTTTCCAATAGATTCCAGAGTCTTCTTTACTTTTCGAAGGTATATTGATGCTGCCTCATATGAGCTTACTTTTGTTTTGGAGATCAAATCTTCTGCAATGTTTTTCCAGATCTCAATTGCAATCGCAGGATATTTTTCCTTTACTGTATTTGCAATTTCATCTTCTAAGATGGACTCGCGGGATTTTTCGGCTTCGCCTTTGCTACTTTTAAGCTCTTCATACCAATGGACTACTTCGTCAGCATCATTTTCTTGAATAGCTATACGTATCAACAGGTCAAGGACAGGAGGTTTAATTTTTTCTAATGAGCTCTCCAGTAACCCTGTTTTCGGGAGAACGTCAGGAAGGATTGAAAGTTCTTCAGCAATTTTGGGCTGGTTAACTGGCAACTCTCCGCATCTCAAGTACTTGAGGGCAGCCTCTCGAATCTCCAGCCATTTACCAATTTTTTTAGCGGCTTTCTGCATCTTAATATAACTGGGCAGTTGGGGAAATCTAAAAAACTCTTCCGTTTCAAGGGCAGCTATGAAAAGCCAGTTTTCCTTTTTCTCCTTAAGCTCAATAAGGATTTGCAAGAGCTCGTAGGCAGTGCCAGGTTCATATTTTCTTAGTTTTTTGATTCCTCTATAAATCCATTCTTCGGCTTTCTTTTTTTGCCCGGAATCAAGCAGCTCTCTGACAAGCCTTGTATAATTGCCTGTTCTTTCAGCTTCGAGCTCGGAGATCGGGATAATCTCTTCAGAAATCCCGGCTTTTCTCAGGGCTTCTATAAGCCTGTCAACAACATAGTCTCGTTCCCAGTATGAGCCATACAGGATATCTTTTTCTTTTTCAGCTTCTTGTAATCGGACTTTTAGGACTTCTGCAAATAGCCTCCATTCTTCCTGAGTATGGGCTTCTTTCCAGAGAGCAGGTTCATTAAGAATGCTGTAGTCGTCTTTTAGCTCAAGCTCAAGGGCATAAAGCATTTTCTCATGTGCAGGAAGAGAGGATTGAGATAAAGCTCTGAACACCACGTCTATGCAGTCGGAGATTTGTGTTCCTATATCCCCTTCTTCGTCATATTCTTCAATTTCTTTATACCGGTCCATGAGTTCTTTTCCAATATCAAGCAGCTCGTCAGGATGGCCTGAATCAAGGAGGCTTTCCATCCGAACCTGCACCTCTGAAAAATCAGGTAGATCTTCGCCTTCGTAACTCCAGAAATCAGAGCTCTTCACTTTTCTCCAGAGCTCGTCCAATTCGGAATAGATACCCCCAATAACTCCTTCCAGATTTTCGGATGAAAAGCTCTGGCGCTCTCTCAGATACTTGCCAAGTGTGCTGTCTTTTTTTGCAAACGTTGTTAGTATCTCGATTAATTCCGGTTTTTCCAGCTGTTCCAGATATTTGCGGAGAACCAGTGAAGATTCTTCATTTTTGGAGGCTTCGGAAGTTCCTGCTCCTGCAAATCCTCTCTTGGATCTTTTAATAAGGAGGTCTTCATCAGTAACAACCGGCACATCTTCTCCCTGCTCTATAAGGTCGAGATATTCAAGTACGGCTGCGACTCCGTGTTTGCAGTCATGTCCAACAGGACAAGTACAGACCGAACTCAGTTTTCCATTTTCTAGAGATACTTCTGTGAAATACTCTATTGTCCCCTCTACCCGTGCGACCAGGTTGCCTGAGAAGGCGAATTTGATTTCCTTTACCCGCCCTTCTTCCTGATACTTGATCCCCTTTGCAGTGGCTTTCTCTCCAGCCCAATCCTGGAGATCACTCCATTTAAGTTCCTTGAAGTTTCGGGCAGTTTTGTTTTCTTCTAGCATATGTGTTTATTTTTATCTATATGTAATATAAAAATGAACTTGTGGCTCTGTAGAAAACCTATCTAAATCAGCTACAATAGGCTGAAAATAAGAAAGTAAAACAGGTCAGGCTATTTAGCTCAATTTAATGAAAATTCTTTATTTCAGAAGATTTCTACAAAGCCGAAAATTATGAAATTAAATCTATAAATAAATATGTACATAAATAAATAAATAAATAAATAAATAAATAAATAAATTAAAATGGGTATCATGCATACAACGTCAAAATAATATCAGCTACAGTAGTTTACCATCCCAAAATAGATTTATAAGACATATAAAAAAGAAATATAAGCTAAAACCTTATGTTTCTTTTTGCTATAAAAATCATAAAAATAAGTGGGAAGATAATCTTCCCTTTATTTAAGCAATTCAATAATGTATTCCAGAAGATGTATTATTTCACTTTTTGTTGCACCATCTATTTCTTCTTCAGAATTATTTTCAGCTTTTGAATCTGACTGTTCAAGAAGTGTATTTACAACCACAGTTTTACTTGTAATTGCAAATGAAGAATATTCTGACACTTCTGCTGTAAAATACACATACTTTGAATCCTGTCCTGTTATGGTAATTGGTACTTCCACCCATTTTCCTTTATCATACATGTTCAGGACAATGGATGATTCGTCCAGACTATTTGCTTTAAGCCAGGACTTTTCAACTTTAAAGTTGACAGCTGCATTTTCAATATTGTTTGCAGCACCACCGTTGTCAATCCATATATTAAAAGATTTGTATACAGTGCCTGCAGGTGGCTTCTCAGTTAAACAAGTCTTATCTTTCAGGTCCTCAACAACAACTGTTGCTTTACCAGAATCTTTTGTTGATTCAAAATATATATTGTTGACAACTGAATTGTCATTTTTAACATCAACAGATACAGTTTGACTATTATCTATATATATCTGATTTGTCTCTTCATACTGGATATTAGTCTGTGATTCGGGGGAATATTCGTAATAGGATGAGTCATTTATATTTGTGTCGTCATCTGATGATATATACGTAACGTCATCGTATACAGAAGAATTGTTTGCTATAATAGTATCATCATCTGTATTTACATACGCGGTATCATCATCTGAAGATATGTAAGTAGTATCATCGTCTGTTGATATTACTGTATTATCGACTACAGTAGAACCGTCTGCTACTATTGTGTCTTCTTCTACAATGGAGTCTTCGATATTATCATTAGAAGTATCAACAACAGTAGTTTCCTCTTCAATATTATATTCATCTGAATTTACAATGGTTGAATTATCTCCAGTTGAATCAGCTGCTACAACACCTATTCCAGAGCTTGCCATTAATATAAAAACGGCAAGCAATAAAGCTATGAAACGGCTTCTTAATTTTAACACAGAAACACCCACAGAAATCATTTCCAATGCTTCATCTCAGCAATAATCCCAAGAAGGAGGCTTTAAGTTCCATACGGTCATTGATCTGAGATTAGCGTTGATAGATCAGTTAAGAATTAACTTTGAAATCCTCGATTAAATATATAAATCCAATTTATTAAGCTAGTCAATGTTACTTAATATTATCGAATAGTTATTATTATATTTTAAATCCTAATTTTTTAGTCAAGGGATTGAAGATAACTGTTAGATCTTAAAAGTCATATGGATTGCAATATTCTACTAGAATTGTAAGCAAAAAGTGTCATAAGAAAAAAGTGTTATGTTTCATCAGTTTTCTCAGGATATATGAATACTATTTATAAACTAAGGGCAATGAGTATAAAAACAGCAAAAAATAGTAATTCGTGTCAATAATGCACAAATAATAAGCTTATAAAAAGTTATTTTCTGTTAATTCGAATTCTCTTGAGTGACAAAAACAAAAATCAATAGATATTCTGTAAAGATATTATCATATTCAAGGAATATTGAGTAAATTTATGTTATAAACGTTAATTATATATTTTGTTGATCAAATAAAAACTTTAGTTGCCAAAACTCCTGGTGCATCAATTTCTAATTAATCCCAAGTCTCTGGAAACTGCAAATAAATGATCCGTATAAAAGAACTTTTTTACCTTTTAAATGACCAAGAGAATATATTCCTAGAGACAATATAATATATTCAATGTGAAAGATGAATGTAAAGGTAATTGATATGAACATGTCTGTATCATGCCTATTTTGGATTACCAGACAGCCTTTTTAGGGTAGGGTGACCATACTCAATTTTTTTGCTTTCAATGCAGAAGTATCGTGTTATTCAGATACACATTATAAGTATGATTATTTTCAACCCAGAAAGTAATTGATTTATCTTTTTCCAGGATGTAATTCAAGGACTCATTTGATGTACGGTCGTAGACCTGTGTGTCGCTTCCAGCAGTTACATTCACATTTACTAAAGATCTGATACCGTTTGTATATGCATTGAATGTGATGATATTTCCATTGGAACTTATATTATCAAAATATGCATCATATGTATTACGATTTATTTGACTATATTCGTAAAAAGACTCTATGGATACATTATTTGACTCATAATTATCTATCCAGTTTAGAAACTTTGATCGGCTAATTGAATATTTGATGGCAGGATTCTTATCCAGTTCATGGGTAAATACTGGGTGTGACATTCCGGCATAGGATGCTGGTTCCCACCATTCCCATGTGTTATCGTACAGGTTCCCAACAATCTTTTCAGTATGAACTCCTGAGTCTCCGTTTCTCCAGTACATTCCCCATTTTTTATATGCGTAAATTGCATGAGTAATGTTATCGTTATTTCTTAAGGAACACCAACTTGTTGGCTTTTTTCCAATTTTCTCATAAACATATGTATATTCTTCGTCAATTGTTTTATACGCCTGTTCAAGGGGTAAATTATTCAGTTCTTTAGAGAAATGTATACCTGTTTCCCAAGAGTCATTATTAACCAGATTCTTTAGGTATTCAAGATCCGTCTCATTACATTCGTCAATAGATCTTACGTCAAACCATAATGTCCCTCTGCTATCCTTACTGTTCAGATAATTAATTCCCTGTTCAACTGTATTTATCGGATGAGGCCCATCAATTCCGAATGCTATCATTTTGCTATTTCCAATTGAAGTTATGAATTTTCTGTCAGCTTTCTGGTTTATACTGTGTATATCAACATCCAGATATGTTCCTCCTCCCATAAAAAAAGATGTGAACTTGATATACCCATTTGAAAAGTCTACATACGGCAATTTTTGTCTTTCAAGGTTATAATATGGAGTAACTATACAGTTACCATCTTCTGTGCAGATCGTATTTGTTTTATTTTCTCCATCAAATATAATTTTGCAACTAAAATTCTCTTTAGCGTTGCCAATAAATATGCTTTTAGAGTCTATATTGCCAGAATCGGTCCGGAAATAACTATTCAAGGCAGTTTTATTATCTATTTCTTTAATTCTCATTTTTGAGCCCGGAGTGTCAAGTTCAACAAAACTTTGTGGATCATCTGTTTTTATGCCCATTGAGATTTCGTAGCTACATTTAACCATAGGCGTAAGATCACAAACATATAGAGGATATAGAGGTGATTTTCTTGTGGTTGTATACTTCAACTCTTTCGAATTATTATCAAAAAGAATTTCAGATTTATATTTTTCATGAACCTTTGAATTTTCATTTTCAGATTTAGTTGTATTATTCCAAACTTTGGCAATGAAAATATTGTTCGGGACATTATTTATTTCACTATAATTTTGTGAGAATAGTGTGATATTACCTTGGTTAATATTTTCAGTGATTTTTAAGTTAGTTGTATCTGAAAATGATTCCAACTCTCCAGTAAAACTTAATACAACTGCAATGAAAAATAATATCTTCATGTAATCAATGACCTTTATTTTAAACACCTCTAATTAGCCACTGGAATTGACACAAAATGAGCTAAAATACTAGTTTAGGGAGATTGATGTAGAAGGTAGGCATCTAGTCTATAATTTGATAGAGATGATTGGAGGCAGGCCAGAATATCCCGCCTGATACTATTATCTCTGTATTAGTTAATTCTTGTCGAAAGAAAGGTCAGAAGCTATAAAACAGGTCAGAAATGTTCAGTAATTTTCCCACAGAACAATTAACTTGGAGACTTCAAATATATAACCCGTATAAAGGACTTATTTTATCCTAAAAACCCAAGATAATATATTCTTTAGAGGCAATATAATATATTCAACGTGAAATAATAACAGTATTATTCCTATAGACTCCTCAAAAAATGATTAGTTTTTAAGGACTATTAAGCCTTATTTTTCTCAATTAAATATAGTACCAGTCCTTACCCAATTAATCTACATTCATTAAATGATCTATTTGCTATTTAGAGGGATTAGATGTTTTAATTGATTAAACAGCATTATTTCCTCACTTTTATCATTGAATTTTATATGGATGAAAATGATATCAGACGCCTTAGTTATAAATAAACATAAATTGTGAAAAAATAAAGGTTTTATATTAATTAGTTATTGATTTTAAAGATTATTATTGATTATTTTCCTAACTAATTGACTTTTAAAATGCATATTTATTGGAGGAGTCTAAATGCACATTTATTACCCAAAATAAGTATTCTATATTCTTAGTTCTAACACTGATTTGGAAGGACTCTTATCTTGTATTAATACTCAAATTGTAAAAATCATTGCTCATTCTCTGCCAATCCACAAAAAGAGGGCACTAAACGGAAAAATTTTATTAAGCCGCCGGAGGGACTTGAACCCTCGGCCTGCTGATTACGAATCAGCCGCTATACCGCTAAGCCACGACGGCAAATGAACAGAAAAAGATAAGCAGACTTAAAATAGCGATCAAGAATTTAATTATTTCGCTCGGGAAGGACTATTTGCTTTTGCAACACTTGTGTAAATCCTGTTATCCCTTAAATAATTCTGACTTCCTTTAAATAACCCTGGCCTCTATGCAGATATTATACTGGTGAGGGGCATACGAACGGACTACCCTTTTCTCCAGAATCTCGATTTTTCTTCCTGTTTTTTCCGCAGCCGTCCTTATGAGTTCAATGGAGCTTTCAAAGAGGTTATCTTCAGGAGTTATTCCATAATAATGAATTATTCCGCCAGGTTTTGTCAGGAGAACCGCAGAGTCTAGAAACTCAAAGGCATTATGAGGCAGATTCATAATTACATGGTCGGCAGTCCCTGCAAACTTTTTTGCTTCTTCCCTGGCATCGCCTTCGATTGCTTTGATATTTTTCGCAGAATTAAGAATTATATTTTCCCTAAGATAACGAACAGCTTCCGGGTTTTTATCAATTGCCAGGACTTTTAAAGGCTTCTTGCTCTTTGCTATCAGGATACTGTAAGGGCCGACTCCTGCAAACATGTCAACAACGGTATCTCCCTCCTTAACCCATGAAAGAATTCTTGAGCGCTCGGTTGAGAGACGTGGAGTAAAATAAGCCCGTGCAAGGTCGACTTTGTAGCGGCAGCTGTATTCTCTGTGAACTGTTTCTGTTCTGGTCTCACCTGCAACAACCTCAAATTCCTTAACCCTGAATTCCCCTATAACAGGCGTGAGAGGCTTGAGTACGGTTTTTATATTCGGCAAGGTTCGAAGGAGAGCATCGGCAATTCTTGAGGCTTTCTTATTATCAAGCTCAGAATCTTCCAGCAGGGCGATATCTCCTATAACTTCATAAGCAGGGTTGAAACCGAGCAGGTCCTCTGGAACAGGTTTCTTTTTCTGGGGCTCGAAATCGAACTCAATAAGCTCAATTCCTTCAGGAATACTCTGTAGCTCATCAGGGGCAGGCTCTCTTGTCAGGGGAAGATAAAGAAATGCTTGGTCTGCACCTATTTTTACGGAGTTATCCAGAATTTCAAGCTCAAGGAGTATTCTCCTTACAGGTTCTCCTTTCTTTTTAGGAACTTTTATGCACTGCCTTCTCATGGAAAATCGACCTTTCGGAAGCCTAATGTTATCCTTCTATTAATAAGCTATCTCAAAATTTGTCTGGCTATTTACTATGCTACTTATCTAGCCACTTATCCGATTGTTATTTTTTGGCGAAGCCTGAAAAAGCCTAAGTAAGTTTCCGGTAATGGAATATTTCTCAGAAACTTTGTTTCCAAAGGAATCTTTAAGCGTGGATCTTATTTTGAAAATAAGGTGAAAAATGCAACTTTATTTTGAGGGGTGCTATAATTGGTAATGGGAATTGGCATTAACCAGCTCAGGAAAATCTCGCTTAAATTGCAGGTTTCGACACTGTTGACTTATATACTTGGATTTACTGCATTAAAGCTAAGCTGTTCAAAAAAAGAAGGAATCCCAAGACACGGGAAGATAAACACTTTCGGATACATCCTGGGAGCCTTATCTTTACTGTATATGATGTACTCTGGAGTAAGGCTTATAATTGCCAGAGCAGCTCCTGCAATTCTGTATATTCACGGTTTCTTCGGGCTTATAACTCTGGCTCTCAGCTCCTTATTCGTAGCTAACAGGTGGAGCTGGAAAACTGTGAGAAATATGAGGACTCTTGTGGTTCTGTTCCTATCTACTTTCAGCGGAGGAGTCTACCTGTTTTCGCGGCTTTATAAATCAGAAGTGCCTTTAAGAAGACAACAAATTAAAGAAAAAGCGGATTAAAATATTGTATTATTGGGTTATTTTCAAACAAGTGTGAAATAAAATTATATATTATATTAAGTGTATTTGAACTAATATTAAAAGATATGCGATTCACGAGCAGATGTGACTACATTCAAATTTGTTAGGGTAGACGTAATACTTTAGTTGTCTTGTTAATTTTATGTTACTGATATCATAATTAATCAAAACTTATATATATTTATACTCATATGTGTGAAATAGAGACTTCTTTGTCTTTTTTGCAGCTACTAACCAGCTTAACAAATAGCTAAAAAACTGTTAATCTGGAAGTTACAAATTATCTGGGGAGAGGTATAGAAAAGAGCAAAATTAGGAGTAAGAAAAGCATGTCGAAACCAAAAAATGTCTGGAAAATTTTTTTTAAGGATAAGAAACACGGAGGACACAGATGTTCGTCTGAGGAGTTTCTTTCTCTGGAAGCCAGGGAAAAATTGTTCCATCTTGATGGAGGCAAAACGCTTCTTGATTTCGGGTGTGGCTCAGCAGAACTCCTGACTTACTATGCTCTGGAATATGAACAGCTTGTAGGAGTGGATTTTTCCCCATCTATGCTAGAAGAAGCAAGTAGAAGGATCGAGAAAAAAAAGTGTCAAAACATAAATCTAATCCTTGCTGACCATGAAACACTCTGGAAGAATCTGGATTCTTCCTTTGATCGAATAACTGCAGCCGGTGTAATTCAATACTTGACATTTCAAGAAATTGATACATTTATCTTTGAAGCATCAAAGTATCTGAATAAAGATGGAAAAATAGTATTTTTTGACATACTGGATTCTCGCTTATACCCATTATGGAAGATAGGGGTATTCTCACGAGACACAAACGTCTTCAAAATTTTGTGCAAAATAGGTTTCGAGTTTCGGACTATGATATCGGCAAGCTTTAAAAATCGTCCAAAAGATATTCTCGGTTTTTCTCACAATCCCTACACAATCGAAAAAATTGCAAATAAACATGGGTTTAAAATGACTTATGTGCAATCGATGTATTACGAGTACAAATATCATGCAATAATGCGTAAGACTTAAATGCGTTCAGATGGGCATCGACTTAAATAAAGTCAAGTCAAATTGAGAGTTGGACATAAAATTGATGTGGTGGTTTAGTGAACAGACGTCATCGTCTTAATATATTTTTCCCAACACTATCTACATTATGTTCATGTATTGGGAGAACTAAAGCTTTTCCTAGTAACGGTACTCCAAAAGTCTATAATAATATTGATCAGGGTATTCTCACCTTATTTTCTCAAAATTACTCTAAAGCTAACGGTATTCCAAATAATATTTTTATTGCAAAACATCAGGGTAATAAGATTTATGACAAACTGTATTCTGCAATTTACGGGATTCTTAGATCAGAGATTTCTTTCAATGCCTCAAAATCACTAAAGTATAAAGTCACAAGAAGCTCCTGTTTATCTCCTTATAGTTTATTTCCAGTTGCAGATACTATTTTTGAATTTGTAGCAAATGGGCATACAGTAGATTTAATGAAATCTTCAAAAACTCATAGATTCTGTGAAGCTGCTTCCATACCACTAATTCACTATAGAGAGCAGCCAAGGCAAACTGGATCACTTTACATCTGTAGTCTTATACCAATGGTTAAATGTACTTATCAAATCTCAATGGATATAAATACGGACGATCCTCAAAGTTTTGTTGAAATTGATAGCCCGGGTTCAAAGTTGATTGTCCAAAAAATAAATAACAATATTATATTGAAAAGCTATTTTAAAGATTCTTCTGAAGATGTCAGATCTGAAACCTTATGCATCGGGAATACAGCTGAAAAATCTTATTTTGAGATCTTATTTGATGGATGCAGTAAAACAAATACGATCTCCACAAAAAATGGGAACTGTATCGTGACACCGTTTTATAACACCGACAGGCAGAGATTGCCATATGTCGATTTTTCAAATGGGTATATTAAGTTCACTTCATTTATTTTGGGAAAAGGAACGTATCTGGATGTTGATATATACAGTATAAACCAAATAGCAGATAGAAAATTCATAACTGCAATTGGAAACAATAAAATGCTGGCTTTTGGACTTGATGGACCGCATTTAAGGAATACAACGGAGCAGGGCATACGCTATCTTAACAGCAAAAATAATAACGGGACGATCTGGTTTGATATAGAGATCCTTGAGCAGTGCAATGAAAAAGATCTTGAATATTTGCGCAGTCTGGTCATCAATGATTCCTGGGATGTAGGAGTACATTACTCTAAGGAACTGAATAGTTTTCCACTTGAACAAGCATATAAAATAATGGATGAAGGATATTCATACGTTTATGAGATATTCGGGAGAAAACCAACAAGCTGGTGCTCCATGAGAAATAGAGACACTGTTAAACATGCAATTTATGCATATGAAAACTTAGGGATGTTCTGGAGAAATGGAGAATCTGGAATCCACGCAGAAAAAGTTGTTGGGAATCTGGACGATAACACATGGGAATGGTGGGAACCGGCATCCAGAGCAGGTATGGTACATCCTGTTTTTACCCATGAACTGGATAATGATCCAGCTATAAAATATTCAATTAGCCGATCAAAGTTTCTAAACTGGATAGATAATTATGAGTCAAATAATGTCTCCATAGTGTCTTTTTATGAGTATAGTCAAATAAGTAGAAATACATATGATGCCAGTTTTGAGAACCTTCAATATACTGAAGATTCTATCATATTCGATGCACGCACAAATGGTGCTATTTCCCTTGTAAATGTAAATATAACTGCTGGAAAAAACACACGGGTTTACGATAATACATCCGAAAAATTCCTTAGTTATAAAATAGAGCAGGATAATTCAATTACTTTCTGGGTTGAAAATAACCACACTTACAAAATATGCTTTAATAGCTTTGCCTGAAAAATGGTTTTTTTGGGCTTTGTATAAATACTCTTAGATAATAAGTCTTCATTAATCTAAAATGAACAAGATGATATAATTTTGCTTGTTTTCCTTCAAACCTTTTGGAGTCTTTTTAGATAGGTTTTCTACAGAACCGCTTTTTGGCATAAGTTTATTTTTAGTTTTTGACCAGGATTTATAAGAACAAATGGATTCGCAGATAGCAACCCAAAAAGAAATTCATGAAATCTGAAGTTCAGGACATTTGAGTTGCATAATTGTAATTCAGCATGAAGTATAACCCAAAGATTATCAGGAATATCCCGCAGGTGTAGAGGATATACCTATGCATCTTTTGGGAGAGCAGGTTTTTACCACGCCCGAATGAGCCAGATACGGCAGTAAACCATCCCAGATCTGCGGCCCAGTGCCCGATCATGTAAGCCATTGCGATTATAATTCCCAGTTCATATTCCTTAAGTATCAGGGCACCGCCTGCTGTCAGCCACCAGATCCAGAAATATGGGTTCGAAACTGAAGTAACTAAGCCTACCAGAGAAGGGTTGGAAATCAGTTTCAAGCTTGAGAAATTCTGAGAAATCTGTGCAGAAGAAGTCGTGGCTCTGGCATCTTTTAAGGTAAGGAGCCCAAATATCAGAAGTGAAAGCCCTCCTAGAAGGAAAATTACGGAAATCATGCTACTAGCCACAAGTGAAGCAGCCCCTAAAATAATCAGCAAGTAGAGCACAGCCTCTACGAGCATATGCCCGAATACCACCTGTGGGCCTGCAAGCCAGCCTTTCTTTAGCGAAATTTCTATAGTTGCAAAAAGCATTGGGCCCGGAACGAGTGCACCTGTAAGCCCTACGGAGAATCCTAACAGAAGAGCCTCTAAAATTTCAACTGTTATCATTATAGATCAGATTTTTATATTTCTATGATTCCTTTTCAAAAATAAACCTTTGCACGTCAGGGAAACCTAAATAAATAAAATAAATGCAAAAATAGGGAATCTATCTATGTAATAACATAAAAAATACTGGAAAAAGAAAATAAAGGAAATTTTAGAGGATAATTTCAATATCCAGTTCTTCTGCAAGCTCTTTATATCTGTTTCGGATGGTGACTTCCGTAACACCTGCCACATCCGCAACTTCTCGTTGAGTTCTTCGTTCTCCACAGAGTATGGACGCAATATAAATTGCAGCGGCAGCAACTCCTGTTGGGCCTCTCCCGCTTGTGAGTTCCTTTTCGGAAGCCTGCCTCAGGATCTCAACGCTCTTGGATTGGACTTCTCCTTTAAGGTTAAGGCCTGAACAGAACCTCGGGACGTAGTCGATAGGAGATGTGGGCATGAGCTTTAATGCGAGTTCTCTGGAAATAAAGCGGTAGGTCCTTCCGATTTCTTTCCGGCTGACCCTGGATACCTCTTCAATTTCATCAAGAGTTCTTGGAACGCTGCACTGGCGGCAGGCTGCATAAAGAGCGGCTGCGGCAACACCTTCAATGCTTCTTCCACGGATAAGGTTCTTGTCCACAGCTTTTCTGTAGACTACAGCTGCGGTTTCTCTCACAGTTCTTGGAAGACCAAGAGCAGAAGCCATTCTGTCTAATTCAGATAGTGCAAATGCGAGGTTTCTTTCAGTTGCATTACTTACACGGATTCTACGCTGCCATTTTCTTAAACGATAGAGCTGAGCACGATTCTTGGAAGAAATTGACTTTCCATAGGAGTCGCGGTTCCTCCAGTCAATCATTGTTGAAAGCCCTTTGTCATGTATTGTATATGTCATGGGCGCACCCACACGGGAACGCTTCATACGTTGATCATGATCGAAAGCTCGCCATTCTGGGCCTTCATCCACAAAATCGGCATCAATGACAAGTCCGCAGTCCCCGCACACGAGCTCGGCTCGCTCATAGTCGTGAACGAGGTTTCTGCTGCCGCATTCTGGACACACGGCCTTTTCGGTCTCAAAATTTTGCTCTTTTTGTTTCTCTTTGCGAGCTTTGATCATGGCACGTATTTTTTCTCTTTCAAGAGTGTCCGAATAGCGAACTCTTTCGACTTCTACCATATCATATCACCTTACAAATTAAAATGACTATATGTTTATGTTTTCCAGTATTTTGGCTGCACCACTGAAGTCACAGTAGATATCTAAAAGGAAGGATAAGAAATATCACGGGTAACCAACAAAAAATATATAAACCAGTTAATGTTAAACCATAATATAGAATTCAAATGCGCATTCAATGTCAGAGATCTCACCGAATATAGACTCTCTCATTAACAAGAGCTCGAAATTCTGAATCAGAAGCTCGCTTAAAGCCCTTCACTAAAAAATATGGATGATTTACAGGTCCGAAAACATTAACGATCGTCCCAATCCGATTCAGGGCTTTATCTACAACGACCGAATTCAATTTAGGAAGATTACCTGAGGCATTCTCGGGTTTTAACTCATCCCCTCTGATTATCAGGTTTTTAACGCCTGTTCTGTGCAGCACTTTACCGAGTCGTTTCATATCAGCCACGAATGATTAATAGTTATTTCTCTCCAGCTCAGGGCAAAAATTTCCTGGCTTTGAGCATGTTATTCTGTCAGCCATAAATAAGAATATATATTATAGACTGAAAAGCATATGTAGTCTATGTTCATTATATATAAAGATATCGCAAGACGTATATTATATGTTAGTCTTAACTAATTTAATATAGTAGAGTATAAGATCTAGAAGAGGGAAACCACAACCTTATATATTAAATGGACATTCTTGGCAGCAATCAGACCATAACTATGGTCATTACAGTCATTAACTCCGATAAATGATCTCGTTCTAGGGAGGAGACTCATTGTCAAAGTTCGTATATTTTTTTGGAAAGGATGTAACTGATGGCAAAGCTAGTATGAAAGACTTACTTGGAGGTAAGGGCTCAGGCCTTGCCGAAATGGCAAATTTAGGAATCCCTGTACCACCAGGTTTTACGATCACAACCGAAGTTTGTGTACTCTATCTGAAAAATCAGAAGTATTCTGAAGAAGTACTCAAACAGATCGACGAAGCGATCGATAAGCTCGAAACCTTGAATGGCAAAAAGTTGGGGGACCCAGAAGATCCGCTGCTTGTTTCTGTAAGGTCCGGAGCTAGGGTGTCCATGCCGGGGATGATGGATACCGTCCTTAACCTTGGGCTCACGGACAAATCTGTTCTCGGACTCGCGAATAAGGTCAATGACGAAAGGTTCGCTTACGATTGTTACCGCAGATTTATCTCCATGTTTGGAGATGTGGTTCTAGGAATTGACTTCGACAAGTTCGAATCCCTTATTGAGGATAAGAAAAAAGAACTTAATGTCGAATCCGATGCTGATCTAGATGCAAAAGCTCTGAAAGAGCTGGCTGAAAGGTTCAAAGGCGTAGTCAAACTCGAAAAAGGATTTGATTTCCCCCAGGATCCTAAAGTCCAGCTTCAAATGGCAATTGATGCTGTTTTTGAGTCTTGGAATAATCCAAGGGCCATCACTTACAGAAAGCTTAACGAGATTGATGACAGTTGGGGCACAGCTGTCAATGTACAGACTATGGTTTACGGGAACAGAGGTAATACCTCAGGCACAGGAGTTGCTTTTACAAGAAACCCGTCGACAGGAGAAAAGAAATTTTTCGGAGAGTACCTTATCAACGCACAGGGTGAAGATGTTGTAGCAGGCATCCGGACTCCGGACTTCATTGACACTCTTGGGAACAAGATCCCGGAAGCCTATAACCAGCTTGTTGATATCTGTCAGAGGCTTGAGGCTCATTTCAAGGATATGCAGGATATAGAGTTTACTATCCAGGAAGGAAAACTCTACATGCTGCAGACTAGAACAGGAAAGCGCACAGCTGCTGCAGCCGTGAAAATAGCCACTGACATGGTAGCAGAAGGGCTGATTGATAAGGAAACCGCAGTCACAAGGGTTAAAGCCGAACATATCGACCTTCTCCTGCACCCGAGAATTGATCCCGACGCAAAACTGGAAGTAATTGCAAAGGGACTTCCTGCATCGCCCGGAGCTGCTGTAGGAAAAGTTGTATTTACTGCCGAAGCAGCCGAGGAAATGGCTGAGAAGGGAGAAAAGACAATTCTCGTCCGGACCGAAACTTCCCCTGAAGATATCGGAGGAATGGCAGCTGCCCAGGGTGTCCTTACCGTGCGCGGAGGAATGACCTCTCATGCTGCAGTCGTTGGTAGAGGTATGGGTAAGCCTTGCGTTGTAGGTTGCGGCGATATCTCAATTGATATAAAAAGCGGCCTCTTCATGGTAAATGGTAGCACAATCAAAGAGCACGATTATATTACCATTGATGGAAGTACAGGCAGCGTAATCATCGGGAAAGTAGAGCTGATTGATGCCGAAATCAGTGACGATCTGAAGAAGATTCTTACGTGGGCGGATGATATCCGGACTCTCGGAGTGAGAACAAACGCAGACAATCCGGCAGATGCAGGCCTTGCCCGTGAACTCGGCGCTGAAGGTATAGGACTTTGCAGAACTGAACATATGTTCTTCGGGGAAGACAGGATTCCCGCAGTAAGGGAAATGATCATGGCCGAGGATGAAAAGTCCAGGAAGAAAGCCCTCAAAAAATTACTTCCTATGCAGAAGGAAGACTTCCTTGGGATCTTCCGCAGCATGGAAGGCCTGCCTGTTACTATTAGGCTGCTTGACCCACCCCTCCACGAGTTCCTTCCTGATAAAGAAGAGCTGGACGCAAAGCTCAGGGAGCTCGAAGCTTCAGGAGACTGCGGAAAGATCGACGAGGTAAAGAAGGTCATAAAGCGGGTAGTTTCCCTCAAAGAGCTCAACCCAATGCTTGGTCACAGGGGATGCAGGCTTGGAATTACCTATCCGGAAATCTATGATATGCAGGTGCGTGCAATCATGGAAGCAGCCTGTGAACTTGCAAATGAGGGAATGCAGATCGTTCCTGAAATCATGATTCCGCTCGTGGGCCTTGTAAAAGAGCTTTCCATTACCAGGGAAGAAGTCTGCAAGATGGCAGAGGCAGTCATGGCCGAGAAAGGCGTAAAGATCGATTACAAAGTAGGAACAATGATCGAGCTGCCCAGAGCCGCAATTGTCGCAGACCAGATTGCACAGGAAGCCGACTTCTTCTCCTTTGGAACAAACGACCTGACTCAGACAACCTTCGGGTTCAGTCGTGATGACGTGTCCAAATTTGTGCCAATTTACCAGAAGGCAGGAATTCTTGAGCACGATCCATTTGCAGTTCTGGATCAGGAAGGCGTTGGCGAAATAATGAAAATCGGCATAGGTAAAGGTCGCTCTGTCAAACCCGACCTCAAAATGGGTATCTGCGGAGAACACGGCGGAGAGCCAAAATCCATTCATTTCGCTCATGAAATAGGCCTTAACTATGTAAGCTGCTCTCCTTACAGAGTTCCGATTGCAAGACTCGTAGCTGCCCAGAGCACAATTGAGTCAAGAAAATAATAAAGTTCCTTAAAGTTTAAGACTCTTACAGAGTTCCGATTGCAAGACTCGTAGCTGCCCAGAGCACAATTGAGTCAAGAAAATAATAAAGTTCCTTAAAGTTTAAGACTAATTCAAAAAGAGGCAGGATTTTATCCTGCTTATATTACTCTTTTTTATAGAACTTTTTTGGAAAAATCCTTTTGTGAAGGTTAATATTATCATTTTGCGTAGAATTCACGCAGAATCTTCATTTACAATCATCCATAAATCATTATTGAATCGAGTCTTGCAGTACCTGCTTTTGTCCAATACTTGCAAATATTACAATACTGGATCTCGCCGTCTGAGCGCAATTTAAGGTTAGCGTGGCATTTTGGACAAATTTTTAGATGTTTCATGAATAAAAACCCCTTGTGTCTCCATTTTTAGTTTAATAAAGAAATTTAATGCAAGAAGAATCCCAGAGGCGCTGTATCTACTGTATCCCCCAATACAGTCTCTCCGAATTTATGCTCCCCCAAGCACATTGATTCGAAGAAGGATCAGCAACCTCCAGGAATTTCTTTTAGTTTTGATGATACCCCAGCTCTATTCCCCAACTCCAGCACATAGTAATATCATAAATTATATTAAATAAATTATATCAAAAATTATACTGAAGCAAATAATTGTTTGACGTAAAAAATTTCAAGATAATCATAGTTATTTTATAAGTAGGACATACGTACTTGAACTGAAAAACAGTAATATTAAGTCGTTATATCTAAAACATAACTGTTAATTTTTCATGTCTATAACAAACTGATTATAAAACTCAATATTTGCTTCTCTGAATCCTTTGTTTTGGATAATTAATCGAGTTTTAGATTATAGAAAAATAGCTCTGAAACTTACTGATTTTGAGAGTAAAATTGGTTTTGGATGAACTCGTCAATAAAAGTCTAGGAAAAAATACAGGTTATTGCGGCCTCAATTAGCCGCAACTTTCCCTGAAGCCGACTGTTATTTAAGCAATTTCCTTGGTTCAGTAGTTTCTTGAGATCATATAATCGGCAATCTGAAGGAGAAGTTCTTTTTCTGGGCAGTCCCGCAGGGCATCCAGTTTTGCTTTGCCTTCATTGATATATGAAATTGCAAGGTTCTTTACGTAATCAATTGACCCGCATTCGGTTAAAATCCGGACGGCTTCGTCGGTTTCTTCCTGAGTAGCTTCCCCTCTTCCGAAAATGTCCAGTTTTACACCCTTTTCGAAAGCATCAATTACAATCAGGGTATGTTTCCCTTCCATAAGGTCGCTACCTCTTACTTTACCGAGCACTTCCTGCGGAGTGATCATATCCAGAACATCATCATACATCTGGAAGCCAATTCCTATAAGGCGCCCATATTGGGACAGGGCTTCTGCCAGCTCATCAGAAGCTCCTCCAAGAATGGCCCCAATCTTGGCTGCCGCAGCGTAAAGGACTGAGGTCTTTTTCTCCACCATCTCGATATATTCCGATTTACTAACCTTATCCCTTTTTTCGAAATCCATATCAAGCCACTGGCCTTCACAGATTTCTGTACAGGTTTTTGAGAGCACATCCATACATTTTAAAATCCTTACCGGTTCGTTTTCGACTTTTGACAGGATCTCAAAAGCTTTGGAATAAAGAGTGTCACCTGCAAGAATCGCTCCGGCGTCACCCCATATCATATGGACTGCAGGCATTCCTCTACGGACATCATCCTTATCCATTATATCATCATGGATCAGAGTGAAATTATGTACAAGTTCCACGGCCACCGCAGCAGGTAAAACCGATTTGAGATTCGAGCCGGTAGCTTCAGCTGCCAGAATAAGAACTGCGGGGCGGAGGCGCTTTCCTCCTGCATCTACCAGGTAGCGAGAAGCTTTGTACAGTTCCTCAGGATAGGCTACCGGAAGCAGTTCATCAATTGCGGCGTCAACGTGGACACTTCTTTTTTTGATCTCATCAATTAATATCATAAACATCACGAGGCACGGAATAGGTTTCCTATCAGTTATTCTTCTATATATAACACTTCACCGTTTCTGAGAAGGTGTACTGTGTCTCCGAGTACATACCCGGCGTCTTCTGCCATCTCGATGTAGTGTCCATGCATCTGCATATCCCCATGGGCAGGGATCACATGTTCAGGATTTACCATACGCAGGAGTTCCCAGTGATCTTCCCTGTATGCGTGTCCTGACACGTGAACATTGTCATAAATCCTTGCGCCCCTCATCTTGAGCTTAGTCTCAAGGGCATAGCGGTTAGCCTGAGTCATGGGACTTGGGATCACATTTGCAGAGAAAATAACCCTGTCTCCTGGATCAATTGTATACGGAGTTTCCCCGTTTGCAACGCGCACAAGTATGGAGCCTGGCTCGCCCTGGTGCCCGGTGACAATTGGAAGATACTTGTTCTTTCCTTCCTGGATGATGCGTTTGAAAGCTCTATCTACATCCTTCCTTTGGCCGTGCATCTCGACATTGGAAGGTAGTTCCAGATAGCCAAGATCTCTTGCAGCCCCTACGTAGCGTTCCATCGAGCGTCCCAAAAGCACAGGAATCCTGCCCATTTCCCCAGCCGCTTCAATAATGGCTTTTAGCCTGGGAATATGGGAGGCAAAGGTAGTAATAATCATCCCGACTTCGGACTCTTCTGTCCCAAGTAGCACGTCCCTAACCATATCCTTTGCGATTTGTTCCGAAGGAGTCTTGCCTGAACGTCCAGCATTCGTGCTCTCTACAATCATTGCAATAACTCCTTCTTTCCCGAGGGCTTTAAGGCGTTCGAAGTCAGGAGCTTCACCCATTGTAGGAGTTCGGTCCAGCTTAAAGTCGCAGGCATAAAGAACTGCTCCTACTGGAGTGTGAACTGCTGCAAGCACACAGTCAATGATGCTATGCTGGACGTTGATGAATTCAATGGAAATGTCTTCTGTAACCTGGTAAGTTCCACCTGCATTCAACGGAATAACCCTGTTACAAACCTCAAACTTGCGCTCGGCCTCGATCTGCTGTTTGATAAGGGCAGATGTATATGGTGTAGCGATAATTGGGGCGTTATACCTGTGGGCAAGTTTCGGAATTGCACCTATGTGATCAAGATGCCCGTGAGTGCAGACAATTGCCCGGACAGTTCCATTTATTTCTTTCATAATAGTATCATCAGGAATTGCTCCCATCTCAATAAGTTCGAGAGAATGCATTTTGTCAATTTCAACATCCTCATGGATCTGAACCCTATCGAGCCGAAGCCCCATGTCCAGAATGATAATATCTTCACCTACAATAACCGCAGTCATGTTACGACCCATTTCATTGTAACCTCCGACTGCAACAATTCCTATTTCAGTCATATTATTACCTCTTACTTATTTTTTAATCCTTGTGAACCCTAATCCTCGGAAATCGGATCAGGCGATGACCTTAAAATTATAACCATTATGCGAATGGTATAGCTACAATAGAATCTAACACAGAATCAGCCTTAGAACAGCCAAGCACTCAGACTCTTCTCGCAGGAAGAACTCTACCCCCGATGAGACGAATCAACTACGTCTCTTGCAGAAGAATTCTCTTTTTATCTATCTGTCTCAGTATACAGATATTCAAATGTAGTATGTTAAGCGCACTCCAGAACTACCAGGATGTCTTCAAACCCTCTTTCCTTTATCTACACATTCTTTTTCAGGGCTTTATCCTTCCAGATTAAATGAATTCTGGATATCACTTCAATTAACAGGAGCCTTTACATACTCTTCTTTTGCGTACTCTTCTCTGGCCAGTATTTCTTAAGAACCTGATTTTTCAACCAATCCTGTAAGTAGGATTTTCGCCTTTAAATTGCCTTGAAAACACTCAGTTTTCTATTTCAGCCGATTCTTCAAGAGCCTATCCAGCAACCTGCTTTGTTATAATTGGGGATTCTTATTTCTGGTCTTCCTGGTTTATTCTGGTTTATTTATGGCTATATTCTGGTTCATTCAAATTTTTCAGATTTATTTTTAATTTATTCCTGGTTTTATTCTAATTTACTCTGATTTATTATAATCTATTAGACTTTATCCTTCCTTCTCAATAATCCATTCTTCCCTGGATTATTCTTATCATGATAATCTCATCAAGTGATTCTAACCTTACCAGTTGATCCTGAGTCGACGATTATCATAATTATTTCTATTCCTGTATGAAATTCCCTCATACTAAGTAATTTCAACCTGAGTAACTGTAAAAGAACTCTTTAGCTTAATCGATTTAACAGTAATTCTTGAAATTAATCCCTGTTTTATCGATTTTATAGTAGTTCTAGGAACTATCTCCTGAATTCATCTTGATTTTTCAGTAAAGAATCTCTGGCAGTTTATGAGCCTGAAGCAAATTCTATTGTAATTGTTAATAACTCTAGATAATTCAGGTCGAACCCAATACTTGTCCTTATGGTTCTGATTAAGTTTTCCAGGATTCTGGAATAAGGATCCACTTGTTCATGTTAACAATTTATTCTCGAACATTACTTTCATATTATGTATAAATATCGTTGTGAAATGACCCTTCTAATTAACGTATCTGCTATTATATTTTACCATATTATCCGAATTTTAATACAGATTACAGGTAAAAAGCCGAATTTCTGTGCTATGAATTAGAACACATCTCCTGCTACGGCATAGTCTTTTACGTTAAAGCCACGCTGCCCTAGATACTCAAGGGTCCAGCCAGTAACAACCACAGGTGCGTTACGCAGATCCTGTATATCTGCACAGCCGCAGAGAAACATTGCAATCCTAAATTCATCCAGCATGTGGGAAAGAGCCCTGACAACCGAGTCTTTTCCTTCAAGTGCAGGGCTCACAAAAGGCAAGGCTGCACTTGCCGCACTAGCTCCAAGGGCAATGGATTTTGCGATATCTACCCCTGTTCTAATTCCGCCAGTTGCGATAATTGGAAGAGAAACCCTGGATTCTATAATGCTGGAAACTGTAGGAATTCCAAAATCCCAAAAAAGTTCCCCAAGGTGTTCGGAGACAGAATCTCCACTTTTCCTGGCCCGGTAAACCTCAACGCCTGCCCAGCTTGTACCTCCCACCCCTCCGACATCAATTGCAGACACACCTGCCTTCTTGAGAAGAAGGGCATCTTCCCTTGAGATCCCAGCTCCAGTTTCTTTAATGATTATTGGCGTGTCCAGTACGGAGCAGATCTCTGTTATCATATCAAGACAGCCAGTGGCATCCCTATCTCCTTCTGGCTGGATGGCTTCCTGTAAGAAGTTAAGGTGAATGGCAAGGGCATCGGCATCGATCATTTCTATGAGTTTTTCAACTACTTCAACCCCATACTCGCGAATCTGAGCAGCGCCGACATTCCCATATATAAAGGTACTCGGAGCTTTTTCCCTGACAATCCTGAATGATTCTTCCTGGGCTGGGTCATCAATTGCAGCTCTCTGGCTACCAACTCCTATTCCTACTCCCAGTTCTTCAGCTGCGGTGGCAAGGGCAGCGTTTACAGAAATAGTGTCAGGATGACCTCCAGTGATCGAAGCGATCAGAAAAGGAGCTTGCAGGCGTTTTCCAAGAAGATCTATAGACGTATTCAGTTTATCCATATCGAGTTCCGGAAGTGCCCTGTGGATCAGGGTCACATCCTCAAAGCCCGCACTGACTTTTCGAGATTCAACCGGGCTTTCAGCACATAACTTCAGGTGTTCGATCTTTCGCTTTGAGGTCGTGCCAATCATACTTTATACCCTTTGTCCGGACTGATTGTGGTTCCCATGGATTCCCCATTTAGGAACCTATATATGTTATTCTCTTTCCTGGCATTGAATATATGTGATGTTATACAAGACGTTTTGCTGAGTTCCAGAAGTTCCTGCACTTTTCCGAGCATGCCGCCCGTAACATCAGTACTTTCCGACCCTTTTATGTAACGCTTGAAGCTCTCAAAAGTTTTTGGAGTGATCTCAGGTACGGTTTTTCCTTCATTATCAAGTACTCCATCCTCTGCCGAGCCTAACCCGAGTCGGGTAATCTTAAGTTCTTTTGCAAGATAGGGAACTATCTGGTCTCCTGAAAGCACGCACGCTTTGAGTTCAAGATCCATGACGACATCTCCGTGCAGTACCGGGACAAGCCCGTTTTCGAGCATGAGCTTTATGTTGTCAAGGTACATACTTTCGATTCGTCCGTTTCTGCAAACCGTACAGCCCATAGGATGTACGGCTATAGCCCGGACTCCGTACTCGTTTAATACATCTACAACTCTGGATGCAAGTTTCTTGACAGACTTATGTGTTACAATTGCTCCTTCAGGATCAAAACCCCTGTCAAGCCCATATTTTTTGGCGTAGGTATGCCCAAAGGAACCTGCACCGTGTACAATTATCATTTTTCCCCGGTATTCGGAAACTTCCTTTGCAATCCTCAGGAGGTCATCCTCTTTTACAACCCCTTGATCTGCGGCTTTGTCAGTAATGACACTGCCCCCAAGTTTCAGGATAACAGGTTCGATTGAGACCTTCATGCCATATCACTTAATACCTTTTTAAACTTCTTCTACTGGTAAGTACGAAATCGTGAAATAAAGCTTAGAAATCTTGAGATATGTTTCAATGAGGTCTAGATTATTTAACTGGTACAGATCCTTCAATTTGATCTCGATTTCTTAGCTCAATAAGGATTTAGGTATATACATCTACTTGATTTGGATTCGAGATTCTAGCTCGGGCGCCAGGCCCTTTTCTGAAGGTTTTGTGATGGTCACCTTGCCTCCTGCGCTTGCAATGGCTTCTGCGACTTGTATACATTTATTAGGTGACGTAAGGGCAATCATGCATCCTCCCCCTCCAGCTCCTGTAATCTTTGCCCCGAAAGCCCCTGCTCCGCGGGCTGAGTAAATTAGTCTGGAAAGCTCGAGAATATTTACTCCAAGGGCATCTAGGAGCCCCTGATTTACATTCATAAGCCTGCCAATGGCAGGATAGTCACCTGCAAGGACAAGAGATTCACCAATTTTCGAGATTTTGCCAATAGAAGCCATAAGAGGCTCAATAAGATCTGGATAACTTTCACGGAGCTCTCTGACATTTGATACAAGCTCTTTTGTGGAGGAAAAAACTCCTGTATCTCCTATTATAATACCACATTCTGGGGTCCTTAACTTCCTGCGGTCCGGGATGGTAACAACCCCTCCGAAAGTAGAAACGTAGGTATCGGTAGGGCTTGCTGCCCCCTGAACCTTAATCTCGATTTCATGACCCAGTTTTGCAATCTCGTTAAGAGAAAGCCCGCAGCCAAATAACTCATTGAGGGCCCCTATACTGGCAATCGTCACAGCTGCAGACGACCCAAGCCCGGAACCTACAGGAATATCAGAATCAATTTCCAGAAAAACGCCTTTTACCGGCACAATTTCTCTTATTCTTTCTACAACTGAGGAGATATAGGGATGCTTTTCAAAATCAATTCCTGTTCTACCTATCTGCGATTGAATTATTACTGAATCGCTAATTTCTGCCCTGACGCGGGTCCTCAACTCAACAGCACACGCTATTGCAATCTCTCCGTAAACAACTGCATGTTCTCCGAAGAGATAAATTTTCCCGGGAGCAGAATATAAAACCATGTTATTCCTCTGAAAGTCCCAAACTTGACTAAGGCATTGTAAAGCAACGAATTTATACTTAAATCTTAAAGCAAATTTATTTAAAAAGCATTTTGCTTTTGAATGCACGATGATTTTATCTTCGAATGCGTGTCAATCTGTTTTCGAATGCTAAAATACTTCGTTTTGATGTTTAACCTGTTTTACAAACCTATGATATGTAGGTAACGGTAAAATTCATAAAAAAATTATTCGGGTGTAAGTGAGTTCCCCCGGTAGCTTTTAATTAAAAACGAGTGTGCTCTATTTTTCCGCAGAATTTTTATTACTCCACAACAATCGCGGCATATCCTACAACTGCGTTCATATCCCCTGAAACTTCCCCACTGTTCGAATATTTTAACAGTTCAGCCCGGGTTGCACCAAGCTTCTTTGAGGCGGTTATCATCGCAGAAATAGGGCCATATCCACATACAGATGCGTTTCTTCTATAAAGCCTTTCATAGATTCCTGAAACATCCAGATCGACGATAGCTTCTATCATTTCATTGTCCGTTTCCCTTGCAAGGTTAGCAGGCTGATAATGAGTAAAATCGCTGGATGCAATGAAGACTACTTTTTTTCCGCTTTTTGAAACAAGGTTCGCAATAAGGGTTCCTACCTCAATTGCGGTCTCTTCATCTTGCATACCCAGACAAATAGGAAGAATCCTGAAATCCTGATCGAAGCGGTATTGAAGGAAAGGAAGCTGAACCTCAATCGAATGCTCGTATTGGTGCCCAAGCTCATCCACATCAACAATACTTCCTGATAGCCCTTCGGCAAGTTCCCGATCAACCTCGAGAGTTCCCAGGGGGGTTTTCCAGGTATCTATGGATACCGATACCGGTGAACCATATCCTGTATGGTTGGGCCCGAAAAGGACATATGTGTCGGCTTTGGGGAGAGCTGCATAGACATGTGCAGCAACTCTCCCTGAATAAACATATCCTGCATGCGGACAAACCGCCCCGAGGATATCTCTTTCCCGGATATCCAGACCTTCAAAACATTGCTTGAGTTCTTTCTCCAGATTTTCAGGACGCAGGGGATAGAACTGCCCTGCAACTGCTGGCTGTCTCATTTATTAATCACCCATATAAGATATGGGCCATTTTTATATATCCTTGCAGTATGCAGGGCTACTTTTCGGAATCAAAGAGGTGTTTCGAAGTCGGTCAACTCGTAATTGAAGGGAGTACCATTAAGCCTGGATACTTCCCGTGCAAGCAGCCAGTAGACAAGGGAAAGAGCTTTTCTACCTTTGTTGTTTGTGGGAATTACAAGATCCACATTCGAAGTCAGATTGTTGGTATCACAGAGTGCTATAACCGGTACTCCGATGCTTGAAGCTTCTTTCAGAACCTGGGCATCACCTGCAGGATCGGTTACGATTACAATGTCAGGCTCAAAGAAACCGTGGATCTGAGGGTTTGTTAGTAAGCCTGGAATAAATCTTCCGAGCATTGATCTTGTGGCTAATGCCCTGGAAAACATTCTTGCAGGGTGTTGCCCGTACTGCCTTGAAGAAACCACAAGGATTCTTGAAGGATCATAGTGAGACAGCAGTTTTGCTGCGGCTCTTATTCTTTCGTCTGTTGACTGGATGTCAAGCACATATAATCCGTCAGTTCTGACCCTGTATACGAAACGCATCATATCCTGGGTCTTTTGCTGGGTACCTATGTGAACACCTGCTGCCAGGTATTCGTCAATGGAAACAAGAGAAGTGGAATCTTCTTTAGCAGGTACTTCTTCCTCTGTTTCTACAGGCACAGATCCGGTTTTTGCTGCGGCTTCCTTTTCAGGTACAGGTTCTGCTTCAGCCACGACATCTTCTTCAGGCAAAGGCTGTGCGTTGTTTTCTTCCTGCCCTGTCTGCTCAATTTCCTCCATAAAGTCACCTCATAATATAGAATCAACAATAAAACACATTCAATATCTGAAAATGTATCCCACTGCGTTTTTAACTGATTTTACGTTTGACCGTGATAGGAATAACTCCGGCCTTCAACTCTTCAATAGCAAGATTAAGAGGATCCAACCGCCCGTCATCTTCAACAAGGACAGGAGCTCCCATTGCAATTTGCAATGCTCTTGCACCTATGATCCGTGCACGCTCGAACCGGGTATACTTTTCCTTGACCAACTGATCACCCTGAAATTTAAAAACGCTCCGATGAATTCCAATTATTTAGAATCATGATAAGTTTGATATTTTACAGTACATGCCTTAAAACCAGCACCCTGGAAATAGGGAAATGGGACCGCTGAGATTCGAACTCAGGTTCCGGCGTCCCGAACGCCGAAGGATGGACCAAGCTACCCTACGGTCCCTTACTGGTACGGCGAAAGCACATCGACGAGCTCAACATGGCTCAGCATCATTCTGCGACAGCAGTAGCGGGTGATCCCAAGATCATCCAGCACTACGGCAGCGTTTTCGCCATCACTAACACGTCTTTTGTACTCATCCCAATAGTTTGAGATTACTTTTCCACATGAGAAACATCGGACTGGGATCATAGTCTTACCTGTAAGATTTCTGGTATTTAGCCCTTGCTCCAGGTCCACCAAAGTTCTTTGATTCTTTCTGCCTGGAATCGCTTACAAGTAAATTGCGGTCATAGCTTGCGAAGTTATCTCTAATGATTGTGTCGTTTGTCCACTCCACAATACCTCTGGCAACTGCGGTCCTTACCGCATTAGCCTGCCCGATAATCCCGCCGCCCCGAACATCTACATTTATGTCAAGTCCGGAGACCACTTCATCTCCTGCGATCAGCAGGGGCTCTGAGATCTTCATCATTACAAGCTCTGGTTTATATAGTTCGAGCGGAATTTTGTTGATCCTGACCTTACCGGTTCCTTTCGTGACTGTTGCACGTGCAGTTGCAGTCTTGTGCTTTCCAGATGAATTAACTACTTTGACCATGAGGACTCACCCTTAGAATTTTGAACCCAATTTCTGGCTTACTTCACCAAGCTCAATATATTTACTGGAGCTTAAAAGCCTCATATCGGCATCTGCAATTGTGATTGTTTCAGTGCCCTTGAGTTCAGAGGGAACACCTACATAGACTTTGAGCCTGGACATTGCGTCCCTGCCTCTTGCTCTCTTATAGGGCAGCATGCCACGGATAGTCCTCTTAAGGATGCGTTCCGGACGCTTCGGGAAGTAAGGCCCGAATTCCGTAGCTCCTCTTTCCCGGGTTCCCCGGTATTCTTTGAGGGTGGTCGCCCTTGAGCCAGAAATTACGGCTTTTTCAGCATTCACAATATAAATCTCTTCGTCTCCTGAAAGCAACTGTTTTGCAACTGTACTTGCAAGACGTCCTAAAATAAGCCCATTTGCATCGATAACCGTCATCTTCGACACCTCAGCGGAAAATCCGGATACCGGACCCTTTTGGATTTGCTTCCATTATCTCTTCGAGACTCAGGCACTTGCCACCGGCTTCAGTGATCTTTTCAACTGCGGAGTCACTGAAGGTTAGAGCCGCAACAGTTACGGAGTGGTCAAGTAGACCTGCGCCCAGAACTTTTCCCGGAATAAGCAGAACATCGTCCTCTGCCGTGTGCCTGTTAATCTTACTTATATTCACAGCCGCATAGTTTCTGGACGGCATCTCAAGACGTCTCGCGATATCCTTCCAGATGGGGGCAGTGTTTGCATTTGCCCTATCTTTCAGGGTAAGAATCAGGGAAACGATTCTTGGATTTGTTTTTTTTGTCAGTTTTACCAGTGATTTTTTACCCAATGTATGTTCCTCCGCAAGATTTGTAGAAATCTCACTCACGCGGAAAAAAATTCCCTATCGCGTTCGAACATCGCTATAACTGCTTCTTCGGAATCTCAATCCAGAAGTAGCAAATTTAAAGAACAAGCGATTAGTCGGAATTGGTATGATGTGAATAACATTTCTAGTACATAAAGATTATGTGCACCTTAGTTCAGATTTATGAGAATTCCAAATAATAATCTTTTTTGTCTCTGATATTTTTTTCTCTCTGTTTGCTCATAAGCTCAATCTTCCTTTTACTTATTAATTAGAAAACTCGCTTTCGGAGTTAATCAATATAATGAAGATGTATCAGAAAGAAATCCTATTTTTATAATATTAAACGAATTACTACTTGGGGAATAATCAACGTTGAGGAAGCGAGAAACCTCGCATAACATTATTATCCATTTATGAGCAGGCGGCAAACGAGTTTAGACTTCCTTATGTGTGTCGTTAATAATTACTGCGCCTAGTACGAAACATGAAATAAGCGAATGGGGAACGGGTGATATTATTATGCCGACAGTTATTCAATATCTTCTGGATAGATTAAAGCAATTGGGAATAAGGGATATTTTCGGCGTGCCAGGAGACTTTGCATTTCCTATCAACAACGCCGTCTGTGATGATAAGGAGCTTCGCTGGATAGGCTGCTGCAATGAACTGAATGCTGCTTATGCTGCTGATAGCTATGCTCGTATTAAAGGTATGTCAGTGCTGTCTACTACTTTTGGCGTAGGTGAACTGTCGGCGTTATGCGGTATAGCAGGCTCTTACGCGGAGTACAATCTGGTATTCCATATTGTCGGCATGCCAAAAATGCAGGCACAGAAGAGACACGATATAGTGCATCACTCACTTGGTGACGGAGAATCTAGTATATTTATGGAGATGGCTGCACCAGTAGTATGTGCGAGTACAATGCTTACTCCGGAAAACTGCGTTGAAGAAGTCGAGCGAGTCATCGCGGCAGCTCTGGAAAATCATCGTCCTGTCTACATTGCAATACCTCATGACTATGTGAATGCAGAAATTTCATCTTTTACGGCACCAAAAGAAACACCTGTAAAAAGTGATCCTGCGACTCTTGAAGAAGTAGTCTCGACTATTGCAGGTAAACTATCGAATGCAAAACAAGCCTGTATTATGCCGGGTTTTCTTGTTGACCGTTTTGATCTCAAGGATCTGACTATGGCTGTTATCAACGCTTCGGGCTTGCCTTATGTTACTATGGCGCTGGATAAGTCGGTGCTTGATGAGACTAATCCCTCCTACCTGGGATTATACATGGGACAGCTTATCAATCCTGAAATCAGGGAATTTGTGGAATCCTGCGACTGTATACTGGCAATAGGCACTATTCCTTCTGATATTAACATGGGAATGTTCACGGCAAAGCTGGATAAAGCTCGAGTTATCAATATCATGCCTTCCAGTGTCCATATAGGGTATACTGATCACATTAATGTGAAAATGCTTGATGTATTGGAGGAACTTTCTAAAAGGCTCAACAAGCGTACCGATATCAAAGGACCTGTGGCCAGACGGCTCTCAACTCCAAAAGTAAATCATGAAGATCTGATAACAGCTGACTATTTATACACAAAGTATGCAGAATTCTTTAAGCCCGATGATATAATTATAGCTGATTCAAGTTCATCCTTTTACGGATTACTGCCTCTGGTTTTACCTAAAGGAGCTAAGTTCGAGAGCGAGATGCTTTGGGGAGCGATTGGCTGGGCTACTCCTGCTTCCTTTGGCGCTGCACTGGCTGCACCTGACCAGCGAGTGATCCTTATTACTGGAGAAGGATCACACCAGATGACAGCTCAGGAGATTAGCCAATTTTATCGCTATGGTCTAAAGCCTATTATCTTCGTGCTGAATAATCAAGGCTACCTGATAGAAAAAATGCTATCTGAAAAATTAGATTATTGCTATAATGACCTTGCAGAGTGGCAATACCATAAATTGCCAGAGGTACTTGGTTGCAATAACTGGATAATGAGAAAGGTTACTACCTGCGGTGAGTTAGATAAAACTATGGAAGAGTTAGGTAGCACTAAAACAGGTGCATATATTGAGGTAGTTACGCCAAAGTTGTCGGCTTCCCCGCTTATGGAAGAAATTCACAAGAACTTGTAAGCGTTATAAACTAAACCTATTAAGGATTTGTCCTCAAGGATATATTTTCAGGTTCTGTATTTGATATTTGATCAGAACCTATCCGAAAAGTTTTATGATTTACTGTATCGTTATAGGCACTATGCACACCGAAATGAATATTTATGCATAGACCGAAGTAACTTATGTAATATGCTAAAATGACTAATCTGACGGACTCTTAAACATTTTTAACTAGAAATCAGATAACTAAAAATCTTCTTTATTTTTGGATCATAATTGGAAAAAATAGAGGGAAGAAAGCTCACTTTTTCAATTATAGCTGATGATGGCGTTGAAAAGATTTCTAAGGGCACTCGTGAGAGATTTATAATCGACACTGCCAAATTTAACTCCAAAGCAGAAGCCAAAGCTAAAAGTGTCAATAATTGAAGGTATAATCATGCCTCATATAATGGAAATAATGGGAAAAACAAGGGTAGTGGTAAAGGATGGTGAAGTAATCGAAGTTGGAGAGCCTGGACTTGAATGGTGTCCTCTCATTGAAAAGCTAAGCGGTGTCCAGAAAATCACCTCTGAAGAAGTCAAAAAGAATGTAGAGTTCAAGATAAAAGAATACGGTATGTTCACAGCCAGGCGCCATCTCCTTGGGAGTGATACTTTTGTAGCTTTTGGAGCCTCAGAAATAATGATGTCTAGTTTGCGCAGCGGTTTTCTTGATGCAACTGTAACCGCCTGCGACGGAGCAGGAACTGTTATATCCAACAATCCAGAACTTGTCCAGGGTATCGGAGGCAGGATGTCAGGTTTGGTCGAAACTGAACCCATTGAGGATGTTATAAATGGAATTCAAAAACTTGGCGGAATTGTGCTTGATACTAAAACTGCATCAATAAACCCTATTGGAGGAGTAAGGAAAGCTGCAGAACTTGGTTACAAAAAGGTTGCAGTAACCACTGCTGATTCAAAAACTGCAAAAAAGCTGAGAGAACTGGAAGCTGAATTTGGTCTTGAACTTATCGTAATTGCTGTGCATGTTACAGGCGTCAGCAAGGAAGAAGCTCAAGGTCTTCTGGAAAATTCAGATTTGGTGGTCGGGTGCGCTTCTAAATATATAAGGGAGCTTGCAAAACCCATAGTTCAAGTAGCTGCTGCAATTCCACTCTTTGCCCTCACTAAGAAAGGAAAAGAATTAGTTATTGAGAGGGAAAAAGATATTGAAGGCCCAATTTTGATAACAACTACAGAATTACCAGTTTTGCCTAAGCATAAGCAGCCGCGAGATTTGAAATAAAGGGTTACGTGTGGTCTTGTGGGAGCCTTGAGTATTTTTCAGTTTGCTTAGAGCTTATTTATTGTTCAGCTCCAAAAGACACACAACACGCTAACACTTATTTTTTTGGATAGGTACTAAGAGCCCTATTCGAAAAGTATTGTAATCAACTGATACCTTTTAAAATGGCGACGCCTACAATCGAAGCAGGTACTAGGATATTACGGATCTACTGTACTTTAAAAGGAATTGAAAATCATAAATCGATAAAATTCTCTTCCCAGTTAGACAGTTAGCATAAATTATTAAGAAGAAGAGCGGAGTACAGAGTCGGCAACCTTCCAGAAAATTGCTTCGATATCGCATCCGAACTTTTTTGCTACAATAAGAGCCACGACTCGGATATCTACAAGGTAGGAAAGCCGGTCCTGCATGAAATTAATCTCGGAAACTAATTTTTGCCGGTTTACTCCGATATCTGCGGAGATAAATTCCAGAACTTGTTCAAAGGAAATTTCTTCTTTTACCGCTGTTTTTTCTCCGGAGCTTTTCGAATTCTCGAGAAAATTCTCCGAAGGCTTGAAAGCATGCGGAATTCGGATATTTTCCACATCAAAACCGGGCATAAGAACTCCTCCTTTAAGTATAAGAAAGCCTTCTTCAAGGGCTTTTTCTTTTACTTTTGAGGCAGTTTTTGGGGAAAACCATTTCAGGTCAAAAGCCAGGGAATATTCAAAATCTTTTTCCGAAAGAGAAGCTGCAAGAGTTTTTTTAAAAGGAACAGAGACTACGCGTTTAAGTTCTTCCATTAACTACCCTCTTAAAAATTGGTAATGGCAAGGAGAGTACAATATAATATTGAAAGTATAATATTATTGAGAGTATAATTTGTATTAAGAGTATAATTTGTATTAAGAGTATCCATTATTAGGTGTATACTATACTAATTTAAGATGAAAAAGTCTAAAATCACGAAATTTAAGATAAAAACTTAAAAATTAAAAGGTTCCAGCTCAGGATTTTCCATCCTGGACTATGCTGGAGTAAAGTCTTCCTAAAAAGGAAAGTTTAAAGTGTTACAAGTTTGGCATCAAGGATTCCATCGACTTTCCGGACTTCCTCAAGGATCGGGTCAGAAACTTCAGAGTCTACGTTAAGTACCATCATGGTTACGCCTCCGATTTCTGATCTGCCAACCTGCATGCCTGAGATATTAATATTGTTTTTACCGAGCACCAAGCAGCATGGTCCGATAACATTGGGCCTGTTGATGTGTTTGGCAAAAATCATACGGCCTGCAGGGAAGATATCCACTCTGTCGTCATCGATTGCAACGATCTTTGGTTCATCTCCGACAACAGTACCTGCAACCAGTTTTGTCTGGCCGTTGCTGCTAAGTCTGATACTGATAGTTGAAGCGTATTCCTCAGAAGATTCGGATTTGCTCTCAACGACTGCAATCTTTCTAGACTTTGCAAGAGTTGGGGCGTTGACATAGTTTACTCCGGAACCGAGAGCCATCTCAAGCAGCCCTTTAAGTGCAGAGACTGTAAGAGGTCTTGTATCCTTTCCAGAAATCTCTCCATTGTACCTGATTTCTACCTTTTCGTAATTTCCATCTACGAGTTGCCCTGCAATCTTGCCCATAATCTCCGAGAGCCTGATGTAAGGAGCAAGAACTGCCATAGCTTCTGGTTTTACCGAGGGGATATTGATTGCATTCTTTGCAGTCCCGCCTGTAAGGACGGAAACTATTTCCTTTGCAATCTCAACTGCCACATTGATCTGAGCTTCTTGAGTGGAGGCTCCAAGATGAGGAGTGACTACAACATTGTCAAAATTCAGGAGAGGGCTGTTAAAAGGAGGCTCTTCAACGAAAACGTCTATTGCTGCGCCGGCTATTTTTCCACTTTCAATAGCTTTTGCCAGGGCTTCTTCGTTGATAATGCCACCACGAGCACAGTTGATAATTCTGGTTGTGGGCTTCATCAGGGCAAACTGCTCTTCATCAAGAGTGTTTCTGGTTTCTTTAATAAGAGGCGTGTGCACAGTGATATAGTCGGCTTCTTTTGCGATTTCGTTAACTGTTGCAAGCTTGACTCCAAGCTCGGTAGCTCGCTTTTCAGAAACGAATGGATCATATCCCATAAGGTTCATTTCAAGCCCTGAAGCCCTTTTTGCGACTTCGGAACCGATCCTCCCGAGACCTATGACGCCCAGAGTCTTGCCTTTGACCTCAACGCCCGTGAATTTATTGCGTTTCCATTCCCTGGCTTTCAGGGAAGCATTTGCCTGGGGGATGTTCCTGGACATTGCCATCATCATGGCAATTGTGTGCTCTGCTGCCGAAATCATGTTGCCTTCGGGAGAGTTAGTCACAATAATGCCTTTCTTTGTAGCTGCATCCACATCAATATTGTCAACTCCAACCCCGGCTCTCCCGATAACTTTCAGGTTGTCGGCAGCTTCGATAATCTTCTGAGTGACCTGGGTGCCGCTGCGTATTACAAGTGCATCGTAATCCTTAATTTTTTTCACCAGCTCTTCTTCGGAAAGCCCGGTGGAAACGTCAACCGTAAAGTGTTCTTTTAGAATCTCCAAACCTTCATTGGAGAGTGAATCACTGACCAATACTTTCATGTCAATTTCTCCAGATCAATAAGATAAGCATGAATATTTAATCTTAATAGAGAATACCAATCAACCTAATCACACTTAAGCGTTATCACACGTATTCAGAGGTAAACTCTTCTATTTTTATCTCTTTTGTAGTTTTCTTCCCTATACGATTATCCTACAAGCCTTATTATCCCTATCTTTGGTTCGTAACACTGCCCGCCTGCAAGCAGAGCATGGATAACCTCTTCTACAACCTGCTCAGGAATGCCCCTGGAAGCCGCAGAATCTATAAAAGCTGCATAATCAACTCCTTTGCTTCCGCCCATCTCCTTGAGCAATTCGAGAACGAATTCCTTCTGGTCAGCCTTGGCACTGGTACTGTTTTCTGAATCCAAATCCAGTGTTTTGAGGCCCTCTCTGATGGAAGTCCGAAGTATTTTTGCAAACTCACCACGAGAGTATTCCCGTTGAAGCGCAATGGCAATTCCTTCCGTAAGCTCGGAAGAAATGCCTCTTCCCAGGAGGTATTCCCGAAGTTCCTCTCCATGATATCCACTGGCCAGAGCATCCGAGAAGGCTTCAAGCCTCTCAACGGTCTGTTCTGCAGTGTCAACAATCCATCTGTTGCGGATTTCTTCGTCTACCACATTTACTTCTTCAGCTCGAATAGAGACAAAAACCGAGCCGGGCTCTGGCTCGTAGGTTCTTGCTTTTCCTGTAAGGGCAATGAAAGAAGGAACCTGTACTGTTGAAAAGAATATCAAAGCCTCAGGTTGGTACTGGCCTGCGTATACGGTGAAGGCCCCTGTGGGATCAACTATTCTTGCCTTCCACATCTCACTCTGTGTTCCGATATTATCAAGTTCCGTGACTACTCCAACTACAAAAACTCGATTAAGAATAAGTCCCAGAGGGCTGATAAGCAGGTTTGGAGTTTTTGAATCTGTAGCTTCCGAGTCAGGCCTTTCGGATTTTTCGAGTTCTCTGCAGGCTTCGAATTCTCTTGCAAAAACTCTTTTTGCAACTTCTCGTTTAAGCAAGCTCAATTCCTCCCCTGGAAACCTGTGAACTTTTATCTGATCCATCCTCTTCATCCGACCCGAGCCTGCGAAGGAGTTCAACTATCCTCACTGCAATATCCTCTTCAGGTAACCAGGCGCTTTCAGCTACGAAAGAAATCCCAAATTCACTTTTTGAAGAGTTTCCGCGTATTGCAAGGTAGCGACCTGTAAGAAAACGCTTTATATCTTCATAGACTGCGTCTTTTGAGACATCAGAAAACATCAGCTGTTCAGCCTCTTCAAGAGTCTTTCCATAGATAGTTTCCGCAAGCTCTCTTGGAAACGTAACTGACATGGAGCCTGTTCCGTCATCAAGTACGGCTTTGATCCGCATGTCCCATATGCCTTCTACTTTGCCGTGTACTCTACAGTTTCCTTTCTGTATTACACGGCTGCATTCAGGGCAGCGGGAGATTATGCCTGAACCAGGCCTGACTGAAACCAGGTTGCCTGCGACGGACACATCAAACATGCTATCTCTTGAATCTATTTCTTCTATTTTTATTGGTACTGGATCTTTTGCGACGGATTCGAAGGTAAATGCAAGTTTTTCGGCTTCCTCTGGCCCGACCGAGGAGACTTTTGTGCTGCTGAGGATATTTACTGATGGCATTCCCCTGAATATCCTGACTTGAGCTCCATCGATTCGGATAATGCTCCCTATATCAATGCCATCCAGTTCAATCCAGGATGTAAAAGGCAGCCTGCCAGTCTCGTCAGCGAGTACGCCTGAAATCACTCTGGATTGGCGCCCTTTTACAAGGACTTCCCTATAGGAAAGCTGAAGAATGCAGGCAACGGTATCTACGGAAAAATCGGCAGCTCTTATGTCAATTAACTTTTTTTTCTGGCTTGCTGAAAGTTCGGATAAGGAAGGAAGCAATGAGTCCGAAATCTTCGACACAAGAGACTGTTCTCCTATGGAAAGCCTGATCCTGTTCTGCCAGATGCGTACATAGGCATTTTTGACGTTAATCACATCCCCTATAGAACCTGGAAGCTCTTTCCAGGAAGAAAACTGAACTGAGCCGGTTTCGTCTGCAAGCACGCCGGTATAAAGCCTGGAAGGCTTTTCCTGAGCCTCTGCCTGCGAGCGTATTGATTTCTCCCCAAGATCCAGGATCCTTCCTGTAAACTCAAAGTTCTTAAGATTAGCAGACAGATCCTTTACTTTCAAAATTCTTTTCTTTTCTCCAAACTTGCGGAGAATACTCTCTTTTGCAATGTCAGGTGGGACACGGAAGGCAATGAGTTTCTCAAACTCTGCCCGGATGCCAGTCTTTTCAAGGTCTCCAAGCGCCCTGGTTAACTCTTCAAGGTGGGGCGCAATCTTCTCATCCATTTTTAGGCCTCCATTCGAGACAATAATAAAAATAAAATTTTCGAAAAATAAAATTTTCGTGTAATATCGGATTTTACAGTATTTAAGGCTTTAATTAAAGATTAATTTCCTCTATCGTAGAGGATAGTGAACTATTATTTAAGGATAGCTGTTTAGAATTTTTGATTTACAAAGGTATATTTACTTCGGGATAAAATTCTTTCCTAATAAAGTATTGAGAGAGACTGTTCCTAAAAACCGACAAAAAACCTGAAAAAGGAAGGCTTTCTTTCTTCTAATAATTTAAAGCCTGACAAAAGGAGATGGAAGCTTCAAAATGTAAATGGAGAACTAATATGAGAAGAATAAAAGGAATTAATTTCAAAGCTTTTAAGCTGACAGCGCTTGCAATTATTCTGGCAGTTCTCTGCACCTGCTCGGCTGCCTCAGCCTCTAGTTTAAGGGTAAGTTCGGCCACAGAGGGGGATTATATCTCTATACAGGCCGCAATCGATGAAGCAGAGGCCGGAGACACTATTTTTGTAAGCCCTGGAACCTATGTTGAAAATCTTAAAATAAATAAAGAGGTTCGAATCTGGGCGGAGTCTAGAAATCCAGAGGAGACAGTGATAAAAGCAGCTGATCCCACGAAAAATACTGTTGAAGTCAGCGTGGATCGGGCATCTTTCAGCGGATTTGCCATTGAAGGCTCGGAAAAAGTGGGAATCTTGCTCACAGGGGTTAAAAGCTGCTATATTAACAACAACAGAGTCCAGGGAGCCGAGTATGGTATTCTTCTCAAAGATTCCGAAAGCAATACCATAAGCAACAATCTCATTGCCCTTGATGATATAGGAATAAGGCTCGAAAGCTCAAACTCAAATGATATCTCTGACAATAAAATCGCCTATAATTACGGTCCAGGAATCTCACTTGAGGCAAGCAGCAAGAACCTAATCTATAATAATTATTTCAAAAACGCTGAAAATGTGGAAGAAGAAGCCGTAAACGCAGAAAATATCTGGCAAAGCCCCCTTAAAACAAAACCGAATATCGTCCGGGGTCCTTACATCGGAGGAAATTTCTGGGCAGATCTTGAAGGCAAGGGTTATAGTGAGACAGGTGTGGACGAAAACAGCAACGGAATTTGCGACGCCTCGTACAACATCACAGGTGGAGGAACCGATAATTACCCGCTTTTCCCAAAAGTCCCGAACGCCGTTAAAGCCCTTGAAAGCAGCCTGAATGCCAGTGCTTATAAGCAGGGCCTGGCCGACAGGGAGAAAGCAACCAGTCCGGAGCCGGTAAACGAAACCAATGAAACTAATAAAACCAACGAAAATGCAGCACCAGCAACCGAAAATGCTACCAAGGCAAATGCTTCAGGAGAAGCCGAATCCCCCGGCCCGGGTGCTGGAATTCTGACGATAGCTATAGGCGCGGCTTATTTCCTGAGACGGAACAGGTAAAGAAAAAAGAAAAATAAAGGCATAAAGCCGGAAAGATGAGAGAAATAAGAGTAACGAGTTTAATGAGAAAATGTTGAAATAAAGTTGAAAAAACTAAAAGGAAGTTGAAAGAAAACTTGAGATGCCCAAAAAGGATAGTGGGAAGTCTCACTATCCTTAACCTGATTTTCTTATTACTTTTTTCATCTTAAATTTCATTATTTTGCCACTACGTATCCTGACATTGTTTTATTGTTGCTGCCGTTTGCGTTTTTCACTGTCAAGCTGACGGTATATTTTCCTGCTTTACTGTATTTATGTGCAGGGTTCTTCCGGGTTGTTTTCCTAACCTTGAAGATTCTGAATGCAGCAACAGGTGTTTTTGATGCTTCGTTTTAAATATCGCGCATGTAAATGTCGGACTCCCCATCGCGATACTGCCATACTATTGTATTACCGTAAATAGCAGGCTGGTATGCTAATTCATTGGCACTAATTCTCATTTTCTTCTTAGTGGAAATATCGTACATGAAGATACCATGATTTGTTCCACCATCATCCTTCCCACCATCGTCCTCCCATACTATCCTGTTCTCATAGATAGCTGGAGATGCCTGCTTATCTGGACTGCTGGTTATCTGAGTTTCCGTTTTAGTTGAGAGGTCATACATGTAGACATCAATGTTTCCATTGCGATCACTGGAGTACACTATCCTGTTACCGTAAATAGCAGGCTGGTATGCTAATTCAGTAGGACTAATTCTCATTTTTTTATTGGTGGAAATATCGTACATGAAGATGCCATGATTTACCCAACCGTCATCCTCACCGCCATCATCCTGCCACACTATCCTGTTACCATAAATCGCAGGATGTGTCTGAGCATCTGGACTGCTGGTTATCTGAGTTTCCTTTGAGGTTGAAAGATCATACATGTAAACATCAGTGTTTCCACTGCGAGTCCTGGAGTATACTATCCTGTTGCCGTAAATAGCAGGCTGGTATGCTAATTCAGTAGGACTAATTCTCATTTTCTTCTTAGTGGAAACATCGTACATGAAAATGCCATGATTTGTTCCACCATCATCCTCACCACCATCGTCCTGCCACACTACCCTGTTTCCATAGATTGCAGGATGTGTCTGATTATCTGGACTGCTGGTTATTTGAGTTTCCTTGGAAGTGGAACGATCGTACATGTATATATCTGCGTTTCCACTGCGATAATCTTCCCATACTATCTTATCACTGTAGATGGAAGGACCACCTGCTGATCCACTGGTTGTGATCCGAGTTTCATTGCTGGAGTTATTGTCATCCTGAGGTGGCTCTTCAGACCAGGTAAGAGTGGCCATGTAAATGTCGGAGTTCCTATTGCGATAGTCCTGCCACACGATCCTGTCACCATATATTACAGGGTTATATGTTCCAGCTACAGGATCATCTACTGATTCATTGGTTGTGATCCGGGTCTCTGTGGAAGTAGAGATATCATACATGTAAATATCCGGATGGTCACTTCTATAGTCCTCCCACACTATCCTGTTCCCGTAGATAGAAAGGCTTTTTTTGTATGATTCATTGGTGGAAATTTTAGTTTCTGTGGATGTGGATATATTGTACAAGTATAAGTTGACACTATCTTTCTCATAAACTATTTTATCACCATAAATAGCAGGTTTTGATCCATCGGCGGTAATCAGAGTTTTCTTATTAGTGGAGAGCTCATAAACGTAGATGCCGAACCTGCTTTCATTGAGACAGTCATACCACACTACTTTATCACCACAGATCTTTGGATGAGGATTGTCCCAGCATCCCAATGCAGTGGTAGCAATCGAGGTCTCGTTATGGGCGGAAAGATCATACACATAAATATCCGTTTCTCCATCTCCATCACGATTCTCACGAAAATCCTGCCATATTATTTTGTCACCATAGATAGCAGGATTAAACTGAAGTGATTCATTAGTAGTTATTTGGGTCTCCTCGGATGTAGAAAGGTTGTACATATAGATATCAGGACTGGAAATGCCGTTGCGCTCATCCTCCCACACAATCCTGTCCTCGTAAATATCAGGCCAACTTTGCCATGATTCATTAGTAGTAATCTGTATTTCTTTGGAAGTAGACAGGTCGTACATGTAAATATCCAGATTACCATTACGCGTGTCATGCCATACTATCTTATCGCCATATATATCAGGCTGCATTTGATCTGATACATTGGAAGTTATTCGAGTCTCAGTAACCGTGGGCGAAACGTTTTCCGCAGTAACTGTCGATGCTGTTGATAAAACTAAAAACAAAGCAAGGGCTATTGAAATTAAACTTGTCTTATATACAGTCATTAGTTTATTCATTATTCTCATCTCTGATTTTTGATCCAGAACTTTTAATTTCAATTAATGAAGTTTTATGTACCAAACTTAAATTTTTTCTTTTAACTCTTTTATTTATAAAAGTCAGTTTTTGGTAATTTGTAAAAAAGTTTAATTTTATAAAATCAAAGATATGTAGAGGCTATGGAATCTTTGTTGCGAAAATATATGGGAAATTTTCAGGATCTTAAATGAGCTCAAAAAAGGGTGTTAGTTCAAAAAAGAGTGTTAAGTAATTAGATTTAAGAGTTATTGAATAATAGTTAGCACGAAATCTTAGGATGTTCTAAATCAAGTCGAATATGCCCTTTTTCGCGAGATTCGATTAACGATCTCCCACTCCTCATTACCTTTGGACATTTTTATCTAAGACTGATGAGTCCCAAAAATTTACAATTAAGTTTTTGAAGTTGCTGTCATTTTGTTACCTTTATGTATTTGTACTTAGTCTTGAGTGTACTTCCGTCCGCATTTGTTGCTGTATGTTTGACCGTATAATATCCTGCTTTTGAATATGTATGCG
>DAKJ01000007.1 GCA_002496565.1 Methanosarcina sp. UBA289 | reverse complement strand
AAAAGGCTTGTGATCACGCCTTCATGACGTTTTAGATTTAGCAAGATTTTTCGCTCAAGCCTTTTTTAAAAAGGCTTGTTTTTAAAAAGGCTTACAGGCAAGCAGTCTGGCAGCCGCATATGCCGGAAAGACTTTTGAGATCTCTTCTCCCCAGCGTCCAGATATCGAAATGCATTCGAAACCAAGCTTCTCGGCAGCTTCCTTTATCAGGAATTCTCCAAGGCCTGCAGCTGCGATTTTTTTAAGCCCGTTCCTTTCCGCAACCTCGGAAATTGCCTCAGTGAGAATAGAAACCTGTTTTTCTTTTAACTGGCCCGCAATTTCGTAGATTTCTCTTTCCTGGATTTCGGAAAGGTCGGCACATACCAGTCTTGCAAGCCTGCGCATAGCATTGATTTTGCTCCTGCCTGCTCCGTCAGCGGTCTCACAGGTATACATGCTTTCATCAATTTTCCCAAGCAGGAGATAAGCATCTGCAGTTGTAGCAAAGAGTTCGGAAGCTGTCCTGCACCAGCCCCTCTCAAGTTTTACTTTTTCGAGAATTGAGGCAAGATTTGTCCGGAGGGTGCCTGCATACACAAGTTCACTTCTTACCAGCCGCTCAAAATCATTAAGCCCAGCTTTATGTTCTCCTGACACGATAGGGATAATATCGCTTGTGGTACTTCCCACATCCACAAAAATACAATCGCCTATTTCTTTTCCTATCAACCTGGCTGAAGCCGCCCAGTTGGCAGCAGCAAGTTCCCTTACCTCGTCAGTTTCGCTCTGGAACCTTCCCATGCTGTTAATATAAGACACTTTTGAGATCCCAAAGGCAGAATCAACACAGGACTTTATAAAGTGGATGCCCTGTTCTTTGTCTTCAAAACAGTCTGCAAGTTCCCCAGTCATAACCACAGCAACTTTTTCAGGCTGCAGCCGCTGTGCTATTTCCTTTAAGACCTTCGGAAGCTGCGTATTTTTCCAGAGAGGTAAATAATGCAGTTCTACAATCTTTCCATCCGAGGAGGCAAGTTTAGTATTCGCTCCTCCAATATCAAGCCCGATAATCTTCGAATTCATTTTTAAGCCTTTTAATATGTTTTTTTCAAGCTTTCGATTATTCTTTACTTTCGGCTTTTCGACCTATTCCCTATCTCTCAAGCCTTTTCGAAAAGCTCCCCAAGCGCATCCTTTGAAAAGCGGTATTCTCCCTCAATATGTATCGAGTCAGGCAGTTCTCCAAACTTATTTTTCAAAAGCAAGTCTCCAATTTCCTCTCGCATAACGTGGCTAATCCCGAAAAGTGATGCTGTGGGCCTGGGGTTTACATCCACTACATATGGAAGATCAGCAAGTATAATATCTACACCTACATACCCGAAACAGTTCAGGCATTTAACTGTGGAGATTGCAGTTTCATAGAGTTCGTCTCGCCTTGGAGTCTGGTAAGGAGTAAGGCTTCCATTATATTTTATACCGAAGGCTCCTGTTTTCCCATTTTCTCCAGCTTCAGTTTCTTTTTCGCCAAATTCTATGAACTGGCGGTTCACAGTAAGAGGAAGCGGTTTTTTTCCTGCTATAAGGCTTACGCTCAGGGTTTCTCCTTTAACATACTCGCTTGCAACGAGTTCCTCGTTGTTATCAAACTCTGTGACAAGGTATGTTGCCTCTGCGCCGCAGCCGAACCTGGGCTTTGTAACATACTTTTTGCCTTCTTCAGCCTTTTTTACTATTTCAGGGGCTTTAATTCCGGCTTTCTTCAGAATTTCCGTGCACATAAGCTTATCCGCGCAGCAGGTTGCCGATTGAGGCGAACATCCCAGGTTTACGGTATTTTCTTCAAGAACTTCATTCAACTCGGGAATCATGGAATCAGGGGCAATAACCAGCCCTGCATCACAGTCCTTTGCTTTTCTCTCAATTACCTGCCTGAAACTTTCGTCTGTGGATTCAACACGCGTGCCTGCACAGATCTTCGTGCCTGCGGATGGGTAGTAAACCTCATGCCCGAGACGGGTAAAGCTTTCGGCAAGGGTTTCTAGCATAGCTGCTCCCTCAGGGATAAGGGACTTTTCAATGTCCGTGCCGACAGCAAATTCTGCAATCAGGATTTTCATCGGAAAGGAGAAACTCGGTAATTTATATATTACTTTTTGTTCCAAGCCTTTTCAAAAAAGGCTTGAGCGAAAACCCCTGGCAACGTTAGGGTTTGATAAGAACCTTATCCCCAAACCCTATCGGCGTGATCACAAGCCTTTTCAAAAAAGGCTTGAGCGAAAAATCTTGCTAAATCGAAAACCCCTAACAACGGCGTGATCAACCGGCGCAACGGTTGCGACTCAACGGTTGCGGCCCAACGGTTGGATTAAAAACTAAATTCAATATGTAAAAGTTTATATAAATTATACAGTTTATACCATAAAGTTAAACATCCAAAAACATAAGGTGCCTGGTATTATTAACAACATAAACCCTAACTCTCAGTCGATCTTTGAAAACCCGTTTGTTAAAACTCTTGCGATTTCGGTTTTCATGGGTATATTCCTGGTTGATATGGGGCTCGGGCTCTTTAATATCTTTTCCACAAAAGAAAGTCCGTTGCCCTCCGCAGTCGTACTTTTAATCTTTGCAGTAATGTTTATTGCAGGCATGGTTTTTTATGAAAAACGTGGGCTGGACACCCTAAGTTCCCTTATCGGGGGAGCTCTTGCAGGTTTTGGATTTTCCTTTGTATTTGTGTCGCTTGTAGGCGGCGTGCAGTTTGCACTGGGTGGAGGAATCTCAGCCATAGGGTGGGACCAGGTGATTTCAGCAGTTGCGGCTTCCATGATTGCAAGCGTTGTAATGCTCAAAGCACTCTTTTATAAACTTCAAAACCACTTTTACTGATTTTTCTTTTTCGTTTGTTTTTGAGTGATGAGTATTCCTAAATATCAGAAAAGTATTTATAGAATTACAAACAATCACAGATCACAGGACGAGCGAAACCGTTGTACTTACTTGATGGGGTTCGATGAATGAGAATATTCAATAAAGATGAAACTAAAGATTCTAAAGAAGATGCCCAGGCTGGGGCTGAAAATTCTGAAGCCCAAAATTCTGGTTCTTCGGCGGAAGAGGCTTATGAAGCACTGGAAAAACCCAAAGAGGCTTCTGCCAGTCCGGAAGCTGAAAAAAGTCCTGAAGCTAGGTGCCAGGAGGAGAAACAGCTTCTCATGGATAAGTATTTCCGGCTTGCAGCAGACTTTGACAATTTCAGAAAACGGAACGCCCGCCAGATGGAGGAAAACCGGAAAGCTGTGCTTGAGCAGGTACTTCTTGACTTCCTTGAAGTAACGGATAATTTTGATCGTGCCCTTAAATCTGCAAAAACTGCAGAGGACATGAGCTCGATCGTCAGTGGAATCGAACAGCTTTCAAAGCAGTTTTTCTCGATTCTCGAAAAGTACGGGATTGAGAAGATTGAGAGTGAAAAAGCCAGCGAATTTGACCCTCACAGGCATGAGGCAGTTCAACATATCGAGACCTCTGAAGTCCCGGACAATACTATAGTAGATGTTTATAAAACGGGATATGCTCTTAACTCTAAAGTTATCAGGCCTGCTATGGTTTCAGTGGCCAGAAATCCTGATGATGAAGTCGAGAAGTAAGGAGAAAATCTACTCCTGAATTCAGGTATAACTTACTCTCTGATTATACTGAATAACTTTACTCTAACTTTATCAAATAACTTAATACATAATTTAACTTAATGATTTGTCTAAAAAATTTGTCTAACTCTATAATTTAATATAAATTTTAACTGAATAATTAATAATTTAACCAGGTAATTAGTGAGGATAAAACATGGCAAAAATACTTGGTATTGACCTTGGTACTACTAATTCATGCATGGCAGTAATGGAAGGCGGGGAAGCTGTCGTGATCCCTAATGCCGAAGGCGCAAGGACAACCCCGTCAGTGGTCGGATTTTCTAAAAAAGGAGAGAAACTTGTAGGCCAGGTTGCAAAAAGACAGGCTGTTTCGAATCCTGAAAATACTGTTTATTCCATTAAAAGGCATATGGGAGACGCCAATTACAAGGTGACTCTTCAGGGAACGGAGTATAAGCCACAGGAAATCTCCGCGATGATTCTTCAGAAGCTCAAAACCGATGCAGAAGCTTATCTTGGAGAAACTATCAGACAGGCTGTTATCACAGTCCCTGCCTATTTCAACGACGCCCAGAGACAGGCTACAAAGGATGCAGGGGCAATTGCAGGTCTTGAAGTTCTGAGAATTATCAATGAACCCACTGCCGCCTCCCTGGCTTACGGGCTTGACAAGGGAGATATAGAACAAACAATTCTTGTCTACGACCTGGGTGGCGGAACCTTTGATGTATCCATTCTCGAGCTCGGAGGCGGAGTCTTTGAGGTAAAATCCACAAGCGGCGACACTCGCCTCGGAGGAGACGACTTCGACCAGCGTATTGTTAACTACTTACTTGCCGAGTTCAGGAAAACCGAAGGAATTGACCTCTCAAAAGATAAAGCCGTACTCCAGCGCTTAACCGATGCTGCGGAAAAAGCCAAGATCGAGCTGTCCGGAGTTGCAAGTACAAATATCAACCTTCCATTCCTTACAGTTGGTCCGGATGGGGAACCAAAGCACCTCGATGTCGACCTGACCAGAGCCCAGTTCCAGAAGATGACCGAGGACCTTCTTGAAAAGACCCTTGTATCTATGCGCCAGGCTCTCAGTGATGCAAAACTCACTCCAAATGATCTCGATAAAGTGATTCTGGTCGGAGGCGCCACAAGGATGCCTGCAGTAGTCGAGCTTGTGGAGAACTTTACCGGCAAGAAGCCTTACAAGAACATCAATCCTGATGAGGCCGTTGCAATTGGGGCAGCCATCCAGGCCGGTGTGCTAGGAGGCGAAGTTAAAGACATCCTGCTGCTTGATGTTACTCCTCTGACTCTCGGAATCGAAACGCTCGGAGGCATAGCAACCCCACTGATCCAGAGAAACACGACAATTCCAACGAAGAAAAGTCAGATTTTCTCAACAGCAGCTGATAACCAGCCTTCAGTAGAGATTCATGTCCTTCAGGGAGAAAGGGGAATTGCTTCCGAAAACAAGACTCTCGGCCGCTTTACTCTGGATGGTATTCCACCAGCTCCAAGAGGCATCCCGCAGATTGAAGTTACTTTCGATATTGACGCAAACGGGATCCTGCATGTAGGTGCAAAAGACCTCGGAACCGGTAAGGAGCAGTCCATATCCATCCAGAAGCCGGGCGGACTTTCGGATGACGAAATCGAGCGCATGGTCAAAGATGCGGAAATGCATGCCGAAGAAGATAAAAAGCGCAAAGAAGACGTCGAGACCAGGAACAATGCCGAGGCTCTGATCAATGCTGCGGAAAAGACATTAAAGGAAGCTGGAGATGTGGCCACAGAAGACCAGAAGTCAAAGGTAAATGCCGCAATCGAGGATCTTAAGAAAGCTCTTGAAGGTAAGGACAGCGAAGCCATTAAGACAAAGACTGAAGCTCTTCAGGAAGCCGTATACCCGATCTCCACTGCAATGTACCAGAAAGCCCAGCAGCAGGCTCAGCAGGCTTCAGGCGAAGCAGGAAGCCACGATGCAAAAGGTCCTGAAGAAACGGTCGTTGACGCTGATTATGAGGTAGTTGACGACGAAAAGCGTAAATAAAGTAAAACTAAGTAATAAAAAAGGCCTGGAGATTCTCAGGCCTTACCGGAAACCTGCTGCTGCAGGCTCCGGAGCTTTATCTTTTTTAAAATAACAGGGAATCCTGATGGCCACAACACGTGATTATTACGAAATTCTCGGATTATCCAAAGATGCCTCACCCGAGGATATAAAGAAAACGTATCGAAAACTTGCGCTAAAATATCATCCTGACAGAAATAAGGAACCTGGGGCTGAGGATAAGTTCAAGGAGATCTCCGAGGCTTATGCCGTTCTTTCAGATGATGAGAAACGTGCTCAGTACGACCGCTTCGGACATGCCGGAATAAACGGGCAATACAGCGCAGAAGATATCTTCCGTGGTGCAGATTTCGGCGGCTTCGGGGACATATTCGAAATGTTTTTCGGTGGTGGGGGAAGCAGACGCGGTCCTATGGGGCCGAGGAGAGGATCTGATCTCCAGTATGACATGTACATCACCTTTGAGGAGGCAGCTTTTGGAGTCCGTAAAGATATCGACATTCCGAGAACGGAAAGGTGTTCAAACTGTTCCGGAACCGGGGCCAAACCCGGAACAAGCCCGAAGCGCTGTCCCACATGTGGCGGCACAGGGCAAATCCACACCACTCGTTCCGGATTGGGCATGCAGTTTGTAAGCACCACCACCTGTAACACCTGTCACGGCAAGGGCCAGATTATTGAGTCTCCCTGCCCGGTCTGCAGTGGTACAGGCAGAGTCCGGAATACAAGGAAAATAACAGTAAATGTGCCTGCTGGAGCTGATTCTGGTATGCATCTAAGGCTCAGCGGAGAAGGAGACTCAGGAGAACCAGGTGCTCCATCCGGAGATCTCTATGTCGTGCTTCATGTAATGGAACATCCCTACTTTAAACGGGTCGATTACGATGTAATTTCCGAACTTCCAATCTCCTTTACCCAGGCTGCACTCGGGACGGATGTAATGGTCGACACCCTCCATGGAAAGGTCAAGATGAACATTCCTTCAGGAACCCAGACCCATTCCGTATTCAGGCTTAAGGATAAAGGAATTCAGCACCTGCACGGGAACAGAAAAGGTGACCAGCTCGTCAGGGTTGTAATCAAGACTCCAACAAAACTTACTCATGAACAAAAAGATCTTCTTCGTCAGTTCGAATCTCTGAGCAGCGGCAAGAATCCAGATGGAGATCAAAACGGCAGGAACGAGAAGTCCACGGAGAAATCTAAGAAAAACAAAGGTTTTTTTGAGAAAGTAAAGGATGCCTTTGAAGGTTAAAAGTAGTTTTCAGCTCAGCCAATTCTCCCTTCTTGAGTCCTTTTTTCATCCCTTTTCTACTTTTTTTCTTTTTTACTTTATTTCCTGAGGACTCGTTAACATTTGTAATTTTTTGTTGCTGCAAAATCTAAAAACATTTATATATAGCTGCTTAAGTCTAAATCTTTAGTCTTCAGTTCTAAAAAAATACTGGGTCTTATAAATTTGGTTTGCAAAACACTTAATTTCCAGAGATGGTAACACGCTGATTAATTTTATCACAAACAATTTATCGGACCGAATTTTACAGTCGTGTCTTATATGTGTTCTATTAACTTCCTATGTTTTTTCTTTCAATTTTTTATATCTTGGTTTATCCTATACCTATTGTTTTTTGTCCGCCAGGTTTCACAATATCAGGTTAGTTAAAAACAGTTTTTCTGAAGGTGTGCTATGAAGGTTATAATTATCGGCGCAGGAGAAGTAGGTTATCACATCGCAAAGGCTCTCTCCCCAAAAAACGATGTAATGATTATTGAAAAATCTGAAAAAGCATTAAAAAGGGCAGACGAACTTGATGTCCTTGTTATTGAAGGAAACGGAGCAAATGCTGAAATCCTAGCAAAAATTCTTCAAGATACTGATTTGCTTGTGGCTGTGACCGGTCTCGATGAGGTTAACATTGTAGCCTGCATGACCGCCAAGCTAATAGCCCGAAACAAGCCCGGATGGAAGGAAATTAAAACCATCGCAAGGGTCAGCAACCCGGATTACATAGATTCGCCTGTGACCTCAAGGGCTCAGGTTGGAGTCGATCTTATGATCTGTCCTGAACTTGCACTTGCCTCCGAAGTTGCTGAGATCCTGTCAAGCCCGTCAGCGATAAATGCCGAGATGCTTGCCGAGGGAAAAGTCCAGATGACTGAGTTTGCAATAAGTCCCGAAAGCAAGCTTGTAGGAAAACAGATGCAAGACCTCCAGCTTGCTGATTGCTGCATTGTCAGTGCGGTTTTTCGAGATCACGAAATAATTATTCCTAATGGAAGCGACGTAATCAAGGCAAATGACCACATGGTAGTTGTGGGCAAACCTGAGGCTATGGAAAATCTGGGCAATATTTTCGGAAGCCAGGTACCCCACAGGAATAGAGTTCTTATTATAGGCTGCGGCATTGTAGGATTTTATCTGGCCAAACTAATAGACAAAGAGGAGAATGCCGACCTTAAGATTATCGAGCACAGTAAAAGCCGCTGTATAGAAGTGGCCGAGACACTGGAAAATGCCCTTATTTTAAACGGGGACGGTACTGACCTCAATCTGCTCAGGGAAGAGGGCATTGAGAATACGGACGTTGTTATTTCAGTCACAGACAGCGATGAGAAAAATCTTCTGTGTTCACTGCTGGCAAAACAAATGGGAGCAAAGAAAGTGGTTGCCAGGGCTGACCGTTCGGACTACCTGCCTCTCTTTGAAATGGTCGGTATAGATCTGGCAGTCAGTCCCAGGGAAGCAACTGTAAACGAGGTTCTTAAGCTTACCATGGGCAGGGGAATACAAACCCTGACGACCATTGAAGGTGAAAGAGCGGAGATTATAGAATATACAGCTTCTGAGAACTCGAAAATTGTCGGGAAACCTTTAAACAAAGTAAAGTTCCCAAGGGGAGCTCTCATCAATATGGTGGTCAGGGGAAAAGATACTATAGTCCCAAGAGGGGATTTTGTAATTGAAAAACAAGATCGGGTGGTTATCTTTTCTATGGCTTCTGCAATGTTGGAAATCGAAAAGTTTTTTAGATAAATTTCTAAGAGCAGGAGCTTTCTTATAGGCAACAAAATCGTTTTTAATGCTTTAAGGAAAATTCTGCTCTTTCTGGCGCTTATTATTGATTTCTGCACACCTGAAAACCTGAATTATTCAAGGCTTTAAAAAAAGGTTTTTCCTGAAACTTCAGATTTAATTCTTTCTCATAAGACACATTTTAATTCTGTCCCTCTCTTTAATGGCTGGTGGAAAATCCTCTTATTTTTATTAGCTTAGGAAATTAAAGCATTTCTCTCCCGGTAAATAAACTGTTTCTACGTAATCTACTGGATGGCTGAATTTTCGAAGTTATCTACAAATTAAATTTCTTTACCAAGGAGAATAATTATATAATCTTGGTCACCCTACGTTTTTCATTTCTTATCTATATGAAAAGAGGTTCTTGTTTCAACTGAATATAACAGTCGTGAACCACATGATAACACAAAATGTAACCTTGGATGGTTTAATGCTTATCCTCTTTTTGGTTATCGTTACCGGGGCAGCATTACCTTTCAGCAGTTTCTTTATCCGGGTCTTTACCGGAGATATGTCCCGAGGAATTCCGGGCCATATTGAAAAAACAATCTACAGATTTACCGAGACAGATCCTGACCACGAAGATGGGTGGAAGGGCTACGCCCGGGATCTGCTCGCATTCAATGGTATTGGTTTTGTAATTCTCTTTATACTACTTCTTCTTCAAGGTTTTCTTCCTTTCAACCCAGAAAATTTCGGGGCTTTTAATCTTTTTACTGCAATTAACACTGCTACCAGTTTTGTCACTAACACAAACTGGCAGGTCTACAGCGGCGAAACAACAGCAAGCTATCTTACCCAGATGGCCGGTTTTACAGTCCAAAACTTTCTCTCCTCTGCTACAGGCATCTGCATAGCTATTGCAGTAATGCGGGGAATCACCCGCCAGTCTACCGACAGGATAGGGAATTTCTGGGTTGATATCACTCGCTGTACTCTTTACATTCTTCTTCCGATAGCTTTCATTTTCGCCCTAATACTGGCTTCTCAGGGTGTCATCCAGAATCTGGACCCATATGCCCAGGCTATAGGGTATGTCCCGACAGGGCAGCAGACAATTGCAATGGGGCCAGTAGCCTCACAGGAAGCAATAAAAGAACTCGGTACCAATGGAGGAGGATTTTTCAATGCAAACGCTGCACATCCTTATGAAAATCCGACATCTTTGACTAACCTGATAGAAGTTTTTCTTATTCTCCTGATACCTGTAACCCTGCCTCTTGTCTTTGGAAGAATGACAGGTAAAATGTGGCAGGGATGGATGATCTATACTGTTATGCTAGTATTATTCTTAGGTAGTTTCTGTACACTCTACGCTGCAGAACTGACAGGCAACCCTCTGGTAAAAGAGCTTGGGGTTTCCGGAATATCCATGGAGGGAAAAGAAGTCAGGCTCGGACTCTTTGGATCGTCACTCTTTGCCACATCTACCACAGCAACATCGTGTGGGGCAGTCAACTCCATGCATGATTCACTCACTCCTCTTGGTGGTCTAGTGACTTTGTTTATGATGCTTCTCGGAGAGGTCGCCTTTGGAGGAGTTGGGTCCGGGTTTTACACCATGATAGGGTTTGTGGTACTTTCAGTCTTTATTGCAGGATTGATGATAGGACGAACCCCTGAATACCTTGGAAAAAAGATAGAGGTACTTGAGATGAGGGCTGCTGTCATAGCTGTCCTTGTTCCTGGCGTCCTTGTTCTCCTGCTTTCGGGTATTGCACTGGTTCTACCAAACGTTGAAGAATTAATGAAGAACCCTGGTCCTCATGGGCTCTCTGAACTGATATACGCTTTTGCTTCCATGTCTCAAAATAACGGTAGCGCTTTTGCTGGATTTGATGCATCAAAGCCGTTTTACACACTGATAGGTTCTTTAGCAATGGTAATAGGTAGGTTCGTCCCGGCGGTCTCCATGCTGGCACTGGCGGGATCACTAGCGCAGAAGAAAAAAGTCCCTCCCAGCTCAGGAACTCTTCCCACCGCCTCAGTTACATTTTCGGTCTGGATGATCCTGGTAATCCTGATTATCGGCGCTCTTACATTTTTCCCTCTCTTTGCAATGGGGCCTATCGCCGAGCACCTGACCATGATAGGAGGGATCTGAAGCAATGCCAAGAAAACGATACCCCAGTTTAGGTGCTTTTGAATCGAAACTTCTTCGTGAAGCACTGATCAGTGCTGTACTTAAACTGGATCTGCGCCAGCAGGCTGGGAATCCGGTTATGCTGCTGGTGGAAATAGGAGGTATCCTGACCACTATTAGTTTTATTATCAGTCTTTTTTCTGCTACCGCTAGAACCTCCTTCTTTACGGGCTTTGTTTCTTTCTGGCTGTGGCTAACAGTGCTTTTTTCCAACTTTGCGGAATCAGTATCTGAAGGACGTGGAAAAGCCAGGGCAGCATCCCTCCGCCAATCAAGAACCAGCGTTCCAGCCCGAAAGCTCAAGACAGAATCTTTCGACGCTTCTTCCATCGAGATATCTTCTTCTGACCTCAGAAAAGGCGATTTGGTCCTTGTAAAGGCAAATGAAGTAATTCCTGGAGACGGAGAAGTAGTTAAAGGAGCTGCACTGGTCAACGAAGCCGCAATTACAGGAGAGTCAGCCCCAGTTGTGCGTGAATCTGGGGGTGACCGGAGTGCTGTTACCGGAGGAACTACCGTTATTGCAAATGAGATTATTATCAGAATTACTACTGATCCTGGGCAGACTTTCCTCGACCGCATGATTTCAATGGTGGAAGGTGCCGAGAGGCGGAAGACTCCTAACGAAATAGCTCTTGAAATTCTGCTCATTGCGCTTACAGGCGTATTTCTCGCGGTTGTGGTTAGCACCTATTCGGTTTCTGCATACAGCGCTGCCTCAAGTGGAAGGGGTGCCCCTGCCAGCCTCACAGTCCTGATTGCACTTTTCGTCTGTTTAGCACCCACAACCATTGCAGCCCTGCTTCCGGCAATCGGAATAGCCGGAATGGATCGGTTATTCCGGTTAAATGTCGTTGCTCTTTCAGGAAGGGCAATTGAGGCTGCAGGGGATGTAAATGTCCTGCTGCTGGACAAAACGGGAACTATCACTTTAGGTAACCGGCAGGCAGCTGAGTTTTTGCCAGTAGATAATCAGTCACTTGATGACCTGACTGAAGCTGCTCTGCTTTCATCTTTTGCGGATGATACTCCTGAAGGGAAAAGTATTATCGCTTTAATTCAGGAAAAAACAGGAATAGCTCCAGTTTCTCCGGAAAATGTCACTTTCATACCGTTTTCTGCCGCAACAAGAGTTAGTGGTGCACAATGCAAAGATACAACTTATCTGAAAGGTGCTTCAGATGCAATAGCAAAAGCTGTTCTGGAACGCGGGGGTGTCATTCCGTCGGACCTGAAGGCGAAGGTAGATAGAGTCGCGTCTGCAGGCGGGACACCCCTTGTAGTTGCTCGCAACGAGACAATTCTCGGTGTTATCTTCCTCAAGGATATCTTGAAAACAGGTATTAAGGAGAGGTTTGCGGACCTGCGCCGGATAGGAATAAAGACGGTTATGATCACAGGCGATAATCATCTCACTGCTGCCACTATTGCGGCAGAAGCCGGAGTAGACGATTATCTGGCAGAAGCAAAGCCTGACGACAAACTCAAAATGATTAGGGACTATCAGAATGAAGGATACATGGTCGCTATGACCGGGGACGGGACAAATGATGCTCCTGCTCTTGCCCAATCCGATGTGGCTGTGGCAATGAACAACGGCACACAGCCTGCAAGAGAGGCTGCAAATATAATTGATCTGGACAGCGACCCTACAAAATTGCTGGACATTGTCGAGATAGGTAAACAAATCCTGATGACTCGGGGAGCTCTGACAACTTTTTCTATTGCCAATGATATTGCCAAGTACTTTGCAATTATTCCCGCTGCCCTTATAGGAATCTATCCGCAGCTTGAAGTACTGAATATCATGGGCCTTGCAACTCCCCAATCTGCCATCCTTTCGGCAGTCATATTCAATGCTCTGGTAATTCCAATGCTGATCCCGCTTGCACTCGCCGGGGTAAAGTTCAAGACTATGCCGGCATCGAAACTCTTTGCCTACAACCTGACCATCTTTGGCCTTGGAGGAATAATCGCTCCATTTATTGGAATCAAGGTAATTGATCTGGTATTGGCCGGATTACTACATATCTGAGGAGGTATTGGCATGACATCTCTCAAAAGAGCCACATTACTATTCACAGTGTTATTCCTCATCACAGGATTTGTTTATCCTATGATAGTGACACTTGCTGCCGGATTTCTTTTCCCAAATCAAGCTCATGGAAGCCTTATTGTCGATAATGAAAACAGGATTATAGGTTCAACACTCATTGGTCAGAATTTCACTGCACCTCAGTACTTCCAGAGCAGGCCATCAGCTAGCGGTTATAATGCAACTTCTTCCGGAGGGTCAAACCTTGGCCCGACAAATCCTGTTCTTCTGGAGCTTGTCGACAATCGAAAAAATGCACTCCAAAAAGCCGGGGTTACCGACCCGATACCTTCGGATCTAGTTATGGCTTCTGCTAGCGGGCTTGATCCGCATATCAGTTTAGAATCCTCACTGATACAGGTGCCTGCCGTGGCAAAGGCACGAAATTTACCGGAAGAAAAACTCAAAGCCCTAGTACTTGCAGAATCTGTCAACTCCCCATTTTCTGGAGCTTACGTTAATGTGCTTTCTCTCAACAAGGCGCTTGATGAGATGGATCAGTGAATGAGGAGACTATGGAACACGATCGATATGATGAGGCTGAAGGCAGGCCGCGAGCTGAAGATTTACTCTTCATCGCTCGTCGTGATGAGAAAAAAGCAAATGAAGGGACATTGACAGTTTACCTTGGCTACTCCGCAGGTGTTGGGAAAACATATTCAATGCTCGAAGATGCCCTTCAGCGGAAACGGGAAGGAAAAGATGTCGTAATCGGCTATATAGAGACTCATGATAGACCTGAGACTAATGCCCTGGTAGAGAATTTTGAAGTCATTCCTGCAGTCTCCATCAAATATCAGAATCTCATTCTCAGGGAGATAGATCTCGATGCGGTTATCCGACGCCACCCCCAAATTGTTCTTGTCGATGAGTTAGCCCATACCAATGCTCCAGGCAGCAGACATGTGAAGCGGTATCAGGATGTAGAAGAGCTTCTGCAAGCAGGAATATCAGTTTATACGACTGTCAATATCCAGCATATTGAAAGCCAGAACGATGCCGTTGCCCAGATAACAGGCATCAGAGTGTCTGAAACTGTTCCGGATACTTTCTTTTCTGATGCTGATGAGGTTCGGTTAATTGACATCACTCCGGAAGAACTGAATATTCGCCTCAAAGCCGGGAAGGTCTATGTAAAGGATATGGCTGAAGCCGCTGTCCAGCGTTTCTTCAGAACCGGAAACCTCCTTGCACTCCGCCAGCTTGCTCTGCGATATATGGCGGAATATACCGATAAAAGAATGATAGACTACATGAGGACACGAGCTATTCCGGGACCGTGGCCGGCAGCAGAAAGGCTCCTTGCCTGTATCCGTCCAGGTCCGACAGCAGAACATATGGTAAGGGCAGCATCCAGGCTTGCAGCCAGATTCGATGCTGATTTTATTGTATTTTCGGTAGATGTCGGTGGTAATAGGGCTTTATCTTCTCAGGAACGTACTTGGCTGAATCAGTCTCTTGAGACAGGTAGAAGACTTGGTGGGAGGATAGTTCGGTATCGTGGAAGTGATATAGCTGAAGAGATTATACGTTATGCCCGGCGAAGCAATGTCAGCATGATAATGCTCGGAAAACCACATGGACTAGATATATTTTCCTCTCCGGTATACAGGGTGATCCGGCAGTCACACGGCATTGATGTCCATTTGTACGAGCCAAAAGGAAGCAGTGCTCACATATCTCTTAAACGGCAAATCCCACTCTATTTCACAGCGGAATATGTAATCAGTATCATCCTGATCACAGCTGTGGCTGGTGTCAATTTTCTCCTTAGAGAAGTTATTGGGCCTTCAAATCTGCTGATAATCCAGCTTTTTCCAGTCATTGTGTCTGCTTTCTTTTTCAGGCGCAGAGTAGCTCTGTTTACGGCATTCGTAAGCATTCTTGCCTTCGATTTCCTTTTTGTCCATCCTTACTATACGATCTCTGTCCATGACTGGGAATATTTCATTGCTTTTATCGGGTACGTTGCTATTGCCCTCATAATCAGTAGTCTTGCAACCCGGCTGCGTCATCTTCTACCTCAGATCTGGCAAAGCGAAGTCGAAGTAGAAGCAACGTCAGGCCTTTCCCGTGGACTTGTGGAGGCAAAAACACAGCAAGAAGTCTTCGAAACTCTTGCTGATCAAATGCATAATTTTGCACCAGGTATCTTTTCAGTACTTGTACCCGGCCCGTCAGGGCTCCAGATTGGAGCAGGTGACGCTTTGTATCCCTTTGACGACAAAGAAAAGGCAATTGCCCTATGGGCTTACAAAAATGGTCAGCCAGCTGGCCACGGAACAGATAATCTTCCTGCAGGAAAGGGATATTATATACCTCTTAAAACTCAGAGAACAGTTTTTGGGATTATGGCTTTCATCTTTGACAAACCTGATGAGGCTTTAATTCCGGAAAATAAAGAGATATTTGAAACAATGGCGTTCCTTGGGGCTCTTGCACTCGAACGCTTATGATAAGCTGATCCCAAAACTCAAAATTGCTACTCTGAATCTCATATTCCGAACTATTAATAATGTTTATGGTGATGGAAAATAGCTCTGGGAAAATAGTTCTGAAATCTTGCTTGAAAATAAAATTGATTTTAGAATGAGCTCTATAAATAAGCGCAGGCTTTGCATGTCCGATTGTAATAAAAAATAAAAGATTAGTAAATAAGTTTAAAGTTTTAGTTCTTTAGCAATTTCCTGAAAAACTTTTCCCTTATCAGTAGTAATGAAAAAACCATTCTCATGCCTTATTAGTTCTTTTTTGTTCAACATTTCCAGATATTTCGAGGCAATATTAAAGTTGACATTTGCCTCGTATACAATGTGAGTTTTATTCGCCCCGTTCATTGCTACTCTTAAAATCTCTTCTGCAATATCAGTCTTGCTTCTTCTCTTAATACTGACTCCTCCCCACAATAGATTATAAAGTTAATCTTTAAAAAGATCTATTTTTCAAAAATATCCCATATTATGTTTTCTAAAGGCAACAATGATTATAGAATGTATTATTTCCTTTCCTATATGAAAATGTCTATTTTATATAAAAGTCAAGTTATCACCTTACTTTGACAATACGCTGGCTGATTCATTATCTGAAGCCCAATTGGTTATTAAGACCACAAGACTCAGAGAAGCAATTTGGGATTTTTGCCTCAGCTCATTAATTGAATTTTGGGAATGGCAGACTTTTAATAAAGGATCAGGATCGAAAAATCAGGTTATTTTACAATTCCATATAATTTCAATTTTTTAGAAAAACTTAGGCATTAAACACTCTGAATACTGAGATATTAATCTACAGAAAGATTCTTCCTTAGTAATATATCCAGCTCAAGTTTTTCTTTTTCCAAATACTACTTAAGCAAGCAGGTCAATTTACCTCAATCAAGCTTTTTTTGAGGAAATCTTATGAAAGCAATAGTGATAGGAGCAGGCGAGGTTGGATATCATATTGCAAAGTTTCTTTCCCTCACACACGATGTAACTGTTGTCGAGAAAGATGAGGAAGTTGCACGAAGGGCCGATGAACTTGATGTTCAGGTTCTGGAAGGAAATGGTGCAAACGCGGATATTCTCGCCGATATTATTCACGATGTGGATATTCTTGTTGCTGTCACTGGAATTGACGAAGTCAATATTGTTGCCTGCATGACTGCGAAACTTATCATAAAGTCTCATCCCGGCTGGAGAGATACAAAGACAATTGCAAGGGTAAGTAACCCGGATTATATCGATGTGCCTATAACCTCAAGGGCTCAGGTTGGGGTCGATATCATGATTTGTCCTGAACTTGCACTTGCGTCGGAGGTTGCCGAGGTACTTTCAAGCCCGTCAGCCATCGATACGGAAGTCTTTGCCGGAGGAAGAGTTCAGATGATGGAATTTGCCGTCCGTCCTGATAGCAAACTTGTAGGAATGCAGATCCAGGATCTCAAGCTTGATGATTGCTGCATTGTAAGTGCAATCTTTCGGAAGCAAGAGATAGTTATTCCCCATGGGAATGACACTATTAACGCAAATGACCACATGGTAGTTGTAGGCAAGACTAAGGCCCTGGAGGAACTTGACCGTATCTTCGGGAACGTGGAGCCTCACAGAAATAGAATTCTCCTCATAGGTTGCGGCATTGTAGGATTTTATCTGGCTAAACTGATAGACAAAGACGAGAATGCCGACCTTAAGATTATCGAGCACAGGAAAAGTCGCTGCATAGAAGTGGCTGAAATTCTGGAAAATGCCCTTATTTTAAACGGTGATGGAACTGATGTCAACCTTCTGAGGGAAGAAAATATTGAAGACATGGATGTTGTGCTTGCAGTTACGGACAATGACGAAAAAAATCTTCTGTGTTCACTGCTGGCAAAGCAAATGGGAGCAAAAAAAGTGATTGCAAGAGCTGATCGTCCGGACTATATACCTCTTTTTGAAATGATCGGAATTGATATGGCAGTCAGTCCCAGGGAAGCAACAGTAAATGAAGTCCTTAAGCTCACGATGGGAAAAGGTATCGAAAAGCTTACCACGCTGGAAGGCGAAAAGGCAGAAATTATCGAGTATACTACTTCAAGATACTCAAAAATTATAGGGAAATCTCTCGACAAAGTTAAGTTTCCTAAAGATGCGATCGTTACTACCGTTGTTCATAATGATGATATTATCATACCTAGAGGAGACTCTATAATTCGGGAAGGAGATAGGGTAATAGTTTTTGCGCTATCTTCAGCAGTTTCAGCGGTTGAGAAATTTTTTAAGTAAAGTTTAAATACGAAAAATTCAAAGAAGTCTAACAGGCTTTAAAACAGATGATCCTCAATGAATTTTAGAGTTATATTATATGTGCTTGGTGGGATTCTCAGGCTCCTGGGACTGTTCATGGTAATCCCCCTCGGAGTTGCTTATTATTACGGGGAAAGTTTAACTCCTTTTCTGGTTTCGATTCTCATAACCCTCGTAACAGGTCTTCTCCTGCTCTATTATAAAACAGAAGATGAATGGATGCGCAAGGAGGGTATTGCCATTGTTGCTCTGGGCTGGCTTGCAGCTGCTGTTTTCGGAGCAATTCCTTTTATGATGGATGGGATTTCTCCCTTGAATGCTGTTTTTGAATCCATGTCTGGATTTACAACTACTGGTTCAACAATTCTTACTGATATTGAAAGCCATCCTAAAAGTATCCTTTTCTGGAGAGGCATGATTCAGTGGCTTGGCGGCATGGGTATTATTGTGCTTTTCATCGCAATCTTGCCCAAACTTGGGGTTGCAGGCCGCCAGCTTTTCCGGGCTGAAGCGCCTGGGCCTACCGAGGACAAGTTGAAGCCAAGAATAAGGGAAACCGCAAGAATTCTCTGGACGGTTTATTTCTTAATTTCTTTCCTTATGGTTGTCTCTCTCCTGCTTGCGGGAGTATCCCTTTATGACGCGCTTAACCATATGTTTGCTACAATGGCTTGTGGGGGTTTCTCGAACTACGCGCTGAGTGTTGGAGAGTTTAATAGCCCTCTTGTTGAATACATAATAACTTTCTTTACGTTCGTGGCCGGTGCAAACTTTGCTCTCTACTATCGAGCAATATACGTAGACAAAAATCTCCTTTTTAAAGACGAAGAGTTTCGATTCTATACTTTTCTTGTCCTTGCAGCAAGCGGGCTTCTTACCTTCCTGCTCTGGAGGGATATTGGCACAAGCCTTCCTGATTCTTTCAGATTTGCAATCTTTCAGGTAGTTACAATCATAACAAGTACAGGGTTTGCGACAACAGATTTTAATCTCTGGTCCCAATCCGCGAAAATGATACTTATCATAGTGATGTTTATTGGAGCATGCGCCGGTTCTACCGGTGGAGGTATCAAGGTTGTGCGCATTCTTATTCTTCTCAAACACAGCCGGGTAGAGCTGTTCAAAGCCCTTCATCCCAAAGCCATTAAAGGTGTCAAATTTAACAATAAGAAAGTGCCCGAGGAGATTGTCAACTCGATTGTTTCATTTGTTGTCATCTATCTGCTTGTCTTTCTCTCAAGCTCCCTGGTTCTTTCGTTTCTGGGTATGGACATCATAACTTCATTTACTGCATCCATAGCTACGCTCGGTAATATCGGGCCAGGTCTGAATGTCGTAGGCCCGATGGGCAGTTTTGATCCAATTCCTGCTCTCGGAAAAGTAGTCCTGATTGCAAATATGTGGATTGGTAGGCTTGAAGTCTACACTGTAATTCTTCTCTTTACGCCTGAGTTCTGGAAAAAGTAATCGTCCTAGTTCCGTCACCCTAGTTCCATCACCCGAGTCCCGTCTCGGGAGGACGGAGCCCTTTTCGCGCACCTCGTTCGTCAAGAGGGCTGAACTATGATGAAGATACTAAGCTGAGCCAAAAGAGCTGATCTATGGGATAGATTTCTACGGATTTTTATTTGTAGATAGGTGCCAGTTTTTTCGTATTTTCCATACTTTACGCGGTCGTATAGTTCGGATTGAGTTTTCAGTGCCCTTGGCGGTTGTTTTTAGGTTCAAATAAGTAAAATGAGACTAATTCCGGCAGTTTACCAAAGATAAGGGCTAGGTTGCCAAGGAAAATGTTGGATGGCTTCGGATGGGGGAAGTTTCTGTAAGGTAGGCTAAAAAGGAAGTTTAATAAATGGAAGATGCCTGGATTTCCAGGCATTATATCTTACTCTGGGTTACATCTTACTTGACGTTACATTTTATTCTTTACCACTTCTTTTGCGGCGTCTTTGAAAAGTACTCGAAGATCCCAGAGAAGTTTTTTATTGGCTTTAAAGAGAGCCTGTAGCAGGTCAAGAAGGCTCATTCTCTCAAATTTTACGTCCTTCAGAGAATGTGCAAGCGAATTCAGGTTTTCATCGCTTAGATTGATAAAGCAATTCTTCACGACGAGACTCATGTCGATTTCATGCCCTATGGTTGCCCTCCACGGCTTCTCATAAATTTCTTCGAGTTTTTCAAAGGAAACATCCCCTGCGGATATAGCTGCATACGCAGCTTCTCCTGCCAGCTTTCCGGCATCCATTGCGTTGAGAATTCCGCCACCTGTGATCGGGTCAGACTGGCGGGCAGCGTCTCCGATTAGCATCAACCCGTTAGTGGAAGTTTTCTCAATGCTTCCTGAAACCGGAACTCCTCCGAAGACCATCTCGACTATCCTGGCATCGGGGAATTTCTTTTCCATAAACCTGTTAAGATAATCTACAGGTCTTGGCTTGAATTTTCCAGTCTTGCTCCCGAGAATTCCAATACCTACATTGGCTTTGCCTGCGCCTTTCGGAAAGATCCATATATAGCCCCCCGGTGCGATCTCATTTCCTATGTAAAATTCGCAATGATCTTGCTCTATATTCGCTCCAGCTATAAGGTACTGGGCGCAGGTTTCTACGTCTATCGGCTTTAAAGAAGTATCGATGCCTGCCCATCTACCTACCTTTGATTCGACCCCATCAGCACCTATTACTATCTTGGCCCGCACATCATATTCTTTTCCGAGATGCATGAGCCTGGCTCCTTTGACATAATCGTCTTCAATGATCAGACCAGTTGCTCTGGTTTTTACTCTCACTTCTGCCCCGGCTTCGGCAGCCTGTTCTGCAAGGGTCCGATCAAATACTTTTCTCTCAAGGACGTAACCTACTTCCCCACCAGAGATTTCCTCTGCCATCACTATCCTTGTTCCGTCCGGTGCGTGAATATAGGAAGCTTTAACGTCAGCGCAAATCCATTTCTTGTCAATTTCCACGTGTTTTTTGAGATATTCTTTGCCCACCCCTTCGGCACAGCGTACAGGATCACCTATTTCCTGACGTTTCTCGATTAAAAGTACATCCAGCCCTTTCTCGGCTGCGGTTCTGGCAGCAATGGAACCTGCAGGACCGGCACCTATCACTAAAACATCATACATGTCCTTCATTTTATTACCTCAATTGCTCCCACAGGGCAGATGCGATCGCATATCCCACATGATATGCACGTATTTCCATCTACTTCAACCCAGGTCTCTACAAGTTCAAGTGCTCCCTTAGGGCAGACTCCCACACAGGCACCACAGTATCCACATTTATATTTGTTTATTTGAATGCTCACCAGCTCACCTGTAACTCTTAAACGTAAATTATGATATTCAATCAGTAGGTATCCACGTTCTTGCAAACAGTTTCCTATATATAGTAAACTATGATTATATAATGCCACATTATTACATTATTTTCTACTGATAACTTCAATAGAGTCCTGAAAATTCTTTTTAATCATTCTATTTTTAAAGTTTTATTTTTCGGTCAATGAACAGATTTTTTGACTTTCCGAGGTCTAATCTTCATCTATAAATTTTTTCCTCAGGAAGATCCGGCCCGAGTTCACATTTGTGCATTGATATGGTTACCTTTCGAATAGTTTCCACAATTAATGTATTCATCCAATTAAAGGTTACTAGCTCTATTGGAGCAATGTATTAGATAGCATAAAAATTTCTTCCAGTTAATTTTCTCTCTAATATAAATATTTTGTATTACACCACCATTAATTATATTTTTGCTTTTATGAAAAGTTGTTACATTTCACTTTTTATACTGAAACGAGATAAAACCTGCCTGAAGTCTTAAGTAGCAGCCCTAAGTTTATAGCATAAGGAAAGAAGAAATCAAGCTTCTTCTCTTTCCTTAACATCTAGGTTTTCTCCCTCAAATTCCATATTTTTCCTATACTGTTTTGAATACCTTGCTTCTTCTCCTTCTCTGTGAAAATTGTTATAAGTGCAGAAGGGAATTACCCTGCCATCAGGGGTAGCATAGTGAATTCCGCAGTATTTGATCCTTTCCAGATCCAGGTTGTAGAGGTCCTGAAAGTGCATAGCTCCGAGGAAGAGGGATTTTCGATGGAACTGGGCAGCATGTTCTCTTGTGCCGTTTTTTAGAAAATTACTTATTAGGGAAACTATCTTAAGATCCTTTGGGCTTCTTGCCTCATCGATATAGCGCGAAATATGATAAAGAACTTTTGTAAGTTTTATTACGTTAGAACCTTGCCCCTCAAATTCTGGAGTAACGCTCTCAAGGAACTCAAGGAACCCATCCACGTCTACAAACTCACTTATAGGAATTAGCCTTCCCTCGCTCTCATAAATATAAGTGGCAGCTCCACAGAGAGGATGCACCGTGAACTCGGGAAGCGGAACCTTTCGCACCGCACTCACGAATCTGATGATGGGGACTGCAGCAGATGCAGGATACCAGGCTGAACTGGGAATTTCTCCTTCTGTTTGTTCTTCCAGGAGTGCTACTAAATCGGGAATTGTTATTCTTTGTTCTTTGCGCAGGGTCTGGTCAATGCGACCTGCAAACGCTACTGGCTGGAAGTTTACCCCTCTCACTACGTTTCCATTCTTGGCCGCAAAGCGGACAATATCTCCAACTTGATGATCATTAACTCTTTTTATCAGGGTGGGCACGAGCACAACACTGTTCAGGCCGGTCTGCCTACAGTTTTCAAGAGCTTTTTGTTTTAGAGGAAAGGCATCGAATCCACGGGTTGCTCTGTATGGTTCCTCGGAGACTCCGTCAAAGGATAAATATACAGTATGGAGCCCTGCGGTCTTCAAAGCTTCACAGTATTCCTGGCTTTTTGCGAGCCTGACACCATTAGTTGCAATCTGTACCTGTGAAAAACCGAGTTTTCGGGCTGTTTCAATAATTTCCGGAAGGTCTTCTCGGACCGTAGGCTCTCCTCCAGCAAATTGGACGGCATAGCAGGGAACAGGTTCTTGATTTCGGAGAGTCAGCATCATTTCTCTGATCTGTTCAAAGTCTGGTTCATATACAAAGCCATTTTCTTTAGCATTAGCGAAGCACACCGGACAATTGAGATTACAACGATTGGTAACATCGATGTTTGCAAGCAAAGTCCCTGTTTTGTGCTTGGAGCAAATTCCGCAGTCCCAGGGACAGCCACCGGAAAAAAGAGTAGACTTGCTGGAAACTCCATTGCCGACATAAGAATAGCGTCTGAACCTATCGTAGAGTTTGCTGTCCGACCAGTAAATGTCCATAAATGTTCCATGTTCGGGACAAATTTTTTTCAACATTATCTTGCCGTTTTCTTCAAACAAAGTGGAATCAATAACTTTTTTGCACTCTGGACAAACAGATAAAATGTGTTTCATTCAAATACCTTATACATATTATTGATAGTAATCAGGTTTTTTTTCAAAAAGTCTGTTCCTCCTTAAGGAGATTCTCCTCATAGCTTTATTTAGCTCTAAATGTCTTTTTTTACAATATTTTCTGCCAGGAGATCAATAAAAAAATCCATAATCTCCGGAAAATCTTCATCTCTAACTTCATTCCTGAATCGTGTGAGTGAAAAAACCGCGCATGTGGCTTCGGCAAGAAGTCTGGCATTTTTGTCTATCAGGAGACCAGCATCTGCCCACTCTTCAAAAAAAGGCAAAATTATTTCCACGTTTTCTCTATGGATATTTCTAATTTTTTCTTCAGAAGACAGGAAGATTGTCAGCTCAGCACACTCTTTCTCTATGAAAACTTTTTTCCAGATTGGATGGTTATTCACAATATTCAGCAAGTAATGAAGGTAAGCCCTTACGGCTTTATCAGGTTCTGTCCTGTATTTCAGGAAGGAATTTTCGAGTAAGCTATCCATTAGGGCTTCTCGCTCGTCTTTAAATATCTGTAGAAAAAGATCCTCCTTACTGCTAAAAAAAGAATAAAAAGAACTCTTTGCAATTCCCAGGTCTTTGGTTAGATCTCCGATGCTCGTTTTCTTGACTCCATATCTTGCAAAGCAATCTTTGCCCTGGTCTATAATTTTCCTTCTTATAATCTCTCTTTCTTCATCTGTAAAAGATCTCATAGGTCTCCTCTGAAAATAACTCTCTCAGATTTTACTGACTCTGTAATATCTTAACTTCTCTATTCAATGGTTAAACTATTAATCTCAATGAATCATTTGGTTTTCTATTCGTAGCTTAATCTAAATATTGTTTATTTAAAGTTTTTGGATAGATAAATTAGTTATTAATTTTACAGACAAATGTATGGGTGGTGCATTAGTAGCTGGTTGATATTTTGTCTTTGAGTGTTTTTGTTTAGTTACATCTGTTTTCTAAGCTTACCTGTGTATCTCAAGTCCATACATCGAAGGACTGAGAGTATCGATTTTTTTGGCTCTGTAGAAATCCTATCTAAACTCGTTTCCACTAGATTCATTTAACCTAGAAACTTGACGCTACAAGCCCATTTCAAAATATTTGGCATACTATAAATGTAAGATTGCTACAGAGCCTACTTTAGTAACTTTTTATAATATATTTATAATTATCTTCATGAGTTTAAAAGCCAAAGACTGTGATTTAGCAGAATTGCGAAACTTACCCACAAGATATAAGGAAGTAATAGGTAAGAAGCTGTTTTTGAGATCTTTCTAAACTGAATTATTGTTAATAAAATAGCAAACCAGAGCAGAATTATCTCAATAAAAGCATAGTATGGAGACCTTAGACCAAAGAACAGATAGGACCAGATGATGTTAAGACCTAATTGTATACCAAAAATGAGTAATCCAATTTTCACTTCTCTTTGCTGTACTCCTTTCTCCCAGACAATATAAAGGGAAATTCCCATAAGCGTATAAAGAAGAATCCAGACAGGAGAAAAGACCCATGATGGAGGGCTGAAAAACGGCTTCTCAAGTAAAGGAAACCAGTTTTCAACTGAAGAGGCTGTAAATACCGCGCCAATTGCTCCTGCAAGCTGGCAAAGCAATATCGAGGCCAAAAGCTTAAAGAAGTTTATCTTCTGAGACATGTCAGACACAGGAATATTTAGTACTTCACTATATTAACTTTGAGGTCAAAAAGAAGCTTAAGTTTCAATAATTTATAGCTATTTTGTAAATTTTAGGTAAAAGGAATAAAATCTGGCTTTGTAAAAACTCATTAATGATATGCCTAAATCTGAAACAGGCTGGCAGTTTCACTTTTCGAATTTAGATTGAAGTTAGTGGAAATAAGTTTGTTGAGGATTTCTACAGAGCCATTTTTTCTATACCGGCTTCCTTAAGGGTGTCTATTACCTGATTCAACATGAGTTCTACAAACTCTCCTCTTTCTTCTCTAGTCATGACAGGGGACAATCTGGATTTTGCACTGGATTTTTTATAGGGGATTACGGCTTTCACTGGAATCCTGAAGATCTAAGCCCTGTCACAGAATAAACTATGCATATTTCCGATTGGATGTTTTTATTTTTACTATCAAGGCCGCCAATTAAAGTTACAATAATTATATGTTGCATAGTTTATTTCATTGCGGGCACTTATTGTAGAGTTGCATTACCAACTTCTATAGCTATGACACCAAGAAACCATGACATCAAGAAACCTCATTTTACAAAAAGTATTGGTACTGAGGTTTAAACGAAACCAATAAGAGGCAAGAGTTCACTTCATCCCCAACCTAAACAGGCTGTCCGACAATTCAATTTTAGGGCAAATACATGTAAAAAAGTCATCTAAATTCCCTATATCGAAAAAGAAGAAACTCAGTTATTACTATTAGTAATCATCGGACAGCCTGTCAAGGACAGGGTATTCGTAACTCTCTGCGCTCCAGATGTAATAAACATTAATATCAATGAATCAATGATTTTTGTTCGCAGCTTAGTAAACACATTACATATTTAGATTATTGAATAAAAATAATGGCTCTTCACTGTTGCCCGTGTCTCATGACAGATTATAAAGACATCAAAAATAGGATATAAAATTTTGAATTTTCCAGAGGAATCTGAAGCATTGAGCTCGTTTGTGCAAAATAATATTATACTTCTTTCATTTTTCAAGTAAAAGAAGTCAATTACTCACGACCCATGGCTGAAAAAATGATTTGCTGGTTATAGAGGGTATTCTCACGGCACTTTTTGAGTGCCGCTAAATACCCAAGTATTTATTTTACTTCAGAAATTCTACGTAGCTCACGAGTTCGATCTATCTGTACCGGCTCGGCTTTCAAGAGTGTATACCTCATCGAAAGAAACAGTCTGTCCCTGAATTCCGTTATTAGCTAGTGCATCAATCTGCCATTCGGTAACAAGTTTGTACGTGGCACCGCTATCCACAGGAACATTAGATAATGTAAGACTATCACTGAGGAGTGCATATTCTGTGTCGCTTCCTGCCGCATAACCGTAAGTTTGAGTGCCGTCCTGCGATGTTAGCTTTATCTTTATCTTAAACATCTCTCCTAATTTATCAGTATTCGGAATAGGAGCAGAAGTATTAGCTTCAGTGGGAACATTCACTTTATCAACGTCTATTTTCAGAATTCCATCGAGATTTCCACCAATAGTAATAAGTTGTTCCTCGGTGCCGGAATCACCGGGCGCTGTAGCTGCTACGCTAATAGGGTTAACCGCCTGGTCCCCTAGGTAAAGTTCTCCAGCTGTAATATCGCCATTAACCTGTCTAGAATCACTTAAGGTTGCCCATGTTGCGGCACCTGCCGTAGCGACAACCGCGCCGATAATAAGTATACTCAAAAGAACTTTTTTGTTAAGCATGCTTTATCCTCTTTCTAAATGAGTTATTGCTATTCCAGTTTCTGTCAGTATTGCTCACTTTTATTCTAGGGTGTCACTGGAGATGAATCCGAACCTGGGGTATAAACCATTGGGGGTTCCAGTGAGACTCCCTAAACTTAGCAAATATGAGCTAATCCTCCCTTGGACTCGTTTTAATATAGTTATTGGCGGATTAACTGAAATTCAATGTGGTAATAAAAGATTAACGTCATCAGAAGAGGTTGTGGTTTTGGAAGTGGTAATATACCGTTAATGAGATGTAATAAAAATAGGGTTATCAGAAAATAACCTGTAGTGCGAAATTTTTGAGTTTTTCATAGAGATTCTGTTGATTTTCATCCAGGGATCAAATTCCTATATATTATTCCTGAGAGAAGGATGGGGTTATAAGAGGCGGAGTGAAGGCTGACTGCCGCAGGAAGCACAGAGTTTGAGTAAGACAATGGGAAAGAGGTTTTATTCGTTTAATGGGAGATTACCGCTATCGAAAGACGTTGGCAAATTCGTGGGAAAAAAGAGGAAAGTCCAAGCGAAATAAGAGTTCATTCAAATTTGCGAACGTAGTGCATGTGGGCTATTGAGGAGAAGAGGAAGAGCATATCTGTAAAGAGCATCCACTTAGAGCTTGTAACCCATTTGAAGATCCCTATATAGATTGTGACACTGCCGACAACAGAGAGAATGCTTAGGCCTAAATAGAAATGGCTCCAAGGTATATCGCCTTTCTCGACAGTTTCCATGTAGATATCAAAGTCGTGGGCTATAGGGAGAAGTTCTACTTTGTCTTGTTTCCTGTCATGGGTGATGACTCCAAGTTTTTCCATTTTAGGAATATGGGTCTGGATCAGTGAAACGTATATGCTTTTTCGAAGGTTACTTTCAGGGTCATCTGTCCCGGACTCTAGGCGGGCTATTTCTTCCGAAAGAGAGCGTACGCTCTGACTGCCCTGCTCACGGAGAATTTCCAGGACACTTCTTCGCCTATCGTTCTGAAGAATTCCAAAAATATCGCTTTTCGATAATTGTGCTTGATAACTCTGGGGATTTGCTTCGATTTCCAGAAAGTCGCTTTCTGCTTTGGCCATTATATCTCTCTAAAACATTATTCTTGTTCAAACAAATAATCAAAGATATAGTAGTTGTCTTGCGGTTTTTACAAAAAATTCAAGACAGTTATCTTGAAGTCTTCAGTCATATTTAGTTTCAGATATTGCAGATTGTTGTGAAGTCCTCCTCAAAAGTTAAGGTGTTCACGCAAAACTCTATTCATAAAATATTATAATTATAGTCCTGTTAAAATTCCTTAACTTTGGACTGTGAGACTCTTAATGAAATCCCTAATTGTCTTACTTATTCTATTTACTTCCATAGTAAAACCTACTAATTAATTATAAACTTCAGAAATAAATTTCTAAAACTTAATTATATATAATTGACACATCTTCTAGATAATATACTGAGATCTTTTTATGCTAATGATTGTGTATTATAAACATAAGAGTTTATTTATAGTTAATTATAAATAATTTATGTAAAGAATGATAATTCAAAAGAATTTAACAGACACAGTTAACATATTCACTTTAAAAACAATATCATGTATTTTAGACATATTTAAAAATTTAAAACTCTGGAATTATAGCTCGCTTAGTTCATATTAGGAATCACAGTGATGGTTAAAAATGAGAACATCTAATAAAATAATACTCTTGGGGTTAGTGTTAGTTTCTCTCTCCTTCACATGCAGCACTTTCCCCAGCTTTACAGGTACATCTGCTTCTCTCGGTGATATGAAACAAACTAGTGCTGAAATAAACATAGCCGAGCTGATTGGACTCTCTGATTTCAGCCTTCTTGGAAACGACGAAAAACTCCAGAAAATCAACGGTGGTATAAGCCTAAATGACTATTCTCCTGACAATGTAAGTTCAGTAGATAATCTAACAAATAATTCCTCTACAGCAGAAGCAGGAAATGTTACCCTGAATAAGATCATTAACCTTACTGAAGCCAGCAAAAACAGCATGGCTTCAGGCTCTAGCAGCACAACAAATGATCAAGATAATAGTGAAGATCAAGACAATAGTGAAGATCAAGACAATAGTGAAGATCAAGATAATAGTAACCAAGATAATAGAAATCAAGATAATAGTGATCAAGATAATAGTGATCAAG
>DAKJ01000008.1:373-45647 GCA_002496565.1 Methanosarcina sp. UBA289 | reverse complement strand
AAGTTGCGTTGAAGACTATAATTCTATTGATAATCCTCTAAGTTTCAGACAAAGGCCTTCCTGAACTGATACGTCCCTAGAAGCACCATAATCCCGGCTCCTATAGCAAGACCTACGAGCCCCTGAACAGGTATCCCTCCTTCAAAAATAGTTCTTATGCTGTCTATTGCATAACTTACCGGATTGAGCTTTGCCAATATCCTTAACCAGGAGGGCATGACATCATAGGGCATAAGCGCACTGCTGGTGAAGAATAAAGGCATACTGATCATGCTGTTAACAGCCGAATAGCTGTCATGGTCACTTAAATACAACCCTATCATAGTAGAGAGAGCAGAGAAAAATACCGAAAACATGAACAGTGTAAGATATATCAGGAATATATGTACTGGGTTCAGGATTCTTACTCCGAAAACTGTAGCCATCAGGAAAATCACTGTTGCCTGCATCATGCCTCTGACACTGATAAAAAGAATTTTTCCGTACAGTATACTTTCTCTTGGAGAAGGCATGGCCAAGAACTTATTAAGAAATCCCAGTATTTTATCAAAAATCATAAGAGACCCACCCTGCAGGGAGGAAAAGAGCATGGTCATAACAAGGATGCCAGGCGTGATAAACTCAAGATAATTATCAGTAAACTTTGTGGGCAGGGCCAGCCCGACAAATACCAGCCAAGCTGCAGGCATTACTAGTGAGGAAATAACGGTTACCTTTCCTCTTAACCATTTTACAAGGTCCCTTTCAAAATAATAGAAGACTGCTCTCATTATCTTCGCCTCAGAAGGTTTCTAAACTGGGTTGAATTAAACCCTGCCTGTTCTTCAGGGGTTTTAACGTTCTCAAGAAAAACGTCATTAAGGGAGGCATCTTTCCCTATGGCGCTTACTAGGTTTTCAGGAGAGCCAACAACTGCAATTCTTCCTTTATCAATAATGGCAACCCTGTTACAATATTTTTCAGCCTCTTCAAGGTAATGTGTTGTCATGAAGATGGTCATTCCTTCGGCCTTAAGCATTCTGATGTGCTCCCAGATCTTCTTTCTGCCACTCACATCTAGTCCAAGGGTGGGTTCGTCAAGAAACAGAACTTCAGGCTCATGCACAAGGGCCTGAGAAAGTTCAAGACGCCGGCGCATTCCTCCCGAATAGGTTGCAACAAGATCATTCGCACGGTCTGAAAGCCCCATCATTTCAAGCACTTCTTCCACCTTTGAATTTCTGTCAGGGATACCATACAGTTTTGCATAAAGCTGTACATTTTCCCTGCCTGTGAGTTTTCGGTCAACTGCCATATCCTGAGGAACATAGCTTATCTTTGACCTTACTTTTTTGGACTCTTTTACGATATCATACCCGCAGACTTTTGCAGTGCCACTGCTGGGTTTTAGTAGAGTTGTAAGCATCATAACGGTCGTACTTTTTCCTGCCCCATTGGGGCCAAGAAGGCCGAAAATCTCGTTTTCAACATCAAGATCCAGATTATCCACAGCAACTAGGTTTCCAAAGGATCGGGATAATTTTCGTATTTCTATCACAGGTATCCTCCTGCAATTGCATAAACAGGTCTTAAACCTGAAGTATAATAAATTCCGCTTGTATACATATTGTAAACAAGCTTTATGATCACAACACCTATGGCTGCAGAAACACAGACTGCAACCACTATCTTATCAAGGTTTGAAAACTCCAGCTTTTTGAGAGAGGTTCGGTCGGGATTTGCCCGAAAAGCCCTACTCTGAACTGAAACTGCAAGGGTTCCGGTTCTCCTTACACAGTTTGCAAGAGTCGGAGTCAATATATTGAGTAATGTTTTTATGATTCCTGATCCGAACTTTTTCGGATTAAATCCCCTGAGCCGCTGGACTGTTATCACGGTAGTTACTTCGGTGATTATTATTGGTAAAAATCTAACTGCTGTGATCACCATAAACGCTACGCTGTAAGGAACCCTAAGCCCTACCAGACCGTTTAACATATCTCTTGAGTCCGTGGTCCAGCACATCAACAGTCCGAGAGAAAGGATTGAAGCCGATCTCAGACCCTGAATTGCGCCGTGATGGAGTCCCTCTTCGTATACGAACAGCCCGCCGCCTGTCAGCCAGCCCAGGATCGGGAAATCAGGATTTATTATGGTAAAAATTACAGTTCTCGGGAGTTGAGAATAAAAGAGAGCCTGTGAGTAAATAGTCCCCCATATCAAAAGTACGAGCAGTAACACCAGGGTCTTAATTTTTATTGCCGGCATTCTTGCAAGTACGAATCCTGAGAGTACAATCAGAAACAACAAAAACATCGTTTTCTGGTTATCCAGGGCCACAGCAACAAAAACTGTGGAAATCAGAATAAGGATCTTAGCCCTTGGATCCATCCTGTGAATAACCGTATCTTTAATTGTAGGTTCTGCAATTGATCTTGCACCTATCATCCGGCATATCCCCTTAACACTTTATTCTTTCAGCACTTTATTCCTTCAACAACTTATTCCTTCAGCACTTTATCCTTTCAACACTTTATTCTTTCAGCACTTTATTCTTTCAGCACTTTATTCTTTCAGCACTTTATCCTTTCAACACTTCTGGAGGTCAGCGTTTTAACAAGTTCTTTAACTGAAAATGCGTTTACTCCAAGCTGATTGGCAATCTCAACAACCGGGGGCTGGGTAAGCGAGGCTTTCCTGAGGCTTTCAGTGTCTTTTATAACTTCTTTTCCTTTCCCGTCTGCTATTATCTGTCCCTCATTCATCACCAGGATTCTTGTAGCATAGGACATGGCTACCTCTATATCATGTGTACAGAAAACCAGGGTCGAATTGTTATTTTTGAAAAAATCCATCATCTGTTCTATATTCACTCTATCCTGCCCTGTTGTGGGTTCATCGAGAAGAATGAGTTCGGGGTTTATTGACAGCACCGAGGCAACGGCAGTTCTTAGTCTCTGCCCCCGGCTCAGGGCCTGAGGAAGGTCATGCTTGAGATGCAGAATTGACATAGCTTCAAGAGAGTCCCTTACCCTTTCCTCAATATTGCTGTATTTTAACTGAACAGGTCCAAACCTTGTTTCTTCCTCAGCTGAATCACAGAAGAGCATGAGGTCAGGGTTCTGGAATACAAATCCGACCTTACCTGCAAAGGAGTATGGATTCTTGGACCTTGTATCCTCCCCAAAAACCTTCACACTTCCTTTATCTGGTTTGAGAATGGCTGCAAGGTGTAAAAGCAGAGTTGATTTTCCCGAACCATTCGTGCCCATAACCGCAACTCTCTCACCTTTATAGATTTCCAGATTTATCCCTTTCAGTACCATCTTATTTTTCTCGTATCCTGACCATAGGTCCTGAATGGAAATAATAGAAGAATTGTTTTCAGAAGTATTGTTTTCAATGGAATCATTTTCAATGGAATCTTTCCTTGAACTGTTTTTGGCATATGGATTTCCTTCTGGATTCGAAAGGAGTTGAGAGATCCTGGTATTTTCTTTAAAATTTTCACTGTTCAGTACGGCAAGAGCTCCGCTGACACTCAATGGGCTGGCTTTGATCCCAAGGCTGTGGCAGAGTTCGACGGGTTCAGGAATTCGAAGCCCAAGCCTGTAAAAAACCTCAATATGATCAAAAGCTTTTGAGGCAGGTTGATCAAAGACTATTTTTCCGTCGTCCATTATGACAATTCTGTCTACAAAGGGTGCAAGCTCGTGCAGTCTATGCTCAACCAGCAGGATAGTCGTTTTCAGTTTCCTGTTGAGTTCTCTTACCGTATTCAGGACATCGTGCGTGCCCATAGGATCCATCTGACTTACAGGTTCATCCATGGCAAGTACTTCAGGCGTCATTGCAAGCATACTTGCAATGCAGATTCTCTGTTTCTGTCCCCCGGAAAGTGAATTCGTGGAAGCCAGCCTGTGGCTGGACATCCCTACGATTTGCAGGGCTTCTTCTACCTTTTTATCGATTTCTTTTTGCTCAAAGCAGAGATTTTCAGGCCCAAAGGCTACTTCGTCTTCAACGGTTGTAGAAAAGATCTGGTCATCTGGGTTCTGAAACACAAGGCCTACTTCTTTCGAGATTTCCATCTGGTTTGAGTCGGTGGTTTCCAGCCCTTTGACTTTCACACTACCTGAAAATGTCCCTCCGGATTCGTGAGGAATTATCCCATTTAATGTTTTTAATAAAGTGCTTTTTCCACACCCCGTAGGCCCTGTGAGTAGAACAAATTCTCCTTTTTCGACTCTAAGGTTGATTCCCTTTAAAGTCGGCTCCGATCTTCCTGGATAAGTGTACCAAAGATCTTTTATTTGTATCATTCCCCATCACAACCTTTTTGAAAAAACTGCTTGCCCGCAAGCCTTTTTAAAAAAGGCTTGAGCGAAAACGACGTGACGGCGTGATCAACCGGCGCAACGGTTGGGCTTGAGCGAAAACCCCGAGTAACGGCGCAAGCCTTTCCAAAGGAAAAGCTGACCAAAGTTCGCGTCATTCTGCCACCTTTTTCAGTCTATTTCCAAGGCTTATTCCAAACCAGGTTCCTATGAAGGTGTAGAGGAATCCGTCGATCAAGATATTTGCGGTTATGTACCAGTCGCTGTAGAAAAGTCTGTAGAGGACCATCCAAACACTGAAGGACACATAGCCACCGACCATGTCAGCAAATCCGCAAAGAATCCCCATTCTGAACCTGTTATCTGGAGCTGGATTTTTACCGGTTATACCTCCAGCATACAACATAAGCTCCAGCATTATTGCGTTGACGGACAGCGTTATGAATGTTATAGGAGTGAAACTCCCTGTTATGAAACCCCCAAGTAAAAACCTGACCATCATAAAAAGGCTTATAACCCCGGGTTTTGGGATCAGAACCACAAGAGAGGCAATCAGCATGTAAAGGAGAATCTCATTGAAGAGGCCTGTGAACAAGAAACTGAATGGCCCGAAGATTGCATGGGATAATTCCCACAGAATGGTCATTGGCAGGTTTATCACTGTAAAGGAAACCGTGCCAAAAAGGGCAATCAGCACAAGGTTGCGGGTTTTAAACCTGTCCATTATTTTTCCGGGTCTTGAGAAAAAAAAGCCCAGAGCAGTAAGTCCGAGTAAAGAGGCAGTAAATGTAGTTACTATAGGTCCCCATCGCCTTGAGATTGCAGTAATTTTCTGATCTTTTGTTACTGCAATCCAGTCGCTGCCTGTGAGTTTTACTTTAACCCTGAGAAGGTAGTCTCCTCCCAACGCATCCTGAGATATATATAAAGGAAGGCTTATCAGCGAATTTGAGCCTGGAGAAAGGGTTACAGTGGCATAACACACTGTGTCTGCGTTCATTCCCATAATATCAGGTTTAAATGCTTTTACAGGCTCCCCGGTTTTTGTGTCAAGAATATCATATGTGACCATGACAGGAATTGTACTATTTCCGGTATTGGTAAGCTCTATCCCCATGAAGGTTGAAATGAGATCTTCTTTTTCTGTCTTGAGGTCTGTAACCTTCAGCAACTTTTTGAGTGCAGGGGAAGTTTCCTGGACAACCAGAGTGTTGGAGGGATGGCTTGGATCTCCATATCCGTCTTCATCTGACGGTATTATGATTTGGGATACTGAGACCTCATCTGCGACTTCTTCTTTTAAAGCAACTTTAAGCTGGGTTGTACGCACAATAGTATGTTTTGTGCCCTCTACCTCAATGACCGCTTTTGAAGTTATGGTGTAGGTTCCACAGGGCGTATCCGGAGGTATATAAAACTCAACAAGCCTGTACCAGTCATCATACTCGGTCTGAAGCGAAAATGTATGAACCGAAGGCTCATGAAGCACAAAACCCTCAGGTAAACCAAATTCCATTGTCACATTCATATTGCCGTCATAATAGCTTTCAAAAAAAAGGTATGCAGAGAGGGTACTTCCCCCGACTGCAATTCCATTCTCTTCTACACCATGCGGAACCTGAATTATAAACGTGGTCATATCTTCAGGTTTGAAGTCCTCCTGCTGAGGCTGTGCAGCTGCGGGCTGTACTATCAGCCCAAGTGCGAGGAAGAGAAGTGCAAAGGGGAGAAAAGCCAGGTTCTTCATTCCGCTACCTTTTTTCTTATTTGAGGATTTTTCGGATTTCCTGCATTTTCGCATTCCAGTCAGGGACATCTTCAAAACCAACTATGTCAACAGCCCCACCCTGAAATTCTCCTTCTCCGGCCAGTTCCTCCATCCAGCTCTCGATCTCGAGGTAGGATTTTTTCAGCTCTTCTAAGAGTTTGGGATCAGGGTTCCAGAGCCCTCTTGACTGTGCTTCCAGAAGCCGTCTGGACATTTCCTCCAGGGCATAGGGATTGTTCTCTTCAAAGAAGCGGCGCATTTCTTCATCAAGCACGAAGGCCTTTGTGATATCATCAAAAATCCAGTCATCCACTTCCTGGGTGGAGGCCTCCCAGCCATAGATCCTTCCTACTCTTTTCGAGATGTCCTGTGCGCCTTTATATCCGTGCTGTTTCATGCCTTCAATCCACTTAGGATTTAAAAGCCTGGCTCTTACCACCCTGCGCAATTCGTCAGCCATGTCCCGAACTTCAACGTGTTGAGGCTCTCTCGTGTCTCCAAAGTAAACCCTTACCTCTTTTCCAGAAGCCTGTTTGGCTGCGGCTGTAAGACCCCCGTGCACCCCAAAGTAACAGCAGCATCCTAAAAGGTCGTACTCGTCACTTACCACTTTATTAAAGGTGGCATCAACAGTCTTAAGGCTTGAAGCAAGCTGTGTGTGGGCTTCCTTGCCTTTTACATCCTTTCCGTAGGCATACCCATTCCAGTAAAGGAAGATGTCTGCCAGGTCTTTTTCATCTTTCCAGGCACTTGCATAGACTGCAAGCTGAACCCCGGCCGAATAAGTCCCGGGCCTGCTTGAAAAGATCCTTAAAGTGGCATCCCTGGAATCCGCTCCTGCTTCAATCATCCGAAGGCTGTGTTTTCTTGGATAATTCATCTCCTCAGATTCGTTAAGAGAAGCCACGGTCTGAATTGCTTCATCTATAACCTCAAGGCAGTTTGGAAAATTATCCCTCAGAATTCCGGAAATTCTGATAGTAACGTCTATTCTGGGCCTGCCCAATTCTTCAAGGGGAATCACAGAAAACCCTTTCAGGTGTCCGTTACTGAGCCAGATCGGTTCAACCCCGAGCAGGCTCATAATCTGAGCCATGCCCTCTCCATCCGCCCACATTACATCGTTTGCCATCCAGTAAAATCCCACATTCTCAGGATACCGGCCTTCGTCTTTGATGTGCTTGTCAATCAGAACTCCTGAGAGCTGCTGTCCAACTCTCCAGGCAGCTTTTGTAGGAAGCTTTTTTGGGTCAAGGGAATAGAAATTCCTGCCTGTTGGCAATACATCATCTCTTCCGCGCATGATAAGACCTGAAGGGCCGGCAGGGATGTATCCTCCATCAAAGCCGTGAAGAAGAGCTTCAATTTCCAGGGAATTGTCTATTCTGGATTCAAGGTCAAGGATTCTATTGCAGATTGAGGCAGCATCCTGAAGAAATGCGGAATTTATACTCAGATCTTTGACATTCTGCTCTTTGAAACTTTTTTCTTTGATATTCTGCTCTACAAAACTTCCTTCTTTAAAAATTTCTTTAATTATCCAGGCTGGCTCTTTTTCAGGATTATTTATAAACATCCTTATAAAATCTTTAGAAAAAGAATCAATTTCTTCAAGCCTCTGTCCATTTGATTTCCCGTTCTTGGAAATCCGGCTCTGGTCAGAGATCAGTTCATCAAGGTCAAGTTCCAGAAGTTCGGCAATCAATCTTCTAATCGAGACTTTGTTTCCCACACTTCCCTGGTCATCGTACCTTAAAATCGAGTTTATGAATTCAATTTTTTTCTCGCCTTCAGGAAGCTGTCCGAAGATATGCATCCCATTATGGATCTGGCTGTTCCTTATTTTTCCAAGAGCCTCATGCGCTCTTCTTATTATTTCTTCAAAAGGAGTCTGGTGATCGGCTTTTATTTCGAAATCAAAATTCGATTTTTTGATCTCGTCAAGAATCAGGTGCTTCAAGGCATGCTCCCGTCCCTTGTCGTGTTTCACCTGTTCATATTCCCCAAGCAGCCTGTCAAGTTCAGCCAGGTTTTCATAAAGCCCTCCTGAGGTCATTACAGTCTGCATATGGTCTATCAGGCAAGCAAGGCTTCGGCGTTTGGCAATCGTGCCTTCAGGGGGATTGTCAGAATTATAAATATACAGATGAGGGATTGTCCCTATACTTATGTCAGGATAGCAGTCTCCTGAAAGCCCAACTCCTTTCCCGGGCAAGAACTCAAGATTCCCGTGGGTTCCCACATGTACGAGTACATCGGCTCCAAAAGTGTTTTCAAGATACCTGTAGGTCGCAAGGTACTGGTGGGTTGGCGGAACCTCAGGGTCGTGCAGGATCTTACAGACTTTTCCGTCACACTTTGCCCCTGCACATCCTCGCTTTGGCTGCACGCAGACCACAGTGTTTCCATACTGCACTCCTGTCACAACGATCTTGTTATCATAGACCATGGCAGCAGGAATGCCATCTACTTCTTCTCCGGGAGGGCTTCCCCAACTTTCAATCACTCTTTGCCTTACCTTCGGGCTCAAGGTGTTGAAAAACTTCTCATATTCTTCTTTTTCTACAAAAGCTAGAACCCCGCCATTTTTCACTATCTCGTTAATGGGAGTCCATCTGAATTCGGAAATTGCTTTTCTCTTGAGGATGGTTTCAATAAGTTCTTTTCCGTCTTCAGGAGGATTGACGGCATAACCCGCTTCCTGCATCCTGTTCAGTATTCTTGCCACGCTTTCGAGAGAATCAAGATTTGCAGCATCCCCTACCGAACCTTCAACTCCTGTACAGGGCCTGTTGTGTAGGATAAAGGCAACTTTTCTCTGGTTGACCGGCTTTTTCCTGAGTTCGGTCCATTTCATTATTCTGGACGCAAGTTTTGAGCAGCGATCTTCGATGGGAAAACGCCCCATGTAATTTCCTTCTTTTTTGCCTGCTCCTATTATGATGGGCTCAATTCCGCCCTCAAACTCAGGGAGAGCCACACTCCATCCAATTTCCGTGTTTAGTCCCATTGATTCTTGCCATTGTTCAACAGTCATATAATGCGAAATTACAGGCTGGAAAACAGGGACGTCAAGCTTTTTCAGGACTTCTATGCCGTTTGCTGCGCAGGAGATATCTCTCTTTTCGGTTTTGTTGCTTGCAATAAAGAAAGGAGAGAGTTTTACAAGGCAATCTATAATGGGCCTGCTGTTTTCTATGAAATAGTCCCCTATGACCTCATTCATGCCCCTGCTACCAAGTTCTTCGTCTTTTAAAGGATATGCAAAAACAGGGACAACTGATAGGTTGAGGTTTTCGAGCTTTTTTATCAAAGCCTTCTCTATCTCAAGTTCATTGTTTACCCAGGAAGTCCTGGAGATAAGCAGACCCACGGTTTTCTCTCTCAAAGACCCGTACCAGTTGATATACTCTCTAAAGTTTGAGAAGGTCTCCTTTGCATCCGGGTGGTATATTCCATCCCATGGGATCTTTTCCGGAGGCTTTGCTTCAAGCTCAAATCCCAGAACTTCCTTTAAGAGGTAGCGCAACATATTGGAAAAGTTTTCCTGCCCTCCATAAATTATGTAAGAAAAACAAGTAGCTGCAATCTCAAGTTTCACTGACGAGAGGGCAAATGCTGAGGGGTCACTTCCTACACAGATTACAGGTATCCTCGCTTTTAATGGCTCAAGCTTTTCATAGAACTCTTCCCAGAAAGGATTTGAGATATAGTATATAAAGACGGCATCAGCATGTTCGCATGCAAGAAGCACTTTCTCGGCTTCTTCGGGATTCTCTTCCAGAAGCTTTGAGTAGTGGGCTTCAAGTTCTATGCCAAGATTGTTGGCTGCTTTGAGGAGAGCGGGAATGTAGGAGTTCCAGGTTATTGAAACAATTTTCATGTTTTTCCCCTCTCATGTAAGAATATGCACTTTATAATCTCCGAGTACAGTGCCGTCATCAAGCCTTGCAGGAACTTCCAAGGCTGCAATGTACCTGCCATCCGCGGAGATATCCGCAGATACCGTAAGCCCTTCGGTATTATAGCTCTGGACAAGTTTGGAGTTTGAGCCTCCGCTTTTTGATATGTCAAAAACATACACTCCGTGGACATTTCTGTCCTCGGTTACCAGGTTCTGGGCTATGGGAATAACGAGATACTTATCATTCAGTGCACATTCCCCTGCATAGCCGTCAAGTCTCCATTTCCACAGCAGGTTTCCGTCAGTATCATAGGCAAAGAGACTGTTCCCATTGGGATGTTCTATAGGAGCCTCATTGTTCTTATCTTTGGAGAAGGTGCTGCCTATTGAGAAAATAAAGGTATTGTTGATAATATAGGCATAATTCGAACTGCCGTAAATGGGGACTCCGCTTACTAAAATCGGGGTTGAAATATTTGCCTGCCATTTTGCTTCCGGGACACCCGTTTCCATGATCTCGGAATTGTCAAATAAAAAGGCTCGTCCATCACTGGCCATTGTTATCAGTTTTTCCCCGTCAGGAGTAATCTGGGTACTGTACCAGATTGCAGAATAGTCGAAGAAGGGTTCAAGAGGTGGGATTGAGTAGTTCCAGTCCTCTTTTCCGGTATTTCCGTCCAGAACATGCGCTGTCCCATCTTTCCATTTATTTCCTTCTGTGAAAGAGGTAGTGCCGAAGACAGCGTATTTTCCGTCAGGGGTAGTATCAATCCAGGTAACTCCAATGTCCATAAGTTCGGATTCAGGGAATTTCCAACGCATCTTGCCTTCGGGGTCAAAAGAGTAAATCCTGCCCAGGTACTTATATTTCTCTCCTATGTAGCCGCAGGCTCGGCTGGCAGCAACATAGATATTCCCTTTTGAATCCAATTTCATTTTTTTCATGGCTGGCAAATGGTCAAGGTCTGAGCCTAGGTCTTGTCCTGCTCCAAATTTCCAGATTTCCGCCCCATTTAAATCAAAACAATAGATAAAAGCATCAGGGCTCTCTTCTCCCACAATCAGGTTTTTACCGTCCTTTGAAAATTCTATATCCGCAATTCTTGCATCAGCTATGCCTTCAACAAGCTGTTTTTCCCAGACCTTTTCACCTGTTGCAAGTTCTATAAGTTTCAGGGAACCTCCATGAGTTCCGATGGCAAGGTATTTGCTGTCAGGAGAGAATTTTGTCACACCTTCGACATTTGCTGAGGTTTTATCGATAGGTCCGGGAGTTACATCCTCAAGTTCTATAGCGTACTCCTCTTTCAAAGCAGGTTTTTCAGGAGCATACACTTCCAGAGCGCTTTTTGCCCCGTCCCCTGTGATTACTTCAAATTTATATTGATTCTTAGGTTCCCAGTCAAAAGCTGCAAAGACCTGGCTATCTTTTTTTTCAATATCTATCGACTCTGTCGAGCTATTGGTAGAAGAAATTTTTACCTGTGATATGTCTTCCTCTTCTTTTAAAGTAATCAGGGCTCCGGTCCTGGAAAATACTATGGAATCTATGGGTACTCCAACCTTCGAATTACTACTTTCCTCTATGCCCTGGACACCTTCGGAAGCCTGAGCAACTGTACTGTTCTCGGACTCCCTGCTTTTTTCAGTGCACCCGGAAGTGATTAAAGTCAAAATAAGTAGGACTATCAAAATTTTCCATTTCATTTTCTCACCTGACAATTATTAACCTGTGTTTTCCAATTACATCCCCATCTCCAAGCTTAAGAGGGGCTTCAACTGCAGCAACTGTGCAGTCGGAAGAAATCGCAGCATCTACAATAACGCCCTCGGTGTTATATTTCCAAATTAACCTTGAATTTCCGTTTCCGGATTTCTGGTTGTCAAAAACATGAATTCCATGAACCTGAGTATTACCTGAGGACGAATCTTTCCTTACTGGCAGGACAAAGAATCTGGTGTCTGGAGAAAAGAAAATCCCTGCACAGCGTCCTCCAAGGGAATAAGTCCAGGAAGTGTCTCCTTTCTCAACATCACTTGATACAAGAGTATTCTCAAGGGGATGTACTATCGATATGTCGCCGGGATAATACGCAGGAAGTGTGGCTCCTGTAAGGTAAAGTGTTTCATTTTTACTGGAGATTTTTGCTTCTTCCCCATAGGTATAGATGTAACTTCCCTCTATCTCTTCTGGAACTGTCACATTGGATTGCCATTCCTCGGTTTCCCATGATGTCCTCCAGTCGTTTCCTGGGTTTTTCATGTCCCATGATGTTCTCCCGTCTCCGGGTTTTATCATCTCGCAATCATAAAACAGGTATTTTCTTCCATCCCCTGTATAGGCAGTTACCATGAACCCATCATCTGAGACATCAAGCCCGTGCCAAATGGCTGCAGAAACAAAGTAAGGCTTAAGAGGTGGAATTTCATATTTCCAGCGGAGATTTCCGCTGTCATCCACGGAGTAGACGACGGCATCAAGTTCAAGGGAATTTGTCCAATCCCCGGTTGAAAAAACCACATTTTTTCCGTCCTGGCTTGAATCAATCCAGTTTACACTCCGGGCATAATTTTCACTTGCCGGCAGTTTCCAGGAAAGAGTGCCATCCTGGTTGAACCTGTACACCCTTGAAGCCAGCCCATATCCGGATTCTTTCCAGTATCTGCCTGCTGCAATGTACACAGCATTATCAGCAGCCGTTATTTTGTATGTGCAAGGCTGGTATTTTGGGTTTTCACTGGTTCCCAAGTCATCGGCGCTTCTATAGCTGTGAATTTCAGTCCCTGTGCCAGCATCCAGGGAATAGATGTATCCATCGGTACTCCTTTCCCCTACAAGGAGATACTTCCCATCTTTCGAGAACGAAATATCTGAAACATTTCCGCTTAAGGTCTTTTCCCATAACGGATTTTTGCCTGACACATCAATAACTGCCAGGTTTTTTCCGGTCCCGACAGCTACATACTTTCCATCATGTGAATACGCCACACAGTCCTGGATACTCGATCTTCCTTCACTGAGATTTTCCGGGCTTATATCTCCAAGTTCATACTCCCAGTAACGGTAAGGAGAAGCTTTCTCAGAGGAAGTTATATTCTCCTGGCTCAGGGAATTGCTTGCCTGATCACTCTCGCTATTGCCTGCCTGAACCTCTTCACTTTTTGAGATCTCACCACTACTGTTATCCTCCTTTTCATCGGAGGCTACGATATGTGAAGATGTACATCCCGAACAGACCAGAAAAATAAATGAAAATATAATTACCAGCACAAAACTACTCTTCTTCATTTTCATACTCCTTTTCAGGCTCCTTTGATTGCCTTTTATCATTGCCCGTATATCTTCAGGTCTGAGATCCTCAAAATATTCTGATGTTGCGTACTGTTGTCTCCAAAACCTGCACTCATTTTTTCAATCTTTATATTTTCAGCAGGCCCGCAGTATTTTTCATAATCTTCAACGAGATCTCTTTCAACTGTATTCATCGGAATTCCTGAGATTACAACAGATGGTGAAAAGCGCCGTCTGTTTTCCTGATCTCGATAATATTCGCCTTCAGATTGAGGATTCATGCTCCCTGCTGCAACATAATAAATGGATTTGTGATCACTGAAGGTCACTTTTAACCAGAGACTGAATTTATCCAGATCCTGTCCGTTCCAGTTCCAGGAAATTTTTCCTGGAGATACACTCACATTTTTACTCCAGATCCCTTCTCCTGTCTGTGCTGAATTTGTTGTATCAAGATACAGTGCCCCGTCTTTGCATTCAAGAAGCTCTCCTTCAAAATTACAATTTTCAAAGTTTTCCTGATACACAGTTTTTTTCTCTGGCACGGTTTGAGAATAAATTATCAAGCCTGTGAGGCTCAGGACTATAAATCCGAATAGTATAGTCTTTCTGGAAATCATAATTGACCCATATAAGAGGTGATTAATAAATATTTCGAAAATATTCTTTATTAATCACATATAGTAATAATAAAATAAAAATTATGGCTACTATATCTAAGCAAATTTCTTTTTGATAATAAGTTTATCTCCTTCTATTTTCATTTCCAAAATTAGTTCGTTTTGAGGTATTTTTCCAAATTTCATCATCAATAGTGCCAATTATTTACCTTATTTTGACCTCGTATTATAGGGAATCAACCTTATTTACTTTGTGTTCACTCCGATTTCAAGGCCTTTTTAAAAATATATTAATTGGATATATATTTCAAAAAACGAAATTAATATATATTGCTACAATATTTTTAACTTTTATGACTATTAGTGATAAAAAAATCAGAATTTCTATCAATTTTTATATTATTTTGCTTATTTCAATGCTCATAATTGCTATCACTCCTGTGGAAGGTGCTATTGAACAGCGAGGGCCCTTAATAAATATTACAGCCGGAGAGCATACAATACTCAATGGGGAAAATTGTCCCGGATTTTACTATTCGACCTCTACTGGCACATACTATGAGTCACTGGAACTTTATTTCTCCGAAGACGGGCTTATCAAGACCGGGGATGCAACGTATACTTCAAAAATCACCTCTGGTTCAACTGGCTTTTTCGGAAAGAAATACAGGGTCTTTGAAGATGGATTGATCAGTGAAAATCTGATAAGTTTCGGAAGTCGGGATCTTCAGCGGGGAAATGATTACGATCTCGGGAACGGTTACAAGCTGGTGCTGCAGGGAATAAACAATGATTCTGCTCTTCTTGAGCTTCAGAAAGATTCTCTTCCTGTTACCAGCAAATCCCTTAATGAAGGCTCAAAATTTAATTTCACAGATAAAATAAACGGCACCGAGTATGTGATTCTAGAAGGAACTCTTAAACAGGTCCTTGACAGTAAGGATCCAATTGTAAGTCTTACAAGCGTAAACCAGTATTCGACTGCACCTATCGAAATCAACGTTGGGGACAAGTATGGAAATTTTGAGGTCACTGAGGCTACAAGTGAAAAGATCGAATTTAAAAATAGAGTGCCTATCCGAATGAGCCCTGGAGATTATGTAACAATTCTTGAAAATTTGATCGATTTCAGAGTAGCTGATAATGTCTATAGGGTATGTTCTTACAATATGACTAAAGATGTTATCAAGTCATATCAGATAAAAGGCACATCTTTAACTGTAGATCGTTCGGACTCTTCTCCAGATTCCTGCGTCTGGACAGCTGATTCTTTTGGTATGCTCTATTATGATCTTGAAGACGATTTCAGTACAGAAAGACTTGAACTTAACCTTGATGCCGAAAAGGACTGGATTCCGAAAGGCGGTCTGGTTTATGAATCTTCACCTGTCAGGATTCCATACCAAAACCCGGAGATGAAGGATTATGGAGAAAACGCTTTTGATGGCGGATATTCTGCGCTTGGGTGGGATGGAGAGAAGTATGCATGGCTTGGAAACGAGCAGGGAATTGTTAACATCCTCATGGATGATGACAATGACAGACGTCTCTACTCCGGTGAAGAATGGGATCTTGGAGAAGGGTACACCCTGAAAGTAGATGGTATAGAATCAGATAAAGTATACCTGACGGTTTTGAGAAACAATGTTGCGGTTCACTCAAGCATAATCTCTCCAGGAAATTCGGCTGATCTTGGTACACATACTCTCCTGTATAACAAAACCATTAATGGTATTGAAATTCCCCTCTTTTCCGTATATGTGGATAAGGTCCTGGAAGGAAAAGAAAACTCAGGTGTAGCTCTAAAATATCCTCTACACTTTTCTGAAAGCCCTCTTGAAATAAAGCTCGGAAAAATGTTCGGAGCACTTACGGTTGTTGAAACCTCCCCTAATATCCGGCTTGAAAATGAAAATGCTCTCAACTTTGGTTCTAATCTCGAGGTCACAGAAGAAATTCACCTTGGCTCTTTTGAAAAGAAGACAGGAGGGAATCTCAATGTTACTTTTTTCCCATTCATGAATAAGGTGGAAAAAGTGGATTCTATTCTTCCTACAACCACTCAGTGGACTATTCCGGTTATGAGTGTTGAGGAATACCTTCTCGGAAACTGAAAGATATACTGAGGTTAAATTATGAGAAACCATAAACTTACTATTTACCCTTTTACTGCAATAGTCGGACAGGAAAAAATGAAGAAAGCTCTGATCCTGAACGCTATAAATCCGAAAGTAGGAGGGGTTCTGATTAGAGGTGAAAAGGGCACTGCCAAGTCAACGGCAGTCCGGGCTCTTGCCAATCTCCTGCCTGAAATCGAGGTAGTTGAAGGCTGTAAATTCCGCTGTAATCCTCATGATACAAATACAATGTGTGAAGAATGCCTGGAAAGAGTGAAATTAGGAACTCTCAAAATCTCTTTTGAGAAAATGAAAGTTGTGGATCTACCTGTAAGTGCTACCGAAGATCGGGTTGTAGGAACTCTTGATATCGAGCATGCAATCAAGAAGGGAGAAAAACGCTTTGAGCCTGGTGTACTTGCCCATGCGCACAGGGGTATTCTGTACGTGGATGAGATTAATCTTCTGGATGACCATCTTGTAGATGTGCTCCTCGACTCTGCAGCAATGGGAGTAAACACTGTTGAAAGAGAGGGAATTTCCTTTTCCCACCCTGCGAATTTTGTGCTTGTAGGCACCATGAACCCTGAAGAAGGGGAGCTTCGACCCCAGTTGCTTGATCGTTTCGGTTTATGCGTAGATATAAAGGGAATTATGGATGTAGCCAGACGAGTGGAACTTATTAAATACAGGCTCAGCTATGAGAATGATCCTGAAGCTTTTGCAGCAGACTGGCAGGCCACAGAGTCCGAACTGTGCGGACAGATTCTTCTGGCTCAGAAATTACTTTCTGAAGTGAGGATCTCAGATGACATGCTTGAATTAATCAGCCAAATCTGTGTTGATATGGGGGTCGATGGGCACAGAGCCGACATTACAATGATGAAAACCTCAATCACGCTTGCGGCTTTCAACGGGAGGACTGAGGTGCTTGAAGAGGATGTAAAAGAAGCTGCGGAATTAGTCCTCCCTCACCGTATGCGCAGAAAGCCTTTTGATAACCCTTCTGACAAGCAGGATAAACTGAATGAGAGCCTCGAAAAACAGAGAGAAAAGCAAAAGCAAAAAGAAAAAGAAAAGGAAAAAAACAAAAGCAAACCGCAAAAAAAAGAGCATAACGAGCATTCAGAGAAAGCACAGGCCCAGCCCGAAGATCAGAAGTCGGATTCCTCACAGGATAGCACCAGAGAACAGCCCGATGCTTCCTCAGAAACAATTTTTGCAACAGGGGAAAGTTATCAGATAAAGCAGTTGTCACCCGATTTTCGTAGAAATAAGCGAAAGGGATCAGGTCGGCGTAGCAAAACCCTGACAAAATCCAAACAGGGCAGGTATATAAAGAGCAAGATTCCCGAGGAAAAAACCACGGATCTTGCTTTTGATGCCACCCTGAGGGCAGCTGCGCCTTACCAGCTTATAAGGGAAAAAAACGGAAACTCCATAACAATTCACGACTCGGATTTTCGAAAAAAAATCCGAGAGAAAAAGATAGGCAACCTTGTACTCTTCATTGTGGATGCCAGTGGTTCTATGGGGGCTCAGCAGCGAATGGTAGCCTCTAAAGGTGCAGTACTTTCAATGCTGATGGACGCCTACCAGAAGCGTGACAAGGTCGGACTTATTGCTTTTAAGGGCGCAGGGGCAGAGCTAGTGCTTCCGCCAACCTCCAGTGTAGAAATGGCACAAAAGTATCTGGAGGAGCTGCCAACTGGAGGAAAGACTCCCCTTTCCCATGGGCTGATGAAAGGCTATGAAACCATACAGGCAGAACTCCGCCGCGATCCTGATACCTGTCCTTTTATGGTTTTGATCTCTGACGGAAGGGCAAATGTCAGTATGAATGGAGAATCTCCTATCCAGGAGACGAAAACAATAGCTTCTATGTTCCGAAAGGAATGCATACAATCGGCAGTTATTGATACGGAAAGCAGCATGATTAAGTTCGGGCTTGCTCAGGAAATTTCCAGTGCTCTTGGAGCCAGATATCTTGCACTTGAGAACCTAAAGGCAGATTCAATAATTGAAGCTGTTCGATCTTCAACTCCTTTCAATCTTTAATTATTTTAGAAAAGCAATTTTAATTTTTAGAATCAGCTCTTCAAGTATTTCGGTTCCTGATACTGTTTTGGTCGTGAATTCGTTACTAGTTGATATTTTGCCTTTGAGTATTTTTGCTTAATGGCTGTTTTCTAAGCTTACCTGTGTATTATGAAATGCATAGGTGAGAAGAGGAAGATTTACTTCCACCTCCATTTTTTTGATTCAGCAGTTAACAGGCATAAACAGTAGTTATGATAAGCAAGGAAAGATATAAAGCTGAAGAATTATTTTAGCCAATATATAAGAAACGTAAATTATAGAGCATCAACATGGTAGATCAAAGCTATCTCATCGATTTATTTTTGCATCTGGACGCTCATATAAGCGAAATAACAAACGAGTACGGTTTATTAACATATTTACTGTTATTCGCTATTATTTTTTGTGAAACAGGTCTGGTGATAACTCCTTTCTTACCGGGTGATTCTCTCATTTTTGCAACCGGAGCTCTGGCTGCCAGTGGCTCATTCAACTTATTTACTTTATTAGTTGTATTATGTCTTGCAGCCGTTGCAGGAGATACTGTCAATTATCATACAGGTCAATTCTTAGGAAATAGAGTAATAAGTAATGAAAATATACGGTTTATTAAAAAGGAACAACTTGACCGTACACATTTATTTTTTGAAAAGTATGGGGTGAAAGCAATAATTCTAGCTCGCTTTATCCCCGTTATCCGTACCTTTGCGCCGTTTGTAGCAGGAATTGGAACAATGCCCTATTCGACATTCATTGTCTACAATATCATTGGGGGAGTTTTATGGGTAATGTCGTTCCTTTTTGGAGGATACTTTTTTGGGAATTTGATAGTTGTAAAGAATAACTTCAGCTTTTTAACAGTTGGAGTAATTATTGCTTTATTAATTCCAGGCATTATTGCATATATTCAGAGTAAACGTGACCCAAAAGGCACATGATGGAGTGAAGACCTGCCAAAGTGGCTCTGAACCCTTGTGAGGTACACTCTTGAACATAAGAACTTTAATACAAATTATCGTGACCCTTTTATTGCTCTCAGCTAGTGTGTTTCTCGTCCGCAGTTACTGGATAGAAATCATACCTGTTCTGGAAGAAATATTGAGAACACTTAGGGAAACCCGGATACGGTATGTTGTTCTGGCAGTCTTAGTATATATGTTGAGCGTGTACTTATTTTCAGTACGCTGGCAGCAGGTCCTCTACTGTATTGGTTACAATCTAAAAGCAACAAGCCTTGTTCCTATTTATTTCGGAGCAGTATTCATAAATAATATCACCCCTGGAGGGAACATGGCAGGAGGAGAATCCTTCAGAATCCTCTGGGCCAACAAACTTTTCGGGATAAGCTATACCAACGCTTTTAAGACAATCTTCTTTGAAAGATTGGTTGAAGCAATTCCTGTTCTTTTTTTCTCGATTTATATTCTATATTCATTCCCTTCTTTAGATATAAGATTCCTGCCTGCAATAGATCGTTTAACGTTAAGATCTATCCATCTGTTCTTCATAGTCTTCCTGGTAGTAGGAATAGCAATATGGTTCAATCGAATGAAATTAAATTCCCTCTTTCAGAGTGTACAGAAAAACTGGAAACAATTTAAACAAGCCTTTATCCCTGTTCTTCTTCTATCTTGTGGCGTATGGGTTCTTGATATAATACGTCTTAAACTGGTTGCTTTAGCTCTGAATATTGACCTCTCTTTAAGTCTGATTGTAACAGTTTCAATTGTGTCCTTCCTGCTAGGGGCCCTACCATTAACTCCAGGGGGTCTTGGAATAATTGAAGGAGGCCTGATCTCTTTGCTTCTGTATTTTGGTTTGTCCCTTGCATCTGCAAGCAGTTTCGTTTTTTTAGAGCGTTTTATTTCTTATGGAATCAGCAGCATAATAGGATTTCTTTACCTATCTTACTATGGAGGATTTCAAATATGGCAAAAATCAAAAGAAGGAAAACTACATTGACCAGTTAATGACATTTCACAATATGTCAAAAACCATTCAGGATAATGTAAATTAGTTAGAAAGTAAAATGGATAATTGTTGAAGAGACTAGATGTTTTTGTGGAAATTATTGTCCTGATGAGAAAACTGCGATCAGAAAGTACCCAGAGAATAAATATGGAAAGGTATTAATTGGAGAAGTGTGAGTAATAATATGTGGGCAATATAATTATTAGTAAGCCACTTGATAAAACCAGGAGGTAATAATTATGTGTAGTGTTGGAGACTCATTTGACATCGATATGGAAGGAAAGCTGCCGGTTAAAGATTATGTATGCAAGAACTGTGGAAATAGATTCAAGGGCATTGGAAAGAATGTAACATGTCCTTCCTGTCAGTCTAAAAATGTAGAAGAATCCTGATAACGAAATAAATTTTTTAGATACTTATTTTTAACATGAAATCGACTTCTTCTAAAGACATTCCACTGAAAGAGAGTGAAATGCTTCTTCTGCGCGGCACTGCAGGAACTGTGGCGATTGTGAAAGTAGGTCCGCGTGGACAGTTCTTTCTAGAGACTGAAAACGAAGAAATTGTGCTCGGACTGGAACCCCATGACCTGATTGTTGCTTCCGCGCTGTCTGTGAATGAGAATACTGAAAAAGGGCTTAAATGTGTTCTCTTCATGATTCGGGAAATCAGGTCCCCATTAATAGTTCTTCCAAAGAACCATCCTGCATCCCCAAGGCTTCCAATCGTAGTGTCGGTTGGGGAAAAAACTGTTCTAAGCTGCAATATCACCCCTGGCACGCACCCGAATCAGGACGTACTTTGCGGTTCAAATGAATTTAATGATCTTGAGGTAACGGGAACAATGGAAGGTGTGCATATTGAAAATCTGCCGCAGTGTGAGGTAGTAAAGGTTGACTTTGATATCTGACTCGCATTCTTTCGTCAGTGTATTTCATTATTTCTGCAGCATGATCACAGTATTTCCTATAGAGATTAAGCTCATCTTTCATCCCAGACAAGTCTAGATTTCCCAAATCCTGGATTTCTTTTAATGCATCTGCGAGGTTTTGAACAGCCTCAAAAAGCTGTTTTTCGCTCTCTGAGCCTTCAATTGCAGATTTAGCTTCTTCCAGATATTTGTTCACTTCTTCTTTAGCTTCCTGTTTTTTGAAAATTATTGTATGGAATGAGCGATAAAAAGGAAGATAAAATTAGCAGGATTATAGTAAGATGCTTCCTTTTCTGAAGTTTCGAAAATTTCTATTGCCTTTTCTAATTCTTTTTTGTAATCTTCATCTGTTTCTGCCTAGGAAGCCATGAATATTGAAACTATTCCAAGAGAATGATGTGAAGAGGATTTCACATAACTGTTTTCATCATCAGTCAGTCTAATTAATTCATTCCATGCCTGTTGCTTATCTGGTATGAATGAGAAGAAATTCTTTAATCTTTAACGCATATATATATATGCTCTTTTGGATTATCACTTAGACATCGATTGTGAATTTTCTCTTGGTCGACCAACTGCCAAACACCGTAAAATCATATCAAGTTGGTGTTTAAAAATATTCCTTTTTGGTTTTCGAGAATAGAGAGCATAGATTATTTTGCTTCAATCCAAGCTTCCGAAAATCTGTGCATTTTCCTGCAGCATTCCAAAAATCTAATTTAGGAAACCCACGTATTTTAATAGGGTTCTATATGGAAACTGTTAATTTTAAGAAAATAATGATTGCAACCGACGGCTCGGCCTGCTCCAGGCTGGTTGCTGACAAAGGAATTGAGCTTGCCCGGTTGAGTGGGGGGACGGTCTATGCAGTCTATGTGGTGTCAACGGACTACTTTGCTCCTATTAATGGGGATTCCTTTCCTATGAGTGTGGATCCTTACTGGAAGCCGATACGGGAGGCATGGGAAAAACAGGGACAGCAGGCTGTAAATACTATAAAAAGCCTGGGGGAGATGAAAGGAATCAATGTAGAACCCATCCTTCTTGAAGGCAATCCCTCAGAAGAGCTGATCCGGTATGCCGAGGAGGAAAAAATGGATATTGTTATTATGGGCACTCATGGAAAAACAGGACTGAACAAGCTGCTTCTTGGCAGCGTTGCAGAAAAACTGGTCCGCCACTTGAAGGTTCCGGTTATGGTTGTAAGGGAGAAGTGTGATTAATAAGGCTGAGTTCAGGAAACTATAACTTGCATCTACATTTTGTCTTTTCTTTAGGTTCATACTGTCTGAAGCCCGCTTATCTGAACTCCGCTACTCACGTGTGATAATTTTCTGAAGACGCGTACCCTTCTGGCCTGTCTTTTTTGTTATTTCCTTTTTCTTCTGCACTAAGCCCTATGGCAAATTCGGTTCCTTTATCTCTCTTTAGCTTGATCTCACCATTCAACTGATCTACCAGAATATTTACAAGCTGCAAGCCAAGTGTTTCTGAATTTTCAAAATCGATATTCTCTGGCATGCCAATTCCATCATCCGAGACTATAAGGGTATGCCTGGTATCTTTTCGATCAGGTACCTCTTTATTATTCGCTTCATCTAGCGAATGAGAAGGAACATTGAAGACTATTCGTAACGTGTATGGCGAACTCCAGGTCAAGATTTACTGATTGGGTAAGAGACTCTCAGATAAACTTATGAGATTATTAGAAAAGAATAGAAGCAGCATACGTGAAAAATAATATATAATCCTATAACTTTATAGGAAGCTCCTTCGGTTCCCGCTCCTCTCTATTTGGCTTGAGGGATAAAAAATATCTCCCAACCTTGCTTTGACAAATACGATGAAAATGGCCGGTATTCGAAGTTGCCTTGTGGTAACACTTTGCCAAGTGGCAGAGAAGGTTCGTTAAAATGGAAAAAACAAAAATACTGGGAAAGGCTTTCAAAGTCTTTCTTATCTTTGTACCGTTAAGTTTGTTTGCAGAGTACATACATGCTCCTCCCATAGCAATTTTTATCTTAGCTTCACTTGCAATCATTCCACTTGCGAAATATATAGGAGAATCAACAGAGGAGATTTCGGCACGTACCGGTCCAGCTCTGGGTGGGTTATTAAACGCCACCTTCGGTAACGCAACCGAATTAATCATAAGCATTTTTGCCCTGCAAGCAGGACTTACTGAAATGGTAAAGGCATCCATTACGGGCTCCATAATTGGAAACCTGCTTTTGATTTTGGGAATGGCGTTTTTCTTTGGAGGCCTCGGAAAAGATCAACAGGAATTCAATTCCACAGCAGCAAAGACAAATGCCTCCACTCTGTTTCTTGCCACTGCCGCTATAGTCATGCCTGCGGTTTTCGTTCTGACTTCTGAAAATCCTTCAGCTGCGACAATAGAAACTTTGAGTATTGCAGTTTCGGTCATCATGGCAGTGTCTTATCTTGCAAGCTTACTTTTCTCGCTTCATACTCACAAGTACTTATACACAGCTGACACAACAGAGTGCAATCCCAAGTGGAGCGTTAAAAAATCGGTTGCGGTGCTTCTGGCTTCAACCGTTACAGTTGCTGTTATGAGTGAAATTCTAGTCGGCTCCATAGAACCTCTGGCTGAAAGCCTTGGCTGGACAGAAATGTTCATAGGTATGATTTTCGTAGCAATTATTGGAAACGCCGCGGAACACGTCTCAGCCATCACAATCGCCATTAAGAATCGGATGGATCTGGCGCTCCAGATCGCAATTGGCTCGACAACTCAAATCGCTATGTTTGTCGTACCGGTTCTGGTGTTTATGAGTTACTTCTTCGAGACCCCTATGAACCTGATTTTCACTACCTTCGAACTTGCCGCCATAGTCTCCGCTGTCTTAATGGTCAAATCCATAATTGAAGACGGCAAAAGCAACTGGTTTGAAGGATTACAGCTTCTGGGGACATACGGAATAATGGCCGTGGTCTCTTTCCTCCATCCATAAGTAACAAAAAGAGAGCGTAAGAATCAAGAAAGACTAGGAGCTTGCAGGATATTGGTATTTCTATATTTATCTTGCAAGCGACCTGTATTTGTTTCGGTGACAAAAGCCCTATATTCACACTCAGAGTAACCATAAATATATATCAGGGTTCTCCAAAATAGCCATTTGTGACCTCTGGAGAAATTGTGCGGGCGGAAATCCTTGTATCCGGAAGGGTACAGGGCGTGGGCTTTCGAAGATTTGCAAGAAACGCTGCCGAGCGTCTGGGTATAGACTCTAACCCCATAAATTTAAGGGATGGCAAGGTTTTTGTCATTGCCGAAGGCAGACGTGAAGCTGTAGAGCTTTATATAAATGAACTCAGGAAAGGGCCAATGTTTGCCCATGTGGAAGATGTTGATGTCACTTTAAGAGAAGCCCTTGGAAATGTATACGACTCTTATTCTTATAAATAATCAGATCCGTTAGATTCGTTATATCCTTGTTTTTCCTATTCTTATTTTTCAGCTTTCGGAATCACTTCAGCTTTTTGAACTTCTTTAGCCTTTTTTCAAGATCTTCGCAATAATTACAATCCCCACAAGATTAACCAATCCAATTACAAAATATCCTATCAAATTCTTTAAGCTCAAATCAGAGGCTTTTGAGTCCTTTTTCAAGAAACCAGCCGCAGAAGTTGAATTTTTTCCTGAGTTTTGGTCAGATTCCGGATTATTATCTCGGTTTTCTCCGATTTTCTGCCCTTTTTCAGTAAATTTCACTACAGAGTCAGTTTCAAGAGTGAGCTTTTTTTCCTGCTCTTCAAGGTGTTTTCCGGATTCAAGCGACGCCCTAATCATGTAGGTACTTTCCGGCTCAAGCCCAAGGAAGAGAAACTGGTCATCGTTTTTCAGGGAGGCTATAACATTTCCGTTTTTCCGGAGTTCTGCGGAACCCCTTTCAGGGAGTTCCACTTTCAGGTTTGCATGGCCTGTTAGTAGGATCTGTTTTCCTTCTGCAAACCTAGGTCTATCGGGAATATCAAGAATTCCAAGCAGTGTCGGAGCAAAATCTTCCTGGTTGTATTCTCCCCTGAGAATTCCTCTCTCAATATCCTCGGCATTCACTATCATTGGAACGAGTTGTGCTTCATCAGTGTCTGTGAATTTTTCGGATTGATGCCCACCTTTGGAATTGTCTTTGGAAAAACCCATTCCGTGGTCTGCTGTAAATACAAAAGCAAGGTCATTTTCCTTGCAAAGCTTATAGAGCGGAAGAATTTCCGAATCAAGACATTCGATGCAGTCCATATACCCATAATTATCCCTGTGGTGCCCGCTTGAATCTACAGCTCCTACATTGACAGTGAGCAGGTATTTTTGTTCCGGCCTGTTTCTAGCCATATATTTTACAATATCGCAAGCAGTCTCGACTCCCCATCTGTTATATCCATTATACTTTCCGCGGGTCTCTTTTGATGAGACATATCCGGGCGCTTTATCAGCCGCTTTTTCCATAACCTGTAAAAGCTCTTCAGGTACATCCAGACTGTCAGAGGAAGACTCTGCTTGCTCAAGGACGATTTTCATATTTTTTATCGAATTGTTTTCATCCCTGAGAATGACATCCTGCTTGGCGCGGATTGACCAGGAATCCCCTTTTTCCATAACCGCAATACAAAGATAGCCTTTTCTGTGAAGAACATCGAAAATAGTGGCGTCTTTGAAACTTACAAGCTCACTGTCTGCACCCGGATTTCCTGTGACGAGGACTGAATGCCCTCCTTCGGTAAAGGTCTGAGGAGCGCGGAATTCCAGAATTCTAACACTTTCTTTACTTATTTTCGGTAGATTTTCAAGTTTGGATTTTTCAAGGGGCGTCCCATCCAGTGCATGCGGTGTAAGTTCAGGATAAATAAAAGGAGCACTCAAACCGTCTACGATCAGCACGACTGCCCCGTGGGGCGTGTTAACGGGATTTACTTCCACTTCGGTCAGTCCTGAGACAGGGGCTGGTAAAATGAGAAAGACAAAAAATACTAAAAGAAAAAACAGAACTGAAAAAGATCTGAATTCTCGGACTGCCGGGATCATTATAAATTATTTTTACTTCAAGCTATAAAGAATTTGCCTTCCATAGATATATTCTGCAGGGTATCCTTGCATTACTTCTCTCTTGTTCAAGTATCCGATATTACTTTCATATTTCCCTCTATCCTGTATTACTTTCCAGTTTCATATTTTTGATTTGATTTCGTTAATGGTTGTAGAGTACACATAGCCCATCTGTTCTAAACTTTTGATATTTCCAGTTTCAGTTAGCTTTTTAAACATCCATTCTATCAGGAAGAGTAAACTCTTATCATATTTGCCGCAAATATCTATAGCAATCTGGCAAAAGTTATTTTCTGATCAAAAAACAGGAAATGTTCCTATGAAAATGAACCCACGCTGTACCTATTGTCTCCTTTCAAGAGTACACTTTCAGTCTAAGCTTTCTACTGATGATGAAGACCTTATAAGCAAGACCATCAAGGAATGCCTTGAGGTTGTGACAAAGTATTATAACCCTGAAGCAGTATCTGCTTCCGTAGCCACCAAAGTTCACAGAAAATGCTATGAAGTTCTGAAAGACAATGACCCTTATGACGTAACAAAGAAACTTATCAACCAGGCCGCACTGAAAGTACTGCCTGTAGCAAAAGAGAAAATATATGAGAATTCTCCTGATAACGGGGAGCTTTTTAGGCGGGCAGTACTGGCATCCGTGGTCGCTAATTACTTTGATTTCGGAATTATGGGCTTTGAGGCCAGTGAAGATAAATTTGAGGCTGCTTTTAGGAAATATTTCAAACACGGGCTTGATGTAGATGACACGCCTAAAATGCTTGGACTCCTACAGGATACTGTTTACATTGCCGACAATTGCGGAGAAATTCTCTTTGATACACTCGTTTTTGATATTATCAAAAAACTCGGTGGAAAGATCACACTCGTAGTCCGAGGCGGACCAATTCTGACAGACGTAACTTTAGAAGAAATAAAAGAATTTGAAATTGATAAAAAAGTCGACAGAATCCTAACTACCGGTTCAAATGCCGTAGGCGTCCTAGTTGAGGAAGCTCCGGCCGAACTGCTCAAAGCCATGAAGGATTCAACCCTTATAATCAGCAAAGGTATGGCTAATTACGAAACTCTCTCCGAGCATAATTTCGGGCCTATTGCGTATATGCTTCTTACAAAATGTGAGTGTGTTGCTGAAGATCTTGGGCTTGAGCAGGGGTTATCTGTTGCAAAACTGATGAACTATCCCTGAGTTTTTCCTCAAAGGGATTTTTCGGAAGCTTCTTATCTATCAGGCTCACTAATGGATATTAGCATAAAACAACTTATGCATGTGGTAAAACGTTATACAGTGCATAAAATACACATTAAAAACGTTATACATTGAATAAAATATATTTTAGCTGAGCATGATAAGTATTCTGCTGAATAAGATCAACAAAATTGAATAAATCGGAATGAATCAAAAGGAGAAATAAAAAAGATGTGTGAAATCAATGTTTTCTTACTCCGTGGAGACAAGCGTGAGAGAATTATGGATTCCGTCGCTAGGATCCTGGTTGAAGGCCATTCAATCCAGCTTACCGGAATTCTCGGAGACAAAATAACTATAGAAGGTTCAATCAAGGAAGTTAACTTCTCACGGGGAGAAGCTCTTATCCTTGCAAATTAAAATTTTTTATTTTTCATTAATCTCTTTGAATTTTATATTCTTCCCGCTTTTTCTGTCATTTCTCAGTTTTCGGGCATAACTCATAGAAAAAGGATCTGTAAGCTCCCGAATATCTGGATCTCTCTTCTAGATTCCTTAATTAATAAGAACTCTCGGGAAAAGCATTTATCTGACTTTATCTATAACTCCATGTGTTCCAAGATACAGATTCAGATTTAAGTCAAGACATTCGAAGAAGGTCTGCTAAAGCAGGATCTTGGATTACGTGTCGGGCAGTTTGCAACAAACCGACAAAAATTATAAGAAAAGTTATAACCTGTGGATACATCTTAAATTTATGCCTACACTCTGAACTTATATGATCCACTGTCCGGAATTATGATCTCCGGCAAAATTTTTAAATTTTCAGTGATTTAGGCGATATCTCGAGTTGGGTAGAAGAGGATTAAACAGGAAGGATATAAATGGTTAAAGCAAAAATCGCAGTAAATGGTTACGGAACTATCGGAAAAAGAGTTGCAGATGCCGTACGGGCTCAGGATGATATGGAAATTATCGGAGTCTCCAAAACAAAGCCAAACTACGAAGCTGCAGTGGCTCACCAGCTGGGATATAACATATACGCTCCAGCTGCAAATCTCGAGGCTTTTGAAAAAGCCGGAATACCTGCAGCTGGAACGATTGAAGAAATGGTCGAAAAGGCTGATCTTGTTGTGGACTGTACGCCCGGGGGAGTCGGGGAAGGAAACAAGCCTATGTATGAAAAGGCCGGAGTAAAAGCAATCTGGCAGGGCGGCGAAGATCATTCACTTGCAGATTTCTCCTTTAACGCTATTTGCAATTACGATCAGGCTGTGGGTCGTGACCTAGTAAGGGTTGTCTCATGCAATACTACAGCACTTTGCCGGGCTATTTACCCGATAGACAAGGAAATGGGAGTGAAAAAAGTTAGAGTAGTGCTTGCAAGGAGGGCAGCCGATCCGAACGATATAAAGAAAGGGCCAATTAACGCAATCGTGCCTGATCCTATCAAGCTTCCTTCCCACCATGGACCTGATGTAAAAAGCGTACTTCCGCAGATCAATATTACAAGTGCAGCCCTGAAGATCCCAACAACGCTAATGCACGTACATACTGTAAATATGGAAGTTAATAAGGATTGCACTGCAGAAGACGTTAAGAATATCTTTGGTTCCCAGCCAAGAATCCGTCTTGTAGGACAGGGCATATCGTCGACAGCCGAAATTATGGAATTTTCACGGGATATGGGCCGCCCCAGAAATGATATGTGGGAGAACTGCATCTGGCCAGATTCCATTACTGTAAATGAAAAGGAACTATACTTCTTCCAGGCCGTCCATCAGGAGTCAATTGTAGTTCCGGAAAACGTGGACGCTATAAGAGCCATGATGGAACTTGAGAGCGACGGTTCAAAGTCAATTGAAAAGACAAATAAGGCTATTGGCCTGTATAATAAATAAATAAATAAATAAATAAATAAATAAATAAATAAATAAATAAATAAATAAATAAATAAATAAATAAATATAGTACCGGAATCTAAGTGTCCATAGACTCCGGCTTTTAAGTTGTTCCTGATATTTAACCTGAATATCTGGAGCAATATTTTTTAAACTCAAGTGTTCTATATCACATTATATATTTCACATTGAATTTCTTACGAAAATCAATAATCGAAACTCTAAATCCTTATGTTTTGCGTAAGGAGAATATAACTTGGAACTTTCAACTGGAAAAAATGGCTCAGATATGGATTCAACAGATTCAAGCTTTTTGAAATTATCTCGGGAGGCTTTCAAAGCCGCATCGGACTCTATCTATGATCTTGCAAGTACTGATGCAGCGTATAGCTTTGTTTGTATGGGAGCTGACGGAACTCCGACTACTAGAATAGATCGTGCAGCAGAGGACGCTATCTTAGAGGTTCTTAAAGCTGATGGCAGATCAATGAGAATTATAAGCGAGGAGATAGGAGAGCTTATTTTAGGAGATTCTCCCGAGTTCTCTATTGTTCTTGATCCTCTTGACGGAACCTATAATTCCTCTGTGGGGATTCCTTTCTACAGCATTTCACTTGCTGTGACCTCCTTTGACCTTTCAGACCTGAGGTTTGGGTATGTAAGTAACCTTGCGTTATGCGAGGAATATTATGCCGAAGCCGGAAAAGGGGCTTACCTAAATGGAAAAAGCATCAAACCTTCCCTTAACACAGATCTGAGAGAATTATGTGTAAGTGTGTACGGTTACCGGCAAAATATAGAGAGAACCCGAAAGATATACAAAAACGTCAGAAGGGTAAGGCTGTTTGGAAGTGTAGCTCTCGAACTATGCTATGTAGCCTCAGGAAGACTTGATGCTCTTGTAGATGTTCGAAATGCTCTGCGTGTTACGGATGTTGCAGCAGGCCAACTGATTCTGGAGGAAGCAGGAGGGCTTGTCACGGATGGGTATGGGAACTCTCTGAGACTTCCGGATAATGTTACAGCCAGAGTGGAAATGGTTGCATCCAATGGACTTGTGCACGAAAAGCTTTTAGAATTACTTTCGGGAGGAGAAGTTGGCAATTAAAAAAATAGGGATCTCTTCACGCTGTGATAGGCCTGAAGTTCTTGAAATAGTGCGGGAAATTCTGGCCCATTTCAGCTCGAAGGTCAAAATTTATGTTTCCACTCCCACAGCTGAAGCGCTCGGGATCGAAGGGATTCCGGTTGAGAAAATGAGGGAAAAAGGAGTGGAACTCATTATTAGTGTAGGAGGCGACGGTACAGTCCTCCGTAATATCGCCAAAATGAGAGATCCTCTTCCTATACTTGGAATTAATATGGGTACGCTCGGCTTTCTTGTAGATGTCGAGCCCAAAGACGCCCTTGAAACCATAGAAGAAGTGCTTTACGGCTTTTCGTACAGCGAAAGAATGAGAGTCGATGTTTTCCTTAACGGAGAGATGGTTGAGACCGCAACGAATGAGATTGCGATAATGTCTGCAAAGCCCGCGAAGATCATTCAGTTTGAGGTTTATGTCGGAGATTGCCTTCTTGACTCGATGCGTGCAGATGGTGTGGTTTTTGCAACCCCTACAGGCTCTACCGCATATGCGATGAGTGCAGGCGGCCCTATTATACATCCCAGGGTAAATGCTATCGTGGTTGTCCCTATAGCTCCCTTTAAACTTTCTTCAAGGCCTTGGGTCATTCCGTCTGATAGCGAGATTGCAATAAAGCTGTCGGCTCCAAAAAAAGAAGCTGTCATTGCAATTGACGGACAGAAATCCTACAGGATCAAGCCTGATGATATCGTCAAACTTAAAAAATCCAAATATCCTGCACGTTTTGTAAAGATTTCGGATAGCTGTTTTTATGAACGGGTTCAGAGGAAACTTGCCTGAGAAAAAAACTTTGCCTAATTTTTGATTTTCTCATAACCCCGATTATCCCTGAAGTTTGAATCCGTTAGAATCTATTTTTTGAATCTCTGGAGTCCTTTATCTTATCAATATTTTAGCTATCCTAAATAAGGTCAAATATTCTCAAAATAAATTACCCTTCGTGAAATTGTGAAAGCCTTGCTACCGGCAACAATTTTCCTTCAAGGAAAACATTTATACATGTGAAGGTTAAGCTATGCTTAATTTTGACGAGATACAAGATTTTCTGACTTTTATGGGCGTTTGAACCCTGATACCTCCTTATTAAAGCCTTTGAGTTATTTTTCAAGTAGATGACCTGTATATCATAAAAAATTACCCAAATATCATTAACAATAATTGAAAATTCCTCACAATAATTGAAAATCACAGGAAGTAGTAATAATGTCAGAGAACGAGCAGTACTCTAGAAATAAACTTATGGATTTTATCAAATATCGCCCCCTAGATATAGAAATCTGTGACGTGACACTCCGCGATGGAGAACAGACCCCAGGTGTCGTATTCACGAAAGAACAGAAGCTGGCAATGGCCAGTGAGCTTGATTCGATGGGCGTTGAGGTTATAGAAGCCGGATTTCCGGTGGTTTCCGCAAATGAGAAAGAGACCGTGAAGGAAATTGCAAATCAGGGCTTTAATTCAAGAATCTGCTGCCTCTCAAGAGCAGTAAAAGGTGATGTGGACGCTGCCCTTGAATGTGATGTTGATATTGTAAGTATTTTCATCGCAATGTCAGACATGCACCTCAAATACAAGTATCACCGAAGTTTTGAAGAGATGCTTGGCTGCGCCAAGGAAACCATTGAATATGCAACCGACCATGGATTAAAAATACGTTTTGCAGCCGAGGACGCAAGTCGAACCCCGATAGATCGCCTGAAGCAAGCTTTTAAGGAAGTTGAAAACGAATATAAGGTGCAGTACGTAAGCATTGCAGATACTGTAGGTATCCTGAACCCAACTACAACCCATTACCTTGTTAGCGAAATTTTCAAAGAAGTCAATACCTCTATATGTATCCACTGCCACGATGACCTTGGAATGGCTACTGCAAATACCCTTGCAGCCGCCGAAGCCGGAGCAAAACAACTCCATACTACAGTTAACGCAATCGGAGAAAGGGCAGGAAACGCTTCCCTTGAAGAAGTAATGGTAGCCCTCAGGATACAGTATGGCATAGATCGCTATGATACGACAAAGCTGACTACTCTTTCCAGAATGGTCTCGGAATATTCAGGTATTGTGCCTTCGGTAAACAAAGCCGTTGTCGGGCAAAATGCCTTTACCCACGAATCCGGAATTCACGTTGCTGCAATCCTCGAAGAGCCGCGTACATATGAACTCTTCCTCCCTGAAATGGTAGGTGGGAAGCGCAACCTTGTTGTCGGAAAGCACACAGGCACAAAAGCCCTCCAAGGCATTATTAATAGCATAGGTTTCTGTCTTGAGCGGGAGGAACTTTGCGCCCTGATCGAGAAAGTCAAGGTCTGCACTGAAGAAAAACATAAAAGCATCTCACGGGACCAGCTTGAAAGGCTAATTACTCAGGTCAGACAGGAAAGTAAAACAACTGAAAAGAGAGAGGAGAAGTTTTCTATTTGAAAACTCCTTACTATTCCCATTACGTTTTTTATTTACGCTTTGATTCAGTTTCCTATTCTTTTTATTTCCTTCTTATTTCCTGTTGTTTTCTAATTTTTTACGATCTGATCTTACTCAGCAGAAACTAAGCCCTGTAAGTTGAAACCCACTCATTCCTTTCCGGCGGGTTTGTTTCAAGCATTTCTCTCCATTTTTCATCGGTCAGGCGAGCTTCCATTGGCTGTTTGAACTCGTAATGGCTCATAACAGGCCCGGCTCCCACAAGGATTCTTCCATCCGGAAGTTTATATGCAACCACCAGCATGTCAACATACCCGATACCTTCTTCGAGCACGGTCTCTGTGTTGCCGTCGGTATGGACATCAGCCACGACTGTAGTTTTTCTGGCTTTCTCATCAACGTCACCTATGGTGCCCTCAAGCTGGTCTCCGAAATTTTTGATGAATTCGTAATCTTCGTCGGTCAGTTTTTTGTTTTCGAGTTCCTTCTCCGAGATCTCCTGAAGCCTGGAAAGAACCTCTTCAAGGTTTGTGAGCCTTGATTTCGAAATTGGGTCAAGCACGCCCATTTCATCCAGGCCCTGATTTGTCATTTTAGTTAAGGCAAGCAAGCGGGCATAAAAGTCAGGAACAGGCTCTACGTAGCCAGCGACCGATTTTTCTTCCGGAGGTGCCAAAGCGGTTAAATTCATTGTGTAGCTCTGTTTGGCGTAAAGAATAGTATCGTGTCTTAGTTCAGTCCAAGAAGCCAGCGACGTGCTCAGTTCCTTGTCCTGCCAGGCATCAGTCTGCATAAAGGTCGGATAGCCTGAACCGTAGTCTTTTAAGAGAGGTTGAAGGGAATAAAGCCAGGACCAGTAGAGGTTTCTGTTCCAGTCAGCCGCGCTAAAGTTCGAGAACTCTGAATCCATCTTTCCATACTGAACATCGTAGTCTTCGTAATTGGAATCATTCAGTTCGTTGAGCCAGTAAACAGCCCTTTCCGAGCCCAGCAGAGCCATCGCATCAAGTCCCCGCGGAAAACCGCGAACAGGTCCGGCTTCTGAAATTACGAGAGTAAAGGGTTTCTCATTTTCAGTAAATTCCCCCGTATATTTTCCAGTATAAACTCCGACCAGGTTTGAGAATACATAGGAATCCGGAATAAAGCGCTGACCCATAAAGCGGAAGCCAGTGGTATTTTCGAGACATTCGTCAGCCTTTTCAGGGGTAAATGGCGGCTCAACAGCACATCTCCCGATACCTCCATAAATTTTCGGGCCCTGGAACTCTGCAAGCTTAACTTTGAGTTCTTCAATTGTTGTATTTTTAAATTCCCTTTTTCCATTGCCAAAGACCGAATCCAAAGCTTCCATATATTCATAGGGCCCAAGGTCGTCTGAAAAACCTACGTAAAAAGCTGTAACCTCGTAGATCCGGTCCCATTTCTCAAGAAGTTCAGGCTCACTCTGGAGCTGGGAAGCGATCAGGCTTGCCTGGATAGTCTGGATGCGGGCATCCTTTGTAGGATCTTCCGATTCAATCAGCTTCTCCTTCAAGAGCATGCTCATTCTGCCATGCCACATAAAAGCCTTGAAATAGTGTTGCAGTTTTTCGGAACGAGTATAGTGGCCTCGCGGGGCATACTGGGAATAGTCTTCCTGATATTTGAAAATTGGAGAAAGTTCAAAACCCTGGTGGGCTTCGATAAGGGCAAGTTCAGCTTCAACATCTTTTATTACGAATTCTGGAATTTCGAACTGGTACTGTCTTGCTGTATCTTCAGAGAACTTCGGCTGTAGAAGGCTTAAAGCAACTGCAAAGTAGGCCGCGTTTCTTTTTGCAGCTTCCTGTTCTTCCCCTACGGTGCTGTTATACTTCTCAATAGAAGCGTTTAGCAGAGCAAGGTCGGTCTCCCAGAGAGTATCGTAAAACTCCTGCTCTTCGATTTGGCGCAGAGTCTCATCAAACTGGATATGGTAAAGATGTAGCAGGGAATCCGTGGTAATGAAAATAGGGATCTCCTGGTCTTTGAGGGTCGAATACATTCTAGTTATGTCTTCTTCGGCGGAACCGTAAGGATTTTCGATTACTACAAAACCATTGCTTTCCAGCATTTTAAGAGCTGAGTCATCTAGGAAAATTTTCTCGGAAAAGTCTCCATAGTTCGAAATTTCGTTACTTTGTAAGGGCAGCTCATAAGAAGGCACTTTTAACTCAACATCAAGAGCTTCAAGCGTGTAATTTCCTGCAATGGGGGAAGCTCCTGCCCTTGAACCCGAAAGAGTTACTTCTTCGGTTTTAAGGTGGCCCCCTTGAGAGAGTCCGTGGGTGTCAACTTCTCCTTTAACTTCTGTTCCGTTTTCCCTGCTTAACCCGGAACTCTGTTCCAGGCATCCTTCTGTAAGTAGGGAAGCTAAAACAATTAAAAGAATTAAGCTAGTTACAACTATCTTTGTTCGATGCTTCATTATCTCATCCCGGTCTCTTTGGATTCTATATTGAACTGGAGCCTGCCTGCTCGGAAGGTGGGTTTTTACTGCAAGCCTCTTTAAAAAAGGCTTGAGCGAAAAAGCAAATTTTACTTTTTCCGCCTTATTTCTCAAGCCTTTTAAAAAAGGCTTGAGAGAAAAATGGTTTTTACCTTTTCATTTTTATTGATACAGATATTTCTATTATTTATTCAGATTTCCCATTATTTATTCAGAATTTTCCCGTTTTGCGATTGAAGGAGCGTATAAGGACCAGAGAGGTCAAAACTTTTAAAGGTTAACTTTCTTATATAGTTATCAACAAAAATATTTAAAATTATTTAGAATCAGTTAATTAATTCATAAGCGTTATTATGTGGATCAAAATCAGACAAAATAGAAGCTAACTGTAAAATGTAAAAAGTAAGAAAAATTCCAGAATGGATAAAATGCGGTAATCTTGATAATTAAATTTTTGAGATTTAGGCAAAGAAAAGAGAGCCTTTATTTCTCCCTTTTCTCCTTCGTTTTCTCCTTTCTTCTTTTTCGTATTAATCGTTCGGACTTAGAGGATCTAGCCTGAAAAGCAGAATCATGAATAGTGCAGTTACAGTCCCTGTTCCCCATATAAGCGGGTCTTTGGTAAAATTCAGGAGCAAGCCCATTACCAGCAATAAAGCCCCGATTGTCAGTAAAATCTGAAATTTTCTCTCCAATTTTTCCCCCTCACACCTTTTGAGTATTAATTCTAAGTTTCTGTTAAAGCGACGAAAAGCGCCCAACAATTTTCCCTAAACTTAATTGATTTTTCTTCATTATCAATTTTTTGATATGATGTTTTTTATTTATAAATCCAGTAAAAGTTATATTAATATAATTAGAAGGAGATATACAAGCCAGAAAAATATCACTGTGTGAATATTAATATTTTGTAAGACAAAAACGATTGTAAAAACGATAGAAAATAAATCTGTTTTAGTTTCAGATCTACCTTCATAAGAAGTTTATAAATATTTTTGACCTTGGCATTGGAAACGACGGATATGGAACTTTAAATAAAAATACGAAAGATTTTATGATCGATATTTCCTGCACTTCCCTTTTATGAATATTACGGAAAGCCCGTGAAGCGCAAGTTTTGCCTGGATCAATTCAGGAAGTTTGGGATTTGATATTTGCTTTTCCATTTCACGCCCTGCTTCCTTCTTATTTCCAGTTTTATCCATCGCTTTCTCAGTTACATCTGTCATATTTCCAGTGTCATCTGGCGCTTCTTTCTCATTAGTATCAATATCGAAGACTGAAACGTCAGGGGTTATTGCCTCAACCACTTTCCTGAGATCAGGGACTGACTGTCCGCCAGTCATGGCTGCAACCTCATTTTGGAGTACAAGCACAAGCACATTGCAGCCTGTAGTCGCCGCACTTAGAAGCCCGAGAATGCCCGAATGTGCCAGGGCGAAATCTCCGATTACGGCTATGCCCTTTTTCTCAAAGCCACATGCAACAGAGATTGCCGAGCCAAGAGCAAAGCTAACATCGACTGCCGCAAGGGGATCAGGTGCGCTCCGGACGGAACAGCCCATGTCACCGGCAACCCGCACATCAAGAGTGCTGAGAAAGCGGTAGAGGGGAAGATACGCGCAATCGTCGCAGATCCCGGTCCTATTATTTTTCTTTGCGGCGTTGAGAGAAGTAGTATCTGCAGGTTCTAAAATTTCGTCTTCAAGGTGTTCAAGGGCGAATTCAATATCTTCATGCCTGACCTGCCCGTATGGAAGGTGCCCTGTCTTTTTCCCATAAACATTACCTATGATCCTGATCTGTTCTTCTATAAAAGGCTCGGACTCTTCGGCGACGAGTACCTTCTGGTTAGATCTCAGAAAAGTCTTTATCTTTTTGAGGGGAAGAGGGTTTACAAGGCCAAGGGACAGGTGAGAAATTACAGGATAAAAAACCTCAGCGCGGAACTCTTCCTGCGTTTTCAGTATTTCTTCAACGATCGAAGATGTGAAACCTGAGGAAATAATCCCTATCTGTCCATATCTCGAATCTAATCCGTACCCTGTATTCTCGGCTGTCCTTTTCTTTACCACGTTAAGGTCAGTGTTTTCAGCTTCCTCTTCCAGCAGAGGGTAGGTTCTGGAGTGAAAAAGTCGGTGTTTTTCCACCATCCGGTTTTTCCAGATTGCACGGTCGAACTCAGGATGAGGAGCTGAAGACTCTGGAAGGCGTTTTATATTTCCTTTACTCCTTTCCAGGCCTGCAGTGACCCTCAGAATAACAGGCGTCTTTGTCTCTTCCGAAAGCTCGTAAGCTCGTCTTAGAGCCCTGTATGCCGTATCGGGAGAGGCAGGATCAAATACAGCTATTTCTGCTATTCGGCCATACCAGCGGGAGTCTTGTTCATTCTGAGAGCCCTTTGCGCCAGGATCATCACCTGCAATTATTACAAGGCCGGCTCCTATGGTATGTGTGACCGAGGTTATAAGAGGGTCTGAAAGCAGATTCATTCCCACATGCTTTACAAGCACAAGTGCCCTTCTGCCCGAAACCGATGCCCCTAGAGCTGTTTCAAGGGCAACTTTCTCGTTTGTGAGCCATCTGGCACTATAATCTAGCACTATCTTGGAAGTTGCTGATCCGGAGACAAGCGTCTTCGCTTTTGAGGCATTTAAAAGCTCTTCTTCCGCGGGTTTTCTCAAAAAAAGTTCCATAAGCGAGGTAACAGGATATCCGGGAACACCTGTTATGAAGCTGACATCACTGTCAAGAGCTGCAAGATAAAGGGCTTCAAACCCAGTACATTCTGATGCTTCTTTTTCTTCTTTCAAAGTGATCCCACGCTGCTGGAATTCGAAGGATGCTGAATTCAAAATTTCTTATAACTTGAGATTCCATGTAACCAAAGATTCTAATAATTTAAATCTCAATTTGAAGCTTCTTTTCAGCGTTCTTGCTTTCTGATCTCTTTTTTCTTAAATGTTACTTTTAGTCTTATCCATGGCAAGAGGCTTGATCTCAGTACCAGAAATTATGGACTCCTCAGGCCTTCCAAACCAGGGGAGAGAGGCAAGTGCACCTATTACTCCGTTGCCGTCAAGAAGGACTTCCACGCCGTTTTCTATTGCACATTGCAAAGCCTCGGCTTTCGAAATCCTTTCAGTCCGACAGCGGTTGCTGTACTTGTATAGTCCTTTTGCATAGAAATCCGAAAGGACAACCATTCCGGTTTGGGATGAAGCAGTATATTTCTTAAGTGCTTTTTTGAAATTGTCTACAAGCCTTGATTTTGCGTTTTCATCTACACAGCCAAATTCAAGCACTGTGGACATGCAGTTCTGGGTCTTTTCTGGAACCGGAAAAAGCTGGACAAGAGCATGGGAAAGATAAACGGCTTCCTGGCAGTCCAGTTCTTTTGCAATATTGTGAGTCAGAGTCCAGGTAGCTCCGATTTCTTTTGAGTCAGTATCATCTATACCTATGAGGACACGGTTCCTGCGTGGAACTGTAATCGTCCCCCTTGCGCATTTCTCGCCTCCTGACTCGGAAATCCTGTAGCGAAGAATTCCGTCTGCAAATGCCCTGCACCGTGTTGCGCCCACACCTCCACCTCCTAACCCGGCATAGGTGATTTCTACTTCATCCCCCTGCACGATCACGGACTCAATACCTGCAGCTGCGACGGAAGGTTTAAGTTCGAGCTCTGAAGTCCCGGTTTTCATGAAATAACGGATCATATTTCCGGTTGAACGGGCTTTCAGGACAAGGGGTGCTTTTGCGTAATGGTAAAGGGACCAAGAGGCCCCGCTATAACAGTTGGAGTGCTCAATTATCTCCGCATACTCATTTGCCGCGTCACAGATAGCGTAAATACCCTTATAAGGCACAGTATAGGGATCATCCAGGATTACTTCCTTAATGTCTCTGCTGTCCAGTGCACAGGCGTTTATATGTTTTGTAATTCAGAAAACCTCCTTTTTAAGGGAAATAGAAACAGGGAGGGAAATTTGTTTGATCGAAAAGCCCATTTCTTATAGATATATATAGATATCGTAATTTTAGTAAGTTATTAAAGTGGATTTTTACAGGTGATCAGGCTGAATACAAATTATTAATCATATTTGACTATAATCCTTGAAAGTAAATTTTCGGCAGGCTTTGGTCAATAAAGTCATATTCGACAGAAGACTGTAATCCTTGAAAGACACTATTCTAAGCGGGCAGATATGACTCTTAGAAGAATATTCAGATAAAAAGTTCTCTTCTATAGGAGTTTCGGATTCATATTTTTACCTTACAAAGCCTTCATCCTTGAGGCTTACGTATCTGCCATCTCCAATAATAATATGGTCAAGCACGTCAATTCCAAGGAGTTTTCCTCCTTCGACTATTTTCTTGGTGACCATTATGTCCTCTCGGCTTGGGCTTGGATCCCCTGAAGGGTGATTATGTACCATAATTACCGATGCTGATGATTCCATAAGAGCAGACTTGAAAACCTCACGCGGATGAACGATGCTCGCGTTTAAGCTGCCGATAGATACTACTTCTTCTTTCAGGATCTGGTTTTTTGTATCAAGACAAAGCGTTATAAATTTTTCTTTTTTTTGTTCACGCATTTTAGGATACATGAGCGTGTATACATCTTTTGGGGAGCAGATTTTCCTTTTTGGCTCTTCCACAAAAGTCTCAAGTCGGCGGGCAAGTTCGAAAACCGCAGCTATCTGGGCAGCTTTTGCCTTTCCAACTCCATTTTCCTGCATAAGCCTTGAGACATTTGTAAGACTGAGCTGCTTGATGCTATATTTTGAGAGTATCCGGTTTGACAGGCTGACAACATTCTCTTCTTTTGACCCTGTCCTCAGGATTATTCCCAGCAGTTCTGCGTTAGAAAGCGATTCCGGCCCATTTCGAATAAGCCTTTCCCTTGGGCGTTCCTCTTCAGGAATATCATGAATCCTGATATTATTAATTTCCATAATTAACCCCCTTTTTCCCATCTTTCCTTCTTTCCCGTTTTTTCTGTCTTTTTTTCGATTAACAGACAGTAAACTCATGTAGAAAATTCTATAAAAACAAATTTGCTATAAAACTAAGATTTTAAAGGTATCTAACTCTTACTAGATAATATTGAAGTCTCGATATTTGAATCTTCACAAAACGTTGGTGGTGCATTAATAGCTGGTTGATATTTGAGTATTTTTGCTTAGTTTCATCTGTTTTCTAAGCTTACCTGTGTACAGGAAATTGAGTGCACATAAAGCAAAAAATAAGATCAGAATGCTAATGTGTGAATAATCCGGAAAATACCAACTAATTTGGTGGACCACCTATTTTTACAGTTTATAAAAATAGAGCTATAATCTAAATATTATAAATTTGTGATTCAAAAGAGAAAATTTAAAAATCGGAACAAGTTACAATGTTAGCAACTTAAAATGATAACAAAGAATTAAGAAGGTAGATAAGTGAACAATAAGAAATATTTTAATTCAATAATACTAGCATCAGCGGCTTTGATATTATTTTTAATTATTGTTTCGTCAACAGCGTCGGCATCCATTGGAAATGATCCTCAAAATGTCGCACAACCGAGCATTGACCAGTCAGGTGTTACACAAGTAACAACTAGTGCTGAGCCAAAGATCATTGAAACTCGAATCACCACGAGCAAAACGGCGCGATCTCCTGCTATCTATGGGGGTAGAATCGTGTGGGAAGATTGGCGCAATGAGAAGAACGATATTTATATGTACGATTTTGGTACTAAGAAAGAGACTAGGATCAGCACTAGCGGAAAAGCATCCACGCCTGCGATCCATAGAAACAGGATTGTGTGGGCGGATACTCGGAGTGAAAAATCCGATATTTACATGTATGATGTCTCCACTAAAAAACAAACTCAGATTACTACTAGTGGAAATGCGTATAATCCTAAAGTCTACGATAACATTATTCTGTGGCAGGATTCGACTTCTGCATATGAATATGGAAATATATGGATGTATGATCTTTCTTGCAAGAAGAAGACTCAGATTACCAAAAATCAATCCGCACAGATGCCTGATATCTATAAGAATAAGATAGTTTGGCAAGACTCCCGCAATACCAAGGAAGGAGAATGGGGCTCTGACATTTACATATACGACTTCTCTACTAAGAAAGAAACTAAGATCAGCACTAGCGGAAATGCGTCTAATCCTGCTATCAACGGAAATAGAATCGTTTGGGCGGATGCTCGCAAGAATGATCCAATGAGTGACCCGGCTTATCCCTGCCCCGCCGAAACTGGTGTGTACGATCTTTCCACTCACAAGGAGACTTGGATCCCTGAACTTACATCTGAGGTATCTATCTACGGCGACAAGATAGTAGGGACGGCTGATACCGATTGGGATGGTACATATATCTGGATATATGATCTCTCCAACAACATTGAAACTTGGATTCCTGATGAAAAACCATATACGGCGTTCCCAAAGATCTATGGAAATCGTATAGTATGGGCGGATGCTCGTGAAGAAGAGTTTGGCACAGCTGAAGATATTTATATGGGTACTCTGGTTTACCCTCCAGTTGCTGCTTTTTATGCATCGCCGGTCTCTGGGAAAAAACCCTTAACAGTAAAATTCACAGATAAAAGCACACAGTCACCTGCTTCCTGGTCTTGGAACTTTGGTGACAAAAGTACTTCAACAGCCAAGAATCCTGTACATAAATACACAAAAGCAGGAAAGTACACTGTTAGTTTAACTGTGAAAAATGCAGCAGGCAGTAACACTAAAAAGATATCAAACTATATTACGGTGAAATAAAGAATATTTAAATAAATAGTAAAATATCAATTTTAAATAAAAAATAAAGTAGACATCTTACGACATGAAGTAAAAACAGGAGATTTAAAACAGATTCTTGCATTATACTCCTTAAAAGCAAGAATAAAATCTGAATAAAAGTTTTGGGCGTGGGACTTGAAACCCGCCCTGACTTCTTATATTATTACCTTTTACCATAAAACATAGCTTAGATACATTCCTCTGTTTTTGATTGATATAATATGAACTTACGCAGGAAATTTTATATAATAAGAAATTTGCTATGAAGCTCAAATTTTAAACGTATTTGACTATTTCCGAATAATTTTGAAGTTTTAAGATTTGAATCTCCACAAAACTTTCTACAAAATTCAAAAATAAAAAGTGCCGACCCTTACTTATACCGGAAAGTCCATAACGCTCTTTGATGAAAGTCATTTCAGTTGTCGGGTATAAAAAATCGGGTAAGACATCCGTAGTTTCAGCCCTTGTTCGGAATCTTTCCGGGTTCGGGACAGTAGGCACTATAAAACATATGGGTGAGCAGCGTCTCAATCCAGCAGAGACCGATACAGGCAGGCACTTTGATGCCGGGGCTGATATGGTAATAGGAATAACAGGCACAGAAGCGATAGGTACTGAAGTTGTCAGCTTTTCCAGGAATTTGAACCTTGAAGACGCGCTTGACCTGCTTTGCGACCAGGGGCTCGATTTTGCTGTGGTAGAAGGGTTTAAGGAAAGCAATCTTCCGAAAATTGTGATTGGTGACCTTCCTAACGTTTCCAACGTTGTTTTCAGGCTGCCGGCAGACATTGATATGCACGAAGAGCTTACAGCTTCCCTTGTAGGACTCTCCCTTGCTCAGCCTGACCGCTATACACTGGAAGCTCTTATAAAGAAAGCCAGAAAAAACCCTGTCATCCGAAAATCAGGCGCAATCGGCACCTTTACAGGCATCGTTCGCGAGCTGGCCGAAGAAGAGAGAACTTCCAGGCTCGAATTCGAAAAGTACGAGCCAAAAGCTTCAAAAGTCCTTGATCTGATCCGGGAAGAACTCAAACAAAAAGAAGGCATCCTTGAAGTCCTGATCCACCACAAAACAGGCGTTATCAAAGCCGGAGAAGATATAGTATACATTGTTATCGCATCTGCGCACAGGACAGAACTTTTCCCTGCTCTCAGCGAAGCTATAGAACGTATAAAGTCTGAAGCTCCGATCTGGAAAAAGGAATTCACGGAAAAAGAGGAATTCTGGGTTCACGATAAAGAGCAAGATAAAAAGCAGGCATGAAATCTAAAGACAAGCCGAAAGAAAAAAACGCAGGTAAGCAGAAAGGAAAAACGAAAGTTAAATCTAAACCATAAAGTCCCGGAAATGATCAAATGGGTGGAAAAACAGAACAAGAAAAAGAACAAATAAAACTCAGAAGTGCAGTCGTGCTGGCGGGTGGCAGGGGCAGGCGGATGGGCATGGTCGAAAAAGCCCTTCTCGAATTTGAAGGAAAAACAATTCTTGAGCGCCTGCTTGAAAGCCTTTTTCGGGTTGTGGGCGAGGTTATTCTCTCGGTCCGGGACAAAAACCAGGAAAAAAAGTTCAGGCCTGTGCTTAAAAAATTCCCTGCCCGTGAAATCCGTTTCTGTTTTGATACTCTGGAAGACGCCGGCCCACTTGAAGGCATCCGGGCGGGGCTGCTTGAATCCAGAGCAGAATATTCTTTTGTCTGCGCCGGAGATATGCCTTTTGTAAACCCCGAAGTTGTAGACCTGCTGTTTGAGAAAGCAAGCGGGCATGACGCTGCCCTTCCGAAATGGGAGGATCGAAAATTCGAGCCTCTGCATGCGGTCTATTCGAAAAAAATGATTTCTGAAATTGAAAAAGCCTTTGAGAAAGGAAAACGTTCTGTACTGACGCCGGTTTTTGAGATGAAGGATGTTGTTTTTGTTGAGGTTTCGGAAATTAAAGGGCTTGATCCTGAACTTAGGACTTTTGCTAATATAAATACGATTGATGAAATGCAACGCATTATAGGGCTTTCGAGTAAAATAGAAAAACTATGACAATTCGATCATACGCTCGGGATCATTTTCGGAACGCCAAATTAACAAAATTTCGTTTTTTACTTTTTACCAATATTTTCCGATTATTTCCCCAACTATCGATTAAAATCGAAAGTTATTTAGATGACAACGACTCCTATTTTTTGAATCAGTTTTTATTTTATCTGATATAATTTAAATGATTGAGGTTTCAAGATTTATTGAACTTTTGATTGTTTTTTAGGCAGGGACTTCAGATGAAACTAAATGAAATCAAAGATCTGATTTTAAAAGCTAAAGAAAGTAACGCGACTACACTAGACCTTTCGTCCAAAGAATTGACTTCGTTGCCGCCTGAAATATTTGAGTTGAAAAATCTTACCAAACTTTACCTATCTAGTAATCAATTAACGTCGCTACCTCCTGAAATATCAGAGTTAAAAAATCTCACTACACTTTATATACCCAGGAATAAACTGAAGAATCTACCGCCTGAAATTTTCGAGTTAAAAAATCTTACTACACTTAGCGTGTCTGGAAATCAACTTACATTTCTTCCTCCTGAAATATTTGAGTTGAAAAATCTTACTAAACTTTACCTGTATAACAATCAATTGACTTCGCTGCCGCCTGAAATCTCAGAGCTGAAATATCTTAAAAGACTTTATGTATATAATAATCAACTTACATTTCTTCCTCCTAATATCTCCGAGTTAAAAAATCTTACTGAATTTAGCGTATCTGGAAATCAACTAAAGGAGATGCCACCTAAAATTTCAGAATTGAAAAATCTTACTTTTCTTGGGATGTCTAGAAATCAAATTACTTATCTTCCTCCTAAAATTTCGGAATTGAAAAGTCTTACTAAACTACGGGTGTCTAAAAATCAACTCACATCCTTTCCTTCTGAAATTTTAAAGTTGACAGTTCTCATTAAGCTTTACATACATGATAATCAACTGACCTCGATACCGCCTGAAATCTCAAGGTTAAGAAATCTTATTACACTTGACGTGTCTGGAAACCAACTCACTTCCCTTCCTCCTGAAATTGTTGAGTTGAAAAATCTTACTGAACTTTGGGTGAACAAAAATCAACTCACATCCTTTCCTCCTGAAATTTTAAAGTTGACAAATCTAAAGGAACTTAACATACACGATAATCAACTGAAGGAGCTACCACCTGAAATCTCAGAGTTAAAAAATCTTACTACACTTAGCGTGTCTGGAAATC
>DAKJ01000008.1:0-138 GCA_002496565.1 Methanosarcina sp. UBA289 | reverse complement strand
ACTGAACTTTGGGTGAACAAAAATCAGCTCACATCCTTTCCTCCCGAAATTTTAAAGTTGACAGCTCTCATTAAGCTTTACATACATGATAATCAATTGACCTCGCTACCGCCTGAAATCTCAGAGTTAAAAAATCTT
>DAKJ01000017.1:310181-392581 GCA_002496565.1 Methanosarcina sp. UBA289 | reverse complement strand
GCAAAGGAAGAGCCTCTGGAATTTATAATCACAAATACCGGAAACTCACCCCTGAAAAACATGGTAGTTTCCTGGAAAGATCCAAAAGGAGTAATCCTTCCGGTATACTCAGACAATACCAAGTACATCAAATATTTGGAATCTGATGATTCTGTAACCGTTTCCTACTCAGTAATGGCAGATGTAAACGCAAATCCTGGCCTCTATACTCTGGATGTAAATCTCACATTTGAAGACTATGAATCTAATGAAAAAAGTATCCAGACCACAGCAGGTCTTTTTGTTGGTGGAGAAACCGATTTTGATGTTTCTTTTTCTGAAAGTGACCAGGGAGAAATTTCCCTTTCAGTTGCAAACGTGGGCAACAACATGGCCTATTCCGTGAAAGTCTCGGTTCCGGATCAGGACGGATACAAGGTCTCAGGAAGTTCCTCAACTATTGTAGGAAACCTTGAGAAAGGGGACTACACAATTGCATCTTTCAATATTGCAAGCACACAGGAAGATGGCAAGAGTGCAGGTTCTTCATCCAATGTCAAACTCGATGATAACAATTTAACTTCCATGGATTCCGATCCTCTAAAAGTCCAGATTGAATATACGGATGCGAAAGGAGAAAGAATCACGGTTGATAAGGAAGTAAAACTCGAAATGACTGCAGGAAATATGACTGAACAGGGACGAGGAAGGCCTGGAGCGATAGGTAACAGCAGTGGCTTCAGTTCATATCTTGTCTATGTTATTTTAATAGCACTTGCAGTAGCAGGGGTATTCATATATCGCCGAAAAAAACAAGCATAAAGCGAGAAACAATCTGGAATTTTTTTCAGGTTTTTTTGACATTTTTTCTTATTTTAAACTGATTGATCTATGTCCTAAATCTTGCTACTTGCATAAGCAGCGAATTACTTTTGCAACGGTTTCAATGGAAGGTAATGTGTTTTCTTATGAGATATGCTTATGTAAAAATACTTGAAAAAACAGGCTGCCTGTCGAAACTTCCCCGAATAACATAGTTCCAGTCTTATTTAAAACCAAACTCATAATATTTTTCATTGTGTAACTACTCAAAAATGAATCTATCTTATAGAATTTTTATACTATTTATTTTTTTTGGAAGATGAACAGCTCAGAATTGATTTTTTAAAATCTAACCTACTTTTTATTTTTTAATATTAGAATAGGGAGCGCAACCAGGCATACACGTAAATATCACTTATAAAAAATATATGCAATGGAATTCCTTCGGTGAGGGGTTGTTCAGGTCGATTTGTAGGAAATATAATACAAATGTATAGAGGCATACAAAGGGGTTTTTGGGTTGTTATATAAGAAAATACCAGTACAAATGTATGAAAGCTTCCATAAGATATTCAGTGGTAGTAATCAAAATACTTTTAACATATGCAGTGAATGTGGGGGAGCTTGCGAGCATAATAAAATAGGAACGTTGTTACCCGGGGAAGAAGAATATATGGCAAAAAAAATGGGTATAAGTGTTTCGGATTTTAAAATTCGCTTCCTGGATGCTCTGAAAATGGATGATGGAACTTTAATATATGTATTAAAATTAGGAAAGTTGTGTCCATTTTTGAACAAAGAAAATGAGGAATGTGAGTGTCGGGATTTTAAGCCTATATTCTGTAAAATTTATCCTTTAGTTTTTACGCTTGAAGATGAAAAAATAAACTTTATAATTGATAATTGGTGCAAATTATCAAGAAAAAAAGCTTGCAGGCTTTATTTTGAAACCGCTATACCGCTTTTATCAAGACTTGCGATTCCTATTGAATGGCTAAGGCATGTAACTAGCTATGATAATCTCTGCTTTGACTACGATAAACTGAATAAATACAGGCGTGGAAAAAGTAAATATGCGGTTTTTTCGCTGGAAGAATTGTTGAGTTTGCAGAAAGCCGAGACTGAAACTACCAGACTATGTGTTGATTTCGTTCAGGATTTCGTTCAGAAGGTTGAAGAACCTGTTTTTTAATTTTAAGCTGGAGTGATTGAATTCAAGCGCCTGCAGAGGCCTGAATTCACTCTCTAGTAAAATAAAATTTATTTTTTCAGCTTTCTTATATTTTCCACTGTCTATTTTTTAATCCTGTACTTTACTATCTGACTCGGTAGTTCCTTCTTTGCCTTTACCACCTTTTATAGGAATCGCAAAAGCAAAGGTACTTCCCTTTTCAGGCTCGCTCCTGAACCAGATATATCCGCCATGTAGCTGGACAATCTGCTTGACCAGCGAAAGACCAAGTCCGGTTCCCTGAAATTGTTTGGACAAAAAGGAATCAACCTGGCTGAAAGGCTTGAAAAGTTTACTCTGGTCTTCGGGCTTAATTCCAATTCCTGTATCCGTGACCGTTATTTCTACCATATCTCCTTTTTTTCTTGCCCCTATTTTTACAAGCCCATTATCATAGGAGAATTTTATAGCGTTATCAACAAGGTTGTACATTATCTGAACGAATCGTGCTTCATCAGCATATATATTGGAAAGGCTGCTATCCAGGTCGATTTCAATTTGAATATTTTTCCGATCAGCTATAGGTGACAGAAGATTTTTTATTGTGGTAAGCTTACTGGCAAGCTCAAACTGTTTATAACTTAGCTCCATTTTTCCGGCTTCTACTTTAGAGAGATCTAGGATGCCATTTATTAAATTCAGAAGGTGTTTTCCGCTCTTTGAAATGTTTCCGACGGATTTTAACTGTCTTTCATTCAATTCTCCGTACACCTGTTCATACAGAAGGTCCGAGAATCCTATTATGGAGTTAAGTGGTGTTCTCAGTTCGTGGCTTATATTTGCCAGAAATTCACTCTTAGTACGGTTTGCAGCTTCTGCAACTTGTTTTTCCTGAAGAAGGGTTTCTGCAGCTTTACTTTCCGTAATATCCCTGCACATTTTGAGGACCCCTATAATCTTTCCGTCCTCTTCTTCGGTAACAGGGATTGCCTGAACAAACCATACCTTGCCGTCTTTTGCAGTAAATTCTCCTGATTTTTTATTGCCTGCGACGAAAATCTGCTCAAGTCGCAAGTAATCGGATAGCGGGCTACTTATATCAGGAGCATTCTTAAGGCATAAGCCAACTGCTTTTTGAAGGTCTATCTTCATAAATTCAAGAGCAGCTTTGTTCGCCCAGATTATTTTAAGTTCAGGGTCAACGAAAATAGCCAGCTCATTTAGAGAATCAAGCAGGACCTTCTTTTCTCGTTCTTGTGCCTTTAATTCCTGTTCTGCAAGCTCGATTTCATTTAACATCCCGTTTATTTCCCTTGAGAGACGAAAAAGTTCATCGTTGTCTTTAAGAGACAGCCTTTTAGAAAGATCCTTTTCCGACCTGACTTTTGTAACGAAGTTATCAATCCCTATCAACCTTGAGATAAATAACCTATCAAATGCAAACTTAACCCCTACTCCGGTCATGAGAGCAGTTAGCAAAAGGAATAAGTACATATTTTCTAGGGTTTTCTTGCTATTTGAGTAGAGTTTTCTTGGAAAATCCGCTCTTATTATAAGGGCAGGATTGCCTGAAATATCTTCTAATTTAAAGTAACCTGCTATTTTCTCTTTACTGTAAGGTTCAATGACAGGTTTATCTGGAAAATCGGAAAAGTTTTTAAACCTTGATTGAGAGTCAGCACGTAATTCCTCATCGGTTCTATACATTGAAAGAGAGTAGCAGGTAGCATCTTCTAAGGAAGTCAAAAGGGTATTATCAAAATACTTCCCGAAAATTAAAGTACCTCTCATAGGCCCTTGATATTCTGTTGTAAGGATAGAGTGGCACGAAATAAACATAGGATTTTCTTCGAGCAAAACAAAACCACTTATGGTTTCATTTTCTGATTTTGTAAGGAGAGTTCCGTCTTCTACCAGTCTAAGTAGATCCTCAGGGACTGGCACTTCCTTTGAAGTATTATCTATTGATTTTACATAGACCACAGATCCGGATTTATCTACAAAAAGCATCACATTAACCTGGATTCCGGCAAGAGTTTGATTCCGAAGGTTTACCTTTGTATAATTCTGGTTTCTGTCTTCAATAAAACGGTAGGTATCATCCCAGCAGGCCCAATCCTGGTTTATATAATTGAGATATCCCTGTTGGGTCGAAATGGCATTTTGTACCCGTTCTACATTCTTCAATGTGTCCGTTTGTTCAAGCTCCAAAAAGCTCGAAAGCTGCATGTTATGGGTAAGCGTAAACGCAGCCGTAAGAACGCCAAAAATTAGAAAAGTTATTAAAATAACTTTTTTACTAATATCTATTCCGGACACCCCAAAGAATTCACTCATTAGAAAAAGTCTGAAAGTAATATATTATTAATATTAAAAGATGAGAAAGTATATAAATTTTAGCAGATGTTATACAGAGTTTAAGATCAATTAAAGCTTATTCTTCTTTTTCTACCCTTTGACCTGCTGAGTTATCCCTTAATTCTACTTATAGGGCTAACAAGATTTAAATGGACCTTCAATAAAAGCTTAAACCAGCTTTTTTATTGTTTTTCAGTTGCACCGTTTCGGGCATTCAGGTATGACTGTTCGGTAACTTCCAGGCTTCCTTTGAGGTTCACGACTTTCATATCAAAGGCGCAGGCGAACTCTTTAACATTTGCGTGGAAACTCGGGTCATTTATAAATTCGCTATCGATTTTTGCAGCCAGGCAGTAGAGTGGATTTTTCAGGTAGTGCTTGTTGAAGTCTCGGCTCCCATTTTCATTTTCCAGCTTCTTCCAGTTCGAGGCCCACATTGGGGTCAGGTAGATCGTTCCCATACCCTTGAATTCGGCCATGGCCTTGGCGTAAGCTTCGTTTCCTCCAAGTGCCAGACTGATACAGTCCTCTACGGTTTCCCCGTTCCGGTCTTTAAGGAAGAAAAGCTGGCATTTGAGATCCGATAAATCTTCTTCCACTTTTCCAAGTGCATGTCCGCAGGTCCCATAGAAAATCAGGATTCTGTCTGAAAAGGAAGCCATTTCACGGACATTTTTGTAAACTTCAGCCTTTAAGATCTCAATATCAGCATGCAGGCCCAGACTTAACAGGTTTACAACAACGCTTACCTCTTCCCTGAGTTCCCTTTTCTTGCAAAACTTTTTGAAGATCGGAAAGCCTGAAAGAATCCTTGCAGGAGATATGAAATCAGGGTTGCGGTGGCTTTTCAGGAGCATTGGGACGCGGTCCAGAAAGGCTGTCCTTGGGTTACAATTTCTTGATCTGAGCTTGCGAAGGAGTCCTAAACTTTCGCGGCTTTCCACAACGATTAGCTGCTGTAACTCGCGGTCTTTTGATAAGACATGTACAAGCTCGTCTTCGAGCATTCCGCAGGCAATAATGCTCAGTACAGGCATAATTCAGATACTCTTCCTTGCAAATTTTAGTTTCTTGAATCCTTTCAGGTAAATTTCTGTTTGCCGAACTCTTTCTAGTTAATTTTTATTTATGAAATCCTTCTTCGTAACTCTTTGTTCTAGATAATTGTAATGTAACATCCGAGATACTGATAGATCCGCTCCGGAAATAGTATTAAAGATTTGTTTCTATTTAGATAAAAAGAAATAGTAAATAAAAATTATAAAAGATATATGGAGAAAACAACAAAAGAGAGTAAGTGTGAATAGGAAAAAAATAGATACCCGTCTTTTTTAATTCTGTTCAGTTAATTTATTCAATTTTTAGGTATCTATTCTCTGTTTTGCTACGATGAGAGATTAGTATGTTATATCCCTTTATAGCATTGGATTTATTCCCTATCCCTTATTTCTTTTTACCGTTTGGTTTTTGTTTATTTTTTCTTGAATTCACAGGGAGTTTTTTATCAGGGGTGACTCCGTAATATTTTGTCCTTGCGGCTCCCCAGATACAGCCGTTTTTCCCGAATATTTTTAATTCGATATTCTGGATAGCCTTGCAAATTTTGTTTCCCTCTCTTGCACCCTTGCAGACTACACAGAACTTTTCACAAAAAACAGGGGCATCTCCCTTATTTTCAATCATTTCTACACTCCCAACCATAATTTATTTCTCCTATCCGGGAACTTTCGGGTGCTTTATCCAGATATTATGCTAATACGATGCGTTTAATTCGATCAGAGTAATTTCTTTCCTGCGTTAGGGCCGGGAGCGCACTGGAATACATCGCTAATGCTGACTTCTATAAGGTTCTTTGCAGGAAGTCCGGGTTTTGCTGCATTCACGATTGCTTTCATTTTTTCAAATTTTTCTCCGGAACTGATAATTTCGGCTTTACCTTTTATCTGGAAGCAGCCGCCGGTATCTGGCCCCCATACGTAGATTGCAACATTTGGATTTTCTTCAAGGTTTGCCAGGGATTTGGACATGAAATTATCGGAAATCCAGATTGTTTCATCATCTACAAGCTGGCAGAACCCTATAGGCACTACGTTTGGGATTCCTTCTTTTGAGGCCGTAGCTACAGGAAAGATCTTCACCTTTGAAAAAGCAGTTTTCATCTCTTCGTTTAATTTTACCATGGTATCACCATCAAGATGGTTGCAGTATAAATTTATATATTTAAGCGTCAGAATTGTGTATTGAAGGTCAGATTTGTGTATTTTAATAACCTTCTTAGAATAGGTTAAGTCAAGCTTTTTAAGTGATACAGGGGAAAACATTGAGGTTACTATAATATAACCAAGGAGCTTTCAAAAAGCTGCAGTCAAAATCGTGCTCATAAAATGCAGAAGAACTTCTCTAGATCTTGAAAAATACCATATATAAAGCGCTTCTTGAAATTATACATCCAGATTGCGAGAGATAAATTATACTTTTGTTTAAGGGTACAGGTAAATAGAAATTTTGACTTAATAAGTTACTGATGATTAGTAACTCTCCTGCCAGTGAGTTGAGCTAGCTGGGCTTTCCGAGCTTACTAAAGTTTCTAACCAGTTAAATAATCAATACTGATCCGACTTGGTATATACAGAAGTAAATAATAGTTAATTTTTTGACAAGCCTATTTCATTTTTAACAAACATCTTCCTGTAAAAACAGATAGGATTATATAAAAAGAACATATATTGTGATATGTAAATTTCATTATAATGTATATCTTTTAAATATATATTTGGGGGGAAAAGATATTAGAAAATCTGGAATTCTTATAGTCTTACTTTTAGCAGGAATATTATTTGTTTCTGGCTGTGCGGAAAATGCTCAGGACAATAAGACGGGCACCGAGGAAGAAGAACGGGCTTCTCCGGTAGAAGGCACAACTCCAAATTTAACTGAAGTTACAGAACCAGAAGGTGTAGGCGTCGGTCAAGGGTCAATACCCGGTCAGGAAGAAAATTCTCCTATTGAAGGGGAAGAGGGTATAACTCCGGGTGAAGAGGGGCTGGGCCAGGGCAATGAAAGCTTTGCTGAAAATCAAACATCGGGTAATAATCAGACAGTTCAGACTGCCGAAGGGGCGGGATATACCACCTTTGCTTCACTCGTGAGGGCTGCAGGGCTTGAAGACACTCTTAATAACGGTGGACCCTATACGATTTTTGCTCCTACTGATATAGCCTTTGAGAGCCTTCCAGAAGGTATGCTTGATGACCTTAGTAATGATAAAGAGAAACTGAACCGTGTGCTGACATATCACGTGATTATTGGAGAATATATGGCTTCAGATCTTAAAAACATGAATTCTCTGACTTCTCTGGAGACCGGAAAGCTCGCTGTTAATGTCACAGCAGATGGAGCGATAATGGTAGAAAATGCAACTGTTATAGAGCCTGATATCATTGCAGGTAATGGAGTTATACACGGAATTGATAAAGTACTGGTCCCATCAGGAGTCTAAATCCAAATAAGGAACAGAAGCAAAGGTTCTACTTTCAAAGAACATTTAGATTTCCTTCTTTAATTCCTTTTTTACTTTAATTCTTTACTTTTTAAGTATCTATCCTGTCAATTCGCTTTTATTCTGTTTTGTAAGTTAAACTATCATTATGCTTATTTAGTCAAATTTTATTCCGCTTTGTCACTCAAGCTTTTTATTCGGTTTCTCCAATCAAGCCTTTATTTCTTCCAGAACCTTTAGTAAAAGGTAAATACAGGTCTCAGAGATTAACCTGTTCCCTGTACCCGAACTTAACGCTGTAATCAATATAATAGATAACTTCTGGCTCAATTTTTATCATGATACTATCTGGGTCAGGTGGCATGTCTGCAGCAACCGGAAATTTGGCTACCAAAATTTCTCCAACTTCTCGAAGTTCTTTTTCATCCATAACTATCGATGCCTTACCTTCAATTTGAAGGGCTTGCATATCAAACCAGTCAGGATCATCCTCATCGACAGTATATGCTACATACGGATTCTGTAGAATATTCTGGACTTTTCGAGTATTCTTATTGGTTGTCATATATACAACAGCGCCTTCAGACACATATGCCATTGTATGAGCCATTGGTCTACCCTGCGGGCTTACGGTTGCAAGGTTTAGGTAATAGTGATTTGAAAGGTATTCGTGAATCTTATCTTTAAGCTCTTCTGCCATAATCCCCACCAAATTATCATAATTCTCAGCTAAAACCCTATTTGAGTGAATTTTTTCACCGAGTCTGCCAGGATATTGTGAATCTTAAGAATTCTTTCCAATTCCATTATATAATTTTCCAATCCCTTATACAATTCCTAGTCTTCTGATAGATTTTCAGTCCTGTAGTATAAAAAAGGGAAAACTCCATTTATCCTATCTTTCCCCCATACAGTTTAGATGGGCAAAATTTATAAATTTTACTTATATCTTTAGTCAACGGGAATATCTATACAACATATACGTAATTTTTCCCTGGATTAAACCAGAGATAGTAAAGCTAGACTGAAAAAAATCTGATAGAACCTGTGTTTTTCTGAGACTACTCTTTTGACTTTTCCCTTATCCAATTGGAAAGACCATCTTCTTTCCTGAAAAGGCTTTACAAAATGAATAGTATAATTGAAAAATAAATAAACTAGTTGAAAAGGATTTATCTTTAAAAAAGGATTAAAAGAGCAAAAGATAACTATTATTTAAGATTTTTTCTTCTTTCTGCATTCTTTCAGTTTTTCTTCAAGGCGGATACGGGAGATGAAGACGCCAAACTGCGTTGCAATGGTTTCAATGACAGTGCGCACGCTATCCGGAATTTCAAACTCAAGGCTTGAAGCAAGATAAAAAGCTGCAATAACTTCTTTTCCTGATTTTACGGGGATAATTGCGGTAGCCCTGAGATTTTCGTGCCTTAGTGCATCATCTCTTGCCGTAAGAAGTAAGTCTATATGCTGTTTGTAAACCGGCTGCCCTATCATAACAAGTTTTGCATTTGGGGAGTTTGCACTGTAACTGGAGGCATGCTCTACAAAATTCGGGGAGAAGCCGCGGTGGATAGCAAGCGACATATCTCCTGTTTCTTCATCGATAAGATAAATGCCTCCTGCATTGATTTCGTCTATTTGAAGGCAGGAATCCAGCAGTTTCTCAAGGGTCTCGTTTAGGGAACTGGAAGTGCTGAGTGCGATGCCAAGGTCTCTCTGGATATAGAGCAGTTTTTCTTTCCTCTTCCGCTCAGTGATATCCAGGACTATTCCCTTAAGGTATTTTACAATCCCGTTTTCATCGGCTTCAATGAAAGTCCTTTCATCAACCCAGCGTGCTTCGCCTGATTTAGTCAGGATGCGGTACTCCTGGGAAAAATCCACGTAATCTTCTTCTATCCTCCTTAAGAGTTCCCTTTCCACTCTCTCCAGGTCATCAGGATGTATAATATTGCCGTACATGACTTTTCCGGATGTAAACTCTTCTACGGTATATCCGAATTTCTTTATGTTTTCGGAGACAAACTCGGCAGGCCAGTACTTCTCCGGTCTCCAGAGGAAAACTGTGACAGGAACCTTATTTATTACTGATATAAGTTCCTTTGCCATCTCCAGAGCGTTGCATAACGCTACCTCATTCAGGTATTTACAGGCTTTTTGCCTGCCATTCCCATTCTTAGCCGAGTTCGAAATCACTTTGGGCATCTAATTCTCCGTAAATTAAAATCTCTTACAGAAAGCTCCAAATGTATTTCCCATATTTACATTTTTTGCTTCTCAAACATACAAGTACCCAATAAATTAAAAAGCTTATGATTTAAGTTTCATAATGCATCAGAACTCTATGACTTGAAAGTAAAGATCTATCTAATGAACCCGTGAAAAGGAATACATGGGGATGAGAAAATCTAAGAGAAAAATATATATGTAATATTGAAACTAGTTGTCAGTTTACTTAATAACCATTTCTATTTCTAGACCCGTTTCATTTTTTGATGATTTGGATAAACCCTTTTTTCTTTTCTGAAGTATAAATTCTGTTTAATCCTATTTTTTAATGGATTTCCTGATCAATTTGATATATCACCGAGGAGATATTTTTTATACATATGTATAAAAAATAAAAAGAGGAGAATTTGAGAACATGGATGAAATTCAGGGAGTATTAAAAGGACAAAAGATTGCTTACTTTTCTATGGAAATAGGGCTTAGCAATGAAATTCCTACTTATGCTGGAGGATTAGGTATACTTGCAGGGGATACTATTAGATCGGCTGCGGACCTGAACATTCCACTGGTAGCAGTAACACTGGTGAGCAATAAAGGCTATTTCAGGCAAATTCTTGATCCTTCCGGAAACCAGATAGAACATACCGAAGAGTGGAACCCTGCTCGTTTTATGACTCTTCTCGCAGAAAAGGTAAGTGTAAAAATTCAAAGCCGAGACGTTAAAGTCAGAGCCTGGCTGTATAATTATAAAAGCCTCACAGGAGGCTGTGTACCCATTATTTTCCTTGATACCGATGTTGAGGAGAACGAATGGGAAGATCGCAGAATTACGGATTTTCTCTATGGGGGAGATCAGCGCTATAGGCTTAAGCAGGAAATAGTACTTGGAATAGGGGGAGTGAGAATGCTTGATGCTCTGGGCTTTAAGGTGAGAAAGTATCATATGAATGAGGGTCATTCAAGCCTGCTCGGTCTGGAACTCCTGAAGTGTAACGGCACCGATCCTGTGAAAGTGAAGGAACTCTGTATTTTTACCACACATACCCCCGTGGAAGCAGGACACGACAAATTCGATTACGGGCTTGTAGAAGACCTCATCCAGGACAAAAAGAGTGTAGATATCCTCAGAAGATTCGGAGGATCTGACCGATTTAATACAAGCCTTTTTGCTCTTAACCTGTCGAACTATGTCAATGGAGTCACAAAGAGGCACAGCATGATCTCAAGCGAACTCTTCCCGGGCTACAAAATTCAGGCGATAACAAACGGTGTCCACTCATATACTTGGACTTCTCCTTACTTCAGGAAACTGTATGACCGCTACATGCCTGGCTGGGCAAATGAGCCTGAACTTCTGGTCAGGATAGATGGAATACCGGATACAGAGATCTGGGAAGCACACTGGAACGCAAAAAAGGCCCTTATCGATGAGGTAAACAAAAGGACAGGAGTAGGCATGGATTATGAAGTTCTGACAATCGGCTTTGCACGGCGCATGACTGCATACAAGCGTGCAACCCTAGTTCTGTCCAACCTTGAAATGCTCAGAAAAATAAACAGGCGGGGAAAAATTCAACTTATCTTTGCAGGCAAAGCCCATCCCCATGACGAAGCAGGAAAACAGCTTATCAGGGATATCTTTAAAGATATAGAAATCCTTAGGGAAGAAATAAAGATTGTTTTTCTGGAAAACTACGATATGGACCTGGCCGCAAAAATGGTCTCCGGGGTCGATATCTGGCTGAACACCCCAATTCGTCCCTATGAAGCCTCCGGCACAAGCGGTATGAAGGCTGCTCACAATGGGGTCGTGAATTTCAGCGTGCTTGACGGCTGGTGGATTGAAGGTTGGATTGAAGGTGTGACTGGCTGGGCAATAGGCCCGCAGCCTGAAGAAAAACTTTCTGAAGAAGAAGCAAAAGCTGCTGAACTCAGCGACCTTTACAATAAGCTGTATTATATTATAGTCCCCATGTACTATGACCGCAAGGATGAATGGTTTAAGCTAATTAACAACTCCATAGGCATGATAGCCTATTATTTCAATAGCCACAGAATGATGAGGCGTTATGTTACACATGCTTATCTATAAATGTACTAAGATTTCTCACAGGGATTTATAATTTTGAATTTCATCCTTCTCATTATTTTTTAGATTCCAGGCGCAGTTTCATCGGGAAACCCTGGGACAGACACGCGTTCCAATCTGAAAGCGCTCGCGGCTACCTCACAGTTCTTCGACCACTGATAAGCAACCAAAAATACCGTTGGATTACCAATCTGAGGAAATGGCTAATTTGTTCTTTGAGGTCAGATCTCAATTTCGGTTACCCTATTTACTCAAAAATCATTACTTCGGTTACCGCGTTTACTCAGAACTTCTTTTTCTGCTACTTTTATATTGAAGTCAGCAGTTTTTATATTTATCTTAATATAAATGAATTTTAATAAAAATGGATTCTTATTATTCTTAACGATTATATTGTACAGATGGAAATAAGGGGTAAGAAGGATGAGTAATGCAGTCAGTTTGGCGGAAACCATAGGGAAAAAACAGGAACTGGCAGAAAGGGAAGAAGAGTTTACGAGAGAAGCAATTGAAGACTCAATTAACACTAAGCTTCAAAGACACATAAAAAGAATTCCTAATGGGGAGTTTTTAGAGGCTTTAAGGGTCAACAAATACTTGTACGTATGCTTAAAGATGCCAATGTTTGAGAACAAGCTGACCAGGATTGGGAGGATGTATACGGAAGCTGTTAACAAAATCTTAACAGAGCAAAACGAAAAAAATTCAGATTGCTTATTGGAAATTGAAACCAATAAAACTACGATTAATTACATTCTAAGATCTAAAAAAAGAGCAGATTGCGTGGGCAATATTATGAATACTTTTGTCATACACATCACTGGAAAAGAAACTGCTGAAAAATCGCCTAAAATATTTGAATAAATTTAAAAGCAATAGTTTTTCTCAAGAAATGTACAGCTTTCAGGAAGAGCCTTTTTCCTTGATATTTTAAAATAAATTAAAATTAGATAGCAGGATTAGTTATCCATACTATCTAACAGTATTTATCTCCTTTTATATAGGAATGCTCCAAGCAGCCCGATAATACAGTAAATTACTTCAAATCCAGGCATCTCATTAGTTTTTTCCTTCTTCTCAGAATTCTGTTCAATATTGGCTGCCATATCTTGAGTATCACTTTCTGTATCTTCTGTTTTGGGTTCAGGCAGTATCTCAACTACATTTTCTTTTCCCGTAAGCTTGCTTGTTATTGCAAAAGGAGAGAATCCTGGGGTTTCGGCTGTGAAATACAGGTATTTATTGTCTTCCTTTAACAGGGTGACTGGAAGTTTATTCCATTTCTTATCACTGTACCTGTTAAGGCTGATTGAAGTCTGGTCAATGCTTTTATCCCGGATCCATGATTTTTCAACTTTGAAACATACAACCGCGTTTTCGATGCTCTTATCTGTTCCGTATCCGCCATTTCCAGCCCAGATATTGAGGTAATTGTAAACCTCTCCTTCGGGAGCGTCCGGCGTAAGCGTAGATTTGCCTTTCAGCATCTCAACAACCGTTGTTGTCTTGCCAGTCGTCTTCTTTGAATCAAAGCTCAAATAAACAATAGCAGTGGCATTCTTTGGGAAATCAAATTTTACAGGGGTTCCGCTTTTTATGTAAGTCTGCGAAAGTTCTTTTACTTTTACATTCTTTGCAGGCTCAGGAGAACCGCCTGCTCCGCCTCCACCGCTACCACCACTGCTGTGGGTGCCTCCTCCACCTGAACCGCCGCTTTCGCCGCTTGAATCACCGCTTCCGCTGCTTGAGTCATTGTTCTCAAGTGCGGTTATTGTAGCTGTTTTTGAAGTGTTTCCGTCGGCGTTGCTCACTACCAGAGTGACTTTATAGGTTCCTGCTGAAAAATAAGTATGTGTTGGGTTCTGCTCAGTCGAACTCGTTCTATCTCCAAAGTCCCAGTTCCATGAGGCTGGAGACCCGGTGCTAGTATCATTAAACTTAACAGTTAACGGGATATTTCCACTTGTTATATTCGAGCGGAAATTAGACAAAGGAGTTTTTGTCGATACTGTTATATAATTTTGTTTTTCAATCGAATTTGATCCTTTGCTATTTTCTACGGTTAATTTAACAGAGTAATTTCCAGCCTTCGAGTATTCATGTACCGGATTCTGGGCTGATGACTTATTTTCATCCCCAAAATCCCAGGACCAGGACTCTGGAAGTCCGGTTGATGTGTCCGTGAACGCTATACATAGTGGCCGATGTCCTTCCGTACAATTACTGGTGAAATCAGCAGATGGAGGTGTCGCATGGATAACCGTAATTGTTTGAATCATCGAATCGCTCGAAACTTCATTTGCTACCGTTAGATTAACCTTATAAACTCCTGGCGTTGCATATGTGTGAACAACATTTGCAGTACTGCTCACAGGCGAACCGTCATCAAAGTCAAGCATTTCAGTGTCCTGGTTGATACTGTAATCCATAAATGTCACGTTTTCTCCGACAAATACACTATTTCGGGAAACCGTGTAGTTTGCAGTGACCTTTGAGAATCTGGGGACTTGTTTCCAGGACGAATTGCCAAGCTCTCCCATACGATAAAATTCACCTCCATTCTGACAGGTATAGTTTAGAATCGAATCCAGTCTTGAGGTTGAAGTCTGGTACGGCCCGGTAACATTTGGAGTAATTGCATGCCCGAATAACACAAGTACGCTCCCTGTTTTTATTGCGTAATCGATTCCATGTTCTATAGACGGCAGGTTGGCACCAATTGACTGGTCGTCGATTTCAATCCCATACAGAAGTTGAGTATCATCCCAATTGTAATAGGCCAGGGTTGTTTCATTTATATTTCCATTTATTATTGTGGGAGCTCTCGTTCGGAGTGTCCGGAAGTATGGGGCTACTGCTGCATCAGTAACTGCATTTCTACTTGAATAGGGGTATGCGAGGGTACAAACCGTATAGCCGTAACGGGTGATTTCTACGATATTCGGTAATATTTCCTGGTCTAGCCACATTTCAGGAGTGTTACTATTTAGAAATCCAACCGAGTCTGCGTGATTATATCCATGCAAAGCTACTTCCCATCCGGCCTCATGCAGTTCCTTCAGTTCTTTTAATTCGATTTCAGACTGTCTTCGGGTATTTATATTATTTACATTAATAGTGCACGTGGCACTATATTTCTGGAAGATTGGTAAATATTGATAACATGATTGAATATGCCCTGAGTCATCCCAAGATAAAGCAATACCTCCGGGTTTACTTAAGTTCTTTATACTATGGAGATCTCTCGCATATAAATCTAAGATTTCGGACGAGTTCAATGTCCTGTTATACACATAAAAAGCATATACTGCCCCGTTTAGCCCGTACGTAGCATCAGAAGATGAGCCTATCGTCCAGTTTTCCGTGATATAGCTCGGGCCTAGAGTCGCAGCCGTATGATCCACGCCTTCTCCATTAGCAAGTCCATTGATGTACAGTTGAGCATGATCACCATCGTATGTTACGATAGCTTCATAATCTTTATCAGGTTGTATGCGAGTTGTACTCGAGCCGTGGATGGACTGGCCGTCTGCATAAATCTCATATGTAAGCAAGGAATTCGTATGGTCAATACTGATCCTGAAGGCGGTATTTCCCTTAGAAACGAGGTATGTATTACGAGCCGGATTGCTTGAATCGTACCGGAAAAACACTCCACAAGTTATATGTGGATCAGTAAATGCCAGTTCGTCATTATTAGTTATTGTTATCCGGTTTTGTCCGTTAAAGTGTCTTCCTATTTGTCCAGTTGGCAGAATAAAGGTTGTACTACCATTATTTATACCGTTGTTCCCGTGTCCCGAATTGTCAATTATAATATCTCCGGTATCTGCAGACCAGTTATAATACACAAGTTGATTTGTATCTGCATTTGCAATGCCGATCAGACTAGTTATTAAGATGAGAAATAAACCATGTCTCACATATGTTTTGAAATTGTGAAATTTCATTGTGTCAGACCTCTTAAATGAAGACAATATTAAGCGTTTTTTCTTTCTTAAGGGATTTAAAAGCCTCCTTTTTCCCATTATGATACAAAAATTCCTTTTTTATGTTATCTAAGAATTTCCCGTTTTTGATTTTCATAATTTCATTGTTATTTTTCTGCGACTCGTTTATTTTTTTGAAATTGCCTCTTTAATATTCTTCAATATTGTACGTGGTATAAGCCTCGTGTAAGGACTCTGAGAGGTTCAAAAAATCCATCTTAACCAGAAAATTTAATCTAATAATATTTACACTGTCTAGGTTTGAGAGAGCAAGATGCTGGTAAACCAATCCAAGACCAACAGTTACCTAATTATTTAACAGACATATTGCAACTTTCTATTACTTATAATTAAGTCAGTCCTGCTCATGGTATACTTTACGAATGATTTCCATTACAAACCCATAAGTTTTGGAGGATCTGCTGTAAAAAACGAATGTGGTCTTGAGTGCAAAAGTTTGCATTAAGTCGCCTGATAGTTTATTATTACTGTCGGCGTTGAAAAAATGTATTATTATTAAAAATCAGCTTAGTCTCATCTAAAACATATAATCCAGTAAAATAAATAATTGATATTTTTATTAATAATCTGATATATTTTGAAAATTTGGACAATTTAGTTATAAAGAAAAATAGACTTAAGTCTAAGTTGTAAAATATTTTGAATAAAGGTTATTAATATTTGTTAAAGAGAGGTTCGTATGAATAAGAAACTTTTTCGCAATACTGTTATATTTATTGTAATTGTTATTCTCAGTGGGTGGATAGGGGCTCTTGTAGATTCACTCCTTACCGAGCAATCCAAAGGCGATTCTACTGGTATGGGAATATGGTTGGTGTTACCTATGCTGGCTGCAATTGCAATCACCATTTTTTCAAGGGGCAGTTGGAGTGATATTGATTTCAAGCCGAATTTCAAAGGAAACATAAAATGGTACTTGATTGCTGCTTTGATTTTTCCTGTTGTAACAGCGATAGTTCTTATTATTGGAGATATGACAAAATGGATCGACTTATCAGCATTCGACCTCAGACCTTTTATTTTGCTGTTTTCCAGTACCCTGTTAATCAATTTTATTATAGACGTTTTTGATGGGGCTCCTTTGTATGGCTATTTAACTTCACAGCTCGTCAAATTAAACTTTAATGATTGGAAAATATATCTCACGGTTGGCGTTGTTTGGGGAATGTGGCATATTCCATATTACCTGGTCTTTTTACCGGAAACAGATATGCAAGTAGTGTTACCTGTCAGCCGAACTATTTTTTCCATTATTTCTATTATAACAATGGTATGTTGGGCGGTGATGTTTATTGAGCTCTATAGGGTAACAAATTCTATTTGGCCGGGCGTTGTATTACATATGGTAGAGGATTCGCTAATAAATCCCTTAGTTATATCAGGTTTTATCAGCATTGCAGCAGGAAAAGAAATTCTTATTTCACCAATCACTGGAATTATCACATCAATTATTTATTTATTAGTTGGATTTGGAATAAGAGCTTATAGAAGACAGGCAAAAAAAATGACTGTTAGTTAATGAAGTAATATTTGTTAAGAACAGTATATGTTAGTTTTAAAAGCCAGCTTTATCTGTTGCGAGTCTTTTAATCCTTGAACGGGCAGTTTCAGCGTTTGCTTTGAGTCCCTTGCTTTCCCACAGGTCAGCTGCGATTTTAAACGCATTTTCTGCTCCTTTAGGGTTTCTAAGTCTCAGGAAAATCCTGCCTTTTTCATACCAGGCTTCAGGAAAGTCTGGTTTCTTCCGAGTTGCCTTTTCAAAAGCATGCAGGGCTTCTTTTTCAGAGCCGGTTTCAAAAAGGATTTTTCCCCTGAGATGCCAGGCTTCTGCATTTTCAGGTCTTTCCTCAAGGGCTTTTTCAAAAGCTTCTCTGGATTCCTCTACCTCTCCTAGCTTTAAATGTAATTTGCCTTTCTCAAACCAGATGCTTGCATTATCAGGCTTCTCTTCCAGGGCTTTTTCGAATTCCTTTAGTTTCTCCTCACATCTGAGCATCCGGAAAAGCACAGTGTCTTTTCCTTCCCAGGCATTTTTCTGTACCGGGTTCAGAGAAATAGATTTCTCGAAAGCTTCAAGTGCCTGCCTGAAGCGCTCGAGCTTTACTAATGCAAATCCGATATTGGTCCAGAGCCCTGGATGATCCGGATTTATTCTGGAGGCACATTTAAATGTTTCAAGAGCCTCATCGTAGCGTTTGAGTTTTAACAAGGTATTTCCTTTATGAAACAGGGCTGGAAAATTTTTGGGGTTTTCAGAAAGTACCGTGTCAAAAGCCTCAAGTGCAAGCCTGAGCCTGCCCTGTCTGTAAAGATTTACTCCGTCATCGTAAAAGCTTTCTGAACTTTTCGGGTTACTTTCTTCCGGAGTTTCACCTTCGAGATTGTTTTTCCGAAGTCCAGTTTCCGAAAGATATCTATACTCTGGGGATATTTCCGAGCCAGGCCTGATATCAAGGTATATGAATTCTTCTTTTGGTACAAAAGCCTTGCAAATCCATCCTGGCTCAACCTTCCGGTTTGTAATGACGCAGTACTCATTAACATACTTGGAACAGACCCCACAGCAGTAGATTCGCCTTTCCAGCCTATATCGAATCTGATCAAGCTCAGTGGTAACCAGCCCCTCATTCAGCCGTGCTTTGAAAGTCTCGTATGGAATGTTTTTAATTTTGATATAGACAGTTGAAGGGGCAGGAGGGTTCCATTCCGGAAGGTTTGAAGTCTGTTTTTTGCTAATCATATTTTTGGCAGGTCTGTTCTTCATTAGAGTTCTTTACTAGATTTTCTCTTTTATGGTAGTTTCTCTCTTTAATAAAAACTGTGCATCGAAATTAAATATTTTTCCTCAGGTTATATAATTATTTTATACTAACTTTTTATGATGTCTCATTCTGGGGAGATTCAATCCCGGAGGTGGAATTATTGAATTCTGTTCTATTAGCTGGTGAGGGCTGCTCTTGCGTTGAAGTTGGCGCATCAGAGGGTATAGAAACCGGTTCTTCAGATACGGGTGCAGAAGACTTCTCCTGTACAAGCACGATTTTGGTGGCATCTGTGCTTCCGAACTGGTTTGTAGCAGTCAGGATATAAGTCGTGGTTTCGTCGGGAAATATACGCTGGCTGCCAGTTAAACCTACGGTTCCTATCCCGGGCTCTATCGAGACTTTCGAGGCTCCAGAGGCACTCCATGTTAAACTTGAGCTCTCCCCTTTCTCGATAGCATCTGGATTTGCGTTAAATGAGCCGATAGATGGCAGGCTTTCTTGAGATGCCTGATTATCCTGAATTTTTGAATTATTCTGTGATGCCTGATTCTCTTGAAGTGCCGAATTGTCTTGAGATTCTGAAACCTCTTCTGATATCGGATTATCCTGAGATGTCAGGCTTTCTTCTGCAGACGGAAGATTCGATGCGGAAATGTTTTCAGATGAAGCAGAATTCTCCTCAACTGCAACGGTACAGTAAGCTGCATCTTCTTTATCGCCGTTTGAAGCTGTAAGTTTATACGTCGTAGTGCTAGCAGGAGACACATTCAATGTTCCGGTGGGCTCTCTAATTCCAATATCAGGTTCTATTGTAACATTTGAAACACCGGAAACGTGCCAGTTCAGGACTGCACTCTTGCCGGGTGTGATGGAGTCAGGGTTTGCATCAAACGAACTGATGAGAAGAGGCTCTTTAGATCCTTCGCTAACCGTAACTGTGCAGAGTGCTACTTTCTCTTTTCCTTTACTATTAGCTATTAATTTATACGTTGTAGTTTCGGAAGGGGATACGGAAATTGATCCATTTGAACTTACAGGTCCTATACCAGGCTCTATTGTAATATTGTCAGCTCCAGAGACGCCCCAGTTCAAAACAGAAGATCCTCCTGGCTCGACAATTCCCGGGTCTGCATCAAAATTACTTATTCCGACCACAGCTGCGGGAAAAAGAGCTTTTAGGGCAATAGCTATACTCAGTATGGTACCAAATAACTTTATAAGTTCTGGTAGCGAGTTCCACATTGATTTAATTTGTTTCCAAATCGAATTTTTATTATCCTCTTTATCCATAACCAGGCTCCTACAACCTATAAATTAAAATAGACAACCACTATTAGTAGGTTGAAAAATAATGTTTTTCAGGAAAGTTCACCTGAAACTTTAAGGCTATACATTCAATTATTTTTTAGGTGGCAGTTTAGATATAGCTCATAGTTTAATAATATAATATATATTAATTTTGGGATATATTTTCAAAAAGTTAGAAGAAATTTAGAAGTAAGTAAATTTTGAATTCGGCTTGAGATTAACTTGAGAATTTAACTTGGGGAAGTGATCATATGAACTGTCACTGTAAGAAAACACACGGAGTTCCTGTGTTATTTTCTTTTTTCATTCCTGGTCTGGGCCAGCTTGTAAAGGGACAGGTATCCAAAGCAGTGGGCATCTGGGCAGCCCTGCTAATAAGTCTATTTATGAGCGTCATCGGTATAGGATTTTTAATTGGAATGGTTATCTGGATTGCACAGATTTATGATGCCTATAATGCATGAAAAGCAGGTTAAAAAATTTATTTTATAGGCTGAGTTTTAGAGGAGGTCACTTTAAAGGGAAAAACCTTTTTAAGTTAAACTATTTATATACGCTCTCTTGTTAAGTGTCTTAAAAAAGGTAAGTTCTATGAATTGTTGCAGGACACACGGGATTCCAGCCTTATTTTCTTTTTTCTTCCCTGGCCTGGGCCAAATTGTAAAAGGACATCTGTTAAAGGCTCTGGGCATCTGGATAGCCTTCATAATTACAGGGGCAATGCACATTTTCGGGACTGGATTTTTAATATGGACAATTATATGGGTCTGGCAGATTTATGATGCCTACAATGCCTGAGTAATAACAGGTTAGAAGAAATCTTGAAAGGATAACATAAGTGTTCTAGTAAGCTAAATTACTTAGCTACGCATCAAGCTTTTTCTAAATACCAGAGGGCACAATCCTTTTTTCAGTTGTTCTTTATGAACCAGTTTTATTTAATTAAGTCTACTCCATCTATTTTTATATTTTCTATCAATATTTATCAAAATAAATCGAATTGACAGGAAAAGCAGAGACGAATTGAACTCCAGATAAGACCGAAAAACTTTCCCTGCTCCTTCTAATTCACGTATTATATAAGTCCAAAGTTTTTTCTCAGTATTTGTGTACCATTTCCGCCGGCCATTTAGTTTCCGACCATCTTCGGAATGCTCTAAAATTTTGTACCCTATCCAGATAATTTATCACTTCATCAGTCGAAAAACCAAGATCTCTAAGCACGCACCCCAGAACCGTACCAGTTCTGCCTATACCTCCTATGCAGTGGACAACAATACCTTTCCCTGTATCCATTTCTTTTCTTATTACATTAGTTGCCTTTCTGACAAACCACTCAAGTGTTTCAGGATCATATGCAGCATTACCATAGTGAAGGTCTTCTTATTCCGCAGAAAAAAGAACCTTGAGAGGATAGGGATTATAAGATACATCAGAATCACAGAGACAGGCAACACTTGAAAAATCTGCATTCCTAATTTTCTCCCAGGGCGTTCGTACTGCTGGATAAGACATTCCAGCCAGAGGTACAGGTTCCTTAAGAACTACGTAAAAGTTCATTGGGATTCGGATGCCTTTTATTACAGGCATTGACTGAGGAATAAGCAGTGAGAGCATAATCCTAAAATCATGTGATTAAAAGATATAAATTTCGTTTAAATACAGAGTATATCAGGATAAGTGTGTACAGTCAGGTAAAGTCGCACAACGATATCAACAAAGCCTTAGATATCTACTGATTAAGCTGAGCAGACTTGATGAGAATCGAGTAAATTTTCGGCTGTTGAAAGAGTTATCTTAATTTTTGGGAATACGATCTATGAACTGTTTTTGGCGGGAAAAACGAAAGACAACTATGGCGCTGTAATATATTATGTCTATACAAAAATCTAATAAATAATAGGACGTAGTAAAATAAAAAAGATGAATTGCTAAATTTTTCAGTTTCAGAGTGAAATATGAAGCTTTGGGTCTAAAATATGCTTAGAAACTTGGGCAGTACTTAATTTACCTTAAAACTTTACACTTAATGCTATAACGATCATTTACAGTTGAATAAGCTACTGTTAATCAAACATAAACCTTCAGAGATGATTCTGACAAACGTTTCCTCTGATTATATATCGTGGAGATTAATACATAAAAGAAGAACTAAGGGTGAGAGTATATCCAGAAATCGATAAGAAATATTTAATCTTTTTTGTAGGGCTTATCTACCAAGAGAGGGGATATTTATGGATATTGTGACTGATTTATCCACAAAGATTGCGGAAGCCACAGTACCTGATGAGATTGATCTGGCGCCTCTTATAGCTGAAGCTTTTATCCGAGGCGGAAAAGAAAAAGAATCTCTTTTTGGAAGGCAAGAGAGTACAGAACTTGGGGCTTTTGGATTATTTGAAGGCATATTACTTTTCCCATGGATTTTGAAGGGAATAGCAGTTGCTTCTCCTTTTATACTCAAGATTTTATCAGTAGATGATGAGAACCTCTCAATTATAAACAATCTTCTGAGTATATGTGATAAGCTCAAGATAAAGGAAATAAACAGTAAGCTACCTGAAAGATACTCTTCAGTTCTAACAACAGTCTTCAATACGTTTTCAACAGAATTGAAAGCTTCTGGTCTTCCTGATGAACAATGTGAAAAAGTTATTTCAAATGTTGTTATTACACTATTAAAAGATCCATCAGTTTCTGTAATATTTGTGGAAAAAGTTGCTGGGTCCAAGTGATTCTATGCCCAAAAATGAGAAGTGCCAAACTCTTCCTCCTTGGATATGGGTATGTCTTATCTTATATATTTACGAATTACCTAATCTGATAGTAAAGCTGAATACAGATTTTATGGATTTTCTCTTTCCAACAGATCCTACTTTTGTGAATATGGCCCTTATTAGGAGATTTGAATTAATAAATGCACCCTACTGGATTCCCAGAATATTTCTGTTTTTAGGTGCTTTGAATTTATTATTTCCGTCAATACGAAAATACTATGTTGAAAAAAAATATAATTTAACCGAAAATTATCAACAAGTTCCAGCAATTGTCGAAATTGAAAATTTTCTTAAATTTCACGCCCCGGATCTTAAAATTAAAGCAAATCTTCTTAGCTCAAAAGAGGTAGTATTTATCTATCCAATAGGGTATCGTAAAACTGGCATAGCAATATTTGGAAAATTTATCAAGTCATGGCGCTCAGACAGAGAAAACGCTCAGGCAGTACTTTTCCATGAGATTGGTCATTATAGAAATGGAGATGCTTTAATTCTTGGAGCAGGTAGTTCCTTTGAGTTTGTACTTAGACATACATTCAGTATTATTTTCTTTGTTTTCCTTCTCCAAATAGCTTTAGCTTTTATCGATTTTACAGGAACCTCTTATCGTAAAACATTCGTACCTCAATATCTCTTAATGAATTTAATATATTATCCATTACCTATACTTTTTCAAAACTTAGCCTATTATGTTCTCCCCATAATAGGTATCTGGTGTGCAGAGCTAAATGCAGACAGGTTCATGATAAAGTCAAAGGGCGGTTTAGGTGTTACTTCTCTAAAGGCTATAGAAAAGCTGAAAAGAGAAACGACAGTGAAACAGTGGCTTCTATCTCAAATAACCCATCCTCCAATCATTATAAGATGCTGGATGGCTACTTATTCTTTTAATAATAAAAGCCTTCTACTATTTCTTTTTCTTTTTCCTATGGCACATGTATTTCAGTTATTCCTGGCTGTAATTAGTTTCTTATTCGGCACTCTCTTTGTACCATATCTACTTGGAGCATTAAGTATAGAAAAAATTTCTGAAACATTGTATACGGCATTAATCTACTACGTAGGCTCAAGGTCACTTATATGGTTATCCTTTTCTATTCTGTTAATATTATGGCCCTTTATAGCAATTTATTGGGTTAGACTTTTCTCAGGACTGCATGAAACATATAATCTGGAAAACTATAAGGTGTACCTCTTGAATGCATCGATTCTGACATGCGCTTTTGTACTCTGTTACAACCTTGAATAACCTAAAGAGTTTTATAATTGAAGTTCCACTATTTTTCCACAAAAAATCTTATTTTTTTCAATAATGCTAGAAATAATATTTACTTTGCAAAATATTTGTTTAAAACAGTTTTAATTGAATTTAATGATATTTTATTTCAATAATCTAATTGTAAATTTTTTAGTTATGTAATAAAGAAAAAACCGGTTCTGTAGAAATCCTCTGAAATAAAGAATTTTTCATTAATTTGAACTGAATAGCTTTACCTGTTTTTACTTCCTGATTTTCAGCCTATTGTAACTGATTTAGATAGGTTTTCTACAAAGTTGGAAATTAGTATTAGCAATTACGGAAAATGAGAGACACGTGCGGAACAACTTCTCACTTTTATGCCAAATTATAGCAAAAAATACTTGATAAAACGTATTCTTCACAAAATGAAATTAAAGGTATAAAGGACAATTCTTAAAGAATTAAACTTTAATATACAATTTATATTATTTTATTACAGATATGATAATATATACCAATATATACCAATATATGTTCTCGAAAGGCCTGAAAAAAATGGAAAAAATGTAACTTTAGTTAGAAGAGACTAATTATTTATAATCCGATTGCATATTATATATGCATCTCTATTAAATAAATTTTATTTAAATTATATATGAATAGATCCCAATGATCTAATTCGCAAACGGGGGTAAAGAATGAAAATAAAATTAATCGTCTCTCTACTAGCATTATGCTTAGTTTTCTTTCTTGGGTCCGTACAAGCATTAAATTCTGACAGAGACCTAGCAGACGGCGGTGGCGCAGGCTTGGTGGGTTCCCAGTATCGTCTCCTGCATTTATTAAATCATACAGGAGACATGACTGAGAATGTTACCGGAAATATAACTGGAACCTTTATTTGTAACATGACTGGGAACACGACAGGAAATATGACTGGTACTTTTATTTGTAACATGACCGGAAATATGACCGGAGTGGCCGGAAATACGAATAATATGACTATAATCGGAGCTATCATCGGAAACGTAACTGGAAAAATGGATAATACGACCTTAAATGGAACTATAGAAGGAATTATAACCGGAAGTATGGAAAATAAGACCGAAGTTATACAACAAGAAATAGATAGAAATATAGAAGAATCCTTTAAACATTTTAGCTAATTCCAGAAATCAAATCCAGAAATCAAAATTGGGTCTCAAATTTTTCAAATTCCCAATAATCAATTGAGTTCTGGCACTAGCAAATAATCTGGTTACAAATATTATTTAATTTTAAGACAGTCTCTCAGACACTTGTTTTAGTATCAATGAGTATTGAGATATAATCTCAATACTAGTTGATTCACAAAGTTACTCAGTAGTATTCAATAATTTTTTAAATTCTTCACTATCCCACAAATGTTCAAATTTACGATCTACTTTCACCATTTCTTTATATGCAGGATTAATTTCAATAGCGTACCTCAAATCAGATATTGACTGCTCTTTGTCGCCGATAAGAGAATATACGCATGCACGATTATACCAAGCAAGTGAGTACTTAGGGTTAAGTTCAATTGTTTTATTGTAGTTTTTCATCGCTTCTTCGTAGTTACCTATCCAGAAAAACGCTGATCCTCTATTGTTCCAAGCATCTGTATACTCTGGATTAACTTCAATTGCCTTATCATAGGCTTTTATTGCTTCTTCATAGTAGCCTAAACTATGGAGAGATAATCCTTTGTTATACCAAGCGAGTGAATTTTGAGGATCAAGTTCAAGTGCTTTATCAAAAGCTTTTATTGCTTCCTCATGGTTACCTAAATAACCAAGATCAGCTGCTTTGTTATTCCAAGCAAGTGAATTTTGAGGATCAAGTTCAATCATTCTATCATATGTTTTAATTGCTTCTTTGTAGTTGCCTAGAATATCGAGAATATGTCCTTTATTAGTCCAAGCAACTGCATTTTGAGGGTCGATTTCAATTACTCTATCAAAGGCATTTAATGCTTCCTCATAATAGCCTAAACTATAAAGAGCCAAGCCTTTGTTGTTCCAAGCATGTGAGTTTTGTGGATAAAGCTCAGTTGCTTTATCAAAGGCCTTCACTGCTTCTTCGTAGTTAACTAAACCAGATAGAGCATTTCCTTTATTAGTCCAGGCAATTGAATCTTGGGGGTTAATCTCAATAGCCTTATCGTATGCATTTATTGCTTCCACATAATAACCCGAATTGTTGAGAGCTAACCCTTTATTATTCCAAGCAAGTGAGTTTTGAGGGTTAAGTTCAATTGCTATGTCATATGCTTTTATTGCTTCCTCGTAATTCTCTAAACTAGAAAGAGAATTTCCTTTATTGAGCCAGGCATCCGCATATTCTGGATCAACTTCAATTGCCTTATCATAGGCTTTTACTGCTTCTTCGTAATTACCTGAATAGTAAAGAGCTAACCCTTTATTGTTCCATGAGACTTCTGGATCTTCGGAATCACTTATTATCTCTCTATTGTGAGCTTGTAATGCTTCCTCGTAATTGTTTAAATGACCAAAAGCAATTTCTCGATTATTCCAAGCGAGTGGATCTTGAGGATCAATCTCAAGTGCCTTGTCGTAGGCTTTTATTGCTTCTTCATAATCACCTAAACTAGACAGGGCTTTACCTTTATTGGTCCAAGCATTTAAGTTATTAGGATTAAGTTCAATTGCCTTATCACAGGCTTTTATTACTCCTTCATAATCACCTAAATTGTAGAGAGCGTTTCCTTTATTAACCCAAGCAATTGAATTCTGAGGGTCAATTTCTATGGATTTATCAAAAGCTTTTACTGCTTCTTCGTAATTCCCTAATATAGACAGAACTAATCCCTTATTGGCCCAAGTAACTGAACTTGAAGGGTTAATCTCTATTGCCTTATCAAAGGCTTTGATTGATTCTTCGTAACTTCCTAAGCCAGACAGAGCAATTCCCTTATTATTCCAAGCTTCTGGGTTTTGAGGATCGATTTCAATTGCTTTATTATATGCTTTTATTGCCTCAGCATAGTTCCCTAAACTAGACAGAGCATTTCCTTTATTATTCCAAGCAGATGTTCTCTTAGGGTCTAATTCAGTTGCTCTGTCAAGCGCTTTAACTGCCTCCTTGTAATTACCTAAATTCTTAAGAACCGATCCTTTATTATACCAAGCAACTGCACCTTGAGGGTTTACTTCTATTGCTTTATCTAAAGCTTTTATCGCTTCCTCGCGGTTACCTAAATTGTAAAGAGCAAATCCTTTATTACTCAAAGCCTCTGAATTCTGAGGATCAATTTCTATTGCTTTGTTGTAGAACTTGATTGATTCTTCGTAGTTACCTAAACTGGCTACGGCGAATCCTAAACCATTCCAGGCAACTGAGTTTTGAGGATCAAGCTCAATTGCTTTATTGTATGCTGTAATTGCTTCCTCGTAATTACTTAATTTAGACAAAGCATTTCCTTTATTAGCCCAGACACGTGGGTCTTGAGGGTCAAGCTCAATTGTTTTATTACAGGCTTTTACTGCTTCTTCATAATTACCTGAGTTGTAAAAGGCTAATCCTTTCTTGTACCAGGCTTCTTTGTACTCCGGATAGACCTCAATTGCCTTATTGTAGGCTGTTATCGCTTTCTGGTAATCACCTAGCTCTTGAAGAGCTGACCCTTTATTATACCAAGCAAGCGAGTTTCGAGGATTAATCTTAATTGCATTTTCACTAGCCTCTATCGATTCCTTGTAGGCTTTTATTGATTCTTCTTGCTTGCCTAAATCGTATAGAGTTTTCCCTTTATTATACCAGAAAAGCGAGTTTTGAGGATCAAGTTCAAGTGCTTTATTATAGGCTTTTATTGCTCCTTCATAATTACTTAAATTGGAAAGAGCAACTCCTTTATTATTCCAGACATCTGGATTTTGAGGATCAAGTTCAATTGCTTTATCGTAAGCATTTATTGCTTCTTTATAATTCCCTGAATTAGCTAATACATCTCCTCTTACAGTCCAGGCAATTGGGCTCTCGTGTACAAAATACACAGTAACAAAAAAAATCGTTAATATAATAGCAAAAATAATAATATTTTTATATTTAAAATCTTTCGATTTTTCAGTTTTATCTTTACTGTTTCCATAGTAAGACTTAACTAAATAAACAAATAATGACGTGATAATAATCATTATAATAAACGTAAATAAGCCGTATGAAGAAGCTTGCAGCTCTAAGAAATTATTCATAGGAATCAACTGGTCCCCTATTTTCCCCATTAATAGGTTATGTTAATAAGATTATTCTTGCCTGATTATTGGTAAGTTTAAATAAACAGATTTGATCTCACACATATTTATCTATCTTTTTGCTTGATAATTATTAACAAAGTAACTCTAACTGTTTGATCATATTTATCTTATTAAATGAGCCATCCTAATACTCAAAATAGCTTATCAAATATTTATTATTCTAGATTATTAGGCAAGTTCTTTATAATTTTTGGAAAATAGTCTGAAATTTATCGATTTGGAAGTGAAATTGGTTTTAGCATTGGCTTAATTATAAATATAAAATTTAAAATAAGTATTTGATAAATATAGAATAGCTATAAAAATTGATAATTTGATAAATACAAAGAACGTTTTGAACAAACAGAGAATTGTATAAATAAAAATAATGATTGATATATTTTGAATACCTTTGAGTTTTTCCCTTAATATCTGATCCCATACCTTTTAATATTCCAAATACCGTAACTATGAGAACTTACGCATGCCAATCATCTTCAGGTGACGTTATCAATGTATTCTGATCGAATCAATGCATTACCCCCATACCTTTTTGCAGCAATAGATGAAGCAAGAGACGAACTAATTGCTAGAGGAGTCGATGTGATCGACCTTGGCGTGGGAGATCCCGACCTGCCTACACATCCTCACATTGTCGAGGCAATGCGAGAGGCAGTCTGCGACCCAAAAACGCATCAGTATCCTTCTTATGCCGGTATGCTGGATTTCAGGAAAGCGGCGGCGGAATGGTGTAAGAAATATAAAGGGATTGAGCTTGACCCTGCGACTGAAGTCCTCTCCCTTATAGGATCAAAGGAAGCGGTTGCGCATATTCCACTCGCTTTTATCAACCCTGGGGATGTCGTGCTCTACACTGATCCCGGGTATCCGGTTTACAAAATAGGAACAATGTTTGCAGGCGGAGAGCCGTATCCGCTGCCGCTGACTGCAGAAAATGATTTCCTGCCGGATCTGAACTCAATTCCTGAGGATGTCCTGAAAAAAGCAAAGTTGTTCTTCTTTAATTACCCGAACAATCCGACTGCTGCAACTGCCGACATGCAGTTCTTCGAAAAGATCGTTGAGTTCTGCAAAAAGCACAACATCATTGCAGTGCATGACAACGCTTATTGCCAGATGACTTACAACGGATATGAAGCTCCCTCTTTCCTTGCTGCAGACGGGGCAATGGATATTGGCATAGAACTCTATTCGCATTCCAAGACCTATAACATGACAGGCTGGAGGCTTGGGTTTGCAGTCGGAAACAAAGACCTTATAAAGGGGCTCGGCAAGGTCAAATCCAATGTGGATTCAGGCGTCTTTGATGCCATCCAGATTGCAGGTATTGCAGCCCTCTGCTCTTCGCAGACCTGTGTCGAAGAAACAAATAAGATTTATGAAGAAAGGCGGGATGCCCTCATCGAAGGGCTTACTGCTATGGGCCTCAAAGTAAAACCGCCAAAAGCTACCTTCTATATCTGGGCTCCGGTACCTGAGGGCTTCACCTCAATGAGTTTTGCAAAAATCCTGCTAGAAGAAGCCGGAATCGTTGCAACTCCAGGTGTCGGGTTCGGAGAAGCCGGCGAAGGCTACATCAGGTTTGCCCTCACAAAGCCGGTAGAGAGAATTAAAGAAGCTGTTGAAAGGATGAAGAAACTGCAATTCTAAATAACTTCGTTTAGAGAAGCTCTAGGCTTTAGAGAAGCTACGAACCTCTCTAAACATTCACACATATTAGAAAAAAAGCTTTCATTTATTCAAAAATATGGTCAGATATATATGGATACGAGACCAGAAAATTTTCTCTTTTTATAGCAACTGTCCGCTATTTCTTAAGGGTCACAAGAGTCATCTAAAGTCTTTAAATGCCTTCTAAAGTCTTTAAATATCGTTAATGAACCTCATTTTCTATCAAAAAAGATATTTTTCCCGGTTACGCTCAGCGGAATTCCAAAAACTACATCCGCGTCCAGCAAGCCTGAAACCCTTGCGGCTGCGCCAATTGAGTACATTACCCTGTTGTCAATGCAGAAATCCTTAGCTTTTGCAACGGCTGCACCTATAGCTATTCCCAGGTCTACATATTTGAGCATGCAATTTGGACCCCTGAAATCTACCTCTACTTTTTGCTGGTTCAGCATCTCAGAACAGGTTTCAAAACCGCAGGCACCACAGTCAAGGCTTGCAGCCCCGCTGGTTTTAACACCGATGAGGACAGTAGCCCCGGCATTTCTTAGGTTTGCAGCATCCCTTTTCAGAAATACGAAGCCTGCGCCCTTTTCATCTGCCAGCTTTTCCATAGTTGAGGCAAGAATCTCAATATCTTCTTTTTCGACAAGGGCAGTTACTATATCGTCTACACCTTTGGCTTTTGGAGCAGTCCGAGCAGCCAGAAGTATGCTTTTTGCAAGTGTTTCAAGAACTTCGGATTCAGGATTAAGGATCATACCAGTTAATTGGAATTGTCTGGGCTTAAGCATTTCGCAGGTTCTAAAAAGGCTACCTATTTTTCTTTCCTTCATTAAAAGGCAAATAATTCTCCGTTTGCGGGCGCATACGCATCCACACCGATTTCTTCCGAAATCCACTGCGCAAAGCTTTCGGTTTTGTCCCCATGCATTACAAAGACTCTTTCAGTACCTTTCCTACAGAAATCCTTAACAACTTTTTTTAGCTCGCTATCGCCGCTATGGGCGGAAAAGTCGTACTGCTCTACCTTGGGCTTGAGAGTAAGGATATCTTCTCTAGTCTCGACAAATCTATGCTCAAGAGCCAGCCTGCCATTTGTGCCTTCAGCCTGATAGCCTGTAAGCAGGACTTTTGAGTTAGGGTCTTTATAAAGCCGGCTCAGGTAATAAAGTACCGGACCTCCATTCAGCATTCCGGCTGTAGTGACAATGACCGAGGGTTTTTTAAGGACCGAATCCCGCTGTTTGTCTTTTACGGAAATAGCACGTCCGAAAGCTCGATCAAGAAGCTCGGGGGCTTTGAGATATTCAGGATATTTTTTAAGAATTTTATATACGTCCCTGCCCATGCCATCCACATAAGCCTGAATTCCGTGGGCATCAAGCAGCATAAGGATTTCCTGAGTTCTGCCTATCGCAAAGGCAGGGATAAGAGCAGTGCCCCCCCTATCCAGTGTATCCAGGACCGACTCGATAAATCTTTCTTCGGTTTCCTTTCGGGGAATATGGTCTTCCCCGAAATATGTGCTCTCAAGAATTAGAGTATCGGCTTCGGGAAACTTAGTCGCTCCGGGTACAAGCCTTGTTTCCTTAAGGTTGAAGTCCCCGGTATAAAATAGGCTCTCTCCTGACTCGGATTCCAGGAAGATTCCTGACGCTCCGGGAATATGACCTGCATCATAAAAGCAAACCCTGTACCCATTGGTTTTGAAAGTCTCTCCATAATCTACTTTTTTTGTTCGTCTGCCAAGCTTCTGGAGATCATCGGGATCAAAAGGGGATACGCCTGATATTGTGCTTTCTGCAAGCTTCAGGGTATCTTTTCCCAGCAGGAAGGTAAATTCTGCAGTCGGCGGGGTCATGAAAACCTCAGGATTCTGGTACATCAGGTTGGGGACAGCCCCGCAGTGGTCAAGATGCCCATGTGAAACAAGCACGACCTTCGGTTCCATGCTATTGAGAGGGTATTCCGAGATGTCCCCGGTTTTTATACCGTAATCGAGCAGAACCTCCCCATTTACGAGTAAACCCGAACGTCCGACTTCTCTGCACCCGCCTTTAAAGGTAAGCTCCAGAATAAAACCTCTTTAAAATCTATTAAAATTTTTCTATAATATCTGATATAATATTTGCGATAATATTTGTTAAATACTTCTGTGAGCACAGGATAAATAATCTACAATAAATTGCCCTTGATTTAGTATTTCAAAGTCTCTAAACTGATTTTCACTCATTTCAGGTCTGTAAATAGGCGTATAAAGTTAGTTGATCTCTAACTATTACCGATTTTAGGCACAAGACGTTTAAATAATAATTCAATAGTTATAAAGTGGATAAATTCTACAGAGTTTACTGGAGTTTAACGAATTTTACCAATTATATGTGTTTTCGTAGAAGCAAAAGAAGAGAGAATAAGTTATGAAAGGAAAATATCTCATAATTGTTGTAATAATAATTTCAATTCTGTTAATATTATTCATGACTTCCATTAGATATGATTATTGGGATATATTGGGACACTCACAACTAAGAGAATTAAACTTGACAGTAACGCCGGAAAAAACTCGGATACAGGAAAGTGAAGTGTTCCAGATTAATTTAACATTGACAAATGTAGGAGAAAATCCCATCAATGTCTGGAAAATGTCTGAACAGACAAGTTATAATATACTTTTCTTTAATTCCGATGGGTCTATGATGCCTTATTTATGGGTAAACTCAAGAATTCCACTAACAGACGAAGACCTTACTGAATTGAGCCCAGGTGAGTCTCTATATAGCACGGTTGATTCAACATGCTGGAACTTGACAAAGGGAGAATATACTCTTAATGCCGTATATGATACCACGTCTCCAGATGAAGATATTCAGAAACCTTATTGGATTGGCAGGATAAAATCCAATAATGTAACAATAACTGTGGAGTGAATTTCGAGAGCTCACCTCTTTACTTTAATTTGAAACTTGAGCACGTGGTCACTAAGGTTATGGAAGACTGATCTGAAACACAGATAATTTACAAAGAGAATGTAAGAAGGGCTTTAGCCGCCCGCAATTAGCTAAGAAAAAACAACAGCAGTACATGTATCACAGCTAAAAGGTAACCGAATGCTATGTAAAACGTTCCATCTGGAATTATAATCGTTATCTCGATCCCACAGACCGTTTTTAATTTCACGGGATCTATAAAGTCCTCAGCCAGATTGTCTAAAGGTTACTCCTCTACAAAGCTGCTTCTTCTTTTTCTCCCTTCTCTGGTAAAGGCCGCTCGACGAAGGCGAGCGTGGCATGAACGGCCAGATGTGGCAATAAGGTTGTATATAGATCAAAGCAAAAAATAAACAAAGATAAAAAATAAGATGTCAGAGAGGACTATTCTCATACATCCTCAACTGTGCCTTTGCTCTCAACTGTACCGTTATCCTCAACTGCGCCGTTGCATGAAATCTGCCAGTTTTTAACCTTTTTTACGCTCATCTTTATTGTTTTTGCAAGTTCTACAGGATCGGCTTCTGCCAGGGCTTCTACGCTTGTAATTCCGGCTTCTTCCAGCTTTCCTGCTGTGGCTTTTCCCACGCCTTCGAGATCCTTTATTGATTTGGGTCTTTCCTTTTTAGGCTGTTGAGCCTGCTCTTCTTGCTGGGTTTTCTGCCATTCAATGAAATTGCACTGAGGGCAGCCAAGATCCCAGGGTCGTTTTCCCGAATTGATTAAGCGAATATGGTGAAGGCCGTGGGCTTCACAGAGCTTGTCAATAACCACAATCTGTCCGCTTCTTGGCAGGGGAAGCGAAAAGGTACAGTTCGGATAATTATTGCAGCCTATAAAGCGGCTTCCTCTTTTTGAACGCCGAATCATAAGCTCGTTTCCGCATTCTGGACAGGTGCCTATTATTTTGTCTTCCCTAAGGCCTGCCTGGAGGGATTCCACAATTTTGTCCCGGTTTTTATCGAGTTCCGAAAAGACCTGTTTCAGCATCTCCCGCGACTCTTCAAGGACAGCAACTTCTTTGATCTTGCCCTCGGCAATCCGGTCCATGTTTTCTTCAAGCAGCTTTGTCATGTCCGGTTTTGTAATAGTAGGAGAATACTTCTCAAGAGTATCCATTACTGCAAAAGAGGTGTTCGTAGGCTGTACGGGATTCCCGTGAATATAAGCCCTGGAATAAAGCTTGCTAATAATCTCGTGCCTCGTTGCCTTTGTTCCAAGCCCGAGCTCTTCCATAATATTAATAAGCCTTCCCTGCCCATAGCGGCCCGGAGGCTGAGTTTCTTTATCCGGCATATCTTTGTTTGTAACCTTCAGGAAATCGCCTTCATGGAGTTCGGGGAACAACCTGTCTTCAGGCGCATTATAAGGATAGTACCATCTCCAGCCCGGCTCTATAAGCCTTGCCCCATTTGCCCTGAACTCTTCTCCGTTAATGTCAAGTCTCAAGCGCATGGTTTCCCACTCGCTTGGTCCGGCAAAGGTCGCAAAAAAGCGCCTGACTACAAGTTCGTAGACCTTCCACTCTTCCTCTTTTAAGTCGGATTCTTTGGCAAGAGAGGCAGGATAAATAGGTGGGTGGTCTGTGGTTTCCTTTTTTCCTCGCGTAGGAATAAGTTCGGCTTTCTCAAGCAGGGCGTCTGCGTATTCTCTAAAGGGACCTTCTTTGAAAATCTCAACTTGGGCTCTCAGATCAAGGGTATCAGGATAAACCGTATTGTCCGTCCTTGGGTATGAAATATAACCATTCGTATAAAGAGATTCGGCTATACGCATCGCGTTTGCGGGACTGAGCCCGATTGAGTTTGCTGCACTTATGAAACCTGTGGTATTAAATGGTGTTGGGGGCTGGTCGGTCTTTTTCCCTTTTTCTATTTCTTTTAATTCGGCCTGCTTCCCCAATTTTTTGAATGCTTTTGTAGCCTCTTTTTTATCCAAGAAACGACGAGTTGAGTGCTGAGCTGAGAAGGTTTCTCCTTCTGCATTTTGGAGCTCAACGTGGATTTCCCAGTAAGGAGTCGGGACAAAAATATTCCTTTCTTTTTCCCTGTCAACAATAAGAGAAAGGGTTGGCGACTGTACCCTACCTACGGAAAGAAACATTTTCCCAAGCCTGCCTGCAGCAAGAGAAATATAACGGGTAAGAGCTGCGCCCCAGACGAGGTCAATAACCTGCCTGGAGTGGCCTGCATCTGCAAGATTAAAATCGATATCTGTAGGGTTTGAAAAGGCGGCTTCTATTGCTTTTGGGGTTATTGCGCTGTAGCGGACCCGGTTAAAAGGAGCATCCGAACTCACCTGTTTTATAATATTGAGGGCCTCAACTCCTATTAATTCTCCTTCCCGATCGTAGTCCGTGGCAATCGTGACCCTGCTTGCCTCTTTCCCTAGGCTTCGGAGGGCAGTTACAATTTTTCTGTTGATAGGAGTTGTTATGATATCGGCGTCAATAAGGGCTTTAGCTTCCACTTTCTGCCAGTTATTGTACTCCTTGGGAAAATCGATCCCCACGATATGGCCTGAGAGTCCTATAACTACAGTCTCCTGTGTTTTCCCGTCGGACACAACCTCATACCGGTATACGTCCACTCCGCTGACTCTATCCTTCTTCGGGTTTTTTGGAGCCAGAATCGCAGCTATCCTCCTTGCTGCTATATTTTTTTCCGTTACAATAAGGTGCATTTAAAACTCCGGTATAATTTTTTGATATTCTTGGGAGAAATACTGGCTTACCCCAAAATTTCTGCCAGTCTGAGACAAAGCCTGCCTCTAAATCCTAATTCTTGAAGTTTCCTTTTTCGATATAAATTTTTGGATCAAATCCCAATATACACTGTCATCCGTAACTATAATTAGGCTCGGAGTTCTTTATTTGCCCTTCTGGGATATTCATCCGCACTTAAGACTCTTCTTTATCTGCTGTTTCTATATTCACCTAAGTCTCTCTTGGATGCTTTTTCAGTTGATTCCTTTCAATATATTAAGCCTTTTAGGTTTTTTCCCTGACTTTTTCAGGGCTTTCCATTACCTTCAGTCAGCCTAAAAGCAAGTTCTACGGCTTCTTCCGGACTTTTTGCTCTGTAAACGCCTTCGATTTTCCAGCCTGGCTCGAGCACAACCACAGGTTTTCCCATCTTCAGGCTGAGTGCTATCTCCGAAAGCGTTCCGTATTCTCCACTAACTGCAATCAACGCATCCGAGGACTGTGCTATCAGAGCGTTTCTGGCGTGTCCCATTCCGCTGACAACCGCGATATCTATCCAGATATTTGCTTCCTCTCTCAGGGTTCCGGGCAAAATTCCCAGGGTTATTCCTCCTTCCTGCTTTGCTCCGTACGCTGCTGCCTCCATAACTCCGCCCAGACCTCCGCAGAGCAGAATCGCTCCTCTTTTTGCTACTTCTCTTCCCACAACTTCTGCAAGAGCTCTGATCTCGCTACTGCAAGCTCCTGCGCCTATAACTCCTATCTGTTTTCTGGAATCTGTTTTCATCGGTGCTTTCATTACATAAACACCTTTTCTTCATTTCAGATCTTTAATACAAGTTTCTTTCTTCGAGTAAGTCCGAATTTGCTGGCTTTCAAAAATAATTAAAATAATGGTAGTTAGGAATAATAGATAGTTGGACAGTTAGCAATAATAGATAGTTAGCAATTAGTTAGAAATAATGGCTCTGAATTTCCACGATCTCAGTACTATTCTTCGCGGTTGAATACTCTTCAAGCGGCTCCTTATTGAGTTCGAGAAAACTGTGCCCCCAATTAAACTTGGAGAGGACTTTTTCAGCCTGTTCTTTATGCCCCAAAATGTAGAGAGCTGCCGCAAAGGCTTCGGCTGAGTTTAGCTTGAAGGGTCTTCCGAAATTCACAGGATTGCCTGCAAGCAGATAGGGAAGGGCCCTATGCTCGAGATTCAACTTCGCAAGTTCGGGAAAAACCCTTTCCACTTCTTCCCAGGAACAGTCGAGTACAATAATCCCTTTTCGGGAATCATCGGCAGGAGAAAGGGCTTTATCTGCAGTTGGATCCAGAAGGATTGCTGATCTGGGCAACCTTGATATCTTGTCGTAAAGACGGGCAAGATCAAAACGAGCCAATTTCCTTCCGGTGCACTTTTTTGGGTCACACTGTCCGGCATGATAGATATAAAGGGGAATATCCCGTTGATTTGTCGGATTCATCACTGATCCTCTGAAATATGCGGTTCTATTTAAACAGTTTCCTTATTTACCTGTTTCCCTGTTACCTGTTTTCTCTTTTATCTGTTTCTTTGTGTATCAATCTCAATAGTTTATTTTTTACTATATCGTTTTTTAATATTAATAAAAGTTGTTTTATATATAATAATTAATATATTATTATTAATACTACTGCTTCATCTTTAGCCAATTGTGAAGAGGAATTAGTATTGGGATTGATATCTTAACTGAATCCTATCTTCACATGATGTTAAAGTAGTAAATAAACAGTTTACCTTGGCCTTTATCACACAAGTAATTTCGTAATGGAATAAATCATTCAGTTAATACTCTATGACATCAACATTTTGTCGGGTTAATTGATGAAGAAGCATACTATATTTATTATAATAAACCTCGTCGATTAATTGACTCGGAATAAGAGATTACTCTTCTTTGTGGGGGGAAGGCTACATTCTCTTTGACTCTGGCACTCCTGAGTGTAAATAAATCATCCAGAAAGATGCAATCCAATATTGAGATAATGACATCTCTTTAACATTGCTAAGATCTGATATTCTGGCCGCAGGAAGCTAGAGTTGAAGAACTAAAAGTTTCGGGAGATGGACTATAATGGAACAACCAGTTGATGTTCTGGAACAGTCAATTGATTCTGATAATGAAATTGGGTATGAAACACTGCAGGTACCCTGGTGGGTAGTCCTTCTGGAAGGTATTATTGCCATTCTTGTAGGTTTATTCCTTATATACAGACCTGCAATAACTACAATTATTCTCATACAGTTTCTGGGTATTTTCTGGCTAGCAGAAGGAGTTCTTTCTGTTGTAGGGGCACTAATATTCTCTGGGAATAGGATATGGAAACTGCTTTCGGGTGTCTTGAGCGTTATTGCCGGAATATTTATACTGATGTACCCAATCTACAGTCCTATCATAGTTCTTACATTATTTGTTATTTTCATAGGGGTATGGGCAATTATCAATGGAGCTGTAAAAATTGCCCTGGCTGTTAAAGGAGGAGGATGGGGTACGGGAATTATCGGTATTCTTACCATAATTCTAGGCCTACTTCTTCTAAGCGATTCTCTGATAGGTACTTTGTCTTTGCCGTGGGTATTTGGTTTTTTCTTTATCATCGGGGGAATAGGAGCAGTTATCGGAGGATTTAAAATGAGAACCTGATACCGGATTATCGGAGGATAAGGAGAGGATTTTAGTATGGAAAGACCTATTGGTGTCACTATACTGGCTTTTGTAGCTATTGTTCTGGCGTTTTTAAACGCTATTGTAATGCTTCGGTTTCTCGGTTTTTTGCCTTTTTTAGGGGTAGTTGAGGGCCGTATTTTCAGTCTCTGGTCTGCACTACTGTATGGCCTGCTCGCCTACATATGGGTGTGGCTGGCTCAGATGCTCTGGCAGGTGGACAAGCAAGCATGGATATTTCTGGCTGTTATTACGATATTCAACCTGTGCATTGATTTTGTAGTACTGGTTACAGGAGGTTCATGGTACGACGTTAATTTTTCAGTTCTTCTGAATGTCCTTATTCTTGTCTATATCATGCTACCTGGTGTGAAGGAGGCATTTGGGACAGATTAAAACATGCCTATTTAGCTGATAGTAATTCATGATTTTCCCAACAGCTAAAAAGGAATTCAGATTTATTTTGGTTACTTTTTTTGAAGTCCTTTCTGGCACGAAGGAATATCTTAACTAGAGAGCAGCAACAGTAAAGCTACCAGTCGATTTTCGGATAGCGTCGTATGAAAGAGTATCTTACCCGGATGTAACCAGGCTACTCTTACAATCTAACTTCCGAAGTGGTTACTGTGGAAAAGAAAATTGTAATTACTGCACTCGTGCTTGCAATGTTTGTGCTTGTTATTGATACGACGATAATGAATGTTTCGATTTCAACACTCATTAAAGATTTTCACACTAACGTTGCTACTGTCCAGGGTGCCATCACACTCTATGCTCTTGTAATGGCATCATTTATGATCACCGGAGGAAAAATCGGCGATATTATTGGCAGAAAAAGGGCATTCAGGACAGGACTGATCGTCTACGGTACTGGTTCTTTCCTGACTGCGATCAGCCCGACAATGGATGTATTGTTTATAGGCTGGTCGATCCTTGAAGGGATTGGGGCAACCCTTGTCATGCCTGCTATCCAGACGCTCGTGACCTCAAACTACAGTGGGAAGGACCGTGCCCTTGCTTATGGCATATTAGGTGGAATTGTTGCAAGCGCAATTGCCCTCGGTCCCATTATAGGAGGCTGGCTGACAACTAAGTACACATGGAGGCTTGCTTTTGGGGGTGAGGTAGTGATAGTACTCATTGTCCTGTTGTTAAGCCGATATATTCTGGATGCACCCCTTGAGACTGAAGAGAAACCCAAGCTGGATATAGTCGGCTCGATAATCTCTGCGCTGGGGATGGGGTTTATTGTTTTTGGGATATTACTAGCAGGGGACTACGGCTGGTGGGAGGCACGTCATATTTTCTCAATTGGAGGGATTGAAATTTCCCCGTTCGGCCTTTCCCCTACCCCGGTGTTTATTTTAGCAGGAATCATTATACTGCTGTGCTTTGCCCTGTGGGAACATCACGTCATTATTCTGGGGAGGATGCCGCTCGTAAGACTCGATGTGCTAAAGGACCGAAGGATTACTTCAGGCATCTTTGTCCAGATGGCTCAGACCACTCTTATAGGAGGTTTCCTGTTCAGCATGGCCCTTTTCCTCCAGATCGCCCTGGGCTTCGACGCTATGCAGACAGGCTTTCTCTACCTCCCCCTCTCCATACCGCTTTTAATTGCTTCGCTTACAGCATCTCGATTATCTGCCCGCATAGCCCCAAAGCGTATCATCCAGGTTGGGTTGCTTGTACTTATTGCAGGGCTTTTACTGGCTATTGCAACCATTAATGTGGAGGTCAGAGGGTTTGCCCTGCTAACAGGTTTTGCCTTAATAGGTATAGGCGTAGGAGTTATGTCATCCCAGATAATGAATCTCGTCCTCTCCCAGGTAGTTCATGAAAGGACAAGCGAGACAGCTGCCTTTATGAGCACTTCCCAGAACCTGGGTATGGCTATCGGGACTGCTTTGATGGGTTCCATCGTCATTGTAGGCTTTGTAGGAGGAGCTACTACCCTCATAAACGACAGTACTGTTATTCCGGAGGATCTCAAACCCTCTGTGATATCCTCAGTAGAGGAAAATTCCCGCTTTTTGACCAATCAACAACTGACAGCTATCCTGAAAGATGCCTCTCCTGAACTTTCTCATGAAATCTCGAGGGTCAATGAGGTCGCCCGCATTCAGGGAATAAAAGTTTCGCTGTGGGGGCTGGTGATTTTTGCGGGATTTGGCATAATCGCCTCAATCTTCCTGCCGCCTGGGATTCTGGTTCCTCCACAAACCGAGCAGTAAAACAGCCTATAATTTGAAAAATTTAAAAATCTTCAGACCTAGAAGAGTTATTTCTAAACATATCTTAGGATAAAAATGTTTTTTCTCTTTTTCATTCATTTTATTGAGGGTAGAAACCTGTTTGTCTGTTTTTGTGACAATTTTATTTTAAAAACAAGATCTTTCTATCAATCAAAGCTCTTGAGCTAATTTGTCATAAAATTATAATCTTGAGAATGAAAAAGTATATATTTACAGTTTTTGCAGTAGGAATGATGAGATCTACCCTGATCACAATTCTTTTGTCTTCCGAAAAAAGGACTGAGCTGCTTCTCCTCCTCAAAGAAAAGCCTAGGACCATTGAAGAGATCAATAATGAGCTTGACACGAACTCGGTCGCGATCCTGCCACAGCTTAAAAAGCTAAAGGAAAACGGGCTCGTGATTCAACAGGATAGGATATATGAACTTTCCCTGCTAGGGATAATTATCGTCCGAAAAATGGAATCTCTTGTAAAGGCTTTCAGGCAGCTTGAGGAAGACTACAATTAAGGGCCGGTATTAGAAGATTAGATACTTGTAAAAGTGACAGCTTCACAAAATCTTTTTTCCTTGAAGCTAGAAATCTGGCAGACTACTTAAATATTGAAGATCAAGGCCCAGAGTACAAATTTTCTGTTGCCTTTTCTCCCTGCTACCAGCTAACGAAAAATACTGGCTTTGCTCTTGCTTTTCAAGTTGCTTTTGCTTTTGAGCTTATTCCTCTCTTTCAAGCCACCTTTGGGGCACTCTTGAGTTTATTCCTATTTTCAAGCTATTTTTCAGTTTATTCTTGCTTCTCAAGCTGTTTTTGAGCTTTTTCCCTTACCTCTGCAAAAATATCCGTTCCTTTCGTGTCAATTCCTACAATAAGCGGCCCGAAATCTTCCACTCTGAGCACCCAGACTGCTTCAGGCATTCCAAGGTCAAGCCAGTGGACAGTTTTTACTTCCTTGATTAATTCTGCGGCAAGGGCTGCACATCCACCTGTATAAGCCAGATAAACGCACCTGTTCTTCAGGGCATCGGCTATGCTTTTCATCCCGCCTTTTCCTATAATTGCCCGAACATCATTTGCTTTCAGGAGAGAAGGTGTCATTTTTGACATCCTGCCGCTGGTCGTAGGACCTGCTGATACTACTTTCCAGCCGTTTTCGGTTTGCTTCATTAGGGGGCCGCAGTGATAAATCACAGCGCCTTCCAGAGAAAAGGGAAGTTTTTCTCCTTTTTCTTCCATCTCGAGAATTCTTGCATGAGCTTCGTCCCTGGCTGTCAGGATTTCTCCTGAGATATAGACAATGTCTCCTGCATTAAGTTTCTCGATATCTTCTAATTTCAGCGGTGTTTTCAGGTGATACTCCATTATTCATCCCCCCTGAACACAACCGAAGCATGCCTATTCGCCCAGCACTGAATATTTATTGCAACCGGAAGGGAAGCCGTATGACAGTGAGCGGTTTTTACGTGCACTGCAAGGGCAGTTGTACTGCCGCCAAGGCCCATACAGCCTATTCCGAGAGTGTTTACAGCCTCAAAGATTTCTTTTTCCAATCCTTCCATTGGGGCATCAAGGGGCTCAAGCAAGGCTTCTTTTGCAAGCCTGGCTGCCGCATCAAAAGAACCTCCAATCCCTACTCCTATGGTCAGAGGAGGACAGGGCATTCCCCCGGCATTTACTACAGTCTCGAGCACGAAGTTTTTTATGTTTCCGATTTCTGTCGGGTTAAACATACGCAGATAACTCATATTTTCCGAACCTGCACCTTTAGGGGCAGCGGTTATTTTTAACTGATTTCCGGGAACAAATTTCCAGTGAATATCCGGAATTCCAACCCCTGTATTGTTTCCACTATTCTTTCGGGTCAGAGGATCAACGGCATTTGGCCGGAGAGGAATTTCGGCTGTTGCAATGGTTACGGCCTCCCTGATCGCTGCCTCCAGGTCAAAGCCGGACTGAAACTCAGTTCCTATTTCAGCAAAAAAGATCATAATGCCTGTATCCTGACACATGGGAACTCCATGCTTTTTTGCAATTTCAAGGTTCTTCAGGATTGCCTGAAGCTGAGATTTTGCAACCTGATTTTCTTCTGCGGTTTCAGCTTTCCGGAGGGCATTTGCTACATCGTCAGGAAGCTCGATTTCCGCTTTTCTTAAAAGGTCTGCGATAGACCGGATAAAACTTTCACGGCTAATTTTTGTAGACAAAAGATCACCATTGTATAGGAGAAATGAATTCTTTAGAACAAAGAGCAGGCATGAATATATATTCTGTACAGGATATACAGTGAGCGTTTCATGAGATAAATTCCGAAGCGCTTTTTTGTTTTTAATGTTTAAATATCGAGCGCCCCACATTCAGAAACCGTTCAGTTGTCTGGTATAAATGAGTTAGACTAAAGTCGTTTTTACATTCAGGTATGAAGCAAGTAAAATAGGCAATAAATGTATCGTTGACTGATCAATAAAGATAGCCCACTTCAAGTTAACTGCTTAGTGATATCTTCTCTGTCTTTCAGTAATAAATAACCTTTAATTCTGTTAGCTAATCTTTTTGGAAGTTCAGACAATTTGCTAATATGTTCTCCTTTTATCCTTTGCAAGTCTTCTTTAAGTTCAGCGTAAGAAATTTCTTGTAAAGGAATTGTTGTTATTAGCGCTGCACCTGTTCCCAAAATCTCAATCCCTGAAGAAATTTCAATTTCTTGTGTTATTCCAGGGCTTAAGCTAATCCTGATCTCGTTCATTCCTTGAGAAAGACCATCCAATTTTGTTCCTAATTCTTGACCTACTTTGTTGATATTTTCTATAACAGCATCTTCAGGAACCACTGTGATAGTAGGAATTTGCTCAATCACAAAAAGTAGGGCTTCATATTGTTTTACCAGATTTCTTTCGTATCTCATTGCTTCAATTTTATTCAAAACATACTCATTTTCGGGAACATATCCAATTTTCCTTTTTAAGACATATGCAATATCCTCTACCTTTTGTGTCATTTCTTCTGGACTACCCATTTCCCATTTTTGAACTTCCCTGCAAATTGAGTATGCAATTTCTTCTGTGACGGTTCCTTGAGATTGCTTGTATGTACTTTTTGCTTTTTCTTGAATCTCTTCTAGGGTTCTTTTTATATTTCTGTCCAGAATAGGTAGTCCTTTTCTCAGAACTTCTGTCGCAAACGGTGCTTTTTCGTCAGAACATTTTATTAGTTCTGTGGCACGATCACAGTATTTCCTATAGAAATTAAGCTCATCCTTCATCCCAGAGAAATCTAAATTTCCCATATTCTGGACTTCTTTTAATGCTTCTGCAAGGTTTTCAACAGCTTCTAAAAGCTGTTTTTTGCTCTCTGAACCTTCAATTGCAGCTTTAGCTTCTTCCAGATATTTGTTCACTTCTTCTCTAGCTTTCTGTTTTTTGAAAATTATTAAATAGAATGAGCGATAGAACGGAAGGCAAAATTGAGACGGATTAGAGCTAGATGATTCCTTTGCTGCGATTTCGAAATATTCAATTGCCTTTTCTAATTCCTTTTTGTAATTTTCCTCTGTTTCTGCCTGGGAAGCCATGAATATTGAAACTCTTCCAAGAGAATAGTTTGAGGTTGTTCTCACATAATAATCCTCATCATTGTTCAGTCTATGTAAATCATTCCATGCCTGTCGTTTGTCTGGCACATAAGAAAACGCAGAACCAAGAGCAAAGGTAGCTACAGCTCTCACAAGCTTGTCTTCATCATTAGTCAGTCTATGTAAATCATTCCATGCCTGTCGTTTGTCAGGCACGTGAGAAAAAATAGAATAAAAAGCAAAGGTAGCACTAAATCTCATATATCTTTCTTCATCATTAGTCAGTCTATGTAAATCATTCCATGCCTGTTGTTTATCTGGCACGTGAGAAAAAGCAGAACCAAGAGCTTGGGCAGCCCTAAATCTCACATCACTGTCTTCATCACTAGCCAGTCTATGTAAATCATTCCATGCTTGTTGTTTATCCAGCACATGAGAAAACACATAATCAAGAGCAGAGGCAGCATAATTCCTCACAAGCATGTCTATATCATTTGTTAATCTCAGTATATCGTCCCATGCCTGTTGTTTATCTGGCATGGATGAGAAGAAATTATTTAATTCCTCTAACGCATGTTTACGCTCTTCTGGATCATTGCTCATGCATTGATTGTGAATTTTCTCCTGGTCTACCAACTGCCAAACACCGTAAAATCATATCAAGTTGGTGTTTAAAAATTTTCCTTTTTGGTTTTCGAGAATAAAGATCATAAACCATTTTGCTTCAATCCAGGCATGAGTCCAGGTCTATCCTTTGGGTTATCTGGTGAGCTTTCCTCTAAGTCTTGGTCTTGGACTGGCTTAGGACTTTTATAACTTAGCAAGTTTTCTAAACAATATCTATAACTCAAAATTATTGATTTTGTGAACTTTTCTATCTCAGTAAAGTTTTTATATGAAGCCTTTGAAGCCAGTAAAAGGTAGAATTTCCAGGCAAAATTCCCTTTTTTCTGAAAACAAAAAATTACCGTAAAAATTACCGGACAGTTAGCTGGCTGAAGCTGATATTAATATTTGTTTTGCCAGCTTTTCAAATACCTGGCTCTTAAATTGAAAAATTCATTCTTTGCTATTCGAAGTCCATGCCTCAGTTTCAAACTCGTGCCTGAAAGTTCTCACTTCTCTGTATCCTTTATATACGGTTTTATCACTGTACGGTGCTCAGGGTATGCTGTTTTGCTCCGCTTGCAGATAAAGGACTCTTCCATGTCGGCTCCCATCTGTTGCGCCAGCCTCAAAGGAATGCCCATTATCATCAATTCGGGGGGCAGCCAGGGGTTTCCTGTAGGATCAACAGGCCCAACATAGGCGGAGTCTTTCGGCGCGTTTTCTGCCATACCAGCAGGAAAAGCGATCATAGTAGCACATATCGGTCCTCCCGGTATCAAGGTTTTAAAAAAAGGATCAGAACTATTGAACTGTGCCAGCCCGCAGAGATTTCGGATCTGCTCGCTGCCTGCGAAGACGATGAACGCTCTGACAGCTTCAGGTACAAGGTTTTGAGTACAGGGAGCGATGACTGTGTATTTGCCGTATGGAGTGATTTTTCCTGCTCGTTCTCTCTGTTCATCGAATAGCTCAGGAGTTGCCTTTAAATGCTCGGCAGCACCTCCACGGAAGTCTGGAGTGCCTACAGTCAAGAAGTATTTTAGTTTAGGGTGTGGTTCCGCAAGTCCCATCCAGACCATTCCGCCAGTGCAGCACTGTTCGTGACCTGCTTCAATATATAGTGGAGGCGTCTCTTTAAAGAAAGCAGAAATATATACAGCCTTTGCTATACAGCGGTCTATCGTGTACGACGGAACTGCTCCTTCAGGGATTTTATCCATACCGTAAACACATAAAGAACGTAATTGCAACCTGCCGGCTTCTGTAAGCTTTTCCCCCAACTCTTCAATCCTTATCATAATTAATCCTCCATTAAACTAACTGACAACCTCTCTGAAAAAAACTATTGTTCTTCTAACCAGTTTTTTCAATCCAGTAGTCGCAGTCATACTTCTACTGTTCTTTGTGGCAAGAATGACATACTTGAATCTTTTTTTTCAGGCTTCATTTCTGGCTTCCTGTCTGAGCATTGTCTCTTTCTTTTTGTCGCTTGAACAAGGTCCCTGCTCATTTCACGCAATTATGAAATTTCACGCAATTATGAAGTACCTGACTGATCAATTAATTTTTCCAAGGCAAATTTGTAACGAAAACTTGTAATATGTGTACAACATATTAACTATATATAAAATTGGGGGATGACTGATGTGGTACGATTAAAAACAATTATAAAGTATCTTATTTTAGGTGGTTTTATTGGAATATTGCTGATTTACCTCAAGTTTAGACGAGTAAACATTGAGGACTAAACTTCAAGAATTGTATTTATACTTTCTATGTAGGCTTTAAAATTTAATTTTCAATTTGTATCTAATTTTTAAACTTTACTACCTTTTTAACTTATTAACATATGGATAACTTTCTCTATTTTTATATGAGATCGAAAAATAAATACGAACAAAATCTTCGAGGAGATAGTAAATTTACAGACTGAGAATTATCCTGGAATGTACAAAAGAAAATAGCGACTTTTCTCTGCTTTTGCGATATCATCTTAAAAAGCCTTTAAATCATATTACGTAGATCACTGAACAATAATAAGACATGTTATTGAGATCTTTATTATATAACTACTACTAATTATAAATACTATTTTTCTCTATTGTACTCTACAGGTGTAAGACAGGGATTGAATAGATTGAATATAAAGTAGGTAAACCATAAATTATATAATATGATTTCAAAGATATCTCTGACTTAAAATAATTCTTTATATTTTCAACATATTTATTTAACCCTTCCACTAATGTGGGATTCTGTTGTGAGTTGAGAGAACTAAGGTGCACAACTGCATTAAATAAGAACTTAATTCACTGGAAAAAGTTGAGGTAGTTTAGGGTATGAAAAAATACGATGTAATTGTTGTCGGGGCGGGCATAAGCGGGCTTCTGGCAGCGCTGACGCTCTCAAAGCATGGGAAAACAGTCCTTGTTCTTGAAAAAAGTCAACATTTAGGTGGGAACTGCAACAGCTACATGGTAGATGGTTACCAGGTGGATACAGGAGCGCACGCGATAACCCATCTTATTGAAGGCCCACTGAAAAGACTGATGGATAATTATTTTGATTACCTTCCTGTATTTGAGGACTATGGACATTATTATATTAGGACCGAAAATTACTTTACAAGAGTTCCTTCCAACCTGAAAGATTTTGTGACTTTTGATGTGCTTCCAAGAAAAGACAGGGTTCTGCTTTCCCAGACCCTTACAAAGGCTTTTACCCTTTCCTCATTCGGAATAGACCTGTCCAGTCAGTCAGTGTATAATTTCTTGCCGAAAGGCCTTTCAAAGGATACCTATGATTTTGTGGATACAATATCAGCTTTCCTTTCTGGCAGGTCAATGAAAGAAACCTCTGCTCAGCGTGTCCTGTCAGGAAGCAGTTTTGTCAGGGACAGTATTACTCAAGAGCAGTTTGATGCGATGATCGGAAGAATGGATCTGAAAAAATCCCCATCTACGGAGTCTATTCTTGCTTCGATCCTTCCATATCATCTCCATGCCTCCCTTCAGAGTAGGATGACCAAGGTCACCCAGCCCTTTACCTCCCTTGAAAGGCTTGCAACAAATGATGTAAATTATTCTCAGGGCTATCCCAGAAAGGGCTTAAAAGCTCTGCTCAACGCCATCCTTTACTCCCTTCCGGAAACCGTTGAGATCAAAACAGAATGTGAAGTTAATTCTATACTTGTACAGGACGGAAAGGCTTCAGGCGTGGAAGCTGATGAAATCTATTCCTCTAACCTTGTTGTCTACACAGGTTTCGCAACCGAACTTCCCAGGCTGGTAAAAGACCTTCCCCAAGAATATACTGCAAATCTGGGAGGTATAGCCCACAGTAAAAGCCTGACCATCTGGCTTGGAATGGAGAAAGAGCTTCCCGAGTTCAAGTACACAGGCTCAGAGATTTGGTTCAAGGATTTCGCCTACTGGGCAACTCCTATAAGTAATTATGACCCTTCGCTTGCCCCCAAAGACAAACAACTTATAGGCTTTTCCTTCGTGATCGACGAAAATGAACGTGAGGAACATGAGACAAAAAAAGCCTACGATATGATTTTCCGCGCCCATCCGAATCTCGAAAGTCATATAGAAATGCAACACGAACAGATAATGATCCCGGAAAAAGCTGCAGTCACAATTAACGGGAAATTTGCAGATATTCGGACTCCTGTTCGAAACCTCTATGTGGCGGGCACTGATACTGACAAACGCAGTATGGGAATTACCCGGGCTTCATACTCAATCATCGAGCTTTTGAAGATTCTTAATGAGGACGGAAACCTGCATTAAAGTTCTGCTTTTTTGTTAGAGCAGGAGAAAAGTTTTGGCTTTTTGCTCAATATTGCATCCTTTATCTTTTTTCTTCTCTTTTTCAGATGAGGGTGGATTAATCAACACTCACTTCGTTTATTGATATTTCGTCTAATATTTTTCAGTTTAACATTTTCAATCTAATATTTTCAGTTTAACACTTCACAATCCGATCCTTCCCATCCCAGTCTAACACTTTCCAGTTTTTTCCAATCTGTGCGTGATAAAATATTTCTTAATAGTGCTTTTTTCCCATGATAAAGCTCATATCCTCCCATATCCATACTTACTTGAGAGAGAATCTGGGGGTATGAAGGATTCTACCGCTTGATGAAAACGAGGCTCTGGAACTGGGACTTACTCTGGTTAATGAAAAAAATGAAACCGAAATTAAAGAAGTCCTTAACTATCTCTCCGAGCTTGCACTGAAATATGCAAAAGAAGGACAGGAAATCGACACAAAAAGATTGGTCGAATACATGAAAAAGATAGGAAAAGCGGCAGCTATTGCTGGACTTGAATCTATAGTTGTCAATACGCTTCTGCTTTTTTCTCAGGTAGCCAGAGAGGCATGCAGGCAGCGAATGGAAAACGCTCTTGTAAGTATAGCACTCGCATTTGGGGAAATTGGAAAGACCGCAGCAGTACAAAAAATGGAGACTCCAGCAAAGATCGCAGCCTCTTGCCTTGGTGAGATGGGAAATACTGCAGCTTCTAGAGGAACCAAGAAGGGAACAATTGCAGTTATTTTCGCTCTTGGAGAAATCGGAAAAAGCGTTACGTGGCAAAAATTAGGTGATGTTGCAAACAGCACAGTAGCGCTCCTCGGGGAAACAGGGAAGGCCGCAGCAAGCCAGAAATTTGAGGATGCAGTAGTAAATGCCGAGTTATTGCTGCAAGAGATAGGAACCGGGGCTATTGAAAAAAACCTGAAAGAAACTGTGAATATAAGTGCCCGCTCTATCCAGGATATAGGAGAAACTGCAGATAGACAGGGGCTTGATAAGGCTTTGAACCAGGCAGCATATTCGCTTGAGGTAATTAGGTTTAATGCTGAAGACCGCTACCTCATGAGTGCATCCATAATTGCTGAAGTAGCTCTCCTGCACTTTGAAAGATTGAAAATTGAGAGACTAGAAGATAAGCTAAATAAAATATCTAGAGGAAAGAAAAAATCTCCAAGTACAGATTTATGAAATTTTTCCTCTCATTTATGCTATATTCGTATTGGATTAATCATTTCAATCTCAAATAGGAATACTGCCTTCTTCATGGGGAAAGGAGTGCAGGAAAAATTACTGGCTTTAAGGTGTTTTTAACTCAGTGGGGTGTTCTGAACGTCTATTTTAAACGAAACTGGGGCAACGGACCTCGGGCTAACTTCAGTTAAGGACAATGATGAGCTTGGCGTGTTACGATCCATAGATTTTCTTACGGAACGGGGGACCGAATATATAAATAAAAGACTCGAACCTGATGCAAAAAAGGCTGTTATCAGCATAAGAGACATAGGTAGCGCGGCTGTCTTTCAAAAAATGGAAATCGGCGTATTTTTATCGCTTTTTTCGCTCGGAAAGATGGCTGAAATTGCAAGAGAAAAGAAAATGACTGATACCGGTTTAAGCATCCTTTACTCTCTCTGTGCAATCGGGAAAGCGGCTGTTGGGCAAAATATGGAGTCAGCAGTCAGGATCGCAGTCGCATATCTTGGGGAAATTGCGAATTCTGCATCGCTTCAGAAAACGGAGAGAGAGGCTCTGGCAGCTGCTCTGGCTATAGGGTCAATAGGAAAAGAAACTATCGGGCAGCAAAGCATCCGGGTTCCGGAAAACGGAGGTTTTCTCCCTCAAAAGTCACTCCTTTTATATCAACCTCATGGAAAAGAGGCGATTATCTTCCCCAAAGAATTTTCGGGTGCCTTCAGCCTGCTTGTTCAACAGGGAATAGAAACTGATTCCCTTCAGAATACTCCTGTCCTTTCAGAAAATGAATCGTCTTATACGGGTTTTAGTGACTTCGAAAACTTGATCATAAAAGCTGCTAATTCTCTGGGAACGATGATTTTCGAAGTAAATGAAAAATTTTTAATAAGCCATGTGCTTATGACAAAACTTGCTCTTGACACTCTTAATGGCTCTGAATATATACACGAAGCGGAATCTCTTGATTGAAAGCTTTAGAAAGGCTGGAGTGTCAGTTAATCAAATTTTTTCGGTATAGTCTACGGCATAGGGAATCACTGGATTTCAGGGAAAAATGCCGAATTGAGAATCCCTAACAAAAATTGAGGATCCCTGACAAAGATAGTGTAAGGTGAACCGCTCAGCAAGAGACTCGAAAAGAGCCTTAACTAAAAAAGCTTTTGCTTCATGATAATTGCAACTCAGTCTTAACAAATTCGCCATTTTTCCTTTCAGGAAGCTCAGTTACGGATTGAAAAAAGGATTTTCCAGGTGTTTTGGAAGGAGTTTCGGTATGAATGAAAAAGAATTTCACTTACTGACAGAATTTGAAGTCAGACTATCTTCTTTTCATAAATTATAGTGTAAAGACTGGAAAGGTTACGGACTAATTTTTTACGCTTGTTGTATTGTTGTATATGCCTTCCTGATATGCTTAAATGTACTGCTTAATATATTATACTGATTGAGAATTCGAGATAATAGGGCTGTAAATATCTGTAAATCCAGTAAGTGAAGGAATTTTTATTCTTTTTTCAGTTTTTAACTGATTGCGTTATTGACTGTGTCGACAGAGTACTGAAAGATCTGCTAATTTGGATACTCCTGAAAGTATTAAGAAAATTAGGGAACTTTAAAATTTAAGGTTCATTTTTCAGAACATATATTTCAAAATGATTTTATTATCTCAAATTATTATTCCTAAGGGTTGCTATAAAAGCATAATTTGTTTTTTATTTGATAGCTTTAGTAATTAGGGGGTTATTAGTTCGTGACAGGGGAGACATTTCAGGTTATTCTCATAGTTTTCCTTTTTATGCTCGGGACAGCAGTAACCCTGGCCGAAGCTGCGGTTATTACCGTGAATAACAGTGGGGGAGGAAACTATACTTTGATCCAGGAAGCTGTCAATAATGCACAGAATGGAGATACAATCCTTGTAAGCCCTGGAATATATCGGGAAAATATAAAAGTAAATAAGGAACTCACAATTCTCTCGTATCCACCTCTTTCAGGTAGCCAGATTAACCGTACTTATATTATAGCTGAGGTGCCTGACAATGCTGTCTTCAGCATCAGTTCAGGAAACGTGACAATAAACGGTTTCTATATTGTAGGAGTTCCTTCCGGAAAGGACATACATGGGAAGGCCGGGCTTTACCTTGAAGGCGCGCGAAACTGCTCTTTAAATAACAATACGGTGATACTAACTGATCCGGGTATTATTCTCAGAAATTCTCAGGACAACTATCTCAATGGAAACCTTGTAAGTCTTAGTAATGAGGGAATTACGCTTGACAATTCAGGGGAGAATATTCTGTCAAAAAATCTGGTCATGAAAAATAAGCAGGGAATTTCGCTAAATAATTCCTTTAACAATACCATTGTTAACAATACTGCAAGTTCAAATGAAGTAGGCATGCTCCTTCGAATATCCCAGGGAAATAAGCTTGCCTATAATCTCATTTTGAAAAACGAACATGGAATTCGTGGCCAAGCAGCAAGATCCAATCTTTTCACCAATAACAACCTGTACCTTAATGGCATTGGCGTGTATCTAAGTGATTCATCAAATAATTCGTTCTACGAAAATGAATTTATTAACTTCCTGAATGCCATAGACGAGGGAAATAACGTCTGGAATAGCAGTTCGGCAGGTAATTTCTGGAATAATTATACAGGAGCAGATGCTGATGGAAATGGTATACTAGATAATCAGTACGTCATAAACCAGACTTCTGGGGTTATAGATTATATGCCTATGGCAAATAGGATTTCCTCAAGCAATAGTTCTGATGCTTTGAGCGCTAATGGCAATACTTTATTGGTTCTATTTAATAAAATGTACCCTGTGAAACCTTCGAGTACCTTGAAAAAAGGCGTTGTTGTCGAGACAACCGAACTAGAGCAAATAAACCTATCCCTTATGGAAGGTCCGGTATTTTTGAGACTCGGAGCTGAATGGTGCGGAGCCTGCCAGTCTATGAAGCCTATTCTTGCAGAGCTTGCAGCCGAATACGGAGAGAACGTTACGATTATGTCCATAAATATGAACAAAAACATCCAGCTTGCAACCTATTTTGATGTAGGCTATATTCCTGACTCTACCGTAATTATGGGCATTGAAAATGGAGAGTACATTTACATGCAGCAGGATGGAAATATTACTACTGATAGAGTCAGAGCAAGAATTGTCGGATTAGAGAATAAAGAGGTGTATGAAAACGTTCTGAAACATGCTCTTGCCTACGAAGAAAAAAGAAAGTCCAGATAAGAGAGCTGCTCACTTATATATTTTTTATTTCTAACTTATACATTTTGTATTTATATTTATTATTTATACTTTACCTCAAAATCGGCTCTCCGCAAAAAAAACGGATGATATTTTTAAATGAACTGCCTCGGTTACAAAATAGTAACACTAATAATCTCGTAACTTCATAGAGTAAACCAGACTCTATTTCCTTTGCAGGTCTTATTCCTTACGCAAAAATTTAAATTGACAACAGAAACATACAGTCAACAATTAAAAATTTGCAGGGAAAGACTTGAAGCTTGTTGATGTGTTAAAGAGAGGCAAAAAGAATGATTATATTAAACGAGGCAGAAGCAGTTGAAGTAAGTTTATCTGCAGTTGATAGAGGAGATGAGAGCAAAGCTTTTCAGGCCCTTGATTCCCTTACAGGAATTGCGGCAGACTTCCTTTCTGAGAACGAAGAGGCAGATGCCGAGAGAGTTATTCTATCAATTGAGAACGCCGCACAGGTAGCTGCAGAGAGAGAGATGGAGCTTGTCACAATTAATTCTATCCTATCTCTAGGGAAACTGGCAAGAGTAGCAGCAGATAAAGGACTTGAGTCCGCCCTGAGCAGGGCTTTTATAGCAATAGGAAAACTGGGAGAAGCTGCGGCTTCACATTCACTTGAAGCCGGTTCAAAGGTAGCTGCTACAACCCTTATGGAAATCTGGAACTTTTCCCCAGAAGAGTGGGAACAGGAAAAGACAATTGCCTTTTCTTTACTCTTTAAAGAGATTGGAACCTCTGCTGCCAGGCGAGGTATGCAGGACGTTGTGCTCAATGCAGTAACCTGCCTGGGAGAAATTGGGAAAAAATCTGCAGCAAAGAGTCTTGAGCTTGAGACTGTAAGTGCCCTGCTTTTGCTTGAGGAAATAGGTAAGATTGCAGCTGAGAGCTACTTTGACGAAGCCCTGAGTTCAACAGCACTTTCCATAGAAGAAATTGGAAAACTATCTAAAAAGAAGGAACTTAGTGATGCGGTTTTGCAATGTCAGTGGGCACTTGAAACCTTGCGGGTTCAGGCTGAAGAAAAGCTTCTAAACAATTCTTCAATTGTAGCTGAACTGGCTCTAGAAAATTTTGCAAATGCCGGCTATACGGATTCCGAGGAAAAAGTGGAGAAATTCAGGGAAATAAAAGCCCTTCAGGAAAAAATTCAATCTAATCTATAAATTCAGGAGTGAGAGACTATCTAAAGCTTATCTATCTAACTCAGCTGTTTATGTAAAACAACTTATCTAACCCAGCTGTTTATGTAAACCAGCTGATTTAAGCAAAATCTCTACATAATAAACACTTCGTTCCTGTCGACAGTCTGGTTTTAACCTGGCATTTAATTTTTATTTTTCATCTTCCTATATTTCGATTTATCGCTTGGTTTTTGGATCATGTAGCACAAAATGGGAAAGATAATGTCTTGTGAGTTCCTAAGCCTTATCAGTAGCTGGTAGATGGAGGCAAATTTTTGCTTTTAACAGAAATGACTTCTCTTCTTGAACTTGGTTTTGAGGTAACTGAGGCATGGGAAGAAACTCAACTCATCAAGACAATAGATGAGTTAGGTGAACTGGGTATCAGACTTGCTACCCAATTCTCGGAGGAAACGCTACACAGAGCAATTTCATGCCTAAAATCTCTGGGTCTGGAAGCAGCTGATAGGAATTTGACCGAAGGTGTGCTTAGTTCGGCTGTTTCTCTTGGACTGATTGGACAAGAAATGGCAAGAAACAATGGCAATGAAACCGTGCTTGAGATTGCTCTTGCCCTTAAAGCTTTTGGAATAAGGCTCGCCAGTATAGATAAGCTAATTCCTCTTTTACTTGTAGCGATTTCTCTGAAGGAAGTTGGAAAAGAAGCTGCAAGAAATGGAATGGAAAAAGAAGTCATTTTAAGCCAGGTTTTCTTGAAGGAAATCTATACTTTTTCCATAAGCTCAAAAAAGGACCTGAGAATTCTCAATCAGGAATTCGCTTTTCTTGTCAGGGATATTGGAAAATGCTCTAAAGAAGCAGGTCTTGGCGAAGCTGTAATAAGTGCTCGGCAACTATTTGAAAATTTTCCTCTTTTTTGAAACCATAAGTTTTAAATAAATTACTAAAGTATTCCTACTAAGCAATTTTTTTCTTTCATGATAAAAGCTTGAGGTTTCAAAGTGAAGTGATTGTGAAGTGATTATATCTACCGTCTATGTTTAGTTTATGTTTAGAACACAACACAATTGTTCAGGTAGGAGGAAGGTAAGGAGTTGAACCCTCCCCCCTACCTTGTAGGTTTGATTTTACTCACGCAGGAAAATATGCCAGAAATCCTGAATGAGTTTTTTTTACTCATATGATATATTTTATGTATAAAATGTATTTAACTCTTTCTATTTTGTAAATAAGTCGTTTGTTCGGGTCAGTTTCTATTTTACTTTATAATGAAAACATAACTCAAATCTATAAGCAAATCTGAAATCTATAAGCAAATCTGAAATCTATAAGCAAATTTAGACTACTTTCTATTCTCCATTTTTATTCTTCATTCGGATCCAGACATTTAAAAACTCATTCTGGAATAACAACCTTGAAGTTTTCGATATGCTTTGAAAATTATAGGAAGACTAATATCTGAGTATACCTATATAAATACCTAAATTCCTAAAATCCGAGATCTTTAATGGATTTTAATGGAAAGGGGTTTTAATATGTTCTCACTGAACGAACAAAAGGCTATTGAACTTGGAGAATCTGGAGAACGAGCAATAAGAGAACAGAATGAGTATGATGCGCTCCAATATGTTGAGTACCTTCGGGAATTTGGGGAAGAGTTGCTCAAATCAAATTCAGAGAATGATTTAAAGAGAGTCGTTATCTCACTCCGGAATATTGGCAATAAGGCCATTCAGAAAAAGATCGAGAACGTTGCGTCCACAGTTCTTAATGACATCAACTCCCTTTCTGAAGTTGCACTCGATAAGAATTTCTCCAATGTGATGTGGTCTTTTTCGAAAGCTGCACAGGAAATCGGAAAAGGAGCAGTACAGTTTCAGATGCTTGAGTCTGCAAAAATCGCGCTTGACACTCTTAGGATAATAGGTCTGGGTGCTGTTGAAAAGAAAATGGAGGTTGTAACCCTGTGGACGACCATGGCACTTGAGGAAATGGCCTATATTGCAAACAGGCAGCAGCTTGAAGATTTCACTGAGGATGCGAAAGAAGCCAGAGAAGAAATTATAGAATACTCAGAAGCCTCAGGGTTTGTTACAAGGGAACAGATTGAAAAATATCCTCAGCTTATTGCCCAGACTGTAAGTCAATATTCAGAACTTCAAAACCTTCAGCCTGTAGGTTATGCGGTCAAGCCTAACGAGGAATTCACAGAAGAGGAGTTCTTTGAAGAAGAAGGAGATAATGAAGAGCAGGAACCTGAAACTGAGGCTGCCAAAAAGGAAAAATGAACTTGGATATCAGAAATAAATTCTCCGGGAAAACGTCTGGCTGCTTACACAGCCGGCTGTCTTTTCTTATAGTTTTTGGAAACATCCAAAAAGTTTTCTATTATTTTCAGCCCATTGGGAGTAAGTACGGATTCTGGATGGAACTGCAGGCCATATATCGGGTAGCGAACATGCTCTACAGCCATAATGCTCCCATCCTCGGCCCTGGCAGTAACTTTTATCCCGGGTGCAGGCTCGCCAATTTCAAGGGAATGATAACGTCCTGCTTCAAATGGGCTGTCAAAGGCTGAAAAGAGTGCAGATTCCTTGTGCAGGATCTTCGAACTTTTTCCATGCACTGGCCCGACTTTGCTTCTTCGGACCAAGCCGCCGAAAGCCACATTGATTGCCTGATGTCCGAGGCAGACTCCAAGAAGGGGAATTTCCCTGCCCAGTTCCCTTATAATTTCCAGGCAATTTCCTATATCTCTGGAGTCTGAAGGACTTCCCGGGCCTGGAGAAATAACCAGAGCATCAGGCTTAATCTCCCGCAGTTCTTCCAGGGAAACCGTATTGGGAAGTACCAGAGTGTCTTTTTCGAAATAAGATATGTAATCTACGAGATTCCATACAAATGAATCTTTGTTGTTTATAAAGACCACTTTCATCTGAAAATACCCCCTAAGATCACTTTTTCTTTTGTTCTTTCTTCTCTTACTCCTTTTTTTCGCCTTCCTCTTTTAATCTCTCCTTTCCTGGGAATACTGCCTACTGGATCTCGTTCTCGTGAAATATCCCTTAACAATCTTCTTTTCATCCATTTCACCCCAAAATTGTTTTGCAAAAAGCTTTAAATCTCTAAGCCGATAGCCGCAAGCATTGCTGCCATCTTGCGTTCAGTCTCCCTAAATTCATAACCAGGATCGGAATCGGCTACAATTCCTGCTCCGGCCTGTACTGAGGCTTTCTTACCCTGTACAATAACCGTGCGAATCACAATCGCAAAATCCGCGTCCCCATTCCAGCTGTAGTATCCTACTCCCCCGCCGTAAATCCCTCTCGGAAAGGCTTCAAGTTCGGAGATTATCTCCATGGCCCGAATTTTCGGAGCTCCAGAAAGTGTCCCTGCCGGAAATACCGCCCTGAAAGCATCGAACTGGTCACACTCAGGCCTCAGGGTTCCTGAAACTGTACTTTCTATATGCTGGACATGAGAATACTTCAGGACTTTCATGAATTCGGAAACCTTTACCGAGCCGCTTTCCGTGACCATCCGTACATCATTTCTCCCGAGGTCAACAAGCATTATATGTTCAGCCCTTTCTTTTTCATCGTGGAGCATATGTGAAGCAAAGGCTTCATCCTCGGCTTCGGATTTCCCACGGGGGCAGGTCCCTGCAATCGGGTTTATGATAACGGTTCTTTTGTGGACCGTCAGCAGGGTCTCAGGGCTTGCCCCGACAATTGCCAGGTCTCCAAACTCAAAGATATACATGTAAGGGCTGGGATTAATTGCCCGGAGATGTGTGTAAAGTTCGAAAGGTGACTGCCCAAGCCTGAATTCGCGCTTTCTGGAAAGGACTGCCTGGAAGATATTTCCCGCAAAAATGTGCTCTTTTGCCTGGACTACCGATTCCTCAAATTCCTGTTTTCCGGTGCTGCAATCCGAAAAGGATGAGCCCAAGAAGCTTGATGAGCCTGATACTACTGTTTCTATTGAATTTTCTGAAAGGACAGCCTCCTTCAGTATGGAGCAGAGCTTCTTGGCTTCCAGCAGAGCTTCTTCATAGATTTTTCCGGCATCCGAACCCGGAATTACAAAGGGAGTGATCGCGATATATACTTCTTCAGTCAGATGGTCGAACACAAAGGTTTTCGAAACAAGAAGGTACTGTAGTTCGGGAATCTCTGACTCAAAGCCTTTTTCAACCCCAAGCCAGCTGTCATAAATAGCATCATAAGCCGTATAGCCTATAGCCCCGCCCAGAAAAGTCTGCCTGTCAAAGCGCTGAGCATTCAGGATTCCCATCCCGTTTGCAGGAGGAAAAGCTAGGCGAAGGGCATCAAAAGCATCTTTTCCAGCAGGAACTGGAGCTGTGAACTTCATATTTTTTAGTTCTGAGTTTTCTATCTCCGGATTTTCCTCCTGCACGGTTTCAGGTCCGCAGGCCTCCTTGATTTTCGACCGAATTTCTTCAAAAAAAGGTAAAGCATTGGGGTTCAGGAGTTCAAGGGAAATTTTCCTGTTACTTATTTTAATTACGGCATCAGGGTCATTTCCAACAAAAGAGTATCTCGCCCGAGTTGCCTGTTTTTCTACGGATTCCAGCAGGTATGAGTAGCCTGAAGTTCCTGAGGTCCGCAGGGTGCGGTAAAGTTCAAGGGGAGAACAGGTAACATTATCGATTCTTGCAAGGAGCTGGATAAAGCTTGGCTGGCCTATTCCAGAAGCAAGATCTTTGAATTCCTCTTTTCCCAAGTCAAAGGAAAGCATTGGCACACCTCACTTCTTCAATAAAACTTTTGATTTTTGCAGCATCTTTTTTCCCGGAGATCTCAACCCCGGATGCCGTGTCCACCGCATAAGGCGAAACAGCCCTGATTGCTTCCCGCACGTTTTCAGGTTTGAGCCCGCCTGCAAGGATCAGGGGAAGCCGCGTTTCTTCTGAGACTCGCTGGCTAAGGGTCCAATCATGTACATAGCCTGTGCCTCCTGGCTTTTCAGGCCTGGCCGTATCAAGCAGGATAGAATCTACAATCTCGGATTCTTCCAGAAGGCTTACCTCTTCAAGCAGGCTTGAGACCGAATCCTGATTTCTCGGTTTCTCGCTTGAAGTTTCTCCCTGTGCAGGTACGGATAGAGTTTTTATGATTGGTATGCCTGTCCTTTCCTTTACTATTTCAAGTTCGAGAAGGGGCAGATTGGAGTGGATCTGCACGATATCTGGTTTTATCTTTTCAATCAGTTCCACAGCCTTATCTGCGTTTTCAGGCATGATAACAAGTACTGAACTCAGAATTTCAGGAACTCTGGAAACAAGGTAGGCAGCGGTTTCGGAATCGAGCTTTCTAGGGCTTTCGACAGGAACCTCCGTGATAAACCCAACTGCATCGGCTCCGTAAAGAGCTGCTATTTCGATTTCTTCAGGGCTGCGGATTCCACAGATTTTTGTTCTTGTTTTTACTTTCACTGTCATGCCCTCTCTCCCGAGGCAGGGCTTAATAAGGAAGTTCCGGAGCGCATCGCAATGCTTTTTATCGAAAGACTGCCCTTATTTTTCTGTCTGTAAAATCCTGAAGTATAAGTCCTGAACTGGTTGAATTTTACCATAACCTTTCCGCTGTCAATGGCATCTTCGGCAATAGGAATTGCTTGCCGGATAGAACCCACTATACCGCCTACATAAAGGGCTGCAGCCGCATTCAGGACTACTATGTCTCTTTTTGGTCCTTTCTTGCCTTTGAAAATGCACAGCAGGTCTCTTGCATTTTCTTTTGGAGTGCCTCCCTTTATATCCCCTGGATTTGCCTGCAGCATGCCCAAAGTTTCTGGAGTCAACATATAGGTTGAAACCTTGCCGTCTTTTAACTCCGCAACATAGGTTTCACCCGTATTTGTGATCTCATCCATTCCGTCTCCGTGTACAACAAGGGCATGCTCGGTCCCAAGTTCTGCAAGAGCATGGGCTATTGGTTCGCAGAGTTTTTTATCAAAGACCCCTATCACCTGCCCTTTTGCACCTGCCGGGTTAGTCAGGGGCCCTAGAATATTGAAAACCGTACGGACTCCAAGTTTTTTCCTTATCCCTGCAACTCTCTTCATAGCCGGGTGAAAAACCGGAGCCGACATGAACCCTATTCCTATCTCTTCGATTGTTTGCCTGACAGGTTCGGGTTCCAGATCAATTTTAATTCCCAGGGCTTCAAGCACATCCGAACTCCCTGACATTGAAGTGGCAGCCCGGTTTCCATGCTTGGCTACAGGGACGCCTGCTGCAGCAGTAACAATTGCGGCTGCGGTCGAGATATTGATGGTATTAAGGCCGTCTCCTCCTGTGCCACAGGTATCCACAAGCCTGAAAGGAGTATTGGGCTGGATTGTGTTTGCAGCTTTCTTCATTCCCCTTACAAAGCCTGCAATTTCTTCGGGCTTTTCACCTTTTGCCCTCAGAGCAAGCAGAAATGCCCCGATCTCTTCATCATTTGCAGTACTCAGGATTTTGTCTACTGCAGCTTCAGCTTCTTTGGGGCTTAGATCACGTCCCTCTTCCAGCTTTTGAATGTATCTCTGCATTTTCCCCTTCCTCCCTTTAATTCCTGGTTTCTCCCTTTCCGATTTATCTCAAAATTTTCGCAACTTTTTATGTGCAATTTTTTACGCACAACTATTTGCGTTCTTGATTTTCCCGGATTTTTTCTTTCAACTAGCTCTTCTGATCCCGGATTTCAATTCCCTTGCAAGGGCTTCCAGCCTTTCGTTTACGTCTTTTCCTTCCTCTATAATCCTGACAAAAGCCGAGCCAACTATGACCGCATCCGCTCCTGCCTCTCGAACTTCTGCGGCCTGCTTCCCTGTAGATATCCCGAATCCCACAGCCTTCGGAATCTCGGTTTCTATTCTGGAAAGCAGCTCTCTGGTCGAGGACGAGACATCCGCCCTAGTTCCTGTGACCCCAAGCCTTGAGACAAGGTAAAGGAAACCTGAGCCTCTTTCCAGAATTTTCTGGACCCTTATCTCGGTTGTTGTGGGTGCGATGAGAAAAATCAGATCAAGCCCATGTTTTTCGCAGTTATTTTTCAGGTCAGCTGCTTCTTCTACCGGGATATCGGGTACTATCAATCCACTTATTCCAGCATCAGCAGCCTGTGCTACAAATTTTTCCACCCCATACTTGAACACAGGGTTGTAATAGGTCATGCAAACAAGGGGAATCCCTGCATCGAGAGTTTTAATAAGCTCAAAATAACGCTCTGTGTCCATACCGGCTGCAAGTGCCCTCTGGCCTGCGACCTGGATGGTCGGGCCGTCCGCTACAGGGTCTGAAAAGGGAAAACCGAGTTCTATGATATCTGCGCCTCCATCCACCAGAGCCTTTACAATTCCCCCGGTTTTTTCTGTGGACGGGTCTCCTGCCATTATGTAGCAAATCAGGGCTCCTTCCTTTCTCTCCCTGAGTTCGGAGAATCTTTCGGAGATTTTTTGCCGTTCCATCTCAGATTCCTCCTCTCAGGCTCAGGACTGTTTCCAGATCCTTATCTCCTCTTCCAGACAGGTTTACAACCACTACCTCTCCCAATTCTCCGGCTTCAGATGCTTTCTTCAGGTAAGCAAGGGCATGGGAAGATTCCAGTGCAGGAATTATCCCTTCAAGCCTGCTCAGTTCATGGAAAGCTTCAAGGGCTTCATTGTCAGTCGCATACCGGGCTGTAACCCGACCGCTTTCGGACAGGTAAGCTAATTCAGGCCCTACTCCTGAGTAGTCAAGTCCTGCTGAGATGGATTCGGATTCAAGGATCTGCCCATTTTTATCCTGCAGAACCTTTGTTCTTGCTCCGTGCAGGATCCCTTCTTCTCCTGCACAGAGGCAGGCCGAGTGAAGAGCGGCTTTTTCCGTACATTTCAGGGCTTTTCCTCCGGCTTCGACAGCAATCAGTTTGACTTCCTTATCCTCGACAAATGGATGGAAAATCCCCATTGCATTACTTCCGCCTCCTGCACAGGCAATAATAGAGTCAGGTAGACGCCCTTCTTTTTGCAAAATCTGTTCCTTTACTTCTCGCCCTATAACGCTCTGGAAATCCCTTACTATTACAGGATAGGGATGAGGCCCCACAACCGAGCCTATAAGGTAATGCGTATTTCCTATGTTAGTGACCCAGTCCCTGAAAGCCTCATTAATAGCATCCTTAAGAGTTTTTGAGCCGGTTTCCACGGGTTTTACTTCAGTGCCCATGAGTTCCATGCGGTAGGCGTTCATCTGCTGCCTTTTGACGTCCTTGGCCCCCATGTATACAACAGTTTCAAATCCAAGGTTCGCCCCTGCCATAGCCGTTGCAGTCCCATGCTGCCCTGCACCTGTTTCGGCTATAAGCCTGGTTTTCCCCATATATTTTGCAAGCAGGGCCTGCCCTATGGCATTATTTAACTTGTGGGCTCCTCCGTGCACAAGGTCTTCCCTTTTAAGGTAAATCTTTGACCCGTATTTTTTGCTCAGATTCGGGGCAAAATAGAGAGGTGTTTCTCTGCCTGCAAAATCTCGCAGATAATGGTCAAGCTCGGCAAGGAATCCGGGATCGTTTTTATATCGCTCGTATCCTTCTTCCAGTTCTTCTAAAGCCGGCATGAGCACTTCGGGTACGTACTGTCCCCCGTATTTTCCGTATTTTCCTTTTACCTGGCCTGTATCACCAATTTTCGAACCTGCGAGCTCATTTAAACATGAGTCTTTTGTAAGATATTCTAAAACTTTAGTTTCTGTCAATTCGATTACTCCCTTATCTTTTTGATTTAACCTGTAACATGATTCTGATATCGTGCCTGACAGCACAGTTTTTGGTCTCGTGATTGAAGCAAAATTTCGTTTTGAGTAATTTTGAATGAATTTTGAATGAATTTCGAGTCAATTTTGAGTGGATTTTTCATCCCGTCCAGCAGGTTGAAAGCTCCGAAAAGTCTGAAAAAACAGTTATTAACGCCAACCAGCGCTCTGGACGAATTCTTTCGTTTTATCAAAAACAGAAGCACTTTCCATAAGCGCAGAGCCTATCAGCACGGCATCTGCACCTGCCTGGATTACTCGTCTGACATCTCCAGGATTGTTCATCCCGCTTTCGCTTATTATCAGATGCTTGGTCCCGTGATCGAGGTCACATTCCCTTATAAGGGGAGCCAGCTCTTCTGTAGTACCGAGATTGATTTTGAGGGTTTCAAAGTCTCGGTTATTTATTCCTATTAATCTGGCACTCGTTTCCAGAGCTAAATCGAGTTCTTTTCTGTTGTGAACCTCTACTAGGGGCTCAAATCCTTTTTCAAGGGCAAGTTCTACGAACTCTCCGAGTTCTTCCCCAAGAATATCTGCAATCAGAAGCACAAGATCACTTTGAGCTTCTTCAAGCTGTACCCTATCAATAATGAAGTCTTTTCTCAGGACAGGCAAGCATACTGCATTTCGAACTGCATCCAGGTTTTCAAGTGAACCTCTGAATACTTCTGGCTCGGTCAGGACCGATACTGCAACTGCTCCAGCCTCTTCCATTTCCCATGCAAGCTCTGCAGCCGTTGTAGGCGGAATGTCCCGAAAAGTTCTACCTGGCGATGCTGGCTTGACCTCTGCAATTACAGGTATCCGTCCGTCGGCTTTCGCATCTTCTACCACTGAGAAAAAATCCCTTTTCTCAAATTTCATCCCCGGGTCTTCACGGTATATCTGTGGCCCTAAAGCCTGAATACGGGTTTTTGTTGTGTTGAGGATATGAAGAATTGAAGAGTTCATTATTTACCACTAACGTATATTTGTGTACATCAACGTCTAATGAAGTGCTTTGTATAAATAGGTTTTGGATAAGGAGGCTTTGCACCTAAAGTAGGATTTTTGACTTACTTTAGGTGCAGAATGAAGAGTTTAGGTGCAAGTGTAAAAGAGAGATAAAATTGGGAGATTTGGATCTAAATAATCGATACTAAAATATATAAATAAGTTTAATGTGGATCAACTATAATTACAGTGTAATATATTTCAAGATTCCACGTTGTACAAAATTTAAAATATTTATTCACTATATATCCAAAAATTATATTATATAATCTTACAAGTAGTATTTTTATCAAAATCGGTGATTATTTATTAGAGGAGTGACTTGAGTATGGATAAGATGCGAGTAACAGTTGAAAATTTAGGTGCAGTTAAAAAGGGCACATTTGAATTAAAACCATTAACTGTGTTTGTCGGCCCGAATAATTCTGGAAAAACGTGGACTGCATATACAATAGGATCTTTGTTTTCTATTGGTGCTTATAATAATTTCATGGATTATTACTCAGAGAACCAGCCAGAAGAATATAGTTTTATTGACAATATTGTTAAACAGATTTTAGATGAAGGGCATAGCAAAATAAATATAACTGAAATATTTGAAAAATATTATAAATATTATCTTAAAGATTTAATTAGGTTAATCCCGTCAAATTTGCCAGAAGTTTTAATGTCTTCGAGACTAAATTTTGATACCCTAAATATAAATTTTGAAATAGAAGAACGTTTTGAAAATTCTCTAGACATAATTAAATCATGGAAACTTGAAAATAATATTTCGGTAGATAAAAACGGTAATGCGATTTTGTCATGCCATAAAGAAAAAGGCGATTTTGATTTATTTTTCATAACAGAAACAGAAGGAAAAATAAAGGAGATTCCAGTTGCACTTATAAGGAGATTCATAGCGCTTCAAGTTTTTCAGTTAATACATCGGGCTTTTTATCCAAATGTACATTTTTTGCCTTCTGAAAGAACCGGTCTAGTGCAGATGATTGGTTTCGGCGCACTTGGGAAAGTAGTTGGGGATAAAAAAAGGGAAGATATTGATGAGAAAATAAATAAAATAACGTTCAAATCGTCTCCTTTCTCTCCTTTTGGAAGTCTTTTCAATATTCTATGGGAATCTTCAGATGAACTTGTTAAAATTAATCGATTGAAACTTGCTGAAAAAAACGCAGATATCAAAAATTACACTCATTTAGCAGAAATTCTAGAGAAGAACATTTTAAATGGCTCAGTTGATGTTTTTAGGAAAAGGGATGGGTCGCTACATATTATTTACAAATTCAAAGATAAAGAAATACTTGATTTACAAGCTGCTTCTTCATTTGTGAAAGATTTAGCTCCTCTGGTATTTTATCTTCGATTTGTGGCAATGAGAGGGGATTTAATTGTAATAGACGAACCCGAGATGAATCTTCATCCTTTAGCACAGGCACAATGTGCTGAATTTTTGGGAATGATGATTAATGCAGGTCTAAAAGTCATTATCACAACTCACAGCCCCTATATTGTTGAGCACCTTTCTAATATGATAAGAGCAGAAGACAAAGCAACAGCTGAAAACATATCAGAAATTGAAGATTTATTGTACTTAAAAGATAAAAATTCATTATTATCTAAAGATAAAGTCAGTGTATACCTTTTTGAATACGGTGAAATAACTAAATTACTAAACGATAGCGGCTTCATAAATTGGGGAACATTCGGTAATATTTCCGACGAACTACAAAGAATTTTTTACAATATACTAAATATGGAAGATGTCTAAATGCCATTTAATATGCTCATAGCAACGTGTTTGCTTGGAGACACTTGTTACAATGAAAATAAAGTAAAAGTATATTTTGAGCGCGATTCAAAAGATGAAAAAGTTCTTTTCTTTAAAATAGACGACAACCATACTGAAAATTGTGTACTAAAACCAGGATTCCGTAATTACTGTTATAATACTGAGCAAGAATCTAATAAATGTAGTAAAAAAATCACTCGTCATAAGAAAGTAAGTCATTTAGAGGCAGATTCTTCTCAAAAAAGTAATAAAGTTTGTGATTTACTTATCTATTATAGTAAAGGCGATACTTTAGAGGAAATTATGTGTTTAACTGAATTAAAAAGTGATGAGAATGATATTGATCACGCTCTATTGCAAATAATGAACACGTATAACAAATTTAAGGATAAAGTTTCATCGGATTACAATTCTAAATATCCTAAAAATACTACTTGGATGGGGTGTGTATGCTGTAAGCGAGGAAGCGCGCCCTCCTATCATGATCAACAAGCCATATATGATTTTATAAACACATCAGAATATAGAAATTGTAAATTAAATATAGAAGTGTTCCCTGTACATTATGTTAGTGAATATGAGCCTTTTTACAGTTGTGATATTGGTAAGCTTTTAAGACAAAAATTTAATCACAGTTTAAAACAAAAAAATAAATAATTAATTCATATTACTTGTATTGATACTTAAGAACTCTGGATTAATCCCATTTTCATACATCTCATGGATTACTACAGTTAAATTATACGCTATAATCTTAGCTAATAATTCATTCACCTGAGCAACTGGATTCTTAGACTTCAAAGTCTATCCGAACCTCCTCTTAATGGCTGCATTTGTAGATTCAATATTGCTTCTCTTGTGGTAGTGCTTCATGAATTCATCTCTATTAAACTGGAAGTAATGATACATTTTTGACCACGTGGTTGGACCTCTGGATTTTACAGTTACGTTCTTTTTAAAGAGTATATATAGAGTTCCACCAATAACACCTACCAATTCAAGATTTTGTTTAGATGAGTATTGCATATCCGTGTAGACTTCACTGATTGAAAAACATTTGGGGGTTTGTTTAATCAGGGAGTTTAACTGGGGTGAATCATTATCATATCCATTTGTTTTCTTACCAAGCCTGCAAGTAGTGCCACAGCACACAAGAGGATTTTCCTTGAGTGCCATGGCGAACGTTATTTATATATTAACCAGATGTATGCTCCAGATTGAGGTACACCCGTGGAAACAAAGACCATTAAAGTTAGTGCTGAACTCTACGAAGCCCTCGACTTTTGTAGAGATAGAAATAGTGATAGTGCGTGGGAGTCTAAGAGTACGATAATTACAAAATTACTAGCTCGATACGATGACACCTGCCAGCTTATACATGAAAACGGTAGTTACTGGTTCATCATTAACGGTAGGAAAAGGAGTTTTCCGGAACTCTCGCATACTACGGAAAATGTGAGAATCACGCAGAATCTTCATGACAGGCTCAATGAAGCGAAAATCCACCCTGATGAGACAATAAATACTGTTTTGCAGCGTCTGTTGTTTTCGTACTATGGCAACAAACTGGTATATCGGATTAACATAAAATCCACCAGCAACAAGGACAGCCAGGACTTAATCTTTTTCATGCATGAGCTATTGATGACAGAACCAAAATTTAACAATGCGCTGTTTGTTGAAGTTGTAAGCGTGGGAAATTGCCCGGAAAGAAAAAGCAAATACGACGAAAATACGTTACCACTATCAATATTGTACGATTTTGAGGACCATGAGATATGGCGCATGGAAGGGAAGCATAATTTGGATGAGGTGAGAAGAAAATTAGAGTCATTTATCGATTCGTTAGAAGAGTTCATTGATTAACATGCGGCTGAAGCTTGAAAAGGCAATTTTCCTTACCTTACTCAGAAAGCTTTTGAATTTTTCTATTTTGTGTTGTAGAGTTAATGTACTTTATATGGTTACAGTCCTTTCTGGGTATTTTAACTATAAAAATCCATATTTTGAACCTTAACTGTATTTCTTTTCAAGAAGATTCAAGATTGTAGTTTTTCTTGCAGATCGCCAAAAACAAAATTAATCTGCCGACAGGAATATCGGCTTAAAATAATCAGCATCAATCTGAATATTTATCTAAATTTGCTTACTAGGCCCACAAGTTTAGTAATTTCCTCTGATTTTAATGTCGAAGTTTTCACTCAAGAGTTTCTGTCATTGATTTTAAGCTTTTGAACATATCCACAATCATAGGTGTGGTGCTCTCAGGCTCTCCAAGGGTTGAGTTGGCAGCTTCGATCATGCTGTCCGGATATTTGAGGCTTGCATTAAGCTGTGCCATATTTTCATTTAAGGAGATCAGGGACTCTTTCATCTCACTCAAGTTTTCAGGATTCGATTCCAATACATCGAGTATAGAATCCGCTGTTGCTATGCCTGCCTCTGTCCCTTCGATTGTAGGCTGCAGAGATGGGTATTCCTCGACACGAGAGTTAAGGGTCCCGTTTATGAGGTTAAGGTCAAACATTTGAAGCATGGATATAAGAAACCGGAAGTTCAGGCCTATTTCCTGATCAATTAATTCAGTTTCATTATACATTGATGCGAAATCTGTTTTATCTTTTTCGTCTTCTAAATTGACATCTGCCTCCTCAGTTAATGCTAATGAAATTAGAAGAGTTGAAAGCACAATCAAAAGGCTTGTAGCTATCCTCAGGTGAAAAATATCTAGTTTCTTCGTAATAATTTCCCCCACAATTACTTTTTGCAGTTTAGTAAAACTACTTCCCAATAAAAATACACTGAATTGTCTATAAAAATGTAATCTTTCATATAAATTATTCAAGCAGGTAGAGAACCTTCATGAAGAGGAATAAATTACCAAAAAATTCTTAGGACTAAAATACTAAGAAAAATGTGCTCTATGGAAGATTTGCACAAATATGAGGAATTATGCCCGAAATTACTGTTTTGCAGCTGTATTTTTAGTGAAATGAACTGTAAACTATGGAATAAAGGAAAGTAAGGAATTGCAAGCCTTTTTCAAATGGAGAAAAAGCGAGGACTATATAAGACTATAAATGCACTCAAATTGGATTAAAGAACAGTAAATGATGCTTTCAGCGCTGGGTCAATAAACAACATCAATTCCCATTTTTTAAATTATAGTCTATAAAAGATAAACACTCAGGCAAGAAATTTCCTTAAACAATGTCAATGAAGTATATTCTATCCTCACCGAAGCGAGGAACAAAAAGCTAGAGACAATATAGAGACAATATTAGGTATACCCTGAAAACAACGTCAACAAAATTTAATAGATTATATAATTTTCATAAATTTTTATGATAAGGATAAATTCTTCGGCTATTTTTATTTATTCTCTAGTTGTATACATTTATGCCTCTTATGAAAATAAATTTAGGTTTATTATTTTCTATATACAGAGACGTCAAAATGATTCTAAAAGTTAATTATTGTAATTGTCACTGATAAATTTACATCAACGGATTTTAAGAATCAATCGTACAAGAATCAATCGTATAATAGTGAATATAATGGAAGGCTAACATGAAGAAATCAGTTATATTACTGATCTTGCTTGTGTCAGTACTCTTTACGGCTGGATGTGATGAAAACTCCCAGAATAATTCCACAAACTTTGGAATAAGTGCGGATAATAATGTTGTTGTTATAACCCAACTGGAGCAGATAAACACGTCCCTTCAGAAAACTCCTGTATTTGTGAAAATAGGAGCTAGATGGTGCCCAGAGTGCCGGTCTTTAAAGCCCGTCCTTAAAGAACTAGCAGCAAAATATCAAGGAAAAGCAACTATTGTGTCCGTAGATGTAGACAAAAGTCCTGAACTTGGATACTATTTCGACGTAGAAATTATTCCTTACTCCTTTGTGATTGTTGGCATTGAAAATGGAACATATGTCTATATGCAAGAGAATGGGAATGTCAGCACGGATATATCCCAGGCTAGGTTTGTTGGACGAAATGATACTGATGAAGAAATGTTTAAAAAAGTCCTGGATCTTGCCGTCATTCAACAGGAGAAAAACAAATCCAAATGAAAAGCATGTGACTAATAGACTTAATCTTAAAGTCCTAATATAAAAAACGGAAAATCTTAAAGTCTGAATATAAAAATCGGAAATTAAAGTTTAAGATAAATCCCAGAGTTTCAGATAAAGACCAAAGAGCAAGAGGATAGTATGGTTTGTCCAGTGTGCGTGGTTGGAGGTATTGGATTTATTCTCAGTAAAATTTTTGGGCTCCCTGATGTTTTTGTTGCTTTCGTGGTTGGGATGCTGGCTACTTCGATGGCTTACTGGGTAAACCATATCATGGTAAAAAGATGGAAGAAAAGGAAAGGTCAACTTGTAGCACTCAATATCCTGTCAGGAATTATGTTTTTGTATTCTCTAAAATTGATTGGCTTGTGGTGAGGTAAAAAATACATTTTCAAATTTCACGTAATTATTTCAGTCATAAACCCATTTCTCGCAGTAAAATTCATTTTTTCATAATTTTGCATCACGGTATAATGTTATCCATTTTAGTCCTGTCCATAAATTATTGATTAATTCTAAAAATAGACTTTTGCCGTCTCGCTTTCGGGTTTTGATCAAACTTTTCTTGAAAGTTTGTGATAAGCCTTTTTAAAAGGTATGACGCGTAGCCCAAAATGGAACTCAAATAAATGAGCCTTTCATCGCGTTGGAAGTCAGTTTTTGATAATCATAAATCTGCTCTCCTGACTCAGCTAAATATCTTCATTATAATTCAGCCCTCTTGAGCGAACGAAGTGAGCGAAAAGGGCTTCGTGCTCCCGAAGCGAAATTCGGGTAGCGAAGCATTTACATGTAAGGTAAGCATAAAGTGCACGAAAAGCCGACAAAAAGACAGGCGAAAATAAAAATAAAATTGTATGACTGGCAGAGGAAAAGCAATGGCTGTATGGAAAGGAAAGAAAGTGGTTCTCCATACCACTATGGGTGATATAACAATCGAGCTTTTTGAAGACATGCCGATTACAGCGGGAAATTTCGCAAAACTCGTGGAGAAGGGCTTCTATGACGGAGTTATTTTCCACAGGGTTATTGACAAATTTATGATCCAGGGCGGAGACCCGACAGGCACAGGCATGGGTGGACCAGGCTACGAGATTCCTGATGAATTCACGAGCCATAACCGGAACGACAAGGGTACTCTATCCATGGCAAACGCAGGCCCGAATACAGGTGGAAGCCAGTTCTTTATCAACCTTGTGAACAATAATTATCTCGATAGGATGCATCCTGTCTTTGGAAAAGTAGTGGATGGCATGGATGTTGTGGATTCCATAGGAAAGGTGAAAACTGACCGCCAAGACCGCCCGAAAACCGAAGTAAAAATCATAAAAGCTGAACTGGTCTGAAATTTCTTATACTTCAGGATAAACTTCAGGATAATTCCTGCCTTTTATTTTTTCATTTTTCTACTTTTCATTTTTCTACTTTCCATTTTTATCCTTGTTTATTATTTTTAATCTTTAAATCTGATGATTTCTTCTATGTAGTTTCTAAATCCTTCTTTCTGACAACTAGTTCTGATTATCATTTCTGATCACATTTTCGGATACAATGATAAAAAATCCCGCCTAATAAGAATATAATTTCTTTTATCGGAGACTGAAGCCTGCTGAATGTTCACAGGAGAAGAGATTTTTGTGTGGGAAACAGAAGAGGGATTGGATTTTCTGGCAAGTGAGACTCTTAAAGTCAGGTATCTGCGTGAGAAGGAAAAAGATTGGGAGGACGTTTGCGAGAGAGTTGCAAAGGCAATTGCAGTAACTGAGGAAGAGTATGTCGATTTCAAAGATCTCATGATAAGAAAGATTTTTCTTCCTAGCTCGCCCACGCTCATGAATGCGGGCACCGAATTTGGACAGCTTGCAGCCTGTTTTGTAATTCCTGTGGAGGACAAAGTTGAGGAAATCTTCAATTCGATTAAAACCGCAGCTCTGATTCAGAAAACCGGAGGAGGTACAGGTTTTAATTTCTCTAAAATATGCTCTGATGGTTCTCTCAGCTCCTGTGGTGACGACGTAACGAGTGGTCCTGTAGCTGTCATGAAACTTTTTAATCAGGCAACTGAGGTCGTAAAACAGTTTGGAAGACGTCGGGGTGCCAATATGGGCATCCTTGAGATTTCCCACAATGATATCCTTTCTTTCATCAGGGCAAAGCATGTAGAAGGAGAGTTGAGCAATTTTAATCTCTCGGTTATGGTTCCTGATGCTTTCATGGAACTTGTTGAAGCCAATAAGGTTAGCGAGGTTTGGAACCGGCAAACAGGCGTGACGGTCGGGTGCATATTTTCCGAAATTCTTGATGGGATCTGGAGAAACGGCGAACCTGGTATTCTTTTTTATGACCGCATAAACAGGGATAACTTCACGCCTGCACTTGGTGATATCTCGGCCACAAACCCCTGCGGGGAAGAACCACTTCTTCCTTTCGAAGCCTGCAACCTAGGCAGCATAAATCTTTCTCTTTTTGTTACGGATGGAAAAATAAACTGGGACCTTCTCAGGGAAGTAGCCGGAAAAGCTACCCGCTTTCTTGACAATGGAATTGATAAAAATATATATCCTGTTCCGGAGATTGAGGCTGCAACCAAAATGACCCGTAAATTAGGGCTTGGGGTAATGGGCTTTCATGATATGCTTCTGAAACTTGGGTTGCCCTATGACTCACAGGAAGCCTTCAAGCTTGCGGAAAAAGTTATGGAGCAAGTTACTTCGGCTTCAATCCGAGAATCAAGAAAGCTTGCTTCGGAAAAAGGGGCTTTTCCGGAATATGAGGACTCCATGTGGGAACTTCCTATGAGGAATGCTGCATTAACCGCAGTTGCTCCGACAGGTACGATCAGCATTCTTGCCGGTTGTTCGGCAGGAATTGAACCTGTTTTCAGCTGGGTATACAGGCGGACCCATACCGTAGGCAGGGAGTTTATGCTTGTTCACCCATTTTTTAAAACACATTTCAAATCGAAACTGCCGGAAGCTGACTATAACTGGCTTCTTGAACATGTCTATAAATACGGTACCTTGCAGAATATGGAAAATCCGAAACTTGTAAGCAAAGAAGAAAAGCAGCTTTTCAGGTCCGCACTTGATATTGACTGGAAGGCTCATATTGATATGCAGGCCGCATTTCAACGGCATTGCCACGCTGGAATTTCGAAAACTATCAATATGCCTGGTTCCGCAGTAAAAGAAGATATCAAACAGACTTTGATTTATGCCTGGAAACAGGGGCTAAAGGGGCTTACTATCTACAGGACAGGAAGCAGGCAGCATGTGGTACTCAGCCTACAAAAATCTCAAAACTGAATCTGAGACTCTAAAAACCTTTTGTGATCTCAAAATTGAATTTGGAGCCTCTAAATAAATCTGTGTTTTCAACAGTATAATAAATATTACAAAGTGTTATCTTACTAAAAATATATATACATTTAATCACTCTAAATAATCTATGACTGAAGCTTATAAACATTATTTTGAACTGCTAATAGCCTGCATCATTTACGGTACCGTCGGAATCTACATGCAACATCTGGAAGACATGTCCATAGGCTCAATTATTTTCTACAGAATATTCTTCGGACTCACAGCCGTTTTGTTTTATCTTGCAATTTCCGGGAATTTAAGCCAACTCTCTCTAAAAAGAAAGAAGAAGTACCTGCTTCTTCTAGGATTATTGTATGTTTTTCAAATGTTTTTTTATTATTCGGCAATTCGTTATCTCGGAGCTTCTTCAGCCGTTCTGCTGCTTTATACGGATCCGATTTATCTGACTATTCTTGCCCCTCTGCTGCTGGGTGAAAAGAACACAGGAAAAACTATTTTTGCTCTTTTCCTTGGCCTGATAGGAGTCTTCTATGTAACAAGGCCGGAAGGAGGTTTCGAACAGCTTGAATTTGGCAGTAATTATCTTAAAGGAGTGCTTTTCGGACTTATAGGAGGGCTTTTTAGCAGCGGCGTAATAATCTCAGTTCGCTATCTAAGAGATGAATACAACGGGCTTACCCAACTCTTCTGGCAGAGTGCAATCAGCCTGTTCTTCCTTTCACCCTTTGCCTTTTCCGTTCCACGGGATGTGCTTACCACAAACCTTCCAGTCCTTATACTCTTTGGGGTACTGATTACAGGTATCGGGGCAGTGTTTTATATAAGGGGTGTAACAGGCGTGAGCGCTATTACGGGCAGTATCCTTACTCTCCTTGAGCCGGTTTCCTGCATATTCTTTGACTACACGGTACTCGGAAGCCCGATTCACAGCGGGATGATTACTGGTTGTATTTTCATCCTTGCTGCGGCAATTGTAATAAGCTTCGATGATTCGGTTTCACTGAAAAAATTAGTTTTCCGGGACAAAATAGCTATTAACAAAAGGGCCGTTGTCAGGAAAAAACCGGTTTTAAGGGCACAGGGTAAATAAGATTTTACCTTTGAGCTTATCTTTCCTTTTTCTTCTTTTTCCTTTTTCTCTTTCTTTTCTTTATCTTTCCTTCTTATTTCCCTCTTCTTTCCTTCTCTTTTTTATCTTTCCTTCTTATTTCCCTCTTCTTTCCTTCTCTTTCTTTATCTTTCCTTTATCCTTTCTTTTCTCACTCAAAATTCTTCATAAAGCCCCGCAGGTCCTACATTTTTCCACGCCCAAAAATATATATCCGCAAACTTTTAATTCTCGACCATGCCTGTGCAGGAAAACTCTTTAAAGCCATATTCCGAAGTTATAACTGGCAGCATTATTTACGGCACTATCGGAGTTTTTCTGGATAAGATTCAGGATATGTCAGCCGGATCTATTTTGTTCTCCAGGCTCTTCTTTGGTCTCGGCATGATCTTTATTTACCTACTGTTCAATCGAGGGCTTGGACAGCTTAAACCTCAAAAGAAAAAAAGATACCTTCTGATCCTGGGTCTTCTGAATGCGATAACAGGATTATGTTACTTCTCATCCATCCGGTACAGTGGGATCTCAGTTGCTGTCCTTCTGTTGTATACGGCTCCGGTGTATGTTAGTCTGTTTGCTCCGTCGATTCTCGGAGAACACAGAAGCAGTAATAGCTTTCTCCCTCTTTTACTTGCAACTGCAGGAGTTTTACTGATCGCCCATTCGGGGGAAATTCTTGAACATACAGGCCCTGAGTTCCAGAAAGGCCTTATTTTCGGCTTGCTGTCAGGTTTTTCATTCGGTGCGACTATTCTAACGGTACGGTACCTAAAGGAAGATTATTCAGGGATTGCCCAAACCTTCTGGCTGACCGGAATAAGCCTTCTTTTTATGCTGCCTTCTGCACTCTCCACTCCGGCTGACGTTTTCGTTAAAAACCTTGACATCCTGCTTCTCTTCGGCGTAACTGTTACGTTTGCTGCTGTAATATACTTCAGGGGGATCTCAAAAATAAGAGCACAAACAGGAAGTATTCTTGCTCTGATTGAGCCTGTTTCCGGAATCTTCTTTGATGTTACTGTCCTAAAAAGCCCGCTCTATATCTCGACTTTCCTGGGCTGCAGTTTCATTCTCACAGCAGCCTATATTATAAGTAAAAGGGACGAGTAAAGATCTCAGTGGAAAGAAAAGGTATAGAAACTTCCTCTCTATATAACAGATAAAGGGTTCTGAAATATAGATTTTCTATAAGATCTTGCAGTCTGCCCAAAAGCTCTTTACTTAAGAGCTCCTCTATTTTTATTACAATTGTTTTGAAAACACAGGAAAAGCATGACTGAAGAAAGCCCAATTATCGAGCTTAAAAACCTGACAAAAATATATAAAAACGGAATAGAGTTTCGTGCGCTCGACAATGCAAATTTGAGAATTAAGAAAGGGGAATTTGTGGCAATTGTCGGGCCCTCGGGTTCAGGTAAAAGTACACTTATGCACCTGATAGGCCTGCTTGATACTCCAAGTTTGGGGACGCTCCTGATAGACGGAAAAGACGTAACAAAAATGTCGGATAAGGAACGTTCCGAGATGCGGAACAGGATGCTCGGCTTTGTTTTCCAGTACCATCACCTGCTCCCGGATTTTACGGCTCTGGAGAACGTAATAATGCCACTCTTGATTGCGGGAAAAAGCAGGAAGGAAGCACAAGAAATTGCTGAAAACCTTCTGAAAGAGGTAGGGCTTGAAGATCGGATGGATCACAAACCCGGGGAACTTTCTGGAGGACAGAGCCAGAGGGTTGCAGTAGCAAGGGCACTTAGCTGTTCTCCTGCAATCGTGCTTGGGGACGAGCCTACAGGCAACCTTGATACTAAAACAGGTGACTTGATTTATGAACTGCTCAGACGGTTGAACAGGGAGTATAGTCAGACCTTTATTGTGGTTACTCATAATGAGGACCTGGCCTCGAAAGCTGATAGGATTATCAGACTCGTGGACGGGAAAATTACAGATCAGTGAGGATTAGATAAATGGAGTATGCAAAAGGAAGAATAGGCAGAGTATTTACTGTCAGGATCGATCATGGAGATGACTTGATTCTGGAACTGATTAAACTTGCTGAACTGGAGCGTATCGAATCTGCGGTTTTCATGTTGCTGGGCGCATTAAAAGAAGCAAAACTTGTTACAGGCCCAAAAGAAAGTATAACCCCTCCGGAACCTGTATGGTTCGGCTTTAATGATGCCCATGAGATTCTAGGAATAGGAGATATTTTTTTAATGGATGGAAAGCCTAAGATCCACCTGCATGCAGGTGCAGGAAGGGGAGATAATGTAAAACTAGGGTGTTTGAGAGGTGAGAGCGAAGTTTTTATGGTAATTGAGGTTTTCGTCTTCGAACTAGAGGGATTCTCTGCCAGAAGAATTGCAGATAAGGAACAGGGCTTTTCCCCTGTAGATTTTGAGCAGGCTTCGAACCTGGAATGATGGCCAGGTAAAACAAGTAATTGGCTATAATAAGTGCTCAAAAGTTTGAGTATAATGGCGAAAATCAAAAATACAATCCTGCAAAGATTGTCCGGCAGTTTTCCTCAAGCTCAATTTTGAGACACTAATTCCAGTTCTCGAAGCCTTTTGAGTGCAATTATTTTTTCCGTGTTATCTTTTAAAAATTCTTCCTCTAGAACCTTTACAATTTGTGAGAAGGGCACTGTTAACTGGTAGTACTTTACAGGTCTACCTTTTCCTTTATTCTTTTTTTCAGACCTTTCGTCCACCCAGCCTCTATCCCTCAGGGGACGCATGGCTACACTCACTTCCGGTTGTCTAAGCCCCGATACAAGTTCAATGTGAAGGGACCTGAGCTCACTGCAATCTTTGAGACATACGATTGCGGTGGCTTCTGTCCTCGGAAGTCCCAGGCTCTGGAGCATATCAATAATTGAATACTCTTTTTCGGTTAAATTAACTGGAGAATCGTCGGTCATCGAAAGTGAATAATACCTTCAGGTTTATATATTTTATGTAGATAAAATTGTTTTTTTAAATAAATTGAGTATTGTTACGGAGTAAAATGGCTATCAAACCCTACTAAAACCTTTTTTTGGAATGTTTCAATATATAAACTCGTATTAACAAGTCTCCAGAAAAAAACAGTTTTGTTATCCTGACCAAAACCTTTAAAGCTAGTGTTTGCAGGAAATTAGCATTCCTGAAATTCGGAAAGCCTGAGTTAAAGATTACAAAAATAAGAAAATCTCCTGCGAACTTTCAAATTATGGTATTCCTAGATTCACAAAGCTACGGATATCTGAGACAAAAATAATTCTGGATTCGGGAATTGAGAATATAATCTTTATTTGTTAATAGAGTTTCTTATGAGAAAATAGCGTAAAACTTAACTAAAATTATTCGCGTTAACCGGATAAAGAATTAAATACAATTCGGACATCTAACGGTTAAGTTAAGGTTAAGCTCCAAATTAATATTAAGCTTCAAATTAATATTAAGCTTCAAAATTAAGGTTAAGCTTCAAATAACAGAATATATGTAATAGATAGATCAGAAATTAAAAAGGGTGAAATGATGTCGTATATCGGTCTACAGCAGGATTCTGGAGAATATAAAATCCAAAAGATACATGCTCGGGAGATCCTGGATTCACGGGGAAATCCCACTATTGAAGTTGATGTGTTTACACCGAAGGGATTTGGCAGAGCCAGTGTTCCTTCAGGAGCTTCTACTGGTACGAATGAAGCCCTTGAACTGCGGGATGCAGACCCTAATAGATATGGAGGAAAAGGAGTTCTTACTGCAGTAAAGAATGTGAACACCATCATCCAGAAAGAATTGCTGGGGCTTGATGTTAGAAACCAGCGGGAAATCGATGAATTGATGATCGAGCTCGACGAGACCGATAACAAATCAAACCTAGGAGCAAATGCAATTCTTGGGGTATCCATGGCTGTTGCAAAAGCAGCTGCAGACTCCCTTAATATTCCTCTTTATCGTTATTTCGGAGGCTCAAATGCGTTTACTCTGCCGGTACCCACAATGAATGTCCTTAATGGGGGCAAGCATGCAGGTAACGATCTTGCAATTCAGGAATTCATGATTCAGCCCAAAGGTGCAGAAACTTTCTACGAAGCTCTCCAGATCGGAGCAGAAATCTATCACGTTCTTGGAAAAATATTGGAAAAAAAATACGGCCGGTCTTCTACTAACGTGGGCTATGAGGGAGGATATGCCCCTAAGATGAGCGAGTCAACCGAAGCTCTTGATGCCCTCGTCCAGGCTATTGAGGAAGCAGGCTACACCGACACCGAGGTCACAATTGGACTTGATGCTGCGGCCTCCGAGTTTTACGAAGACGAAACCTATACAATCGACGGAAAGAAACTTGCTGCTCCCGAACTGATGGATTACTACGTCGAACTTGTGAATTCCTATCCTATCCTGTCAATTGAAGATCCTTTCTATGAGGAAGCCTTTGAGGATTTCGAAGCCCTGACCAATGAGCTTTGGGATACAATTATTGTTGGTGACGACCTCTTTGTGACAAACATCGAGAGGCTTTCAAAAGGCGTTGATATGGGAGCGGCAAATGCACTTCTCTTAAAGATCAACCAGATCGGAACACTCTCCGAAGCTTTTGATGCCGCAAGCATGGCTTCCAGAAATGGTTATACCGTAATAGTAAGCCATCGTTCTGCCGAAACCGAAGACTCCACAATTTCTGATCTCTCTGTTGCAATTGGGGCAGAAATGATCAAGACAGGAGCCCCGGCACGTGGAGAACGGACTGCAAAATACAACCAGCTTCTCAGAATCGAAGAAGATCTGGGCGAGGTTGCACATTACGTGCAGCTTTAACCTCTTTTATCTTTTATTTTCCATTTTATCCTTCTTTTTTTGATTTCTTTTCCAATTTACTAAATTCTATAATTCTCTCAGTTTTTTACGTGTTTCCTGAGAGTATCGGAAACTGATTTATAATTAGTTTTACAAGAATAATTATAAGACTGCTTATAGGGCGTTCACTATATTTGGAAAAAATGTGAAGTAGGAGTCTTATGAGGTTGAAATATTATCTCTTCTGATATTTTTGAAATCCTCGGGGATTTAATCTTTCAGGAGTTGTGGATCGATCGCTTACTGAAGCTGGATGGAAGACTTAGATACGTATCAGATTTTTCCAGTGGGAGTTCATTTATATGTACGAACTGAAAATCGCTTTGAGGCAGGTTTTGTCCAGAAGGCGGCAAACCTTTTTTGCTATTCTGGCAGTTGCCCTTGCCGTAGCTGTTATTACAGTAATGATGGCTATGCTTTCAGGTTTTCAGACAGAACTCGTAAAATCAAGCATTGAAAATAATCCTCATATTGTCATAACACCTCAAGATAAAAAAGAAGAGTTTATTCATCTTTACAAGTACAATTCGGCTCGGATCGCAGAAAAAGAAGGAGTTATAGCGGTATCTCCCAAATATCTGGGTCAGGCTGCCCTGGAACACCGGGACAATGCCGAAGGAGTTTCGCTTCAAGGGGTTGAACCTGAGGCTGAAAATTCAGTTATGAAAGTAAGTGAGGATATTATAAACGGGAGCTTCCTATCGCTTGTTCATACAAGACATGGAATTGTGCTTGGGGATAAGCTTGCAGAAAATCTAGAGGTACAACCGGGAGATAGTGTGGATGTGGTTTTTCCAGGTTCGCAAACTACTTCCTTTAAGGTTGTAGGGCTTATTCATACCGGGACTAGTGCAGACGAGGTAACTGCCTATGCAAGGCTTGATTCAGTGCAACGATTTTTTAACAAACCAGGGGTTGTGAGTACGATAGGAGTCAGGGTTACTGACCCGTACCAGGCCGAAGTTATAGCAAGTTCAATTGAAAGAGAATCTGGCCTTGATGTCGTCAGCTGGCTTGAAGCAAATGCAGAAATCTTAAATCTCCTGAACACTCAGAAGATCTTTGTAAACGTCTTCTATTTATTGATCTATGGAATTGCAGGTTTCGGGATAGCGAATACTCTGATTACCATCGTTGCCCAGAGGACTCGGGAAATCGGTATCCTCAAAGCCATGGGAGCTTCTCAGAAAAGCATAATGGTTGTCTTTCTTTTCCAGTCTGTGATCCTTGGGGCAATAGGGCTTGTACTTGGCACCGTTTTTGGTTACATTGTAACTGTTGCACTTCAGAATTACGAAATCAAGGTCCCTCAAGAGATGTATTTTGGGCTACAGACCCTGCCTCTTAAAATTGAATCCATTAATTTTTTGTATGCGGCTTTCTTCGCTTTCATCATAAATATTATTTCGGGTATCTACCCTGCACGGAAAGCTGCAAAACTCGACCCTGTGAAAGCTATCGAAAGCACCTGAGGGTGTCTGATGACGCCTGATGAGATTTTTCCAGAAGTTTTGTCTCAAAAGCCTTGTCTCAAAATTAAGAAAAGTCGAATTTATCAAGAGCTTTCTGGCTGTTTGTTAAATATGGTTGCGAGTTTATTTAAGTTAGTAGGAGTGTATTTAACAGTCTCATACTGATAATATGCAATGTTGCTACTCATTGTCAAATAGAAATATCCGGAATTTGCAGAAAGGTTGTATTTGAAAGGATAGAGCATGGGTTAAGAGGGCGACTATTTCTCTTAAATAATTTCCCCTCCTACAATGATGGTTATTTCCCTAAATTCCTGGACTCAACTTCCTTGTTGATTAAATCAGGTACTTTGTTTAATATAAGTTCGTTTATATGAGTTAATTTATCTACCATGGACAAATTTATAAATTATTTGTCATGTCGGTTTATGAACCATTTGCAACAAACAGATTTATAAGTTGCTTTTCGTAATGGGTTTAAGAGGCGCTTTTATGATTGAAATGAAGTTACACGGTACATACAACATCTATTATGCAATTCTCGGCATGCGAAATCCTATGAACTCCTGGCACCTTATGGACAGCAGTGAGCCTGACGAGGCAGGGGACTGTACGCTTGGGGAAAAGGACCTGAATCTGGCCCAGCGCCTGACTCTTGCAGGGAACGAGCACGGCAAATTTTTAAGGTTCATTACAGTCTGTTTTGACCTAATAGCTCCTCTCTACTGGTGGAAGGAATTTGATACTTACAAGTTCGTAGAAAAAAACTCCACTTCAACGATGCACAAGCTGACCAGCAGGGAGCTTGCTCCTCATGACTTTTCTTTTGATACTCTAACAGATTACAGAAATGACCAGATCCGGCACCTGAATGACCTTATCAAAGCCTACAAATCCCGCGAGGGAGACAGTGAAGAGGACAACGCATACCGGAAAGCGGTTTTCAGGGAACTCGTCCAAGATCTACCAAGCGCATTTATGCAGAAAAGGACGGTAATAACCAATTATGCTGAACTCCGCAATATTTACTTCCAGCGCCGCTACCATAAGCTTGATGAGTGGAGGGAGTTCTGCGCTTGGATGAAAGAGACACTTCCGTACGCCGAAGAGCTCATTTGCTTGGAAAAGAAAGAGTAAAACCAGAAATAATCTTTTTTTAACAGACCTGTTGGAAATAGATTGATCTTAGAACCCTTCTGGAAATATATTGATTTTAGAACCCCAGGCTCTCACCGGTCGTGTCTGCACGACCGGTTTTTCCTTAATTAAATTGAAAGATTTGAGAGTTTGCCCTTTCCAGTTTTATATTTCAGATTCTTGCTACTTAAATACCAGTGAAGGGCTTTAATTTGGTTAATTGATTTAATTCTCATGATTTTAAGAACTTTTTTACGGATTTGTGGTGCTTGCTATTGCTTTTTTGCATTACCTTAATATTTATTAATAAGATTTATGAATATAAAAATTCTGAACTCAGAGGTTCTGCATCCAAAAGTTCTGCA
>DAKJ01000017.1:194209-309997 GCA_002496565.1 Methanosarcina sp. UBA289 | reverse complement strand
TCTGCATCCAAAAGTTCTGCATCTGGAAAGAAAATCGCATGCGTGGGAGATACTCAGGAACTTTCTATTTGGTTAAGCGCTGAATCTAAAATTGTGAAGGGAAATCTCTAATTATAGGTATTTCCAAATAATAAAACAGTTTACTGATAATATCTTAAAGCTTGCAGGAACTTGGTCATATGTTACGGATAAGTATTAAAAACTCACCTGGAAAAGGTAGGGGCGTATTTGCACAGCAGAATTTTAAAAAAGGCGAGGTAATAGAAACCTGTCCTGTTATAGTTTTACCCTCTGAAGAGATAGACTCACTTGAGCTTACCGAGCTATACAATTATTATTTCGCCTGGGGCCCCGATTCAAAAGATGCAGCTATTGCATTGGGATACGGCTCGCTTTATAACCACTCTTACAACCCGAATGCAAGGTACTACAAAGACTTCGAGAATGGACTTTTAAAATATGTCTGTATTAGAGATATTCAGAAAGGCGAAGAAATCACAATAAACTATAACTGCGACCCTAAAGACAAAACCCCTGTCTGGTTTGATCTTGCAGGTCAAGAAAATCTTGAAATTTGCTGAAAAGTATAATTATTGTATATAAACATTGACTGTTCTTGGATAAAATGTATTTTTACTCCTTCTAACTTTCTTTGATAAGGAATATTTTTACTCTTTCTACCTTTTTTAGACTTTTTTGAGTTTTATATTGGACAGGCGCGAAGTTTATATTTTCTTCATCCACTTAATACTTAGAAGCTAATCCATAACCTAGCCTGTAATCCACCTATCGAATTTAATTTCAGGTCAACTTGAAGCTAAAACTTTTCCTGAAATAAAAGGAATTAAAAAATGGAAAATGCATTTCTTACGGTTTTTAGGGCAAGCCTGCTTGAGACCTTCTATGTCACAGGCTATCTGATCCTTGTCGGTCTGATACTCGGCCTTCTTGAAAACCGGGCTAATTTCTACACCCAGGGAGCCTTTGGCAGGAAAGGAATTCTGGTCACGTCCTGGATAGGCACTCCTATTCACGAATTCGGCCACCTGTTGATGTGTTATATATTCAGGCATAAAATAACTAAATTCAAGCTGTTTTCCAGCAAAGCAAAGGACGGAACCCTTGGATACGTCAACCACAGCTGGAACTCAAAAAGCCTCTACCAAAACATAGGAAACTTTTTCATAGGCATGGGCCCGATCTTCAGCGGGACTGCGGCGCTTGTCATCGGGATGAACCTTCTCCTGCCGGATTCTTTTGCCAGAGTTGCCGACTACCTCACCCTTGAACCCTCCCAGCCGGACAAGTATATAATGACAAAGATCTTTGCCCTTACTGCAGGTCTCTTTCAAAGCATATTTTCGGTAGAAAACCTGATTTCTCTCAATTTCTGGATTTATTTTGCCCTGGCAATTGCAATCTCTTCCCATATGGCCCTGAGCAAAGAAGATCTTAAAGGGGCCGGCAGAGGTTTGACAACGATATTCACTTTTATTTTGCTGGTAAATTTGGTTGCCCTTATCCTCAATGCTAATTTTTCCGGCCTTTTTGCGAATATCCTGGATTTAAACGTATACATTCTAGCTTTTTCAATGATTTCTATTGTCTTTTCATCAATTAGGCTGGTTTTAAGTGTTTTTGCGTATTATCTGGTCTGAAAATTCCTTTAATGTATGGCGCTTCATATGCATTGGTGCAGAATTTCAAGCTAGAATAACAGAGACATAGATCAGAATAAATAAAAATAGAACTTGAAGGACAGCATGCTTTTCACAGAGATTTTTGCTATTCCATTCAAAATCCATGCTGTTTCCCTGTCATTATTTCAATCTCAATCTTAATTATGCACAGCCTGTTAACTTTCCATTCTTCAAACTCAAAAGGCCCTTTTTTTCCGTAATGCTCGGAAAGGACAGTAAGCCCCTCTACTTTTTCATTATAATCTTCAACAAATAGTGCCTGGCCGTTCCCTACAACGCTTCTGTAACGGACATCATATTTACATATATTCTCAGTGATGATGATTTCAGCCTCGACATCGGCTTCGAAAGCGACTCTGGGGTTCCTGTTAATAACGTCAATTTTCTTTCCTTCTCGGGAACAGTGAAGATAGATCTTGTTATCTTTATATCCGAAGGCCATTGGGATAATGTACGGTGTATCTGATTCCGAAAGAGCAAGCCTAATAAATTTTGCCTTTGATAGAATCTCTTCTATCTGCTGCTGATTCTGAATAAGTTCTTTGTTTCCCATCATTCTCACCTTAATGAGATCCTTTTGCTATAAAAACTTGTAAAGAGATATTATTCTTGAATAAAATTATTTCAAGTCTGAATTCTTAATTTGTAATTCTTTAGAATCATATCCTATTCTGGGAAAAGCAAACTGTGCTTCACAATAATTTTATCTTCCTGTGAGGTAATTCCTCACATTTTAAAGTCAACTCATTAAGTGTTAAAGGGATTAACATAATTTCATAACGTTTCATGTTTACAGACAGAAAGGAGCATTTGGACAAAAATTCAAACAAAGCTGTAAGTTTGCGAAATTCTACTGCCTACCGAACTCATATTTTTGCGCCTTCTATATTCGTACGACATCTTACAAACAGATGTTTGCCACTTCCAGCCTGAGTTACCTTTTTGTTAGAGTCCACAAATAAGCTCATGGATTTCTTTTTAGTATCACATGTAACTGAAAAACGTATCCAGAATCTATGAAAATTAGATTAATTCCAGATTTTACACCTATAAATGTCATTTTTCATATTTTTAATTCTCATTCAAAATGCGATTATTTTAATCTACGGAATATTATTGAAAGTGGTCTTTTTAAAAATCCCTTCAGAATTTCTTCAGAATCCAGTGTTTATAGTAAGTATTATAAAATATTAAAATAGTTATTCTATGTTTTTGTTTTATTGTCTTATATTGTAACAGCTATCTTGTATCCCAATTTAGTTTCATTCGTAACTATTATATATCTCATAAACCTATCAGGGATCAGATTAGTTCCGCCTGTAACAATTTGAAATAGTTTTTCATTTCAAAATGAGTTCTTCCGCTCATAAATGTGAAGGATAAAATTATGGAAAATTCAAGAGAAACAAACCTAAAAGAAACAAATCTAAAAGAAACAGACCTAAGAGAAATAGACCCAAGAGAAATATTAGGCCCGATTGCCCATATTTACCGTAGCCATCTGGCGTACATGGCAAAGGAACTCGAAGCTTATAGGCTCGGAAGCGGGCAATTTGAGTTTTTACTAATATTATACCACAAAGATAGTGTCTCCCAGGAAACCCTTGCAAAGATTCTGAAAGTAAGCAAAGCAACAAGTACCAGAGCGATCCAGAGTCTTGAAAAAGAAGGTTATGTTTACAGGGAAAGAGACGAAAGTGACCTTCGAGCTTACAAAGTTCACCTGACTGAAAAAGGAAAGGAAATGAGAAATCTCATTTTTAAGAAGTTGATGTCTTTTACAGATATTCTCTTCTCGGACTTCACTTTGGAAGAAAAAGAGATTTTTAGGCTACTTATTCATAAAGCTTCAACTAAATTTTTTGACTTTGAATTCGAGCCTCTGTCTTATAGGCCAGAAAATGCGAAGTAAAAACGGTAGAGATGAAAATATGGATGAAAAAAGTGCATTTCTTGGTAAAGATAACATAAGGAAGCTCCTGTTTAAGCTTTCAGCTCCTATTGTTATCGGAATGCTGGTACAAGCTCTCTATAATGTTGTAGATACCTTTTTCGTGGGATTGGCCTATGGGGCAGATAGTGTCCAGGCCATAGGCGGACTTTCGATAGCATTCCCAATCCAGATGATAATTACGGCTTTCGGAATCGTTCTAGGGACAGGAGGCTCTTCTATAATTTCGCGATCCCTTGGAGCAAAAAATTATGGAAAAGCCGAAAGAGTACTCGGAAATGTTTTTTCACTGAGTTTAATATTAAGCATACTTACTGCCATTCCTTGCCTTTATTACCTTGAATCGATTTTGAAGGTTTTCGGAGCAACTCCTGGAGTCCTGCCCTATGCTGTAGATTATCTTAATATTATAATATTAGGAGGGACTGTCTTTGTCTTTGGAGTGGCTGTTCAGAACATTGTCCGATCTGAAGGTAACGCTCGCCTTGCAATGAATGCTATGCTCGTAGGAGGCGGCCTCAATATTTTCCTTGATCCGTTTTTCATGTTTGGTTTCGGAATGGGTGTGAAGGGTGCTGCAATTGCAACTATAATTTCACAAGCTGTAGCTTCAGTCTGGCTTTTGCTATATTATCTAAAAGGAAAAGGGGCTGTACACTTCAGGCCAGAAACCTTGAAACTAAATCTCAAAATTATGAAGGAAATTGGGGCTATCGGTATTGGGTCTTTTGTAATGCAGTGCTCGACCAGTGTCATGATGATTTTTGTTTTCAATGCACTTGCAACTTATGGAGGAGATAGCTCAATTGCTGTTTATGGTGTAATAATGAAGATTAACTCCTTCATTTTCATGTCTCTCCTAGGTATGGGATTTGGCCTGCAACCGATTGTCGGGTATAATTACGGAGCAAAAAAATATGAAAGGATAGCCGAAGCCGTAAAACTATCGCTTGTAGCGACAACTATTACTGGACTTCTTGGTCTAATTATCATCATACTCTTCAAAGAACAACTTCTAGGGTTATTCAGTGAAGATCTGGAGTATCTGGAAATTGGGAAAGATGCTATAACGATCATGCTTTTGGGAATGCCTTTGGTCGGTCTGAATGTGATCACATCAGTCCTGTTCCAGGCCTTAGGAAAAGCCAAACCCGCCTTTATTCTTTCCATTAGCCGGCAGCTCCTCTTCCTAATCCCTCTTGTTCTCGTCCTTCCCCGCTTATATGGACTGAACGGAGTTTGGGCAGCTTATCCTATTGCAGACTTTCTGGCATTTCTGCTTTCAGGGTTCCTGCTTCTCAGGGTTTACAGGATCTTCAAAGAGAATAAAGATTCTTCAAAAACAAGTGCAGGATCAGAAGTTGCCGATAAAATATCTAACAGTTCGTAAAACGCCCCACGTCATTGAACTCAGGTTACTTAAAATGGTTCAGCTCAGAAATAATTAACTTTTTAGAGGATGTGTATGACATTTACTGAGATAATAAATTCTTTTAAAACTAAGTTAAATCCCTCAAAATTTATGTATTCGCTGGAAAAAGAGGCGATTTTCTATAGTGAATCAGAGAACAGTACCGAGGAAAATAATTCAGGGGAAAATTTAAAAAGTAATCCCTCCTTTAATTCTGGAGATAATTCTGTTAACAATTCTAATGCAGAAAAAATCTCCAGAAATAAGGAGGTTCCGCTTATCAAGCTGACCAATGTCTGGAAACTTTACCAGATGGGGGAAGTTGAGTTTGCAGCACTTAAGGGAATAAATCTTGAGATTTATGAGGGTGAATTCCTTGTAATCCTTGGCCCAAGCGGAAGCGGGAAAAGTACCATGATGAACCTGTTGGGTTGTCTGGACATACCATCAAAAGGCACGGTTTATCTGAATTCAAAAGACATCTCTAAACTTGATGAATCTGAACTCGCCATTATCAGAGGACAGATGATTGGCTTCATATTCCAGAGCTTTAACCTTCTTCCAACCCTCAATACTGAAGAAAACGTGTTGTTGCCCTTGGAGTTTCAGGAAGAGGATCGGCAAATAGCCCGACAAAAAGCCTCATATTTGCTTGAGATTGTCGGGCTCTCTGAAAAGAAAAAGAACCTTCCTTCTCAGCTTTCAGGCGGGCAGAGGCAGAGAGTTGCAATAGCCCGCTCTCTGGCTGTAAACCCACCTATAATCCTTGCAGATGAACCTACAGGAAACCTAGACAGCAAGACCGGAGACTATATTCTGGATTTTCTTGACGGGCTTAACAAACGAGAAGGTAAGACAATTATAATTGTTACCCATGATCTTGAACTTATAAAATATGCAACAAGGGTTGTGTACATCCGAGACGGTGAGATTGAAAAAATCGAAGCACGTACGAAAGATGAACCAGGTACGGAAAACGAACCAAATCTGAATTGAGGAATTAAAATGAAGAAGTTCTTTTTATTAACCTTTTTACTGCTGCTTTCAGTATTTATATGCCTTGGAGCCGGAACAGCACTTGCTTCTAATGGGGATATTAAGTCTGCATCTGTGGACGTAAACCTGACTAATCAAAATCCTGATGCTGCTCGCCCTGGAGAACCTGTTGAACTCACGCTCAGCGTGCAGAATGTAGGAAACGCTGATCTGAAAGATATTACTGTTACAGTGAATTCTGAATATCCTTTCAATAAGGTTTCCGGAGAAGAGCTAACAAAAAAAGTTTCCTATCTGAATGCCAGGCAAGACGATGACGATGCAGCAGTCCTTAAATTCAAGCTCATGACGGATGCTAATGCGTCGGAAGGCACGTACGATATCGATATTACCACTACTGCCAAAGAAAGTGGCCCTTCTTCAAACACAGTCACCACTACAAAAACCATCCAGCTAGAGGTAAGGGGTAAAGAGTACGCTCAGATTGTTACTATAAATCAGGCAAATATTGACATTGCAAAGGAAGAGCCTCTGGAATTCATAATCACAAATACCGGAAATTCGCCCCTGAAAAACATGGTAGTTTCCTGGAAAGATCCAAAAGGAGTAATCCTCCCTGTATACTCGGACAATACCAAGTACATCAAATATTTGGAACCTGATAATTCTGTGACCGTTTCCTACTCTGTAATGGCAGATGTAAACGCAAACCCTGGCCTCTATACTCTGGATGTAAATCTCACATTTGAAGACTATGAATCTAATGAAAAAAGTATCCAGACCACAGCAGGTCTTTTTGTTGGTGGAGAAACCGATTTTGATGTTTCCTTTTCTGAAAGTGACCAGGGAGAAATTTCCCTTTCAGTTGCAAATGTAGGCAACAACATGGCCTATTCCGTGAAAGTCTCGGTTCCGGATCAGGAAGGGTACAGAGTATCAGGAAGTTCTTCAACTATTGTAGGAAACCTTGAGAAAGGAGACTACACAATTGCATCTTTCAATATTGCAAGCACACAGGAAGATGGCAAGAATACATATTCCTCATCCAATGTCAAACTCGATGATAACAATGTAACTTCCATGGATTCCGAACCTCTAAAAGTCCAGATTGAATATACGGATGCAAAAGGAGAAAGAATCACGGTTGATAAGGAAGTAAAACTCGAAATGACTGCAGGAAATATGACTGAACAGGGACGAGGGGGGCCAGGTAACAAGAGTAGTGGGTTTGGATCATATTTTGTCTATGTTGTTTTAATAGCGGTTGCAGGAGGAATATTCGTCTCTCGCAAGAAAATTCAGGAAAAACTGCATGCAAGAAAAGAGAAGCATTCCGGGAATAAAAATCCTGAAAACCCGAAGGTCTGAATAAGGCCATATAATAAAAACAGACCACAAAAGATAGGATCACTAACAAACGGAGGAAGTAGGATGAGAAACTCAACCTACCTGAAAATGGGTCTGAATATGCTTGTGCACAGCAAGCTCCGAAGCTGGCTGACCATTATCGGGATAGTTATAGGAGTCGGATCTGTGATTGGCATCGTCTCCTTAGGGGACGCTATGGAAGCAAATGTGCAGAGCAAGTTAGCCGAGATGGATCTAACAAATATAGTCATAAGTCCGGGGTATACCAAAGCGTCATCAAACTTGCATGGTGGGCCTCCTCCTGGGATGGGTGGTGGTTCCTCGACAGATTCCGAATTGACGGATGACGACATTGATGCACTTCAAGGTATGGATAGTATACAGTATATAGCCGGATCAATTTCAGGCCGTGAAGAGGTGAAATATGCAGGAGAAACTGCTACCCTCTCGATTACAGGTGTTGATCCTCAGGTCTGGAAGTATATGACTTCCCTGAAAACGCAATCCGGAAGATTGCTTGAACCGGCAGATAGATATGTTGCAGTCATAGGAAGCAGTGTTGCCAGTGAGACTTATGACCAAGACATAGGGGTTAATCAGGTAATCACAATAAACAACAAATCAGTACGAGTTGTTGGAGTCCTGGAAGAAGAAGGCATGGGAGATGACTCAAAAATCTATATGCCTATTGATGGAGCAGTAGAGCTTATTGAGGATGCCAAAGAGGATGTTTATGATAGCATCACTGTAAAAGCCAAGAGTGAAGATCTGATTGACGAACTTACGGAAGATATTGAAAAAAAGCTCATGGTCTCAAGGCATATTGTTCAGGAAGATGACAAGGACTTTTCCGTAATAGCTTCAAAATCTATGGCAGAATCTGTTACTGAAATGATGAGTTCGATGACGCTTTTCCTCGGAGCCATTGCAGCCGTGTCCCTGCTTGTAGGAGCTGTCGGGATTGCCAATACCATGTTTACCTCTGTGCTTGAAAAGACAAAGGAAATCGGAACTATGAAAGCCATTGGGGCAAAAAACAGGGATATACTTATGATTTTCCTTTTTAATTCCGCAATGGTAGGCCTTGTTGGCGGTATCCTTGGAGTTATTCTGGGATCCTTTGTTTCATCTGGGCTCCAGGCAATGATGGGAAGCGATATGACAGGAGGTGGCGGAGTAAGATTTACTCTAATGCTTGAGGGACTTGCACTTGCAGTTCTGATAGGAGTAATTTCTGGAGTAGTACCAGCGTACAGGGCCTCAAAATTAAAGCCTGTGGATGCATTAAGGTACGAATAAACGGAAAAAGGAATAAATTGAAAAGAAAGGGAATCAAACCCTTTCTTAATTTCATTTTTCATAGGAATCAATGGCTTTCTGCTAACAAAGAAAAAGGTTGTGGTATGGTTGCTGAATGCCAGGATCACTAGAAACTCGGTCTTCTTTTTTCAAAAAAAAGTAACAGTGCTCTTTTTAGAATTGATCCATGACTCGTGTATATAACCTCTTTATCCGGCAATTGAGATTTGACGAGAACTGGCAGGTATTTTGAGATTCTAATTGCAGGAGCGTTTTTCTTTGTCTTTGGAGCAGCTATTTGGACCATTTGTCAGGGACGAGAGAAACAGCTCTGATGTTAGGTCTGAAGCTCCTTTTGAGAAACCCCCTCGAAAATAACACTTTATTGGGTATTCGTTTGCCTTTTATAGGATAATTAAAGATTAAATTAAGTTAATCTCCTATAAAAAAGCTTCATTGGTAAATTAATTCTCTAGGCTTCCCGATTTTTAGCTAAGTATGCTTATATTATTAAACACCAATGAGAGGGTCAGCTGCCTTCAATCCTATTGAGTGGCTGTAAGATCAAATGTTCCAAATAAGACAGTATTCAGCCACATATCAGGCACTCGTGTTATACAGGTGTTCAACCTCATATCAGACAGTTGCTCAATTTGGTTAATTACAATGGAAAAGGAAAAAGACCGGAGACTATATTATGGATTTTCTTGACGGGCTTAACAAACGAGAAGGTTAAGACAATTATAATTGTTACCCATGACCTTGAACTTGTAAAATATACAACAAGGGTTGTTTACATCCGAGACGGTGAGATTGAATAAATCGAAAAGCGAACGAAAAATGAACCCGGTACGGAAATCGAACCAAATCTGAATTGAGGAATTAAAATGAGAAAGTTCTCTTTGCTAACCTTTTTACTTCTGTTTTCGGTATTCATATGCCTTGGAGCCGGAACGGCACTTGCTTCTAATGGGGATATACAATCTGCATCTGTGGACGTAAACCTGACTAATCAAAATCCTGATTATGCTCGCCCTGGCGAGCCTGTTGAACTCACGCTCAGTGTGCAGAATGTAGGAAACGCTGACCTGAAAGACATTACTGTCACAGTTAATTCGGAATATCCTTTCAATAAGGTTTCCGGAGAAGAGCTAACAAAAAAGGTATCCTACCTGAATGCCAGGCAAGACGATGACGATGCAGCAGTCCTTAAATTTAAGCTTATGACCGATGCCAATGCTTCTGCAGGCAAATACGATATCGATATTACTACTGCTGCTAAAGAAAGTAGAGACTCATCAAAAACAATTACCACTACAAAAACCATCCAGCTAGAGGTAAGGGGTAAAGAATATGCTCAGGTCGTAACCGTAAGCAAGGCGAATATTGACATTGCAAAGGAAGAGCCTCTAGAACTTATTGTAACGAATACAGGAACTTCCCCTATCAAAAACATGGTAGTTTCCTGGAAAGATCCAAAAGGAGTAATTCTCCCGGTATACTCGGACAATACCAAGTACATTAAGTACCTCGAAGCCGGAGGCTCGGTAAACGTATCTTACTCTGTAATGGCAGATGTAAATGCAGACCCTGGGCTATACACTCTGGACGTGAATCTCAGCTATGAAGATTATGAATCCAAGGAACAGAGTATCAATACCACAGCAGGAATGTTCGTAGGTGGGGAAACTGACTTTGATGTTTCCTTCTCAGAAAGTGACCAGGGAGAAATTTCCCTTTCAGTTGCAAACGTGGGCAACAACATGGCCTATTCCGTGAAAGTCTCGGTTCCGGATCAGGACGGATACAAGGTCTCAGGAAGTTCCTCAACTATTGTAGGAAACCTTGAGAAAGGGGACTACACAATTGCATCTTTCAATATTGCAAGCACACAGGAAGATGGCAAGAGTGCAGGTTCTTCATCCAATGTCAAACTCGATGATAACAATTTAACTTCCATGGATTCCGATCCTCTAAAAGTCCAGATTGAATATACGGATGCGAAAGGAGAAAGAATAACGGTTGATAAGGAAGTAAAACTCGAAATGACTGCAGGAAACATGACTGAGACAAGTCAGGGAGGCCCAGGAGGTCAGAGTAAAGGTGCCGGCATCGGCTCATGTTTGCTTTACGTTGTGATAATAGTACTCGTTGGAGGATCATTTGTCTACCGCAGGAAAATCCAGGAAAAGATACAGAAAAAAAAAGAGAAACCATCCGGCAGCGAAAAGTCTGAAAACCAGTAAACCTGAAAACTGGCATAGAGAATGAAGGATGCAGAATGAGAAACACAGGCCTTTTCAGAAAATTGCTTGCCCGCAAGCCTTTTCAAAAAAGGCTTGAGCGAAAACCTAGGCAGCGGCGTGGTAAACCGGCGAAACGGTTACACAAGCCTTTTCAAAAAAGGCTTGAGCGAAAATGAATGGAAGGGTGCAGGATGAGAAACTCTACCTACCTGAAGATGGGTCTGAACATGCTTTTGCACAGCAAGCTCCGAAGCTGGCTGACCATTATCGGGATAGTTATAGGAGTCGGATCTGTGATTGGCATTGTCTCTTTAGGGAATGCTATGGAGGCAAATGTGCAGAGCAAGTTAGCCGAGATGGATCTGACGAAAATAATCATAAGTCCAGGGTATACCAAAGCGTCATCTAACATCCCTGGCCCTCCTGGTATGGGGGGATCATCAACAGATACTGAATTAACAGATGACGATATCAAGGCTCTCCAGGGTCTGGATGGAATACAATACATTTCTGGCGAGATCTCAGGTAGAGAATCAGTGATTTATGCAGCCCAAAATGTAACTCTTTCGATTACAGGTGTGGATCCTCAGGTCTGGAAGTATATGACTTCCCTGAAAACGCAATCCGGAAGATTGCTTGAACCGGCAGATAGATATGTTGCAGTCATAGGAAGCAGTGTTGCCAGTGAGACTTACGACCAGGACATAGGGGTTAATCAGGTAATCACGATAAACAACAAATCAGTGCGAGTTGTCGGAGTCCTGGAAGAAGAAGGCATGGGAGATGACTCAAAAATCTATATGCCTATTGATGGAGCAGTAAATCTGCTTGATGATGCCGAAAAAGATGTTTATGATAGCATCACTGTAAAAGCCAAGAGTGAAGATCTTGTGGACGAACTTACGGAAGATATCGAAAAAAAGCTCATGGTCTCAAGGCATATTGTTCAGGAAGATGACAAGGACTTTTCCGTGACAGCCTCAAAGTCTATGGCCGAGTCTGTTACTGAAATGACGAGCTCGATGACGCTTTTCCTCGGAGCCATTGCAGCCGTGTCCCTTATTGTAGGAGCCGTCGGGATTGCCAATACCATGTTTACCTCTGTGCTTGAAAAGACAAAGGAAATTGGAACTATGAAAGCCATTGGGGCAAAAAACAGGGATATACTTATGATTTTCCTTTTTAATTCCGCAATGGTAGGCCTTGTTGGCGGTATCCTTGGAGTTATTCTGGGATCCTTTGTTTCATCTGGACTCCAGGCAATGATGGGAAGTGATATGGCAGATGGTGGTGGAGTAAGATTTACTCTAATGCTTGAGGGACTTGCCCTTGCAGTTCTAATAGGAGTAATCTCTGGAGTAGTACCTGCTTTCAGGGCTTCAAAGTTAAAACCAGTAGATGCACTGAGATATGAGTAAACGAAACGGAAAAAAGGAATAAACAGAAAAGAAAGGGAATCAACTCTTTTTTAATTTCCTGCTTCCTTAATTTTCGGCTTCGTTCGAATCTATAGATTTCTGTTCTGTAGATGATTCAATTAGCCTTACAAACCCGCCGCTGCCCTCAGGATCCAGTTCCATTTCCACAAAATAAGTATAATCTGAGATTTCAGACAGCCCGCCTGCTCCGCTGTTACCTACGATTAGCGAATAGACTTTTGCGTTATACTTCTTTTTTGCCTCTTCCCAGCGGGCCAGGACCAGTTCGTCCGAGACTTCGGATTTGCCATCGGTTATAAAGAGCAGGTCTGCTCCCTGGAAGTCTTTTTCCTTCAGGGACTTGAGGCCTGAGGCAAGGGCAGTATTGAAGTCCGTTCCTCCACCGAAGGTATAGAGAAGGAAATTCAGGAATTTTTCGGACATTTTTTTCCTGCTGCTGAGCTCGATTTCCAGGTGCTGGCTTGTTGAGGCAAAAAGGATAACTTTCATGTCCCTCTGCTGGGAAAGCATGCGTTTTGCCATGGCCAGCACTGCGGACTTGGCCAGGGTCTGGGGAGCTCCATGCATTGAGCCGGAGGTGTCCACAAGCACGATCATCGGGCCTCTGGGTTTTATTCGGGGAGGGCCTGTATAATGTTTTCCGAGGAGCTGATAGCTTAGGAGCTTTCCTTCAAGCATATCCGCATAGAACTTCTTCTTCAGGGATGGGTTCAGGAGTTTTGCGGCTTCCATGGGCAGCAAATTATTGATAGAATCGGAAAAGCGCACGGTCTGAATCCGGTTTTTTCCAAAAGGTGAAAGGCGTATGCGGTCCGAAGGCGGGTCAAATTCCCGCCTACCAATAAAATCTACAATTTTTCTCAGGTCAGGGCTTTTTTCAAAAAAGGTCGAATAATTTTTAAGCATTTTAAGCTGCACATAGTAAGGCTCTTTTTTAAGCTCTTTTACGGAATAGCTCCAGTTACGCTGGGGAAAAAGCAGGGCAAGCGTATCGAAAAGCTCCATGTTTTCTTCCATTTCTGAAACGAATTCGTTCATTCTACGGTATAGTCCTTCCATTATTCTTTCCAGAAAATCCTGATACCCACCTTTCTGCATAAAAGCCAGGACAGCGTCGGCCAAGGCAAGTTCTCCGTAACTTCTCATTGTCTGGACATTCCTGCCTGAAAACTCAGCCGATCCCGTATTTCCCCACATCAGGAGAGTTTCTTTCAGGATTTCTTCAAATTGACTGAGTATTTCATCTATTCCAGCATCAATTTCCTTAAGATATTCTACACTTGAAACACTGGAAGAGGTCTCTAAGAAACGTTCCAGAATATCATAAATAAGAGGCAGGAGAATTTTCAAGCCTGCAATTCCGGCTCCTCTACTTTTTTTTGCAATTTTTCGGAGTTTAGGCCAGGGTTTTGAATTTCTCAGGGTAAGAAGGATCGGATAAAAAGCTCCGAAAGTCTCTATGAACCTTTCAGGGTCTTTTATCTCATAAGGCTGCCCAAAAAGGATTTCAAGGGTTAGGACTTCGGCGATTTTTTCTCGTATTGGGCGGGGAATAGTTCGAGGAAAGGCTATTGTGCTCCTGAGGTCTCGTCCCAGCACGGCCGCAGTCTGATTATGGAGCAAAAGCAAATCCCGCAAGCCTTTATTTCCTGAGGCTTTATTCCCTAAAAAGGAGTAAGTTCTAGATGAAGCTGCATCCGAGTTATTTGGAAAATCCTCAGAGCCTTCCATGTCAAAACCTCATTTGAGTTATCTGGTTAAAAATTACCTTTTTTGGAATTTTATGGTTCAAAAGTTCGTGTTTTAGAATTTTATAGTTTAAAACTTCCTGTTTTGGGATTTTTATAGTTTAAAACATCTGGTTTAAAGCTTCCTGATCAAATATTGCCTGGTTTGAAGCTACTATGTCGGGTTTCTTCATCTGAGCTTGAATCGAGAGCCAATACCTTTCATAAAACTGTTGACACTGCTGCCAGAATCGGATACGGAAATTTGTTCCATTTCTTTTTTTCCTGCTTCTTTTGCAGGCTGGATTTCAGGCTGAGGTTCAGGTCTTGCCTGCCTGATTTGAATTCCGAGCATTGACCGGCTTTTTGAGATGAGTTCATCGAGCTCGGATAGCTCGAGATTTCGGGTGTCGTGCAGGAGAAGAGCTTCGTTTCTGTCAAGCGTCGAGAGCCATATATTTGCATCCATCAGGTTTTTGAGAAGTTCCCGCTCTGCTTCAAGTCGGTATTTTACACGTTCCACTCGATCGGCAAGGTTTTTAAGTTCTTTTTCAAAAACTTCTTTCTGGGTCTGGGAAAGTGTGCTCGTTTTTCCAGCCGCTTCCTGAAGCGAATCAATTTCTTTTACAAGGTTGTCATAAGGATAGATCCTTGACGGCCCTTCCGTTTTAAGAGTATAGCTGTGATTCGGGTGGGATATATGGTGAGTTTCAATTTCCTGCCTAAGCCGAAATTCTTCTCCGCAGCTGTCACAGAGGATCTTTACAGGAAGTTCGTTTTTCAGGGCAATGCTTACTGCGGCCTGCAGGTCTTCGACTTCCTGGCGCAGTTTTTCTGTACTGATGCCGCCTGAAATTGCGAACTCAAAAACGGTTTTCCGTATGGTTTCCCGCTCTTCAGGCAGATTCCAGAGCATGTGCTGAAGCAGGAGCACCATTGTCCTGTCCACGGCCGGGCATCCACTGCTGCAGGCTGCAACCTTCAAGACCTGAATGACTTTTTTCCAGCGCCGGTCAGAGATTTCAATCTCATGTAACTGAAGGCTCTTTCGAAGCTCAGTTACAATGATCTCAACATCAGGGTCAACAGGCAGATCTTTTGCGCGTGCTCGAAGTCCGTATATTTCGGAGACTCTGAGACTTGTTGCAGGTTCGAATTCTTCAGGGCTTCTGAAAAGGAGGTTCCGAAAATTTTCCTCGTCCTGGATATAGGCGAGTCTGTACCTGAACAAAAAGCGGTCATAGAGTGCTTCAAGGCTCTCGTTTTCGTCAGGAAACTCATTGGATGCCCCGAAAACAGATAGCAGAGGCACGTCTACAAGCTCTCTTCCATTATGGTATTTGTGCTCATTGAGAATGGTCAGGAGGCTGTTCAGGATCGCACTGCTCGCTTTAAAAATCTCATCCAACAAAGCGATATGTGCAGTCGGGAGGCAGCCATCGATTTTCCTGCGGAATTCGTCTTCTTCCAGGGCTTTTAAGGAAAGTGGACCAAAGAGCTCTTCAGGGGTGGAAAAGCTTGTCAGGAGATAATTGAAAAAGTTTCCGCCTTCGATTGACTGGCAGATATTTTTCGCAAGCTGGGTTTTTGCCGTTCCAGGCGGTCCTAGAAAGAGGAGGTTTTCCCCGGACAGCACGGCAAGGAGAGAACCGTCGATCTCGGCTTCCCGCTCTTTAAAATAGACCATAAATGCGGATTTGATCTCAAGAAGCTTTTCTTTCAGGAGCAGACCTCCAGGTGAAGAGTGATATTTGGGCAAATCAGGACAAAATCAATTTGCAGCCAGGTTTTAAGTCTTTAGCCTGATTCTATTTTAAACCTTTCAATTGTATCTTATTTTCTAAAAACAAATCCTGGAAATGTAGCTTCCATTTTTATGTTTCAAAGCTATGTTTCAAGAAGGCTGTGAATCATTTTTCTGAGTTCTTTTTCAATTTACAAATTTTTTCAGATTATGTAAACCGCGAAGCTTAAATATGTTCACAACAGTGTTGATTTATCAACCATTGAAAATTCAATTATTTAATTTCTTATAATTGAAAAATCAATATTATTATAAATTCATTATATTTCGGAAATTATCTGCCTGAAAAATACTTCTGGTCGGCAAATCAGGTATAAAAAAGGTCAGTGGATAAAATGGACGAAGAGACGCTGAAGAAGATAATTCTTCTTATGACAGAAAGAGATGCTCTTGATAATTTGATTTTTGAACAGACTTTTCAGAAAAAAATTATTAGCAAATTTAAGAATCTGAGCAAGAATCAACCCATGGTAATCAAGATCATAGGCATGGAAGGTGAAATCATGCCCTCGACTATAGGGAAGTATACAGGCATGGATAAAAGCAGCCTAACTCGAATGGTTGATGATCTGGAGAAAAAAGGAATGGTATTTCGAAAAACTGACCCTGAAGACCGAAGGAAAGTGCTTGTTTCACTAACTGAGAAGGGACTAGAATGTTATAACTATTTCAATCAGGTCGCCGATGAAATCTTTAAGCTTGTAGACGAGAAGGATGTAGAAGAATATGTACAAAGTCTCGAAACGATGGTGAGACTTTTAAAAAAGGCTGCCAGTCAACAAGCTAGACTCTAACTCGAGGGTGGGCGAAAGGAGGAGGATGAAGTGACTCTTAAAATTGTAGAAAATCTTCAGAAATTGGGGTTTACTGGAAACGAAGCTAAAATCTATGCAGTGCTTGTCGGTCTTAAACAGGCAAGAGCCAGTGAAATTGCAGAAGGTTCCGGAGTCCCGAGACCCAAAATCTACAGAACGCTCAGAGGGATGGAGAAGAAAGGGTATGTCCGGATTATTGAGGGCGAACCAACTCTTTTTTGCTGTGTAGAGCCTGAAGAGCTCATTTTCAGAATAAGGACGGATTTTATGCTTTCTCTAAAAGAGACTGCAAGTGAACTTAACGCTTTGAGCCCTACAACCGATGGATTTTCCTCTGAAAGTTTTCCAAAATTAGAGGTAAGGGTTTAAGAAAAAGAAGCTGGGAAAGGAGAACGTTGTTTAATGTAACTTTAGATAGTTTTGATGTAGTTTTAAGTATCATTTAAGAAATCTGATTTTAAATTCTTATAGCTCTATTTTACTCTGGGCTTACAACACGACTTTCATAGCGTTTTTGTGCCCTGATTGGAAACAAAAAGAGAGCGGAATATTAATCTTATTTTAGCCCGACTTTCGATTCGAAGATAGTCTTCGAAACTCTTTTATATATTTTTAGATAATATCAACATATAGTAAAATTTATACTTGTGGGTTAAAACTAAAAATTTCTCCAAATGAACTCACGAGTTTGATATTAATTCTTGTTTAATCTTGTGGACTTTCCGGGAAAAATCACTTAATCTTGACTGAATCTGTAATTTAATTTGAGGTTTACTATGTATTCACTCTAATTTACTCTACTATAATTTACTCTATGATTGATGTTGTACCATTATTTGCTCGCAAATAATGGATTTTCAGGAGCCTTAAAGATGATTGAAGTAAGAAATCTTTCTAAATCTTATGGAAGTACAAAGGCAGTAAATGATATTTCCCTTTCAATTGGAAAAGGTGAGCTCTTTGGGCTTCTGGGTCCTAACGGGTCAGGAAAAACGACTATGATCAAGATGCTCACCGGTCAAATAAAGCCAACCTCTGGCTACCTCCGAGTACACGGCGTGGATGTGCTCGAAGACCCGATTCGAGTCAGGGAGCTGGTAGGCGTTGTTCCTGAGCAGGAAACACCACCGAGTTTTTTGACCGCTGAAGAATACCTCTATTTCGTTGCAAAAATCCAGAAAATGGAAAACTATGAGAAAACCTGTGAAAAATGGTTCGAATTCCTGGATTTCAGAGACCAGAAAAATTCACTATGCAAAGACCTCTCAAGGGGCACAAGGCAGAAATTGATGTTTGCTCAGGCTTTCCTGCATGAGCCGGAACTCGCAATTATCGATGAGCCTCTAATCAACCTTGACCCTATATTACCTGACAGGGATTTCGCCTTCCATAAACCTCTATAACGGCAGGATTTTTGCATTATATACGATTTCAGTTATGCCGCTACTGCTTGTGAATGTTGTCCTGTCAATGTTTGGCCCGTACTACGTACTTATTAACCTCCTGCTGGTGCCTCTTGCCCTCTACCTGCTCGGACAGAGCTTCAAAAAATGGGACCGGATTGAAAGCCCGCGTTTCTAATCACAGTATCAGTTAATGGTATCAGTTAATGATATAGCTCCCATTTAAGTCAGAATTTACAGATTGCACGGATTTCTTTTTAACCTAAGATGGAAAATATGCTTGGAGGGAACGGTAATAATTCCTTTTTTTTATACATTCTTTATGTTTCTAAAGACGCTAAAAACGCTGCTTAAAGATCCTAAGTTCAGGTCCCTCCTTTATTTAACTGTGATTACTCTCGCAGGAGGTACTATTTTTTACCATAGGATGGAAGGCTGGGGATGGCTTGACTCTTTCTATTTTTCAGTTATCACTCTGGCAACTGTGGGTTATGGAGACTTTGCTCCTAAAACTGATTTTGGGAAAATATTTACCGTGGTTTATATTTTTACAGGACTTGGAATTCTGCTTGGTTTTGTCAACCCGATTGGAGAATATATTATAGATAGAAGATTCGAAGCGGAAAAGAATAAAAACGAAGGCAAAACCTATGAAAATAAATTTGATTTCTTCGGGGTATTGGGAAAGCTCAAGAATAAGAAATAGAATTTCTAGCAGGAAAAAACCTATGCTGAGAAACTTGAACTGATTTATCCTTTTTATATTGATTACATGAATTATTTTGGAATTGCCAGTGAGTTTTCTACTTAGTGGGTCAGAAGGACTGGAATTTAGAGTTTACTCGTATAGATACTTTTTATTTGTATTTCTGACTTCTTTTTCCTGTCAATTCAATAATTATTTCTCCTATATTATTAAATATTCTTTAATTATTTCATAAAAATACTCCTTTATTAATAAATATTCTAACCTGTGATTCTCTATGAAACGCCTTGTAAAATTTACTCTGGAAGACGGCAGTACTGTATTAATAGAAGCAGAAGAGGCTGAAGTTGAAGGGGAAATAACTCGTGTTTCACGTTCATCTACATCTCGTGAAATAGTAAATATCACAAATCAGACATTTGAAGAATCGCTTGGTATTGTAAAGCCTGTCTCTAATACTGTATTGAATAGGTTAAAAGACCTCAGTAAGCAACCGGAAGAAGTTAAAGTTTCTTTTGGCATTTCAATGGATTTAAAAGCCGGTATGTTTATAGCAGCGGGTACGGGTGCTAATTTTAATGTGACTTTGACCTGGAAGAATTGAGAAAGAGAGAAGTTGAAAACACTTCCATTCTGTGCCCTGATTTTTAATCTGCTTTCAAGACAGCAGGTGAGTGGAAAGAAAGGTGAGTGGGGAGAATAAACACGAGAAATATTGAGAAGAGAACTTAACTCTGTGGAGAGTGTTATTAGTGCCAACCATGCTGGAAGAGAAGGATTGGGACATCCTTCTTAAGAGAATCAAGAATGGGAAGTGCACTCCTTTTCTTGGATCTGGGGCCTGTTCTGAAAAGATTTCTGTTATTTCCCAGATTGCAAATGAGTGGGCAGAAGAGTACGACTACCCAATGGAAGACTCGGATGACTTGACACGGGTGGCTCAGTTTGTGGCTGTAACCGAAGGAGACAAGATGTTTCCAAGGGATGAGATTTGTAATAAAATCGCTGAACTGTCAGAAGAAATTACACCAACATACTTTGAAACTCCTGATGAAATTCACGGAGTGCTAGCCGATCTCCCACTACCAGTTTATATTTCCACAACTTACGATGACCTCATGGTGCGAGCTCTTAAAAGCCGTGGCAAAACACCAATCCAGGAAATATGTCGGTGGAATGAATACATCATAAAACGCAAACCAACGTCATCAGACTTCGACCCCACTCCTGAAAAACCCTTAGTATATCACCTCCATGGCTGCTATAAAATACCAGAGTCTTTAGTTCTAACAGAGGACGATTATCTGGACTTCCTTGTTGCTGTTTCAAAGGTAGAAAACCTGCTTCCTCCGCGTATTCAGGAGGCATTTGGAGGCACATCTCTTCTTCTTCTAGGCTACAAGGTAACTGATTGGGATTTCCGTGTTCTTTGCCGGATTCTTGATGAATACATAGGAAGAAGTATGATGGGTAGAAAGCACATATCTGTACAGCTCGTGCCAGGGAATGTTTCTGAGACCCAAGAAGAAAAAGCTCAGAAATATCTGGATCGCTATTTTGAGGATCTTCATATCCAGGTATACTGGCATAATTGCTGCGAATTTGCCGCAGAATTGAGAACACGATGGGAGGCTTTCAATCGTGATATCACAAAAATAGATGCTGAAAATAGGCGACGTTTTCTAATTAAAGAAAAAACCAATAAGGTTTCGATACTCTTCTTAGCAGCCGATCCCACTAATGAATCTCGCTTGCGGCTTGGTGAAGAATTTCGAGAGATTCAAGAAAAACTGAAATTGGCTAAATTTCGGGACCGCTTTACATTATTGCCACAATTGTCAGTTCGCCCATCAGATATATCCCAAGCTTTGCTTGATACACAGCCACATATCGTCCATTTTTCTGGTCATGGCACACCTACAGGTGCGTTGTGCTTTGAGGATCTAGCAGGGAAAACTCACCCGATCGATCCTGATGCGCTTGCCGCATTGTTTGAACAATTTAGCGGTCAGGTGAATTGTGTAATTTTGAACGCTTGTTACGCAGAGATTCAGGCAAAAGCCATCGCTAAACACATCAAATATGTCATTGGCATGAACCAGGCAATCGGCGATAAAGCTGCTATTGCCTTTGCTATTGGTTTTTACCAGGCATTAGGAGGAGGGCTTAGCATTGAAGAGGCATATAGATTTGGGTGTGTACAAATTCAACTACAAGGTATTCCAGAGCATCTAACACCGGTTTTAGTAAAGAAGGATCAGTCGTTATTGTCACAGCTCAACAAATAAGGATTGAGACGATGTGGAGTGTCATTTAAATTCCAGGTTCAAATAAGCTCCGGGGGTTTAAATATTTAGAATTTTTCCCTGAAATCTGATAATGAAAGCCGAGCAATAGAACAAAGTAACAATTCTCCCCTAAAGCTCCTCTCTTTCGCCAATCCCGTATTTACAGTTATTCTCATTAAAATACAGCTAAAAAACAGTACTTCAGGACAGAAATTCTCATATATCTGTGCAAATTCTAAATTTCTGGAAAATTTACGATCTGGATTTGAAATTAGCGTTGCTTAGTATCCAATTGGAGAAGTGATTTGAATTTTGAACTTTGTGGAGGATGTTATTAGTGCCAACCATGCTGGAAGTTAAGGATTGGGATATCCTTCTTAAGAGAATCAAGAATGGGAAGTGTACTCCTTTTCTTGGATCTGGGGCCTGTTCTGAAAAGAATTTGATTATTTCCCAGATTGCAAATGAGTGGGCAAAAGAGTACGACTACCCAATGGAAGACTCGGATGACTTGACACGGGTGGAGCTTGTGACTGTGGTTGAAGACCTTATGACTCTAAGGAAGAGATGTGTAGAAAAATCAAAGAACTGTCTTCCGCAGAATTGAGAACACAATGGGAGGCTTTCAATAGTGGTACCCGAATTCCAGGTTTACGTGGGCCCTCGACCTTTTGAACAGGAAGATGAATTCATTTTTTTTGGAAGAAACCGGGAAGCTCGAGATCTCCTGTCCCTAGTCATTGCACATAATCTGGTTCTCGTCTATGCCCAGTCGGGTGCAGGTAAGACTTCACTTCTCAATGCAGGGCTTATTCCTCTCCTTAAGGAAAACCAGTTTGAAGTTTTTCCGGTGGCGCGAGTTAAAGGCACAATTTTGGAATATACAAAAACTGACGAGATTTCAAACATATATGTCTTTAATACGCTCACAAGTTGGGCTGAAGGTGAATATGATATTGAGAGCCTGGCTAAAATGAGACTTGTTGACTTTTTGAATAAACAGGAGCATATGCAAGATGAAGATGGCATGCCTTTACCCCGTGCCGTCATCTTCGATCAGTTTGAGGAAATATTCTCTTTATATCAAGACCGTTGGAAAGATAAAGATGGATTTTTTGAGCAAGTAAGTACTGCTCTGGAAGCAGACCCCCTTTTAAGGGTGGTTTTTGTCATGCGGGAGGATTTCATAGCTCAGCTAGACCCTTATGCTTATCTTCTCCCCGACAGATTGCGGACGCGTTTTCACATGGAGCGTCTGCGCAGTGATGCTGCCCTGCTGGCAATCAAAGAGCCTTTGAGATATACTGGCCGTTTTTTTGCAGAAGGGGTAGCAGAAAAACTTGTCGATGATTTATTGACGATTCGAGTTGAAACAACACCAGGCAAAACCGCTGAGGTAACAGGAGAGTTCATAGAGGCTGTGCAACTTCAGGTAGTATGCCAGAACCTCTGGCGTGAGTTACCTCCAGAGGTGAAGCAAATCACATTTCAGCACCTGAAAACCTATGGCAATGTGGAACAGGAACTTTACAGGTTTTATGAAGAGGCTATAAGGGCATCAGCAGAGAAGGCACGCATTGATGAAGAAGGCCTGCGCAGATTGTGTGGCGAAGTGCTGATAACGGCTATGGGGACACGGGGGATGGTTTATCGGGCTCCAGCGTGCACCTGTGATGTTCCCAATGCAGCCATTGATGTGCTTGAAAGCATGCACCTTATCAGAGCCGAGTGGCGGGCAGGTGCACGCTGGTATGAACTGACTCACGACAGGTTTATCGAGCCAATACTATCTTCTAACAAGGTTTTTAATGATAAACTGGCAGAGATAAAAAGGACAGAGAAAGGAAGGCTAGAAAAAGAAAGGCTAGAGAAAGAATGGGCAGAGAAAGAAAAGCTAAAGAAAGAACGGCTAGAGAAAGAACGGCTAGAGAAAGAGAGGGCTGAAAAAGAAAGGATCCTACGCCGCAAAATTAAGACACTTGGAGTCTTTTCAATTGTCATTTTAATTTTAGCCGGACTTGCATTTTCTCAGAAACTGATTGCTGAAGAAAAGAGTAATCTTGCTGAAGAAAAGACTAAAGAAGTAGAGAAGCAGAGCCATCTTGCTGAAGAACAGACAAAGCTAGCTGAAGAAAAGAGCCATCTTGCTGGAGAACAGACAAAGCTAGCTGAAGAACAGAAACAGATAGCTGAAGAACTGAGAAAAAAAGCCGAGACGCAGAAACAGCTTGCTGAGGTACAGAGAACAAGAGCCAAGAGTCAGAAACAGCATGCTGAAGATAAGACGAAAGAAGCTGAAGAAAAGACGAAAGAAACTAGTGCTTCGAAATTAAATTTACAATCCAGTATTCTCTCTCAAGATCCTAGGACTCTGGATAAAAGTGTTCTTCTTGCTATCGAATCATTTAATATTAGCAGAACATCGACCGCTGATCAGTTAATACGTCAGGGATTGTTACTCATACCTCATAAAGTTGTATTTTTGAATCATGATCAATGGGTGAATGATATTGTATTTAGTCCTGATGGAAAATACGTTTCTACGGCGAGTAATGACAATACCTCACGTTTATGGGATGCACTTACAGGTAAAGAGATTTTAGTTTTAAATCATGATCAATGGGTGAATGATGTTATATTTAGTCCTGATGGAAAATATGTTGCTACGGCGAGTAATGACAATACTGCAAGTTTATGGGACGCATCTACAGGTAAAAATATTACTCTTAATCATGATGGTTCAGTGAATAATATCGTATTCAGTCTTAATGGAAAATATGTTGCTACGGCGAGTAATGACAAAACCGCACGTTTGTGGGATGCAATCACAGGTAAACAGATTTTAGTTTTGAATCATGCTGGTCCGGTAAATGATGTTGTATTCAGTCCTGATGGAAAATATATCGCTACGGCGAGTTTTGACAATACATCACGCATATGGGATGCATTTACAGGTGAACCAATCTTAGTTCTGAAACATAATGGTCCAGTGAATAATATCGTATTCAGTCCTGATGGAAAATATATCGCTACGGCGAGTGATGACAATACTGCATGTTTATGGGATGCAGCTACAGGTAAACAAATTTTCCTTCTGAGGCATGCTGGTCCGATAAATGATATTGTATTCAGTCCTGATGGAAAATATATCGCTACGGCGAGTTTTGACAATACTGCATGTTTATGGGATGCAACCACAGGTAAACAAATTTTCCCTCTGAAACATAATGGTCCAGTGAACAATATCATATTCAGTCCTGATGGAAAATATATCGCTACTGCGAGTTTTGACAATACCGCATGTTTATGGGATGCAACCACAAGTAAACAGATTTTAGTTTTGAATCATGATGCTTCGGTGAATAATGTTGTGTTCAGTCCTAGCGGAAAATATGTTGCTACTGCAAGTGCTGACAATACTGCACGTTTATGGGATGTATCCACTACTGTTTTGAATCATAATGCTTCGGTGAATAATGTTGTGTTCAGTCCTGATGGAAAATATGTTGCTACGGTGAGTGCTGACAATACTGCATGTTTATGGGATGCAACCACAGGTAAACAAATTTTCCTTCTAATACATGATGATCCGGTGAATAATGTTGTATTCAGTCCTGATGGAAAATATGTTGCTACGGCGAGTAATGACAATACCTCATGTTTATGGGATGCATCGACAGGTAAAGAGATTTTTGATTCTCTCAAACATGAAGGTCCGGTGAATAATGTTGTATTCAGTCCTGATGGAAAATATGTTGCTACAGCGAGTATCGACAATACCGCACGCTTATGGGATGCATCGACAGGCAAAAATATCTCTATTCTGAAACATGATAGTTGGGTATACAAAGTTGTATTCAGTCCTAATGGAAAATACATTTCAACAGCTAGCAAAGACCACAAAGCACGTTTATGGAACGTATCTACAGGTAAACAAATTTTTGTTCTAAACCATAGTGGTTGGGTAAATAATGTTGCGTTCAGTACTGATGGAAAATACATTGCTACGGCAAGTGATGATAAAACCGCACGTTTATGGGATACATTTACAGGTAAAGAGATTTTAGTTTTGAATCATAATTCTTCGGTGAATAATGTTATGTTCAGTCCTGATGGAAAATACGTTGCTACGGCGAGTGATGATAAAACCGCACGTTTATGGGATGCATTTACAGGTAAAGAGATTTTAGTTTTGAATCATGACGCTTCGGTGAATAATGTCGTATTCAATCCTGATGGAAAATATGTTGCTACTGCAAGTGCTGACAATACCGCACGTTTATGGGATGCATCAACAGGTAAAGAGATTTTAGTTCTGAAACATAATGGTCCAGTGAATAATATCGTATTCAGTCCTGATGGAAAATATATCGCTACGGCGAGTGATGACAATACCGCGCATTTATGGATATGTAATACAGAAGATCTTATTAATCAAGCTAGCCATCGTTTAACCCGAAATCTTACACCAAAGGAATGGAAACAGTATATGGGTAATGAGCCTTATCATAAGACATTTCCAAATTTACCATAAAAGTTTGTGAATATGGGACTTATTCACTTAACGTATAAAATCAAGCACATTCGGCATTGTGACTGGTTTAGTGTTTTACATCTGGAGGCTTAATGCAAGGACTTACGCACTTGAAGTACAAAACCAATAGCAATAAACTCATAACTTCCAAATATCCAAATTATAACTATGACGTTTATTGCACTTGTTTTTTTCCATCATAAGTGCGTAAACCCTATTATTATAACCTTCGTAAAAAAGAATATACCATCATTGATTTAATCCTAAATATTTCCATGAAAGGAATGAGTAATGAAGCTATTGCTGATGTTTTAAGGATACAGTCAGCTACTTTAAAGCAATAGTTAGACTTGCATCTGAGTGTAGCATAATGGCAAATCAAATGACGCTTTACTGTACCCGTTTCAACTTCTGTAGAAAGCATGTGGAATTAAAGTATAAAGATGGAAGAAGCGTTGGATGTAAAAATACACCTGCAAGAAAAGCAGGGATTATAGATTCAAAGTGGACACTACAAAAATGTTTTTTTTAAATCTGTTTAAAAGACGAGATTAAATTGTCGGGTATACCAGCACTTCCCACCGAGGAATATTCTCCTGGTCCAAGATCCCAATAACGACCTCCATAATTTGGATATTCATAGAATCTCCATGTACCTGACATGACCTTAATTGATGATATCTTGTCGTTCAATCCAACGCTTGGTTGATCAGAAGTAGTGTCAAGATTTTCTCCCCCAAAGTTAATAAGCCCATATACAATTACTTCTGCTGCGCTTACTGTTCCAGCTGTTGCAGATATCACAGAAAAGGCCAATAATAAAACATACAGTATCTTCCTCAAAGTACCGAATATCTCTTTTCCCATAATACCATACTCCCAAAGTTTATATTCAATAAAGTTTTAGTTTTTCAACTGTTTTTCCTAGCAGACAGCTTGATATAATCAAATTGAATCATTTTTGCAGGTATTGAAACCTGGCTGTATTCCCAAGTTATTGAACAGGGCCCTATAAGTTAGCAATTTCCAATTTCCACGTATGATCAGTTATTTTTCTGCCATTGCTGGAGTTCCCTTGAAACCATTTTCTTTTTCAGAGTCAATTTTTAATCGAGGATATCTTAAAATCCAAAAGCATTTCTCCAATTGGAGAACAAATCCCGTTAATTTCAACTTTAGATCATAAGTTTTCTGGAATTCAGATACACACTAATCTTAAGTTATCACTCTATCTCATAGGACTATATGCATTCAAAATATAAAATCAAGTACAGTAAACATTAAATGTTACCGTTTTTCGGTTCAAATGCATAAGTCCTATCTCAATTAGGATCAAGTTTAATTTTAAGATATGATCTTAGTTCTCAAATTCTGAATAAAAACTCAAGTTTCCAACGATAAAAATTAATTTAAAACTTTTATTAATGTGAGAATAAAGGTTGTTTTTGGGATGAACTATCCTTTAAATAACCTGCTATGAGTTGAATTCCGATTGACAAGTTAATTTTTTTAAAAGTGTTCGGGATATAATTATTTGTGACTATAGTTCCTTACTCAACAAACTACACTTTTTATTTGTGGATTGAACGTTTCTATCCATTTCTTTGCAAACGATAATGACTTTTCCACTTTTATAAATTCATTTTTTATAACGTTTCTTAGATGTTCTTTAGATTGAATAAATCTGACAGATATTTCTCGTTTTATCGTTTTCCATACAAATTCTACAGGATTTAGATCTGGTGAATAAGGAGGAAGAAACACAAGTGTGATATTTAATTCTCTTGCTTTCCATACCGTTTTATCAGCATGATGTGACCTTGAATTATCCAGAACAAGAATTATTCTTTTCCCTAAATTCTGCTCCACAATTTTCTCAAGGAATTCACATACATTTTCTGCTTTTGAACTTTCCATAAAATCGATCAGATTTCTGCCGTTGATAGAATAAAAGGCAAATGCGTTTGCCTTTATACAATCTGTATTTTTAATAATTAAAGGCTTTTTAAATGACCATAATCGTTGCGTATTTGCTTTTGTTTGTGGTGAAGATTCATCCAGAAAACCTATGATATATTGGTCATCTGGACCAATATATGCTGGAATTGCTTCTATTAACTTTTTTTAAAATTTCCTCAGCGTTTTCAGGTCTTCTGTAGTCAAGAGTATATGGTTTTGAATGATACATATTAAAACTATGCAATATAACTCCTATTTGCTTTTGTGAATACTCTACACCATATTTTTCCTTTACTAGCTCCAAAACTTCTCTTGTAGTCCAGTAATCCTTTCTTTCTAACAAGATTCTTAACTCTTTTATTTGATTATCAGTAAGCTTGGATTTTCTTCCTCCACCAAAATTTGGTATCAAGGCGGCATAGCCGCCTTTATTCCAATCCTCTTGCCAGTAATATCCTGTTTTCTTAGTAACTCCAACTTTAGTAGCAGCTTCTTCAACAGAATCTCCTAAAAACCTAAATTTGACAAAATAGAGCCTTTTAAGCACTCTTGAATTGTTTTCATGTCTGATTAAAACGTTAATCTCATCAAGAGTTGTTATATTTCGATCAATAGGAATGTGTTCTTTCCCCACCATAAGAAAAGGTAAGTGTTAATACGTGTAATAAGTTGCGTTGAAGACTATAATTATTATTTTGACTGGAAACTTATTTATAACTTTAAGTAAGTATACACATTACTTAATTAAAATAATAAAACAGAAGGGATCTATATGTCAAAAAAATCTACAATAGGCGACACTCCAAAAGCAGGGGCTAGTTGTGGAAAACCTCAGGCAAAGGCTCCAGCTGATAAGTCATCAAAGAAGGAAAAATCAGCCAAAAAAGGGAAAAAAGAAAAATAATTGAAACAAATCAGTTCTTCAGGTAGTAGCTTATCATTTCAATCGACACCCGGGAAATATGGAGCATAATAAAATTTGAAATTCTGTTATAGAATATATAACCTGATATATAATAAAAGAAATTCAGAAATATATCCTATAACAGATGCAAAAAACCGATAAGTTACTGCCTGAGTGACTTTCCTTAAAGCAGATTTTTGGGCTGTTTATGTGTAGGCAGCACAGGCAGCTTCATTGTATTAATCAGGGTCAAGTACAACTCCGTCAAGCTTCTAGATTCCATCAATTATACTGTCAATCGGCTCAGTTTCGATAAGTCCGGACATTCTACCACCGATTCTCTTTCTTTTTCTACGTCTTCAGTTTGTTTGGAGGAAGGTTTTTAAATTGATTGCTAGATATAAGAATTAATAAAGGAACATAATAAATGGAAAAGACTAAACTCAAGATTTCCTCAAGAAAAGCGGAGATGGTACATTGACAGAAAATCCTTTACAGGTTATTGTGGATCAGGACCCTGAATTATTTACCCTGCTTGAAAATACACGTGAACTTGCTTTTGTGGAAGGCGGAATTCCTCTCAAGTACAAATTCCTGCTTGCAATGTCCCTGGATGCAGCTAACGGTGCAGTAAACGGAGTAAAATCCCTTGCAACTCAGGCAATGCAGGCAGGTGCAACAAAAGAAGAAGTAATGCAAGCAATAAGGATAACTCAGTACATTTTTGGAGTTGGAAGCGTTTATACAGCCTCAGAAGCCCTTAAAGGAATATTATAACTTTAAAAGCGTTAAAAATTTTAATAGATCCATCGAATTATTCGTCTTACAGAATATTTCATAAGGCTTTATCTTATTACTTCTTATGTTAAGTAAAAAGCTACCTTTAAATTATTTTATACTTAATGAATATCTTAAATGTTATTTAATACTATTTAATATAATATATTAAATAATATATTAAATAATATATTAAATAGTATATTAAATAATATTTAAAATATTATTTTTAAATATCATTTTTAAATATTATATTAGGAGAACAAGATGCCGGATTTTTTTTGACTTTTAACTCTTTTGGGTTAGTAATTTATAACATTTTTCGAACAGAATCGAATTTTTACATCAACTTGGATTTTTTTATATATCGAATCAATAACATTTTTGAATTGACATTTTCTACATTTATGAATCCTAGATGATTTATTTCTTCAATAAAGTCATGATAATGTATAATTACGTTAATGATGTCATTTTAAAGGCACCGTTCTTCCAAGCTGGGACTCGGGGTGGAAAACTATTAAAAATCAGGGAACAACTTAAAAGCAGAAGGGTAATGGAAATGCTGTACAGAGAAGTACCACAAAATGGAGATAAACTTTCTATACTGGGATTCGGGTGCATGCGGCTTCCAGTAAAAGAAGACGGTACGATAGATGAGGAAAGAGCCACTAAGCAAGTACGCTATGCAATTGACCACGGAGTAAACTATATTGATACGGCCTGGCCGTATCATATGGGAGAAAGCGAGCCTTTCCTTGGCAGAGCTCTTGCTGATGGATACCGCGAAAGAATCAAGCTTGCTACAAAACTTCCCTCCTGGATAATAAAAAACCGAGAGGATATGGATAAAATCCTGAATGCCCAGCTTGAAAGGCTCAGGACGGATCATATCGACTATTACCTTGTACACGGACTCGTGGGGGCTTTATGGGATAAAATGGAAAAGCTTGATGTTCTTGGTTTCCTTGACAGGGCAAAGGCTGACGGTCGAATTGTAAATTCCGGCTTTTCGTTTCATGGATCAATTGACGATTTCAAACGAATCGTGGACGCATATCCCTGGACTTTTTGCCAGATACAGTACAATTTTCTGGATGAAAAGAACCAGGCAGGAACGGAAGGACTTGAGTATGCCGCTTCAAAGGGTCTGGGTATTATTATCATGGAACCTCTGCGCGGAGGCAAGCTGACAAAACTGGTGCCTCCTGAAGTTCAGGAGATCTGGAATGAGGCTCCTATAAAACGCACACCTGCAGAATGGGCTCTTCGCTGGGTGTGGAACCGACCTGAGGTTACGGTTGTGCTTTCAGGCATGAATGAGGAATCCCATCTTGAAGAGAACCTGAGAATTGCGAATGAAGCCTATCCGAATTCCCTGAAAGAAAACGAACTGCAAATTGTGAAAAAAGCAGAACAAAAATATAGGGAGATTATGAAAACAGGCTGCACAGGCTGTAGATACTGTTTACCCTGTCCTTCTGGTGTGGACATTCCTGGCTGCTTTGAAGTATATGACAACTTTTACCTATCAGGAAATGAAAAAGAAGCAAAACTTATGTATGTGGCAAAGCCAGGCGGGATAATAAGAGGCGATGTACCAGGATATGCTTCCCAGTGTATCCAATGCGGACAATGCACTGAAAAATGCCCGCAACATCTGGATATTTCTTCCTTGCTTAAGGCCGTGGAGGAGAAATTTGAGGGAAAAGACCTGAAGGGATGGAAGGTTATAGCAAAAAAAATGTTCGGGAAGGAATAAAAAGCGTTTTAGAGAACATAAAGGTTTTGAGGATGAATAAAAGTAAAATAATAAATCAATAATCCTTTTTAGCCTTTTAATGCATTATCCGAATATACAATTGCCTAATATCTTCTATTGCTTTTTCATTTAGCATTCCTTTCCTATCGAAAAAGCTATTCCAAGCTTACATCTCATATCATAATAGTCTCCATTTCCAGAATTGTATATAGCAGGCCTGATTTTCTAATATCTGGATTTCCTTTTTCATCGAGTACAGATTAATCGGCCTTGATGTCCAGAATTTCTCCTACAAAGAGAGTATGAAGTCCTATCTCAAGGGTATGCAGAAGTTTGCACCCTATTAAGACCGGAAACTCTCCCACTTATGGGGCAGGCACAAGCTCGCTTCTTACCGGTATAAGGCAGGCTGCCTCAAACTTATATCCATCTCTTCCGCTTGCGATTCCTATGTAATCGGCTTGCCTTAAATATTCTTCTGACGGAATGCTGACCGTAAATGCTCTGTTTTCCATAATACAGGATAGCTATAAGTCGCTTTTCTTAAGGATATGCTGATGCATGGAGGGTTCGAACAGTAGGTTCCTGCCCAGGCTATAGTCATGGCAGTTGGTTTTCCGTTCATGTCATAGGTACCGATAACCCATGTTAGGGCCGGAAATGTGAGTGGTTTTGCTCCTACTGATTGCTTCATGCTTTTATTTTTCTTTTCAATAGGTGAAAAGAGAGAACGAGACTGGTGTGAGGAGCCATTTTATTGATTTTCACCGAATCTTATAAATGCTATTGACTTGTAGCAAGATTAGCTCTTCAGGATTCTTAATTTCTGTATATTGAATTACAAGTTAATCCTTTAATACACGGGCCAAGCCTTAAAATTTTCAAAGCCCTTCAATATTTAAGGCCTTCTTTTTTTCGAACCTGGGGAATTTTGCAATCTCCTTGTAAGTCGCCACCTCCGGCAGAAAAGCTGAGGATAAAAACATCTGGGAAATATAATATTTTTAGTATATTGAGAATTTAATATGCTGGAAAAATCGGGCAAGTATGATATTTCAGAAAAAGCTTATTTTTTAAAGGAGAAAAATATTGCTCGAGGATAGAAAAGCAACATCAGTTAAGCTATATACAATAGAGAGAATCTCTAACTGATAATCATTGAGTAAAAGGATAACAGTTTCTGGAGCTAAATCCGGAAAATGCCTTAAACGCTGTACATAGTATGAAAAACATACTTATCAATGGTTATTGTGTGGCTTAAAAAGCTTATGAGTGTGAATTTACGTTAACGGGATGTGGAGCCCGTTAAGGATCTAAATACAACAAAATTGAGATCCTGAAAGAAAGGCAGTTCTCTGCCAGATTGGATTTTAAGAAAAAAGGAGATTTTCAATGGCAAAAGATGAAATATTAAACGCTTTAGCTGATGCTGTAGTTGAAGGCGACGAAGAACTTGCAGAAGAATTCGCACAAAAAGTCCTTGAAGAAGAACTTGATGCGTATGAGGCAATCGTTGACGGGCTTGCAAAAGGCATGAAGATTATAAGTGATATGTATGAAAAGGGAGAAGCATTCGTGCCAAGTCTTCTTCTTGCAGCCGATGCAATGTATGCAGGAATGGAAATTCTCACCCCTTACATTAAGGTAGATGGAAGTGCCGCTCCCCAGAACGTAATTATAGGCACTGTAGAAGGAGACGTCCACGATATAGGAAAGAACCTCGTTAAGACAATGATGACTGCAGCCGGCTTCAATATGATTGACCTTGGCTGTGATGTGCCGCTTGGAAAATTTGCAGAGGCTGCAAAGGAAAACAAAGCAACAGCAATTTCCATGAGCACCCTGATGACCACCACAATGGGAGGAATGGAAACTGTTATCGAACAGCTTCAGGAAGAAGGTATAAGGGATTCTCTTGTGGTTATGGTAGGCGGTGCACCTGTTTCAAAAGAATATGCAGAATCCATCGGAGCAGACGGCACAGCTCTTGATGCAAGTGCAGCAGTCGAAACCCTTACCGCTCTTGTCAGCGAGATTTCGGAGAATGCCTGGAGCGAATCCGCACTTGTAGAAAGTAAAATGAAGTATAAAGAGTCCCTTGCTCAGAAAGGAGTAAAAGAAAATATCGATATCGGCCTTGTAACCGCCGAGAAAGTTATGGCAGAATTTGACTCCGTTATCCCCAAGTTAAATGAAACCATGACAAAGGCAGAGAGGTTCACCGCCTCACTTGAAGATAAGAAAGTCGATAGGCTTCCGATTGCAACCCTTGCTTGCGGTGTATCTAGAAAATTCGTGCCCTGCAGTTATGTTGACTACTCTACAAAGGCCGAAAAATATGCAGCTTGTGTGGAAGCAGGTATCAAATACTTCAATATGGACACCTTCGTGGGACTGACCGATCTCTGTGTTGACGCAGCAGATTTCGGAGCAACTATCAGGTACCCTGAGGAGGATACCCCTGCAGCTATAGGACACCTTGAAGACTATGAAAAACTGGAAGTTCCGGAAATCAAGGAAGGCACCCGTGCATATAACCTTATCCAGGGCAATAAACTCGCAACCGAGAAGGCACACGCTCTTGGAGCACCCATGACAGCCCTGATTGAAGGCCCAATGGTGGCTCTTACCCAGATCATGGGAGCAACTCGTGTACTATCCGATCTCAGAACCAACCCGGATGTTGTCCTTAAGGCTCTTGACAAGACTACCACCTATGTTGAAGAGATCATGAAAGGTATGTTCGAGGAAGCTCAGCCTGATAATCTCTGTATGGTTACCCTGTGGACAAATAATGTCATCCTCAGCGCTGATGAATATATGAAGTCCGAAGGTCAGGTCATGCAGAACAGGATTGCACCTCTCTATAAGAAGTATAACAAGCCGACCGTTATCCACAATTGTTCCGATGCCCCACACTGGGATCTTATCAACAAATGGGATACAAAGTACTACAGTTACACTTTCTATCCGGATGAGGTCAATAAAGGTTCCAAAGACCACAAATATCTGATCAACAATTACGGCAAGGAAACTATGTTTGCCGGTGAAGTCAGCCCAATTATCTTCCTTGATAACAGCCCAGAGGGCCTGGAAAAAATGAAGGCCGACACAATTGCGCTTCAGGAGAGCGTACTTCAAACCCTTAAAGAAAACGGAATGCAGTCCAAATATGCGATTGCAACAGGTTGTGAAGTACCCCCAGGAGCTCCCTGCGATTCCATTACTGCCCAAACCTATACCGTGGCACAGAAGGGCCCGGAGATCTACAAGAAAATTATGGGATAAAATCGGTTTTACAGAAAAGTGGGCTTCTACTTGTGCATAAAAGGATAGGCTTTCAGCCTATCCTGTATTTTTAGTTATAGAGTGCATGCAGACTCCCGAAGAAAGGAAAAAGAGTTTCTTAATTAATTCTGGAAGAGGTGAAACTGGATGAAATGCCCGAAAAAACCTGCAGAAAGGAAAAGGATTTCGATTCTGGCATATTCTCCTAAAGCCTGCAAGCCAGAGCATGGCTGCTCGTCAGAGAATTCTCTTTTTCACTATTCGATTATTGAGACCCATCCTATAAATTACGAATATGGATCAAGCCCTGTAAGGTCAGCCTTTACAGTCTTTTCATTTTCCGGGCCGCCTATAAAAACGAATCTGACAATGAAAAGCCCTGAGAATTACTTAGAATATGCTGAAAAGTGTTCCCAATCATAGTGATTTTGAAACCCGGATTAATTGTGTTTAGATAGAATCTGAGTTGCTTTGAGAAAACAGGTTGAATTTACAGCAGGGAAAAAAGATGGCAAGCGAATTAGAAACAACTCCTCCTGAAAGCCAAGATGGTATTGCAAAACTTGCTCGAACAGTTCGAGAGAAAATCTTGATTGACGAGCCTGTAAAAGAAGACGGGCTTATTGACCAGCTTGAACGAGCAGCGACTGAAATCGATGATTTGCTGGGCTCGTCTTTTGGTCCAAGAGGCATGAACAAAATAATAATAAACCCTGTAGGGGATATTTTTGTCACAAGTGATGGCAAGGTAATTTTGAAGGAAATGGATGTGCTCCACCCGATTGTGACCACACTTAAAAAGCTTGCCGAGTCGATGGATAAAGCCTGCGGGGACGGAACAAAAACTGCTGTTATTTTAGCAAGCAACCTTATAAAAAACGCAATCGAACTGATAAGACAAGGTGTACACCCAACAACCATTATAGAAGGATATGAGCTTGCCCTGAAAAAAACGTACGAGATGATCCAGTATAGTGTTAAGCAGGCAACGGAAGAAGATGTGCGGACAACAATCCTGTGCTCAGCAACAGGAAAAGGTATTGAAAAAAAACAGGCAGAAGCAGTAACTGATATCGTCCTGAAAGTTGTTGAGCATTTGAACGAGATGCAGTCAGGAAGGATTGATCTTAACAGAAACGTAAAAGTGCTCAAAAAAACCGGCGGAACCGAAGTTTTTGCCCTTGAAGGCCTGATTCTGGATGAAAACCCTGCAAGAGAGGATATGCCAAAAACGTTCGAAAATCCGGCAGTCCTTATTACAAATTATGACCTCAAGATAAAGAGCGGATACTTAAATCCCCAGCATAATCTCAAAATGGATTCAGTGAAGACTTCAATCCTGTTTGAGGAGAGGAAAAAGGAAATGTGTGGGGAAATTGCCCGGAAAATCATAAATTCGGGTGCAAATGTGCTATTTTCTGAGGGGGACATTGATCCGTATATAGAAACCCTGCTTCGAGACAATAATATCCTGGCTTTCAAGAAACTAAAGATGAAAGACCTCGAAAAGCTTGCAGAAGCTACAGGCACGACTCTGATGACCCAGCATGATGAGATCCACCCATACGATCTTGGTAAAGCAGACATTATAAGGGTTGAAAAGAAGAATGGGGAGAATTTTGTGTTTATTGCTGTCAGAGAAAAGGCAATTGCTTCTATTCTGATCCGGGAACCTGTGAAATATGGACTTGACAAGGTTGAAGAAGCAGTCGACGACGCCCTGAATAATGCGGCTTTCTTCCTGAAAAATAAGGAAATTGTAAACGGGGGAGGCGCAATCGAGTTTGAGCTCGCACATATGCTCAGGCTGTTTGCAGCAACACAGACAGGTAAAAAACAGCTTGCAGTGCAGGCTTATGCAGATGCCCTTGAAAAAATCCCAACCATTCTGGCACGTAATATGGGAATGAATGCAATCGATGCTTTGGTACAGATGAGAAATGCATATTCAAAAGGAATTGAAGCAAGAATAGACATTTCAGGAAAAGTTACCGAAAAAGGACCAGAGGTATACGATTCGGCAGCAGTAAAAAAACTTGCAATAATAGCGGCCACAGAAACAGCAAGAAACGTACTCAGAATAGACGAAATTATCCCTAAAAAATGATATCACGATGATAACAATGCAAATCCCTCTCAAATGCATTGGTATCTACCTCCTAAAAATAAAAAAGAAAAAACAGATCGAACCCAAAGAAAGTTGAGTAGTCAAAGAGCCAAACCTCCAGGCGAAGAGAATAATGAGCCAAACGTCAGAGTAGCGGCTTTCAGGCATATTTTGCCATTTTAAAGCCGAAAAAGCCGCAAATCCTGACAATCACAATGATAGCAATGCAAATTCCCTCTCAAATGCATTGATATCTACCTCCTAAAAATAAAAAAGAAAAAACATTTCAGAGAGACACAAATTTGCCATTTTTAATGTGTCTCCTGAAAAGAAAAAACAGTTCAAATCCAAAAGAAAAACAGCTCAAACCCAAAAGAAAAACGGCTCAAACCCAAAAGAAAAAAACAGATCGAACCCAAAGAAAGTTCAATAGTCAAAGGGCCAAACCTCCAGGCGAAGAGAATAATGAGCCAAATGTCAGAGTAGCGGCTTTCAGGCGTATTTTGCCATTTTAAAGCCAAAAAAGCCGCAAATCCTGACAAGTTCCAAAGAGCGGTACTGAATGAAGTTATGCAAAAAACAATCTGGCCAATGACAGTACATCTAAGCTCCAAGCTCTCTGGAGGTATTGTTTTACGCGGAGAGAGTTTCAGATTCTTACTTAACTTATGGACGGTGTGAATGCATGAAATGTATAATAATAGGGGGATTCCTAGGAAGCGGGAAAACCACACTGATAAGAAAACTTGTTGAACACCTGGGAAAACAGGGGCAGAAAACGGCAGTTATCGTTAACGAGATCGGAGAAATAGGGATTGATGGGGATACGATCTCGGAAGGTAAGATTGAAACCAGAGAAATTACAAGTGGCTGCGTTTGCTGTACTCTGAGAATCAGCATGGAATACACTCTGAGAAATCTCATTGCCTCTTACAATCCTGACACTGTTATAATAGAGCCTACAGGAATAGCTTTCCCGGGGCAGATAAAAAGGAATATCGAGAGTATGGGAATCTCGAAAATAACTTTTGCTCCAATAGTGAATCTTGTGGATGCCGGCATTCTGAGTAAGGAGAAAGGCGAGCTGCAAAATTTCATGAAAAACCAGATAGAAGAGGCTGAGCTTCTGGGTATCAATAAAGTAGAACTTATAAATTGTGAGGAACTCCTGGAAATCTGCCTGCTCCTGCGCAAATTAAACCCGAAAGCAAAAATGCTCCATTTTTCGGCGAGGCAGGGAGGAAAAAATTTTGATAAATTGCTCGAGCTGCTGAACGAAACCAGCAAGAAAGAAATAACAGAGAGCAGGAAAAATTCAATTCAAATGTCCGGAGTTTCGGCTTATTCATCTGAGTTTGAAATCACTTCGCAGGAAATTTCTCTTGAGACTGCAGTTTCGGTTTCGGAGCAGATCTTGAATAATATAAAGAATAGAGTAAAAGAACTGAATTCCGAATTTACAGGGCATATCAAGCTCTCATTTGCTCATAAAGAAAACTTTGTAAAGGGAAGTGTGACTTCAGCCCACAGAATTCCGGAGATAGAAATTTTCAAAAAAGAAAAAAACGTACTGTCCAGAATAAAAGTGCTTTCTGCCGTAACCTCGGTGCCCCAGGATGAGCTCATTAAAATTGTGGACCTGGCGATAAGAAGGCAGTTGGAAGACAGTAGGCTTTCTTTCAAAAAAGCAGTAAAAAGCCGGCCAAGTTATAGCAAAGTAACATTGGTTTCTTAATCTGGACAACCTCGGAAGTAAATTTCCAGGTAACTACGGTCAGTACGCTTGGTTGAAGTATCCTACCTACTAAATATATACCTTGGTTACCTTGAGGATTCCGAACCAGAGTGTTACCAAAGTCAACCTGCAGTTCAGCCAATGCTTTTGATTAGACTGGCTTTGAACCCTCTACAAAACACGTTGAAGCATCATAATCTTTCTTTGCAAATCAGAACTTCTTAATACGTTTCCCATTTTTTAATTTCTATCTTTCTTAAATCCCCCAGTCAATTAGACTTTTTTAATCTGATCCATTTCCAGACCCGTAAAGCTTAGCCCCTGATAATGATAGAGAAGACTCTGGATCATGGCTTTGTCTCTGGTATACCTTAAAAGGAAATGCGCCTGAACTCAAAATAGATGGAGTTCTATTAAATTGTGAAGGTTTCGGCGATTCTTGTTGAAAATAAAGAACTGTCTTAAGACCTAGTATGACATAACCTTCCAATAATCCTTATTTCTAAGCTTGTAAGAATTGAGAAGAGTATTAAATGGATTTATAGTGTTATAATCTTTTAGATTGGAAAGTAAAGGTTTATAAAGCTTTAAATTTGCCTTCATTTTTTATTAAATTTCCTGGAAATAAGTATGCTTATATGTTAATTTCCCCTGTGATTTTTTATTACGGGTGTTCCCGAATAAAACTAAAAAAAAGCAGGAGGAAAGAATGAAAAATAATAGAAAGTTTATATGGAAAATAACAGTATCTGTTTTCACCGTATTAATGATATTGACTTTGTTGTCTGCAGGAGCCTCTGCAAAATGTACTGTAACCCCAACTCCTCTCGGTGCAGGAACTCCTCCAGCAACGGCCCGGCTATCCTGCGGGAATAATCATATTGATTATACGGCAGTAGCCGCTTCTTCAAGTGACCCACGAATTGTACAATTTAAGGATCTATCAAAGGGTAAAGAGACATATATCAGATGGGACTTTGGAGATGGAACCCATCTCGAAGGAACAAAAATTACTCCAGCACTAAAAAATCCGGTACATAAGTATTCAAAGACTGGTTATTATATTAGTTGTTTGACTATCAAGTGTAATGGTTGTGTTGGGAAGTTGTGGGTTCATAAGAATGTTGTTATTAAATAGATTTGAAAAAGTTATAAATTTACTTTTCATTTCTAATTATTGGAAACAGTATTTTTGCATTAAGCTAATCCCAAAACCCCAAATTAATTCTTTGAATCATATATTACGAATAATCAGTTAAGTTTTAGAAATGACTCAAGAAAATAATGTTAAAAATTTAATGATTTGAGACTAAAATTGGTTTTGGGATATGCTTTTGTACTGGATGACTCGTCTCCTGATTTAACTAAAATTCAGAGCCAAATTAAAGCTAAAAAATTGGCTAAGAAGAAGTCATGTTTTTGGCCGTGGAATAGTATGGTAGTATATGGGATGGGACGGTTTCTCCATATTGTGGAGAACATTATAATATGGGAAATGTATTTGAAACTTCAGTTAATTTAATCTGGAATTTGGTTCTGAATTAACGAGTTATATCAAGAATTACGCTCATCTTTAACTGATCAAAAATCTAATTATTGGCAAATTTGTTGGCAGGACTGTTGGCCGCATTAAAACAGTTACATTGAAAATAATTCTTAGAAAAATAATTGTATTCTATTTTTTCGATGAATAATACTTGATTTTATCTGAGTTATATCGAGATTTATATATAATGCGCGAACTCAAGCTCAGTTTATTAAATTATCATGAGCTTGAATCCGGCTTAGGTTAAAGCTCAAACTCTTTTTTCTACAGTTTCCATTTCTGAATTTAAGTCTTCTCTCAATTCTACTTTTGAAAAGCTGTCGCTCGTGGGAAGTTCCATAAAAAAGGCTGTTTTTATATCGAGAGCAGCAGTTTCATTCTCAAACTCGAAATCAAGGACATGCCCACCTGCACTCCTGTTTGCGGTAATGAAATGAAGATGACATCGAAGAACATTGATACTACTCACATAATTGGAGATCCGGAAACCTACCAATGTACTGCTTACATTTTCAAATTCAAAAACATTCTGATTCTCTATGTCAGACACGAGCTAATTCTATATAAAATATATAACGCTAAATATAGTCGAAGCATAAATTACTGTAAAAACCGAAAATAACCATAAACCAGGCCCAGGTGAAATCGGCAGGTCAATGAAGCTTATGATAAAATCAGGCGGCTCTTTTTTCTACGATGGAAAGCGCTGTACCATCGGTGCTGTCATTTCGCTCAAAGGATTGCCTTACATGGTTACGGTTTCTCATTTATTCAAAGGGGAAGGAGATCATTTAACAGTTGATGGAATGAAACTCGCTGTTACGAAAATTTTGAAAGACTATGATTTAGCCCTAATAGAGATTCCTCCTGAATGTATAGTTAAAATTACCGAGCTTGGCAGTGCAGCTGAACTGGAGGAAGCATTTCTTGTCAATAATATCCATATTATCCGGTGCAGAGTAATTAATTCCGGAGTTTCATTGCTTTATCTAGGTTTTCGATGCCTTGATATGCCAGAACCGGGAGATAGCGGTTCTCCTATCCTGCAGGCAGGGAAGGTAATAGGGATTATTTCTTCTGTGATGCTGGACAATTGCATGGGAATTGCAATATCTTCCAATGTTCTACGCAGCCTGGGATGATAATTAAGATTAAATTTAAGATCAAAATCAGTCTTATAGTTATGGTTCTTTTAACGAAATAACTTTTTGTAAATGACCTTAAAAAATCAATACTTAAAGCAATCGCTCTTTTAGGGAAATAAAGCAGTTCAAGACTCACCTATAATCTGCAGTTTTATTTTTCTTACTTTCTCAATCCTATCAAAATTAATGTACACAATCTGTTGCCAGGTTCCAAGAGTAAGGTTTCTTTCAACGAAAGGTACTGTAAGGCTCGGGCCGATAAGCATAGCTCTTAAATGAGAGCCTCCGTTATAATCTCCCCAGGTCTTATGGTGATGATAATCCTTGTCCAGGGGGATTAACTTATTAAGCGTTTCAGAAACATTTTTTAAAAGATTTGGCTCAAACTCCATCGTAGTTATTGCTCCGGTTGAACCAATGCAAAAGATCGTAACCGTTCCAGTTCTTATTTTTGATTTTCTTACTTCTTCGGAGGTAATCTCGGTGATATCAACAATTCCGCAGTCTTTTTTTCCAGTGACAGAGATTTCTCTTGTTTCGATAGGCATAAAAAGATAATTAATATGTCCTATTAATAAATTCTTGTAAATCTCTGAAAAATATCCCAACGGTCTTGCTACTGCCGCATTGCTTTTAAAGACACAATCGACGCAAAAGTCAGGAAAGAGTTGAAGATATCTGTTTTTGGATTTTATAACCCAGTCACCTTAATCTTCACCGTTGAAGATTATTTGGCGACCCTGTTTGGTTTTACTATTCTGGCTGGTTTCACTATTGCTGGTTTCACTTTTGTTAGTCCCATTATCTTTACTGGTTTCATTATTCTGATTAGTTTTATGATTCTGACTGGCATCGATAACCTGGCTGGTGATGACATTTGTTTCGCTTTCCTGAATGGCTTTGTGTTGCTGGCGGCTTCCTAAATCTAATTGGCCATCAGGATAGCCCTCATCATAGCCATGTACGTAACCTTCGTTGTAACTTCGGTTCTCACCTAAACCTGCTTTGACATCATAATACTTGCTATCGAAGGCGGCCTGGTAGCTGGCTCGGTAGCCGTCTTCATAGCCCTTCTGGTAGTCTGGGGTTTTCATACCCACTAAGCTTGCTGTTGTTAATGTCAAAGCTACTATAATAAAGACTGCCAGCAAAATTCCACCTAATTTAATCCAGTTTTTATACGGTTGGTTTATCAATCAACTTTCCCTCAGCAGATTGTTATTAATAGAACGTTCACATTTACCTGTTAAATAATATGTTTTATTGTAAATGCTGTAAATTCCTTTATATAATATACAGAATACCTACAGTCGTTTAAGTGCTAATAAGACTATGCTTGTCTTGGTTACTTAATAATGTGTATATTTCTTTTGAATTTTACTCTTACTTTGTATTCTCAGTTCCAATAATATTAATCCTATCAATATAACGAATAAATAAAAAACCTTTCTTTTTGGACGAAAAGATATTATGTCAATACAGCAGGGCTTTATGTCACTGTTGCAGGATTCTACAGCAGCAGAATTCAAGAGGGAAAGATGAAATATACTACTATTATTTTTGACTTTGACTACACATTGGCCGACACAACAAAAGGTATTATATCAAGTTTTAACTATGCCTTCAGCAAGCTGGATATTCCCTCCTTTGACCATGAAAGTATAAAGAGGACCGTCGGATTACCACTCAATAAAGCATTTGTCCAGCTAACAAATAATGAAAACGAGATTTTTATAAACCGTTTTTTAAGCTTGTTTCGGGAAAAGGCCAACGAAGTAATGTCTAAAGATACCATACTGTATGCCGACACACTAAACACGTTACAGTTATTAAGAAAGAGTGGGCTCAACACAGGTATTGTAACTACAAAAAATCGTTTTAGAATAGTTGAGACTTTAAACCTGCATGGGGGTCTGGACTTAATAGATATTATTGTAGGAGGAGAGGATGTTGAAGTACCCAAGCCGTCTCCAGAAGGGCTATTACTTGCAATTGACATCCTTAACGAAAAACGGGATAATGTGCTCTATATTGGAGATAGCCTGATAGATGCTAAAACAGCCTTAGCGGCAAATGTTGATTTTGCGGCAGTGACTACAGGAACGACAAAAGAAACTGAATTTTTGCAATATCCGTATGTAAAGATAGTAAAGAACTTATCAGAACTTTTTAATGAGTAAAAGCTTTTCCTTTTACGCTCAAAATCCTTTATTGAGTGTTAAAAAGAACATAAAAATCCTAAAACTGAATCAAAAGATAGGATATTAAATCAAAAATAGAATATAACCAAAAGTAGAAAATTTTAGAAACTTTTCTGTATTTTTTAGTTTATTTAGCAGAAGTTATCTTCACTTCTTTGACGGTAGTATATTTCTCTCCATTTGCCTCTTGCTCGGTTTCTAAGTGATTCTCTAATTTTGAATCCGGCTTTAAGTTGTAAGGTAACTTGAAAATTCCATTCTACTCCAAAAACACTGAATATAATTTGAAACCCTTAGATCAGGTTCTGCAACAAATAAATAGATTTAAGCAATTTTATAAAAACTGTTAATATAAAATAATGATTATGAACTTATCCTTATAAACTTATCCTTATAGAGACTTCTCTGCCTTTTAAAGTAGATTACAGACACAGTAGGCACAAGACTTGGCAGAGAACCTTCATGAAGTTGTGGGGTGTTTCATGAAAGCTATAGTTTGTAAAGAACCAAATAAAGTGACTGTAGAAGAGGTAGCTGATCCAAAGATAGAGCATCCAGGAGACGCTATAATCAGGCTTACTTCGAGTGGTATTTGCGGAAGCGATTCATATGTATCAAGGAAGGACTGTTGCAAAACCCGGTAAAGTACTCGGGCACGAGCCTGTTGGAGTTATAGAAGAAGTTGGAAGTGCCGTGACTTCTTTTAAAAAAGGAGATCGAGTGGTCGTTACCTTCAATGTTGCCTGTGGGCATTGTATGAACTGTGTTTGGGGCTTTACAAGTGCTTGTCTGACCGTCAATCCTGAGATAGCTGGAGGAGCTTTTGGATATGCCAAAATGGGAATATATCCTGCCTCTTGGACAGCTGTGGGAAAAGGGCTTAACCATTGGAACAGAACCTGTCAAAAGATGCAATGAAAAAGAAAAATACTTGGACAGCTGTGGGAAAAGGGCTTAACCATTGGAACAGGGCAGACCCCAGTGAAGAAGACAATTTTAATGCTCAGGGATATGATAATTGCAGGCATAGCAAGGCCAAGCTTTATAGTAAGTCACAGGATCTCTATTGAAGATGCACCTGCCGCTTACAGAGAGTTTTCTCAACGTGCAGACGGCTATACAAAAGTAGTGATTAAATTTTAACAGTGCTATGTGTGGACACTGAGTTTTTAAAAGCATGTTTTTCCTTTTTCCGGGCTAATGAAAGCAAAGGATGTCTTTATGGTTTGGAATAATCTTGAGGTATCAAAGCTTAGATAAATCTGATTGTCAAAAGAAAGGACTCAACACTTTTCTCCTTTCATAAATAATAAAATATGAGAGAATATAATATATATAATAAAATATAATGAATATGAGGGAATTTTATTTATATAATTGCATGAGTTAATCTGATAATGTGTTTTGAATAACGATTTTCTTTATACTAAGAATCTGTCTAAAAGAGAATGTTTGAAACGGAACCGAGCAAAATAAATATATTATTGAAGTTACAACTTATTGATTATATTATGTCAGTTGAAAGCCAAAATGAGACTGTTTGCCCAAATCCTGAATGTAAATATTATCTCAGGGTGGAAGGAAAAGCTATTATAAAGCGAGGAAAGTATAAGACTGGACACCAGCGATACTATTGTAAACATTGTGGAAAGTTTTTTATGGATACTAAAGGTACCGCTGTTTATCGCAAGCATCTGTCCGCAGATGAGATTAGATTGATATATCGGCTTTTTCTTGAAAAAAATGGGATACGAAGTATTGAACGAATAACAGGGCACCATAGGGATACAATAAGCCATTTGATAAAAGACACGGTAAAGAACCAGAAAACGGAAGAATATCTTGTTAATCAAATCGGGCTGACACCTAGTGAATGTAAAAAATTATGGGTGCTTTTGGAAAAGAAAAAGGAAACCTCCCGAAAGGTTACCTGAAAAAGCAGGCACATGCCTATTCATGGGTATGGACAGGCAGTTAACAGTGGCCAAAAATATAACCCTTATAAAAAATATATGCCCTTCTGAAAAAAGAATTATAATTTGTGCAACGAATAAGTATCACATATAAGTACGATATTATAATTATATTTAAATAATAAATAACATTGTACAAGAGGATACTTATCTGAAGAAATTTACATGGATATATCAATTCAATAAATTAATCTGCTATTGAGGAATTCCTTTTTATATTGACGTGCTTATTGAAAATACTTAAAGTTATTCCTTGGGACAGCTACTAAATCTATTTTTTCTTTTAGATTCTGAGAAGTTTGAGAGGTACGTCAAGAGTTTGTCAAATAATATGGATTTATGCAGCAAAAAGCCACCTAAAATCTACATATTATGTTTCCTGTCGGCTATTATATTGTCCAGAAGTGCTTGATTTTTGCAGTAATTCCTTCTTAGATAAGAACAATAATGATTTTTTGATTGAATTAATAATGTTTAAGTTATCTTTGTCTTAATAGTTCACCTCTCTTTCAATGACTAGTTTTCAGTGGTGATTTACGAGCTTGATTATAATCTCCAAATATTTACAATTTCCATAAGTATTTTATAGCGGGACACATAATCAAAATATGCACATTATGAAAAATATCCATTCCCTGTAATTTGTTTAAAAATTATAGTTTATTAAGCAAAAATCTTATACTGCAAATTTGCAGGCGATTGGAGTCCCTGAGTGCGTCAGTTAGATGTGTATATTCCTTACAGAAGAAAGGAGCCAGAAATATGAGTAAAAGTACAGCGTTGAAGGTAGCATCCCAGTTTCTAAGTTTATTGCTTTGCCTTATATTGTTACCGGCTGCATTTGCTCAGCCAGAAGATCTTAATGGAACAGTAACCTATGAGAATGGAACTTACGAAAGTGATATTGTTCCTGGGCTAGAAGAAATTTACGGAAATTACACCGTACACGATATAAAACCAACCTATTATTCGGTATATCTCATGCCGGGAGAAAATAAAACCTTCAATGTCAGTTTCATAAACGAAGGTAATGAAACCCTAGACATAGCCCCGAAAGTTATAGCTACACCTGACTATTATTATGAAGTAAACGAAAGTTGGGTTACAATTTTCCCTGAAAACGTAACGGTAAGCCCTGGTGTAAAGCAGAATTTTGCCATCGACGTAAATATTCCCGAGGGTACGGAAAGTGGGGAATATGAGGCACAGATAGCCTTCACAAATGATACTTATCCTGAAGAATATGATGATCCTATATACATCCAAGAATATACTGAAGAATATAGTGATTCTCTATATGTCAATGCGATGTACCTTCGGGTCTCAGTGCCTGTCCGTCCAAAACTTGAGCTTCAGACAAGTTATATTTCTGATACCATTGAGCCTGGGAAAGAATATGTATACTCGATACAAATTAAAAATGTAGCAGGGAAAGATGTCACTATTGATCCGAAAATAATGAACTATGAGATATATGACTATTCATTTGAAGAACCTGCTTTTAGTAATGACATTATAGAAATCTCTGCACCTTCAATCATAAAAGCCGATGAAATCGCAAATATGACCATAAGGGTACCAGTTCCGGAGAATGCAAGCGGAAGTTATGGTGCTTTCATCGAAATGAACGCTGATGGTAATGAGAATGACGGATCCGTCCCTCAAATAGGCCTGAGCTTTATGGTTGATAAACAGCCTACAGTTCCTTACGTAAAAACCTTTAATTCCACAACTGACGATCCGATAACGATTGAAGTTTCGGCTGAAACTTATGACCAAAATGCATTGGTTCGCATCTCTCCTCAAAAAGAAGAACCATATTTTGAAATGAACCTAACATGCAATTCCAACCCTGTTAATCTGACCCTTGTGAAGGCCACTGAGAGTGGTACCGTATATTCTCAGGGATACGCTTTACCTATCTGGGCAATAAAAGATGATTCAAATTATCAGAGTGACAGCAGTAAATATATAGAAAAATATAGAGTGCCCGGAACAATCGGAACCTGGGAACTTACGATTCTCCCGAAAAACACAAACAGTTTCGAATACTCAATAACTGTAGGAGAGTTCGAATAAAAGTTGAAATAAAAACTGAATCTCATGTAGATATGGGAAAAATTACGAGAAGCTGACAGGATTCATTTTCAATTACACCAAGTTTCTGGTTATACTCATTAATTTTTTCCATCATCCATTATATTTTTTAATATTATTTTTCTAGAAATATTATCTAATACATATTACTAATATAATTACACCTTTATTATTATTATTATTATTATTATTAATATTATTATTATTATTTTTCTGTTTTATTTTAATATTAGAATTTTACTCTAAATAGCTTTCTGGAAAATGTAATTTTTCATAAGAAATATGAAGTATGCGGCTCTAATTAGATAGAGAGAAACCTGCAATAGTACAGAATTCTCATAAATATAACTGAGGAAGGGGTTTAGATTGAAATTCGAACGCATTAAATCGGAAGGTCTGGCTCATCTTTCTTATTTTATTGGCTCGGAAAATGAAGCCATAGTTATTGACCCTCGAAGAGACTGTCAGATCTATGTCGATCTTGCCAGAAGAGAGGGTATGAACATAAAATATATTTTTGAAACTCACAGAAATGAGGATTATGTAATAGGTTCCCTGGAATTGAAGGAGCTTACAGATGCAGAGATTTATCACGGTCATGGAGTGGAGTTCAAATATGGAAACTATTTAATTGAAGGCCAGAAGTTTGATTTTGGCTCAATGAGATTGGCTGCTTTGCATACTCCGGGCCATACAGACGAGAGTATGTCCTATATCTTGACAGACCTTTATACAGGAAAAGAGCCTGTAATGGTTTTTACAGGAGATGCCCTATTCGTAGGAGATACGGGAAGAACTGATCTTTATGGCTCGGAGGAAGCCCAAAGAATGGCATCAAACCTCTATGACAGCATTTTTAACAAAATCCTTCCCCTGGGAGATGGAGTTATATTATGTCCTGCGCATGGCGCAGGCTCGGTTTGCGGCGGAGCGATTGCCAAACGGGACTACAGTACTCTTGGACTTGAGCGTATCCAGAATCCTGTTCTGCAGAAAACCGACAAGGAAGAATTTATCAAGTTCAAACTTGAAGAGCAGCTCGAATTTCCTCCTTACTTCGAGAAGATGGAGCAATACAATCGGGAGGGCCCTACTCTGCTGCATGGTCTACCAGTTCCGAAGTTGCTTTCACCCTTGCAATTCAGAGCAGAAATGGAAAAAGGGGCAATAATCGTGGATACGCGCATGCCCCACTCTTTTGGAGGAGCATATATAAGAAACTCCTACAGTATCTGGCTCGGAGGAATACCTTCCTTTGCCGGCTGGGTGCTTCCCTATGATAAACCAATACTCCTCGTGTTGGAGGAAAAAGAGTCGCTTGAACCCGTTTTAAGGTATCTGGTTCGCTTGGGTTATGACAATATCACGGGTTATTTAAACGGTGGAATTGCAGCCTGGTACATGAAAGCCTTACCCGTAGATGGATTTAATTTTATGTCTGTCCATGATCTGAAGAATAAACTGGAAAAGAAAGAGGAAATAACACTTCTGGATGTGAGGAAAAAGAAAGAATGGGATGAAGGGCACATTCAAGGAGCTAAACATATATATATTGGCGAGCTTGAGAAAAATCTGGGCACCATCCCCAAAAAATCTCCGGTAATCATTTATTGCGATAGTTCCAAGCGCTCCAGTATAGCAGCCTCAATTTTGAAAAAGCATGGCTATAATAGCGTATATAATGTGCTTGGTAGCATGACTGCATGGAAAAGTGCCGGATATGACATAGTAAAATAAGCTTATTTTTTCTCCAACTTTCTTTAAGCTGCACATTCAGAAAAGGGGTTTAGAAATCTTTATATTCTCTCTCTTATTTTAACTTACCATGGTTTTACATGTTCCTCGCATTCTTCTTCCAAAAGATAATTGGGATAAGTGGGCAGTGATTGCCTGTGATCAGCACACTCAGGATCTGGAATACTGGAAAAGAGTTGAAGAATTTGTTGGAAACGCTCCTTCTACGTTAAATCTAATTTGTCCGGAAATATATCTTCCTTTAGATGAGAATAGAATAAGTAAGATTCATAAATCTCTAAGTGATTACAAAAAAGTTCTTATTGACCATGGCCCCTGCTTTATTCTTGTAAGACGTTTGGTCTCAGGTAAGGAAAGAATAGGGCTTGTGGTGGCAGTTGATCTGGAAGAATATCAGTTCAACGGGTCCGACTCGATTATTAAGCCAACAGAAGGCACTATTAAAGAAAGGCTTCCAGCAAGAGTGAGGATAAGGGAAAACGCGGAACTGGAACTTTCTCACATCTTAGTATTATACGACGATCCCTGTTTCTCAGTTACAAGAAATCTAGATGATTTCATTTGTGAAGAAGATCAAGTTTATGATTTTGATCTTATGGAAAAGGGTGGCCATATTACGGGTTACAGGATCAATAATGAAAAGGTAATTAAAGAGATTTCGGAGAAAATCCTTAGTCTTGGACCCCTTCTTGTTGGAGATGGAAACCACAGCCTTGCTGCTGCAAAGAGTTTCTGGGAACAGATAAAAGGGACCGTACAGGCCGATCATCCTGCAAGGTACGCAATGGTTGAGCTTGTAAATGTTCACGATCCTGGTCTTTCCTTTGAGCCGATTCACAGAGTTGTCAGTGGAATTGAGCCTGAAGAGCTACTTAAAAAATTCAATGCAAGGATTGAAGAAACTAAGGACTGTCCTTTAAATGCCGATTTTCCGTTCACAGGACATTCAATAGGGTTTACTACAAAAGACAGATCTGGTGTGCTGGTTTTTGATAATCCTATGTACGATCTTGAGGTTGAGACTCTTGATGAGATAATTGACAGTTATTCAATTGAATATGAACATGATCCTAAAGTCGTGGAAAAACTTGGAAAAAAACAGGGTAATATTGGTTTCTTCCTCCCCCCATTAAAAAAGAGCAACTTCTTTCCTCTTATTAAAAAGAAGGGAGTTCTCCCAAGGAAATCCTTTTCCCTTGGAAAGGAAAATGAGAAGAGATATTATATCGAAGCCAGAAGGATTGTTTCATAATCTTATCTGTCCTGTAAATTCTTTCAATTTTCTTTTTATACTTCCTGAATCTTCCTTTCTTTTCCTTTATCTTACCTTGTCTACTTCTGCATTTATTTTCTTGTTTTATCTTTCTATACATTTCTTTATCTTCATTTTATATATTTGTATAATACTCAATTGTTTTATTTTAACAGTAAGGTATATAGTGTGTTTTCATGAAGTATTAGATCCTGATATTTATTCAATTACCTTTGCTTAATTTCATTTCTGTGTCTGATTACAGAACTCGATGCCGTTTAATTGTAATAAACAGGAAGGATTTAGAATACGTATATGTAATCTTAAAAGGAGTGATTTCAATTAAAAAAAGATCTCTATTTATAACAAAGCGACTTAATTTGACAGTCAAATTATAAATACCTTTAATCTAATAATTAATTTATTAGCTAAATACTCACTGGGGGAGTGAAATATACCGGATTTGATAGGACTTGCTGTAGCCTTTCTAATATTGGCATTGATCGCATATATACTGGGCGCGCGGGGAGTTGCCGGTTTTTCAATGGAGATTGCAAAGTGGCTCGTTATAATCTTTATTATACTTGCAATCATCTCGTTCTTTTTATGACGGCAGCCTTTACAAAGCGAACGCTGATTCATAATAGGTTCTTGTATTAATAGGGAGGATGGACAAGTAATAAACCATAATCAAGAGATCAAAACCGGTTTTCTTTTCCTTATACTTTTTTCTGATATTCAGGCACATAGAAATTAATTTGTTTATTTGAAATTAATTTGTTTATTTTTCATCCCAGTTCAGGGATTTCTTATTAACCGATCCTTATTATAATTACTTTTATATTTTTAAGTGAATGTTTTGAATTTTTAAGCTAATTTTTAATTTATTAAAATACTTATTCTAAAAATTACTTCAGCCCCATTTAAAAGTTTCATTCAAATTATGATTGGGAGTTTCTCAGTGAGCTTTTGAATGAGCTTTTATAGAGTTATTTAAGTCTAATTGAATCAAAAAACAGAAACTGAATTAATAGAAGTAAATAATTAATTTAAATTAAATTAAATTAAATCAAATAGCAAAATGAAGGTTTTAAGCCCTCATTTTCCTTTTTTATACTCCATTTAAGGGTAAATTAAAGAATATTATAAACTCTTATTTACTTTTTATTGATGAAATTTTTATCCTTCTATTATTGATAAGCAAAATATTTATATGAGAATTATATTACAATACCCTCCATGGGCTATATGAAAAAATTTCGAGATAGGTATAAAAATCATTATTATGTTTGATAATGATATTTTGAAAGTTTCTTTTCAACTTATCCTTACCTCCGGAAATGGCTTCTCTGCCCTGCATGCACATGATTGTGTAAGCAAAAACTCCTCTGCATCAGAACATTCCTCAACGAATGAAGGAAATTGGGATTATCCTGAATGGGTAAATCGGAATTTCAGGTTATTCAAACCCTTTTTAAGGTTATTTTCAGGATTCTGGGCTTTTGATTGCCCTAAAACTACATCAGGTTAATTAAAAGCTGAATACCGATATCAAACCAAATCCCTGACAGAGGAAATCTCAAATCAGTTTTTCAGGAAGCTATCTTACCTCATTATGATAAGTCTGGAATGATTCCAAAAAGCTTTTATATCAAGTCGAGGTGGTACTCCATAGAAATCTGGGGGGAACTTTAAAAGATGTTTATAGAGTTTATTCATCTTCAGGTTTCAGAAAAACTGCATAACCAGGAATTTGCTTTGCCACTACTGAAACAGTTAAATCGACTACGAGCTTGTGGAGTTAAAATGGAAAAAGGTTCTACGAGTTTCGTAAGCAGATCTAAGAGTGCAAAAACATATTTCCAGCTTCAAAATGCAGCCAAAATCCCTGTTGAATCCGAAACGCATCAATATTCTACGCAAGGTAGGTAAAACCCAGACCTGCCTTCCATAACCCAATCTGAATCTAACCCAGATTCACCCTAAAATTCAAAGAGATCCTACCCGGGATCAAAACCAAAATCCAACCTGTGATCCAACAGGAGTTCTATCGGGTTCAACCCAAAACCCAACCTGTGATCCAATAGGGGTCTTTCCGAATTCAACCCATAGTCCAAGCCTCTAATACTCGGAACCCAATCGAGGATTAACCCAAAATCCTCACTCGAGCCAGTCAGAACCAAGCCAGGACTCAACCCTGATCCAACCCGGAAATTGGCCCCAAAATCCAATCGAAGATTTAGCTCCGATCCATCCTAAAGGTCGTAAGAAATCATGCAGCTTATCAAGAAACCCAAGATAGACCTTGTCTTGAAAGCTCACAAAGGGGCAGCCAGACAAGAAGTTCAGCAAAAAGACAGCAATACAAACAAATTTAAAATTCTCAGCTGTTTTAAGGAATTTGAAACAGCAAACTTTGAAACCCGAAACCCTAAAATGAGATTTTCTATCAAATACAACACCAGTACCCTATCTGGTAATATCTGCAAGACTCAAGAGTCAGGTTTAGCTTTCCTGCAAACTGCAAAAAAAAGCCTATCAAGCTCTAGTCTGCAGTTGACTGAGAATTTATCACAAGCAGTCACTGGCAAGGCAACCGAATATTGCTCCTGCCCATTGACCCAGGAAGTCGGGAACTAACTGCAATAAAACGGTATTAACATGTCAGTTAACGACTCGGTCAACCGGATAGTGGCAGGTTCCGGTGTAATACTTGCAGGAACCTTCATAGGAATGCTTCTCGACATCCTCACTAAAAAAGTACTCACATCACAACTTGCGCCAGCAGACTTTGGTACATACTCCCTTGCACTTACTGTGATCTCAATTACAGGTGCATTTGCAACCCTTGGACTCAATGAAGGCGTACCAAGATATATTGCCTTCTTCAGGGGCAGGCACGAGGAACAGAAGTTACCTGAGTTAATAATCTCAGCCATGCTTATGGGCTTGATTGCAGGTTTGCTTTCAATTCTGGTCTCTCCTTCTCTGTTCTATAGTCTGGCCGGGAATGGATTCGATGCAGAGGGTAAAATCCTGCCCGTAGTAAAGATCCTGATCCTTGCAGTTCCGTTCACAATACTCCTGAACCTGACAGTAGCAGTCTACAGAGGATTCGGTCGTACAAGTGTTAATATGTACTTCTACAACATAATAAGGCCGGCTTCTCTGCTTGTTTTTGCTATAGTTGCCGTATTAATTGGGTCTTCTCTGAACGGTGTTGTGTTTGCGGATCTGCTTTCAATGATCTTTACCTTCGGTATAATGACTGTGTACTTTATAAAAAGGCCGCCAATCAAGCGGGAGACCAAGCAGAAACGGAAAATTCAATTCAGTGATACAACTAGACAGTTAATAAGATACTCGTTCCCGCTTTTGATAACTGCAACTCTGCTCAACCTCATGAGCTGGATAGACACAATAATGCTAGGTTACTTCAAGTCAGCTGAAGTCGTTGGGATTTACAATGCAGTATACCCTCTTGTAGGGTTCCTATCCCTAGTAATAGCTTCCATGGGCTATGTATATGTCCCTGTAACTTCCAGGTTATGGGGTCAAAACAATACTGCACCACTTGGCTCAATTTATTCGGTAATGACTAAATGGTGCTTCCTACTTACATTCCCTCTCTTTGCACTGATATTCGTTTACCCTGAATACTTTATTACGAAACTTTACGGGGCTCAATACGTAAGTGGTGCCACGGCCTTGCGTATCCTTGCCATGGGATTCATAGCAAACTCGTACTTTGGATTTAACTATCACACTCTGTTAGCCTCCGGAGACTCGGATTTCCTTATGAAATGCTCAGTAGCAAGTGCAGGCATTAATGCTGTCATCAACTTCCTGCTTATACCTGAGTATGGCATGATAGGTGCAGCTATAGGGACTGCGATATCCTATTCAACAATCGAAGTCTCTATGACTTTGAGGGCATGGAGGAAGCAGAATATGCATCCGTTCACTTCGATGTACAAGAAATTGACTCTGATAGTTATCTTGATAGTCGGATCCATGCTCGCAGCCAAGAATGCTCATCTGCTTACTGGAGCAACCTGGGAGTACGTAATCTTCATAGTCGGGTATTTCCTGATTGTCCATCGGGCAAAAATATTGGATAATACTGAAATGAAGATGATAGGTGAAATTCGGAAGAATCTCAGATACAACATTCGCCTCCACATCCCCAAAGCACTCAAGGCCCTTGCATCATAATTTGGTCTTGGCAGAGGAAATTTGGTCTAGGTGAAGGAAAAAGGCCGGCAACCTCTTTTTGAAGGTGCCGGCAGCTTTCTTATTATAGTTTTCAGTAGAAAGTTCCATGTCCAAATATTACCAATATTTTTGAAAGAATTAATAAATATTTTTGAAATAATAAATAATATTTTCAAAAGAATTGAAGCTGGACTACGGGATTTACTTGAAAAACAAAGCTAACGGTACAGAATCCACCTGTAAAAAGTTTGCTACCCATCTTACTGACTGATTAAATTCAGGCTTTCAAAGCTACTGTCTTTTTAATCTGGATTCAAGGTATTCCTTTAGAACTATAGCGTTATTAAAAGTCTCACTTTTTGCAGCATAAAGCAGAGTAAGATCATTTTCTTTCGCTTTTTCGAGAAGTTTTCTTACATATTCTTCTTTTTGCTCCAGTTCTTTAAGGTAGCATTCCCTGAATTCTTCCCATTTTTCAGGATCATGGGAAAACCATTTTCTAAGTTTGTCTTCAGGAGCTATTTCTTTTATCCAGAGATCAAGCCTTGCTTCACTTTTCCTGAGTCCTCTGGGCCAGAGTTTATCCACAAGTACCCTAAATCCATCCTGATCGGATGGCGGTTCGTAAACTCTTTTTACTCGAATCAACTGCCTACCCCTCTAGCTATTTTACTCCTCTTAATTAGTTTACTCCTCTTACCACTTTATTCTTCTTAACCGGTTTATGTGTCTTCAAGTATATCTAAGTCCTTTATATCCATTTTAATTATTCTTCCTCGCATTCTGAGACAGAAAATAAAGTTACACAAAAATTTAATAAGAACTCTTTAATAAAAGTGCAATATATTATATATTGGGAAATATGAGCCGGGGGTACGTAAGAGATCTTATTACCGAAACAATAAAGGAATGGCTGGAAGATGATGCAATGACTTACAGCGCTGCACTGGCATATTATTTCGTATTAAGTCTTCCTGCTCTCCTGTTACTTTCGGTATCAATAGGTAGTATTTTTATAGTGTCTAAAAGTCTTCAGGAGACCATACTCAATCACCTGGATGGGATCATAGATGAGGCAATGAAAAATATGATAATATTACTTTTTGAGCAAATTCCGGATCTCAGTTCCCTGTCAATAAGTGCATTAATAAGTCTTATTCTGCTGCTCTGGAGTGCGAGTAACGTTTTCAGACAATTGAAGAATTTCCTTGAGAAAGCATGGGATATCAAACCCACCGAATCCAACAGAATTAAAAATTTTACAAGGAATGCAGCCATCTCCTTTGTTATAGTTATATTTTTTGGAGGGCTGCTCGTACTGAGCATACTTGTTGAAGGCCTTCTTTATGCGGCTTCAAACTTGTTCCAACAATTTCTACTATTTTCACCTTTGATTGTTGATTATACAGGTTCAATAGCCAGCTTCCTTATTCTTGTGCTTTTTTTCATATTTGTGTATAGAGTCCTTCCCGATAAGAGTTTTGACATGAAATCGATTTTTGTAGGGGCTATCGTAACAGCAGTTCTTGTAACAATAGGAAAATACGCGATTATATTTTTTATTGCATACAGTAACCCTACAAGCATATATGGAGCAATAGGGTCCATTATAGGGTTATTTCTTTTGTTTTACTATTCCTCAATTATGATTACGCTCGGGGCTGAGTTCACAAAAATATATTCAGAATCTTAGGACTTTTTCCATATAAACAAGGTCTAAATTTTCTTTAATACTGTGTTCTGTTTTATTTTTGCTATTTAATTTCCTTGAAATCATGGTTAATATTATTTTTTTGAAGAGTGATATCCCCGACTGTAAAACTTTCCTTGATATTGACACCGGGAATCTTCTTATACTATTAGAGTAGAGGAAGAAAAGCGTTATGTATAATCAAACATAACGCCTCGTTTATAACACGAGTTATCACACAATATTGCTGTTGCCAGAGAATGTAAATATGGGAAAAATAAAGAAGTGGCTTGTATTGCCTAAGGTTTATTATTCTCAATTCTAAGTTCAACTACGTAAGTAATTATAAAAATGTTTTGTGTAGGTGAAGTTATGAAAAAAGGACTGATAGTTCTGTTAATTTTACTAGGTGTATTCCTTGCAATAGGATGTACTGATAATGGAAATGAAGCTACAAAAGAAACAGGTATCCCAGTTACAGAAGAAACTCCAGTTTCTGAACAGGACCCTGAAACGATTACAGTATCTGCAGCTGCCAGCCTTACCGAAGCTTTTACAGATATGGAACCCAAATTTGAAGCCGAAAACCCTGGCGTAGATGTGAATTTCAATTTTGGAGGTTCAGGTAACCTGCGTAAGCAGATTGAAGGAGGAGCTCCTGCGGATGTTTTTGCTTCAGCTGATGAGAGTCAGATGGACATCCTTGCTAATGAAACCCTTATCGACAACAGTTCAAGAAAGGATTTTGTCAAGAATTCACTTGTACTTATTATCCCTGCAAACAGTAACCTTAATATCACTGGTGTGAAAGATCTGACTGATCCTAAAGTTAAGAAAATCGGCATCGGAAATCCTGATACAGTCCCTGTCGGAAATTATACGCGTACCGCAATGACTGAAGCAGGTTTGTGGAGTCAGCTCGAAAATAAGGTGGTACTTGCTGAAGACGTCAAACAGGTACTCGTATACGTGGAAAGAGGAGAAGTAGATGCGGGTTTTGTATACATGACTGACGCAATGACTGCACCAGAAACCATCAAAATCGTTACAAATGTGTCTGTTAATACTCCTGTAAACTACCCGATAGCCATTGTTTCTTCTTCCGAACATAAAGAAGACGCACAGGAATTCATCGATTTCGTGGCAGGAAAAGAAGGACAGGAAACGCTGGAAAAATACGGATTCACGGTATTATCCGAATAACGGAATAAAATATGACTCCAATGCTTGACCAGATATGGTTTCCTATCTCTATTACATTCCGGATAGCCGCCATCTCTTCCTTTCTCGTATTATGTAGCGGAGTATTCTTGGCTTATATATTTGCAAGGCGTGATTTCCGGGGAAAAGAGCTTGCAGAGCTGTTGATAACACTTCCTCTGATACTTCCACCTACAGTAATCGGTTATTTTCTGGTGATCCTATTAGGGAAAAACGGATTTATTGGACAATTGATTTACAGCATTACAGGCACTGGAATCATGTTTACCTGGCAAGCTGGAGTTATTGCGGCTTATACGGTTTCTTTACCTCTTATGGTGAGAACTGCACAAGCAGCCATTGAAGCCGTGGATAAAGAACTTGAATATGCAGCCTATATTCTTGGGAAAAGCGAGATTGAAACTGCTTTCCTAATAACTCTGCCCCTTGCAAAAAGGGGCATACTGGCAGGCCTGGTACTAAGTTTTGCAAGGGCTGTCGGAGAATTTGGAGCCACTCTCATGCTTTCAGGAAATATCCCGGGAAAAACGAATACGATGTCGATTTCAATCTACAGTGCTTTTCAAGCAGGGAATAACGAACTTGCTAATGTACTGGTTTTAGTCCTTACCCTTATGTCCCTGATATCCATTGCTCTTACTGGAAAAATTGCAAGTAGAGGAAAATCAAAGGTATAAGCTTGACTGTTTAGAGGTATAAGCTTGAGTATCAAGGTTAACATTAGAAAATGCTATCATGAAGCTGGAAGTAGTAAAAAAAGCGGGGCTAAGAAAGCTTTTATGCTTAATGTCAGCTTTGAAATGGAAAACGAACTTATCGTACTTTTTGGGCCATCAGGGTCTGGAAAAACGACACTGTTCAAATGCATATCGGGAATCACGGAGCCTGATGATGGAAATATAACCGTGGATAGTAAAGTGTATTACGATAAAAAAATAAAAACTAATCTGCCAATCCAGAAGCGCAATCTGGGCTATGTTTTCCAAAGTTCTACCCTATTCCCCCATATGGACGTAAGAAAAAATATAGAATGCGGTCTCAAGAATTGGAATAAAGAAAGTCGGGAAAAAAGATTAATGGAAATGCTGAGCCTTCTTCATATAGAGGAGCTAGAAAAACGTCATCCATCTCAGCTTTCAGGTGGGCAGAAGCAGAGAGTAGCTCTGGCAAGGGCCCTGGCTCCAGAACCAGAACTCTTACTGCTGGATGAACCTTTTTCTGCACTTGATAAAGAAATAAAAACCGAGCTTATTGAAAAAATAAAGAATTTACAACACGAGCTCAAAATCCCATTGTTGTTCATTACTCACAACCTTGAAGAGGTCTTCATGCTGGCTGACAGGGTTCTTGTTTTGCATGGGGGAAAAGTACAGCAGTTTGGTACTCTGGATGAAATATTCTATCACCCAAAAAACCTGCATGTAGCTAAGCTAATCGGCCTGTCAAATCTTTTTGACGATGCTAGGGTTGTGGGACATGATGAAATCTCCAGAAGTACAATATTAATGAGTGGAGACATGAAGATTAGGGTACCTTCTCTGAAACTTAATCCCGGAGATATGGTCTCTTGGGGAGTCCATCCTGAGAACATAACTTTTCTCCCTCCAGGCCATGAAGATCAGGATAAGAACATTTATATGGCACATGTCGTCAGTATTATCAATAAAGGACCAAAGAAAAAGATTACAGTCAACCTTGCTAGACATCATAAAACCCTGACCGCAGAAGTACCTGCACAATTTGTCGATTCCTTGAAGTTAAATGCAGGAGATTCCTGCCTGGTCAAATTAGAAATTAGTAAAATCGTGACATTTTGAATAAAGTTTCGTTTTAATATGCTTGATTTTTTATTCGCATCATACTGAAGTAAAAGCCAGGTACATTAGGTTTTCCACAGCTCGCAGAATTGAAAAACTGTTAAATATTCACCCTATAAGTCCCATTATCTGGAGAATAGGCATTTGGGTATAGCAATTAATTGAAAGTTCTGCAGTAATTTTAGAAATTTATTACATCTCAAAAATAACTCAAAGGCAAGGGGCTCTCAACGTCAACAGGATTACAAAACATAATATCCTCTAGTTTTCTGCTAAGAAGCAATCTTTACAATAAATGAAATAAATACAGGCAGAATTCATCTTTATATTATTTTTATTACTTTGGAATTTTATGGCCTAATTTGGTATTCAAGATTTAAGCTGTAGACTGATATTTAATCCTATATTTAATCCTTGATTTTGCAAAAATCTATGAAATTAATTAATATAATTGGCTTTTTTTGAGATTATAGAATAGAATTCAACAAAATTGTATTATATCAATAATTTTATATATTATCAATTAATATTATAATATAGGCATCTGATAAGCGCTTTTCTTATATACCCAACTAGTTTTATACCCCCTAAATCCCAAACCACCTCCCAATATCAGATGCCTTACTCCCTTCAATTTTGTTAATTAAAATCAATCCAATTTTTTGATATATTTCTATCTTTCTATCTTTCTAATCTTTTTCTTGTTTTGTAATTATTTTATCAAATATATATTGACTAAGTTCCTTATTTCATGTATAAATCTATTATTTTCCTCTTAAAACCATAGACTAGAAGTTCTCTTAAAATTATATCATCAAAAAGATTATATAAAAGTATATCTAATTCCGATACATGCCTTTACTCTTATCTCCTATCAATACCAAGCGTTTATGCCTGCTCCCTGCCACGTTGAAACTGTATCTTCTGGAGTTACACGACCTCCCGGCTTTTGCTTCAGTTCTTAATGCTCATGTTCCTGAAGAATGGCCACCTGACCAGATAACACCTGAAGTGATCGAAGATTTTATCGGGCGAATTCAGGCCAGAGAACGAAAAATCTGGAGTTTTTATTGGATTCTCCGCCAGAAAGATCCTGAACAATCTATTTTGATAGGAAATGGAGGATTTCTTGCTCATAAGAATGGGACATTTGAAATAGGATATTCTTTGCTTGCCAAATATCACGGTAAGGGATATGCAACCGAAGCTGTTCAATCGATGGTACAATGGGCTTCTTCCAGCCTCAAAAGAGACAGAATTGTAGCTTATACATACCCTCACATGAAAGCCTCAATTCGAGTCCTGGAAAAGAATGGTTTTCTTTTAAAAGGAAAAGGTCCGGAAGAAGGGACCATAGCTTACGAGTTTTTTAATGTAGATGAAAATCCGATCTCATACTCCATAGAAGTTCAAGTGAAGGAAGTTTTTTACAGAAAATAATTGAAATACTTCCAGAAAATCCTATATGATAGCAGTATAAACCAAATTTTATATATTTGTAAATATTATAGTGAAATGGGGCATCTGTGAACTTTTCTTATAAATACCCTCCAATCTATCTCCATTCCTCCTCCCAAAAACGGATGCCCTATTATCCTAAAACTGCCAGAATTTTTCCCTAAAAGAGGTAGTTTATCTATCAGCTTATCTATTGTAGAAAATAGAAAGCTTCATTCATCCAATAAAAAGACTAAGTAAAAAAATAACGGAGTAAAATAATAACGGTTTCTATGCCATTTTCATTCGTTATATTTCAATCCTAATTTTACTTCAGTTCTCTTGGCTGCTTGTTTTCAGGCAGCACAGGCAGGGGCATGGTATTGATAAGAATGGGGCTTTTGATATCCTTTGCTCTCTCAATCACAAGTTCTTTTCCTTTCTGAGTAAGGGCAAAAAGCGGAACTGCGGTTCCTACCTGAGCAAGAGGCTTTACGAGGTCTCTGACAGGCTTTGAAGCACAACTGGTCACAATGTCTGAATTTTCCACCAGGCTCTGGGCTTCTTCCCTGTTTAAACCTGTAACATGGACTCCAATTACTATTAAATCAAGCCCGAGTTCGACTTCAAGCTTCCGTAATTCTTTTGCGGTTTCAGCGAAGGCCGCAGTTACTGCAATCTTTTTGTGCCCGAGTTCTGCTGCCCTTTTAACTCCTGCAACAGGGTCCATTTTTGCAGTTGAAGGGTCGAGCACGATTCCACCACGTTCCTGAATCCCGTTTATGATGGCATTGATTGGCTCGGTTTCGACCAGGCCGGACATCCTGCCACCCATGCCCTGAACGAGAGTGGGGTTATTGGAAATAACTGTTCCTGCGCCTTCACAGGCGGTCACGGTTGTGTCAAGTAAACCCCGGCTCAGGCCGGTCATCATAACTTCGGATGCTCCAAACCCTACAAAGTCCTCGAGTTCCAGCCGGCGCTTATCGGTAAACATCCCGAAATCGCTGATCCTGAATTCCATATTCTTCTTGACTTCTTCAGTGGTGATCTTCTGGATCCCACGTATCTTGGCAAAGAGGGGGCACCATTTGACTTCAGGCTCTCCGACTTCGATAACCTTTCCGTCTTTTACGACTACTCTTGTTTTTCCAAGCAATTCCATTATATGAGGCATAGTTTCACCTTTACTGGTTGAGTAAAAATATAATTGTTAAGAAACTAAAATTATGTAAAAATTAAAGGTAAAGTTTGTGGCTATTTATATAATAGCTTTTGGTTTAGGGATTTTTGATTCTAGCTATGGCTTGAAATAGATGTTTTTATTGATTCGAATCAAAATTTTACAAGTTTTTAATTTGTTGAGCTAGAAAAGTGAAGTTTGCGTTTTGAAAGATTACTTTTTGGATTTCAGCTTGCTGACGATAGCCTTAAGGAAACATCTTGAAACTGGCGGATTTTTTGAAGTTTTATCGTCTTCAGACTCTTCAAGTTCCTTCAATTTATTCTCACAAAAGCTAATTGTCCTCGGATCTTCAATAGTTTCTCCTATAGCTAGGAATTTCTTCAAAAACTCAATCACTTTTCTTGTTTCTCCTAGATCACTGTATGCTAATCCCCGACTTCCAAGGTGATTTCCTTCGCCGCGCCTATCCCCTATTTCTTTTGCGATTTTAGGTGCTTTCTCATGATATTCAATCGCTTTTCTGGGCTCACCCAGGTTACGGTATGCATTCTCCAGATTTCCAAGGTGATTTCGTTCTCCGTGCCTGTCCCCTATCTCTTTGGATATTTCAAGTGCTTTCTCGTGATATTCAATCGCTTTTCTTGTTTCTCCCAGATCACTGTATGCTAACCCTAGATTTCCAAAGTCTTCACTTTCTCCACGCCTGTCCCCTATCTCTTTAGATATCTCAAGTGCCTTCTCGTGATATTCAATTGCTTTTCTTGTTTCTCCCAGATTACAGTGTATGTTCCCCAAATTTCCAAGGTCTGCACCTTCTCCGCGTCTGTCCCCTATTTCTTTTGCGATTTTAAGCGCTTCCTCGTGATATTCAATTGCTTTTCTTGTTTCTCCCAGATCACTATATGCTAACCCCAGATTTCCAAGGTCTGCACTTTCTCCACGCCTGTCTCCTATCTCTTTAGATATCTCAAGTGCCTTCTCGTGATATTCAATTGCTTTTTTAGGTTCGCCTAGGTTACGGTATGCGTTCCCCAGATTTCCAAGGCGATTTCCTTCTCCGCGCCTATCCCCTATTTCTTTTGCGATTTTAAGTGCCTGTTCATAAAATTTAATCGCTTTTCTGGGTTCGCCCAAATCATAGTACGCCAACCCTATATTTCCAAGGCGATTTCCTTCTCCGCGTCTGTCCCCTATCTCTATTGCGATTTTAAGTGCCTGTTCATAAAATTTAATCGCTTTTCTGGGTGAGCCCAGATTACGGTATGCTAACCCCAGATTCCCAAGGTTATTTCCTTCTCCACATCTGTCCCTTATCTCTATTGCGATTTTAAGTGCTTTCTCGTGATATTCAATCGCTTTTCTGGGCTCACCCAGATCACTGTATGCTAACCCCAGATTCCCAAGAACAGTACCATGAACCTGTTTATCTTTAAGAATTGTTTCATCTTTGAAACGGACTTTTGGCAATAATTTTTCATAAATTTCGATTAATGTTCTAGAATTCCCCCAGAGATCCAGAAGATTATGAAGATTGCATTCCCATATTATAGACGCTGCTAGATCACACTCTCCAGCTCCACAGGCGTGATAATGGGCTTCAATTGCTGGCTGAAGGTCTTCTTTTTTGGTTGGGTTTTCCGGTAGTGGGAGATAAAGATAATATCTTACTGCACGTATATGAGCTTCTTTTTTGTTTTTCAGGTCTTCATAGGAAAATTCTTGAACTAGAGGATGGATCCAATAAATCCCGTTGTGATCCGTTTCCAGAAGGGATTTATCAATAAGCTTCCTTATGGCATCCACAGGGGTATTTCCAGTAAACATCTCATTGAGACCTTTGATACTTACGGGCTCACGATAAACCGAGATACGTTCAAGAAGTTCTTTTTCACTCCCTGCAAGTTTATCAAACAATTTTCTTGCTTTTATTATTGTATCCTCTTTGTCTTTTCGATAAATGCTTAAGTCTTCAATAATGTCAGAAGCTCCAAATTCTTTTATAAGTTCCACGAGGATCTTCAGGGCGAGAGGGTGACCATCCACGCCTGTAGCCAGTTCTTCCAGCTTCTTAGACCCAATGTTGGCGAGCTCATTTTTTTCAAGATAATTAACCGCAAAATTGGGTTTCAAACCTTTGAGATCCTGCTTATCCTCATTTTCTACTACATCAATCAGTTTTTCCCCATTTTCGAAGATAGGAAGAGTTCTGCTTGTTACGATAACTTTTGCATTATGAGTGTTGTGTCGCAGGGAAGAAAAGAGAAGTTCGATTCCGTTGTCTGCAAAATGTTGATCTTCAAGAATGGTACTCAAGTCATCAAAAATAATCCAGACTTCGCTTCTTCTTTGAAATTCGCCTGTGAGTTTATCAACGTCAAGTTTTCCAGGCTCTCTCCTTTCTTCTTTAAAAGATGCAATTTCTGGTGCTTTCAGATAGGAGGCCAGCTTTTCAAGGATATCTCCCAGTTTTGAGCTCTGATTTTGATTAAAGTCAAACCAGAAAGGTTCAGGTACGTTTACAGGTCTAAGGTCTATAAGAGCCCTAGCAAGAGTGGATTTTCCCACTCCACCTACTCCGCTGATAAGTAAAATTCGGTGATTTTCGAGGTATGTAAGTGCTTTCCTTAACTCTTCTGAACGGTTTTCGGTAACGAATAGCTTTAGTTTTTCTGGATAATATGGAAGGGTTGAAGGGTTGTAACGGTTCAGTATTTCCTGGTTTGCGGCTTCTTTCCTTTTCTTATCCAGATACTCAATGATTTTGATTAGTTCGTCTCCAGAAGGCGTTTTAAAATTGAAGAAATTATTGTAATTTCCTAATGCAAGCTGGTCAACGTTTTCAACATTGAAATTTATTACAATAGATTCAATTTCCTTTACTAAACCTGGATTTTCTTTCAATAATTTCAATATTTCCTGCTGAAGTTCTTCCTTTGCTTTTGGATCATGGGAGTTTCTGAGAACTTTTGTAAGTGCTTTTTCAAGGGATTCACTCATTCTAGGGCTTATTTTCTCCAGCAGAGCTTGTGCTCTTCTCCCACTTTCAGAACCGAGTTTCTCAAAGGCTTTTTCATAAATCATATCCACAAGAACTTCTTTGCCTTTGTCAACTGCAGGTTTTCCTGCAATGCACAGGGCAGAAAAGGCAGGAACAAGAATATTTGTTGTTTGCTGGGCGAGCTGGACAAGAGTGGCTGGATCCATGAGCTCCTCCGAATTCTTTTTGATATTGGAGGCAGGTAAAATAAATTTTGTTATTTATAACGGCTAGAATAAAAATTTCACAGGTTTTAACTTATTCCAGGGCTTCGTTTGATAATATTCGAAAATTTCAGCTTTTTTGCAGACTTCAGGGAAAAGGTCGCTCTCCTGCGTCGAGCGTGAAGTTGCCAGGGTTCTGAAAAGCAGTACTCACAACCGGTTATTAAAGTATAACATGAAAAATAAACTTTACAAATTTGCTATATTTTTTAAGTGTTTCTGCGGCATTATTTTCACTAAATAGAGATAAGTCAAAACATGGTGAGAGTAAGGAATGATACGAACTGTTAGCTGATCGACTGTCCAAATTTAGTTAATGTCCTAACGAGGTTTCTAATATATTAAATAATAAATTAACTTGGGGGTTATATATGAAAAATTATATACTAGTTATAATATTTGGTGTTTTATTCATATCGTTAACAGGAACTGCCCTCGCAGAAAATGTGAAAACATACGATGCGGAGGCTTTTCGACAGGCTTTAGAGCAGGATGGATTCACCGTAAAGGAAGGTGAGCTGGGTTACTTTGATTTAATCGGGCTGTTAGAGAAAGGAGTATTGCCTTCTGCATATGGAAACAATCCCACCACAAAATATATAGCATATTTTGTTCCAGCGGCAACTGGTCATGAGATAGATGAACGGATTTCTAAATTAACAAGTACGCTCGGCATGAGCGGGAATACAACTCCATTCTGGAACCTTCGTCCTGATGAAGCCGTTGTTTTTGTAGGAAGAACACCGCCGGAATGCAGGTACTTCAGCTATGATCATTACATAATGCACAGGACATATGGGAACGAGTGGAGATGGCTCTTTTCCAACATAGCAGATACAGTGAACAACTTGGTTATCAAAACCGAAGGGACTCAAAATGGTTCGTCTGGAAGTCCTTTCAATCAAACCACGGTAATAATCATTACGGCCGACAAAGGCATTGATCAACGCATCCGGGATGCTGCCCAATCAGCGGGATATTCGGAAAATATAATTAACACCCAGGTGCTTCCCTCAACCATACTAAACATGGGCCTGGAGAATAACTCCGACACGTTTGCCGCATTTATCCGCCCAGCCTTATTCAATGACACGCAGGCTGGTGAAGATTACATCAACAATACACCTGCAACTGTTTTCCGGATTACTCCCAACAACACAACGGAGCTGGATCCTTATGATTATCCGGATCTAAGAGTTCGCGGAACTGGAAAAACAGAGTTCGAGCTTACGGATGATCTCGAAGAGCTAAGGACTGCAATTCTCAATAAGTATAATGAATCGAATGCCACAGAGCTCCCGACCAGTCAAAGTGTCCCGATAGGGAGTGATGCTATTCAGAGAGGAATCAATGGCGTAGGTCCCAACAACGATGCATGCTATCTATGGACAGCAAACCAGACTGCCTCTTCGCCGACACCTCCGTTCTTTAACACCTCGCAGTACTATCCTTTCTTGCGAGACCCGGCAATTACTCTGGGCAACAATACAAATGAATTCATAATTGTCTATGGTGTCAACCATGTAGCCACAGGAAAAGCGACGTACTCGAACTTCGCAATATACGGAGCAGATGTGTGGAACGGTGTTAGAGCTATCACAGATGCAGATTTCAATGGATCTGCTGAGGAATACCTCCCTGACAATCCTAATGCGAAATACCTTTATGTCTACAAGCTTGCCAGGAATTGCAGCGAAGGTGAACCATACTGCTATGAGGTTCCTTATGGTATGGGACCTCATGGTATAGAGTTGGATCAACCGCTTTTCATTGGCTGGAGGGCCTACATGGAAAACTCTACAAAAACCGGGCCATCCTACTCAGAGATCGTATACGATAGGGCTATAAAGTTCGATCCAAAGAGTTAAGGTAAAAAAGTAACGGGATATTAAGGCAAATTCAAGCTCTGGCTGAATGTGTTACCTACAAACACATTCCTTCATTTTTTTCAGGTTTTAGCTATTTTTGGTGGTCCACCAACAATCAGTTGGTATTTTCCAGAGTATTCACACATTAACATTCCGCTCTCATTTTTTGCTTTATATGCACTCAATTTCCTGTACACAGGTAAGCTTAGAAAACAGATGAAACTAAGCAAAAACACTCAAAGACAAAATATCAACCAGATACTAATGCACCACCTAATTTTTAATTTTAGCTTTATTGTTTCTTTTTTAGAAGGCTGCTCTCCTTCGTCGAGTGTGGAGCTATCCGGGGTTCTAATAAACAATATCTTCAACGTAACTGCTGTTGAAAAAATTGAAATTCATTTTAGCGGGCGTAAAAAAGAGTTAAAGAGAATCAGAGAATAAAAAATTCCCTGATCATTTAAGTTACTAAACAGTAATTCTACTAAAAGGCTGTACAGGGCTCAGAGCTGCGCACGCCTGTCGATTATTCTCTTTGCCTTTCCTCCGGTCCTCTCGATGCTGCCTTTTTCAAGGAGCTCGACATTTGTGCGGATATTCAGGACGGCTTTTAGTTCATGCTGGACGTGTTCCTGAAGGGCTTTAAGGTCTTTCAGGTCGCCGGTAAAGGCGTTATCCTGGAGTTCGACCTCAATTGTGAGTTCGTCGAGCATGTGTTTGTTGCGGTCAAGGATGAGCTGGAAGTAATCGCCCACTTGTGGAATACGGGAGATGACGTCCTGGATCTGGGAAGGGAAAACATTGATGCCTCTAACGATCAGCATATCGTCGGCCCGGCCCATTAGGCGGGAAATTCTTGTTGTTGTTCTGCCGCACTCGCATTCGGATTCAAGAAGCTTTGTCATGTCGCCTGTGCGGTATCGGATGTTGCAGAAGCCTTCCTTGTTGATGGAAGTAAGTACGAGTTCGCCTTTTTCACCTTCAGAGATCTGTTCTCCGTTTTCGTCAAGGACCTCGACAAGGAAATTGTCGCTCCAGATGTGCAGGCCATCCTGCTCCTGGCACTCGAAACCGATTCCTGGCCCGAACATTTCGGAAAGACCGTAGCAGTCGTAGGCCTTGAGGTTGAGCCGCTTTTCAAGCTGTTTCCGCGTGTTTTCCGACCAGGGTTCTCCGCCGAAGATTGCGGCTTTTAAAGAGAGCTTGTCTATAAGATCGAGTTCTTCAGCCGTCTCGGCAAGGTAAAAAGCATAAGAGGGGGTACAGTGGACTGCAGTTACGCCGAAGTCGATCATCATCTCGAGCTGTCGGGCGGTATTTCCGGTTGCGGCCGGCACGACCATTGCGCCCATTCTTTCTACTCCGTAGTGGAAGCCCAGGCCGCCTGTAAAGAGCCCGTAATTCATGGAGTTCTGGATCGTGTCGCTTGGGGTAAGCCCTATCATTGTGAGGTTCCTGGCGGTCATATCCGACCAGGTCTCAATGTCTTTTGCCGTGTACCCGACGACTGTAGGCTTCCCACTGGTGCCTGAGGAGGCATGGATACGTACTATGTCTTCTTTTTTGGCAGCAAAAAGCCCGAAAGGATAGTTGTCCCGAAGGTCGGTTTTCCGCGTAAAAGGCAATTTACGGACATCTTCGAGGGTTTTGATGTCCTCGGGAGTAACTCCGGCGGCTTTGAAATTCTGCCTGTAAAAAGGAACATTGTCATAGACCAGCTTTACGCTGTGTTGAAGGCGTTTTAGCTGTAATTTCTTCATTTCTTCGGGATTCATTGTTTCGTATTTCGGCTGCCAGTATTTCATTAACAGAACCTTCTTTTTTATTTGTGAAACCGTTCTCAGGTTATAATGTTTAACGCATGAATGCCATGTCTCTACATGTCATGATATATTAAATAATCCTATGAGTAATATAAAACGTTCGGAAAAATCAGATGTACTGTAATCCTTCACAGATATAAATATTGTTGAGGGGAAGTGTTTTTTGAGTTGGGGAGGTCGAAAATTTAGGAGGCTTCTCTAGTATCAAATTATGGGAATATAGGTAAGTCAAATTTTCATGCACAGTTATTGAATATTAACATCATTGTTTTTTAAAGGTTTATGGAATCTAAAAATTGTTTTTATTGTGTATTAAATAAAAATTAGCAATTAGAACAATACTCCTCAAAGCATTTTTTAAACATGTGGACTTTCAGGTTTGCTTTTATAATTTAGAGCTAGCTTGGTTGCTTGTAATTTTATTTCCTTAAACTTGACTTGACAGCCAAATTCAGCATTATCCATTAAGTGTGATTGAAGCTTGTCTTCTGTGCCATGTGCTCTATATGCTTGAACTTCCAATGTTTATCAGGTACTACAAGTAAACCTTTCATACTGGTGTGGAAATATAAGCTATTTGAATAAATTATGGGGCTATTGAAATTGGTTTCGTCTAAAATTATCCCTGTTTTTTCTCTTACAGCGTTTGCAGTTATTCACAGCCTTACTGCAAGCCTTCCATTCAAACGCCTCCTCGTGAGGGGCTTGGGTTCCAGGGCAGATAGGTTATATATGCCAGCATACAGCCTCGTTGCAGTTCTGACGATATCACCTCTCGCTTATCTGCTCTACAAAAATCCGGGACGGACTCTTTACAGAATACCTTCTCCCTGGCGCTGGCTGATGGTCGGCGGACAGTTAATTGCTGCGCTTATTGCTCCCAAAGCTTTTCGGGATGCTCCGCACAGATTCAAAATACGCTCGCAGCTCTCTGCCCCACAGACTCCTGAAGCAGGTTCCCTGAACATTAAGGGAATTTACCGATGGATAAGGGACCCCTTCCTGCTCTCAGGCCTGGTAATGATCTGGCTTACTCCCATTATGACCGTCAATCTGCTTGTCATATACCTTTTGACTACCGTATATCTGTTTATTGGGTCTCTACACTGGGAAACAAGGCTGGTGGCACAGTTTGGCGACGAATACAGAGAGTACCAAAAGAGGGTTCACAGGATAATTCCCAGGTTAAAGGAAACCGGTAAAGAGTTTGATTAACATCCAGCTTTATGCATTACTAACCAGTATCAATTGGCGAAAAAAGCATAACCTATGGAGAATTTGCAAAGATATACGAGGAGTTCTGTTCAAAAGTACTGTTTTTTAGCTGTATTTTTAGTGGCGATAACTGTAAATTGCGGCATTAAAGAAAGGACTACAAGCCTTCTCTGAGTAAAGATGTTAAGAGAGATGTAAATTGATTATAAGTTATGTATTCTCATAAGATAAGAAGTGATTATGTTTGGATAACTGTAGAATCAGTAGTTTAAAAAATGTAAAATTCCTAAAAAGATTTCAAAGAGTTTAATATCTCTTAACTCTAAAGCTGAAGAGATAATTGTGAAAGTTAAGCCTTTTTATCAATTCTCCGACTACATATAGAAAAGATGACTTGACAGCGGAAACGGGACTTATGTTAAGGTCAGTGTATATGTAAACTTTATGGACATTACTGTTGGACAGACATGCAGCATATAAGGAGTATGCTATTATTGAATGAAACTCTACTCATTGCCCCTGCGGAATGAATTGTTGCATTTGCATGGCTTACTTAAGTAAGAAGAATAAATGTCCCGGCTGTAGAATTAGGGTTAACAAACTTGTTACTCGAGTCATATGCAAAATAAAAATACGCGAAACTTTAACAAAAAATGAATTCATATTTTGTTTTGAATGCGAGCATTTTCCTTGCAAATGTCTAAAATATCTAGATAAAAGGTATCGTACCAGATACAGTATGAGTATTTTCTCATATGTAAATAATATATGCCTTTACTAAGAAATTCTTCTTAGAAACGGGGGAATTACAAGTAGTAGTTTTTAGAAAATATGGCTACTGCAGGCTTTCTAAATTGTAATAGTGAATTACCTTTTCCTTTCTTCAGAGGTTCGTATAACTTAATATTATAAGGAAAACTGAATATTATAGGGAGACGGTATTCTGGTTAAATTTTCAGTTGTTATTCCTCTTTACAATAAAGAGCCACATGTTAAGAGAGCATTGGATTCTGTCATAAGCCAAAAAGTTCAGGATTTTGAGATAGTGGTGGTAAATGACGGATCAACAGATAAAAGTGCAGATATAGTGAAGAATTTCAGTGATAATAGAATTCGATTGATCAATCAAAAAATGCAGGTGTCTCAGTAGCTCGTAATAGAGGTATTAATGAAGCTAAAGCCGAACTTATAGCTTTTTTAGATGCCGATGACGAATGGATGCCAAATTATCTTGAGACAATCCTGAGGCTCCGGGAAAAATATCCAGATGCAGGTCTATATGCAACCTCACTGAAAACTGAATTTATTGATAATGTATAAATGGATAAAGATAAAGAGTTAAGGAAGCTTATTCCAGATGAAGGATTAATATTAAATTATTTTAGTAAACCTGAAAGATGTATCACATAAAGATATATTTTATACGTCTTCAGTAACAGTTCCTAAAAAAATATTCTCAGAAATTGGAGGTTTTCAGACCGGTTTTTGGTGGGGAGAAGATATTGATATGTGGGGTAGAATTGCCCTAAAATATCCGTTTGCATACAGTAGCCAGGCATGTGCTATATATTATCAAAATGTTGTCAATAGTGCTGCATACAGAAGAAAACCTGTAAAAGGTCATCCTCTTTTGGAAACGGGAAAAGAGGCTCTAAATCTTGGTAGGGTACCACCTGAGATTATAAAAGATTTAGAGGAATATATGAAATTCGTTGAGATGTGCACAGCAAAACACAATGTGGAGGCTGGTGATAAAAATCTGGCTTTAGGTCTTCTAACGAGAAGTGACATCAAATTAGCCTACAAAAAATTATTACTTAGTACAATGTTCTTAACAGCTATTGAAAACAATTCTCCAGCATTTTCTCAATTTAGGGTCAGGAAATAGAATTCTTGTGGTAAATATATTTAAACCTTAATTTATAAAATATAAATAAATAGTTTATTTCTTATAATATCTAAATATTAGAATAATTCGCTTTTAAAATATCTTCCTGGTCTATTTTTATGATTAAGCTAAGATAATAATATCTATATAAACGACATTATTACCTTAATTGGCACATTTTAAATCACTAATCCTTATTTATATCACGTAAAATTATTCATATCACGTAAAATATTACTTAAAATATTAATTGCAGGTACTATAAAACAGTAATAAAGAAAGTGGACTAGAATGTTTGTTTATATCGGGGGGTAAAAATACGTGTTATATAGGGAACTTGGTCAAACAGGTAAAATGTTCTCAATACTGGGATTTGGTACAATGCGGCTTCCTACTCTTGGGGGTGACGACTCAAAAGTCGATGAGGAAAAAGCTGCATATATGATCCGTTATGCTATAGATCACGGTGTCAATTATATTGACACTGCTTATCCCTATCATGAAGGTATGAGTGAATTCATTATTGGGAAGGCTCTTCAGGACGGTTACAGGGAAAAAGTGTATCTAGCAACAAAACTTCCAAGCTGGCTTGTTACAAGCAGAGAGGATATGGACCGTTACTTAAACGAGCAGCTTGATCGGCTCAGTACCGATCACATAGATTTCTATCTTCTTCATGCGCTAAACAGAGACTGCTGGCCTCTTGTAAAAAAACACAACGTTTTTGATTTCCTTAATTCTGCTGTTGAGGATGGAAGAATAAAATATACAGGTTTCTCTTTCCATGATAATCTGGAGCTGTTTAAAGAAATTATTAACTCTTATCCATGGAACATGTGCCAGATCCAGTACAATTTCATGGATGAAAATTTCCAGGCAGGAAAGGAAGGCTTGATGTACGCAGCCTCAAAAGGTCTTGGGGTTGTTATTATGGAGCCTCTACGTGGGGGCTATCTTGTCTCAAATCCTCCTGAAATTCAGGAAATCTGGGATTCTGCAGAAACGAAAAGAAGTCCTGTGGAATGGGGTTTTCAATATCTCTGGGATTATCCGGAAATAAATGTTGTCCTCAGTGGAATGTCAGATATAGAGCAGGTAAAGAACAACATAGAGCTAGCAGAGAAAGGGTTTTCTAATTCTTTGACAGAAGAGGAGAAAAAACTGATTTCCAGAGTAAAAGAGATTTATAGATCAAAAACAAGAGTTTATTGTACTGGCTGCCACTACTGCATGCCTTGCCCATCAGGAGTAAACATTCCAGAGAGCTTTAAATACCTGAACAACGCCGAGATGTTTGACAGGGTAGAAGAAGAAAAAATTTTGTATGGTGGCCTTGAAGGTAAGGCTTCAAACTGTACTGAATGCGGGCAATGTGAAGAGAAATGCCCACAAAAGACGCCAATAAAAGAAATGTTAAAAGAAGTTATAAAACTATTTGAAAAGTGATTTTTCTTTTTTTCGATTACAATACTTTTCGATTATAACAGTGAAAAGAAAAAATGGCAGAGAATAAATTAGAGCCGATGAATCAACTACATCCCTCAGCAGCTAATTGTTATCAATAGATTGCCTGAAGAGGAGTCAATGGCTCTATATGGAGGTTGACTACAGCAGAAGTAGAGAGATTGTCGTTTGAAGTGCCCAGTAAAATTCTCTACCTCAAGTGTTATTATCATACGATTAATATTTTAAAGTTAATATGAAAACTAGTATTTGAGAAAATAATGGTTCTAAGTTAAAAACTTCAAAGCAGCACATAGTCCGATAAGCACATAGTCCGATATCAACTAGTAGTAAGATTATACAAATTCCTCTATAAATTCTCCAAATAATGCCTTAGATTTCTCAAGTCCCTCATATATTCCCTCTAAACAATCTGTGGAACAGTTTGGTTTCTTTCCTATCTTAAGCGTGTCTATAAGTAAGTTGTATTCATTCTGTAAATTCTGTATCTTTATGGTTTGATTCTCTTTTGAATTGGATATGTCAAATTTTTCTACATGATCCTCAAAAGTATTCTTTGCGATATCTAGACCTTTATTAATTCCTTCTTTAAAATCTGAATAAGCTAGTTGTTCTTTATTTCTCTCAATTAAATGACTAAACTTTATAATTGCATGTTTAACTGTTTGTTTATCCATATTTTGCCCCTCTGCTTTGAAATGAAATGCTTGCGTAATGAGAAGAATTCAAACACAATTATTTACCTATTTCTTTGAAAAATAATAAACAATACAGTTTTTATAAATAAATAAATAAATAAATAAATAAATAAATAAATTTATATATTTTTTGAGTATATCATTTTTTGGAGCAGATTTATCCAAATGTAATATAAATTCCAAAATATAGATATTAGAATAAAAAATAAATAAATATCTGTATAGAGTACCCAGGTATAGAAAAGAGAGAAGAGCAAGACTACTGAATTGGAACTCATGACCTTTTCGGAGTTATACAGCAAAGTATTGTTGTGGGCTTTTCCGAATAGTCAGATAGGTAGGCTTTCCAGTAGCAGCTCCCCTCAATTACTAATGTACGTTTAAGCTATATAAGAGACTAAGAAAGCCTGTAGGAGCTACCATTTTTAAAAACTAGAAAAAGCTCTAAAGCCTGGTAGGGTGCCACCTATATGTAACACTAAATATAGCGAGGCACAATTTAACATAAACGGAAATCCAATAAATCAGCCCCGAAAGAATTTACAGGTTGACGAAGCTTATGATAAAATCAGGTGGCTCTTTTTTTCGCAATGGAACACGCTGTACAATTGGCGCTGTTATCTTGCTCAAAGGATTGCCTTACATGGTTACGGTTTCTCATCTATTCCAAGGGGAAGGAGATCATTTAACAGTTGATGGAATAAAATTCGCTGTTACGAGAATTTTGAAAGACTATGATTTAGCCCTAATAGAGATTCCTCCTGACAGCCCGGTTGAAATAACTGAATTTGGCGTCCCGGCTGTACTAGAGCAAGCCGAGCTTATACTAGAGCAAGCCGAGCTTATAAATGAGACTCATGTTATCCAGTGTAGAATCGTTAATTCCGGGGCTTCACTGGTTTATCTGAGCTTTCCGCGCCTTAATATGCCTGAACCTGGGGATAGCGGTTCGCCTATCCTGCAGGGAGGAAAGGTAATAGGACTTATGTCCTCGGTGACGCTGAATAACTGCATGGGAACAGCAATTTCGTCCAATATTCTTCGAAGCCTGAAAAGATAACGAAAGAGAAAAGTAAAAATTGATCTTACGAATTTCTAACTTCATGTTTTATCTTAACTTCATGTTCTCTGCAGATAAAATGCTATTGGAAATCCTATCAGCGTTGGAATCCAGAAAGAAAACACCCTGTAGCTGAGTACGACAACGACTGCAATTGAGCCAGGTACTCCGAGGCCTGTATAGAGAGCAGCCATAGTGCTCTCCACAACACCGATTCCTCCGGGCAGGAGAAAGGCTATTTTACCTAGGAGAAGAGGAAGCCCATATCCTACAACCAGAATCTCTGGCCCTACCGGATACCCTACAGCTATAAAGAAGAAATAAAGAGTCAGCATATCAAAACCAGTATAAATCACAGATCCCAAAAGCGGACGCTTCCAGCCTCTATTGCTTAATGCTTCAAGGGCTGCAAAAATCCGGCCTACTGAGGTTTCAGTTGTAGCAGGTGCATAGGTTTTATGCAGGAGCTTGGCAAAGTAAGCCGCTATCCTGACAATAATGAGTGTGAAACCTGCCTGGTTTTCTATTCCCCATTTTATTGCTGCAAAGCCCAGGCCAAGTAATATAAGGATTAAAATAAAGGCAAAAAACTCTACAGAAGAAAGCCTGTGGGTTAACAGGAGATGCAGAATTCCAGCTACAGCCAGTAATGTTAAGATCGTATTGTTAAAAATTGTGGGCAGAGTGCCCGCAAGCCCTGCACCCTCGGCGCTGACGCCATATTTCCTTACCCATTGATAAGTTGCTGCAGCATTCCCGAATGGGCCTCCTGCAAGCATGCCTATACTTGAAGCCCCGAGTGCTATTATAACTCCTCTTAATATCGGAATAGTCTGTTTTACTTTTACTACGACTGAATTTATAAGGTAACCGGCCCCCAAGTAACTGACACCCTGGGCAATGGCAGCCAGCATCACAGCCCATGGAACCATTGATTTGATGACATGCAGGGAAGCTTCAACCGAAGCAAGCTGCGGAAGAATTAGGTTAACAGCCAGCCCCATCAAGATAAGAGTTGGAAGGTAACGGCCTACCTTTAAGACCAGAGGTGGAGGAGATAACAGAGTTCTGTGGGTACTATTCTCATTTTTTTGTCCTGATTTATTTTCATTCCGAATTATACTCATTTAAGATTCTCTTCTCCCAAACATTCTTATCTGGCTATATTTCTGGCAATCACCTAATTAGTACCGTAATTTATATTGATCTTCCTCAGCTTAATGTAATAGAATAAATTTCACAGCCTTTAATTATTATTAGGAAGAATTTATTTTCATGACAGAGACTGTTTATTTTCTTTTCCCTATTATTTATGCTGTTCTTAATGCAGTTTCTTATGCCCTGTATGGAATAGATAAATTCAAGGCAAGAAAGGATAAATGGAGGATTTCCGAAAATAGCCTATTAATCGTTTCTCTCTTTGGGCCGATCGGTGCACTGCTCGGGATGCAGCAATTCAGGCACAAGACCCAGAAGCCTATGTTCAAATTTCTGGTGCCTGCATTTTTAGGAATCCACCTCCTTTTAGTGCTCTGGATGAATCTTTAAACCGAAGGTTTTAGGCTGAATCAACTGCAAGAACTATTTAAGTAAGAGTAAAATTCATAAGTACAGGAAAGAAGGAAGCTGAGTCAAGAAAGAGGGAAAGTAGTTTTTTAAGTACTTATCAGGCTAACTTTGATAACACCTGAAATCAAGGGTTTGTAAAGATAGAGTAAAATTGCCATTAAAAGAGTTGAGAACTGTGAAAGTTCACTTCTGCAGAGGATCGAATACTATCAGAAAAAAAGGGCACGAATTCACTTTATTTCCCTGAAAGTTCTCTGGGAAATTCAAGGATTGAGGGAGAGGAGGAATTATTTGGATGATACCTCTTCCGCCTCTTTAGCTCCGGCCTCAAGTTCCTTTTTTTGCTGAGGGTCAAACTGAAGTAAAAGAGCCTGAAACTCTCCGATGTGCGTTTTTTCCTCTTTTGCCACATCCATAAGCACAGCTTTTATATTCTCATCTTTTGTTAAGTTTGCCATCTGCTCATAAAGGTTTACAGCATCAAGCTCAGCAACGATAGCAGCTCTGAGGATCTCTTTATCAATGTCTCCTTCAGATATGCTTTTAATGTCTACGGGTATTTTGGATAACAATTTAGTCCCCCGTTTACATATATGCGTATATAATAATAAATACATTTACCAGATTACGTTTACTGGATCCGGGAATTGGATAAGCTATAACTGATCCTGTAAATCGCGTTATTCTTATCATCGGAAACGAGCAGGGCTCCGTCAGGCATTACAAGGACATCTACAGGTCTTCCCCAGGCTGCAAGCCACTGAAAAGCCAACCCTCAGCAAAAGGCTCATAACTTACGGGCTTTCCATTCTCCAATCTTACAAGGGAGACCCGATACCCGATGGGGACTTTTCTATTCCAGGAACCATGTTCGGCAATAAAGATCTGGTTTCTGTATTCTTTAGGAAACGTTGTGCCTGTGTAAAAAGTCATTCCAAGGGCAGCAACATGCGGGCCAAGTTTCATTTCGGGAGGCGTGAATTCCGAGCAATTCCGGACTTTCCCAAATTCCGGATCCGGAATATCTCCCCCGTGGCAATAAGGAAATCCGAAATGCATTCCTTTTACAGGTGCCCGGTTAAGTTCATCTGGAGGCACATCATCTCCAAGCCAGTCCCTTCCGTTATCAGTAAACCATAGCTCTTTGGTTTCAGGATTCCAGTCAAAACCGACTGTATTCCTAATTCCTCTTGCAAAGATCTCAAGCTGGTTCCCATCAGGTTCCATCCTCATGATTGTGCCATACCGCTCGTCCTCTCCTTCCTTATTACAAATGTTGCAAGGCATTCCTACAGGCACATACAGCTTTCCGTCAGGCCCGAACTTGATATATTTCCAGCCGTGAGCGCGGTCGGACGGAAAACTATCGTTAACTACAACAGGTTCAGGCGAGTCTTTCAGCCTTGATTCGATATTATCATAACGAATTACTCTGGAAACCTCAGCAACGTATAGTGAGCCGTTCCTGAACGCCACTCCGTTTGGCATATCCAAGCCCTCAGCAATCACAATCACTTCGTCGGCTTTACTGTCATTGTTCCGGTTAAGAACCGCATAGACCTTTCCTGCATCTCGGCTTCCGACAAAAAGAGTACCGTTAGGGCTAAGAGTCATTGACCTTGCACCTTCGACATTCTTAGTATAATAATCGATAGAAAAACCTGGCGGAAGCTTAATGCAGGCAAGCCCTATTTCGCCTTCCCCGCATCCACTAATCGGCACGGTTCTCATGGCGGCATAAGCTACGAAAACGATTACAATAACTGCAAAAAAGCCTAATATTATCTTTGTCCCCTTCATTTCCCCCACCATTTTACTTGGAATTAATTTTTGCATCAGATACTTTAGGCCCTGATACATTTTTTCGGCCCGAGGACCGAATATCCTGTCCTTCCGGCGGGCCCTTCACGATGGGCCATACCCTTCATACTAAAGATTCAGATTTAATCTCTGGAAAGGTTGACCATTTGTTTTTTCTGACTTCCAGCACCCGCATTTGGTCGGTTAGTTTGTCCTTTCTCCGACCAGATAGTCTCTCATGAAATTTCCAGTTTTAAATATTCTTAAACTTCCCCCTTTAAAACTGGAAAGCAGGACTGAAGTGATCTTTAAATTATATATTTCTCAACTTTATAGAAATATCTTCTCAAACAATAGAGTAAAGTTTATATTATTTTTGCCCTTACTGTTTAAAACATATAAAATATCCGATATGTTTCTGGATAACATCAGCCAGTAGCAGAAGTGTTACCCTGTAAATACGAGTTTAACAAATAAAAATAAAGAAAGGATGAGTAACGTGAGAATAAAGAAAATCCTCAAATCAATGCTTCTGTTCACTTTCATAACTCTAGCTCTTTTTGCTTCAGGCTGCACGGAAAAAGACCTGAGTGCAGAAGATATTGCAATCCGGATGCTGGAGAAACAGGACAGCATTCAAGATTATTCGTATACAATGCACACTGCTTACTACGTCGGGGAAAAGGCCATAGAAAGCGAATTTAAAACCATATACAAGAAACCTTATATGATTAAGAACTTTATACAGGAACCCGGGAAGGAGGAAGAGACACTCGTACTTTCAGATGGAGAATTCAGGTGGATGTACGCTCCCGATACAAACACGGTAATGAAAACAAGGCTTTCCAAAACTCCGGAACTAACTAAAAGTGACTATCTGACTCTCGCAGGGATTACCCTTAATGATACGAATGTCTCTTTACTGGGCCTTGAGGAGATTGACAGCAGAGAAACTTACCTGTTGAAGGCGGTTCCTAAAGAAACCGAAGAAAACGCTGCGCAATATGACACAAAAATCTGGATAGATAAAGAAACCTGGATGCCCCTTAAGTACGAGCTATATGACAGTAGTGGAAACCTGACAGTAAGAACCGAAATCTACGACATTAAAGTTAACTCAGGAATTCCGGACTCAGAGTTTGTCTTCAATATTCCAGATGGGGCTGAAATAAAAACAATAGATTAAATAAAAACAATAGGTTAATACTTTCACCCTACTTCCTCAAACCTTTTTACATATTTTCCCTATTTGAGGATAATGCCTGCCTCCAGTTTGAAAATAAATGCTCTTGAAAGGCGAATTACCTTCCACGCGGATATGGACAGTTTCTTTGCGTCAGTTGAGGTAAGAGAGAGGCCGGAACTGAAAGGGCTTCCTGTAGTTGTGGGTTCTGACCCGAAAGGAGGGCCAGGAAGGGGAGTTGTGAGTACTTGCTCGTACGAGGCGCGAAAATATGGGATTCATTCCGCAATGCCGATATCACAAGCTTATCGGCTCTGTCCGGATGCAGTCTTTTTACCTGTGAACATGAAACTGTATGCTGGCGTTTCGGCAAAAGTAATGGAAATTTTGAGAGGATTTGCGGATAGGTTCCAGCAGGTCAGTGTGGATGAAGCTTACCTTGTACCAGGTCCCGAGATTAGGAATTTTGAAGAGGCTGCCCTTTATGCTCTCAGGATTAAAGACGAAGTACAAGAGCAGGAAGGAATTACCTGTTCAATCGGAGTCGGACCGAACAAGTTAATTGCAAAAATTGCTTCTGGATTCCAGAAACCCGATGGGCTTATCGTTGTCAGGCCCGAAGATGCAAGGAAATTTCTTTTTCCGCTGCCGGTCTCGAAAATCCCAGGAATAGGAGAAAAAACTGCTGACAAGCTGAAATCAATGGGACTAAGCAGGGTAGAAGAACTTGCAAATTGTGATGTGCAGCTGCTTTCGGAAAAGTTCGGCAAAATGGCGCTCCGCATGAAGCAACTGGCAAACGGGCTAGATTTCGGGGAGGTTCGGGAGAAGGAAAGTGTAAAATCAATCAGCAGGCACGGAACCTTTGCTGAAGATACCAGTGACCCTGTAAAGATCACCGAGTCTCTAAGCATGCTTGCGGAAAGTGTGCATAGCTCCCTTCTTAAAAACAGGTTTCTTTTCAAAACCGTAATTCTTACCGTGCGTTTTGAAGATTTCTCTACATATACGCGCTCAAAAACCATTCCAATCTGGACTTCAGACTTTTTTGTGATCAAAAGGACAGCTATACAACTTCTTTCTGAATTTCTAGGAAGACAAAAGTTCAGGCTTGTAGGTATAGGGGTTACGAAACTCCGAAAAAGGGGCGAAAAACAATCCCTAATTACGGATTTTTAACACAAGACTTTTAAAAAAAGTCTTGAGCGAAACTGCAAGCGTTTTGAGAAAACTTTTGATCGAGAACTCCTAGAAACGACGTGTTCAAGCAGCTAAAAGCTTTCATGTCAACAGTTGAAACTGTCATACTTATATATTTTATAATAGAATATCCAATTTAGATCCAATGAAAAAAAATGTAAAGATGGCTCTGGCCCTTCTCATAATTTCAGTCTTGACTGTGGTCATTGTTTATGCCACGATTCCTTATTTAAATTACATTTTTGGGGCTCTTATTCTTTTCGTCATATTCCGATCTCTTTATCATTTTCTCATAAGAAAAGTAAGGCTTCGGAAGCAGTTCGCAGCCGTACTAGTGATAATAACGTCCATCTTTGTTGTACTGATACCATTGTATTTTCTTTTAAGCGTGATTGTCAGTGAAATAGAACAGCTTTTACTTAATGAGGCATCCATTATCGCATCTATTGAGTCTGGAGCTCACTTTTTAACTGATTTTCTATTACGGCTGAATATTCCTACTGATATATTCCAGACAAAAATAGAAGAAAGAGCAATGGAACTAGCTTCACAGGCTGTTAATTACACTAGCCTATTCATTCTGGGCTCGATCCAGAGCCTGAGCCACAGGTCCATTGGTATATTAATAATGTTCTTTATGCTCTACTACCTTTTTACAGGAGAAGATTCGGACTTTATGCGCCAGCTTTCTGTTGCAGTTCCCTTCAATGAAGAAAATACAGCCACTCTTCTAGATGAATTCAGAAAAATTGTCCGGACGACTCTTATCGCCAGTGGTGCAGTCGCGCTTGTCCAGGGTGGAATCCTGACCATAGTATTTCTTATCTTTCATATCCAGGGAGCTTTCCTTTGGGGTTTCATTGCAGGAATTCTATCCTTTTTGCCAGTTGTCGGATCACCTCTTGTCTGGGTTCCTGCAATCATTGTCCAGCTTTTCCAGGCGGACTATACTGCTGCAATCGGTATACTTGCAGCCGGACTTTTTATAAGTGTTATTGATAACTTCCTCAGGCCCGTTATCCAGAAAAAAGTTGGAGAAATTCATCCGTTTCTATCCCTGCTTGGGGTTGTTATAGGAGTATCTCTTTTTGGGCTGCTAGGAATCGTTATAGGCCCTCTTTTGCTCTCCTACTTTGTTCTAACCGTACAGATGTTTTCTAGAGAGTATATTTCTTGAAAGGAGTAAAAATGTGCAGATCGAAATACTCGGGTGTGAGTCCTTTGGGGCAAGATCTCTTGCCTGTGTTGTAAAGACAGATGAAAAAACGATTCTTATCGATCCCGGGGTTGCACTTGCACGCTTACGTTCAGGCCTGCTCCCCCATCCCATAGAGATTGCTGCTGCTTTCAGGATAAAAGAAAAAGTTCTTTCTGCATTTGGACAGGCTACTGATGTTGTTATCAGTCACTTTCACGGGGACCATATGCCAATGAGGGCTGAAGATCCATATCAGTTGCCAATGGAAGCCCTTCCGTCTCTTGACGGGATAAATTTCTGGTGCAAAGGCCCGGAAAATATCTCAGGCCTTTCTGCAAAGAGGAGGCGTGAACTCTCGGATTTCTTGGGTTTCCCTCTCCCGGTTTCGGAAGGCAAAAAATCTGGCAATATGGACTTTTCTTTTCCTGTCCCTCACGGGGCCAGGGAAAAGGGCTTTGGAACTGTCATGATGACCCGAATCTGCGAGGGAGATGAGGTTTTTGTCCATAGCTCTGACATTCAGCTTCTGGACAGGGAAGCTGTCCTTAAGGTTCTCACGTGGGAACCCACAATTGTTTTTGCCTCAGGCCCTCCTCTTTATCTTTCACACCGTGTCCCTGAAGCAGGAAAAGAAGCTTTGGAAAATGCTCTCCTTCTAGCCAGGCATGTGGATACTCTGATTCTGGACCATCATCTTCTCAGGTCTTTTGAAGGATACAGATGGTTAAAAGAGCTGTCAGAAAAGGTTGAAACCCGAGTCCTCTGTGCTGCAGAGTTTATGGGAAAGACCCCGAAACTCCTTGAGGCCCAGAGGAAAACTCTTTATGAAAAAATGCCTGTACCTTCAGGCTGGCACGATGCCTATGCAAAGGGGAAAGCAGATTTTGGGGAATATCTCTAAAGAGGTAGTTGGAAGGAATAGAATACCGCTGTTCCCTGGGATAGGTGGCTTAAAGGTTGGATTGGAATTCTCATTTTATCTGACAGGATGGCGCTCTGGTATAATTAGCTATATTACATGCAGGAGTAGTTATGATTAGCTATATTACATGTAGGAATACTTGCCTATATCCTTAATCTGCTCGGAGCGCTGTTCATAATAGTCATAGAGTTCTTTTCCCCAGACTAGCGAGTCTGGCTCAAAGCAGATAACATACTTTCGGTCAAAGACCGTACTTTTCGGGAAAAGAGCCATTGCCATGAAATTATCCGCTGCTACAATAGCAGGGATCCTTTCACAGTCCATGCAGACAAAGAGTTTAGCATTTTCCTTTTTAAGATATTGCTCAGTCTGTTCCCTGTAATCTTCAACCCATCTTTTCAGGATAGGTTCAGGGAGAACGATTGATATAGGGATTCCTTTTTCGGCAATTTCCAGGAAAAAAGAAGGGAAAAGAGGATGGAAATATGAAATTGCAGCCTTCAGCTCTTTTGCCAGCCGAACATTTTTGACATATTCCGGGACCAGCTCAAACATATAGTCCATCTTAGGTTCAATTATAGTGCAGTGACCAAGTTCGTTAATTCTTCGCAGGAGAAAAGGCGGAATCTCGTTAACTTCCCGTTCTGCCCAGTAGTCAGAATTTTCTTCGAGGACGGCAAGCGTATCTACAAGAGGCTTCATTTTCTCAACCACGACTCTGCCTATCTCGCTCAGTTTATAGAGGTTTTTTTCCTGGACCACCAGGTGCTGCTCTTTGAGCTTTTTTACCTGGGGCTGGACTGCGGTTGCACTTGCACTAAGGGCTTTTTTTATTGTTTCAATATCCTTTGGCCCTTCAAGCAGAAGCAACAGCACATTCTTTCTTTTTTCAGAGAGGAGGATTAGATCGAGTAGATTGTTTTCCATATCATGCACCTTGATCGACTGCCTGCAGGTTTCAAATATATCTAAGTTTCGTAAATCTAGATAAGATTAGCACTAAAGGAAGATCCACACTAAAAACTGAAGTACACCAGTATCAAACTGAAGTATACCAATATCTCCATAAAACTTGAAAATTAATAGTTAATATATTTTTCTCTTAAATTTGTAAGTGAAATGCATTTTCCTCCAATTCGTCTTCCCGGCAAGTACTTTTTCCTGAGGAAACCTCAACTAAGAAACTCAATTTCAAAATGCATATTTATTTAGTGAATTGTACACATTTAGTGTCATATTATCTCTTTTTTTCCTGAGTACTGTTCTCGAAATTTTCTGATTCCAGAATTAAGACATAAAAGAAGAGAATATAAACTCTAATGAATATGACAGCTTGTCCCTCTTAAAGATTTCTTTAACAACAAACCGTCCAATAAGATTACTAAAAATGAAATTGAAGATTATTTCCTTCATAGGAGGTAGATAGTAAGCCAGACCACAACGCATAACAATTTTATCGCTATCCAAAAGTTTTTCAATCTCCTACGCAAGAATCATAATTTACCTGAAAATTTTTAGAGAATATCAAAACTAAGCAGCCAAAAAATAATTTGCCTTTAGACGAGCTTATTTTACCCAAAGATGTTAAATTCCTTGTAGATTCTTCTGCAAAACGCAAAGGAGTGAGGCCCTTGTAATGTTATTGTGGATTCAGGTTCTAGAATAGGGGAGAAATTCTGGGGTCAAATAAACCATGTTTCATTTGACAAATATGGCGCCGCTCTCATCGTATCAAGCAAAACGAGAATGAGAAGAATCAGGATAATTGATTCGGTTCCAGACTTGCAGTTGTGGCTTAATCAACATCCAGACAGAGATAACATTCAGGCTCCTTTATTTGTTACATACAGATTGAAAGCTGGATGGACAGTTTAATTTAAAGAAAAATCCTTCAAAAAAACGGCATTATCGTGGAGGACAAAAAAGGACGAGAGGAAAGTCTAAGGCCAGTAGATTATCCAAGGTGTAAAACGAGGAATCCGGCGGGAGCAAAATATTGTATGTCATGCTCGCTTGTGCTTGATCATCTGACTGCATTGGATCATGTTCGTTTTGGTAATTTCTCTGGAAAATAAATAAATGATTTATTTATTAACTGAGACTTGACATAATGAGCACGCCTAAGAATCTCGTCAGCAGGTATCTGCTCCATTAAGGCTGCTGGAGTACCAGGCCTCGCAGAGAATCTATGGCATACAATCCAATCAAATCCAATTTCATTACAAAACCTGATAGTCTCATTTAGTTCAGGAATGGTCTCTGATGGAAAACCAATCAATAAAGTGGTTCCAATTTTAAAGGATCCCACTTTTTTAATCTCGACAACCATCTTTTTAACTGTGTCAATATCAGAATCTCGGTTCATTAAAGTTAGCAGACGCTTGTTGGCTGATTGGATGGGAATATAAAGTCCATACAACCTATTTTGAGTAGCAAGATTTCTGATAGAATTGAAATTTTGTAGAAAATTTACAGGAGGAATATTCTCTAAATTCAAATCAAATTTCTCTTGAGTTTCTGAAATACTATCCAAAAGATGGGACAGGTTAATTCCTAAATCTAATCCATAGCTTCCGACATTATCACCGCACAATTGGAAGTGTTCGAATCCATTTTCTAAGCCTTCTTTGAATTCGTCAATAATTGCTTTAATCGGTTTACTTCTAAGACGGCCAATGGCTTTTCGGGTTACACAGTAGCTACAGCTTTCTGAACAACCTTGTGCAACTTGGATAAAATAAGTTCTTTGATTAAGATTTTGTCTTATCTCAATTCCATTTTTCATTCGATAGAGAATATTTCTCAGTCCGGATAAGTTGCCATCAAATTGTTTAAAAACATCAGATGTCTGTTGTAAACAAGTAATTGTTGACACCTTTAGAAGATTAGATACAAAAGTATTTGGTCGCTTACAATCTATACATTTATATTTTGCATTAATCATTTGATCCAACTTAGATAAAGAGTGAAAACTAAATGATGGGCCGTCAAACTCTTTAGACAGCCTTTCAGGATTGATTTCAGTGAGACAACCACCAAGTATAATTTTCGCTTCTGGTTTCTTTTTCTTTTTAATTAAATGATATGTTTCAAATGTACGATCTTCTGAATATTTGGTACACCCACAACTTGTTAATAATATTAGATCTGCATTTGAGTCAATATCTTTGTATTTATTTGAGATAGAATAACCATTCTTCACAAAAAATTCTTTTATTTGTTGAATCTCAAAAGATCGGCGTTCACAACTTATATTGAGAATTTGAACCTTGGCCATAATTATCTCTTCTATAGTTTGGTGCTTCTTCATTAAACAGTAACAGATTTCAAATCCTAAAACTCAGAATTATTTTCCGAAAATCTACTTCTTTTAGCATTGATTAACGAATTGATACACAAGTTTGAATGCCATATATACCGATTATCCAAAATAATTCCCAGATATATAGCGTAAAAAATAATACTTATTGACGTTTTAAACCCTAGAAGAATCTAAATGAAACCTGCTTTCTGTAGGCAACCTGTTTTTAGTATTAGTTTAAACGATAGCGTTTTTGCTGGAAAACATATTATGCCTGATACTAAATATTATTACGAATTTGATTAGCTGATAATTACATAGAACATTCTCAATCTATTAACGTAAATTTTAACTCATGTTCACTGTTTAATGACTAAAACTTTGTACTTATTTTTAATAAGTCCGTGATTAACTAACTTATACTTAATAAATTTTTTGTTAGGACGTGTCTAATATTCAAACAACTTTTACAACTGGATAATGGTCAAAGTAACTTTAAACTTACATTGTAACTTTTGTAACTACCATTCCTGCCTGAAATCAGTCGTATGATATCGATTATTACGTTATCAAAAAATATGATTACTAACTGTACTCGATGTATAATATCAAATTTGCAACACTGCTCATAGTGAAATCCAAATATATAACCAAAAGATTTATCAGTTAGTTTTGGCGATTTACTGTGTAAAATAATACAATACGTTGCATGTACTTTTCTGTATACTGTGACTTTATTCAAAAAGATCAGAGTTTAAAGGAGGTTGGTAGTTTATTTTGATTTAAAGAAAAAGATTGTTCAGCTTGGAAAATGCACAAAGAGAGTAAAACTCATTTATTCAATGAATTTTAACCCAGTAAATAATTCCACGAAAAATATGCTTTTCAGTTATTTTTCATTGTTTTTGAAATAAATGATAAATCACCATATGAGGTTGAGGTCACACAATGAAATATAAGAATCGTACTTTAAACAAAATGAGGTGGGCAATATGATCCACAACATTAAGCGATGGATGATAACGATTGTGATTGCAGCTTTAATTGCGATATCAAGCGTAGGAATAATTTCTGCTTGTGATCGTAATTTTCCGCCAGGCATTGAAATTCAGCCATATCATCTTACAGAAGAAGGCATACCTTCTATTTTCTTCGGAACCCCTACAATGTTTACTTATTATAGCTGTCAGAATGCAACGGCTGTTGACATAAAGATTCATGTTGATGATGGTGGTTCAGATATCATTGGAAATATGACTGGAGGACCATCAAAATGGACCTTTAATATAACATTCTTTCCGCGCCACGGAGAAGCAACAGTAACTTATATAGTAAATAACTGTTCCAACTCAAACAAAAGTACTGTTATTTACATTGACCCCGCAGGATACATTTATGATATTGATACTGGAGCACGCATAGCCAATGCGTCTGTTTGGCTGCAACGTCCTAATGGTATAGGAGAATGGGAAAATGTTAAAACAGGCGAAAATCCACCAGCTTGTCAACCCGATATAAACCCATTAATCTCTGACCAAAATGGTATGTATCACTGGGATGTTCTTAATGGATATTATAGAGTGCATGTAGAAGCGCCTGGATATGAACCGAGTAACAGTTCTGTAGTATACATACCACCACCAGTTTATGACTTGAACGTTGGGCTGAACCATATTGATGATCCCAATGTGACACCGGTTTATCCTGTAGCGAACTTCAGCACCAATGTCAATACTGGTTATGCTCCTCTTGTTGTACAATTTACAGATCTCTCGACAAATGCAACTGATCGGAAATGGGATTTTGGAGATGGATTTAATTCAACTAAGCGGTATCCAGCTCATAACTATTCTGTAGCAGGAAATTACACAGTAAATCTTACTGCAATAAATGGAAATGGTATTAACTCAACAACCAGTATAATAACTGTTAGGACTAAGACTTAATAAGGGGTTGAACTGGAAAATCAATAGCACTAAACCATACACTGTATTAAGTAAGTTAGAACTTACACGGTTGCTGCTTTGTAGGCAACTTTTGATTTTTTAAACTTTTAACCTAATTCATAGATTTGATTTCTTATGAATTGATTAACAGTATTTATTGCAATGCTCCATTTTGTTTTAAATTATGTTTTTCCGAGTTATTCTTTTTTAATTAACTGATTTTAGCTTACCATAAATTTTTTACTATATACTCATTGTATGACAACGTGAGACTTAATAAGAAGGAAGAAAAAACATCAAAACTGTGGGTTCAAAATATATTCTAAAATTTCCGCCTTCAAGAATAGTACTGAACAATTTAGAGTCGATTCAAGGCACTTTTAAAACACATTCAATTAATGCCTTGGGTACTACAAAAAACTTAACAGCGAGGTTAAGAATAAGTCAAGTCTCCTGTAATATGTTCCTCCTCCCCTATTCAAATCTTTTCTCTTGAATTTTGTAATGACATTTAGTCCTCTACGTTATACTCTGAATCTGGCACTTATGACCTGGTTTCTCGCTGCAACTTAAAAGAAGTGTAAATAGGATTAGAAATTAAACGAAGACGAACGCTCAAATGAAAAAAGAAACTCTAATAAATTTAGTGCGGGAGAAGGGATTCGAACCCCTGAACGTCTGCACGAACAGATCTTGAGTCTGCCACCGTTGACCGCTTGGTTACTCCCGCATTTTACGGAATCCAATTAGGTAAAGATAGAACTAGCATATAAAGCTAATCCTGTAAGTAAATTATCTGTAGAATTAAACTTAGGGAGATATCCAGATATTATTCAGGATTTAACTCTTGGTGGCTAGATTTTTAACCTGCAATTTTTCTGGCTTCAGATTTTTGACTTCAGATTTTTTTAGCTTCAGTTTTTCCTGTTGCAAATCTCTTATTACTTTAGCATTTAAGCCTTGCCTGATTTTCAGTCTCCTTCGCCTGAACTGTTAACATGAATCCAATCAATATACTCCTTTTCTCCTTCAATTCCCCAGAATTCTATTGCAGGCATTTCATATGTGTGTAATGACTTTACGAGCCCTGTGATTTCTTCAAAGCGTGAAGAATCGGTTTTTACAAACATGGCAATCTCATTATCTTCTTCAAGCTTTTCTTTCCATCTATAAACCGAAGATACTGGAAACATATTCACGCAGGCTGCAAGCCTCCTTGAAACCAGCTCTCTTGCGATCTGTGATGCATTCTCCATATTTCCAGCCGTTATATACACAATTCCAAGCATGAACAGACACCTCACGGAAACCTGATATCGTGAACGATGTATTTGATGAAAGCACATTATTTCCTATGACTAGTATCTATCGCTTTTGGCCATAGAATTTATAGTCCCTTGATGTAGAATTCATGGTCTTAGCCATAAAATGGTTTTTAGAAAATCAAAATTTAACTTTATAGGCGTTTTATCTAAATTTCCATATATATTTTTATATAATTCTGATGTATTACTACGTACGGTTTTCGCAATAGGAGTCTATTTTAAAAGGAATGGCAATATATCTCGATTTAAAGTAATAAGGTGCATATAACATTTATATATCATATGAAGCACTTAAAATCAACATAATGAATTAATTGGCGCAGAATCACGCATATTGTAACATCAACAGGTTTTAATTTAGAGCTGTATGATCTTAACAGTCCTAGATTTCTAGAGTCAAATTCAAGATTCATATTAATTTAGCTTAATTCGTACCGGTTTAAGTTAATTTACAGCCGGTCCAGCTTAATTCATAAATGTGTTATACTTAACCCATTATTGGTTAAGCTTAATTATAATTGGTTCAGCTTAATAATTTGGAGAATCCCCTTGAATGGCACAAGCATTGCACTAAGTATTTTTTTACTGTACTGGTTCGCAGTTTCTGTTCTTGACAGGAAAGGCATTCTGGAGAAGTATAACATAAGCACATTCGGACCTCTTCCCATCCTTATGATCAGGACAACTAAGGGTCTTAAATTACTGGATGTACTTGCCCGTCCGAAGTTTTACTGGAGAAACTTTGCAAACCTTGGAATCTTATTGATGTTTGCAGGCATGATTGCAATGTTCCTGGTCATAGCCCTCTCGGACATTGCACTGTATACTTCATTCCTTAACAAAAACGTACCGGAACCGGGAAAATATAATTCTTTGAGAAATATCTTTCTTATTCCGGGAGTAAACGAATTCATTCCTTTGACCTGGGGAGTTATTGCCCTTATAGTCACGCTTGTCGTGCATGAATTTTCCCATGCAATTCTTTGCAGAGTTGAAAACATCAGAGTCAAATCAATGGGCATCCTGTATGCTCTAGTTCCAATTGGTGGTTTTGCGGAACCTGATGATGAACAGCTTTTCGGGCCGAAAGAGAAAACAGAAAGAGAACTTCCTCTGACAGCCACGATCGAGGAAATCGAGGAATGGGAAAAGGAAGAAAAATTAAGGCTAGAAAATGAAGAAGCAAGGCCTGAGGAATCAAAATCCGATCCTGTAGTAGGTGCAACAAGAACTCAAAGAGCCCGGATTCTTGCGGCAGGCGTTATGGCCAATTTCAGTGTAGCTTTTATCGCTCTCCTGCTCTTCTTCGGACCTGTACTCGGGGCAATCGCGCCCTTAAGTGACGCCATGATCTTAAGTGTAAATGAAAGTTCTCCGGCTTACCACGCAGGGCTTGAGAAAGGTATGATAATAACTCAGATTAATGATACGAATATCACAACAGCCGTAGATATGCAAACATACCTTGAAAAAACCCAGCCCGGAGATACTATTCGCGTTCACGCCGTGAAAAACGATACATCCTCCGTGCATGATTTACAGGTTACCTCATCACCTAAGGATTATATTGGCGGAGTGCTCGTAGGAGGTGTTGTTTCGGGAAGTCCTGCAGAAGCTGCAGGGATCGAAACCGGAATGACCATGATAAGGATCAACAATACGGAAATGAAAAACATTTCAAGTTTTGTTAGCTTCATGGAAACCACCAAGGCAAACCAGACTGTAGAAGTAGAACTGCTCCCTTCTGAAAACTACACAGGAAACCTTACTGAAAAAGGAACTGTTGTTTTCGATGTGCAACTGTCATCTAATTCTCAGGAAAATGACCGTGGTTTCCTTGGAGTTATTTATGAGAATAGGGGAGTTATGGAATTTCCGATGCTTGGAATCTCAGTATGGATGCCTCAGGCAAAATTGTATCTTGAAGCCCTGAAACAAATCCCATCCTTATTGACCATGCCTGCAGGCTGGATCATTCTCTTCGGACTTCCTATTTACGGATTTGCAGGTGAGGGATTCCGAGGCTTTTCAGGTACTATAATGCAGTTTTATCAGCCCGTGGGCTGGGCAGAACCCTTGGGAATAGGGATTTTCTGGATTGCAAATACCCTGCTCTGGATTGGCTGGCTGAACTTTTATGTCGGACTGTTTAACTGTTTGCCTGCCGTGCCCCTTGACGGAGGGCATGTATTTAAGGACTATACCTATTCCCTTGTATACAGACTTACAAGGAATGATTCGATCTCGGAAAAGGTCTCAAACTCTATTACAGCAAGCTTTTCGATGTTGATTCTGTTCTCGTTTGTCTTCATGATATTCGGGCCTTTTGTAGGGCAATGGATTTGATTGACATCGAAGCTTCAGACTGAACCCTGACCATCGCGAAAATCATAAAGGTTAGGGTTTACTTCCATTTTTCTATCTTTTGTTCAAATGGAGAGTTCAATTACCTTTTCTTTTTAGCTTTTAAGTCCATTTCTCATGTTTAATCCCGAAAACTATTCTTCAAAAATTTATATTTCATAAAATTCTTTTGCATAGTCTTTTCTATAAAACTGAGTATACGGATCTATCAGTAATAACCGTAGATTTTTCATTAATAACAACTATAAGACGCTTCAGCTTAATCTAATCAGGAAAATTCAGGCAGGACTTCAAAAATGTTCACTTTCTGGATAAAGAAAGTCGGTTTCAGAACAGGATTTCAGAAGGTGCTCCAAAAGCATCCTTATTTTGCATACAAAACAGCGGCTGTGTTTCTGTTTGTCATATATATTCTGATTTTCGAGTTTCTTATGATTTTTGAGAACCAGCCTAAAAATGCAAACCTTATTACTGCTATCTACTGGACTACAACCACCGTTGCAACGGTGGGTTATGGCGATGTCGTTTTTACTTCCATGGAAGGAAGGCTTTTTACTATAATCGTGCAAGTTTTAGGCATAATACTGATTTCGGATTTTCTTGTAACCTATGTTGTTACTCCCTGGATGGACAGGTTTATCAAGTTCAGGCTTCCAAGAAAGGTCCCCTCCAGCATGAAAGACCACATAATTATCTGCGGATACAATCAACTGGTTGAAACCTTGATAGACGAATTGACCGAGCAGGATATTCTCTTCGTAGTAGTAGAGGATGAAGATGAGCTCATCAAGGAACTTGTTTATAAAAACATTTCCTGGATTTTCGGGTCTCCGAGTGATAAGCAGACCCTTATGGGCGCAGGTATAGAGAGAGCCAAACTTCTTATTGCAAATAAATCGGATAAAAGAAATGCGAATATCGTTTTAACTGCAAGGGAATTTCAGTATATCAACATCATTGCCATCGTTGAGGACTTATCTAAATCAAGATATCTAAAATACGCAGGAGCCGATACGGTTGTATCTCCCAAATCAATGTTCGGGCAGTTCATTGGAAAAAAGGCATTGGACAGGCTTGTGAGTCGGATTACGGAGGCGACTGAAATTTTTGAAGGCATTAATATTGTCGAGTTTCCTGTTTACACAAAAAGCCCTCTTATAGGCAAGACGCTTAAGGAAATTTCCAGTCAGCAACTCACCGGTGCAAAGATTGTAGGAACTTGGACTAGCGGTACTCTGACCTTTGATCCCAAAGAAGAGGATATTGTTCGGGAGAATTCCGTTTTGCTGGCTATAGGAAGCCGTGAGGAACTTTCTAAGCTGAAAAAATTGACATACCAATTTAATATTTAAACATGAAATAAATTGGTGAAATTATCAGATTATCTGATATAATAACAAATTTATCTGTATAGACTGGTAAAAAGGCGAGATCTAAATATAAAAACTCGAAGCTGAACTTGGCGAGTGTAATTTACAGGTCTGTGATCAAAAATGGAGCCAAAAGGACATCTTATTGTACTTGGATATGGAGATGTCGGAAAGAGCATAATTGAGATACTCTCTGAAGGCCCTTTTCGCTTTGTAGTTGTGGATTCTAATGAAAAGGTTTTTGAGAATGTTGATTTCGAGCACCTGGTCGGGAACGGGACGGATGAAGACGTACTGCTTGCAGCCGGAGTAAAAACCGCTTCTATTGAATTTGTAGCTCTTAATGATGATACCAATGTTATTTTCTCAACTCTTATTTCCAGGAATATGAACCCGGAACTTACCATTGTGGCAAGGGCAAATTCCGTAAAATCCATTGACAAGATCTACAAGGCAGGAGCTAACTACGTAGGTTCTCTTTCCATAGTGGCTGGCCAGATGCTTGCAAAAATGACTGCAAACTGCATGGGAAAAATCTGTAGTATAGATGAGGACATAATGCTTTACGAGGGAATAGAAATCGAAAAACACCATGTTGAAAGGGGCTCTCTCCTTGAAAATAGGTCAATAGAAGAGCTTGATCTCGAAGAAAAAATCGGGTGTACCATAGTAGGCATTAAACGTGGAAAACTCGTCATAACCATTATTGAAAGGCAGACAATAATAAGAGCAGGAGATACTATTGCAGTCGTAGGAAGCAGCAAACAGATTTCAGAGTTTAAGGAAAGGTATATTGGCTAAATGACTCAGAGCTTATTTAAGAAATTTAAAACTTATTTAAAGGGCTTAAAACTTATTTAATGGACTTAAAAACTCATTTAATTGAAATTTTTACGAAACTGACGAAAATTCGTTAAAGGTAAAAAATGTCTATAAAAATATATTTCTGAAGCTCTAACTTGGATAATTGATAAGTTTTTGATCACGGAAAATATTCTAATATTTTTATTGATTTGAGGTTAAAACTCATTTTGGGATAAGTCCTATTTGCAAATAGTGATATGGAGCTATTTAGGATTTAGAAATTTTCAACTACTCAATTCTGACGAATAAGTTTACCTTTTTCCTTCTCAAAGACGTCTCAATTTCTGAAAATGAATCAGTCTCTCAAATCTGTTTTCAAAATTTTCTTTGTAGTGTCTACGGCTTCGAATTAAGGATTTTACTACTTCTTGCTTTCAATGGTATCATTTGCATTTTTATCAACGTTTACTTATTATTTCACGTCTGCAATTTTCATTTATATTGTAAATCTCTAGAAAGCTGGTTATATAATCAAGTAAATGGCGGATAAGAATGTATATTTATATACTTTAATATTTAAAGTCTAATAATATTTTATTGTTATAAACCAGACCAAAAATATAAATAATTTCTTTAATTTAAGTAATTGTTTCTAAAAAACAAAAAGATTATTAATAATAAATGTTAATCCGTATGAAAAGAATATATTATATAAAATTTAGATAAGGATAATAATTTCTTGTCTAAGTTTAATATTAATATTAATTTAATTTCCTAAAAACTTAATATTTTAGTTTAATTGGAAACCGTTAGGTTTAAAAAGAGGAATTTCTTGTGAAAACTAAAAACTGTATAAATAATACAAAACATATAAAATCAAAAAGAACAAAACTTGTTCTCGGGTTGCTGTCTGCGTTTTTTTTGCTTGGTCTCTTTATTTCTCCGGCAGCAGCTAAGACTGACTGGAAGATTTCTCCTTCTAATCCGAGTGTGGGAGATACTCTAAAAGTAAAAGGCACTGCTTCTCCGGGAGAGGAGCTCATAGCCGAAGTTTCTTTTGTAAAGGATCTACCTGTTACCGGGGGTAGGTACCAGTATTCGCTTGAAAAAATAAAGATCCCGAGAGGTAAAGATAACCTCTTTACTGTCACAGGTGAGGGAGTAGAGAACCTAAACGTAAGCGTAAAGAAATTAATCTGGATAGACTTGTCTTCTGACGCATCCGGTGGAACTGCAACTATTTCTCAAGGACATGTCCCCCCCTTAAAATATAAAATTATTATTAGTGGTGATGCTCTGAGTACCCCAGGTAAACACTCTTCCGTAAAACTTAAAGTTACGGCATCTCAGACCCTGAAAACTAATCAAAAAGGGAAATTTAATTTCAATTACCCCACTTCTGGATTGCCAGCAGGCAAGTATACTGTAAAGATCGGGAATTCAGAAAAAACAATCGAGCTGAAACCTTAAAAGAATGCTTCTGACTTCCCTGCAGTCCGACCTCAGGAAAAGCACAATTGAAAGTCGCGTTTACTGAGATCAGCAGAGGAATACCATTAAAAAGAGTAATTAAATGGTAAATGGTAATTAAACTGTAATTAAGTAGTAATTAAATCGAAAATTTAAGCAAGATAACTAGAAATAAGAGGATTTCTCCGCCCCGAGTTGCATCTCGCCTGAGTTTTGCCTCGAGACGGGAAAATCCGTTTCTTTAGTTGCATGTAATTACAGCAGTAAACAGTCCACCTCAATTCAGTCCACCTCAATTCAGTCCACCTTACTTTTTCCAAGGTTCATCTTCAGAATAATCAACCAAGTTTTTGATCGTGATAAGTAGTTCTGAAACTCTTAACAATTAAAAATAAAGCTGGTTTTGAGATCAACTATCATTTTAACTTATTTTACAAGTTTTTAATATTTTATAAATGTTTGACCTATTTCAAACGAGTTTCTACAAAATAGGTATTGCTCTCAAATACTATCGAAAATAAAAACTTTGGAGCAAATACTGAAACTTCAACTCTTTGCTTAAAACCAAGTTAACTTTTTTCGAAACTTATTTATTTTCCTGATGAAGAGTATATCACTTAAGACATATTACAATAATTACGAAATATATCTGCGTTTAAGGTGTGATTGTATGGAGAGTTTGTCTACAGGGATCGAAGGGCTGGATACGCTGATGGATGGCGGCTTCCCTAAAGGAAAAAGTATTCTTGTTACGGGTCCTCCTGGAGCCGGAAAAACTATTCTCGGGATTCACTTTCTGCACAGGAGCTGCAAGGAAGGTAAGAAATGCATATTGATTCTTACAAGAGAGCTTACGGAAGATATCCTCAGCCAATCCCGAAGCCTTAACCTTGACCTCAAGCCTTTTGTGGAGAGTGGAAAACTAAGTATTAAGAATATTTTTGAAGACAAAATGAACAAAATCAAAAGTGCTTCCAAATTCGGGAAAGGGCTCTGCGCTGTGGACACGGACATAATTGAGTATCTGAGTTCCATATCTTCGGAAGTTGATGTCATAGTTATCGACAACATAGGAGTAATGGCCATAAATCATGACATAAGAGAGTTTGCCGATGAATTCAGTTCAATCAGCATTATACTTTTAAAAAATGGGTGCACAAGCCTTTTTGTCATGGATGAGGATTCTTACGAGCTTACCCACAGGCTTACCGGCTATATGGTTTTCGGGCTTATCCGGCTCACCTCGCAGGAGAATTTCAACTCCGGAAAGACAAAAAAATATCTTTACATCGAGAAAATGCGAGATAAGGCTGTTCCGGTCAAGTATTCCCGGTTCGATATTACTCCTAAAGGAATGAGAATTATTACAGGCATGAATGATCTACAGCAGTATGAATCAACTACCTAAAATGTTAAACAAACCACTTTAGGGTTCTGGCTATTTCCTGAACCCAACATTTGCGGAAGAAACCTCTTTCAGGCCTTTAGGCAAAAAAGGAATTTTACTCTGCTTTTATTAGGAATTCACAGCAATTATTCCTGTTCCCTATAGTCTTCAGCGCCTCTACACTGAAATCAGAATCCACTTTTAAAATTATATCTGAAAAAATTTTCCGGGTCAATGTACACAAAATAGGGTTTTTCCGCGCTTCTTCTCCTTTCCATGGGCATTTTGTTCCCCTAATTATCCAAAAATTTTCTTTTTCACCCTTTTCAGAGGAAAAGTTTCCGCCCAGCTGGTTCATTATCTCAGCACAAACATTGCCTGCATAAGCGAAGTCCAATTCTCTATTCTCAAGGTGGTATATGTCAAGCAGCGTTTTTTCGACCATGCTTGTCATTTGGTTAATTATGACCTTCTTTTCCTCATTGGAAACACACCGAAGTAGAGTTGGGATGATTGCAGTAAGGATACTCTGTACCCGATTTTTTATTTCAAGACTATTACGGTCAGCCACCAGCCGATCATGCAGACATTTCACCCTGAGCAAAGATTTAACTCTTGTCTTTAGCTCAAGCCTGTTTATCGGTTTTGTAAGGAAATCATCAGCCCCGGCTTCAATCCCCTTTATTCTGTCTTCAATTTCAGAAAGAGCCGTGAGCATCAAAATCGGGATGAACTGAGTTTCAGGGTCGCTTTTGACAATTTTACAGACTTCATAACCGCTTATTTCAGGCATCATGACATCAAGCAAGATCAGGTCAAGCTTTTCTTCCTTTAATTTCTGAATAACTTCCTTTCCGCTGCTGGCGGTAATAACATCATATGGCTCTACTGAAAGGTAAGCTTCTATAAGCTCTACATTCTCAGGAATATCATCGACGATCAGGATTTTAGGTTTGCCCTTTTCAATCTGCAAGGCTTCATCCCCCAGATTCACGAATTACGATTCCTTTGGATGTGATTTCAAAAACAGACATTTCAGGAGAAATTGGGGTACTACGCATTTTGGGTATACTCAGGTAGCGCTCCATTTTTCCGAGATATGAATTTTCCCTTACCAGCAGGCGGATGGACCCGTATACTGAGTATTCAGCAAGTTGGTAAGTCATATTGTGTGCGGACTCGTCCATGATTAAAAGAGCAGTACATCCTTTTTTCCTTACTAGGTAGTTAAGTGCGTCAAACTGGTCTCTAAGCTTTTTTATGGAAATCCTGAGAACAAAGGTTCCTATATTATCTATAACAAGGCATTCCGTTCCTTCACGTATTAATTCTATAAGACTTGGAATCTCGAGATCCAGGCTTTCAGGCTTGAACCCGTATCTTGTCTTTCCTATTATTTCCGAACGGCTCTCGAAGATATTTTCTATGATAAGCTGTCCGCTCTCATAGTACGGTGCAAGGTCGTGCCCTAGCAGGCTTGCCTGGTAGATAATGTCTTCAGGAGTTTCCTCGGTTGCGATAATCATACATTTCCTGCCTTCAAAACAGTTTTTATGAATGAAATGAATTCCGAAGATTGTTTTCCCACTTCCTGCTATACCGGTAATAAGTGTAACTTTATTTACAGGATAACCCCCACTCAGCTTCCTGTCCAGCTCCTCTATGCCTGTTGAAACCCTCTCCATTTTTTCAAATCCTCACTCTTTCGGTATTTTCCCCTTATAGATTCCCACACTATGAATCTATATATGTTAATTTGAAGGCTTAGAACAGTCTCTAAATGACCCTGAAATTTAGAAGCTGTTTATAATTAAAGAAACGTCTATTATATTTCGTTAGATTTACAGTAATCTTTACGAAAGCTTATCTGTTATAGTTTATTATTCCAGTTTGCACTGCTAATTCTGTCCCACTTACTATATATTTTTATTCACTCTTTTGTTATCCTATTCAATTTGAACTTTTTGTACTGAATTTCCAGATGATCTTTTCCGAAGTCACGTAATTAAGTTTCAAATTTTTACTTTCTGTACTTTTCTTAGCTTTTTCTGCCATTACAGATTTTTTCAGGCTTACTTTCTACAAATTCTAGTCTTTTTTACTCATTTCTTCCTTTTGTTGTACTTCTCTACTTTTTTTACTCGTTTCTGCCTCTCTTAACCTCTTTTCAACTTTTTTAGTCTCGTCTGGCTCTTTTCTTTATTTTCTGGTTTCTATGCTGCTTTCTTTTATCGTCTGTTTCCTCTAACTACTTTTCTTTACCTTCTATCTTCTTCCTAGCCTATTTCTATCGGCCTGTATTTCCTGCTGCCTTAATTTTGAGAGAAAGGTTTAATATGGATAGCTTCTATCAATAGTGCTGCACCGAGGGCTCGTAGGGTAGCCAGGATATCCTAATGGGCTTCGAAGTAAGATACTTACGAAGACACCCATTGACTCGTGTTCGAATCGCGGCGGGCCCGTTTACTATTTTTACCTATCTATTTTGTTCTGCGAAAGCAGTGTATTTTTTCCAGACTACTCCTTTAGAGTACCTATTTAGAGTAGAAATGTACTGGATACTTTCCATATGGGGATTTTTCCGAAGGATAACAGGCCGAATGATTACAAAAAAGATTTCTCGTACGGAATCTGGAAAATCTCAGGAATTAATAATAAATTTTCAAAATTATATCAAACATAAAATCCTATTTTAAATTCTGATTTCAAAACCTAATATTAAGAGCTAATTTAAGACCTGAGATTAGATTTTGTAATAAAATTAGAAATATATTAAAGTCATATTAATATATGGAAATGATATATTTCTTTATGGGAAGGGGAAATCAAGTGAAGAATGATTCACTCGTAAGACAAGATTTATAAACCAACATAAAAACTGCTTTACGAAGTTATTCTTTGAAACTCGATGCCGTTGTAGTTTTTCTTTAGCGTTTCCTGGTCAATATGGGTTTTGTGGCGTGGGTAGATAGGAGTTTTTCACTACATTCTTAGTTCTTAAGAACCAGGCCTCATCAAAAGGAAACTCTAAAACAGAATATGATGCAAGCATGGGGGAGCTGTTAAGGCAATATGGAAGATAAAAATAGTCCCTTAAATCTCGGTACAGTCATCTCGGTGCGTGGCAGCATCGTAGACGTATTGTTCGAGAGACACTTGCCAGCTGTATATACACTGCTACGTGCAGGAAAAGAAAGTCAAATTGCCATAGAGGTTTTGGCCCAGCTTGACACACATCGCGTTCGTGGAATTGCTCTGACCCCCACCGAAGGTCTTGCGCGAGGCATGGCAGTGGAAGATACAGGCGGACCTTTGAAAGCTCCTGTTGGTAGGGAAATCCTTTCGCGAATGTTCGATGTGTTTGGAGATACCATAGACCGCAGTAAGCCTCCATCTAATGTCCAGTGGCGTTCAATCCATCAAGCTCCGCCGCCGCTGATTCGTCGGTCCACTACTTCTGAAATATTCGAGACTGGTATCAAAGCTATAGATGTACTGGTACCGCTTGAGCGCGGAGGTAAAGCGGGTCTATTCGGAGGAGCAGGCGTTGGCAAGACAGTGTTGCTAACCGAGATGATTCACAACGTAGTCAAACAACACCAGGGAGTGAGCATATTTTGCGGAATAGGCGAGCGTTGCCGAGAAGGGGAAGAGCTTTATCGTGATATGAAAGATGCGGGTGTGCTTCCGAATACGGTTATGGTGTTCGGCCAGATGAACGAGCCACCTGGAGCCCGTTTTCGTGTAGGTCATACAGCACTGACAATGGCAGAGTACTTCAGGGATGATGAGCGCCGCGATGTACTACTGCTTATAGATAATATTTTCCGGTTTATTCAGGCTGGCTCAGAAGTTTCCGGCTTGATGGGGCAGATGCCTTCACGCCTGGGATATCAGCCGACATTAGGTACTGAATTATCTGAGCTGGAAGAGCGCATATCTACTACCGATGCTGGAGCCATAATGTCAATTCAAGCAGTGTATGTGCCTGCTGACGATTTCACTGACCCTTCGGCAGTGCACACATTCTCACATCTCTCAGCATCAATTGTTCTCTCTCGCAAAAGAGCAAGTGAAGGGCTTTATCCGGCCATTGATCCTTTGCAGTCAAACTCGAAAATGGCAACACCTGGTATTATTGGCGAAAAGCATTATCGCCTTGCCCAGGAAATTCGGCAGACGCTTGCTCAATACTCAGAACTCAAGGATATTATCTCAATGCTTGGCCTAGAGCAATTATCGCCGGAGGATCGCAATGTAGTTGCCCGCGCCCGCCGCCTCGAACGTTTCCTGACGCAGCCATTTTTCACTACCGAACAGTTCACAGGCATTAAAGGCAAATCCGTAAGTCTTTCAGATGCGCTCGACGGCTGCGAACGTATCTTGCGTGACGAATTCAAAGACTACCCAGAAGGCGACCTCTATATGATTGGAACGATTGACGAAGCAATAGCCAAAAAATCAAGCCGGGACAAATCATGAATTCAGCACTCATGAATCTTACAATTCTTCTGCCTTTCCAGGTCTTTGCCGAAAAGAAAGGCGTATCACGTATAGTTGCAGAGGGACGCGAAGGCTCATTTGGACTCTTACCACACCGACTTGATTGCGTTGCGGCTTTGGAACCTGGAATTCTAACCTACGAAACCGAATCAGAGGGCGAGGTTTATGTGGCAGTCGATGAAGGCGTACTTATCAAGATTGGTCAGGATGTGCTTGTCTCGGCACGTGACGCTATTTTCGGAACAGACTTAAGCCAACTGCACGAGGCAGTAGAAAAAGAGTTTTTGACCTTAGATGAGACTGAGCAAAAAATTCGCTCAGTAATGGCAAAATTGGAAATAGGGCTTATACGTCGCTTAGCGGAGTTTCAGAATGTCTGACAGACCCTCAGAGAAACCTTTGAAGGACGAGTCTCCTCTGGCCCGTCAGGTTGGGACAAAAGCTGAACGCAAACTCAGGGCACAACGTCATGTTAACCGAACTGTCTGGCTTGGTCTAGGCATGATGGGGCTCATAGGCTGGTCTGTAGCAGTTCCAACACTAGTTGGTGCTGCACTTGGGCTCTGGTTAGATAAGCACTATCCAGCAAGTTTTTCCTGGACACTCACAATGCTGATCATCGGCCTGTTTATCGGCTGCTTGAATGCATGGCATTGGGTGACTAAGGAGCGTAGGGAAATGCAAGAAGAACAGGAGGATTACAATGAATGAAATATTGAATCTTCTCCTGGCTCTGGTAGCTGGTTTTCTGCTTGGAGCTGCTTTCTTCGGCGGGCTCTGGTGGACAGTTCAGAAGGGACTTTCATCCAGAAGGCCTGCATTCTGGTTCCTTGGCAGCCTATTAATACGGACCATCATCGCCATATCTGGATTCTACTTTGCTTCTGACGGCCATTGGGAGAGGCTGCTAATATGCATGTTTGGGTTTTTTGTAATGCGTCAGGTAGTAGTTAGACTCACCAGACTGCCGGATGAAGATCCGAATCAACTGACAAAGGAGGCCAGTAATGCGACTTAGTCCTGATGAACTGGTTTTCTGGCAGTATGGCTTTATCAAACTCAATGCCACGATTGTATACACATGGGGTCTGATGCTGGTAATGGTTGTTGGTTCAAAAATAATTACAAGCAAACTCTCCACAGGTCTGGAACGTTCTCGCTGGCAAAGTATTTTGGAAATTATTGTTACAAGCATATTAGAACAAATCGAAGACATTGGTCTGGATCAGCCGAAGAAGTATCTAGGCTTTTTAGGCACGCTTTTTCTGTTTATTGGCATGGCTAATCTTTGCATTATTATTCCAGGATATGAACCACCAACCGGATCTCTTTCAACTACGGCTGCGCTCGCATTATGTGTGTTTGTAGCAGTGCCACTTTTCGGCATAGAAGAGCAAGGAGTTGGTAACTACCTTAAGACGTACACAGAGCCGACGATCATTATGCTGCCGTTTAATATTATCAGCGAATTATCTCGCACTCTGGCTCTTGCAATTCGTTTGTTTGGTAATATAATGAGCGGGTCGATGATTGTCGCCATTCTGCTGACTATTACTCCGTTCATCTTTCCAATTGTCATGACTGTTCTTGGCCTGCTCGTTGGTACGGTGCAGGCCTATATCTTCAGCGTTCTAGCCACAGTTTACATCGCAGCTGCTACACGTGAGCACAAGCACAGGCCGAAACAGGAGCAAAAGAAGGCTGATCAGGGAGTAGGTGAATGAAGCAACAATAATAGCAACAGGAGGAAACACTATGGCTTTGGACACTTATACGACTACAATTGCGGTGGCATCAATTGCTACCTCTGGCATCACGATAGCTATTGGAGTTATCGCGCCTGCAATTGGTGAAGGGCGTTCAATCGCAACAGCATTGAGTTCAATGGCACAGCAACCCGATGCTTCCGCAACAATAACCAGGACTTTATTTGTGGGATTGGCTATGATAGAGTCTTTGGCAATCTACTGTTTTGTGGTTTCCATGATTCTCATTTTCGCCAATCCGTTCTGGAACCGTGCACTTACCTGAAATAGAGAGGAAAATAAGCATGCCGCTGATCGATTGGTTCACTGTCATTGCGCAGGTGATCAACTTCCTCATCCTGGTGTGGTTGTTGAAGCGTTTTCTTTACAAGCCGATACTCAATGCAGTCGATGCACGCGAGAAGAAGGTAGCAGATGAACTTAAGAATGCGGATGCAAAAGAAGCAGAAGCACAAAAAGAGAAAGATGAGTTCAAGCATAAGAACGAGGAATTCGACCAGCAGCGCAATGACCTCTTGAATAAGGCAAAGGAAGACGCGAAAGCTGAACGTCAACGGCTTTTTGAACAGGTAAGGAATGAAGCCTCCGATTTAAGATCAAAACAACAGGAGGCATTAAGGAACGAAGAACAGCTTTTAAGTCAGGAAATAGGTCGCCGAACCCAGCAGGAAGTTTTCAACATAGCGCAAAAAGTACTAACCGATCTGGCTGGAACCAGTTTGGAAGAACGCGCAGTTGACGTATTTGCTCAAAATCTGCACAATCTGAAGGATAACGAAAAGAAGCAGTTAGCCTCAGCGCTTAGTGCATCATCAAGTCAGGCGCTCATTCGTACTGCGTTTGATCTTCCACAAGCACAGCGTGATTCGATTCAAAAGGCGATTAAAGAAACTCTTGGTATAGAAACTCAATCCAGGTTTGAGACTGCACCAGACCTTGTCAGTGGTATTGAATTAATCGCAGACGGGCAAAAAGTGGCGTGGAGTATTGCAGATTATCTTACATCGCTGCAAAAAAGTATCGATGATCTTCTGAAAGAGCAGTCTATGAGTGAAGTCAAAACCGAACCTCAAACCAAAAATAACAAACCCAGGTCGGAAAATGAACCAGAGACTGAACAAAAGCCTGAAGCTGAGACTAATAAATCCAAATCGAAAACTGATTCAGAAGTCGAAACCAAACCTGAAACTGACTATAATAAGCCCAAATCGAGAAAAGAGCTAGAGGCTGAACAGGAACCTGATGCAGAACAAAAACCTGCAGCAGAGCGAGAATCTGCTAAACAGCAATCTGGAACTAAGTCCGAATCTGTGGCCAAGCAGAAGACAAATTCCAAAACAGAGCAAACATAAAGAGCCAGTGAATATGGAACCTAAAAGTCTTAAGGATGTTTTCGATAAAGTTTTCACCGAAATACATCAGGTCAGAGAATCAGTAACCCCGACGCTCACTCCTAAGGAAGTGGGCAGAATTTTGACAGTTTCTACAGGGATTGCAAATGTTTCCGGCCTTCCTACTATAGGTTTCGATGAACTTATAAAGTTTCCAGGGGACTTGTTTGGGATCGCGTTTAATGTTGATGAAAAAGAAATAGGTACCGTTCTACTGGGCGAATACTCACATTTGCATGCTGGAGATCAAGTTGAACGCACTCAACGGGTTATGGATGTTGCTGTAGGCGAAGAATTGCTTGGACGAGTTATTGACCCTCTAGGTCGTCCACTTGATAACAAAGGGCCAATAGTTTCCAGTAAGCGTTTGCCTATAGAACGGCCCAGTCCGGCAATTATGGATCGGTCTCCTGTTACTGAGCCACTTCAGACCGGTATCAAAGTTATTGATGCGTTAATCCCAATAGGACGCGGTCAGAGAGAATTGATTTTAGGAGACCGCCAGACTGGCAAAACTGCAATTGCGATCGATACTATTCTCAACCAGCGTGATTTTAATGTCCTGTGTGTTTATTGTGCCATTGGTCAGCGTGCATCCGCAGTTGCCAGAGCAGTGGCAAACTTACAGGAAAGGGGTGCAATGGATTACACGATTGTTGTTGTAACTGAAGGTAATGACCCATCCGGGCTAATCTATATTGCTCCTTATGCTGCGACCAGCATTGCAGAGTATTTTATGGAAGCAGGTCGAGACGTGCTGATTGTTTACGACGATCTAACCAATCATGCGCGTGCATATAGAGAACTTTCTCTTTTACTTCGCCGCCCTCCAGGACGAGAAGCATACCCAGGTGATATATTCTATATTCATTCACGACTGCTGGAGAGGTCTACACACCTGCTCAAAGAACTTGGTGGCGGCTCACTTACTGCCCTTCCCATTATCGAAACCGAGGCGCAGAATATTTCCGCCTATATTCCAACTAATCTTATTTCAATCACTGATGGGCAGCTTTACCTCTCACCTTCACTTTTTGAGTTGGGTGTGCTGCCTGCAGTTGACGTTGGCAAATCCGTCTCTCGTGTAGGTGGTAAAGCACAGCTTGCTGCCTATAGAGCAGTAGCCGGAGACCTCAAGCTTGCCTATTCACAATTTGAAGAACTCGAAGCGTTTACCCGGTTCGGCGCAAGGCTAGATGAAAATACACGAAAAGTCATTGAGCATGGGAGGCGGATCCGTGCCCTACTGAAGCAGCCTCAAAATTCTCCTGTACCCGTGCCAGATCAGATTGTTATCCTTGTTGCATTGAACGCAAAACTCTTCGACAATGTGCCACTTGACAGAATGGGAGAAGCTGAAAGCTCCCTCCGCAAGGTAGTTTCAGATATTCCTGCAGATGTGCGCGATCGGTTCAAAGGCGATAAAAAATTGAGCGACAAGGATCGTGAAACTATCCTTGATATCTCCCGCAAAGCACTGGAGCCTTACCAGCCAAAATCTGAATCAGAATCTAAGCCAGAAGCTAAAACTGAGGAAAAATCTGAGTCAGAAGCCCAAGCTAAGGGTAAACCCAAGCCAGAAGCAAAAACTGAAGAAAAAGTGGAAAAATCAGAGACTCAAATTAAAGGCAAGTCCGAGCCTGAAGCTAAGGAGAAATCATGACCGAAACAACAGAAAGTCTGCGCACAAAGATCGATAGAGCAAAAGATCTTCAGTCTGTCGTCCGCACGATGAAAGCCTTAGCAGCCTCGAACATAGGGCAATACGAAAAATCAGTGAGTGCGTTATCTGACTATTATCATACAGTGGAACTGGGTTTGGGTTTATGTTTCCGGAAAATTGCACTCACGCCAGCTCCGGAAGAAGGAAAAGGGCAAAAGAATGAACGCCTTATCGGGGCTGTCGTTTTCGGTTCAGATCAGGGGCTTGTGGGTCAGTTTAATGATATAATAACCGATTATGCAGTCAAGGAACTGGAAGCTTTGCCAGGTAAAGCTCAGGTCTGGGCTGTCGGAGAGCGCGTTTATTCACGCCTGCTGGATGAGGGCTTGCCGCCTATTGGACTTTATAATGTGCCAAATTCGGTTAAGGCCATTACTCCACTTATAGCGCAAATTCTTGTGGAAAATGAGAAACTACGCAGTCAGGATGAAGATGCTGAACTTCATCTCTATTACAACCGCCATAAAACCAGAGTTACCTACGAGCCAGTTAGCCAGCGATTGCTGCCATTTGATGAAACCTGGCGAGATGACCTGACCAAACTTTCCTGGCCAACCAAAAACTTGCTGCCTGAGGTAATGGGCGATATCACAGAGACCTTACGAGCACTCATCAGCGAATACCTTTTTGTTTCGCTTTTTAGGGCATGCGCGGAGTCCCTTGCAAGTGAAAACTCTAGTCGATTGGCAGCGATGCAGCGAGCCGATAAAAACATTGATGAATTGCTTGATAATCTCAATGGAGAATATTACCGTGTGCGCCAGAGTGGTATTGATGAGGAACTGTTTGAAGTTGTCTCTGGCTTTGAATCTCTGTCCAGATCTCGCAGCCCTCACCGGTGAAAAAGCAAAATGAATCCGCAAAATAAATCGGGCAATGGTCAAGACAAAATGATGGATCCGAAAAATAAGTTTTTTAAAAATAATCTTTTTTTAATAGCTCACCCGGGAAGAAACTTACAAATTAAGGGAAGATGATTGTGAAATTTCGAGAATAGTTTTTGAATTAAAAGGTTCTTAAGTCTGAATAATTTCAAGTTTTCCTGAGATATCTTGGAGTTTGTCTGGGAAATTTTAAATCTAACTGTATAGATAATTATTTATCTTCTGACTAAAATTATACACTATGAGCTGGTACGGGATAGATGCAGTAGATAGAGCTCTCTCAAGGACAAAAAAAGCTCTTTTTGAACCTTTTAATTTCTGGAAATGGGCAAAAATTGCAATTATCATTTTTCTGTTAGGCGGAGTTTCAAGTTTCGGAAGTTCGAGCAACTACAATGTAGGTTCAGAAGACTTTAAAAATAATTTTCCTATTATTGAACCTGGCCAGATGCCTGATCTTCCTTTTGGCACACATGATACTGCTTTCAGTTATATTTATCCGGAACCACAACTGGCAACTTTAGTTGTGGTAATAGTTTTAATTCTTCTCCTGGCCTTGATTTTTTCGTACGTTTCCAGTGTTATGGAATTTGTTTTTGTAGAATCGCTTATAAGAAATGAAGTGAAATTCTGGGCCTATTCGCGAAGGTTTCTGAAAAAAGGATTCAATCTCCTGCTGGTGCGTTTAGCTATCGGGCTGACACTTCTAGCGCTCCTCGGAATAGCTGCTCTTCCTTTTGCTCCAAGGATTGTCGAAAGTCCTGCGGACTTTGCGTGGCCTGTCCTGCTTGGAGGATTTTTCTGGATTGCCTGTGTAATTATTGTGCTAATTCTGCTCGCAGTTGCAATAAATTCCCTATTAAGTCTTGCAATTCCACTTTCAATCTACCAGGATAAAGGAATCGTTTCTGCTTTTGGACTTATTTTCACAAAGTTCAAGAAAAGCTGGCAGGAAGTTCTGGTTTATTGGCTTATCAGGTTCGTGCTTGGGATAGGAATAGCCATTCTTGCAATATTCCTTTTTGGATTGACAGCCCTGGCTTTAGGGCTGATTTTCGTTATTCTTGATGGGATTCTGTACTTCCTCTTTTCGTCCCTGGTATCGGAATTCTTTCTCTGGATACTCCTCATTCCCGTTATCGTTATTGAACTGATTTTGATCCTGGGAACGGTGTTTTTCCTTAATGTGCCACTTGCCGTTTTCCTGAAATACCACCTGTTAAGTTTCCTTGAAGCCTGGTTTAAAGATGCAGAAATTCCTTTCTTTGATATTCCTGCGCAGAGGCCTGAAACCGGAGTTGATGAGCCTGAGCCGAATCTCTGATAAAAAGAATGAAAGTTCAGACATTGAACTGAGTTTCTTCAGGATATGGAACTGAGTTTCTGAGCTAAAAGGAGTGTTTGAGATATTGGGAGAAGAGTTTGAGATACTGAGCTAATTTTCTGAACAAAAAGGGAAAGTTCAGGGCTCTGGCTTGCTTTTTCCAGATGGAAAGAACTCAGAGTTCTGAACTATTATTCTGTCCGATTTTCGAATACTATAGTCACCTTCAAACTAAATTTAACAGCGGGTATCTATTTTTCCCCGATATAGAAACTGTGTTCAGAAACCCTGTTTTTTTAACTCTAATATACTGCATGGAACTAACTATATCCTGTAAATTGTCTATCCGGGATTCATCCGGAAAAGTACGAACTGGGAGTTGAGATGATGAAGCAGGAGTTCATTGAAAAGTATTATCTGGGCAAAGAAGTTGAAATTGATATTGGAGGAAATACCACATACAGAGGAATTGCCGCCGAGTGTAATGACGGAGTCCTCAGCCTTAAATGGACTATAAAAGAAGAAGGGTATACACATATCGATATTGAGAAAATCGCTGCAATGTGGAGAACACTGAGAAGGTAACAAATTACTTCATCGAGGCTCAGGTCCAGACTCTTTTTGTACCTGTTGCTTGGAAGTTAAGTTTTCAAATTAGGGAATAAATCTCCCTTTTTTCTCTCATTAACCTGTTCTTACTCTTTTTGATTTATTAATTCATTTCATCCGCAAAATTAAATTATTGATTCTTTACTGGGTTCAAACCAGTTTCTAACCCAAACCTTTCTCTATTTTAACTCAAATCTCTAACTACGTGGAAAAAGGCATAGAAAGCTATAATTTTGTAAAATTAACTTGTTGTTGTCAAATTTTTCGCTCAACCACAACCGTTGCGCCGGTTGATCACGCTGTTGTTCGGGGTTTTAGATTTAGCAAGATTTTTCGGTCAAGCCTTTTTTCAAAAGGGGTGTGATCACGCCTATAGGGTTTGGGGATTAGATTATCAAATCAAATGTTGCCAAGGTTTTCGGTCAAGCCTTTTTTGAAAAGGCTTGTGATCAAACTTCTTTGGATAGGTTTGCATTATAACAAAGCTTAAATCAAGTACAGCAATTACTGAATAAATTGATTGACGTGCGGAAGATCCGTTTACTTGAGGATGGGCAAAGATGTACTTTCCCGAATACGGATATTGTGTTCGTTAAATACTTATTTGAAGTTTAATATATAGGCAGGCTGGTAGTAAAGTTTTCAAAAGTCTACCGGTAGGAATTAATTACTTATCAGGATTTACTACTGGTCGAAACTCATCACTAATACTTTCGAACAGCTGCAGGATAGAACCTGCACTGATCCACATTCACTTTAGCTAATCCTTATTCAGGGAGACCCCTATATGATAGAAAATAGTTAAACCCGACTTCTTTTGCAAAAGGTGGACTCCCGCACATGGTTTAGAATTTAAAAAAGAGAGTGAAAATTGTGATGTGACCCGCTGCAGGGAACGGACGAAACCAGCAGCGGAGGTGATTTTTGAGTTGGCGGAGGGAAGATACACCGCCTTTAGCTTGATTTAGAGGTGGTATAGGGGGTGACCCGCCCCCTTGATATTAAAGTTTAAAAAAGGTGTTTTCACTCAATTATTATATATGTTTGTGCTTCTATAAATAACTTTTGGTGTTAAATTTCTAATAACATATAGACCAATTTCGTCGCCGCCGCCAAGGTTCTCGCAAAGCACTAACTATATAACTTAATAGAGCTAGTGTTTTTCGCCAAAAAATGTCTAAATTGTGGCTTTGCCTTCGCCACCAAAAAACTTTTCATAATCTCTGACAACTGTTCTTTGAGATACTTTTGCACCTGTGACACCACATGCCTTTTCTAAAGCTTCAGAAGCTTTCATACCCTCCTTAATGAAAGATTTATAAAGTCGCGCATTATTTTTTCTCTTTTCATCTTCAGAGGCTTTATTTATGCCTGCTTCAAGTTTATGTTGCTCTTTTAATTTTGCTTTATCTCTTGTACCCTCAAACTCTTCAATAGCTTTCAAGTTCATTTCACGTTCAATTCTCTTTCGTCTGAGATCATACTCTTTTGTAATCCATTCAGGAGGCATAGTGAACTGAACATAGTTGAAAATGACACCCTTTGCTCGCAGGAAAGGGTATAAATTCGTGTTGTTGTCTTTTGTGGAGATTTTTTTCACAGTGGAAAGCTTTCCTAACGTGATCCCCTGGTTGTAATATGCTTGCGTCATTGTTACCTTGTAGTGCAGCAAGGTACGCGCAATTTTATCGACAAAACTTTTGTCTGGGCTAGACATGATTAAAAGATTATTATTAGTTCTGAATGTCTGAAGCAGCTTTGTCATGACTTCATTTTGATCACTCTGCCAGTTTCTAGCCGAAAGCCCTTCAGCCCCTGCATCATCTAAAATATAGATTCCATACTGCTCAATATTTTTAGCAATTCGAATTGTTTCTTCGCCCGTGAGTATCCCTACATGATCAATATTAAAATATTTTTCAGGTCTTCCTCCAAGCCTTTTAGCAAACTGCAGGGAAACATCAAATGCAAGCCTTAAGCTTGCATACGACTTACCTGCACCTGTTTTACCTTCAAAAAATATAATGCAGTGCTGATTATGCCCACCGCATATTTTATTTGCAATTATTTCCGAAAGTGTGATATTTTCCTCCGGTGACTCTTTTTTAAGCCCCATCTTCCCACCCCTCTATTTCAGTCTCTTCCATAACTGGCACCGCCCCATCAGGGTAGTAAAATCTTTCAAGATCACTTGGTCCAGAAGTTGTTCTTAAAATTGATTGACGCTCAACAATCGCGAGAATTTCATCTAAAAGCTCCATGATTTCCCCAACAATCATGCAGTCAATATTGAAAACTTCTTCACGCTTTAAATCAATGTCTTTAATTCTTTCGGCTTCCTTAATCTTATCATTTCTTAGGGCTGTCAATCGTTTTCTCTCTGCAGGATTAGGAAGGTATGAAATCAGCATACGGGTCAACATGCTTACGCGCTCTTGTCGTGCCCTTGTAATCTCATTTTCTGCACAGATCTCTGAAAATTTAAAAATCGTATTCATCATTAAGTTCAGATACTGCTGTTTAGGTGCCAGCACTGCTGCTGGCGTTTGAAGAGAAAAGGCGTTACCCCCTACGTTTTTCTCAGACATTATTTTATTCCCCTTTTAACTGAATTATTTTTGAATCTCTTAAAGCCCTAGAAACATTTCGCCAAATCATTAATGTTTCATTTGTTAATTTTAAATAGTTTCCATTGTTAATCCTTGTTTTTTGCATTTTTTGTTGATACCTGGGATAAAACCCGTTAATGATTTCAGCAAAACGCAAGTTGAAGGATGCTAGTGATACAAGTTTAATTAAAGGCTCTCGAAACTTTACTAATCGGCTAATCTCTCCCCCTGTGTATTTTCGTGCCTCCATTTTTGCAGCCATGTCAGCAAGAATCCAGTATTGAATGTGGATCTCTTGAATTAAAACTGTTTGAGGACTTTCAATAGTTTCAGAAGCTTCCATGCTGCATCACATCGTACCTACTCGAATGAATTGAAAAGCTTCAGGGAACAGTTCGAACGCTTCTCTTTTGTCTTCCTGTGAAATGTTTTCAGGATTTTTGTTCATTATATTTAGGAATTTGAAAGTATTAGCAGAGACAGGTATTTTGTCTTCTTCTTTCCCTTCTTCAAATTTCCCTTCTTCAAATTCTTCAATTTCCTTTTCTTCTTCTTTAATCTCTTGTGGTGCTACAATTTCTATTACACTTGGGTTTAAATCCATTAGAATGGAAACAGGTGTGAATGCACTTGTAAAGCAAGCAAAACAATCATCTGTTATTATTCCTGTTGCTGCTTCTTTTTTTGCATCAGCAGCAATTTTAAGCATATCAATTAAGCACTCTTCAATTAATTTTTCAGATGCAGTGTTGTTGTCTAACATTTTATGACCTCACTTTTAATCAATTACAATTTTTGTAATGTGTAGGGTATCCCCTATTTTTACGACGTTTAAAGCATCGTTTTCAGTCAACTGCAGTTCTTTGGCAAATTTCTTTGGAATGCCAACGGCTAGACTACCTTCAGTATTCAACTTCAAAACCTTTTTTAACAAAAGTAACCACTCCTTGACAATATATACGTTTTTAAAGTATTTAAGCTTTTCGAAAAAACTAAATAATATAAAATGAGAGTATAAAAATATTTTAAAATATCAAATAAAAAGAAAAGTAAAAAAGCTAATATAGTAAAAAATTCGTATATACAGCATGTGTACGCAATTTGCACAAAGCACAACATACCGTTTAGAGTTGAGGCTAAACAGTTTGATTCTCCTGACATACTCCCCAACGCTAAAGCAGTGGGGGTTCTAAGGTTCGGTTAAGACAATAGTATTGAACCATCGGCTGAACCAAGAGCCTCTTTAGGGATATCAGTGTTCCCTTCTATCGAATCTCTTTCTTCGATAGATTGATCTACGTTAACATCTTTTACTGCTATGTTGAATGCAGCATTTATGTCGGCGTGGTCAACGTGACCGCATGACGGACACTTAAAATGTTTTCCGTTTCGGTTGCCAATAAGTCCACACCGACTACAACTTTTACTTGTATAATGTGGATCAATATAGACGACCTCTACTCCTTGCAGCTTAGCCTTATATTCTATGAATTGTTGCAATTGATAGAATGACCAACTGTTCAAAGAGTATCTGAATGATTTTCTCTGTTTTGCAGTCTGCCTTATTCCGGTTAGATCTTCAAGCTTAATTCCACTGTTATTCTGTACTGCAATTTCCACGATCTTCTTACTGATCTTATGATTAAGGTCTTTTACAATTCTGCTTTCTCGATCTTTAATTTGCTTTACTTTTCTGTACTTACCTTTCTTTTGCAGGGATTTCCTGATATTTTTATACTTTGTGTGGATATGCAATCCTTTCTTACCAAGTTTCCAGACTTTTCCAGTTTCGGGATTGGCAACAGTAGCTATATGACCTGTAGTATTCCTGTCGACTCCAACATAATTAGTAGGATTTTGTATATCATTTTCAGGAATAGTTACAGAAACATAAGCAAACGTTTTCCCTAATTCGATTTGGTTGATCTTTTCAAATTCTGGAAACTGATATTCAAGAGCCAGCTTAACACATGGAATTCTGATTATGTGCTTATCAGCATCTATTTTTATTCCCTGATTAGGGATAGTTAATTTGATGTTCTTGACAGACTTAACCTTTTTATTTCTTGCATATTTTCTTAAAATCTGATTAGAGATCATGGATTTCAAGCCAATATGAGCAACATCTTTTGATGATAATGTTCTGTGTTTAATGCCAAACTCCGCTACCTTTCTTGCTTTTTGTAGTTCCTCTGAGAAATCTCTATTGTGTTTAATTTTATAAGTTAGAATCATTTGTTTTTCTGCTCCTCGATATACTTCTTTACAACATCAAGAGTCACAGAACCTACTGAAGATATGAATTTTGAAAGAGTCCATAACGTAGGAAGTTTCTTTTTCAGTCCAGGGAATTCCTCTCTCAATTGTTTTGAAGTATATCCTTTAATTTTTGATACCACTGAATAGACTCCGATTTTGGGGTCTACATCAATTAATAGGTGTACGTGATCCGGCATTACCTCCATATCGAGAATTTCATATTGGAATTCTTCTTGCTTTTCAAGAATAAGTTCCTTTAACCTTTCAGCTATCTTACCTGTCAGGACTTTTCTTCTGTATTTCGGACAAAAGATAACATGGTACTGACAGCTAAATACCAAATGTTTACTGCTTTTGTATTTTTTATTTTTATTCTGTATTTCCATTTAACCATAATAGTATATGCGTTTAACCTATATATTGATTATGGTATATACAAAATTGGCAGTTATTTAAAAAAGGGATGGTTTGAAAAGTTGACGGCATTCATCCCAACCCTAAAGGGATAGGGCTTTCTGCCTTCCTACCATAAGAAAAGAGTGGTATATGATGCTGTTTTTCAGAAAAAGTCGTTTTTTAGTCCCGTTTTCTGAAATTGAGCCATTTTTGAGAGAAATACGCTTTCTCAATGCGCTTAATCGTTGTTTCCGACCTGGATGCCCTTCAGTGCCTTAATTGCAACCGCTACCATTATGACTGTGACAACGATTCCAATTATTCCCATTCCACTATTCCAAATATCTGCTCCAGTGGTGGTGCTGGCAAAGTCGCCGGTCTTGTTGATTGGCATAGCAGTACTCACTTTTTCACCGATTCCAGGCCCTAAATAAGCTACGATCGTTATCACCATCAATCCGATCGTGAGCCCTAAAAGTTCGTTCATATTCGACGTTTTTTCACCCTCCTTACATTATAATATGGTTATGCTTCTATAAAAAAGTTTCGCTGTTTGATAGCATCCGCTATGCGCGCCTCCTATTAGTAAAATGACCTACAGGGTTATAAAGGTTTTTGTTAAAAAATAAGAAGATGTTTTAAAAAGAGAGAGTAATAGTTCTTGCTCCACCACAGAAAAATTTAAAATGACCTTCTTAGAAGAAGGTCTGCAAACTCCCTAATGTATTTTTGATATTTCTGTGAAACTTTTCACGCTTCAGGTTCTTTTTCTTCCCGTTATCGGCTTTTTTGAGCTTTTTTCGCTTCGCATTTTCAGTACGCCTTGTGCTCTCAATAAAGTTGAAAACGTCACTCAAGCCACGACTCTTTCGCCCACTTCCAAAGTTAATTACTCCCAGGGGAATTAGCTTTGAAGGAGTGGGAGGCTTTGAGTTAATCGTTTTTGATACTGTAGTAGTGCCTTCTTTGATTTTCGAGGTTGAAGGAAACATTTCCTCTTTTTCATACCTTTTTGAGTTTGAGGGTTTTGAAAGGGGAGGATTAAGTTTTCTGGAATTCCGAGAGTAGTTTGAAGGCACCGGAGGTTTGAAAGAGTTTCTTCTCGCTGGCGTACTCTGTGGAGTTCCCAATTTAATTTTCGTTTTTGTGGGAAGTCCTTTAGTAGTTACTTTTGATACGGGTTTTTTCTTAGCTGCACTCGAAGAAGAACTTCTGTCTTCAAACATGGAAGACATACCTCCAAGGGTGTTTCGTATATTTCTGTGGAATTTCATCCTGCTAAAGCCCTTCTTTCCCTTTGTTGTTCCTTTAGAGGCACTGGGTAGCCTGATCACACTTCTTCTTCCTTTTATTGGTAAGTGCCAATGACTAGGATCTGGGCTTGACCAAATAATCACAGAAGAATCAAAAGGTGCTGATGATGTGGTTGGCTTCACAGATGAAGGTTTCACAGA
>DAKJ01000017.1:176365-193997 GCA_002496565.1 Methanosarcina sp. UBA289 | reverse complement strand
AAGGTTTCACAGATGAAGGTTTTGAATGGCTTTTTGATGTAACTGCTTTGGAAAGAGCTGCTTTTGAAGGAACTGACCTAGAAGGTGCTGCTTTTGAAGGTGCTGATCTAGAAGGTATTGCTTTCGAAGACAAACTTTCTAAAGATAGACTTTTTGAGATTGCAGCTACTGATGAGCCTTTTAAAGCCACCTCTCTTGATTTGGAGCCTAAAATTTTTGACGTTTGCAGCCTTGCGGAGGTTTTACTGAAGCTTCTTGATGTTACTGCAGCAGCTTTTCCTAAGGATGCAGTTTTCGAAGTAGCCTTGCTTGCAAACAAAAGCTCATGGTCTTTGCTTACGGATTTTTTCTCGCCTTGTCGGAACATTGGTTTCGCTTTATGTGTGTTTCCAGGCTCAGATTGTACGGATGCTTTTGAACCTACGTACTTTTGACTTTTCTCACTCCTGAATTTTCTCAATGAGCGAGGGCTCTTTACGGTTATTGAAGTTCCTTTGTTACCACTGTTCAGCATTTTCACAGGAGAAGCTACCCTTCTAGCAAGGAGACTGATTTCTGAGTCTTTCAAAGATCCAGATGTGAGTACTTTAAATTCAGGCATGGTTGGCATACGCTCATGTTTAACGAGATGTGTCGCAACGGGCGATTTTCCTACATCGAAACCCTTAGCCGCTTGCAGTTTTGCATACTGTATAATTTCTTTTGCGATTCCAGTTTTGAAAGTCACCTCATTTGCAACACCTATCTCAATCAAATCTCTAATGTCTTTAGACCTTCCTGGATGGACAGGTTTCAACGTGCCATCCTGCAACGTTGTTGCACCAGCGTGCTTTCTTGCGGCCTGTTCCTGAAGCTTCATTAATTTTGCTGAGTCAACTTTTAGAGGTTTTAGAGAGTTGAATCCGAATGCAATTCTATCCTCGGAACGGTAGCCCTGAATCACTGAAGCTTTAGAATTTTTGGAGGCAAAAACTTCAATACCCTTCTCCCATTTCCCATTTATTTTAAATTCAATTTTGGGGGAATCAGCGTCAGCTCTTCTGATCCGGTAGTCAGTGCCTTCTTTATAGCCTGATTTTGCTGCTTTTGTTTTGAATGTAGAAACAAATTTGTTCACATCTTTAGTAGACACTTCAATATCTTGGGGCACTCTGCTGAAAAAGCCTTCCATTTGCAATTTCTGAGCTACTGATCCATAAACCTCGATATTTTTTGAAGAAACAATAGTGTCCTTCACCACGGGTTTCATATTACTGGGGATGTTTTCGCTCAAAATTTCGAATTTCTTAGGGCCAGTAACTGGTTTTCTAAGATTGTAAGCCACGCTTGCGATTTTTTTGCCGCTGTCAAAAATTAATACATCTTCCTTACTGGCCTGTTTTTCTAAAGTTTTTCGGAAAGTTGCTGTGTCGCTTTTATCAAAGGACTGTATAACTTTATTTTTAGTGAGTGTTGAGTCTAGGGCAGGTGCACCTCTGACAAACTTTCCTTCTCGAGTGCGAGATAGAATCGGTTTTCCTCTAAGCGAAAAAGTCTCGCCTGCTCGGATGTCCATAACAGCTGTGTCATGTCCTGAGGAGACTGCCTGCAGTTTTGTAGTTCTCGCATTAGGAAGAATCGAAATTGGATCTTTTACTGTTTTTGCGCCTTTAGAGTAACCAAAACCACCAACAGCTAAAGATGCTGCAAAATTGACGGTTTTTGCTGCGTCACCTTCTGCAACTGTTTTCAGCCCTTCGGCGGCAACACCAAGACCTAAGCCTGCACGACCTGTTCCTTGGACATGCTGTGCTGTTACTATTGCTGCTTTTTTGACAGCTTTTGAAGATGCTTTTACAGCAATTCCAGCGGCCCCCCTAGCTGCAAGTCCTAACACACCTTCAACGGCAACCCCTGCAATCATCCCAGTGGCGTACATTGCTGCTACAGTTAAGCCGGCGCTTACAGGTTTTGTGCGAACGGATTCGTATGTACCCGTTAACAAATTCATACTAGCTTCGCCATACTGGTTACCATAGATTGCTTTTTGTCCACGGCGCTGCAGCGCTAGAGCGTTATACCCCTTCACGTTGATTTTTGCAAGATGCTGGTCGCGCGAATTTTCAATAGATACGAGTGTAGGAAGGTCTATAGCGTCCGCAATTTTTTTGTTTGCACTAGCGAGGCCCGCGCTGGTTTTTCCCTTGACATTTTTCCAACTTCCTGCTTCCCTGAATGCAACGTCAGCCTTCACGAGAGAGCTTGCCAGCTTGTTATCACTTTGCATTAATTTTGCCTGTCTAATCTGATCTTTCGTTTTGAAAGATGTTTTACTTTTTGGGGCAGAGAGCTGACCGTCAAGTCCTAAATATTCCATCTGCAAGCGCGTTTTTGTTGCATTTGAGGTATTAGGAGTATGAGAAAGTTTATAAGCTCTAGCTTCTTGAATAAGTTTTGCTGTACTCTTGTTTGTCTGAGGAGTGATGGAGAGTTTGTCTAATGTGATTGAGGAGCCATCACTAAGTTTAATGGGTTTATTAAAAAGCTTGTTTTCCCTATGTAGCTGTTGAGCAGTTTTAGAAGCAGCTATAATATTATTATTTTTATCAAGTTTTATAACCCTTAAATTGGCTTCTCCCGTACCATGAAGACTTTTAGATTGTATAGCATCAATTACTTCCCCTGTAGCTGCTAAAACAGGCACATATGCTGCAGCAATTCTCTTCGCTTCGGCAGCCTCTGCGCGTTTAGTCTGTTTTACAGCGTTAAGAGCTTTTACGTAAACTGGATTAATAGAATGAGAGGTTGACTTACCGGCAAGTTTATTCCGGTAGTCCTCAGCTAGCTGTTTTTGGTATTCTTTTGTAGTTCCAAAAACCTTCGCAACACCTTCACCTTTTCCAGATCCTCCTTGTCTCTGTACTTGACTGACCCATGTGCCATCTTTTAACAAAATCTGGCCTGTGTGATCCTGGACTCCAATTTTCTCTGCAGTTACTGAAGTTTTTGCAGCTTTTGCTTCAGCTTTTTTGACTGCATTGTTAACTGTAGCTGCTTTTGTTGCTGAAATTCTAGGGCTTGCAAGAACAGTTGCGGCTTTTTTTGTAGCATCAGCTAACTCTGAAGTTGATTTCGCATGTGCATCAGCTGCTTTTGATGCGATTTTAGCTGTTTCAGATGCTTTTTCAAGGGTTTTAATTTCCTTTTTAAGTTGTGTTTTTGTTTTTTCATTCACTGTGTTTTTTAGCTGTGCTTTTACAGCTGTCACTTGTTTAGCTTTTGCTGTAGCTTCGGCTTTTGCATCTCTTGCAACTTGTTTAGCTTGAGTTGCGTTCTCAGCTGCTTTTTTAGCCTCTACTTGCTTCTTCTCTATAGCTGCAGCTTTGAGTTGCTGAGTTTTGGCAGCAGAGATTACAGTAGGTTTGTTATTTGCAGCATTTCCCTTTGTAGCAACTTTCATCTCTGCAAGTTTAATGTCACCAGACCCTATTCTTGCAGCCTGTCTGTTATTTGAACCAGTGTCTTTAACAGCTTTTACAGATCCGGTACCATTTGAGGAGTATGACCTGTTGGTTATCTTTGGCTTTACATAGGAGCCTGATGTTGTTTCTGTGGTGAGCCCTATACTTTTGCGGAATTCATACTCTGTTAATTCGGGTTTACCCTGCTGTTTTCTTGTTTGATTTTCGCGAATAAATTTATTTTGCTGAGCATGGCTCATTGTCACAGTGTAAGCATACCCTGAAGTTTTTTGAGGATCTACATTTGTAAACGTAGGTGCAGGAGCATTTTCAAGAGCTTTGTTAACTTGTGCAACGTAGCTGTCCAGCGCTGCCTGAGCTGCTGCCTGGGTTTTGAACTGTGTCTGGGTGGGTTTGTTAACTGTTACTCCATAACCCTTACCTGCATTGTATATTTCATTATACTGACTGGCTACATCATATGTAGCTTCAGCTTCAGCTTTTTTAGCATTAGCTTTAGCAGCTTCAGCATTTTTAGCAGTAATTGCTGCATTCGCTTTTTTAGTGTAATCATCAATTATAGACTGCGCTTTTTTTGAATCAGTTATAGTAGTGCCATAGCTGGAAGGCTTTGAGAGTGATACACCTGCATTTTGAGCTTGCTTATAGATGTCTGCAAGGCTTTTATCTACATCAAAATATGATGCACTCCCTTTACTTGTGGTGCTTTTAGTGGCTGCTGCTTTTTTAGCAGTTTCAATATTTTTAACAGGAATTTTTGCATTTTTAGCGGCAATTTCTGCGTTTACTTTTGCTACATAGTCGTCTATAATAGTCTGAGCTCTTCTTGAGTCATTTATAGAGTTGCCGTAGCTTGGAGGTTTAGGAAGTGATACACCTGCATCTAGAGCCTGTTTATGGAGATCAGAAAGGCTTTTGTCAACATCGAAGTACGGCATGTTTCTGTGGCGCTCTTCTCTTGTGACATCAAGCATGTGTTTCGTTGCAAGTTCTGCATTTACTTTTGAAACATAGCCGTCAATGATTGCCTGGGCTCTTTTTGCGTTTGTAACAGAGTTGCCGTAGCTTGGAGGTTTAGGAAGCGAGACACCTGCTTCAAGAGCCTGTTTACGAATTTCTGCAAGATTTTTGTCTACATCATAGTAAGGCGTGTTACTGTTTCCTGTTGTACTTCCTCCATTATTTGCAGTTTTTGCTGCATTAAACTGGCTTACTAGTCTTCCTTGAATAGCAGATTTATTGCGAGCTGCGGGTCCATTTCTATCAGTGATCAACTGTTCAAAAGCTTTTCTAGCTTCTGCTTGTGAAGGCTTCTGTGTTGACTCACTTTTAAATGTTGCAGGGTATATATTTGCTGCAGCCTGCCTAGCAGCAGTCTCCTTTTGTATGCTAACTTGCTGAGCTGCTTCAGATGCTGCGTTAGAGGCTGCAACACTTTGTGCAGAAACTGCTGCAGAGGGTATAACTGGTTTTTTATTTATGCTGCTTGAAGGCCTGTAGCCTAGTCTTCGGTTTTTAAAAGTGTAAAACATAATTTCACTCTCCTTTGGGTATGATTAAACAATTTTAGAGGTTATTTTCACCAAGGAGGGAGACATCCCGCTTGTTTTTGAGAATGAGTTAATGTTACGAATTACTTTATCGCGGATTGACGAATTGGGACACTTGTATTTCACAATTGAAATGAAAAACCAGCCTTTTGCGATATGTTTTACAACTGATGTTGAAATACCGCGAGAAGTTAAAACAGCCTGTGCCTGCTTTGCAGCGGTTTGTGATGAAAAAGGTCCGTTTTTCACGTTTACAGATACAATATAGGTTTTTTTGGAATTCCCTGTTTTTTTCATACCAATCACTCCATATGGACTTATTTTTATTTTTATAACAGTATAATAATAATTTTACTGTTATATAATATAGGCTTTTTGTATATTTAAAGCTTTCGAAGAAAAAAGAAAAAAGGCTATTTATGCTGAAATTTGAAAAAAGAAAGAAAAGAACTTTTTTATGGAATGTTTACCATAAAATGTTATAATTTGATACAAAACCCAGTGATTCATAGTGCTTAGGTTTATACTCCTCTCCTTTTGCAACTCTCACGCGAGAGTCTCCATGTGTGCAGTCTATGAATACTAATCCGGCGTCAGTTGTGTTAAATACATTACAAGCGTGGTCTTCGGGTCCATTTTCTAGGTCTACGAATACCCACCCACATTTATAGCCTGCAGCTTCAGCATTATCATGAAACTCTTCCGAAAAGTCGCCACATTGATATTTTGACGTATATTTTTTCGTATTAGTTAAATCTTCACGGGCAAATGCCTTAACCTGCTCAAAGGTTGGATCGACGGCGGTTTTATTGTTGTGCAAAACGATTTCGTGACCGTCGGCACCATCATAGCAGGTGCGGGTGATGCCACGAAAATCATCTATAGCAAACATTCCTAAAGCAAAAAGAATAATCAGTGCGTAATATCGAATATCATCAGACATGTTACCCCAACCCCCAAAATTTATTTACAAACAACTTTTTTAGCTATTTTGAATTATTTTCTGATACTATTATTTTTTAATTATTTGAATATCGGCAGGCAACGACGTGTTGCCGTAGAAGGTGTTGATGTCTGAGCCTGGCTGATCACCAAATTTCTCAAACATCTGGTCTTCCAACTTTGAGCGGGCACTACCAAAACTTTTCAAAGCTGATTTTAACAATTTTGCAGCGTCTCTTTCTTTGCCGTTGCCGTTAGTGATTTTAACATAAAGATGAGTCATTCGATTAGCAAGAAAACTCATCTCGGTCCCAACTTCCTTAAATTCTTCAAGTGTTAATGTTTTTCCGGTCATTGTTTTTCAACCCCTTTTCATTTTTCACACGGACAAAGCCATGTATCTCTTTTTCAACTTTCCTTATTTTTTCTTATGATCTCAAATTCGTGTAAGGCTGGATCGTAATCCCTTAGAATATCAACGCCGACTCGAATCCGATGATATTTTAGTTCGTCGTTCGCCAGGGGGCGATCAATTACCACTCTTTTGATTTTCGATTCGTTGAATCCAATGAAACTAACGGGTGCGTCCATTTTTCACTCTCCATTATATTATATGTACCCTAATCTATATAAATATTTTGTCTAATTATTTATTAATATTAGCCTAATAAGGAAAGTTAATAAGTTATAAAGGTTTCGTTTATAAATAGAGAAAAGTTTATAGTCATGTTCGCATATCTATAGATTCACCGGACTATGAAAAACAGTGTGTAGAACTTAAAATTGAAATGAAAAGTAATTAAGGGCAATACCTCAAGTGAGTTAGAATATATAGGGATTTGACGTATTCTATTTTGAAATCCCTATATATATGTCAAAAACAGCAGCAATGCAGGGTATGTAGGGCAGAGTCAACAACAACTGTCTAAACGTGGTGTCAGGTGGCAGGGTAAAAACCAATCCATTTTACTATATTTTTTCACACACACATCCTTTTGTTTATATACTGTGTGTGTGAAATTTTTTTTTGCTTATGTGTGGAATAGATTTTTAGTCGGACAACAGGTTTAGATTATTAGACAGAAGAATAGAAAAATTCCGTGAACTACCCCTTCCTGCATGGCTTGCGAGTCCGGCAGAAGGGTAAAAACTACTTGCTGATAGCGATTCTTTTACGCCGGACAGGGGTAAAAATGCGCCGGACAATTAGCAAAGCTTGTTTTAATTGTTGGGAGACACTGCGAATTTCCTCCGCCGGACACGCCGGACAGTTAGGTTAGCCTAAATCGTTATGTAGAGGCTTGCGCCGGACAGCCGGACTAAAAAATTGAAAAAATCGTAAAATATTTTGAGAATTTTCACACACACAGTTTCATCCAAACAAAGCAGAAACTCAGAGTACTGAAGGAAAAAAAATTCTATAGAAACTGTAAAAACCTGTCCGGCGTGTCCGGCGGAAGGGTAAAAACTACTTGCTGATAACGTTTTTAACGCCGGACACCCCCCTATTTTTCAGTCCGGCGTTAGTCCGGCGAGTCCGGCACAAGAAAAAACAACTGAGGGAGATTTAGTATAGTATAGTATATTATTTGTATTAGTATTAGTTAATTAATTAGTAGTATAGTGTGTTTCACGCAATTGTTTTTTTTTTGGGTTTTTTCTAGTCCGGCGTTAGTCCGCTGAGTCCGGCGCGAATAAAAAAGTCTCTTTGTTGAGAGGAAATAGTTTTAGAAAAAAGGTTCTACTCAAGGTTCCAAGATGTCCTTGAGTAGATGAAAAAGAGTTAGTGTAAGTTGCAGATTTATGCTTCTGCTGCTTGTGCTTCAATTATAGTTTCAGTGTTTGCAGATCCCCTAGATGCATCAAGCGTTATTTGATATGCATCAGGTTGTTTTTCTATTTTTGATGCTTCCAGTTCAAAAATGTCTAGTTTTTCCATGAACGTTTGTAGTGGAACTGCAATTACCTGTATTCGCGACTTACCTTCATGTGAAACTTTTATTTCCTTGGTCTTAATTTTCCTTAATTTGCCTTTTTCATTTTTAACTGTGGCGATTAATATATTTTCATTTTTCCAAGCTTCCATTACTGTTTCATACTTATTTGCCCCAAATTCTTTTGAGATGTGATCCTTAAGCGGGTTTTCAATGAAACACACACACTGCCCATGACTTATGAAATCACGCATCCATCCATATCGAGTATGATTGACTGTTTTTTTGCCGTTCTCAGTTTCAAGATCATCTTCAAAATATACTGCATTTGCTGCATACCAGTTATAAACTGATCTTAATATTTTAATATGATCAGGTGTAAATCCTTGGCGAGCTACATTCATTTCATAATATTTTGTTACTGTTTCTAATGGATTCATTGGAGTTATTCCAATGTTTTCGAAAATTTTTTCAAGTATTACTCCTGCTGTCGCTGCCACTGCATATTGTTTTTTAACACGATCTTCAGAAATGCTGTTGGAAGCCGGAAGCTGTATTAAATTTTGTCTGAAGATGTCAGGGATTTCATTGCGGCGTTTGAGTACTTCTTGGATGAATGGTACAATTATATGACCATAGTTTTCAGAAAGTAACAACTCCATTGAACTGATATCTTCAGGGGAAAGTTTTGCACTTACACCCTCCGTTAATGGTAAAACTCTCACATCTTCTCCCCCATTTGAATTTTCAGGGATTATAGGATTTTCCCCTGTCATTAAAAGCACGGTTGACATCTCTGAAGGAATCACTATTCCTGCTTTGCCGTCACTTTTTCCTTTAACTCTCTTCCCTGCGTTTCCCACTGAATAAGCGAGTTTTCGGGCTGTCTCAACATTTTGGCTGGTTTCATCCATGAAAGTTGGTATGTCGATACAGTACGTTAGCATCCCCAAGACACCCACTGATGTGGAACTGCCTGCTACTTGTTGAGCCCACGGTTTCCCAAAACATCCTGCTGCTAGAGCATTGCTGACCGATTTGAGTCTGCCTGTTTCAACGTGATTGTCAACCAAGTAAGAAGTTAGTTTCAACATTCTTAAGAGTGTTGCTGCAAACGCATTGTAAACTTTGAATCTAACCGCAGGGTAGTCTATTATATATTTCGCTCCTTTTACCCAATCTTCTAAAGTGCCTTGGACTTCAAAGTTAATTGCTGTTGGGTTTTCCATTTGAACTATCTCAGAAACGCTATCTGAAGTAATACACCTATTCCCTATGACGTACATGCTGAAGTTTTTCTTCCACCCTCCTGTCGATACAGTAAACTCTTCTTTCAGACTATTGCTCGCTCGAACTATGTAAGCATCCAGGTATTCAATTACGTCATTTGCATCAACCTCTTTGAAATGCATACCTACCTCTTGCAGCTTTAATACTTCTGTTTTTTTCATTAAAGCGCCTGTAGTCTTCCATATGAAAGTTTCAGCACCTTTTAAGTCTTGAATCCTCAGCTTGTAGAGTAGTTCTCGCGTGTCAATATTTCTCCCAATTGCAACAACACTGCAGTGAGATGCAGTAATTCTTTTTTCGTGCAGACCTCCTTCTTTATCAAAAGTCATTTTGAAAATACCGTTATCTCTCAATATGAATTGATCAAATCCAGAAATATTATTAAACAGTTCGCTAGGCTTTTCTGTCGTTTGAATTTTCTTTACTTTTTTGTTCACATTTTGCTTAATAGTGTTAATCTGTTCTCGTGTGAAACCAAAATGTTTTTTAATATTTTCGTCTATGTATGCTTCTCTGTCAAGCTCAGAGACTTCCGTTAAATACTCCTCAATGAATTGTATTGCAAGTTTTTGTTTTTCAACCAGATCACAGTCCTTTTTAACCTGTTCTAGCATGAAGGGAATGAATTTTTTAGCCTGGCTTTTCACTACTTCAAATTCATCTTTGGTGTGAGTCAAGAAAAACTCGGCAACATCAATTTTGCTGAGGCCCCCTTTCGGCAAAACCATAATTTTAACGTCTAAACCGTTATTGGTCAATAGTTTTCCAGTTCGAATTGCGCCATCTTCTCCTGCACCGCTGTCTTCATTATCGTTGCAGATGTACACTGTTTTCAATCTTCTAGCTGCTTGGAGAAGCTTTTCTATATCATGTTTTGCAAATTTAGTTGTTATTGGAGAAAGCACAGGATATCCGTTTTGTACTAATACTATAGAGTCAGCTATGCCCTCAGTGATAATGCAATAATCGTTACCCTTTAAAGTGTCCTCACCAAATAAGTATGAATTGTTTACACAGCTTGCTACATAAGGGTGCTTTTCATTGTGTGTAAGCAGTTTTTTGTATTTTATAATGTCGTTTCCGTTTTTCTCGTACTGACTATCAGGCGTATTTATAGGGTCGGTAAAATCTCCTCTAGCCGCAAAATTTACAACTTTTCCACCCTGCCAGTATGGAAATACAACTCTTCCTTTAAAAATTTCATATGCCTTCTCATGTCCCGCAGCATCAGGAGTTGCAAGCTTTGCAACAGAAAATAGACCAGACTCTAACCATTCATCAGAATCAGCAATTTTTCCTAAATTAGTGTTGCCTTTACCTGGTTTAGCATAACCTATTTTCAATCTGTCTATAGTTTCGTTACTGATGCCCCATTTTTTGTTAATGTAATTTCTAATTTCGGGTGTAAGATATGAGTGGTAGATCTCAGCAGCTTTTGTTAATATATTATGTATTTGCTGTTTTTTCTCAATTTTCTCAATTTGTTCGGGCGTGGGTGTTTCGAGTGGTATGCCTGCCATGCTTGCAGCTATTCTTAGAATTTGAGGGAAATCAGAATCTGTACTTAGACCGTGCTCGAAGGCTATCCAGCTAAAAACGTCACCTCCCACAGGTTGAGCGCGTCCAGACAAATCATGCCACAATTGCAAATTTCGGTCAACGTGGAGGGAGGCACCACTTTTACTAAGTGAAGAAGTAGCACCTGTATACTCTCCAAAGGAACTCTTTGTGAGTTTTACTGACTTTCCTATAACATCTACGATATCGAGAGCATTTTTGATCCGCTCTGATATACTCTCTGTTTGATCGTTGTTGCCGGTCACGCTTAGACCCCCCTCAAAAATGCGGCAACCTGACCGTTATTTTTACTAATTTCGTAGTTAACAATTGCTAAAACAATAACAGCTTCTGCTATGACATTAACGAAAGATTTATAAACATTACAGATATAATTACTATTAGTAAACATTTTTAATCACCTTTTTTCTCATAAGGTGAAGTGATCGAATTTTCTGATTCCGAGTGTCGCCAAACATCAGCGGAATCAGAAATTTCCTGTCGCCACTTCTTTAATGAACGAAGCCTTCGCCTTTTCCATTGCATTGCCAAATCTGCACAAGTACTCAACCGTTTCTTTTTTACTCTCATAAATATTCTTTAATGCATCAACTGCTGCTACACTGATCATTCTTGTTCACTCCCTTTTGATTTGGATTAAATAGCTCTTCAAAAATCATCCCACAGTATGTTGATCTTTTCAAAAACCCACGTGCGTCTTCAATGGCGTAATAAGTTTCAGGTGTTACGAACAGTGTTATGCTAATTTTATTTCCTTCAATTTTTGAGACCATAATATTTTCCTCATTTTGATTTTTGTCTATATTTTGCAGGGTTTTTCTTTTTATCCCCTAAACTTATATTTGTTCGTTTTATTATTTAAACTTTGCTAAACACATTAAATTATTGTACCTTAGTATATATACTAAAACCGGACATACGGCCAAAAACGTCCTAAACAAGTTTAATGAGTTTAGTTCAGAAACTAAGTTCATGAAAATTTTTTCAGAATTTTAAGTCTACGCACAATGAATTAAGTTGCGGCAAAAAGTAAAACAGCAATAGAAGAGGTCTTAAAACTTTTATAATTTATAAAAGCTGTCGTAGTCTTCTATGGTATAAAAAGGTTTTCCGTTTTTCCAGAAAAAAGACAAGTTAGTCAAAGATAAATAAAGATTCATTTTTCAAACTTTAGTCTTTTTGCTATTTCTTCAAGAATTTCAGGGTTCAACACGGCCGCTTTCATAATTGCAAGGTCAATTTCAGCTTCTGCTTTCTCAATAGCTTCGCGTGCTTCATCTTTTAAAGGCATTCCGCATTTCCCGCAGTACTTGGATGTTTCAGGATTAATTTCCTTACAACGCGGGCAGCGTTCCACTTTAAAATTATCATTTCTTTTTTGCGTAGACTCAATACCATGCATATTTAATACTGCGTCCTCTATATCCCTTTGTGAAAGATGAACGTATACGGCTGCCATATTAGATCCAGCAGTCCAGCCTAAGAACTGCTTAAGCTGCTGCTCCGTAAATTTATTTGCCAAATGGGACGCGCGGCTATGCCTGAAAATGTGAGGGTAAATCTTTTTCTTTATTCCAGTTCTCTCTTTTAGAACACGCATAAGATGTGATAGTCCAGAAAAAGAGAAACGTGCAAAGGGTTCCTGAAGAGAACAGAATAGCGGGTCACAGGATCCCTTAGTGGGGTGACAGTCGATCCATTGACGTAAATATGATGCAGAGTATACTATAGGTAATGTGCGTGATCCCGTTTTCCCCCTTGGGATTGTAACAGTTGCGCCGAATTCCGTAAAAGTGATATTTTCCAGCCTGATAGAAACAAGCTCACCTTTCCTGCAGCCAGACTCGTAAAGAAAAGACACTAAGGCTCTGTCTCTTGGATTCCTGCACGCTTCTATGAGCCTTTCAACCTCTTCCTGTGTCAATATGATTGGCGGTTCTCTCTTCTTAACCTTTAGTTTTATACCGCGTGCTTGTTCCGGCGAGATAGTAGATAGAAACTTTTTTAACACTGCTCTATATTGGTATAATGTGCTATCAGAGTAATTTTTAGGTTTCAAGGATCTGAGATACGCCATAACAGTTTTATCTGATATCTCCTGATTACCTAGCCATTTAACGAAAGGAGTTAATACAAAAATGTTATTATCTATCGTTCGTTTACTTAATCCATCATCCTCTAACCTTTGCAAATATTCCGCTAAGATTATTTCCCCATCCATGCTTTAGTATATAAACTATCAACTATAAAAGATGTCACATTTGAGGATCTTCTATGATAAAAGAAATCACTGCCAAGTATAACGCAGAACAAATTGAAAAAAAGGTAACGCAGCTCTGGGAAGATAGCGATGCTTATCGAAAAACCCGAGAGCACCGCAAGACCGGAAAAAGACTTTTTTTTGTTGACGGCCCCCCATATACGACCGGACATATTCACTTGGGGACTGCCTGGAATAAAGTAATTAAAGATTCCATTCTCCGCTATTACTCCATGAATAACCGTAATATTCTCGAGCGCCCAGGCTGGGATATGCACGGCCTGCCAATTGAAGTCAAAGTCGAAGGCGTGCTCGGATTCAAATCTAAAAAGGACATTGAGAGCTTCGGGGTAGAAAATTTTATTGAAAAATGTAAAGAATTTGCCATCAACCAGAAACAGGCAATGACCGAGCAGTTCCAGAGGCTTGGGGTCTGGCTGCAGTGGGACGACCCTTACATGACCTTAAAAGATGATTACATCGAAGCTGCCTGGTGGACTCTCAAGCAAGCCAGTGAAAAAGACCTTCTGGATGTTGGCAAGCGCTCAGTCAACTGGTGCCCGCGCTGTGAGACTGCGATTGCAGACTCCGAGGTTGAATATGCCGAGAGAACCGACCCATCAATCTATGTGAAGTTTAAGGTCAAAGGCGAGGAAAACACCTTCATAGTTATCTGGACAACGACCCCCTGGACAATTCCTGCAAACGTGGCTGTAGCCGTACATCCAAGTTTCGAGTACTCTAAATTCAGGGCAATCAGGCAGAATGGCTCGGAAGAAATTTTAATTGCAGCCTCTGATCTGATAGAGAATGTCCTTAAACAGGGCAGGTATGTTGACTATGAAGTGCTTGAAACAATGCTTGGGGAAGATCTCACAAAGCTTGAGTACGAAAGCCCTGTTGGGGATCTCGTGCCTGTGCAGAACGAGATAAAGCATGGCGTTTATCTTGCTGATTACGTAACTGCAGAAAATACAGGCTGTGTACATATTGCCCCAGGGCACGGTATGGATGACTTTAACGTTGGCGTGAAGTATAAGCTTCCGATCCTCTGTCCCGTGGGTCCGAATGGTTCCTATACCGAGGAAGCCGGGGAATACGCGGGCAAAAACGTCAGGGAAGCAAACCCGATTGTAATCAAAGATCTCAGGGAACGTGACAGGTTGCTTGCAGAAGGGACTGTCACGCACAGATACGGGCATTGCTGGCGCTGTAAGACTCCTATAATCTACCTAGCAACCGAACAATGGTTCCTCAAGGTTACAGAGATAAAGGACAAAATGCTTGAGGCGATTGATGCCGTAGATTGGTACCCTGACTGGGCAGGTTCAGCCAGATTCAGAACCTGGGTTGAAGGCGCTCGGGACTGGTGTATCTCCAGGCAGCGCTACTGGGGAATCCCGATTCCGGTCTGGAAGTGCAAGAAATGCGGAAAGCTTGAGGTAATAGGAACCAAAGCCGAACTGCTGGAAAAATCCGGAGCAGGCAGCGATGTTGAACTTCACCGTCCTTACGTGGATAAAATAACTATTCCCTGTGAGTGCGGAGGAGAGAAAAAGCGTGTTGAAGACGTTTTCGATGTCTGGTTTGATTCGGCTGTCGCTTCCTGGGCTACCCTGAAGTTCCCGCAGACTAGGGAGGAGTTCGATGAATGGTGGCCTGCGGACTTTATCACTGAGGGGCATGACCAAACCCGTGGCTGGTTCTATTCTCAACTCGGAGCAAGCATGGTGAGCTTCGGACGGGCTCCGTACAAGAGTGTACTCATGCACGGTTTTACGCTTGACGCAGGCGGAAAGAAGATGTCCAAGAGCCTTGGGAACGTAATTTCTCCAATTGATGTAATCGATAAATATGGTGCTGACACCCTGCGTGCCTATGTGCTTTCATCAAGCGCACCCTGGGATGACCTTAAGTTCAACCAGGAAGAAGTGGAAACCGTTAACCGTTCAATAAATATCCTCTGGAATGTCTTCAGGTTCCCGCTTCCTTATATGGCGCTCGATAATTTTGATCCGCTGAAGGTTAGCCTTGATTCCGTAAAAGACGCGCTCAGGGAAGAGGACAAGTGGATTCTCTCAAGAGCTCAATCCGTTGTTAAAGCTGTAGACGAAGCAATGAGCGGGTATTTCCTGCATAAGGCTGTGCGTGAGATTCTGGAATTCACGCTTGAAGACCTATCTCGTTGGTATATCCAGCTTATTCGTCCAAGAACTTGGACCGAAGCTGATGACCCTGACAAGCTTGCAGCTTACTGCGTGCTTTATGAAGTCTACGCAACCCTTACAAAACTGATCTCTCCTTTCATGCCCTACCTGGCTGAAGAGATGTATCAGAACCTGATACGGAACGTAGATCCGAATGCACTGGAATCGGTTCATATGTGCGACTGGCCGAAGGTCAATGAAGACTATCTTGATCCTGAGCTCGAAGCTGCCATGAAGACTGCACGTTCTATTGTGGAAGCCGCCTCAAACGCCCGCCAGAAAGCAGGAAGAAAACTCAGGTGGCCTGTTTCCCGAATAATTGTTTCCCCTGAAAGTGAGGACGCAGCAAAGGCTGTTAAGAGATTGCGCTCAGTTCTTATGGACCAGACAAATTCCAAGGCAATTGTCCTGACAGGTGTTGCTGAGAGCTGGGATGAGCTCGGGCTTGAAGTAATCCCTGATCCGAGCAAAATAGGTCCTGTTTTCAAGAAGGATGCAGGAAAAATCATCCCTGCCCTGCAGAAGGTTGACGGTCTTGCTTTGAAAAAGGCCTTTGCCGAGAATGGTGAGTTTGAGCTCTCCCTTGCAGACGGAACAATGGTTACAGTAACTCCGGGCATGGCAAATTTCAAAGAAACCCTTCCAGGAGGGACAGCAAGTGCAGAGTCCGATGCCGGCCTTGTTTATGTAGATGCAAACCTGACTCCCGAGCTGGAAGCTGAAGGGTATGCAAGGGAAGTAATTCGCAGACTTCAGGACATGCGGAAGGAACTTGACCTAGTAGTGGATGAAAACATCCGTGCTTCCGTTTGGATCGAAGACGATAGAGTCCTGAAGCTCGTTGAAACCCTCAAGGATCTGATTGCAGAGGAGGTAAGAGCCGAGATATTTGATCTTGGTAGTGATCTTGAGGTTTCCGGAGCCCTTGTAAAGGATTGGGATGTCGAAGGCATTGCCATGAAAATGGGAATTGCAAAGAAGTAATCTCTTAAAAAGAAGTAAAACAAAGAAATTTAGAACTCAAATTGCAAAACGGAAAGGAAACTGATTTATATGGATTTTGCTACCTGGGAGCCGATTTACGAACGAATCCTTGAGGATTTTGGGTTTGACCGAGAAGGTGATGAAAAGGCAGCTCTATTCCTTTCCCGCATGCTGACAGAGGAAAACACTGCCAGCCTGTCCAAACTTAGAGCCCTAATTTCCGGAAAGCCTGTTCTTGTGTGCGGAAACGCTCCCCGACTCAGAGACGACCTTTCGGAAATCAATTTTTCGGATTTTACGGTAATTGCAGCCGATGGAGCAGCCGCAGTTCTCATAGATATGGGCATAATACCTGAAGTCATCTGTACCGATCTTGATGGCAACTCTGAAGCTGATATTGAAAAAGAAATTCTAGCCTGCGAGATGGGTTCAATAGTCCTTATTCACGCGCATGGGGACAATATCGATAAGCTTGAAAAATATGTGCCTCGCTTTAAACGATTTATTGCAACTACCCAGGCAAGACCTTTTGATAAGGTCTACAATTTTGGCGGCTTCAGCGATGGAGATAGATGCTTTTTTGTAGCTAGAGAATTTGGAGCTAAAAAAATTAGGCTGGTAGGTTTTGATTTTGAAGATAGCGATGTAAACCCGATTAAGAAAAAGAAATTGAAATGGGCAAAGAAATTAATAGGGATTTACGATTCTTAAAAATCAAAGAGCCTAAATTGTTACCCCATATGTCAATAAATCGATGCGCTGGTTTACATTTATTCTTAATCTGAATAGAAAAACTTACCTTATTGAATAGTGATCCTTTATATAAATATTTCACTTATTATAAAAATAGCTAAATTGATGAAGTCCAAAAATAAGAGAGGTTATATAACTTTCCCAATAAAATAAACGCCTTATAAGGCCTTAAATTAGATCTAACCTCGTAATAGCGCTTATATATACTATTGAGATTATCTTTTTTGCATATACGATGAATTACAGATTATTATTCCTGATTTATTGAGAATCTTAAAAGAAGTAGGAATTGTAGAATAAATATAGAAGTAAGCTTTTTTATTGATAGGGAGTTTACTCAGTTTTTCAAAGGTTATTAATATTAAGAAATAGTTATTCTAAATCTTTTATATAATTTGCAATTATATGTTAATTCATACTCTCATGGCAGTCGAATCGTTTCTCGCCATAAGAAAATAAGTAATTTGAATAATTTCTAAAAAAGTTCCCATGAGAGTATGCTTCGGGAGTGGATAAGGGGTTTGATTAGAGTGATAGTTCTTAGCTCTCTAATCTTAGGAAATCCACTTTCTACGATATCTGAACTAAACAGAATAATAAGCAAAATCACGGAGGTAAATATAATGTGGTGGAATGATTGTGGCTGGGGTGGCTGCGGCGGCTGGGGTCGCTG
>DAKJ01000017.1:0-176058 GCA_002496565.1 Methanosarcina sp. UBA289 | reverse complement strand
TGGGGCTGCGACTGGTGGTAAGAAAAAACACCAAGCCAATCGCTAAGTCCAAGAACTATTGAACGTGGATAAAGCAACGATAGCCATCAGTTCAAAATGTAAGAGAACTTCGGATTAATCAGCTTTTTTTGAACTGATGGCTATTATACTTTAATTTAACTGAACTATGATCGTAATGTTTAATAAACTCTCAAATTTATTCTACGATTAAATTAAAAAATAAATAATTATAAGAATAGTTTATTTTAGGAATAACGAACATATTGATAAATAGATCCAAGTTTGGGAGTTCAAAAAAAGAACTAGTAATACTATTTTTTGTTTCTAAATGCGTGCATTTTGAGCCTCCAAATTGATTATAATTGGAGTATATAGCATATTTAGACTATTCCTGTTTTATTTTTGTATAAATATTAAATTGCAGATTATATCTCTTGATTTATCTAAATACTTACAGGTTTAGGCTTTGTAAATTAAATGTAGAACTAAACGTACAGCCTCAGCGTATGGTTTCCCAGCTTTTTCAATGACTATTTAATATTAAGGATTTATTATTCTATCGGGTTTATATAATTTACAATTATATAATTAATTGTACTTTCTGACGATTAAAGTTAAACCTGTTTTTTGTTAAACAAAAATAGATTAACTCAATTGTCAGGAGTAATAATTGAGTTGGGGAGGCGATATAATATTTGGTTGGAGAACTACAAACTCTAATCTTAAAATTATATCCTCTCCAATATATAAAATAAATATAAATCTAACTAGAACGAAAATATAAAATAAAAACATAAGTATAAAAATATAGTAGATAAGGAGGTAAATATAAATGGGAGGATTCTTTGGAAGAGACTGTGATTTTGACAGATTTAAGGGATTCGGCTGTGGCTGTGGTGGCGGCTGTGGTGGCGGCTGCGGCTGGGGCGGCTGGGACGGCTGGGATGGCTGTGGCTTCCGCGATAGGTTCAAAACCAAGTTCTTTAACATCCGTGGTTGTGTCGCAGAGAAATGCGGCCGTGGTGGCTGGTGGGACTAAGCTATTTGTTTAACAGTAATCCCACTAGCTGATTGCTGACCAATCAACCACAGATTAGATAAATATATAAAAATAAGATAGAGAATGGCTCATTCGTACAGTCCTTAGCTGAAATGTAAAAGTAGGATAGCCCTGATTGCACTAGAACTTTGATATATTGAAAGGTTTTTCCTACAATAGCTTAAGTCCCTTAAGAAGGATTAACGAATGAGCCCCATCTCATTTTATTCATCAAAGAATAATGCAGTTTAATTGAAAAACCAGTCGCATAGGAATTCAAGCGATTTAAATTTAATATATATAACAGATCTGCAGACAGATCTGTATTTACTTTATTTTCCCATAAGTTATCCTACTTTTTAATATTGTCTATTTATTTACTGATTATATTTGAGCTTTAATAACTTAATTATAAATTTAAGCTAGCTCAAAAACTCGATATAAGTTATTTTTTAACCTTACAACCTTCAGATTTCATAAGAAATAACCAATTTTATGAATCATCAACTTACAAATAAAAATATAAAATTACCGGAGTTTAAAAATTATATGAGTAATACTATTTTCTTTTGGTAAATGCACCTGGTTTAAGCTCTTAAAAAGCTTTTGATTAAGGAATATAATGTATTTGTACCATTAAGACCCTATTTTTATAGAAATACTGGATTAAAGATTATAGCTCCTGATTTTAGAGATATTCAAGGAATCAAAATCTGTAAATTAAAAGTAAAATTAAGCCAATTTTCTAGATCATGATTTCCCAGCTTTTTCAATGACTATTTAATATTAAGGATTTATTATTCTATCGGGTTTATATAATTTATAATTATATAATTAATTGCACTTCTTGGCAATTAAAGTTAAACCTGTTTTTTGTTAAATAAAAATAGATTAACTCAATTGCCAGGAGTATAACACAGTTGGGGAGTCGATATAATATTTGGTTGGAGAACTACAAACTCTAATTTTAAAAGTATGTCCTCTCCAATATATAAGATAAATATAAAAAATAAATAGAGCGAAAAATACAAAATAAAAAATAAGTATAAAAATACAGTAGATAAGGAGGTAAATAAATGGGAGACTTCTTTGGAAGAGACTGGGGCTTTGACAAATTTAAGGGATTCGGCTGTGGCTGTGGTGGCGGCTGTGGTGGCGGCTGCGGCTGGGGCGGCTGGAAAGACTGTGGTTGCGGATTCCGTGAAAAATGTAAAATAAAGTTCTTTAATATCCGCGGCTGTGTCGTAGAGAAAGAAAAAGGCTGTGGTGGCTGGTGGGACCCATAATAGCTGGTGGTGGGGACTAAGCTATTTGTTTAACGGTAATATACTAGCTGATTACTGACGAATCAACCACAGATTAACTAATATAAAAAGTAAAAATCTATGAAGGCTTATTCGTACAGTCCTTAGCCGGAATGTAAAAGTAGGAGAAGCCTGATTGCACTAAATTAAATTTATTGACAGGTTTTTCTTATAATTGACCTTCTTCCGTCAGAAAGGGCCAACGAATAAGCCTAATTTCATGTTATCGTTATCAATCACAATGCAGTTTAACTGAAAAATCAACCACATAGAAATTCAAAGATTCAAATCCGAATATTTATAACAGATCTGCAAACAGATCTTAATTTATTTTACTTTTCTATGAGTTTCCCTAAAATGAGTTTCCCAAAATTTTATGCGATCTAATTATTGATTATATTTGAGCTTTATCTAACCATTAATTATACTTTATACATTTGAGCCCATTCAAAACCTTATGTAACGTCTTTGTCTCTGTTAACTTTACAATCCCCATATAATGTTTTTTTGATTTCATTTTTGGAATTACTTTATCACAGGACTCTATTGAACTAAAGAACTTCTCAATTGCACTTTTCTTTTTGAACTCTTCTCAATCTACCTTTATTGGCTTTAATCTCTTCCTTTTCTTCTGTTTTTTATGTTTATTAGTATTGGACTTTATTTCCCTCCTTATTGTGTTCTCAATATTAACGGTACTTGAATGTTATTTACTGGCCTTCCGATAGGTCTCGATTTTGTCACTTTTTTGCAAGTACCTTTTTTATATTAATCAATGATTTACCTAGGCTGGTATGCGGAAATACACCCAAGCTCAGGGGCGATCTTTGGAAATCGATTTTTTGGATTTTATGGTGATTGCAGCCAATGGAGCAGCCGCAGTTCTCATGGATGTGGGCATAATACCTGAAGTCATCTGTACCGATCTTGATTAACCCTGAAGCTGATATTGAAAAAGGAATCATAGCCTGCGAGATAGGCTCAATAGTCCTTATTCATGCGTATGGGGACAATATCGATAAGCTTGAAAAATATATGCCTCGCTAAAACGATTTATTGCAACTACCAAGCAAGAACTTTTGATAAGGTCTACAATTTTGGAGAACCCCGTCAGGGAGACCGATACTTATTTTTTGCAATGGAGTTCAGGATAAAAACTGTCAAACTTACTGGATTTGATTTTGATGATTCGAGAGCAAACACGGTTAAGAAAAAGAAGTTGAAGTGGACGAGAGAATTAATTGAGATGTCAGGAATTTAATGGAAAATTTCTCTTCTTCAGGAAGGTTGAGGTGCAGAAAGTTAAGAAATCCTCAAATATGCATTCTTTGAATAAATCTGGCTTTTATATTTTTAGAAAAAAACTACTCATTTAAGTTAAAAATATGAAATGTTATAGTTTTGAATCCAAAATAATATTTCTACTTATTTAAGTAAATTATTGCCTTTTATGGATTATAAATAGATTCTATAGATGAATTGAACTTATTTTTTTATAATAATTTCTATTTTAGGTTTAAAGGGGAAAATTAAAAATTTAAAAGCTTTTTTATCAGCATTCTTTAGATACATCTACAATATGGATTAAATAAAAAAGTATTTTCATATTTCCCCGTCAAATTCGCCCAGATTTTCTAGGACTATTTAATGGTAAGTAAAATTTATTCTATATGCTTTATATAAATTAAAACTATATGTTTAATATACTCACTAGCAATTAAAATTTAGGTGTGTCAGTCTTAAAATTAAGATGGGCTCCCAAAAGATATTAAGAAATTTAATTGTTGGTAGTATCATTTATAAAACAGTTTCACATAACAAAACAGTTCCGGAAAAATGATTTTAATAGCCGCCTTAGAGATAAAGTAGACAAATTCCGTGAATTCACTTTGTCTTGAACTGGTGTCTATTCAAAAAGTATCCAAAGAGAATAATGAATGTTAATTGAAGATCGGAGGGAAATTGATGTATATAGAGAACTTTGTAATTTTACTGTCCCAGAAGTTCAAAGTAATTTTCAACGACTGGTTCTAAGCAGGTTGGAAATGTATTATATAGCCACCTTTTCGAGATAATATGGACAAATCCCGTGCATTCACTCCGTCTTGAACCGGTGACTGTGTAACGAGATGCAAAAAAGCATAAAAGCACACTAAATAGTGGAGGGAATTATAATGTATATCGAGAACTTTGTGATCCTTCTGTCCCAGAAGTTTAAAGTAATTTTCAACGACTGGTTCTAAGCAGACTAGGCGAGTAAATAAACATCGTAGACGCCAGTTTAAGATAGTATCCTTAGGATTCACTTTGTCTTAAATTGGTGTCTATGTAAACATTTCCGAGGAAGACAATAGCTTTAAAAGGGGAGTGAGTATGTTAATATTACCACGTTTTAATATAAATCTGAAAATAATAGTCGCTATATTAAAAGAAAACTTCGACATTTATATGTAAACTGACTAATAGGAAGCAAAGAAAAGTATAAAAATATAATATGAACGGAGGAAAATATAATGATTGCATGGCAAGATTTCAACATAAACATTTCATTAATACTCATAGCACTTTCACAGAAATTCAACATAATTTTCTACTGAATTTACAAATGGAGCCTATTCCATAACTCAAAACTGCTTCTCCAAATGTGGAATTAAGAGTAGTCAATGAGCTTCTGCTCACGGGAAATAGTTCTGAAACTCTTATCAATTTTGGATATAAAGCTAGTTTTGGGAGCTCATGTTCAAAAAGTCAAAAGAAAAAAGTCTGGGAATAAGGAGTCATAAAGAGATAAATTCATACAAAAAGATAAATTCATACCTTTGTGGCTTTATAGCCCCACCAACCTAAAAACTCAAAAAATGTTTGTGATAGCTGTTACTGAAGAGATTGGAAAATAATCATAATAGCCACCTTTTCGAGATAATATGGACAAATCCCGTGAGTTCATTTTGTCTTGAGCTGGTGGCTATATAACGAGTACGCAGAGGAAAGCGTACATATATAATGGGACGGACTAGAATATAACGATAACGTTTCCAATAACTACATATATTGGTGATCATCGAGAATATTTAATTACGTCTCTTAAATAGATACTGTTTAAATATAATAAATTTCTAGATTTGTTTTTCTTAAACAACGTTTGTTTTTCTTATGAATCAGCAATTGCACTTACCTTTTGTAGGAATCTCAGTACGATTTCGAGGCTATTTACTAAGTTTAAATCTTAGATTTTTTCCTTCAGAATTAATTTAATTTATTTCTTTTTTTGAGTGTTGAAGAAGATGAAACAAGCTCAATTAATTATCTTTATCTTGTTTGGATAATTGGAATTTAAAAATTAGGCAGAAATCCCATAAAGAATAATTAATACTGATAATGAATCCTATTAAGAATAAAAGATCCAAATAAAAGAATTGACTGAAATTTGTGAAATTGACCTTATGCAAACGATTACCGGTTTATTATTGTAGAAGGTTTCGTTAGCACAGAGGGATAAGAACCCCTATATCAGATGAAATATAGTTTTATATTATTCATATAAACGATTTCCTATTAAATTCCAGAAGGTCAGACAGGAGTGAAGTTATTGGACTCCAGAGCTCTATATAAGGTTTTCGGGAAACCTAAAAGAAAAATTATTTTATGTTTTATAGGTCTGCATAAATGGAAAAGAAGTGGCGGCTTGAACATTTATGCTTCAAATGTGAGAGAAAAGTATTTCGTATGCATGCGCTGCGGGAAGACAAAAACAGTTTATGAACCAAAAAAAGAATAATAATTTTAGAGAGCCCTGAGAAAAAGCGGACCTTTACCTGCTGACACGATTCTTACTTATAAGGGGATCATATTGGCTCTGTTATTTATATGTTTCTATTAATTTATTCCAGTATTACTCAATTAACACATTTATACGGTGAATATAGAAGATGTCTCCTGTCTGTGAAAGTTGTAAGCTCACGAACTTGCAGGCGCTCATCGCTTTTTGTAATTAATTATTATTATGCTTCGGGATTATTATTGTACGAGAGTACTTATCAGTGCCAGAAAAACTATATAGTTCCATCTCGCAAATTATCTTGATAATATGCAAAAACTAGAACTTCTCCCCCTGATACTCAATCACCAGACCTTTTTTCAAAATTTCTCAGATTTAATTCCACGTGAGATTTTTCCCTGCTGTTCCGAAGAAGGCAGTGAGATTAAACTTATCTCAGGACCTCCTCATGCAGGTAAAACTTCCTTAATGAGTCAGATTGCCAGTAATCTGGATGGAGTAAAGTTTTATATTAATTTTGAAGACAGCCGGCTGCAGGGGATTGGATCTGTAGGTTTGCAGGCTATTGAGGAAATTGTAGCCGAAATTCAAAAAAAGGAAACTGGAGAAAATAGATCAAGCCGGATTTTTTACTTTTTTGATGAAATCCATAATCTTCCGGGATGGGAAAACTGGATTGACAGGCTTCACAAGCAAGGGGCAGAAATTTTTCTAACTTCATCTAAATCAAAATTGATAAATGAGTTTTCTTCCAGGTTTGCAGGGAGATATAAAATCTTAAAGCTTTTCCCGTTCTCTTTTAGAGAATACCTGAGAATTAAAGGTAACGGAACACTAGAAACGGATTTTCTGACGCCTTCCAGAAGTGATGAATTATTATGTATGTTTTTGCAGTATTTTGAAAAAGGCGGTTTTCCGGATGTAATAAAAAACGATGATATAAGGTTTTCTAAAGAATATTTTGAAGAAGGGATGCAAAAAGCGGCTGCAGCCGGGTACGATATTCAGAAGTTAAAAAAGCTTGCCATATTTCTGATTTCGAACATGGCTTCGGAGTATTCCGTCGATACCTTGAAAAAAGTAAGTGGAATCGAGAGTGAAGAGCTTATAAACACCTATCTGGACTATCTTGAAGACATTTTCTTGCTGTACCGTATCCCAAAAATCAACAGCCTCCAGGAAAGCGGATATAAAAAAGACACTCCATGCAAGATTTATGCAGGTGATACAGGTCTTTTCAAGGCAGTATACCCAGATTACCCGGATAGCCTTGGACTGAGATTTGAGAATCTTGTATTACTTGAACTGCTAAGAAGAGAAAAACAAGTATTCTATTTTCAAAACAAAAAGGAGTGTGATTTCGTTATAAAGGAAAAAAATAGCCAGAAAATATCGTCAGCAGTTCAGATCTCGGTTTGCTTCGGGAACCCGACCGCAAGGGAAAGAGAAACTCTTGGACTTACGGAAGCCATGGATGAGTATGGCCTTAAGGAGGGACTTATTCTAACAATGGACGATGAAGAGACTGTAAAAGTTGAATCCAAAGACGAAATGAAAATAATCACGGTTAAATCGGTATGGAAGTGGATGCTGGAATAATTATCAGCGACAGCAATTGAGACTCGGCACTGAATAAAACGAAATAAAACATAACCCGACAAATTACAGCATCAGTGAAAGTTTCAAATATCTCAGCAGGGTAGTTCTGGTTAAATCACTCTTCTGCAAGCTTAATCCAGTTTTTTCTCTTGTTCTGCTACTCTTTTTTAAAATAAAATATTAAATTGTGAGTTTCGTAGCTTTTAATAGCGTAATTCCTCATTGATATTATTTTTTGAAGGCTCAAATATATATCGAATTATCAAATAGAAGTATTAAGGGTGGGTGAAGAAATAGTGTACTGGTCTTAAAATAAGAGACCTGGGATATATTATGCAAGAAAGCAGACACACTATTTTTACTATTTAGATTAAAATAATTTAGAAATTCCTAGTTATTTTATTACCAACTATAAATTGTTTACAAGATAGTTATCAAAGTATGATTTTAAAAATAATACTGGGAGAAGGGGTATGGAAGTAGAAAGTAGAGACGGAATGGAAAAAACACATACGAAGTCAAAGAATACCTGGGAAGATTTTTTTAAAGATAAGACCCACGGAGGGCATAGATATTCGTCTGAAGAGTTTCTTTTTATGGAAGCAAAGGAAAAGCTATTCCACCTTGACGGAGGCAAAACGCTTCTTGACTTCGGGTGCGGCTCCGCAGAACTCCTGGCTTACTATGCTCTGGAATATGAACAACTTGTAGGAGTGGATTTTTCCCTTTCCATGCTTGGTGAAGCAAGCAAAAGGATTAGGGAAAGAAAATGTAATAACATTGACCTTGTCCTTGCTGATCATAAAACGATATGGGAAAACCTGGACTCAACCTTTGATCGAATAACTGCAGCCGGAGTAATCCAGTACTTAACATTTCAAGAAATTGACGAATTTATTGTTAAATCATCAGAGCATCTCAATAAAGATGGTAAAATAGTGTTTTTTGACATACTGGATCCTCGTTTATATCCTTTATGGAAATTAGGGTTATTTGCACCAAATGCAGGGCTTTTAAAAGCTTTATATCGAATTGGTTGCGATTTTCAGACCTCAATATTGGCAACTTTAAGAAAACGTCCAAGAAACATTTACGGTTTTGCCCATAATCCCTATAAAATCCAAAAAATTGCACGTAGACATGATTTTGAGATGCGTTATGTACAATCAATGTATTATGAGTATAAATATCATGCAATAATATTTCGAACTTAAATCGCTGAACTGAAAATTAAATCGCTGAACTGAAAAACGGCAAATGAACCCATAATAAGAAGGAATAGATTCCTAATTAAAGGTAACCAGGTTAGAATTTAGTAAAATACTTCAGGTTTCGCGCTTATCTGGATCGATAGGATTCACCAAACTTATTTAATGCATTAATTCAACAGACTTATAGTTTTTAATATAAAATACATTTATGCTTCAGTCCTTCCAATCATATTTTATAGATGTTTGGCTAATTTGAATATTTTATACTCCAAAAGTCCAACGTCGAAACAACATGTTTTTGTAAGCAAATCCTGTATCAATTATGAGGATCTGTCGAATTTGGGTTAATATTATATTTATTGGTAGGGTCTGTCGAATTAGAGTTAATACTATTTTCTTTATCCTCGGAATCTTCTATTATCTCTTTTAATTTTAATTCTTCTGTGTTCTTTTTGAAATTTTTAATTCCCATCTCTAAATGTCCACATAACTCTTCTAGTTCCCCGATTAATTTTGATTTATCCTTTTCCCTGTAGTCTTGTGCTTTCTTTATATACAGTTTAATTTGTTCAAGTGAATAATTACATGAATAATCTGATTTTCCAGAAGAAAGATCATTTTCTTCTGGGTTTTGGATATCATGGTTTAGTTTCTTAGATAGAGTCTTAGGTTCACAATCTGCAAGTTCTTCGATTTTTCGTATTTTTATATTGTATAGCCGATATGCAACATCGTCGTCAAGGCCTAGTTTTTTGACAAAGTCAGTTTCTTTAACCTCATTTTGGATTCTGGATTCAAACTCAATCTTTTTATCCCCTGGGAGAAGCTTTTGAACCCACGCATATATCCATTCTTCTATTGTTTTTGTGAATGCACCAACAATAAAAGAAAATACGAATACAAAAAAATTATTTATATTCTTTATATAATCCCCTGCCATATTTATGTTCAGGAGGTAAATCAACAAGTAAAAACCTATGATCGCTATAAAAGGTGCAATAAGGAATCTCCTGAGGTATGACCAGACTTTGCTTAATTTCTCGTACTCCGAAAAAAGGTGACTGAAGTCATCTTCAATGCTTAAAAGGCTGTAAGAGACAATACCAATGAGCGAGGCAGTTATTATATAGACAGGGAACTTTAAATCCTCAATTCCATAAAAGGTAACATATTGTATATTATGGTAATAAAAATAAATCAGTATGGAAGGCCATATAAGCACTGAACCAATTATATTAATAACTCTTGCCTTGTAAAGGAAATTATTTTCTATTTTTCTATCATCATCTTTTTTTAGTTTTCCACGTTTATCTTCTATTTTCTTATCATTATAAACCACGTATAATAATAGCAAGCGTATTAATGAAGTAATAAGTAAAATCACTAAAATGTATCCGAGTACTAGAATGTATTCGAGTACTAAAGTGTGTTTGGTAAATCCTATTAATAATATAGTAAACTCTATTAACAATATCACATGTAATAATAAAACAAAATTTAATTTTCTATTTTTATAGTCTATTTCTTTAATCTCATGATATAACTCGTATAATAAAGGCAGGAGTATTAACGGCGTCAATAAAAGTACTAAATTGTTTCTAGTAAATCCTATTAACAATATCACAGCTAATAACAGTAGCAACATAAACAAAACAAAGCCAGAAGTCATTTCAGGGAAATATCTGCACACCCAGCCTAAAAAAAGAAAGCACCCAAAAAAAAGTGGTAATAGAAGAACCCATGAAAACATTTGTGTGTTCTTTAGAGTACCATCTATCGTGACATTTACAGTACCGCTTATTATGTCAATTATTGTGTTATTTTTTTCGTCGTTTATTGTACTATTTATTGTACCATTGATTGAACCATTGATTGAACCATTGATTGAACCATTGATTGAACCATTAATCTCTGCTATTGTATCATTTGAAATATTATTTGCTGATTCTGCTGCACAAACCCCCTGTAACAGCAGACTAAAAGTGAAAATTATTACTAAAAATTTACAGACTCCGCTTCCCCTCCCCATGGATAATAATTTGTAAACTCACTTATAAATATATTATTTCACTCTTTATGAATATATTGCCTGTAAAATCATATATCCTTTACTTCTCAAAACAGCACAGTCCTTTCCACCATATGATCAGACCAGTAAGTCCTCAATTCCTGCCTCTTTTACAATTTCGATCGCCTTAACCTCTTCTTCCGGAGTCAGAGAGCGTCCAATTTCAGGATACTCCATAGCCCGGTAACATGGCCTGTACTGGAACATGAGGTTAAACCTGATTTGCGGGATATGTTTTGCAACCCATTCGGAAATCGGCCTTGTGCAACATTCCAGGTGGCCCGGAAGGACCAGATGTCGAAGGAGGATCTCTGCGGTTTTGTAGGCGAATTCGAAATTGGGCTGCACGATTTCCAGGTAATTTTTTACTTTGGAGTATTTCTGGGCGCATTTATTGTTTCCGTATTTGAAATCACCAAGGTAGACATCCACAACCCCTTCGAGGATTTCAGCAATTTCTGGTGAATGATACATATTAGAATTCCAGATTACAGGTGTGTTTACGGAGATATCCCGGACTATCTTCAGCACAGTATGCGCGTGTGGAGTAGGGGTAACGAAATTCACATTTCTAGCCCCATGCATTCTCCGAATGTCAATCAGCTTTGCAAGTTTCCTGGGTTCGATTAGGGTTCCGGCTTCAGGACAGGTTGAAATCTCCCAGTTCTGGCAGTAAACACAGGCAAAAGTACAGCCCGTAAAAAAGATCGTGTGGGAGGGTACAAGCTCAGGCTCTTCTCCCATATGCAAGAACTCAGAGGCGTAATTGGAAGTGTCGGCCAGCCTGCAGAAACCTTTTTCGCCAGTTTTCCTATCAACCTCGCAGCGCCACCCGCAGCACTGGCAGTTCGAAAGCATTCTGTCCGCAAGCTCAACCTTAAGATCAAGAAGGGAGGGACTGGCCTTTGGAATTTTCAGAAAGCTTTCGGTAAACAGTGTCAACCTCTCAGCTGCGTTTTTATAGGCAAGAGCTTCCGTGGCTTCGAGTTCGAGATTTTCCCTGAGTTTTCGGTATTCTTCGATTTCTTTCTCATGAATTTCCCGGAGTTCTTCAAGCTGCATGCCTGGATCAAACTGGGCCGGAATTCGTTCGGTTATCTTAAAGAGAGCAGGCATTTCATCTTTCTGCACCTTGAAGTAACGTTTCAGGTACTTCGGGGCTGCCATACTGAAATATTATTCCACATGGGTTAAAGGCTTATTGTCTATTTATTTCGGATTTCAGTTCTAATTTTTAGTTCTAATCTTCAATACTTTTTTCAATTCAGATTTTATCTTTGATTTGTAGTTCAGATTTTCAGTTCTGATTCTCAATTTCTGATTTTTTTCTGGCTTCTTAGCTCTAAGCTCACCCTTATTTGTACTTTTTGAGAAACTAACCCTTTTCCAGAGTTCCCTAAGTTTCTAGAAGGCAAGGTTATAAGAAGAAAAAAGCTTTTAAGACCTTTTAATTGCTATCTTCATGGGAATTCCATAAATTACATAATCAGGATGTGGAGCAAAAATGGAATGGTTCTTTCTTTTTATTGCCGGTCTTTTTGAGGCCGCCTGGGCAATAGGGCTAAAATATACAGAAGGTTTCACGAGGCTGTATCCCAGCGTTTTTACTGTCGCTTGCATGCTTCTTAGCTTTTATTTCCTATCCCAGGCCCTGAAAACTCTGCCAATAGGGACAGGTTATGCAGTCTGGACCGGAATCGGGATTATAGGCACCACTATTCTTGGCGCCCTGCTCTTTAATGAGCCAATGGACTTTGCCAGGTTTTTCTGCATTATTTTGATTTTCTCAGGGATAATCGGGCTCAGGATAATTTCTCCATAAAGTCGCGAAAAGTTCTTTCTTTTCTTCCTACAAGAAAACCTTTTTATGCAGCTGGAGCCAAAAATTAAAAACTTGCACGACAATTTAGATTGGGGATTAAGCCTGGGATTACTTCAATTCCGATTTTATCTTACCTTTTAAGTGGTCAAAGAAGGAGATTGAAACGGAAATTCGCTTTAAAGGCGTCCGTTGGAGGTTTTCGGGGGGATATTCTGGTTACGCTTGACAGCACAACAATTAGTCTCTGGGATTTGATGTCCCTTTTGTTTATACTTCTGTTTCTCTATGCAGTAATCTACCCGCAGTCGCAGTTAAAACAAATCCGACTGCGGCGGATGGCAAAACTGAAAGCTATGGAAAAAAGCCACGGCTGCAAGGTGCTTACTATGATTCACAGGCGGGAGGCGATCTCTCTTTTCGGGCTGCCTGCTTACCAGTACATTGATGAGGAAGACGCCGAGCAGATACTGCGCTGGATTAGACAGTACAGGGATTACCCTCTTGAGCTGATTCTTCATACGCCTGGAGGGCAGCTCCATTCCAGTATCCAAATCGCACGTGCCCTCCACCGGCACCCGAAAAACACAAAGGTCATTATTCCACACTATTCGATGTCAGGAGGCACGATTATCGCCCTCGCTGCAAACGAAATCGTGATGGACAAAGATGCAGTTATCGGGCCAATAGATCCCCAGATAGGAGACTTCTTACATGGAACTTATCCCGCCCCTTCTTGGATCTATGCCGCAGATCTGAAAAAAGAAAAAGCCGATGACACCACCCTTGTTATGGGTGATATCTCAAGAAAAGCCCTCAAACTCACTCGGGATGTCGCAAAAGAGCTCCTTGAAGGCAAAATCCAGCCAGACCCCGCCGGGGAAAGCAGGCTCGATGAAGTGGTCGAAAAACTGGTCAGTGGAGAGATGATCCACAGCACTCCTCTCTCGGCAGGTGACGCAAAAGAAATCGGACTTCCCATAAGTACGGATTTTCCGCAGGACGTACATGAGTTTATGAAACTTTTCAAGCCTGTAAAAAAGAATGTGGAATACACCGAGTAAACTGAAACGAATATTATCTTGAAGGAATGAAGTCTAGAGAAGTTAAGGATGGGGGAAATAAGTTCAGTTAACCTATTAAGTTTGTCCACAATTTCACCTAAAACATTTTCAACCTGTTAGTTACTCTAAAAACACCTATTCAAGTTCCCGTTTACTTAATAATTCCTGTTTGATCTCCTGTTTAAGCCCTTGCAGATTTATTCAAGCACCTGTTTTCCTCACCTTTGCACTCTCTTCACTCAGTCCTGTCCAGATTACCTTATATCGCAAGTAATCAAGCACAGGATAGTAAAGGCTGCGGTCAAGCTCGAAATCTTCAAAGACTTTTACTGCGTCGGCGTATGTTTCTACTTCCCCCGGTTTTTCAAGTTCACTATCTATTCTCTCAAGCAGCTTCCTGTGAATTAAGTAGTTTTCAAGGAGCACGTAGTCCTGATATTTCCCCAGGTCATCAATTTCTCGGAATTCTTCGGCTTTTCCTGATTCTCCGGTTTTTTCCAGTTCTCTGACCTTTGCGAGCCTATCTGCAACCACTTCCTTTAAGGCGTCTGGCAGGACTCCTTTCCCGGCTGCAATTTTCTCAAGGTTTACCAGTTCTCCTGAAATCGGAAATTCCATTTCCTCCAGTCTTGACCGGTCTTCTAAAAGCTTTTTTTCCTCATACTTTCTAAGGATCTGCATGACTTCGTTTGCCGGGATTTTTTTGTCAAAGAAGATTACATCCTGTGAAGGAAAATCTTTTTCAGAGCATTTGAGTTTTCGGTCAATCAGGAGAATTACAGGTTCCTTTACCTGTTTGAGTTTATCGATCTTCTTTTCAAGGTATTCAGGAGTCCAGAAGCCTACAATTTCCAGATATACTCTTATTCCGTCCCTTTGTAGAGAAAAATCAGGAATAAAAGCGTATTTTCCTGCTTTAAGAATTGTTGGCTCCCTTTTTATCTTCCAGCTTCCCAAACTTAGGCTGCCAAACATCTTTTCAAGCGTGCTATCATAGGCAGCTTCCTCGACATCGATTTCCTGAATCCCGGTTTCTTTTTCCAAATATTCTATTGTTTCTTCTTCTGCTTTTTCTCCTTCTGCTCTTTCTTCTTCTCCGGCTTCATATCTTTCATTTCCTTCTTTAATTTGAAGCTCCGGCGAAAGGGTCTCCGGATACAGGGCTGCTTCAGGAGCAATTTCGAAAAACTTTTCCGAGTCGGCAAGGGTGAAATTCAGGATGCGCTTCCCCTGGTAGCCTTTGTGAAGAATGCCTGCTTTAAGCCTCCAGCCTTTTGACCTTAACAGGACGGGAAAGATTCTTGCAAAGGAGTTTCCATAGCGTTCTGAGATCCGAAAAAGAGAGGCAGGCCCATCAAGATGCAGGTGGATGGCTTTTAATTCATCGTAGTTTTCTCTGGTTTTTCCTTCCTTTCCTTCTTTTTCTCTATCGATTTCTCTATCGATTTCTCTATCGATTTTTTCTCTTTCCTCTTCAGTGTCTTCCAGGGAATACATAAGCCCCGAACGAAGAATTTTCCATAAAAGCTTTTGAAAATCGCCTTTTATCCAGATATCGAGGTCAACTGCTCTGAAGAGCAGGGTCTGAGTCAGGGAAATATTGTACTGTTTCAGGAGTTCGGCGGGAGAGAGAGGGACGAAACTTTTGATGACCTGATTTTCCTCAAGGTCAGCCCAGAGTGCCTTCTCAAGTTCCTTTACCGAAATTGAAAGCTTTTTTGCGGCTATTTGTAGCGCTTCTTTTCTCTCGGCAGGAGAAAGGGCCATACCTCCGCAAGTTTCAAAAACCGTTTCCCTAGCCAGAGATGGGTCAACAGCAGCATCCGTTTCTATAACAGTACGCCTTCCAAGTAGCTGGGAAAGCCCCCTGATAAAACGGTAATTCATTTCCTCGTAACCGTCAAGTTCAGCCAGAAGATCCCCATAGGTTTTTCCGATATGGTGCTCAAAAGTTTCTATCAGAAGCCTTGCGAGTTCCAGGTTTTCGGGATCAAATGCTGCGTATACAGGCTTTATCTTCCCTCCTGATATATGGGTTACAAGAAGGTCAGACGTGAGCAGGCGAGCCGCCTCCTGAGCTTTTTTCTTTCTTCATCTGGCTTTCCTTTCCTGATTCCCTCTTCATATGATTTTCCTGTGCTGATTTTCCAGAACCTTTTCGAATTGAAACAGCTTCTTTTCTTCTCCTGGCAGTTCCGGCTTCAGTTGTCTCTTCGGTTATAATCTCATAGAGTATGGCTTCTTTTCCTTCTTTCTTCCGGAGGATCCTTCCCAGGCGCTGGATATATGCTAATTTGCTCCCTGTACCGCTTGCTATAATCCCTATATTTGCTTCAGGGACGTCAATACCCTCGTCAAGCACCTTTGAAGTAACTACAGCCCTGTATATTCCTTTCCTAAACTTTTCGAGGATGGAATTCCTTTCTTTTGCAGGCGTCCTGTAAGTAATCGCAGGGATAAGAAATTCTCTGGAAATTCGGTGGACAAGCCGGTTATGTTCCGTAAAAATGAAGACTCTGTCCTCCCGGTGTGCGTTCAGGATCTCTTTTAACTTTTCAATTTTAGATTCGGTGTTGAAAGCAAGTTCTCTCGCTGTATTTCTTGCAAGAAGGGCTTTTCTGGCTTCAGGATCTCTCCCGCTTCTCATGACCAGTTTCTGAAAATCCTTCGGCCCCCGAAGAACCATCCCGGTTTTTCGGAGATAATCTGTATAAATCGAATAATATTCGTCGTATTCTTTCCTTTCCTCATCCGTAAGTGCAGCAGCTATCCGTTTGATCCGGTAAGGGGCAAGATGGCTGCCTGCAAGTTCCGAGATATGCTTTTCATACACCTTCCCTCCTACAAGCCTGTTTAATTCCGAGTGCAACTCATCTTCCCGTTCATAAGTTGCTGTCAGCCCAAGCCTGTAAGGCGCTGCAGAAAACTCGGCAATGCTCCGGTATCCGGCTGCGGGAAGATGATGGACTTCATCAAAAATAAGGAGGCCGAACCTGTTCCCAAGGGTTTCGGCGTGAATATAAGCAGAATCGTATGTGGAAACGGTTATTGGAAGAATTTTCTTCTCCCCGCCTCCAAGCTTTCCGATTTCCATTAAAAAGGCTTCTTCAAGCTGTTTTTTCCATTGTTCAAGCAGGTCAAGCGTCGGGACAACTACGAGGGCAGGGGTATTGCAGCCTGCAATTGCCCGGATTCCAACAAGAGTTTTTCCGCTTCCTGTTGGCAGGACAAGCACTCCCCATCTGTTATTCTCTCCCCAGGATACAAGAGCTTCGGCTTGGTAATCCCTTAACTTAAGTTTCTTTCCAGACGCTTCATATGCTGCTGCTAAATCAGGACATGGAAGGAGATCAAGCACTTCATCTTTAAACTGAGCTTTAGAATTTTTCAGATAATTTATTATGTCTCTGTAATACAAAGCAAGAGCCCTGAAATTTCCGCTCCTCTCATCCCAAACGGAATTGGGAACTCTTAAATTACCTTCTATAAGAAGTGTTCCCTGCTTGAAGCTGATTTTGATCATTGTTTATTAAAAGTCTGGAATTATATATAATGATTGAGTTACCCGAGTCCCGTCTCGGGAGGACGGTGCCCTTTTCGCTCACTTCGTTCGCTCAAGAGGGCTGAAAATCTGATAATGATAAGGTACAGAGGGAAGTTATTTCTTTCCTTGTATCGGTGTTTTCCGAGTTTATACTCTTTCTGTGATTATTACTTGGTTAAAAACTAAAGTTGATTTGAAGATAATTAAGTGTAAATATTTACTTTATTTATAATTTATCTAAGAGAATATGCAGTATATATTGAAAATGAATAGAAAATAAGTTTAAGCCAGTAAAATTATAACATTAGTGAAAGACAAATAGGAAAGGAGTTCAATGTGAATTCAGATGATGGATCTTCGGAGGCTGGTCAGCCCGCGGGAGGAGTACTTCCCGAGCCTTTGCCTCTAGAAGATCTTTACCATATCTATGGAATTGAACGCAGCCACGCCGACAACGTGGCAAGGAATGCGCTTGAGCTTTTTGATATCCTTAATTCTATCCATGGGCTGCACCCTGAGATGAGAAACCTTGTTGAGACAGCTGCACTTGTTCATGATACAGGTGTGGCTACGGATTTCGAAAACCATCACAAAGCAGGAAGACTCATCCTGCTTCTGCACCCGCCTTCAGAAATACCTGAAAGGCTGTGGCCCGTTATTTCCTGGACGGCTTTCCTGCACAAAAAGAGGATTGGAAACGACAAACTTGAGAAACTTAAAGGAAAGGACTTCGGGAAAATGCCTGAGGATCTTCAGGATCTCACCCTGAAAGTAGCTGCCCTTGTCCGGCTTGCCGATGCCCTTGACTACAGCAGAATGGAAAGCAGGCTCGGGAAAGTCACATTCGGGAAGCGGAAAATCACGTTCGATATCAAGGGGCAGGGAGCTAAAATTGATGCGGAAAGAATGACAAAAAAAGGTGACCTCTGGCATCTTCTCTATGATATCCGGCTTGATTTCAGGCCTGCACCGAAGAAGTAATAAAACCCGGGTGCTTACTGGCATCTGAATATATCTATTGGCTTCTGGATATAGAAGCTAATTATATGGAGTATAATTTTATGGGTCACCTTATACTTGTCCGGCACGGAGAACCTGGCTTAAAGCCTGAAGACAGGCTTGCAGGCTGGGTGGATGTTTCTCTTAGCAAGAAAGGGATTGAAGAGGCTCTTGAGTGTGCAGCAGAGCTTGAAAAATTCGAATTAGATCTTGCTTTTGCTTCAAACCTTGTCCGGACTCAGGAAACTCTTCTCATAATATTGTCCGGGCAGAAGAAGACAGGAGTTATTGTTCATGAAGGGACAGGAGATGGAGGAAATCCAGGGAAAACGGACTGGTACTCATATCCTGAAAAACTCGATAAAAAACTTATCCCGATTTATTTCACGCCTTCTTTAAACGAGCGCTATTACGGGAAGCTTCAGGGAAGAAAAAAGCAGAAGATGGTAGAAAAATACGGAGCAGAAAAACTTGCCTCCTGGCGGTGGAACTTTGAACCCGGTCCACCTGAAGGAGAAAGTCTCAAAGCCGTGTACGAACGTGCAGTGCCTTATTTTGAGGAAAAAATCCTGCCTGTCGTAAAAGCAGGGAAAAATGTGCTGGTCTGTGCCCATCAGAACAGTCTGAGAGCTCTGGTCAAATACATAGAAGAAATTTCTGATGAGGATATCAGGAATGTGAGGTTCTCCACAGGCGAGCTTGCTATTTATAGTTATTCTGAAGACAAGCTAACCCGAGAGAACGCTGAAATGAGCCCTGAAACCAAAAGGAACCTTTGAATCTTTTCTTAGGTCCCTTTTGAAGTCTCTTTTCTCCTTTCGGGCTAGCAGTTTTGCATTTGAAAAGGAGTTTTGTATCTTTATAATCTCTATAAAGAAACCTGGTGTGTAAAAGGATTTATACGTAGCCCAGAGGTAGGATATAGAGCGGCTCTTCGTTTGATGGCAGTTTAAGCACTCTTTTTACTTCATCATCGTCAAAAGCTCCTACTGTACAAGTTCCTATCCCTAGTTCCACTCCCAAAAGACATATATTCTGTGCAGCGTGCCCTGCTTCCATATGGGCATAACGAAGACCCCGACTGCCGTATTTGCTTGTTATCCTCGGATAAACCGCGGAGATTACAAGTGAAACGGGAGCGCTCCCGATCATGGGCTGGAAGAGAGCAGCTTTTGAAAGCTTCTCTCTCACATCGCCTGCGATTTCCCGGACAAGGGCATGGCCTTCAGGAATGTACCTGTAAATCCCAGGTTCAAGCTCGCTACCTCCTCCGATAACGACATGAATTTCAAGCGGGTAAAGCGCGCCTGCAGAAGGAGAAGTCCTTAAGCCGTCATCGGAACTTATACCCTGAGCAGCCCAGAGCAAGCGAGAAATTACTGACTCGGAGAGTTTGTTGTCTGTATATCTTCGTACGGACCTCCGTTTTGCAATGAGTTCTTCAATGTGACTCCTACCGGAAATCTCAGGTCCGGGCAACTTGACTTTCTTAGGCAGATCTGCAGTATCCTGATTTCCTATATTTATTCCCATAATTACTCCCCTTTATTTGGTTTTGAATATTAATTATAAAAAAGAAATCTATTAGATAAATAAGGTAACTGATAAGGTAACTGCTCAGAGTATATTTGAGAGTAGTCGTCAGTCATTATAATTCCCAGAAACTCTCCTGTAATTCTGCTAGTGAGGATTCAGTTTCTCGGAAATTGAGAGTTTTAATCTGTAGAAGCGCTCCCGGTGAAGCTATAGTCACCGAATAGGATTTTGAATAGAATCTTTTTTGATGAATAGAATCTTTTTTGAATGTTAATCTATATATAAAAATCCTCTTAATTACTCATATTGTGAAATAAACACAATGGGGGAGTAAATTATAGCCGATAATTCAGATAAAGTTGCTGAGAATATTCCAGGACCTTATTATTGCGACTACAGCTGTATAGCTTGTCATCTGTGTGTGGATACTGCACCTGAAAATTTCAAAATGAATGAAGACGACTCTAATGCCTATGTATATAAACAACCTGAAAATGACGAGGAAATAGAACTTTGTGAAGAAGCGTTAGATGCCTGCCCGGTTAATGCGATAGGAAATGACGGCTGAAGTGACAAATAAAGTAATTTGTTTGATTTAAGCCAGTTTTCCTGGCTTTATATCAATTTTATCGATTATTTTATTGATTATTATTGCTTTTTGACTGCTTCTACTTCTTTATTCCTTCTCAATTTCGGAATAGATTCTGGAAAGTCCCTGTAGAGTAGAGTAACCTTTTCTTGTAATAATATAATCTCCCCGCTCACTTCTCTGTAAAACCATGCCTGTTTCAAGCAATTTCTGAAGGTGAAAGAGCAGATTTCCGCCGCGCAGACCTGTGAGCTTGGAAAGTTCTGAAAATGTTTTGCTTTCCCCTGAAAGCGCTTTGAGCATCAGGAGACGCTGTCGGTTTGCTACCGGCTCACAGACCTCAGTGACCAGTTTTTCAGGCTCAATTCCGCTAATATCTATTTTTTTATCTTCTTCCCTGTCTTCATAAATCTGAAGCGAACGCATGAGCTTGACCTGTTTTTCAAAAAGATTCGTAGCTTCCGAAAAACATTTGCTGCAATTGGGGCTTTTTGCTTCCTTTTTTAACTCTTCCAGTCTGTTCCGGTACAGTTTTATGGTTTCAGCTTCTACTTTGCCTCTCCCAACAAGCTCTGCGGTTTCTTGAAAGAGTTCCCGAAAAGCTTTTTCACAAAATTCTCTCATTCCACATTCTGCTGTCATCCGTGCATGCATCCTCTCACTTGCATCCTCACAAAGGTAGTCTACCATGGGCTTCATGAAGCTCTTTCTCATTTCCCCAATAATTCCTTCAATATGCTGCTGGTTTGCCCGCTGCAAAAACCGTGAGAAGTCATTTCGCAGGGATGTTACTTCCTCCTTAATAGAGTGTAGTTCCTCTCGGTAATAAATTTCGGAATTTTCGTTAGCTGTCTCCATTTTTCATTTGCCTCGGAAACTTATTAGAAACTGAAATATAAGCAATTTAAATTCTTTTAGTTAAAATTTGTTGTATCAGGGCCAACAATTACCGTTGATTAGAATACTGTTAATTAAAGGCGCTATTAAATATATTTACTACAGCTGGAATTGAAGAACCTATTAATCTTATTCGTTAAGACTGATAATTGAAGGGATTATTCAATGGTTATTAAAGGTTGTTAATTTAAGGTCATTTTTCTATACATTCTAATTTTTGTATATAATTATGACGCTCAGGTATATAACTATACACAACCCTCCTAATCTCGGTGATAAATCGTGGGATTACAAGATATAAACAACTTCGTACAGACAGCAAATGAAGATCAGCTCAAAGCCTTTGGATTCCTCGGGCAGTGGATGGCGGAAAACACCCCTAAATACTGTACCTGTGCCTCCAAGTGCTCCCAGAACTGTGAACTTGTAAAGGCACTCGGTGGAGCACTCCAGGCGGCCGGACAGAAGCTTCAGGGACAGTAAACAGGATAAATAGATAATAGCGCAGAATCTTATCCATCTCTGCGCCTTTTTATTTTTTATTCTTCATTTTCCGGTTTGTTTCAGGCGTTTAAGGTAAAATCTGTTTTTGCATCAGGTTTTCAAAGAACCAGCTATAAGGAACAGAAGATTACAACCTACTTATAACTCAAGTGATATATTTTAATTCAGAATATGAGAAAAGGTGAATTCAATATGGACTCCACAAGTTCAGATTTGGAAAAATTCTGGGACGCAAAAACTTTTGCAATAATTACTGATCGCACAAAGCCAGCCATGAAATGGGCTGCCACCGAACTCAAAAACCGTGGCAAGAACGTCTATCTTGTAGACCTTTCTGGAAAATCTGATCCCGATTCCTTGAAAGATGTCTCCTCTCTCCCTTCAGGCATAGACCGTGCAGTTATCGGAATAACAAAAACCGAGCCCGGGGATCTAATTCCTCTTCTCATGGAAAAAGGCGCAAACAAAATCTGGCTCCACTGGACAACCGAAACCGATAAAGCTATAGAAACCTGCCAGAAATTGAAACTTGAATGCATGACCGGACACTGTCCTATGATGTACCTCGGAAGTGGCTTCAGCATACATGGGATACACAGAGCGATTGCGAAAATGATAGGAAAGTATTGAAAAACTGTCTATTTAACTCCTGGCCAGAGATATTTGTCATTTAAGTGCCGGATCCTGTTTCTTTACTCTTTGAACTCATCTTCGCCAGCTTCTCTCCATTTTCTCATACAGGCCCAGTAAATTATTCCTTGTGATCTTGAAATAGGGATGATCCGGTCCATATTCCTTTTCAATTATATCGAGGGCTTTTTCGTAGAGTTCAATTGCGGTTTCATATTCGCCCATGCTTTCATGGAGGCCTGCGAGGTTGTTCAGGGTTGTGCCGACATCGGGATGAGACGAGCCGAGGGTTGTTTCGTAGATCTTGAGAGCACGGGTGTAGAGAGGAAGGGCTTTTTTGTGCTGACCGAGGATCCTGTACAATTCACCCAGATTATTTAAGGTCTTGGCAACATCAGGGCTATCAGGGCCAATAACGCGTTCCCGGATTTCAAGGGCTCGCTTATAGAGTTCCAGGGCCTTTTCGTGGCGACCCTTTTGGACATAGACGCCTGCGAGATTGTTAAGGGTCGTAGCAAAACCTATATGTTCGGTTTTTCCGAATTTTTCCATGATTTCCAGAGATCTTGTATAGAGGATCATGGCTTTTTCATACCTTGTAGTCTGGAAATAGAGAAGAGCAAGGTTGTTCAGGGTCTGGGCCACCTGCGGGTGTTCAGGGCCGTACACCTTATCCTGAAGCTCTAAAGCCTGCCCGTACCTGTTCTCAGCATCGTCAACCTTGCCCATCTCCGATAGCAGGACGCCCAGGTTATTCAGGGTTCCGGCTCTATACCCCATAACCACACGGTTTTCCGGCTCCTGCTCCTGAAGCTTTTCAAGAAGTTCTAGAGCCTGCCTGAAGCAATCTTCAGACATCTCGGGTTTTTCCAACTCTTTATAAAAAAAAGCCATCCTGTTCAGGGTTCTTACAGCGCCGAGATTTTTTGGGCTCAGGAATTGTTTCTGGATCTCAAGTGCCTGCTTATAAAATGAAAGGGCTTCTTCGCCCTGCTCTATCAGAGAATAAAGAATGCCAAGCTCACTGAGTGTATCCCCGGTTTCAGATCTGGGCTGGTCGGGAAGACTTTCACGGATTTTTAAGGCCCTTGAAAAAAGCCTGAGGGCTTCTTCATAATTTCCAAGATAGCGGTAGATTCCTGCAAGCCCGTTCATTACAGATGCGGTTTCCGGACTATCAGGACCAAGTTTCTTTTCCACAATACCTAGCAATTCTTCGTACAGATGTAAGAGCACTTTCCAGGACCCGGATCTATAGAAAGGTTCGGCTTTAATTATAAACCAGCTTACCAGTTCCTCAGGCTCAAAAGCCTCCTTTGCGTGAATAAAAGCTTCCTGTAAGGCAATTTCATCTTCAGGGGTGATAAGTTCCGGATCCAGATCTTTCAGCCGCTGCTCATATCTTTCAAGCAGAGCTCTGTGGTTTTTCGCTTTTATTTCCACTTCTTTTTCCGCTTCATTTTCTGGATTCTTATCTTTAGTTTCAATAGAGTTATTTTCGGCAGGAACTTCTTCTTTTCCTGAGTCATTCTCGAAATCAGTCATAGTTCACCCCTTCTGAATAAAAAGCAATATAATATACCTCTTTATCTGGAAATCTAATTATTTCAACTCTAAATATTCCAAAACGCTTCTATATTAAATAAGCTTGTTCAATAGATATTTTACCAAAGTTTTTCTAATTCATGCTTAAAATTTATAACAGCTGACAAACAATAAGCTTCCGGGAGTTGGAAAAACCAAGATAATCAGAAAATAAAAACATCAGGATATCCGAAAAACGAAAAGTCAAAATATCTAGGAAAATAAGAAAGTCAAAGATCCGGAAGATAAAAAGTCAAAATATCTGGAAAGAGAATAACTACAGGGGATGGCTGAGTTTTTTCTCTTACCAGACAGTGCTGTTTTTCAGAGTTGCCAGGATGTTTGTGAACTTGTTACTGAATCTGCAATCTCCAAAATCTGGAGAACTCAGAATATTCTTCTTTATTTCCTGCAGCCCGATCAGGAGATTTATGTCAGCGCTGTATTCAAATCCTCCATCGGAAGCAGTGATGTTTTCAGCAAGGACGTCAAGAAGCTTCGGGTCAAGTTCATTTGTAATGTATGTATCCAGAATCAGAAGATCTGAAATTCTCTTATAAAAGTCGATGAGCTCCTGGTAACCGGGTATCGCATAGGCTCTTGCCATCTGTTTTTGCCTGTTCAGGTAAATCAGGTAACGGGAGATTGTGCTTATAACTTTCTCGGTAGTCTCCTTTTTAGGGAACGCGATTGGGAACCTTTTCAGCATTTGTGAATTAAGTTTGCCTCTGCTCTGTACGCCTTCACGGCTCCAGATTTCAGGGAAAGCCCTTGCTATAGAAGAGTTGAGTACAGCAGTAACATAGAGATAGAGTGTGGGATCTCCAAGAACGACGCCAACTCCGTTTGCAAAAACATGCTTTCCGGTAGGATCGTACGAAGCCTGCAGGCGAGAGTTGTTGGTAACGATGATTTTAGGCGTGTTTATATACCGCAGGAAACTTTCGTTTTCGAAACGGTAATCAGCAGAGACAAACTCCTGTTTTTCGCTCTCAGACTGTTGTTTAATTTCCGTTATCTGCTTATAAGCTATAGGGAACCTTGCTTTCAGTTCCTCGGGCTGAAATATCCTGTATTCTTTCCTTATATTATTGTCGAGAATTTCATAAGGCAGCATAAGCTGGTACTGAGTAGACTGAACTGCAAATTCATTCGAAATAGAGTCGTCTACATAGGGGTACATGAGTTCCTTTTCCATACCTACCTGCTCTATGCCCGCATTTGTGTGGGAGTCTCTGCAGACGTAGGATGCATCTATGCAGTTCTCGCTTGAAAGGCCAGCTTTTTGCAAAAAATCATTTGTTGGGGACACACCTTCAAAAACTTCTATTGAGATGTCTTCCAGGGTTCTAGGGATTTTGCTCAGCCTTTCTACAATATAGTCCTTACTCCAGAACATATATTTCACTTCTTTTTTATATATATAGGGAATTCTGGGTAATATGATTTCTTTGTTGTTGGTTGGATTCTCAAAAATTCGTTTTTGATTTCGAGGCACCTGATTTTTAACTCCTCAGAATCTCCACATTAGACTTGAATATACCTCTTAATATAATAATTTATTCATAATAAAGGTTAACAATTTAAATAGAGTTTACTCAGTCAGAAAGAAAAATGAGAGTTATCGCCATTGGATCAAATTTTTCTTGCCTGAAAATTCAGGTTCTTTTGAATTAATAGGATAATTCAAGGTTTACAAACCAGAGAAGACTTTCAATGTCATTCTTGCATTTTCCAGCATATTATGGTCATTATTGAAATAAATGTAAGTTTTTTCAGGCCCGGATTCACGGATTTTCCTGAGAGTTTCGCTAATTTCTACCTGAGAATAATCGTAACTATACCATCTGTCCCTTCCGTGCATCCTCATATACACAGTTTTTCCGGGGAAAATCCGGTTCCTATAGTCTGGCGAGTCTACGGATGCCAGGATGATTTTCTTCATAAGCTCTGAGCATGCCTCCTCATTTCCGAGCAACTCTTTATTCCTGATCTCCAGGGCGAACCTTTTCCCAAGCTTTGTGGCTTCTGCAAACCTGAGTACCCTTCCGACATCATCGAACTTTGGAGGCACCTGAAAAAGATAAAAATCAATTAGATGATCCATGGGTTTGAAGAGTTCAAGGAAATTTTCCAGAATTTCCAGGGAACTTTCACTGAGCTGGCGCCAGTGAGTTATGGATCTGTGTACCTTTATGCTCCATCGGAGTCCCGTTCCTTTTCTGTTCCAGCCTTCAACCTGGTCAGGTGAAGGAAATCTATAAAAACTGGCATTGAGTTCGACACTATTCAGTCCGGAATTCTGGATAAACCAATCAAGATTTTTCTTTCTATTCCAATCATAATACCAGCCGCTTGTACCTACAAATGCCTCCATATAGTCCCCTTTTGTATATCGGTCTGATGGCAGATCTATTTTTGGTTTACCCGAATTATAAGAGAAGAACTTGATAACAGGGTCTTATCAGCTAAGAGAAGAGGAAAAGGAAATTGAAACTGGAGTTCTCGTGAATTTATCTAACCTGAGAGAATTATAACTCATTAGAAATCTTAAATTAAGTTTTCAATTTTATTTTTTTAATTTGATATTTTTATATAATATCATGCCAATGCCTTTTTACTCCTTTATGCAAAAACCAAACTTGAAGGGACAATATCGCTTAACTGATTTCATGCACAGGCAAGGGGGAAAGCCTGTAGATAATATAAAAAAATAATTCGAAGTATAAAAAGTAATTCGAAGGATGAAAACGGAAGCCGTGGAGATCATTAAATTTAGCGAACAGCTTACCTGTATAAGTCCACCGGTATAAACAGTTGATTGGTATGTACCGAATTTAATTGGGGGTTAGTAAGTGAACGGAAAAGAGTGTAATCTATCATTAGATGAACTTCTGAAGTTTGATGGGGTAATGGCAGCAGGGATTTTCAATCCAGAGGGAAAGCTTGTGGAATACAAATCCAAGGATGAAATGCCAAAAGAAATGGCCGAGATGACCGCCAAATTCTGCGGAGCCGTAAATCTGATGTTTGATGCATTGTCCAGTGCTTACACGCAGCTCTACAAGATGAACTGGGTACCTCAGCAAAACTGGATGTACAGCGGCGGTGACTGGACCGTCATGATTTCGGGAACGAGAGGGGTTTTTGTTGAGAGGTCAAAGGCGGATTTAAAGAAGCTTTTCACAGCCCTGGGAATGTGTTAACCCTTAGAAATCTGCCTGGTCAGCCCGTACCAGTAATTGGATCAAGTAATTATTTCACTTTATCAGGCAGGTCTGCCCTCTATCAAGGGCAATTTGCCGGAGATTTATCTGTAACCTTTTTTAATAGCCTGCCTGCAGTTTGCATTCAGCCTGAACTCAAACCTAAAATTAGGGTGCACCTTTTTAGCAGTACTGCTAAAAATTAAATTTATATCGTTGTTTTATTATAGCATTACTTACATAATTATGAATGGTCCATAGGGTCGAGTCCCGATGTATAAAGAAGACGTACAAAGAAGATATGTAACTTAAATAAATATGTAATTTAAATAAGTAGTAACTTTTAAATAAATATGTAATTTAAATAAGTAGTAACTTGACTAAACTTGACTAAGGTAACTTAACTAAGTAAATTGATTAAATAGGTAATCACTTAAATGAGTACAGAACTAAACTACATTAAATTTGGACCAGGCCTTATGGATCACTTAAAAATCTGAAAGGCTTCTTAGCATACGATTTTAGATAACCTTTTTTTGATAACCTTTTTTTGATAACCTTTTTTTGATAACCTTTTTTTGATAACCTTTTTTTGATAACCCTTTTTTGATAACCTTCTTGGTCATTATTTTAACAACCATTCGATGATTTGTAGCACTTTTCTCATCTTTGATTCCAATCACTGACTCTTATTCTTCCCGCTGACTCTTATTCTTCCTCTGTGTTTACATTACTGCTATCCGATTTATTCTTTAGTATAAGGTATTGAGAATTTAAGTTCAACCGAATCCCTATAAAGCGTGTTGTATGTGCAGAAAGGAATTATCCTACCATCTGGTGTAGAATAATGAACTCCGCATTTTTTGATCCTTTCAAGGTCTATATTATAGAGATCCTGAAAGTGCATTACTCCTATAAACAGGGCGTTTCTATGGAAACGAGCTGTGTTTTCTTTATCCCCGGATTTAAGTACATCGAGAATCATGCGAGTTATATTTATCGATTTTGGCCCCCTGCTTTCATCAATATATCCTGGTATTTCCCTTATGACTTTTGCAAGAGTTAGGACTCGGCTTCCTTTCCCATTTATCCCGGAGGTTATTTTATCTAAGAACTCAAAAAAGCCATCAACATTAATAAAATTTGTAATCGGGATAAAATGTCCTTCTTCAAAGAACAGATAAGTTCCAGCCCCGCAGTGCTGATGGACTGTAAACTCCGGGAACGGAACTTTCTTCACGGCTGATAAAAAACGGCTTATGGGGACCACAGAAGGAACAGGATACCAAGCATTACAGGGGATTTCTCCATTTGTTTGTTCTTCTACAAGCTTCAGCACATCGGGTATAGTAATCCTTTGCTCCTCTCGCTGGGACTGGTCAACTCTTCCTGTAAATGCAATAGGCTGGAAGTTTACTCCTTTTATAATGTCAGGATATTCGGCTGCAAAACGGAGGATGTCTCCGACCTGGGAATCGTTTATACCTTTTACAAGAGTAGGCACAAGCACAATGCTATCCGGTCCAAAATCCCTGCAGTTCTCAATGGCTTTTTTCTTTAAAGGAAAGGCGTTAAAACCCCGAGTTTTGATATATGGGTCTGGAGTAGTTCCGTCAAAAGAAAGATAAATAGTTTGTAGCCCGGCCTCCTTAAGCTTTTTACAGTATTCGGGGCTTTTTGCAAGGCGAATTCCATTACTTGCAAGCTGAATCTGCAAGAAACCCAGCTCTTCTGCCAGTTCAATGATCTCAGGAAGATCGTTCCTTATTGTTGGTTCTCCACCTGAAAACTGAATGGCAGGGCAGGGAACGGGTCTTTCTTTTCTGAGCGTTTCCATCATCTTCCGGATTTCCTCAAAGTCAGGCTCATAGATAGCGCCTTTCTCTCTTGCGTTTGCAAAACAGATTGGGCATGCAAGGTTGCATCTATTGGTGACATCAATATTTGCAAGCAAAGTTCCAGTTTCATGAGCAGGACAGAGCCCGCAATCAAAAGGACAATTTGTAGAATTGTCAGTTTGGAAACACGAAACTCCGGTTCCAACATATGAATAATTTTCGAACCTTCTGTAGAGTTCAGCATCTGACCAGTATATGTCCCTGAAGTTTCCATGCTCGGAACAGTTTTTTTCAATAATTATTTTTCCATTTTCCTCAAAAATTGAGGCCGTAATTATTTTTTTGCATTCAGGGCAAATAGATTTTGTTGATCTCATGCTCTTACCTGACTTTAACTAATAAGTCTGATAGTGACGCACGGATTCTCGATTACCAGAGCAGGTTTTGAGAATTTTCCTTTGATCAATTATTTTATAATGTTCGCTGTGAAATTTTTGATTTCGTAAAGGTCTGCTTATTAAAAGTCTTACAGGCTTTCATTACAAAAAAGCCTGAAAAGATATGAGTTTCGCATATAACCTGAGTTTCCGTGCATTTATTGAATAAAAGCTCTCCCCATTTAAAGCTCAATAAAACAATGGTACGAACCATGATAAGAAACGCAGTGGAAAAACGCGATTCTTAATACTTACTCCATCCATGATTTCATAAGATTGTTTATTATATATTCCCATTTAATAAATAAAGCTTTAATATTATTTAAATTAACTGAATAAGAAGTAAAAATAACGAAAAGAGTTAAAATTCTTTGTCTTTTCCTTTAAATTATATTATCAAAGGATCAGATTGCATATTCCGATTTTAATGTTATCATTATCGATGGTACTTCTTATTGCGAGAAAGAACCCTTATCCACTCAGAATTAATCATAAAGTTCTTGAAACAAAACACAGAATTAACAAAAGAATCTAGATCATTCTGTCCGAGCTTACAGATTGATATAATAACGTTTATGGCAAATAATAAGAACTTTATTAATAGATATCTTCCCTGAATTTTATCCTGAATTCTGTCCCTGCTCCTCTTACAAGCTCAATACTACCTTCTATCTGGTCTACAAGTATACTTACAAGCTGAAACCCGAGAGAGGAGGTATGCCTGAAATCTATGTTATCTGGAATTCCCACTCCGTTGTCCGAGACAACCAGCAAAAATTCAGAGCTTTCGCGCCTGCCGGTATCTCTATCCTCACCCATGATTTTTTTGTCCTCTATCTTATGGAGCTTAATCTGGATTTCTCCTTTTCGTCCTGCAGGAAAAGCGTGTTTTAATGAGTTGGATACAAGTTCATTAATGATAATTCCCAATGGAATTCCGGTGTCCATTCCAAGAAAAATACTTTCTATGTCCAGTTTTAAGTGAATATCCTGATTGCCTACCAGATATGATCTGAAAAGTTCATTTGCAAGTTTCTGGAGGTACGCTTTAAAATCAAAGGTTTCAAAATTCCCGATTTCGCCAGTTTTATATAGCTCTTCATGAATTAGAGACATCGATATAACTCGGTTCTGGCTGTCCTGAAAAGATTCCCTTACCTTCTTGTCACTGAAATGCTCGGCCTGGAGGCTCAGGAGGGAGGAGATTACCTGCAAATTATTCTTGATGCGGTGATGAATTTCTTTTTTGCGAATTTCCTCCATCTGGAGAAGCGCATTCTCGGCTTTTTTATGTTCGGTTATGTCCAAGATGATGCCCTGAAGATGGATTTCCCCATTCTCATCGCGCTGGATAACCGTCCTTTCGTCAACCCAGCGGATCTCCCCGGATTTTGTGAAAATCCTATATTCCGAGGTATAATCCGAGTAGCCGGCTTCAACATACATATTAAGCTCGTCAGCTACTTTTTCCAGATCTTCGAGATACACGATATCTCTATAAAGAAGCCCTTTTGAGGTAAAATCCTTCACCTCATACCCCAATCTGGTAACATTCTCAGAAACAAATTCAATCGGCCAGCCCTCCTCATATTTCCATAAAAAAACGATTACAGGACTACTATTAATTACCATTTCCAGCTCCTCTTTACGTTTATTAGACCGCTCAAGTTCAGCTGCATAGTCGGTAAGGGCCTGCTCGGCTTTTTTACGTTCGGTAATATCAAGCATCACACCGACTATCCCGATTATCTCTCCTGATATATTGCTGTAAGTAGCCCTGTGGACAAGAAAATCCCTTTCATTTCCATCTATGGCGGACCTGACTTTCAATTCGTGAGATATGCTTTTGCCTTCCTCAAGAAGTAGCCTGTCATAAAAAGTAGAGATTTCGATAGCTTTTGAAAACTGATCCCTGAACTCAAACATCGAGTGTCCTATTACTCTTTCTTTGGGAAAACCAAGTATATGGGCAAACATTTCGTTGCAGCCTTGATAGATTCCCTCGAGATTTCTGTAAAATACCGGAGAAGGTATGGCATCAAGGAAGGTCTCCAGAAAATACACATTGTTCTGAAGGTCTTTCTCTACCCGCTTACGCCCTGAGATCTCCTCAATAAGCCTTTCATTTGTTCTTACAAGTTCGGAAGTCCTTTCTTTAACAAGCTCCTCAAGTCTTTCCTTATACTGGCGCAATTCTTCTTCAGCACGTCTCCGCTCGATTACTTCAGAAATAAGGAAAGCTACCGAGCTAAGGAAATACGTGTCATCTGTAGTAAATCTTCTCGGTTTTTTTGAGTGAACACTCAATACCCCAAAGGGTTTTTCTATTTTGCCTATAACAACACTTACTCCACTGGCTATATCGTGCTCTTTCAGGAGAGTTGGAGCCTCAAATCGTTCTTCCTTTTTGAAATCTCTTACGATTACCGGGATTTTTGAAAATAAAGTGTACCCTGCCTGGTATTTATTACTCCCATTGATAATGGCTTCTCCTACAAGACCCGGCTTCCAGCCTGTTCCTGCCCTGAGCAGGAAATTTCCATCAGGTAGATATTCAAGGATATTACTATATTCGATATCAAGAGATTTTGCAGTCAGATTTGCACTTTCATCCATGAAAGCTTGCAGGCTTTCACGCCTGAGAGCTATTCTTCCCATCTGGTTTAATGCATCATACTGTTTCTCTTTGATCTGAAGTTTTTCTTTTAGTTTATTATAGTCAGTTATGTCAAATCCATAGACTTCCACCTGTTTATCTTCTTCGAGAGGGTAAAATGAGGCCAGATAAATTCTTTTTCCAACCTTGATTTGTATTTTTTCGGGATACTTTCGGGAAATTACTCTTTTTGAAAGGTTTCCAATGGATATAGGTACTTTCTCCCCTACTCTTATGTTCCATTCATGAAGGAAGAGCTCACCTGCCTTATTCGAATAAATAACTCTTTCATCACCATTGATCCTCAGTACAGGATCAGGATTCTGAGAAACAAATCTCTCCACTTTTATTCTCCCTCATCTTCTCTTCAGACTTTACCCATTTAAGTCTCATGTTCTGGAGATAAGAATTAAAAAGAAATACCTGGATTTCAAACCGCCTGACTTCTAAAACCCCAAACTCTGAAGCCAGGCATTGTCCTGTTTGTTAATGAGGCAAATTAATAATGATTGTAACTCTTATGTAACTCCTATTTGCTCCCTACCTCTATCCCTTTTCTCTGCTTCTATAGATTTTCCTCTGACTCCGTGGATATATCTTTGGTCTATATTATCTCTTATAGCATATTATCTTGATTTTCTTTTCTTCAAAAACCATGCAAACTATAATAAGTACTACAGCAGGAAAAATATTTAAACAGTTTCCTGAAATCAAAAAACAGCTATGGATTGGTGGAAATGTGAAGTGATGCGGATATATTGGAACTGTATGAGATAGAACGCTTTAGATAATTAATATGTAACAGAATGATGATTTGACAGAAAAATGATTTGACAGAAAAATGATTTGACAGAAAAATGATTTGACAGAAAAATGATTTCAGTCATCTCCAAAAAAATAGTAGCCCTGTTAAAAGGCTACTTTCAGGTTTTCTGTATCCTGTAACTCAAAACTTAACTTCAATCCTGTTTCCTTTTCCTGAAGACTACAAACAGAGCTGCAAGAGCTATGAATGTAATTCCTGTTCCAAGCTGGTATCCCGGAAGCTTCTTTTCAGCAGGCAAGACTTCAGTGTTTATTTTAACACTATCGGAAATTTGGTCGTGACCTTCTGTATCTTCATAGAGGACTTCGCTGTTTAATGAGTAAGGTTTCGGGGTTGCGGTCTCGTCCACATCCATATCAAAGACTGCTACAGCACTTTCTCCAGGTTTCAGGTTTCCGAGGTAAGCCTGGTCGTCGGTTGTGCTGAAGGGGTCGCTTGCACTGACTCTTACAGTTGCATCATTTGCAGGTTCTTCACCTACATTCTTATAGGTCACTTCAAGCATACCACCTTCATCAGGGTAAAGGTTGCCTGTTACATTTGTGACCTCAAAGTAAGGTTCATTCTTTACCTGCACAAATACGGTCTGGTTCTCGGTTGAGTTTTCGTACCAGATACCTACTCCCTGATTAGTCACCAGACCAGTGGAAGTATCGTACTCATCTCCACTTACCTGCACGTTGTTCTGGTATTTGTACGAAAGATTCAGGTTCAAGGGATATGTACCTGCAGGAGTTTTTTTACTAATTTCAATGGTGAACTTAGTAGGGCTTGCTCCCTGTTTACCCTGCTCAAGGGTACCTGCCTGTTGAGGACCAGATTTTACTTTTATATATGGATTGTCAGATTCAAGAGTTGCAAGAATCCCAACAGCTGTCACAGCCTGAGTTTCGTACTTCATTTCAGACTGTTGAAGAACAGTATCAACGGCAGTGTCAGCGTCCTTTTCAGATTCAAAACCGCTGATAACTCCTTTGTTAACAAGTCCAAAGTTCAAGGTAACCGTATCTCCTCTGGAGTACTCGTTATCTCCAATCACACTGGCTTCGATCTGAGGTCCTCCATAGACTGTGTAGTAGTTGTCATCAAGATCAAAATTTTCAGATATGGCTGCCTCTACAGGCACAGTTGCAAGCAACATCATAAAAACGGTTGCAATTGCAGCGATACTCCCTTTTTTAATCATTCTTATCACCTGAAGTATTCTCGTTGTTCTTGTTTCTTTTCCGGTGCACATTTACTATCTGATAAAAGGCGATAAGGAAAATTAGTATGATTGCTACACCCTTCATGCTAAATTTCTTCTCTGAGGCTTCAAGGGGTAAGTTCACTTTCATATTTTCTGAAAAGGAAGTTTCCCCATCCTCATCAATATACTTTATTTCGCTATTTATGCCGTAATTTTTCACAACGGCTTTCTGGCTTGCCAAAATTTGGAATTTAGCAGTCTTGCTCTCCCCTGGACCTATATCCCCGAGTCTTACTGTAGACTTTTCAGTACTCAGGGGACTCATAACAATTATCCGGGCCAAGGCATCCTTTGCTACGTTTTCTCTGGTGTTTTTATAGGTAACTTCAATGACTTTGCTCTCTCCCTGCATAAGGCTTCCAGAGACATTGGTCACTTCAAATTTAGGTTCACTCTTTATGGAAACCGGGATTCTGAGAGTTTGGTTTTTCGTTTTGTAATCTCTGGTATAATCCATATCCATGATTCCCAGGTTTATTGCATTCGAAGTTACAGTTAGGACGTTTGCCTGATATTGATATTTCACAGGCAGAAAAAGTTCATAATTCCCAGCAGGTATGTTGTCGTCGATTTTTAGAGTGTAGTTTAGGGTTGCCGTGTGTCCGGTTTCAAGTTCTTCCAAACTCTGAAAACTGGCTGTAGGCTCGATTTCAATGTACTCAGTTCCCGACTGAAGAGTAGCTTCAATATTTTTTGCTGTTGTACATTCTTTTTCTTCTCCCATCTCTTCTAGTGCAATCGTTTCCTCAGCAGAGTCTGGAATCTTATTCTGGTTTACGTTAAGTCTCTGGAAACCATCTATCACTCCATCATTCGCGATTTTTATCTGCAGGTCTGCAGTATCTCCCCTGTTGAGCTCGGGATTTCCTGTAATTGAAGCGTTGATATCTGGCTCCCCGTAACTCCTGTAGTAGTCTACAGTGTACCCATGCTCCGGAATAAGGAAGTTTGTTTCGTCATTTTCGTCATCTCCGAGGGCTGGAAATGAGGTCACTGACAATATTAACAGGATTAACGCAAGTATAGCTGTTTTTCTAATTATTTTTTGCCTTAGTTTTATGGGCACTTGTATCATATCTTGGTCTCCGAAGTTTGTTTTTTTGTCTCTGTCTTTGCCGTCCTGAGACCTTTTCTTCGATCTCGCCAGGTATCAAAAGTAATAATAAGCGGAGGAAAGACTACAAATGTTGCTAGGAGAGCCAGCAAGACATCGATAACTGTAACTGTACCGAAGTCAGTTATTATAGGGAAAGGAGAAGCAAGCAAGGCCATAAACCCGAATACTGTAGTGGCTCCTGAAGCAACAATTGCACTTCCTATTTTGGAACTGGTCATCTCGATAGCCTCTAAAGGACTTGCTCCTTTGTCCTTTTCTTCAAAGTAACGTTCCATCATGAGGATAGCATATTCGGACCCAACTCCCAGTATCAGAGCTCCCAGGGTTGCTGTGAGGGGAGTATAGCTGATATTAAGAAAGCTCATGACTCCTCCTGACCAGCCAATAACTATTAACATTGGGATTACAGGAACCAGGGCTTTGACCCAGTCTCTGTATACAACAAGAAGCCCTCCGAGCACAAGAATCAGGCCAAGGAAAGTCATTGCTATTCTTCCGCTGGTAAGAGCAGAGATAACCTCTATATATACAACAGAATTTCCGGTAATCGTGACATCAGTGCCTGCTGGAGCCGGCATCCATTGCATATCCTGCTTGACAATATTCGTGAGTTCCTCGATACCTGTTACCTTTATGTCCGAAACCGCATTCCCTATATCAAAGTTCAGGAGAAGCATATTCTTCCCGTACATATAGCGGTCTTTCTGTGTCTCCGGAATTTCGGAGTAAATATTCTCTATTTCCTGACTGGTATCGGGAATTACCCCACCATTTCTTTCCTTTACCAGTGACACGATACTCGAAGCGCTGTAAATGTGGCTATTGGTCGCTACTTCATGTTTGGAAAACTGGTCAATCCACTTAAGGACATCCGGATTAGCTGTATCCTTAACCTTGATGATAAGATTTAATTCATCGCTATTGCCCATGATATTTCCCATGTGGCGAAGATCCACAAGTGAAGGCATGTCCTGAGGCACAAAGGTTTCAACGTCAGTCTGAATAGGTACGGACCGGTCGAGGTAAAGGCCGCCAAAACAGAGCAAGAGTGCAACTCCCAATACGATAACATCATATTTGATAGTTAGATCAGTGGTTTTCTTGAGAACTCTCCCTATTAGACGGTCGCCTTCACTTCCGTCCTCAGCTTTTTCCTTTTTCTCAATCTCTCTTTTCCTTTCCGGATTTGCAGGTTTTATCTTATTTGCTATTTTTCTCAGGGGGTTTTTATCCGAGTATTTATCAAATAAAGAAATCGTTATAACCCCCACGAAGATAGAGGAGAAGTAACACATTAAAACGCCTATCATTAGCAATTTTCCAAAATCCTGGATCATTGGCACGGTGGATGTAAAAAGGGAGAAAAATCCAAGGGCTGTCATTGCTAAAGCTGTGAGAACTGCAGGCCCAGTATGCTTTACGGTTTCTATAACTGCCGTTGTTTTGTTCCCTTTTTCTTGCAGCTCCTCTTCAAGTCGGTTATGGAACTGAATGGCATAGTCAATCCCTACGCCTATAAGGATAGGGAATGCAGCCATGGAAACCATGGACATAGGAATTCCTATATAACCCATAGCTCCGAAGGTGTAAACAATACCAAGAAGAACTATCGGCAGAGGGAGAAGGCACCAGCGGACGTGCCTGAATACGAGAAGCAGTACAATAATCATGAAAACGGCTGAAAGCCCCAGCAGTATACCCATACTTGAGCTCATCTCATAGTTCATGGAAATACCGAATGCCGGATCGCCAGTAACAATAATATTATAAGAAGGTGGAAAGTCCGCAAAAGAAACTGCACCTTCAGTGGCAGTAAGGATGTCTTCCTGTGTTTTTTCGCTAGCCGAACCAGCCATGACTACCGAAATCATCATATGAGTATTGTCAGGAATAATCTGTCCGAAAACCTTAGGGTTTCCATCTACTATAGCTTTTATTTCTTCATCAGTATCAGGAAGTTCATACCTCCCTGTCATTTGGTAATTGATTGTTTTGATCAGTGAAGCAGGGCTTGTAGTCTCAGTCACTCCATTCGTTGCCTGGATCTGGTGTTCTAACCTGTCTACAGCCTTCATCAGGTCAGCACTCTTTACCTCGTTGCCCTCTACCATTACCACAATAGATTGCGTCTGGAATATTTTTTGATAAAGGTGATCGTAATCTTGGTAGAGAGGAGAATCTTTCCCAACAAAGGTTTCTGTTCCTGATTTCATCTCAATAAGCTGTGCTCCCTGTATTGATAGTATTATGAACAGGAAAGCTACCAGGAGTATGGAAAAATGATTGTTGTGAATGAATACACCAACTTTTTCAAAAAATGTCTGAATGGTGAATTCCTCCCATTATCTTTTTAAAATTACTATTAAAATAACTAATGGATTTATTAATCTAAGTTTACTTTCCAAAAACACTGTTCCGATTTAAATCCATCGATGAGTAATTTCTCTTAAAATTATTATCATTGTCTCGAATTTCTGTAAGTAGACTTCAGCACCTTTCGAATTTACATGATCAAAGATTTTGTCAAAGACTTGACAATAATCTTTCTATAGAAAGTTTGTTCAAAAACGTATCTCAAGAGTATGCCTGTCCAAAGACTAAAATGCTGACAGCACTTTGAGTCAGCATTCATTCTTAAGACAGGTATTTATCAGGCACAGTACAAAGACCTTATTGACAATACTGTCTAAGAAATTTTTTGAGATCTAGATTGGACAGTATGCCAGATGCCAGATAGATGTCAGATATTAGAGTGCCCTTTCTTTTCCTTCCGTAATATCAGCTTTGCTCACATCGCCGACTGGGTTGTAAGCCTCGTACACGTACCGTTGTCCTCTCATTGCCGATAGCACTGCTGCTATACTGCAGAGTACAGCCCCGATTATGAACGAAATACGCAGCGCTGGCATGAACGCCTGCTGCAGTGTCTGTGGGAACCAGTAGTTGCTTGTCAGTGTGGTCAAGATTTGTTGAGGTATTGAGCTGACGATACTCGGATCTATAGAGTTCAGAATCGAGCTCATTGGGTTATAGCCTAGAAAGGCAGAGAACAACGCATTTGTAGGCGACATTAATGCTAGCTGATTCGCTAGTTGTTGCAAAGCAGGAGCAATTTGTGCAGATCCAAGGCTGGCAAACGAGCTGTATACCGCATCTGGAAACGATTTTTGGATACCTACAATCACGATGGTGAAGAATATGGACATGCTCAGCGTACTGGCCGAGTTAGATAGTGTGGATAGCATGCCTGACGCGATACCCCGGTTTTGAGGCGGCACAGAATTCATTATCGAGGAGCTATTAGGAGAGGCGAACATACCGTTGCCAATGCCCATGAAGAAGATCAATATTCCTAGCTCCCAGTAGTCGAAGTTATAGGGAAGCAGAGCGAGCCCAAGAAACACCAGCGCTACGATGCTCATTCCAGCAGTGGCGATCCATCGAGGTCCATACTTGTCCGAGAGCATCCCGGAGATCGGTCCCATGATCATAAAGCCAAGAGTCATGGGAAGCATATAGATACCTGCCCATAAAGGCGTGTCCTCAAAGCGATAACCTTGGAGCGGCAGCCAGATCCCTTGCAGCAGAAGAATAAGCATGAACATGGCACCGCCTCGGGCAATAGCTGAAGTGAAACTGGCAAGACAACCATAGGTAAAGGCTCTGATCTTAAAGAACTCCAGCTTGAACATAGGGTTCTTCATCTTGCTCTCGATGAATGGGAAGGCGACCAACAATATGATTCCGATACTTAAGGCTGCCATTACCCATGGGTTGTTCCAGCCCATCGCATCGGTGATACCATCATGCTCGTAAGGCATCAGGGCATAAGTGACACCGATCAGAAGCGAGGTCAGCCCGCCGACAAAGAGTAAATTTCCCACAATATCAAGACTGGTCTTAGAAGCCCTGAATGATATATCCTTCATTTTCCAATAAGACCACACCGTTCCAAGGATAGCAAAGGGAATATTGACAAGGAACACATAGCGCCAGTTGTACGTCGCCAGTATGCCACCAAGTAGTAAGCCAATAAACTGGCCGGACATAAAGGCTACCATATTTATGCCCAGTGCCTTTCCCCTCTCACTGACAGGAAACGCGTCAGTGAGAATGGCTGAGCTGTTAGCTATGGTGAATGCGCTACCCACAGCCTGTATAAGCCTGAAAATAATTAGCTCCAGTGCACCAGTGTTGCCTGTGCCAGGTGTCAGATAAAGCAGAATTGAGCCGATGGCGAATATAAGGAAGCCCAGCCGGAACAGTTTTACCCGACCATACATGTCCGCCAGCCGACCAATAGTGAGGAGCAGTGTAGCCGTGATCAGACCAAAGCCCATAAGGAGCCACAGAAGATACTGAAATGCACCAGGATCCGTCGGGTCCATCTGGATGCCCTTGAATATCGCAGGCAGCGAGATCAGGATGATGCTGCCGTTGATAGAGCCCATTAATGATGCTAAGGTCACATTGAACAGTGCAACCCATTTGTATGCAATGCCTTTTTTTTGTATAGATATATTCTCTTTATCTATTAAATTACTATTTTTATTCAAGTTATTACCTCGTTTTTGCTGCCGGCGGGTAAATTGGCAAGGTTTGCAGTGGCAAAGCTGACTATGTTATTTAGACCTGGTTCTCGGAGTGACAACAATAATATGACAAAAATAATTCATCATTGGGTATTATAGACCTGTAACCGCTTCATTTCGTCGACAAAGGCCGAGCGTAAAGCTATTCATGCGGTTTCTTATTAAACTGAATTCTTATTCTACGAGCCAGATATAACTATTTCTACGTAAATAACGTTAATATTTTTAATATCGTTAATATATGAGAGTGTTAATATAGTGATATCATGGAAGAAATTGTACACATTATACCTCTTGCCTCTGAAATCGATATGGCTGTCAGGCCATTTGACAAAATGAGGGCTAATAAAGTCTATCTTTTACATACTAAACCCATAAGTAAAGAGTTCAGTTCAAAGTGCCGTGAATACTTTTTACAGGAAGTCAAAAAGCGCCTTGAAGAGAAGAACATAGAGGTTATTACTGTGGGAAGTGAGATGTCTGATCCGCTTCCTCTTTTGTCGACTATAAGTAACTTGATCGTCCAGGAGAAAAAAGAGAATAATCTTGTCTATGTTAATATGAGTGCATCGGGAAAATTGACCGCAGTCGCATCGACTTTTGCTGCCATGCATCACGATGTTAAAGTTTACTACGTATATGCCGATGGAGGCTATTCAAAAAATGAAGAAGAATTGTTGGAACATGGCCTGTCCATTGTTAATAAGTTAAGGTATTACATTTTGACTAATTTTACTATTGACACTCCTACTGGAGCAAGAAGCGTGTTCCTCACGGAACTCCACAAAAAAGAAAAAATGACAACTAATGACATAATTAAAATGATCAAAGACAATAGGCTTCAAGGCTTTGAGGATCTTAACGAGAATATAGGTGGAAAACAAAGGACATCCAGTAATATACTTGTCAGAATAAATAGAGGCCTCCTTGATGAGTTAAAACATAACGGTTACATACGTGTTGAAAAAAGGGGTAGAAATAATATTATTGTCATAACAGACAAGGGAAAGTATGCTGCATGCCTGATAGGTAACGCTTAAGCACTTCTAGGAGGATGGCCTACGTTGAAGATTTACAGTAAAGCCCCATCTTTTTCATTTCTCTTTTCTTTCTAAACAGATTTAAAATATTCAATCATGAAAATTTCAAAGACGAAATTTTCAATTTTGAAAAGTCCATTTTTAAAACTCTCAGTTCTGAAACATCCAGGTGATAAATTTCGGCCTGTCAACTTTTACTATATAGATATGGTTTAGCGTCTAAAGATACTCTAACTATATAGTGTATTAGGGAAATATCTATATACTTGGCGTGTAAATATAGTGGTTGAGGAAAAGAGAAATCGAACCCGAATGAAAAACTAAACACAATAAAAAAGAGGTGATAAAAAATGGAAAGACTAAGGAATTTGATCCTCGAAAACGTAGCAATATTCAATGAGGCGTTTCCGAACAGATTCTGCCATAGTCCGGATGTCATCTCCGCAATCTCACACGACTATAAGTTCACTTACGGACAGGTTGAAAACGAGATCGAGAAGATGGTCCATGAAGGAGTTCTTGATGCAGAACTCTCGGACTGGTATGAAATAAAGCTCGTATAATGAGCTTGCTGCCTTTCGAGCAGATATTAAATAAATAGTAATCACAAAACACCGCACGACGACAAAAAGGACTAACTGAGAAATTATAAATTGGACTGAATATCTAAGGATTAAACTGATATTTAGCCGCTTAGTTAAGTATTTGCACACCAAATCATAGGTGTCCAAATCGGATAAAGAAATAACATACAGCGAAAACTTCCGTACAGATATAATTTCATTTGAAGTTTCGCAGGTAGCTAGATTCTTTTTCCCAAAAACCTTTTTTAATCTTAGATAATTTTAAGAAATAGACATTTTGAATAGCTGCTTTTTTGTGATACTACATTTGAGTTAGCGATATTATTAATTTAAAATGTTTATAAAATGAAGGGTTTTTTTGACAGCCCGAAGATGACTTTTTTAGATTTACTGGCCCAAAGGTCATCGATTGCAGTGAGATTAAGGACAATAGGTTGATGGCAAGCTTCATGTAATGTTTTTTCTGGCTTGAGTTTAAGTAACCACAGTCGAGTTGTGTCAAATGTCTCAAGGTCATCCTTAAAATTTTAATAACTGTTTATAAAATAAAACATATACATTGTATAATATTTTATAGAGTTTACTATGCACAGACCTACTATTTTGTTTTTAAGTACACTGAAAATTAAAGGTATTAATATACATCAACATTCTAAAGAAGATGGGTACCGTGTCAGGAAAAGGAACTAAATGCAAGCACACCACTTACAGAATAAAAAGTAAGTTTCTCTCCAGTAAATCCTGGATTGAAAATGAAACGGGTGAGACAGTTTTCTATGATGGAGGAGGGAATTTACTCGATGCACAGAGAAATGTCCTTTTAAAAGATTCCCTAGTAAGTTTTTCTCTCTTAGAGAGACAACTTATATCAAACAAAAGGATGGTAACTATCTGCAACAATAAAGAAAAGAGGTCTACTTCATCTTAGTCTTTCTGATTGGAATATCGAAATTCCAGATGCACCTGAAATGAAAGTAAATGGTAGTTCTTATTTATGGTGTAGATTTTAAAATTAAGTCAAACGGAAAACGAATTGCAAAAGTGTGGTCATCGGGTACTATCTGGGAAATCTATACAGTGGAAATAGAGCCAGAACAGAACGATGCACTGATACTAGTGATTGCATCAGTGCTCGCGGCAGAGTACTATATAGAAGGCAAAAGGCGTGATAATTTATTAATAGAATTGGGGAACAGAGATCGAATCTAAACCACTTACCCCAGAAGGCTATTGACAATAATCTATGAGGCTGCCAAGCTCTACTGTACGTTATGTAGAGCCAATGTAGCTGGTTTTGAGGATATACTTGGTGTAAACTGCCAGTCAAGCTAATATCCCTGAGTCGGATGATTACCGATGTGACAATGTTGTCACATTGAGGATGTACCTAAATATCCCTGAAACTGGGTCGTGAAACTTAGTCGAAGGTGGATGGAAGAAAATCCTACCAACATATGATGATATTTTAGTGATTATCATCTCAACTAAGTCTATGGTTTTGCTCTTCAAACTCTCTTATGAGCTTATCAATATCCTCTTCTTCTAATCTTTTTCTTACAGTTTTATCCCCATAATAGATTATCACTTCAATAGGTGGAGTTTTATCTACAAAATCACCTTTACTGAATCCAGCAGATCCTTCAATAGCTGTTCCCGAAAAACCCCATGCAGCTACTAGTGTTTTCGTTTCACCTACAAGAAGATCAAATTTTTTAGTGTTATGCAACACATTTCCTTTTTCAGTTGGATATAAAGTAAGTGAATCCAACTTTTTAAAAGTGACTAAACCCTCACAATTTAGAGCATCTCGCTTTCCTTTATTGCTAACTTCTACTTCTATACCAGATATAGTATTCTTCCATTCCTCACCCAGTTCCCTTACACCACCTATCCCAAGATTGATTGATATTATAATGTATTGAGAATCTTCGTTTGCATATATGTGATCAACTGTCGAATAAGATTTACAGTCATTAATAAATCCCAAGAAATCATCATTAACTAAATTCTTATCTCTAGTTATATCTACTTCGTTATTAATCAATGATTTATCCCATATAAACGCTCTATCTACGTGTTTTTGTATTTCAATGCATAACTTCGCTAAAATTTGAAAAGCAAATGCACTCGCGTGACGAGAAGCTATTTTCTGAAAGCCAGCCTTGTCTGCGCTATCCTTATTGTCAATTAAATCAGAAATACCACGAATCACCAGTGCATCTACTTGTGGGTTAGCATAAGCAGCTTTGAGAAAACCATATCCATCCATCTCTACAGCCAGTGTGTCTCCATAACCAGACTTAATCAATTTATAAGCCTCAGATAAAGATGAACTTAATACTTTTCCACCAGCAGCAATGGGTTTGACAAATACAGTAGGTTGTGGATCAGGTATTATCCCGTCAAGATATTGTAACCAGTCGTACTTTCGAGCCTCGGCTTTCGCTCTATTAATCACTTTATAATTTGGCGAACTCACTTGAGGTCTTGTTTTGAAGTTATTCCCAGCTTTACCTGATTCATAACAATAAACCTTACTAGCAACTACCACATCACCAAGTTTTACATCATCCTTGACTCCGCCAGCCACTCCTACGAAAATTATAATGCTCGGATCAAAATATGAAACTGCCCTTTCTACTTCCAAAGCTGCCTGTTCATTGCCTTCGCCAATCTCTCCTATCGCGACATTCCATAACTGACCATTAGTTGAAAATATTCCACATTCATAAATAGTTCCTTGTGGATGTGTTTTTTCCTCAATATCTGTCAGATGATCACGAACCGCAAGATATTCTACAGGAAGAGCGGTGAGTATGACTGCGACACATTTCTTTTCTTCTTTAAATCTTGGCACGATACTCCGTCCTTACTAATTAATATTAAACGAGTGACAATGACTATTCAAGAATATTTATCGCAAATCATGATATAAGTATTGCTAATTATACCGGCGAAGTCAATATCCTCGAGGCGGAGCAGATTACCGAAGTATAGGCAGATATATGTAGAAGATTAACATAAACAAAATCGGTGAAGAGTTTGATAAGAAATAAAGTACTAGCTTTACTCGTGGTAATGCTAGCAGTTTCTTAAAGGATTGCCGTGCCCGATTGTTCTCCCGAAAGGGCAGTTTAGGATTCACTTCCCTAATAAAGAGTGAATGCGTCAATGAAATTGACGTGTATGGCTACTTCGCCAATAATTCAATAGCTGAAGTATTCTGTTTTATCGTTTACATATACCAAAGAGCAAAAGACTCTGATATGGTTGGTGTTGCCTCAAAGATGCGCTAAACATCCTGAGACTAAGCAATTGGTGGGATTTCTTCACCCAGAACAAGTAAAAGACTCATTGATGCATAGAGGTTTCAGGTTTCGAAAACGCTTTATAGATCTACAACTTACTTTTACATGGAACTTCTTCGGCATTCTCTATCAGCTTTTCAGTTAAACGATTATAATATGTTCCTGAGTATCCACATTCTTTAAGCAAAGAAAGCTCAAGGTACCACAGTCCCAGCTTATTTGCGTCATAGATAGCAGGCCCAAAAGTTACAGAATCATATTCATTTACAGGGTGAACTAAATAGTTACGCATTCCAGTTAAAGCACTGGGAGCATCATTCCACACCATTTTTGTCTTTTTTCTCTTTTCTGTTATGTGTTCATCTACATATTTATTAATTTCATCTGCTAACTTCTTTAGTCTAGGTGTATTCTCTTCAATAAGTTCTATAGGAAGATTTAACTCACAAAAGAGATTATTCAGCTTCGACGAAGTCCTATCTGGATCTTTAGGCTTTGATTTAGCGTTTTCCTTAAGTTTCTGGTAATATAACCTTTCAAGTGCAGTTTGAGTTAAAACAATCCCAGCGTCTATATTAGAATTATTGGCAATAAGATACCAATATATAACCTTATGGAGAGTATCATTCCAGTCTGCATCATTCCATTTACTTATAAAACCAGGGAACAGATTCTCGAGTTGTTCAGAATGCTGTCCATCAAACCATGAGCCTAGTTGAGAGAAACCAGATACTTTCGGTGATGACCATGATTCCCATACTCTATCTGAAGAGTTAAACCCTACTGCACATACAGGATTACACCAAGCTCCTTTTGCAAAAGAGAAAAAGTGCTCTAGCGCATAAAGCATTTCTTTAACTTCTTTACCCGAAATAGGAGTGTCGTCTTTCTTTCTCAAACAACCTACATGCGTTAGACCATAGCCACCTTCGCTTCTTAATTTTTCGAATACATCATCTGCTAAAGATTTCAGCTCTACTACCCAGTTATCAGCTTCTAAGTGGACATGCTTAGAAAGATTCCCATTATTTACAAGTGTTTCCTTGAAGTTAAATAAATGAAAAACGGCGTATTGCATCTGAGTGTCGTCGTCTCCAAGTCCAATTATTGGCTCAGAAGATGAAGAAAAGATTATTGAGTGATTTTCATTATATGAAGAGCGAAAAGATGTTATAAATCCTTCAACATGTTTTTTATTATTCAAGTCTAGCGTAAATAACTCGCCAGACCATATTCTTTTGGATAATCTAACTGCCTCAAGGTCAGATAATTCTATATTAATAATATGCACACGAATTCGAGGACGTGGAAGTAAATCGAGACGAACTTCTGCGTTGCCAGAAAGTAGAGCATTATCATCTTTGTCCTTAATCACTACTTTCTCATTTGCAATGATCGTCGATTGATTCGGTGCGCCGAAAGGAAATAAAGGAACAAAATGATTATTACAATCCAAACCTTCCATATTTATCATCTAATATAACAAACAATAGCACTATTATTAAATTTATAACAAAATATGTTGATTACTTAACTTAAATTTTGGCATATTATATGCACAAACATTCCAGCAACTGGGCCGCGAAACTCAGTCATGGCTAGAAAAAACAAATAATAAATTCGAAAAGCCCTCTAATAACCTCTTGATAAAGCTTGAAGTTGGGCCTTGAGTACATAGGCTAACCTTTAGCCATCTCAACACATATATTCCAGGCTTAAGACAAAATCCACTAACTCCTAATTAAATATTACACAGATCTGCCTGATTCTGAGTAAAATCGATCCTCATTAGATGCGCTGCCATAAATATAGAAAGCAATCAGGAGAAACCAGAGATCACCTACATAAATTCCATAAATCGCCATGAGAATAGCAATAAACTTCCCGATGGAAGCTGCACTGTGAGTCGCCTTTACATAAGACATTTTTATGGCAAGAAATGAACGGAGTATCCTGCCCCCATCCATAGGAAAAGCAGGCAGTAAATTAAAGATCCCAAGCAATAAGTTCATTGATCCAAGAACCCAGATTATAAGATATATGGGGTTTTGAGAAAGCGCAGGGTTAGAGGATATTACGTAATTGTATGTGAACAGGCAGATAAAACCTATTATGAGGCTCGTTAAAGGCCCTGCAAAAGCTATCTTTGCTTCTTGTTCAGGTTTCTGCGGGATTTCCATAGAGGCTACACCTCCAAAGAGGAGGAGAGTGATGCTGGCAATTTTAGCCCCATAACGCTTTGCAAGATAAGAGTGTGCAAGTTCATGTAAAAGTACTGAGACAAAAAGGAAGATGGCAGAAAGAGTAGAAAGAGAATATCTAACTACAGTTGGCTCAACTCCCGCAAAACCATATGGTTGTGAATTGATCGCGAAAAAATATGCAGATATCGGAAGTGCCAGAAGGAAGGATGTGTCCAGTTTGATAGGTATGTCCATTATATTTCCGATTTTCAAAGATGACTGCATGATGGAAAAACTCCGTTTTATTTCTATAAAATTAAACAATTAATATTTTAAACTTGAGTTCGAAAGAATTTCTAAAATTATATCTTTACTCAATATGTACAAGAATGTAAAATTTATTTTCTTTAATATGTACAAAAATGTAGAATTTATTTCCTAATCGTTTCTGATCTGAAAACTCATGATGACTTAGAATGAAACAGATTTTGGGATAGGCTCTGAATGTAAGTCCGTTGTTGTATCCAACTGTGTAATCTCGCCCTCGGCAGCTAGTGTATAATCACGGCGAACATATTTTAGCTCATATCGTTTATCAATTTCAATGCGGCTCAGGTATTTATCAAACGTTTTGCACATCCGATATTTGCAGTCGCTGAACTCAGTTTGTATTTGCTCCTCTATCGATTGTGTGAATTCCATAATATATTCTTTCTCACACTTCTTACATTTCGTTTTTACAATACATAGCATATGTACAGTTTCAATGCCAGTCGCCGACGACTTATCAGATGCCCGAGAGACTACTTTAAGCACAACTCTCGCAGTGTCATTGTTTAGCTCTGAGCCACAATCGCAAGTTTGCTGTTCTCGAATATTTCTCTATAATCGATTTCAATACATTTGCTGTTCAGCGTTTTTTATGATCTGCACAGACATACACATCCGTCGTATCTATCTCGTCCATAACACCACAATAAACTATTATAAACAGTATCATCATAAACTTCTTTTTAGTATCATAAATATCTCTAGGTCAATGTACTGAGGTCGAACACACAAAATAGCCAACTAAAATAAATTTGTTCTTATCTTAGAGGAACTTAAATCGCCAAAGCCAAAAAAACGATTATAGCTTAACAGGTTTCAGGCCTTTATTGTTAGAACTTAATTTACCTTATTGGAATTAAAGTAAAGTTTTATTTATCATAGTAAAAACACAACCACTCGTGAATGGCTCGAGGATGTGCTGGAAATGACTTCGCACTAATAGACAAAGTTAGCTAGTGCAATGGCAATTTAATTATTGAGCATAATCTTTGATAGTTTCTCATTAATTATGGCGATTCAGAGTCAACATGTGACTAATGACTAAATTTTCAAGACACTGGATCAGTGGATGCCTTCATGATATAAGTGAGCTTTTTAGAAGAAGGTCTATTAAAAAAGTTTGAAAGCGTCTCCTTGTAGTGCATATCTATTTCAAATAACCCTGATATATATCTATGGTTATTAAGGGAAAAATATCCACATTATTAAAAATACTAAAACTATTTCTCATCAAGTAGATGTTTTTTATTGTTTGAGTGGTGATTATTTGTGACTGGCTTGCGGGCTATCTATCATAGAAATATTAACAATGACATAAAGAGTTATAAAAAAATGCTATACTTGTATGGTTTAACGTTTGTAATTGAAGCTTTGTTTCTTATATATGCGGTATATAAAGGAATGGATTCAGGAACAATTATGGTTATATTGTTATTTTTTCTAGTAACTGTTATTATTTTAAATTCAGTTATTTATAATTATAAAAATCTTATTAATTATTTAACAGAAGATAAAATCAGACAAAAACAGGAAGAACTTAAACATATTGAACAGAGCATAGATCTGTTTTATTTACCACTTCACGATCTACTAGCTTCATATGATGAAAATGTCATCAGTCGAATAAAGACTCGAAGGATAGCTGAAATAAATGGTCATAAACATCTAGCTGAACCAGAGGTGCGATCTATCTTTGAAAAATATATCCAAACACACGATGGATCTAAAAGCGGATCTAAAAAATTGTTAGATCTGGTAAGCCAAGATATTGAATTTCTGCAGAAACGGTTCATAGAGCTAAACATGGAACTAAAGGTTGAATAATTTTTGCGAATATTCCTTGAACTTTACACTTAACTTATGTATAAATATAGCTTTTTTAAGGTAAATATTATAACGAACCGATTCCAAAACTCTAAATCATTTATCTCTTAATCCCGAATTTGAAATAATCAATTCGATTTTCTGGCTAGAAAAAAGTTTCTGAATATTACAGAGGATAAAATTGGTTTTAGAATGAGCTCAATAAAAAGTTTAATAGAGTGTCGTCTGATGTCAAATATAATTAAAGGTTATATATTAATTTAATAAGATATCCTTTAGTAAAATATCATTATCCTGAATGCTTTTTTTCTGATAATATCTTTTGGCATGCTCCACGAGCAGAGCATGATATTCCTGGTAGATAGCCAAGTCTTCAGGCAAATTTTCTTCAAACAGGGCTTTGATTTCATTATAACTTGCCTTCTCATCAGCAAGGCCCAGGTTTGTTACTATTCTTTTAGTATACGCATCAACAACAAAAGAAGGCTGTTTGAAGGCATAGAGCAGGATCGAATCAGCAGTTTCAGGGCCCACGCCTTTTAAAGAAAGGAGTTCTTCCCGAGCAGGAATCCGGCCTCCAAGTTCCGAAAACCAGCAGGCAAGAGTTTTCAGTCGTACTGCTTTCTGGTTGTAATAACCTGCCGGCCTGACAGCTTCTTTTAAGGTTTCAGGGTCAAGAGAATGAATAGATCCAGAGGAAAGTGAATCTATCTGTTTAAGGTTCAGGAGAGCTTTTTCAACCTGTATCCAGCTCGTATTTTGCGTAAGCAGAGCTCCGCAGATAATCTCAAACTGCTGGTTTCTGGTCTGCGGGTAGCTATAATCTGCAGGGTGATATCCCTGGACAGAGCCGGTTTTTGTAGGATTTGTCCCGCCGGCGTCACGAAGTTCAATTAAAGGCCACCAGCCCTGAGGACCGTAGGAGGCAAGAAGACAATCGTATATCTTCATGATAACAGGCTTGGCCACTTTTTTGACCGTTTTTTCTTCAGTACTGATATTTTGAGCACTCTTTTTCATTAAAACATCTCATACTCAAGAATAATTTAAAACTTTTTTATTTCAGGATTACCCTTTATACATTTTCATTTTCCGAACTTTGTGAATTTTGCTAATTTAGTTACTTTACTGATTTAGTTACTTTACTAATTTAGTTACTTTACTAATTTAGTTACCTTATTAAATTACTTACTTTATCAAATTACTAACTTTACTAATTTTGCTAACTTTACTTAGTCTGCATAACCAAAAATTATTTTCAAATTGGTCTTTATCTGTGTAATTAAAAAGAAAAAAATATTTTTTCTGTCTTCTAGAGACAGAGGAAAATTGTTCAAATGCTTTCAAAAAGGAATTAATTGCTTTCAGAAGCAGTTTTGCACTTATCTAAAATGGCGCTAACGCCCTGTTTTACAGGTTGTCCTTCACTCTGCACAGCAGTCGAAGATCCAGATCCCTTAGGTTTTGCGGGGGAATATTTGATGGCAAGCACTCTCATTATACTGAGTACAAACAGTAAAGCCGCCAGACTTATAATAAATTCATACCCGAATTCCTTTGAATAGAGGCCTACAGCAATTTCACGCAGGACTATAAAAATTGTGGCATCTGTGAGATCCGTAAGCCTGATCCTGTCATTCTCCTGGTAATCAACAAAAACTTTGAAAAGGTCAATTACAATAAAGACAGTCAGTACACTTGTTACTATGTGGCTGAATCCACTTTCAAGAGACTCAAAAATAATGGAACGGATATCCAGCAAGGTCTTTACCATTCCCATAACTAGAGCCAGAAGTAGTATATAAAGAAAGATTATACTGATACTATCAGTGACTTTCTTAAATAATTTAATACTGTTCATTTTATCTCCTAATCCACTGGCTCTCATATTTTAGACCCTATATATAGTTTTTCATATAATTCTTAGGATTTATTCAAGAAATATAGTTCTTGATTTACAATTATCTCCTTTCCTGTCCCTCTATATTTTCTGAGACGATCCTTTCAGGTAAAATGGCCTATTTAACTCTAAGGCTGGAAGTTCCCTTCCTCTACACTTTCCGGCGAAATCCGGAAAGTGTTTGAGCCTTCTTCTAAACTTTGTAGCGTTTGCGGATATTATAACTCTAACCTGACTCTTGATGCTAGAGAAGGGAATGCTCTGATTGTAAAACAAAAAATGATAGGACATCAATGCTGCAATCAATATCAAAAATCTCACTTCAAGATCAAAATCTTATAGTTATCTGACACCTGTAGAACTCGGGGCTTGGGGACTTGTTCTCAAAAAAGAGAGGGATGAACCAGGAAACTTCTCCCTTGAAACTGAACCGAAAGGCGAAGAATTCAGCGAGAGGTTCGCGATATTCTTCTTTCTAACAGTTCATTCATATCTCAATGCATCCACGGGTTTCAGTTCCGAGGCATTCTTTGCAGGCACTAGACCTGCAATCAAGCCTACAACAATGGAAACGAAGGTCGAAATAAAGGTAGCTTTAAGGCTAAGGGCGAATTCGAAGGGAGTGTTCATTTTAATAGATATGAAGAAAAGCACTGCCTGCACTGCAACTGTACCCAGGAGAATGCCTATAATTCCACCTACAAGGCTTATCATTGCGGAATTGCAAAGAAAGATCAGCATTATATCCCGATTTTTTGCTCCTATGGCTTTCATGATTCCGATCTCTTTCGTTTTTTCGAGGACAGATGTAAACATAGTATTAGCAATCCCTGTAGAACCTACAAGGAGTGAAATCCCTGCAATAAATGCCAGGAAAATTGTAAGACCATTAATCATCTTTCTGGTACTTTCTATTACTTCTTTGTTGGAATTAACATAGAAGTCCTGGGTATCTTCATTGACTCTTCTTGAGATCCTCAATTTATTCTCGATTTCCTGAAGAGTCGAATTGTAATCAGCCCCTTTGTAAAGTTTCACTTCTATTGTGCTATAGACATCCGTTTCAGTCTCAGAAGAATCCTCGTTGCTAGAAAGGTCATATGCATTCTGGTAAGGCATGTAGATACTGCTCCCGAAAAGTCCGGTAAGGCCCCCAAGGAGCCCACCACCTTTTGCCAGAATCCCGACGACTCTGTATGACCTGTCGTTTAACAGAATTATCTGGTTGAGCCGAATTTCATTGTCAAAAGTCCCCTTTGCAAGCTCGTTTGAAAGAACAACAACGTTCCTATCCCCGGCTTGTAGCATTCTACCCTGCTCTAAATCTTTTTTTGTCATTTTTGACCAGACTGCAGGGTCCACGCCTGTAACCCAGACAGTGGTACTTTTGCCTCCGAGCTTTAGTTCTGGATCCTTTTCAACATTGACATTGATATATTCGATAGCAGGAATACTTCGCAGGGCAAATACATCCATCCTTGTGAGTTGACTCTCAGTCACCGGTTCAAATTCGACAGGCTCGGATGTTTCGGTCTTAACTTCGTCTTTGTCCTCTTTGGCTTCTGCATTCGTCTCCGAATTCTCGAGCGAAATTTCTGAATTTTCCTCAGAATTTTCCGAGTACTCTACTATGAAGTTTTCATCGTTCATTAACTCGAAAGGGGTTGAAGCTACGATTGTAATAGTATCGCCCCCGAAGCCTTCGAGAGTTTCAGTCACCTCTTTCTCGAAGTACTCCCCTGTAGTGACAATCGCCATTACCGAGGCAATGCCTATTATTATTCCTATAATGGTCAGCCAGCTCCTAAGTTTATTGGCTTTGACCATACTAAAGGCGATTTTTAAAATCTTTCCCGGCTTCATGGAACAGTTACCCCATTTCCGCATTCTTTCGATTTACCTGTCCCGATCCTCGGCTTTCATCTCATTAAGCTCATTTTCCTGAGCGCTTTCCATTTTTAACTTCTTTTGACGCTTTTTATAGATCACGGCGCCGCACGCTACAAAGACAAGCATAGCGAATCCGGCTTTATATGCCAGTGAGCTCGAATTTCTCTCTTCCGAAATGCCAGCCTCGGTTGATGGGGTAAAAGTTGAGGAATAAAGGGAGAGCTCTATTTCCTCAACCTGTCTGATTCCATCATTTGAGGTGTAGCTGATTTCAAATTTTATAGGTAGATCTTCTCCGATCTTTGCCGGCTTCAGGTTGAAATCAGCGGTTGTATAGTCTCCCTTTTGCAGGTTTCCGAGAACTACGGAGTTACTGCTGCCATCCGCAATAGTCCAGTTTGCCTGTTGGGGGATAGAAATCTTCACTGAATTTGCCGCATTGTTTCCGATGTTCGAGATTGAAAAAGTGTATGCACCGGTCTGGCTTCTTTCCATGAACGCGACATCAAAATCCGTCGTGCCTCCGATATAGATTCCAGCTTTGCTTTTAATCTCTTTTCGCTTCTGGTTTTCTACAGTGCCTGCCTCAGTGATAGTCTGGAGTTCTTCAACATCATCATAAGTGAGCACCATATTCAGCTTATACAGGCCTGGCTTTGTATTGACGTTTGTCAGGACTTCAAAGCTGGCATTTTCAGTGTCTCCAATGTCAATCAGGTTAATGTGTTTAACATTGCTTGAACCCACAGGCAGGATTACGTCATTAGTAGATTCCCAGGAAAACATCGCATTTTTCAGGGGAGAATTTCCCACGTTCTTTATGCCGAAAACGAGATCGGTTTTCTGCCCTGGTACCATTTTTTCGACACTGATATATTCAATTTCAGCATTTGATTCGCTATCAATTTCTATATCGAAATCTTTTGTAAGGGAAAACCTGTTTTTATTTCCATCTGCGTAAACGTACACTTTAAGAGGATATTTGCCTTCGTTGATGTTATTATCAAGCCCGAGTTTGAATTTTACGACCTTTTGGCGGTTGTCCTCATAGCGCTTTCCCAAAGTGCCTATATTTTGTACAAGTTTCTCGCCGGCAATAGCCTTAAAAGGATATTCTGGTTTGATCTCCAAAACACAATTATCCAGGTCCTCATATCCAGTATTCTGAATTGAGAGCCTGATTTCAAGGACATCCCCTGGTTTTACCGGATCAGGGTCCTGGTTGAGCAGGTCAAGAGTTAAGCCTTTATCAAGACCCGAACCAATATTTGAAGTGCTCTTATTCTCAGTGCTCTCATCCTCAGTGCTCTCAGTTTCAGAACTATCCTCTGCAAGGACAGGTTGAACGCATGAAGCAAGCAGTAAGAGCAAGCAAATAAAACCTGTAAGTTTAAAACCCATTTAAAATTCCTCATTTTACTGATTTCATACCTCTAAAGAAGGTCCAAAAAGATTTTATCGGGTATATATGGTTCGAATAGAGTTTAGATAAATCCGATTAACGAAATGATCCAATAATATCAAATAATCTTAAATAACCTCAGTTTATACTGAAATAGCCTGAAATAATCTCAAATGACCTAAATTTAGCCTTAATAATTATATTTTAGTCTAAATGATCATAATTTGTCATGATATGTTAAAGTTAATCTGAGTAATCTTGAATTAATATGAATAACCAAGACTTAGTCTGGATATGATCTTAGTTGTTTATTAAAACGTCCCCATAGCTTTTCTTTCAGGTTTCGCTTTCAGGTATCTCGTGATGAGTTTCTGGGTCAAGTTTTTCTTCATTCACATCATCCCTGATGATTCTTCCATCCTTTAGTTCGATGTGCCTTCTTGCATACCTTGCAAGGTGCAGATCGTGCGTAACCATAACTATTGTTTTACCTTCCTCTTTCCAGAGCCTGTATAGAATTGCCAGCAATTCTTTTCCGGTAACGCTATCCAGAGCCCCTGTTGGCTCGTCTGCGAGGATAACCTCAGGGTTACAGGCCAGAGCTCTTGCAATCGAAACTCTCTGTTGCTGTCCGCCTGAAAGTTGAGAGGGTTTGTACTGAATTTTATCCGAGAGCCCTAAAAGTGTAAGCAATTTCTTTGCCCTTTTTTCTGCCATTCGATCGTCAATTTCCTGGATTTCAAGAGGTAAAAGCACGTTTTCGAGTGCAGTCATACCAGGAATAAGGTTGTACTGCTGAAAAACAAACCCAATTGTCTTACCTCTCAGGGCCGCAAGGTCTGATTCTTCAAGCCGGGCTATATTCCGGCCTTTAAGGAAAATTTCACCTTTTGTAGGAGTATCAAGGCAGCCCACTAGGTTCATCATTGTGGATTTCCCACTTCCTGAGGGCCCGATTATTGCGGCGAATTCTCCCTTCTTGAATTTCACGTTCACATCTTTCAGGGCATTGACCTGGACTTCCCCCATCTGATAAGTTTTCCAGACATTCCTAAAGGTAATCAGTATATTTTCCATATTTTTCTCCTGAAAGACGTACAAATGTAAATATATTGATTGTTTAAAAATTTATATTCTTTCTGCTTGATCTAAAAAGAATAATTTCATATATAATAGGACTGGAACTGAAAATTGTATATAGTTGACCTTTAATAAAATCAAAATGTCAATTATTATTGGATATAATTAACCGCTCTTGAGTTTATGTAATATTTAATTGATAGCTTTTTATGGAGTAGACATTAATTTGTACAATGATAAATCTTACTCAAAAACTGAACTAAGTCAAAGTGAGAAATATTAAGAGACGAGAAATATCAAAATACAGGAACCTGAAAAATGACCCTTGTTATAGCTTTTATTGGGAAAAACGGTGCAGTAATGACTGGAGACCTGCGTGAAATAACATTTGAAGGAGAGAAGCCGGATAGGGAAAAGCTTGAAAAGGAGCTTTACAGCGGGATAATTGTCACAGATGACGAACTCGCAAAAAAAGTTCGAGAATTCGGGGTCGGCATAACGGTCACTGACTGCAAGAGCAAAATCTCGGAGAGAGACGGCATTTTAATAGGAGAAGTCTCCTCAATTGAAGGCGGGGTAGTTAAGAAAAGAAGACTTTATGCCTCAGCCGGAAATTACGCTATTGCCGAGCTAAGGGACTCCGAAATAACCTTAACCTCACACGCAAAGGGAAGCAACCTGATAGTTCTCGGAAATGATTTCACGAAGCAGGTAACCAATAAATGCTTCAAGGACAACTGGACGAAGAAAAGCACTTTCCAGGATGCCGTAAAAATTCTCATGCTCTGCATGGAAACCGCAGCCAGGAAAACTGCTTCTGTGAGCAAGCAGTTCTTTTTGATTCAGACTACTTCAAACGTTGACGTTTTAAAAATTGTAGAGAAGGATCGACAAGACTAAAAAAATAGAAAAAACAATTAGTTCCTCTAAGTTTTCTCGCTTTTGTTATTTAACTTAGTACTTCAGGTAATTTCAATCAAAGCTGCTTTACATGCTGATTCTCTACAAAAAACAGAAACATGTTTAGTTATGCTACTCAATGAAATTTAAGTCTAAATGCTAAATATATAGATTTTAAAAAAGTAAAAGTAAATATATTATGTTAATTTAGTATTTAACTGGATTGGAACCATACCTTGAACCAGTTCTTTTTTCATCTTCCACTTTTATTTTATGCCAACCAGAGCAATCTTCTCTGTTATGCATCATCTTTTTTATAGCATAAGCAAGCCCTGCTGTTACCAAGATAAAACCCACCATTTTCGTGCTTTTGTGCATAATAATTCACCCCAATTTATTATTGCACCTTCTCATATATTAATATAAGCAAAAAGTCAATAGAAAAATAAGTTTAATGTTAAAAAGATAAATTAATGTTAAAAATGATATTTAGTAGACGTTTATGCAGTGAAGAAAATAAACAAAGGACCGAAATAGCTGAGTAAGTAAAAGAAATAACTGAAAAAGCAGAGGAAATAATTGAAAAAGGCAGAAGATCTCCCTGCTAGGACTTTCTGCCTGCATCTTTGCTTATTCATCTGCAAAAAGCTCAACAAATTCAAATTTTGTCACATTGAACAGGCCTTTATCACTCAATTTGAGTTCAGGAATTACCAGAAGCGACATAAATGAAAGTGTCATAAAAGGCGACGTAAGCGAAGTTCCCAACTTCCTAGCTTCTTCATTTAACTGCTCGTACCTTGCAGCTACTTCTTTTCCGTCCAGAGTGCTCATGAGACCTGAAACCTCCAGTGGGAGATCAAGAAGATTTTCTGCGGTCCCAACAACGATCCCTCCTCGATTTTCCACCAATCTGTTGACAGCTCTAACGATGTCCTCATCCGTTGCTCCGACTGCAATAATATTATGACTGTCGTGGGCAATGCTGCTCGCAATAGCCCCATTTTTCAGGCCTATATTCTTTATGAAACCAATCTGAACAGGATCATCAGCATACCTGCTCAGGACAACCATTTTCAAAATATCCCGGTCAGTGTCCGAAACCAGATTTCCTTTTTCTATCTTTGGAAGGGCCAATTCCTGGCCTGTGACCAGTTCTCCGTCCTGAGCGACTATTACCCGGATTTTTTTCATCTGTTTTTCCATCTGTTCCTCGTTATTTTCAGAAGCAGGCAAGAACAGTTTTACATCACCAATCGAAATTTTGCCTCGGTTGAACACGTTTTTTGCAGGAGTTTTTTCAACTGAAAAAAGGACTTTTCCGTTATCGCAAACACAATTTCCGTCAATAAAGGTCTTCAGCACATTGAACGACTTGATGTCGTCCACAATAATAAAATCGGCAGGGTCTCCCTCGCGCAGCAGCCCGACGTTAAGCCTATAGTGTTCCACCGGATTGATCACAGCTGCCCTTATGAGATTATAAATGTCAAGTCCTTTTTCCTGTCCCCGCCTGAGAAGCTTGTCGATATGCCCCTCATATATCAGAGTATCAGGATGAGAGTCGTCGGTGCAGAGCATAACCGATTCGGGATATTCGTCTATCAAAATGTATATAGTGTCGAAATTCCGGGCTGAACTTCCCTCTCGAATCAGTATTTTCATACCGAGCTTTATTTTCTCAACTGCTTCTTCATAAGTAAAAGATTCGTGGTCTGTGGAAATTCCTGCACACACGTATTTCTGAAGGTCGGCTCCCCTCAAACCAGGAGCGTGTCCATCTATAACTTTGCCGTACTTTTTAGCGGACTCCAGTTTTGCCATTACATCAGGGAATTCAAGGATCACACCCGGGAAGTTCATCATCTCCGAAAGGTAGTGAAGGTCTTCTCTTGCCAGCAATCGGTCAACAGCCTCTGCGTCCAGCACCGCCCCAGCGGATTCAAAAGGAGTAGCCGGTACACATGAGGGTACTCCGAAAAAGGCCTTCAGAGGCACTTTTCTGGCATCCTCAAGCATATAATCAATGCCTTCTTCTCCCATAACGTTTGCAATCTCATGAGGGTCGCTAACTACTGCAACCGTACCTCTTGCAACCGCCATCCGGGCAAAAACCGAAGGCACGGTCATCGAACTCTCAATATGCACGTGGGCGTCTACAAGCCCTGGAAGGATATACTGCTCACTATCGTGCTCCTTTTCCTCTATACTGAGAATCTTCCCATTTTCAACGGTGATTTCACCTTTGAACTGTCGCCTGGAAACTGCATCAACAATAATTCCCTGGTACTTTTGCATGGTGATTCATTGCAAGGTAAATTTATAAATTTTTTCAAATAAGTTGATGAATGAGATATAAATAGAATCCAAAAGTACAATAATACATGAGAAAAAGTCATATGGAGATCCAAGGGCTAAAGATTCGGAAAATGAAACGCGATGAGGCCGAATTCGCTATCCAAATGGCAGCCGGCGAAGGATGGAACCCTGGAATCTATGACGGGGAAATTTTCTACGAAACCGATCCTGACGGTTTTTTTATTGCAGAAATTGAAGGAGAGCCCATAGGTTGTGCCTCTGCTGTCGCATATGATGATTCTTTCGGTTTTCTTGGCCTCTATGTGGTTAAACCCGAATTCAGGGAAAAAGGAGTTGGGATTAAATTAACTGAAAAATGCCTGGAACATCTGGGAAACAGGAATATCGGGCTTGATGGGGTAGTGGAAAACGAAAAGAAGTACCAGGAACTTATGAAGTTCAAGTCCTTTTACAGCAACCTGCGTTTTGAAGGAAAAGGTGGCGGAAAAGTTCCGGATGGGCTTGTGAAAATTTCAGACGTGCCGTTTGAAAGCCTGCTGGAGTACGACAGGGAAATGTTTCCAGCTCCAAGGTCTACTTTTCTGGAAAACTGGATTAAACAACCTGATTCTTATGCCTTTGCAGCCGTTGAAGCTGGAAAGCTAAAAGGATACGGCGTTATAAGGAAATGCCAGAACGGATACAAGATAGGCCCTCTTTTCGCAGATGACCCGATAATAGCAGAGAAAATCTTCCTGGCTCTCAAGGCTTCTGCTTCGAATGAAGCCATATATCTGGATGTTCCGGAACCAAATAAAAAAGCAATGGAAATTGCCAATAAATATGGAATGACTGTAATGTTCAAAACTATCCGGATGTACAGCCGGGAAGAACCTGATATAAACCTTGAAAAGGTTTACGGGGTCACGACTTTTGAACTTGGGTGAAGATTTTTGATGTCGACCTGTGAAAATAGAACAAATTATTTCCCAAGAAATAAATCTGGAACCTGAGGCATCGCAAGCCATTTGGCAAATTTATTATAAGTTCTGCCAAGCTTTCTTTCTCTTTATACTTTAACTCCAAAAGCTTTTCTATTTTATTTGAATCTCCTTATCAAAAATACAAATCTCTCGCAGTCGTTTTGAAAAATAAATTCCAAATTTAGTGAAATCAGGTTGAAACCTCAAACTCCTGATTAACAATTAATACCACCTCTACAATTATTCCCTTCATGTCCCCCAAAGCCGGATGGCAGTTCTGGATAGACCGCGGAGGCACGTTTACTGATATCGTAGCCCGCAGCCCTGATGGAAAACTGATCACGTACAAGCTTCTTTCCGACGATCCATGTCACTATAAAGATGCAGCCATGCACGGGATCCGGCAGATTCTCGGGCTGCCCGGAAATGAACCCCTGCCTGCTGAAATCGTAGAATCCGTGAAAATGGGAACAACAGTCGGCACAAATGCTCTGCTTGAGTGGAAAGGGGAACGAACTGTGCTTGTTATAAACAGGGGGTTCGGAGATGCTTTGAGAATCGGGTACCAGAACCGTCCGGATATTTTTGCTCAGAAGATCGAACTTCCGGAGCAGCTTTATGAAAGAGTTATTGAAGTTTCTGGAAGGGTCGGAGCCGACGGAATAGAGCTTGTACCTCTTGACCTTGAAAACGCAAAAAAAGAGCTTGAAACGGCTTTTGAAGCCGGAATTCGTTCGGCTGCAATCGTACTTATGCATGCATACAGGTACCCTGAGCATGAACTCAAACTCGGGAAGCTTGCCAGAGAAATCGGTTTTACGCAGGTGTCCCTCTCCCATCAGGCAAGTCCGTTAATAAAACTAGTAAGTAGAGGGGAAACAACCGTAGTGGATGCATATCTCTCTCCTGTGCTCCGCAGGTACGTTAATATGGTACAGAAATCTCTGGAAGATGAAAGTGAAGGAAAAGAAAACGGGGATAGGACAGAAACAGATAGTGGAGACGGTGCAGAAAAAGAAAGTGAAGATGGGACAGAAAAAGAAAATGGAAATGGGACAAAAAATGATAGTGGGGACGGAAAAGAGAACAAAGTTAAAAGAAGTCCCAGGCTTATGTTCATGCAGTCCAGCGGAGGGCTTACGGATGCGGAAACTTTTCAAGGCAAGGACTGTATCCTGTCCGGGCCGGCTGGGGGAATCGTTGGGGCAGTTGCAACCTCAGAAATGGCAGGAGCAAGAAAAATCATTACTTTCGATATGGGTGGCACATCTACGGATGTAGCCCAGTACAGTGGGGAATACGAGAGAAGCCTTGAAACTGAGATTGCAGGAGTGCGCCTGCGTTCGCCTATGATGCGTATTCATACGGTTGCAGCAGGTGGAGGTTCCATACTTCACTATGAGGGAGGTAGGTTCAGGGTAGGTCCGGATTCGGCAGGCTCGGACCCTGGGCCGGCGTGTTACCGAAAAGGTGGGCCGCTTACGGTTACTGACTGCAATGTCATGCTTGGAAAATTGCAGCCTGAATTTTTCCCAAGAATCTTTGGGCCCGAGGCAAACCAGCCCCTTGATTCCGAACTTGTTCGCAGGAAATTTGAAGAGCTTGCAGAAAGGGTTTCAGGCAAAGGCAAAAACGAAGGAAATATCCGGACGCCTGAGCAGGTATCCGAAGGCTTCCTTTCGGTTGCGGTTGAGAATATGGCCAATGCCATCAAGAAAATCTCAATCCAGAGGGGATACAACATAAAGGAATATACCCTCTGCTGCTTCGGAGGCGCTGCTCCTCAGCATGCATGCAGGGTCGCAGACAGTCTTGGAATCAAAAGCATTTTCATTCATCCGTATGCGGGCGTGCTCTCAGCATACGGCATGGGACTCGCAGACCAGAGGCTTATAAAAGAACGTTATATTGGCAGCGAGCTCTCTGATGCATTAATAGAGAGTTTGAAATCCGTATTTTCTGGGCTTGAACACAAAGGCCGCCTGCTAATGCGCGAACAGGGCATGAAGGAATCCCGAATTACTGCACTCTATAAGGTGCATATGCGTTATGCAGGCTCGGATACGCAGCTTGTTATCGACTTTGCGGACAAGGATGGTCTCAGGAAAGACTTTGAGAAAGACCACAGGAAGCGCTTCGGGTTTATAATGGAAGGCAAAGCCCTGATTGTTGAAGCCATTTCCGTGGAAACCATAGGAATTAATGAAAGGGTTCTGGACCCTCTGCTAGAAATAGAAGAGAATCCGATCTTATCTCCTGTCGCTACTGTGCAGATGTACAGCGATGGAGAGTTTCATGAGACCCCGGTTTTCCAGAGAGAGGAACTTAAGCCCGGAACTTGTATAAGCGGACCTGCGGTGCTTATAGAGAAAAACACGACTATTGTCATCGAACCCGACTGGAAAGGCGCGATTACTGAACGCGACCATCTTTTCCTTAAACGAGAAATTCCACTCTCAGCCCTTAGAGCTATAGGAACCGATGTTGATCCTGTAATGCTTGAGATTTTCAATAACAGATTCATGTCTGTTGCCGAGCAGATGGGTTTTACCCTTCAGAACACAGCGCACTCGGTAAACATAAAGGAGAGACTGGATTTCTCCTGTGCCCTTTTTGACAGAGAAGGAAATCTAGTAGCAAATGCCCCTCATATCCCTGTGCACCTGGGCTCAATGGGTGAATGCGTAAAAGCCCTTATCCAAACGAAATTAAAGGAGATGCATATAGGAGATGTATATTTGATCAACTCCCCATATCATGGAGGAACTCATCTTCCTGATATCACAGTTGTTACCCCCATGTTCGGAAGTTCAGGGGAAATCCTGTTCTATCTGGCTTCCAGAGGTCATCATGCCGATGTAGGAGGAATCAGTCCTGGCTCCATGCCTCCAGGCAGCAGGAGCATTGAGGAAGAAGGGGTGCTGAGCGAGGGCACGAAAATCGTAAATCAAGGCCGCTTCTGTGAAGAAAAGCTAAAAGCCTGGCTGGGCTCGGGAAAATATCCTGCAAGAAACCCTGAACAGAATCTTGCAGATATCCGCGCCCAGATCGCAGCAAATGAGAAGGGGCTTTTCGAACTGCGCAGAATGATCGAAGAGTTTTCCCTTGAAACAGTTGAAGCTTACATGGAACACGTGCAGGATAACGCTGAAGAAGCAGTCAGAAGAGTCATTGACAGGCTTACAGACGGGGAATTCACCTATTCACTCGACGATGGAAACGTTATTAAAGTGAAGGTAACAATCGACCGCAAAAACCGGGGTGCCAGAATCGATTTTACAGGTACTTCTCCGCAGCTCTCAAACAATTTCAACGCTCCCGCATCGGTTTGCATAGCTGCCGTACTTTACGCTTTCAGAACGCTTGTAAAAAGTGATATTCCCCTGAACGCGGGCTGTCTGAGGCCGCTTGAGATTATTATTCCCAAAGGTTCTCTACTCAGGCCCGAACCGCCTGCTGCTGTTGTTGCAGGTAACGTTGAAACCTCACAATACATTGTTGATGCCCTTTTCGGAGCTCTTGGCACGCTTGCGGCTTCCCAGGGTACGATGAATAATTTCACCTTCGGAAATGCCGATTTGCAGTATTATGAGACCGTTTGCGGAGGTTCGGGAGCAGGCTCGGGATTTTCAGGAACGGATGCTGTACACACTCATATGACCAATTCCAGGATTACCGATCCTGAAATTCTTGAGACAAGGTTTCCGGTGTTATTAGAGGAATTTTCCATCAGGGAAGGAAGCGGCGGAGACGGCAAATTTAAAGGGGGAAACGGGGTTGTCCGAAAACTCAGGTTCCTGCAAGATATGAATGCTGCTATTCTTTCAAGCCATAGGAAACTTCCACCTTTCGGACTCAAAGGCGGAATGCCTGGAAAATGCGGGAGAAACGCACTTATCCGCAGGGACGGCAGTGTTCTCGAAATTGAAGGCCAGGCTGAAGTTGAGCTGAAGTCTGGCGAGTTTTTTGTGATCGAAACTCCAGGTGGTGGGGGATATGGAGAAAAGGAGAGCAAGGGAGGCTGAAAACTGTGAACTAAAACAAGAACAGAAGATGAAATAAACTGGAACAAATTAAAATAAAAAAATTAATTTAAACTCATCCCAAAACTCAAAATCACATTTAAATCTTGATCTTGGAGTTATCAATTGATTTTAGGATCATGAATTAGTTCCGAAATTCTCATTGATTTGAAAGTAAAATTGATTTTGGGATAAGCCCTTTTATTTTGAGTTTATTTTGAGTTTATTTTAAAGTTTATTTTAAAGCTTATTTTAAAGTTTATTTTATAATTTATTTTATAATTCTATAAGTATATTCAAAATCTCCGCCAGGCTTGCCGTCTTCATTCCCATCCAGAGCAATACCGCGCTCATCCATTATGAATCCGGATCCGGTTTCGCTTCCAAGTAAAGTGATTGTTATCTCAGCACCTGATTCATCCATAGGATATTCCTTATAAGGACGGAACATCAGCATTCTGGATCCTGTGTCCAGTAATCCGTCCACAGGCTCTTTTGATGCAGAACTTCTAACTATTACGGTTTCTTTCGTAATGGTTGCATTGTTCATAGGTGTATCGAATTCAATCCAGATAGGTGAGTCATGCCTGAAAGCAAATGTTTGCCTATCAGGATAGATGGATTTTACCTTAGGAGGAACCTGCTTGTGCTCAAAAGGAGTGAAAAACGGTTTCAAAGTTTCTGGAAGGAACCTGTTAAAGCACATATGTTTTTTAACGACATGTAGAATGGCAGCTCCTGCAAATACCCCCAACAGGAGTTTACACCATTTGCTCATTTTGTACAGGTTTATACCCTCCTCTAAGCTTATTCCACTTCGATTTGATGTCCTCTCTTTTTTTCAGCAAGCTTTTTAATAGCGTATAGGAGTGTGGCGCCTACAATACCGCCCAGAATTATTTTTTCGATTTTCATTGAAGGCTCCTTACCCTTTTCAGCTTCTTCTTCACCAAGCATCATTTCTTCAGGTTCTATTTCCTTTTCAAGCCTCTCTGACCTGAGTCTATTAAGGAGATACGCGCCAAGGGCAAGCTTAGCATATTTACGCATCGTTTCCCTGCTCCTTGGAGATCTGCCTGACTTCATTCTCTTCATTATATATGCACTAAGCAACAGCTTACCGTATTTTCTCATATTTTCCAATCTTGCACCCCCATGATTTGTCTCTTACCGGAGAGCCCCTTATCGTAATTTCGTCCGGAAAGAGGAGTAATGAATTTAATACTCCTGTACATATCCTATAGCTCGCATATTATATAACGACAACTATAGAAGATATTCAATAATTTTCTATTGAATCCTTACTAGTGATGCTTTCATATGCCCGACGAAAAAAACATAAAACAATCGGAAATGGTGCAGTAGCCCTTATTAAAAACTGTTTTAAGAGTCTGTAAAGAAAAAAAATCTTTAGAAACAGTAAAAAGACAAGCTTTCACTGAATTTAGTTACAGATATGATCCATATAATAAGTGCGGATTAATAAGTGCAGATTATAAGTACAGATTAATAAGTACAGATGGAACCAATATATGAAATGAGAGATGTGGAAATATTTGTGTAGAATGGAACGTCTTTGAAGAAATGAGAAAAAGATTTAAATTCTTGAAGAAATAAAATAAGAATTTGAATTTCTCCAGAAAACTTTCTGAGTAATAAAAATGTAGGATGATTGATCAATAAAACATTTTGTATAATTGAAAATAATAATAATATCGAGCGCGTGGGCTTTATAATTTTTGGTTTATTATTTATTGTCTCATTTTAAATAGGATATCAGCGATTTATATTATATTATGTGCCATCAAAAATTATATTCAATTTCTACAATATTATATAGTTCAGGTTGAAAACTATTCAATATTTTTAAGACAAGAGCGTTTTATTGGTTCACCCGCAGATATTTCTGATCAGGGTCCGATAAAGTAGAGTAAAATCTTAATTGCTTCTAATACTGACGTGATAGCTATCAATTGATATGTAACGCTCTTAATTGCGTTATTTCCTGGCTCAAGGCTGAAAATATGCTGCTCCAGGATCCTGGTGGGTTTAGGACAAGTTCTGGCGAATTTGTCCGGTTTAGACAACATGCGAATAATTGGAAGCTGATAAATATGAGTTCCCTTGTAGACCTGATTTTCTTCTCTGAGAAAAGAAAAAACCTTCTCGTTCAATTAGCTAACGGACCGACGGATATTGAAGAGATTAAAGAAATTCTTAACGTAAAATCCTGTGCTCTAATGCCGCAGATTAAAAAACTAAAAGATATGGATCTGATAGTGCAGAAGGGAAATGTATACCAACTTTCGGATATAGGAGAAGTAATCGTTGAAAAAATGCTTCCTCTTAAATCCGTTCTTGACGTTTTTGAGGGAAACAAGGACTATTGGTCAAAGCATGACAGGTCTCCTATTCCTAAGCAATTAATCAAAAAAATCGATATGCTGGGAAAGTGTAACTTGGATGAACCTGATCTTGATCACCTTTTTGAGTTCCCTGATTACTTGCGTGACAAGCTAAGGAGCTCAAAAAATATTAAATCTTTTTATTCATATTTCTGTCCTGACTGCCCTTCGATTCAGGCTAGTTGCGCGGAAAATGGAGCAGAAGTGCACCTAATCCTCGATGAGAAAGTCTATAATAGACTGAAAAATGATTTTAAAGAAGAGTATTCTGTGCTGCTTAAAAACAAAGTTTCACTTTATATTTACTCAGGTAAAATAAGGCCTTCTTCCTTCATGGTTACAGATAATTTCGTGCTTCTGAAACTCTTCGGAAAAGACGGGGAGTTCGATCATAGGAAGATCACGAGTTTTGCTCCGAGTGCCATAGAGTGGGGCAACGAGCTGGCTCAGTATTATATAGACCGCTCAACGAAGATCAATTAAAATATGTGAGTAAAACGAATTTTACTCACTTATTTCTTCATCTTAGTCTTTAACTCTAATATTCAAAGCCGTCGGTACATGCTCCTAATTACCACGCTTACTATTTTTCTAGTCCTGAGTGGTCATTTTTTCTCACACTTCCTCAGTCTCGATCTTTTCTTATTCGGTTAGAGTTTGACGGATGCAAGCATATTTTTCCCTTATCAGGTTAGCTTAGTCCAGGATATTTATCAAGAACTGTATTATATTCTCCCTCAGATATCGCGGTCTCTTTGTACCGGGTTGCTCGGTCTTATTTTTCTAAATTTTGCGCTTTCTCATGCTTTTGTTCAATTCTTCTCATTATACCATTCATCTCTTGCCTCCACTAACGCTCTGATATTTGCAAGTGGGGTTCTCGGAGCAATTCCACAGCCTGGGGCGAGGATATCCACGCCTTCTGAAAGACATTGCTTTGCTTCGGCTTTCACAGAAGCAGGAGTTCCGAGGAGCAGGGTTTGTGAGGGGGAAATGTTTCCAATAACTCTTGCCTTGTCTCCGATTGACGCTTTTGCAGCTTTTATGCTAACCTTTTCTTCAATACTGATAGCATCGAAACCACATTCTGAGAGAGTTTTCAAGGAATCCCCAATATCGCCGCAGATATGGAGAATTCTTGGGCCTTTCACTTTCTTGCAGAACCTTTTGTAGAAGGGTTTGACAGAATATTCCAGGACTGAAGGAGGCATCATTCTTGAGCCGACTATTCCACCATCTGGCATACAAACGACATCTGCGCCGTGCTCGAAAAGTGCGTTTGCGTATTCTATACAGATCTCAGTGCAGGTTTCCATAAATACATCGAAATAGTCGGGTTTTTTTATAGTCCAGATCAGGCAGTTTTTTATTTCGGCAAGATGTGTAAAAACCGTCAGGGGACCTTCCATTCCTGCAATAAGGGGGACTTCATAATCAGTTCCGTTTTCTGTGCGGGCTTTCAAGATTTCGGTTGCTTTCAGGATAACAGGAATTCTTCCCTTTTCGAGCAGTATTTCCGGAATTTTAAGTTTTTCAGGCCCGTCTGAGAAAGGATGGGTTAAAACCGAAGGCTGGATATCTTTTGTGCCCATTCTTACATTACAGCCCATAATTTCAGCAAGCACGGTCAGGCAGTAAGGATAGCGTATGGCCTCAAGCCCTGCAATTTCGTGCCCTGCAAGAGCTAAATCTGCCATCTTTTCAGGATCGGAATGTGCAGCTGGCCAGGCCGCCCCTGTTCTATCCATCAGCTCAACAGTGCCAGTCTGAGTTACAGAGAGACAGGGAATTTTATCGACAGCTTTTCCCTGAAGGACATTTATTAACCTTTTTTTCGAGCTTTGCTCCATCTGGAGACCTCCAAGACTAAAAATGAATATCGGAATTAACGACATATCTGAATTCTGGTATAAAGTAGGAATAGTATAAAGATGAAATAATGATATTTAAATTAATGATTTAAGTGACGAGACTATTTTTATTACCTCGAGAGCGCAGAGGGTCACGAATACCCGTCCTTCAGATAGGGATGAAGTGAACCCTCACATCTTTTTGATTTCGTTTAAACCTCTGTACCGTTGCTTCTTTGTAAAGTGAGGTTTCTTAGCGTCATGTTTACAGAAGTTGGTAACACGACTCTTCAAAAGAAAATTAATGGCATTCTTGTGTACACCTGCGGAAGTGGGATAAAATAATCTATAATTTTGTTATGATATTAACCTTATAAAAACAAATTAATTTAAATTAATAATTATTGATATAATAATAAATAGAAAAAGATAAATAAACCGTACTTCTATTTATTTGTAAAGGGTTTATCTTTCCAGAATAATCAAATTTTTAAGTCTCAGAAGTTTTCCGGGCCATCAAGTTGTTATTTTTTCCGGCTAATTATAAAAGCAATTACAGAATTTCAGCTTGCCGAAATTAAAACTATATTAAAAAATATGGAATGTATTCACTCTGAAAGCCTTACAGTATCTCAGTGCCATTAATTCACCAATCCGATAATCTTTAGAATTCAAGTGTAGGAAATGAACCGATGAGACAATTGGATATAAACGTGGATGAAATTATAAATAGCAGCCCTGCAGTTATTTTTTTATGTAAATCAACTGGGAGCTGGCCTCTAGAACTTATCACTGAAAATGTCCGTCAGTTCGGCTACCAGGTTGAAGATTTAATATCCGGAAGAATCCAGTACCTTGACATTATTCACCCTGAAGACCTTGAAAAGGTAAATTCGGAAATAGCCAGATGCCTGAAAGACGGATGTACAGAACTAACGCAGGAATACAGGATACTGACAGCTTCAGGGGAAACACGCTGGGTTGAAGTAAAACTCAGTATTCGAAGAGATGAAGACGGATTTGTGAGCCATTACCAGGGCATCCTTTGCGATACTACCCAGCGCAAAAAGGTCGAAGAGTCGATGCAAAGGACTCTGGAAAAAAAGAACGAACTGGAAGATATTATAAAAAGCAGCCCGGTATTCGTATTTTTGTGTAAGCCGGAGGAACACTGGCCTGTCGAATTTGTTTCTGAAAATATCACAAAGCTGGGATATACCACTGAAGATTTCACTTCAGGGAAGATCCGTTTTGAAGATCTGATACATCCGGACGACCGTGAAAGAATCCGCTCGGAAGTGGCAAGATTCTCAATAGAAGGATATAAGGACTGCACCTAGGAGCACCGGGTTCTGACAAAGTCTGGAAAAGTAAGATATATAGACGACAGAACCCTCATAAAAAGGAACGAAAAAGGAGAAATTGTCAATTACCAGGGCATTATCCTCGATATTACCGAACGTAAGCTGGCCGAGGAAATGATCCGAGGGCAAAACCAGGTACTAGAGAAACTGGCGTCTGGAGCTCCCTTAAACGAAATTCTCCTGGTTCTGATTCAAACTGTGGAAAGTATCAGGTCTGGCTCAATATGCTCGATTATGCTGCTTGACCGGGAAAAAAGGCATCTTTTTTACTGCGTTGCTCCCAACCTTCCTACTTATTACGTAAACAGGACTAATGGAATCGAGATCGGTTTTGGGGCTGCCTCCTTTGGAACAGCAGTGTACATGAAAAAGAGAGTTACAGTAGAAAACGTGATGGAGCACCCCTACTGGACCGAATACAGAGAACTGGCTTCGGAAGTCGGGTTGAAAGCCTGCTGGTCAGAGCCCATAGTTTCATCCTCCGGAGAGGTTCTGGGCGTTTTTTCCATGTATTATGGTGAAGTGCATAGACCTGAAAAAGAAGACCTTGAGTTCATGAAAACAAGCGCTCAGATGGCAGCCATTACAGTGGAGCACAAGCTGGCAGAAGAGACCCTTAAAGAATCCGAGAACAAGTTCAGGACTGTCTTCAATAACATCAACGACCAGCTGTATATCCGCGAACCTGAAGGGACAAACTACATGGACGTAAACCAGGCAGTGGTAGACCGGCTTGGATACGACAAGGAAGACATTCTGAAAATGGAAGCTGAAGAGATTATCCCTGCCGAATACTGGGACTCCGTTCGAGATAATCTCAAAAAAATTCAGAGTGAAGGTTCTCGAGTTTATAACTCCGGAGCTGTCTGCAAGGATGGTACTGTTGTCCCTCTGGAAGTGAGTGCCAGGATTATTGATTACGACGGTAAGAAAACAATTCTCTCGGTTGCCAGGGATATCACAGAGCGCAAGAAAGCCGAAGCTGCACAGAAACTTAACGAGGCTCGGCTCGAAGCATTGGTAAAACTTAACCAGATGACAGGAGCCTCTTTAAAAGAGATCACCGACTTTGCACGGGAAGAGGCAGTCAGGCTTACGGGAAGCAAACTCGGATACCTTGCATTCATGGATGCCTACGAAACCTCCCTGATTATGCATTCCTGGTCAAAGAGTGCTATGGAAGAATGCGCTATTGAAGACAAACGCTTCATCTATCCCATAAAAACAACAGGGCTTTGGGGAGAAGCAGTCAGGCAGCGCAAACCCATTATTACAAACGATTATACAGTTCCGAGCACGCTGAAGAAAGGATATCCTGAGAATCACGTTAGACTGACAAGACATATGAATGTGCCCATATTTGACGGGGACAGGATTGTTGCCGTTGCAGGTGTAGGAAATAAGGACGATCCATACGATGAATCCGATCTCCGCCAGCTTACTCTGCTGATGCAGGGAATGTGGCAGCTTATCCAGAGAAAACAGCTTGAAGACGCCCTGAAAATTTACTCTGAAGATCTCTCAAAAGCCAATGATGAGTTAAGGTCCCTTAACAGGATAAAAGCGGAATTTGTAACTGAAAACCTGCCCAATCTCAAACTTGATTTCAGTAAGATAATAGATTATGAAACTTGGGAAGCAATTGAGGACCAGCAGCAGAAAGCTATAGATTCGGTTATTACAAGTTCAGACCGATTGAGGCATATGGTGGATTCGCTGCTTTACATGAGTCTGGAACAGGCAGGAAAGATTGAATATTCTTTCGGCGAGGTCGAGCTCAAGAAAATCATTTTAGACGCCTATCTCAATTTGGTCCTCCTGATCGATGAGAAAGCTTTGAATTTTAAAAGTGAACTGCCCCATAGCCTGCCCCCAATCAGGGGAGACAAGAACAAGCTGACAGAACTCTTTACAACCCTTATCAGTAACTCTATCAAATTCGCACCCCCCGGCGGGAGCCTGGAAGTAAAAGTTGTCGAAGAAGATGAAAATATCCATATTACGGTAAAAGACAGTGGAACGGGTATCCAGAAAAGGCTTATTCCTCATATTTTCCACAGGATCTACCAGGTGGACGACTCCCTCACTCGCAGGTACCAGGGTCTTGAATCGGGGTTCTATATTTGTAAGAATATTGTAAACGCTCATAATGGTGAAATCTGGGCAGAAAGTGAAGAAGGTTCAGGCACCAGAATGCATGTAAGGCTTCCAAAAAGATCCTGAAACCGAAATCACAATGAATAGAGTCTGAATTAAAACATCAGATGATGTGGCTGGAGATTTACAATGAAACTGGAACTATTGGGCACTCTTTTTCTTTCGGACAAACGGAAAGATCTTCTTCTGCTATTGATGGAGGAACCCAGAAATATTGATGAAATAAAAAATATCCTCAATGTAACCTCAAGTGCGATCATGACCCAGATTAAGATACTCATTAGCCAGGGGCTTATCATTCATGAGGACGACCTTTACAAACTTTCGGACATTGGGAAGGTAGTCGTTAAAAAAATGAAGCCGCTGCTAAATACTCTTGAAGTGTTTTCGGAACATATGGATTACTGGGAAAACCATAACATAAGTGCAATTCCTGTCGATCTCCTTGATCGAATTGACGATCTGGGAAGCTGCGAATTCATAGAGCCCGACCTCGATCGGATGTATGAAATTCCCCAAAAAATAGAAGAAAAACTGGTCTCTTCAGTTCACGTCATGGAAGTCTCTTCCTATTTCAACCCTGGTTATCCTTCAACCTATGTCGAACTTATCAAAAAAGGAACCCAGATATCCCTTATAGTTACAAAACCAATATTTGAAAGGCTGAAAAAGGAATATAGCACATCCCTCCAGGAATATCTGACAAGAGATAACGCGAAAATCTTTGTCTGCGACTGCCCTATAAGGTTAGCTTCAAGCGTAGTTACAGATCATTTTATGGCTCTTTCCCTTTTCTACAGGAATGGGATATATCACAACCACGCAATGATGAGTCTGGAAAAAACCGCCCTGAAATGGGGAGAAGACCTCTTTTTGCATTATATGAAAAACTCAAAGGAAATAAAGGAGATTGAGTGTGAAATTGCCTGAAAACCAAATGCAGATAAATTCTCAAAGATTTTTACGACACACTTAAAAAACGTGTGATAATAATCTGCAAAGCATGCGAGTACTCCAGCCTTATTACTTAATCTTTAACCAATTTCCAATTTAATTCTTAATCAGTTATTACAGTTTTACTCAAATCAGTTTACAGTTTTACTCAAATCAGTTATTACAGTTTTACTCAAATCAGTTTACAGTTTTACTCAAATCAGTTTACAGTTTAACCTGTTGCAGTAAGCAAGTGTTAGAAAGCTACTTGAGAACTTTGACTTTAAAGTTACCCAAAATTCACTTTTTTATTTTCTTCAGTGCTATATATTTCAGTTCTTTACCTTATTCAAGAAACAAAGCTGGCAGAATAACCTTAAATTTCCTTTTCAGTTGACAGAATAACCTTAAATCTCCTTTTCAGTTGACAGAATAACCTTAAATCTCCTTTTCAGTTGACAGAATAGCCTTAACATCTCTCTTAAATTGCCAGAATATTATAATCTCCTCTTATTTTGAAGTTTTACCTTGAAGATTCACCTGAGATGATCAAAGCCTTTGATCAGATAAGAGCCATTGATCAAGTAAAGGTCCTGCATAAAATCAGGTAAATCCATAGAACTGCGCAGTATTATAAGATCTGAGGGGTTAACAAAATCCAAAGATCCTGAAAGATCTGGCAAATTTATAGTATCAGCATAATTCACCGAATTAAGCATCAGAAAAGATGTTAACCGCGTTAATTAGATCTGTGAGTTTATGTTATATGTTTTGGAGTTAATGTAAACCTGTATAAGTTAACAGTTATACAGGAACTTACTGGAGGAGTGAGTTCCCGATCTGGCTGTTTATTTTTATTAAGGGAATAATAATAATAATAATAATAATAAAAATATGTTGGAAGTTTTTTATGGCAGCAGATATCTTAAACCAATTAGCGGAAGCTGTCGTCGATGGAGATGACGACCTTGCAGAAGAACTGGCACAGCAGGTACTGGATGAGGGACTTGATCCTTACAATGCAATCGTTAACGGCCTGGCAAGAGGTATGGCGATCGTAAGCGACCAGTACGAAAAAGGAGAAGCCTTTGTACCCCACTTGCTTCTGGCTTCTGGGGCAATGTATGCAGGCATGGACATCCTCACTCCAGCAATGAAGACCGAAGGGGAAGGTGTACAGTCCGTAGGCATCATAGGAACAATTGAAGGAGATGTACACGACATAGGGAAGAACCTCGTAAAAACTATGCTCAGTGCCGGTGGGTTCGAAATGATCGACCTGGGTGCAGATGTTCCCATTGAGAAATTTATCGAAGCCGCAAAGGAGCACAAAGCCGATCTTATCTCCATGAGTGCCCTGATGACCACAACTATGACCAATATGGAAAAGGTAGTTGAAGTCCTTCAGGAAGAAGGTATCCGCGACTCTCTCAAGGTTATGGTTGGAGGAGCGCCTGTCTCGGATGAATTTGCCACAGGAATTGGGGCTGACTCCACACACCCCGATGCAATGCACGCAAGCGCCTGGGCCTCCGAAGCCGTAAAAGAGCTTGATCCTAGGGATGCGAGATGGAGTGAAGAGAGAATCAACCTTGGGAAGATTAAGTACAGGGAAATCCTTGCAAAGAAAGTAGTTTCCGATAAGGTCGATATTGGACTTGAGACTGCAAACAGGATCAAAGAAGAATTCGAAAGTATTGGCGTAAAGAGCAAGGAGGAAATGACTCATATCGACAGGACCATATCTGCGATGTCCGACAAGAAGGTCGACCGCCTACCTGTCTACCCGCTTGCCTGTGGAGTCCTAAGAAAATTTGCCGGAGTCAACTACAGGGATTATGCAACAAAGGCCGAAGCCTTCACTGAGAGTGCTTTCCTTGGGTGTAAGTACCTTGACCTTGATATGTTCGTAGGACTCGCCGACCTCTCAGCTACATCTGCAGACTTTGGATGCAAAATCAAATACCCTGAAGACGACACCCCATCTTCCGAAGGGCACATTAAGGACTACGAGAAAATCGAAGTTCCCGAGCTTAAGGAAGGTACCCGTGGTTATGAACTCGTTATGGCTTCAAAGCAGGCAAAGGAAAAACTCAACAAGGAACTCAACACTCCTTTTATCGGTTTCCACGAGGGGCCATTGCTTACCCTCACTCAGCTTATGGGTGCAGACCGCGTGCTAATGGATATGAAGACCCAACCGGATGTTGTTCTTGAAGCTGTCCAGAAGTGTTCGGACTACATCTGCCAGCTTTCCGAACTCTTCTTCAATGAAGGGGCCTGTGATGCCCTATGTATCGATAATCTCTGGTCCAATAATGTCATCATGAGCGAGGAGGACTACTGGAAGTTTGATGGGAAGTTTGTCTATGACCAGCACATCCCAATCTTCAAGCAGTACAACCAGCCCTACATTATCCACAACTGCGCTGACGCCGTGCACTTTGAGACTCAGATCCGGAAGTTCGGAACAGCCCTCTACAGCTATGCCTACTATGAGAAGTCCAGAGAAAAAGGGTCCCAGAACTATGCCGATCTTATCCCGAAGTACGGAGATATCTGCTGTATGATGGGAGAAGTAAATCCTGTTGAGTTCATGGATGGCTCGGCAGCCGGTGTGCAGAAGGTAAAGGACGATACAAAAGCCTTGCTTGAAAATGTGCTGCCTTTGCTCAAAGAAAACGGGCTGCAGTCCAAGTATGTGTTGTCTACAGGATGTGAAGTCCCGCCAGGTGGCCCGCTGACCACAGTGCAGGCAATGGTGAACACGGTAAAGGAAATTGGCCCGGAACTTCAGAAAAAGATTATGGGGTGAACCCACCTCTCCCCATTTCAATTTAAAATAAAAGATTGAGGGCAATCCCTGAATCTCAACTGTAAAAATCTCAAAAACAAAAACTGAAAAAAGAGATGAATAGAAAATAAGTTTGAACCTCCAATAGGAGTGTATTCGCTCCTGATTCTCCTAATTTTCAAAAAAATACCCTATTCTACCTCTAAAGAATTGTACAATAATAAACCTCCATTTAAGAAAAGCGAAGTTACCCAAAAACGTAATCTGCAGCATATACTACCTAAAAACAATCTTTATATAAAGGAAATAAATAAAATAGAGCTGGAAAACCGATAGACTCATTAAAAAACCTCAAAGCGAAAATAACCCAAAGAAAATAGGAAAACCCTTAAATCAAAAGGAAAATATTCAAAAAATGAAAAACCTTCAAGAAAGGCAAAAGAGCTTTGAGAAAGGCAAAAGAGAAAAGGAAGTTGAAGGGTGGAGAAAGTCCACTCTTTTTATTGTGAAACCGATGCAGATTGCAAGTATTTTTTAAAAAAAGGTTTGTGCCTTTCGGAACCAGGATATTCTGTGATTGAAGAGACAGGATCATCCAAGGAAAGCGAGTATAAGCGTCAAATCCGGAAAACAGGAGATAATCAGCCATAGAACTTGACAGGAGGAATACAATGTATCTGGGACTGGGTATTGATACGGGAGGAACGTATACCGATGCTGCCATCATGGATATGTCAAATGGGACCATTATCGATTCAAATAAAGCACTTACAACTTATCCTGACCTCATAAAGGGGATAAAAAATTCAATTGAAGGACTGGATCCCAGATACCTTAAAAGCATAAAATTTGTTTCGGTTTCGACTACACTCGCTACCAATACTACGCTGGAAGGCAAAGGATATCCTGCGGGGTTGATCCTGATAGGGCATACTATTCCCAAAAAGCTTGCCAGCCATTACGTGATTTCAATCCAGGGAGGGCATGATTCCAATGGAAACGAAATCGCTCCTCTTGAAGACCTGGAAACCGTAAGAGATTTCGTAAAACAGGTAAAAAATAAAGTAGCGGCTTTTGCAGTTTCCGGGTATTTTGGGGTCCGGAATCCTGAACATGAACTTAAGGTAAAAGAAGTAGTTCAGGAAATGACTGGCCTGCCCGTAGTCTGCGGGCATGAGCTTTCTATGAGCCTCGGAGCTTATGAAAGAGCTGTAACCGCACTCCTAAATGCAGAACTTATTCCTGTCACCAAACAGTTCATTGACTCCGTCCAGACCGTAATGCATGAAAAGGAGATTAAGGGCACCCTGATGATGATGAAATGCGATGGGTCGCTGGTCCGCATAGAAGAAGCCCTGCAAAAACCTGTAGAATCAATCTTTTCCGGCCCTGCGGCAAGTCTTGTAGGAGCTGCCCACCTTACTGGTCTCGATACCTGTGTGACCGTGGACGTAGGGGGGACAAGCACTGATATCTCCATGATTTCAGAAGGTATCCCTGAGATAAGCAGTTCGGGAGCAAAGGTAGGGGACTGGAAAACCATGGTAAAAGCGATCAGGATGGAAACCTCAGCCCTTGGAGGAGACAGCCTGGTCTGGATCAAAAGAAAAACCTATCTCGGACCTGCAAGAGTGATTCCTCTCTGCCTGGCAGCATCGGAATTCCCAGGCCTTCTGGAAAAGTTGGAGAATATCGAAACTCCAAATGAACGCATAATGGATGAAATTATACAGCCAACCTCGTTTTTCATAAGGAACGGAGAAAACTCCCCTGAACTCCTGACAGGAGAACTCGAAGATGATGAAAAAGTAATTCTCAAGCATCTTGGGACAGAACCCCGATCCGTATTTGAGCTTTCTGAGCTGACAGGAAAGCACCCTCTTATGTTTGCAGGAACCCTGAAAAACCTTATAAAAAAGAGGCATGTGGCCCAGATAGGGTTTACTCCTACCGATGCCCTTCACGTGCTTGGAGAATACCTGAGATGGGATAAAAGAGCTTCTATTATAGGAGCAAGCATTCTTGGAAAGGCTCTGAAAAAAGGAGCAGAGGAATTTTCGGTGCACATTAAAGCCGAAGTGGTAAGAAAATTCACTCTGGAACTCGTGTCTTTCTTCGCGAACGATGTAAAAAAAGAGGATCTTGAAAAGCTGGTCGAAAATGAGGCTTTTCTGAAATTCCATATAAAAGTCCCGGTGGTGCTCGTAGGAGCTCCTGTACAAGCTTACCTGAAAGAGATTAATGAGGCTGTAGATGCGGATATCCGGATTCCCGCATTCTATGAAGTGGGAAATGCCGTGGGAGCCCTTGCAGGAAAGATAATCCACAGGACTGAAGTCCTTATTCGTCCGTATGCCGCAGGAGGGGAAGAGTATTCGGTTTTCTCTATGATCGGAAAAGAAGTTTTTGAAGATTACGACAAGGCCCTTGATTATGGACTCAAGCTCAGCCGCAGGCTGGTCTTGGAATACATGGATGAACACGGTCTGGAAATGGACAATGTAGAGTTCAATCTGAAACAAAATGACGTGGGAAGCATGGGAAAAACCCCTCTTGAAACCCGCCTCATTGGAACTGGCATAGGGACAACAGGAAAACTGGTCTGAAGAGGAATTTTTACAACTCGGATTCTCAAAATCGACCTTAAAATCAACCAATCGGGGAAAAAAGATGGCAAGCGAATTAAAAACAACTTCTCCTGAAAGCCAAGATGGTATTGCAAAACTTGCTCGAACAGTTCGAGAGAAAATCCTGATTGACGAGCCTGTAAAAGAAGACGGGCTTATCGACCAGCTTGAGCGAGCAGCGACTGAAATCGATGATTTGCTGGGCTCGTCTTTTGGTCCAAAAGGCATGAACAAGATAATAGTAAACCCTGTAGGGGATATTTTTGTCACAAGCGACGGCAAGGTAATTTTAAAGGAAATGGATGTGCTCCACCCGATTGTGACCACACTCAAAAAGCTTGCCGAATCGATGGATAAAGCCTGCGGGGACGGAACAAAAACTGCTGTTATTTTCGCAAGCAATCTTATAAAAAACGCAATCGGACTGATAAGACAAGGTGTACACCCAACAACCGTTATAGAAGGATATGAGCTTGCCCTGAAAAAAACGTACGAGATGATCCAGTATAGTGTTAAGCAGGCAACAGAAGAAGATGTGCGGACAACAATTCTGTGCTCGGCAACAGGAAAAGGTATTGAAAAAAAACAGGCAGAAGCGGTAACTGATATCGTCCTGAAAGTTGTTGAACATTTGAACGAAATGCAGTCAGGAAGGATTGACCTTAACAGAAACGTAAAAGTGCTCAAAAAAACCGGCGGAACCGAAGTTTTTGCCCTTGAAGGTCTGATTCTGGATGAAAACCCTGCAAGAGAGGATATGTCAAAAGCGTTCGAAAATCCGGCAGTTCTTATTACAAATTATGACCTCAAGATAAAGAGCGGATACTTAAATCCCCAGCATAACCTCAAAATGGATTCAGTGAACACTGCACTTCTGTTTGAGGAGAGGAAAAAGAAAATGTGTGGGGAAATTGCCCGGAAAATCATAAGTTCGGGTGCAAACGTGCTATTTTCTGAGGGAGACATTGATCCGTATATAGAAACCCTGCTTCGAGACAATAATATCCTGGCTTTCAAGAAACTGAAGATGAAAGACCTCGAAAAGCTTGCAGAAGCTACAGGCACGACTCTGATGACCCAGCAGGATGAGATTCACCCATACGATCTTGGTAAAGCAGACAGTATAAGGGTTGAAAAGAAGAATGGGGAGAATTTTGTGTTTATTGCTGTCAGAGAAAAGGCAATTGCTTCTATTTTAATAAGGGAACCTGTGAAATACGGGCTTGACAAGGTTGAAGAAGCAGTTGACGACGCCCTGAATAATGCGGCTTTCTTCCTCAAAAATAAGGAAATTGTAAACGGAGGAGGCGCAATCGAATTTGAGCTCGCACATATGCTCAGGCTGTTTGCAGCAACACAGACCGGTAAAAAACAGCTTGCAGTGCAGGCTTATGCAGATGCTCTTGAAAAAATTCCAACCATTCTGGCGCGTAATATGGGAATGAATGCAATCGACGCTTTGGTACAGATGAGAAATGCATATTCAAAAGGAATTGAAGCCAGGATAGACATTTCAGGAAAAGTTACCGAAAAAGGATCACAGGTATACGATTCGGCAGCAGTAAAAAAACTTGCAATAATAGCAGCAACGGAAACAGCAAGAAACGTACTCAGAATAGATGAAATTATCCCTAAAAAATGATATCACGATGATAGCAATGCAAATCCCTCTCAAATGCATTGATATCTACCTCCTAAAAATAAAAAATAAAATACATTTCAGGGGGACACAAATTTGCCATTTTTAATGTATCCCCTGAAAAGTAAATGTCCAAGGATTCTCATGAAGGAAACTTGTGTTTTTCTTTTCAGAATGCTTGATTCTAAGGTACTCTTAGCTTAATGATTATTACTCAACGGCTTTCTTTTTTATCAAAGGAAAAAATTCTGAGACTGGATAAAAAGAATAAGCCCCAGAAAATCGAAGTGGCCTGAAAAACATGTACATGGAAAAAAAGTAGGCCACATGTAAAACCAAGACCTCTGAAAATCTAGAGGCCTTTGTATAAAATCTGCCAATTATATTTATATAAAGCTATTTATATAGAGTCATTTATATAGAGTTAATCCCAGAGATAGGAGAAACTCCCGATACCAAATAATTTGGAGTCGTTGTCTTACTATTGAAACCTGCATTATATGGATATGATTGCAGAAAACAGAAAACCTGAAGGTTCCTGTATTAATTGGCCTATGTGCAATTTCTAATCGCTGCGGTATAAAAAAGACTTAATGCTGCAAGGAATTGGTTTAAATAGTTATCCCGACTACGACGGTGGAAGTTGATATTATGAGTGAACTTGTAGATTTGATCTTTTTTTCTGAAAAACGAAAGGAAATTTTGATCTTATTGGCAAAAGGACCAAAAAGTGTCGATGAGATCAAAAAAGGACTTCACGGGGGCGGATTATCCATAATGCCACAGCTAAAAAAGTTGAAAGATATGGATATGATTGTCCAGAAAGGGGACATTTATGAACTCTCTGACATCGGAGAAATAATTAGTAAGAAAATGCTGCCCCTAACTGACCTTCTTCAGGTCTTTGAGGGAAATAAGGACTTCTGGTCAAAGCACGACAGAAGACCAATTCCTGAGCATCTGATAAAGAAAATGTACATGCTGGGAAAATGTCAACTGAATGAGCCTGACCTTGATCACCTCTTTGAATTTCCAAAAGATCTGAAAGGCATATTATTCAGGTCCCAGAGGTTAAGGAGCTTTTACTCATTTTTTTGCCCTGATTGCCCCTCAATTCAGGCAACCTGTGCAGAGAACGGGGCAGAAGTAGATCTGATTTTGGATGAAAAGGTGTACCTCAGACTAAAGAATGATTTTAAAGATAAATATCGGTTGCTGCTTAAAAACAATGTTTCACTTTATATTTACAGAGGAGAAATAAAGCCTTCTTCCTTCATAATTTCAAATGAATTTATGATGCTGAAACTTTTCGGAAAGGAAGGGGAGTTTGACCACAGAAACATCATGAGCTTCAACAGTAGCGCTATTGAATGGGGAAACGAACTTGCTGATTACTACATAGGACTTTCTGAAAAAGTAAATTAAATAAAAAGTTGTGCATTCAATTGCAATACCAGAAGCTGATATGGCGTCCCGCCAACAATTCAAAATAGATAGTTTTCACCTGGTTTTATTCGACTTTTTCCTCTTTTTCGAGATTATTCATAAACTTCAATGCTATCGAAAGTTTTCCCTTCTTTAGTGTTATTAATTTCACTATATCAATTTCTTTTTTATATTACAGAATTGATCCCATGCCCCATAAGATTGATTCGTACACTAAAAACAATACCCCCAAATATTTCAAGGTGGAGTTATTTTGAAGGTATCTATTTTACTTGAGCCTGATTATTTGGCAAGAACAGATTTTTCTCATTCATTTCCTAAAAAGCCTTCATTTAACGATTTTCTTTTACCCTAAAATTTCCTGGTTAACTAATTTTCCTGATTCACCTAAAAGCCCCTTTTACAAATCTTCCTACCCTCTCCCGAAAAATCCCTCTGCCATAGATAGCAGTATCCTAAAAATGAGATGCCTGAAAAACATAAATACACGCACAAAAAAAGAAACGCCAAAAAATAAGAGCAGGACTAATATTCACAGATTTTACAAAAACGGTATCGGCTATGCTATATATTAGTGAGGGAATAATATCTAAATGTAAACCATAGTAGAAAGATGAAGATCCAGAGATGAAAAAGGCTTTTTTCAGGCGCACTGAAGAAAGACCATCAGGTTAGAGAAAACAGCTGCTGGATAGACATCAGTAGATCTATGGAAATAGAGGAAGGAACCACCTTTAAGTAACCCTTCCTGAAGCAGTAAAAACGGGATTCCAGAACCTTTCTAATCCTAAAAAATGGAGGTTTAATATGGCAAAAGAAGAAATATTAAACGCTTTAGCTGATGCTGTCGTCGAAGGAGATGACGACCTCGCAGAAGAATTTGCACAGAAAGCTCTTGACGAGGGACTCGACGCATATGAAGCAATCGTTGACGGCCTCGCAAAGGGTATGAACATTGTCAGTGACCAGTATGAAAAGGGAGAAGCATTCGTGCCAAGTCTTCTTCTTGCAGCCGATGCAATGTATGCAGGAATGGAAATCTTGACCCCTCACATGAAGGTCGACGCAAGCGCTGGTCCCCAGAACGTCATCATAGGTACTGTTGAAGGAGACGTCCACGATATAGGAAAGAACCTCGTTAAGACAATGATGACTGCAGCTGGATTCAATATGATCGATCTCGGTGTCGATGTGCCACTCGGAAAATTCGCAGAGGCTGCAAAAGAAAATAAAGCAGCAGCAATTTCCATGAGCACCCTGATGACCACCACAATGGGCGGAATGGAAACTGTTATCGAACAGCTTCAGGAAGAAGGTATAAGAGATTCTCTTGTGGTTATGGTAGGCGGTGCACCTGTTTCAAATGAATATGCAGAATCCATCGGAGCAGACGGCACCTCCCGTGACGCCAGCGGCGCGGTCGATACCCTTACCTCTCTTGTCAGCTCACTTCCTGCCGATGCGTGGAACGATTCCGCAGTTGTAGCAAGCAAGATGAAGTACAAAGAAATTCTCGCAAAGAAGGGTGCCAAGGAAGAAATCGACATAGGACTCGTCACAGCTGAGAAGATCCTCGCAGAGTACGATTCAGTTGTACCCAAGTTCAATGAGACCATGACCAAGAAGGAAAGGTTCGTCTCCGCTTTCCAGGACAAGAAGGTAGACAGGCTCCCGATAGCACCTCTCATCTGTGGTCTTTCTAGGAAGTTTGTGCCCTGCACTTATGCAGATTACTCCACAAAAGCCGAGAAGTATGCAGCCAGTGTAGTTGCAGGTACCAAGTACTTCAACATTGACAACTTCGTCGGCCTTACTGACCTTTGTGTGGTTGCAAGCGACTTCGGTGCAACTATTAGAGTCCCTGAAGAAGACACACCTGCAGCTACAGGCCACCTTGAAGACTACGAGAAAATCGAAGTCCCAGAAATCAAGGAAGGCACCCGTGCCTACAACCTGATCCAAGGCAATAAGCTTGCAACTGAGAAGGCAAAGGAAATTGGCGCACCTGTCACCGCCCTTTTCGAAGGTCCACTAGTAGCCCTGACCCAGATCATGGGAGCAACCCGTATCCTCTCCGACCTCAGGACAAACCCTGAAGTAGTACTCAAAGGTCTCGAGAAGACCACAGAGTACTGCAAGGAAATGGCCAAGATGATGTTCGAAGAAGCCCAGCCCGACAATCTCTGTCTGGCAACGCTCTGGACTAACAATGTCATTCTCAGTGCAGATGAATACATGAAGACAGAAGGTAAGGTCATGCAGGATGTCTTCGCCCCGCTCTACAAGGAATACAACAAGCCAATGGTTATCCACAACTGTGCAGATGCTCCTCACTGGGATCTGATCAAAAAGTGGGACACCAAATACTACAGCTATACCTTCTATCCCGACAAGGTAAACAAAGGTTCAAAGGACCACAAGTACCTTATTGAGAACTATGGCAAAGACGTCATGTTCGCAGGTGAAGTCAGCCCGGTTGTTTTCCTTGATAACAGCCCCGAAGGTATCCAGAAGATGAAGGCAGACACCGTTGCCCTTCAGGAGAGCGTCCTGAACACTCTCAAAGAGAATGGCATGCAGTCCAAGTATGTGATCTCTACTGGATGCGAAGTGCCGCCAAAGGGCCCGTGCGACACCGTTGCCGCCCAGACCTATACCGCTGCACAGACAGGTCCGGAACTCTTTAAGAAGATCATCGGATAAACCCGTTGATGTCATTCAGTCAAAAAAGCAATGTGAATATTGCTGCTTGAAAGGACGGGCAAAACATTCCGTCCTTTCTTTTATTTAATTGCATTTCAGGAATTTCCCGTATATGTCAAGAATAAGACTTGTACCAACTTAATTAAAATTTAGATCTCTAGAAGTAAGTCCAACGAAAATCTCCACTATTTCCACATGAACTTTAAGTTAAACCTGTGAGACAGGAAAAACAGGAATAAATGGGATCTCCACATTCCATGATATCCTGAAATATTAGATAAATCACGCTGATAACAATGCTTCTCCCTCTCTAAGGCATTGTTATCCCAACCTAAAAAGTAGATAGACCTAAGAATTCCTCAGAACACACTTTTGCCATTTTAGTGTGACTTAGGAAAAGGAAGGTCCAAATCCACGAAAAAGGTTCAATGCTCTAAGCCTCAAACCTCCAGGCAAGAAGGGGCTATGAACCGAAAAATTCAGGATCAAAGCGCTATCAGGCTCTTTTTGCCATTTTAAGAGCTGGAAAAATGCTTAGGATCCCGAAGTACTTCAAAAGATTGGTATGCCCCCAAACTGCCGTAACCCTCCAGGCAGGAGAAAGGGCAGCAATCCAATCGTTAATGGTAAGATACCTCACTTCATGAAAGATACAGGAACTTTTTTCACATTTTGTTTTCTGCAAGTTTTCATAAAGTTTTCTCCATCACTTTGTGAATCGATTAGTTTTTTCTATAAACTCTATTTGACAGGATTCCTTTGAATCTTGGTTTTAGATTTTTGTTTCTACAGGATCAGATAATGGGCTGAAGACGTATTATCTTCAGAAAAAATGTCGCATATGCGAATTAATTTATATAACTAGTTCACAGATATTTTAAATGAAAAATATAAACGCGATCCTGCTTGTATTAGCTTACAGAAAAAGTTACAAAGGCTTAACGTCATAAAAAAAATCAAATGGCAGATTTTATGGCAGATCCCGACCTGAAAGATCGTTTTCTTAATGTCCTGAAAGGCAAAGCTGTGGATAAAGTACCTGCTCTGTCGGTAACCCAGACCGGCACTCTAGAACTTATGGAAAAAAGTGGGGCAGCCTGGCCTGAAGCTAATTTTAACGCTGATAAAATGGCAGATCTTGCCCTTGCAGCCCATAAATTTGCAGGGCTTGAGGCTGTACGCTATCCTTTCTGTCTAACTGTACTTTCTGAAGCTATGGGATGCAGTATTAATCAGGGAAGACGTGATGTTCAGCCTTTCCCACGAACTCGGCCTTTTGCAGAGGATGCAGAAAACCTGGAGCTTCCCTCAGATCTTACGGATAGGGGACGGATACCGCTCCTTGTTGATGTAACTTCCACCCTCCGAAAAAGGGTAGGAGAAGAAGTTCCTCTGATTGCGGGCATAGAAGGGCCTGCTTCTCTGGCTTCAAGGCTGCTTGGGACATATAACTTTCTTACCTGGGTAATGAAAAAACCCGAATTGATCCGGAGATGTCTTGAGGTTACAGGAACTGCCTGTTCAGAATATTCTGCTGTACTGTCCGAAGCCGGAGCAGACGCGGTTTGCATAGTTGATGGGATAGCAGGTCCTGACATGCTGGACCCGAAGCATCTAGCTTCCCTAATAAAGCCCGAGTATGAACATTTCTACAGAGTCGGAAAAGGAATGAAGCTTATACATATATGTGGCAATTCCACATCAATCCTCAAAATGCTCTCTGAATGCGGGTTTAACGGAATTAGCATAGAAGAGAAGGTTACTGATTTGCCTGCTGCAAAGAAGCTTATTGGGAAAAAAGTAAGCCTTATAGGAAATCTTTCCTCATCAGGGGTTCTGCTTACAGGAACCTGCGAGGAAGTCAAAAACGAGGCAAAGAAATGCCTGGAAGGGGGAATCGATATACTTGCTCCGGGCTGCGGGATTGCCCCGAGAACTCCTCTTGCGAATCTCAGAGCGCTTGTTGATGCCAGAGATGAGTTTTATAATAAATAATTTTAATTGCTCTGATTAGAATTCTAGTCTTTTTCATTCCTGCCAGCACTACAGGCTTTATCCTCTTTGCGATTCTTTATAAATCCGTGCTTATGAAGTTGATCTCTACAGAGTCAATGCCCCTGAAAAATTAACCCTCCACGAAATAAATGCTTTATCGAAAATCAATACTCTATTGAAAATCAATGCCCCCTAAAAAATCAATACCCTATTGAAAATAAAACTCCCTCACAATAAACCCCAAATTATGTTATATATTTTTACGTCTAAATTAAATTATAAAAGGATTAATCAACGTGAGAATACTGCGCAGCTCATTTCACTGATTTAAGTCCTATCCGGCTCATAACAGTCTGATCACGGATAGGCTTCAATAACTTTAATTTTCAAGCCTGTGTGGAGTGAAAAAAATGTATGGGATCGCACTTGATCTGGGAACAAGCGGCTTTAGAGCGCAGCTTATAGACCTGGAGACAAGAAAAGTCGTAAGAACCGCAATGACAATGAGACATCCTCTTCCTGGAGGCAATGTTATAGATCATCTGGACTTTGCCCTGGAAATAGGGGAAGATATTGCAAACAATATCATACTGGATGCAGTGAAGAAGATAATCGAAACCCTTGACGTAGAACCTGCTTGCATCCGAAAAATCGTGGTTTGTGGAAATCCTATCCAGCTTTCTCTCTTCCAAAACTCGGAGATCCGAGATCTCGCCTTTGCCGGAAAAAATATGCAACGGCGGCTTGGAGTAGAGAATGTGGACAGAAGTGCAAGGGTCTTTCCGGCAAACGAACTCTTCAAAGGCGTTCTGGATCTTCCGAACTGTGAGATTACTATACCTCCTGCAATTGCCCACGAAATCGGAGCTGATGCCCTGGCAATGATGATAGAAACCGATTTTCTGAACCAGAAAGAAATTTCTATTGTTACGGACTATGGCACAAATGCGGAGATGGCAATAAAAGTGGGGGATAGGATTATCACAGGCAGTGCGGCTGCAGGACCCGCCATTGAAGGACAAGGAATAAGCTGTGGAATGATTGCAAGTCCGGGTGCGATTTCGGATGTAAACCCTGAAGGAGAATACTGGCGGCTTACGGTTCTGGATGAAAAAATGGAAGGCAAAACCGGAGCTCTTGTAAACCCGATTACCGGAGAAATTCTTGAGAAAGGGGAAATCGAAGCTGTAGGAATTACGGGCACAGGTGTAATTGCGGTTATTGCCGTTGCCATGGAAACAGGTCTGATGGAGCAGCCACCTAAATTGCCCAATGGAAAGCTAATCCTGGGAGATTCCATCGAAATCACCAATGATGATATTTCGGAAGCCGGAAAAGCTATAGGAGCAATTCGTGCGGCGCAGCTAACTCTCCTGCTTGAGGCAGGCGCCTCCTTCGAAGATCTAGAAAACGTCTATATGTCTGGGGCATCTGGAACATACGTAGATAGCAGAAAAGCCAGAAAAATAGGTTCCTGTCCGGATTTTTCAAACAAAGTCGTTCAGTTTGGAAATACTTCCATTACGCTTGCGAGAGAGCTTCTTCTGGATGAATCAAGGCTTGACGAAATTATCGCCCTTGCCGGCACTATAAAAGCCGATCACCTAATGATGGCGACCAGCGAGACCTTCAAGAACATCTATACCTGCGAGCTTTCCTACTGGACCGAGGGGATGAGCATGAAACTATACAAAAAATATATGAAAATGTATAAGTATCCGCCCTTCCCGGAGCCCGTAGAAAATGCCGTAATGGAGAAAAGAGCAGCCAGGGATATAGAGGAAACAGGCAACGCTCCGATAGAGATTGTAGAGGATATAGGAATCACCCTTGAAGTCCCTGTGGAAGGATGCCTTAACTGCAAACGCTGTAATGAAGAGTGCCCAGAAAATGCCCTTGTGACCGTCGAGAAAGAAGGAAGATCCTTTGTAAGCTGCAGTACTCAGGACTGCCTCGGAACAAGCTGTAGACGCTGTGTGCGGGCTTGTCCGATAAATGCAATAGATTTCAAGGATATTGCAGCCCTGGGTATAAATGGCCTTTAAAGAAACTGCATAAAAGGCGAGATTTACTGACAAGAAACTCTTAGAAGCACATATCACAGGTAGAGCTGCAAAAATGACACAAATCAGCGTATCTTCCAGAATCTGTGGTTTAACCCATACAGTAACGGGAAGGATTGAAGGAGACAGTATCATCATAGAGATTGATACCCCATGTGAAAAATTCAGAGCCTTCACCTTCCTGGAAGTTCCTCTTCAGAAACTTCCAGATAATCAGAACGATATTATCTTGGAGATGGAAAGACAAATTAATTGCTCCTTTGAGTGCACCAGGGAATGTGCTCTGGACTGTACCAGAAAATGTCTGATCCCTGGTGCAGTGTTTAATGTATGTAACATAGAGAATGAGCTTGCAAAAAAGAGCCTGCAAATACTTCCTCTTAAAGATGCTGGAGTCCTTCTAAATGAGAGTACAAATTAAGGGCTTATATTGCTTATTCTAAAAGTAGATATTAATCAGAGCTTCCTAAACAAAAGCACACCCTTTTCAAATTTAATCTTTAAGAATATAACATAAATTAATCTAAGCTTTGTAGGCTTTGTAGAAAACCTATCTAAGCATCAAGAGATAGAAACTAACTATGAAAATACAGATTATAGTTCAGTTCAAATTAATGTAGATTTGTTATTTAATAGGATTTCTACAGAGCCAAAAAACCAATGTCCTAGCAGATTTGAGCTAAACGACAACTAAGAGTATGTCTTAAAATTAAACTTGATCATACAAGTGGATTAGTTCTTACATTTAAACCTAAAACGGTAAAACCTAAAACGGTAGCATTTTATGGTTATTGTAATCGATTTTATATATTGAGTACGTAAATCCTATGGGATAAATGATACCTTAAGGTCGATGAGTATCCATATTTCAGGAGTAACTTTAATACCATCCAATTATTGACTTTTCGGATAGGCTCTAAGCCGAAAAAAAACCAGCACCTTAGAGTTTAATTGATGATATTAATGAAATAAATCGAGGAAAGATGCAAAATATCCTTGTAATCGGATACAATAACCGGAACATTGTCTGTTCCGCTCGAAGAGCTGGTTATAATGTCTGTTCTATTGATGCTTTCCGTAGCTTAGACCTACAAGAATGCGCATATGCTTCAGCTCTTCTGGAGCACAAGGCTGAACCAAAACTGATTGAACTGGATGTTTCTAAGATAAAGGCTCAAATGGTTGCCTTCGGGCTTGAGTTTGATGCCATTGTCCCGGGTTCGGGCACGGAAATGTTTGATCATAACTGCTTTTCCTGCCCTGTACTTGCCAGCAGTCCGGAGAATAAACAGAAAGCTTCAAACAAAAAGTACCTCTCAAAAAGACTTGAAGCCCTTAGTATCTCGCATCCTAACTTTTATTCTCTGGACGAAATAGATGCAATTGAATATCCGGTAATTGTCAAACCTGCCTTTAGTTCAGGAGGACTCTTTAATAGGATTGCTAGAGACAAACAGGAGCTTTTTTCTGTCCTTGTAAATTTATGTAGTCTATGTCACCGCAGGCTGGATCTGGAGTTCATGGCAGAGACAGTTGTTATACAGGATTTTCTGGAAGGTATTCCTTCAAGCGTCTCTTTACTTTCTACCAAGAAAGAAGCTCTCTCAGTGGCAGTAAATGAGCAGTTAATAGGGATACCTTGGCTCTCAAGACTTCCATTTGCTTATTGTGGGAACATAACTCCTTTCAGGACCGATCAAGCTGAGGAAATGGAAGCTCTTGCTGAAGAACTGATACTTGATTTTAAGCTCCTAGGCTCAAATGGGGTGGACTTTTTGGTTACGGAAGCTGGCCCTATAGTGCTTGAGATAAATCCCAGGTTCCAGGGGAGCTTTGATACAATCGAGAAAGCAATGAATATTAACCTTTTTGAAGCCCATGTTGGCTGCTTCAGAGGCGAACTTCCTTCCAAACCTAAAGCAAATTGCTTTGCTGCAAGAGGAATAATCTATTCGGATCGAGAACTTTTTATAGACAGACAGCTCTTAGCTGCCATTCTCAGGGAAAAGGGAGCAGATATTCCTCCCTAGGGAACGAATGTATGGCCTGATTGGTTTCTTACTTCCCTGTTTTCGTGCACCTCTACCAGAGAAGCTGCAATCTTGTCCCTTGAAAAGGGGGCAAAGAGAATAAAGACTTTTATAGAGTGCAAAACAAAGGTAAGTAGTGCCTGAGCCCATTGGTAATCGAGTGCTTAAGGTTACATAGTTAAGGTTACATAGTAAAAGTGTACCTGAAATTCTGAAAACTTTCCGTTCTGAACTTAAAGTTATAGACCTCTCTATTTCTTCATTCAAAGAGGGCTTTTGAACTAATTTTTTAAAAAGTTTCTCAAGCTTTCCCTTTCTTCGAGTTCTCTTATCGCATATTAGATCTCACAAGAAAAACATGCTCAGAAGAACAATTTTAATAGTAAGAACCGATTTTAAGAGGGGCATTCTGTCTTTCCTTGTAAGGATTTGCCTGCAAGATCTCAGACAAAAAAATTTATATTTCGGACAATAATTTTCCATTTGAAATCTTCGTTTACTGGAATAAACGGAGCTTTCATAATATATCGCCAGAGGAAGATTATAAGTCCCGCTCAACAAAATTTACGATTTTTAATTACTTTAATTTGAACTTCGGTAAAAAATAAGATATACTTTTTGGGGAAACCAATAGTCACCTTAATTAATGGAAAAAAAGAGAAATAATCTTCAGTTTAATAGAGAGTTTAAGAGAACCCTAATACTAATATAAAGTTCAAAATTATTATATTTATTCTTGCCAATATAATATTGGAATATTTGTAAAAATGATGTGGCTTGGATATTATATTATGAATTTGTTAATATAGTACCCAAGTTGTATTAAACTCATTCCAAGACTCAAAATAGGTTTCAGAAAAATAAAATTAATATAATTATTTCAAACTGTTGGGTTATGATGGGGGAAATATATGCTTGAAAATGCCCGAAAAGAAGAGCAACAGAGAAATGCCTCTGAAAGGTATTATTCCCGAAAAGAAGAGCAACAGAGAAAAGCCTCTGAAAGGTATTATAGCCGGCCGAAAGCTGCTGAAGTGGAACGGCCAGGCGAGAGATTCGGACGTGAAATCATCAGGCCCTTGACGGAGGCACAACCCATAGAGAGGCGCCTGCTCTTTCTTGAACCAGGTGATAGCCTGGCCCTGGAGAGAATCATGGGAAAGAGCGATCTTGTCGACATCTCCTATCTGGAACTTGGACTGCTCGCGGCCAGAGCTGTCTGCAGGATCCATATCGTGAACCCCTTCGGCAGGCCAGAGGGTTACGGCACGGGCTTTCTTGTTGGCCCAAATCTGCTGCTGACGAATAACCATGTCCTCGATACAGCAGAGCTGGCAAGGAAGAGTTTTATAGAGTTTGAATTTGAACAAGATCTAAACGGTCGAAAAAAGATATCCAGATCCTTCGACCTGCGGCCCGACGAGGTCTTCGTCACTGATCCGGACCTGGACTTCACACTGGTATCTGTAACCTCCATTGCCACAGAAGGGACAGAGCTTACCGATTACGGATTACTGCGTCTCGTGGAAGATACCGGAAAGGTCCGGGCAGGCGAATACGTCTCCATCATTCAGCATCCTGAGGGCGGTCTCAAGCATTGCTGCCTGCGGGAGAACGAAGTTGTAGATGTATTCGATGACTGGCTGCATTATCTGACCGACACTCAGCCCGGAGCCTCAGGCTCGCCCGTATTCAATGATCAGTGGCTGGTTGTGGGCCTGCACCATTCAGGAGTGCCGATGAAAGATGCCCAGGGCAACGTCCTCAAGACAGACGGTCAGCCCTATCGAGAAGGCATCGATGATCCCAGTACCATAGCCTGGGTGGCCAATGAGGGCGTACGAATCAGCTGCATCTTCCAGGCACTGGAGTCGCGCAGCGAGAATGAGCCGATGGTGGCCGAAGCTCTGCGTAGGCTTCGCAGCCATGGCACTGGTCCGGTCGGACCTGTGATCATAACCGCCCCAGCCCCCATCTCCGGCACAGCAATGGAGCTGGGAGAACTACCCATGGAACATTACCGCCTGGCGGATGGCTACGATCCCGATTTTCTGGGTTCTCTGTACCATCTACCGCTTCCCAAGCTGTCCGAGAATCTCCAGTCCAAAGTCGCAAAGCTCAAGGACGGGGGCGAGATTCTCACCTACCTGCACTTCTCGATTGTGATGAATGCCGATCGAAGGCTGGCCTTCTATACCGCAGCCAATATTGACGGCAAGAAGCTGGTGAACATCAAACGTGACCGCGACAAATGGTACTTAGATCCACGTCTCGACCAGAAATATCAGGCCGGACCCAAACTATATGAAGGCAACCCACTTGACCGCGGACATCTGGTTCGCCGGCTGGATCCCTGCTGGGGGCCAAATGCCAAGGACGCGGGAGAGGATACGTTCCATTACACGAACTGCTCGCCTCAGCATGAGCGCCTCAACCAGCATGATTGGCTCGAAGTGGAAGACTACATACTGAAGACCGCAGATAATGCCAACGTGAAGATATCGGTATTCACCGGTCCCGTCTTCCGCGAAGACGATATGATTTACCGCAACGAGTACCTCCTGCCTGCCGATTTCTGGAAGGCGGTGGCGTTCGTCAATAAAAACGGGAAGCTAAGTGTTACTGCCTACCTGCGCACGCAGAAGAATTATTTGGAGAGCATGGAGTTCTTCGACGATGAGTTCAAGACCTGGCAAGTGCCGGTAGCGCAGGTTGAGGCGCTGACCGGCCTATCATTTGGCTTACCTACAGATGCCGATCCTATGGCCCGGGCAGCAGCCGGAAAGGGCCTGGAAAGCCAGAGGAGCTATATCCGGAGGATTCGCTCTGCTGCGGACATAATGCTCTGATACAATCATTTGATGCTTGTTGCCTCGGATTAAAGAACGAAGCACAGCCTTGCCAATGAACTAAAAGGTCTCAACAATGAACTAAAAGGTCTCAACAATGAACTAAAAGGTCTCAAGCTGACAAGCCATTTTTTGCTTATCGGCTTCACTTCATTTTGTGGGCAAGCTCAATGACTGATATTTTTCTCTCTTAGTTCATAAAAATATTACTAGTAAAAGGTCATAAAATCTCCAATCTTACTAGAAAAGGTTTAGGAGAAATAAAAGGAATAGGAGAGATAAAAGGAATGAGTCCTCAAAAACTTGAGTCCTCATAAAGATTTCGAGCTCCCACAACCTTATTTGTTATACAGTCCAATAGCTTTGTTTGTTTTCTCGATCGACTTCGCACCGTCACTTTCCAACTCCATCATTGCTCTGATTGCATCCACGTTCTCTGGAACGACAATAGACTCCTGATGAATAGCCTGGAAGAAGTAAAGCTCTTTCTCAGTCACTGTAATAGATTCAGGCCAGATACATAGCTCCCACACATCATGTCTGGGGCGTCCAATATCCCGCGCAAATTCAATTATTTCGGCTGTTGAAGTAATACCCTGCCCTATTAAACGGATCCTGGACTGGGAACCAAAGATATTCCTGATGTCTTCTGCAGTACAATCCTTGTTGACTTCCATATTTACAGTGTGCACATGCATAAGCGTTGTTGGGACTTTTGTAGCTGCAGTCGTTATGTTAATGTGCGGGAGCACGCTCTTAACGTCCGGTCCATGGTGAGACGGAAGCTTAACCGGATTAAGCACGATTGCGTTAACAGGTCCCTTTTTAATATCATTGGGATCGACTGCTCTTCTTGCAAGACTTACCCTCACTTTATTTACTCCGAGTTCTCTGTCTATAGTTGAAATAGCCCTGCAAAGTGCTGTAGTATTACATGAGACAACCCTTGCCAGGTCGCGGCCTACAGCCTGTTCGTAATTACTCTCCGCATTAAAAGAAAAACCTGAAATGGTATGACTCTCGCCCCCCTGCCAGATTGCCTTTATCCCGACTTTCTCATACATAGGCTTATTTTTTTCACCAATTCCTCCAGGAGTGCAGTCCACAACCAGGTCAGACTTTTCTAGCATCTCTTCAATACTTCCAGCCGCCGGCATTCCTGCTTTCTCAAAAGCTTCAACATTCTCAGCAGGGGCGTATATGTTATACCCAAGCTGATGTGCTACTGCAGCCTCATAATTTGGCTTTGTCTTGGAAATTCCTATAACTTCCATATCGTCTTGAGCCCTTACGGCGTCTGCAACCCTTTTTCCTATAGTTCCGTAACCGTTTACCGATATTTTCGCTTTAGCCATTGTTATCCTGTCCTTTTTATTTCTATATCTTAGGACTTATGTGCTTAAAGTCCAAAATCAGGTAGATTAGACGTGATGGTTAAATTTGCTCTAAGGCAGTTGAAGGTTAACAACATCAAGTTCTTAGTTTAACTGAGTAGTCTCCATTCAATTCAGGAATGTTTCACCAGCAATGGCCAGCTTAAGGTTTTTCTTGGTATCACCCGGTCCAAAAACTGCCATACTATTTACAACAAATCCCCCATCGAGGTGTTTTAACTCCCTAAAATGATCTCCTGCATGTATATATTCAGCGTGAGCGATTGCACGGACCAATCGAGCCACATTATTAAGTTTTTCTATTTCGGCTTGATTTGCAAAATGCACATACCTCATATATGCTTGACTTTTCCCCCAAATGCATTGATGAGATTCTGCTTTGTCGTCACTCTCGTTTAATGCCCCCCTTTTCAATAAATTTAACTATCACGTGTTTTAGGACTAGTGCATTTTAGAACAAAAAGCATGAGCAAACTGTTACAATACAATAATTAAAAATTTTGAGATCTCATGCTATTCATTTCAGTTTACTGCGTAAGCCCTGAGCCATCTGCATTTAGATTTAAATAAATAAAATGTCATAGAATACAAAGCCTTTTGCATCAGTTAATTGTCTAAAAAGTAAGTAATCAAAGAGTCCTTTGAGGAAATATAAAGACGACTTGTAGAGATTTTTAACCCTTAGAGGATCTGGATGCATAATTTTTTAGAGCCGTGATTCCTGGCAAGGCTTCGCCAGAGAGGTAGGTTATGCTCGCTCCTCCACCCATGCTTACATGGGAAAATTTAGATTCCAAGCCGAGTTGATCAATGGCATCTAAGGTATGGCCTCCTCCTGCGACAGAGTAGCTTGCTTGAGTTGCAGCCTTAAGAAGTTCATCTGTACCAAGCCTGAACTTATCTAGCTCGAAAATACCAGTTGGACCGTGAAAAACGCATAATTTTGCTTCCTTCAGATATTGGGAATAATTTTCAATGGTCTCTCGGCCAATATCAGCTATTGGAAGATCTACTTTTATCTTGTCCACTTTGACTTCTTGACGTTCTCCACCATTGTTTAACGCTACGTCTTCAGGCACGACGATCTTGCCTGAATATTCCTTGAGTAACCTGGAAGCGATTGAGATCTGGTCTATATATTTCTCATCTTCAATGAATTTCCTGTTGACCTCGCCTACATAGATGCCCATTGCCATCATAAACACTGTAGCTACTACCCCAGTGGTAAGGATCTTATCAGCACCGCCTCGCTTGAGAATATTAGAAATCGCCTTTATGGAGTCGTTGGCTTTTGCTCCTCCCAATACGAAGATTGCTGGATGCTCATGACATTTCAAGGCTTTATCTAAGCCTGTAATTTCCTTGTCCATAAGGATGCCAGCAACGCTAGGCAAAACCTCTGTAAACCCTACCACAGAACATTGAGATCTGTGAGAAACCGAAAAAGCGTCGTTTATAAAAAGATCAAACAGAGGATACAACTTCTTGACCATCTGGCTTTTAGCCTGTTCCTCAAGAGTGAGGTTTGTGATCTCCTCAGCATTAAAGCGCGTATTTTCAAGGAGCAGGATCTCTCCCTGGGCAAGGGATTTTATAGCATTCCTTGCGCAGGAGCTGAATATGTCATCCTCATAGGTCACTTCTTGACCTAGAAGCTCTGTTGCCAGCTTTGCGTGGGCTTCAAGGGTGGTATAGTCCATATCTCCGGGTCGACCCTGATGAGACATCAGAACTACTCTTGAGTGCTCCAGAGATCGCAACGTAGGTAAATGACTCTTAATTTTTCTATCGTCCAGGATGTTCCCATTATCATCCATGGGTGAATTAAAGTCCACCCTTACAAGTATTGTTTTATCATCCAGTACAACGTCCCCCATCGTCAGATAATCCTTTTCAATTGTTTTCTGAGACATACACAGTATCCCCCTCGCATATGGTGGTATAAACCGCTTGGCATGAGCTGATTGTAATTGAAGGTTGATAGAATTATCAGAGAAGTTCTCTCTGAAATTGTCAAGATTCTTGACGTTCTTGGACTTTAAATCGAAAAAGTACCTCTGGAACTGAACTTCTGGAGCTGAACTTCTGGAGCTGAACTCATGGAATTGAACCTATGAAATTGAGCCTATGGAACTGAACCTATGAAATTGAGTCTATAGAACTGAGTTACACCAGACAAGAAAGAACAGGGACGACAATTTCAGGTGAGGAGAAAAAGTTTAATTTTCAGTTTTTTCTCCTCAAAGACACGGACTAAATCCTTGACAATTGTATATCGATAGAGGCTAAATCGCTTTAGATAAATTTAGATAATATAGACCCTGTTAGCTTCTCTCATTTACTCGACTTCATTTTTGCTAATTTGCTATCTGACTTCCAGATATCATCTTTTATCTTCTGGGTTCAAAATCAAGTTGCTTTACCATTCTGGCAGAAGTACATGGATGGTACTCCTTCTCCGAGATTATACTCTTTCCAGACTGCGCAGGTATAACAAATGCACTGTTGTTCAGGGTTAAGATCCTGACAGGTGGCCTTGCCTGTTGAACAATATATTCCCGGAACGTTTTGAGGTTCCGGAATCTCTCCTTCCCGTGCACTTTCCAATCCTTTTACTAAGTTATCAAGTTTATCCATTGCACATTTACTGTCAGCCTGGACTGGACACTTTGAACACATACATTTTTTGATGTTTGCTAGAGTATACGGAACTTTGGTGCTTTCGCTCGTATCCATTTTATCCCCCAAAAAATAATATTCATCTTATACTTTGGGTTTAGATAATAAAAGGCTTTTCAGTTTTCGAAAAAGCTATAACTTATGCGGTTAGGCTGATACATCAATAACAAAGCTTACCTGGAACCGTAAAATAATCTGGAAACAATAAGAAAACTTGGAACCATAACAGAATTCGAGCTGTAGGAGAATCTCGAACTGTAGGAGAATCTCGAACTGTAGGAGAATTACATAATATGAAAGCTCTGGCGCGAACTTACTACTTGAGCAGAGTGCACCAACATAGACCTAGTTCCTCTTCTCTCTGTCGACAACGCTTTTTCTGCAAGCTCGGGTTTGCGTAATTCTAAATTCCATTCTCAAGTTTTTTCTACATAACTGTCTTCAAAACTTAATACACGAATCGTTTTATCTATTATGCTTTTCTCTCATATGCTTTTCATATTCAGCTCTTGTTGCAAAAGTCATATGACAAACCGAACATTCAAATTTTTGTTCTTCTGATTCACTTTCCTGCAAACTGCTTCCCCCATTTCAGACTTTACTTTTTATAAGGAATATTCGAGAAACCTAAAATAATCTTTACTACAATTAAAGATGTTCAACTTTTCTCTATAACTATTAACCGTGCTTTCTTTTTCTGATACCGAATAACTGTATCCACGAATTCAGCATGGCTCCAAGTAAGAGGTGCAACAGAAAGTGATTCTCCTGTAAGAGAGTCAATCTGTTCAGGCATAATTCCTGTCTTAAGGGAACTGTCTGCAACCCAGTTGATCAGTTCAAGAGCCTTTTCCAAATCCTTAATCTCTTTTGCTTTTGCAATATACCATTTCGCAAGCCACAGCGTACATATAAGCCACGGGTTACTGTTGAGCCTGCCTTCTTGACGATAATATAGATCATTTTCATATCTTCCCAGCCCGCCTTTTCCCGGAACCCAGAGTTTTTCTTCAAGGTTCTCCATTGTTCTCACTACTCTAGGTTCATCTGCCGGGAGTAAATTAAACTCGAAGATTCCGTAAACGCTACTGTCTGTCGTACGATCTATATTCTTGTTTTTTATATTGTGATTTGTGTAGCTAATACCTCTTAAAAAAACTCCCTTTTCAGAGTCGTAAAGCTCTCGTAATATCGCTTTTTTCAACTTTGAATAGCGTAGTCTGCATAAATGAGGTAATTTCTCGTCTCCTACCAGATGGCCGAGGTTTTCTCCTGAGAGAAGCCCTCTGTAGACAGCAGATGCAGTGAAGGTAAAAATCCCTCTCCTCTCTTCCCAGAGATCGTAACTCTCAACCGGCACATCATTTGGATACTTATATTCATTCATAAAAAAGACAGCATCTTTTACAAGAGGCTCATAGACTTCCTTTACAAACTCAATATCTCCGGTAGCTTCATAATACTTCAAGAGGGCGTGGATAACAAGAGCAGTCTCGTCTTCTTGAATAGGAAGCGAAGGTTCTCCATACTCAACCCAGGGATGCCAGCTGCTTCCTAGAGTGCCATCTGGATTATATTTGTGCAATAAGCAGCCAGCCCACCAGATTACATTTTTACAAAATCTGAAAAAAGGTTTGGTAAGTTCAGGAAAACCTGCATTTATCATGGCAATTGATACAAGTGCTCCATCTCTGGGCCACATGTAGCTATAGGTATCATGATTAAACTGAATATTATCAGAGTCATTTGCAGCTATTATAGCTCCATGTATGTCTGCCTGGGTCTTTATCGTAAGGAGAGATCGCTTATACAAATCCACAATCCTGGGTTCAAGTCCTGAGAGATCAATGGCTTGATGATTAACCCACTCTCTCTGATAGTCTTCGGTATGCTTCAGAAGGCTTTCAGGCTCCTTTTCCATAACAAGGTCATTGAGTTCATAGACATCTTTGAAATTTTTCCCAGCGGTCAGGTAGTAGTAGATAATTTCTGTGCCGTTATCCTGAAGCTGAAGGCTAACTCCCACAGTCGAATCTATAGAGCCGTGAGCTACTGGATTCTTTGAGAGAACTCCATCTTCGGCATCCACGTATGTACCTTTTAACCCCTCATTCTCGGCATAACCTATGGCATAATCATCAATATCGGAAGCTATCTCGTCTTTTCGATTTGACTTGAGAATGCCAATTAGGAAGTACCTGGCTCGCTTGTAGTGAACAATAACGTTATGGTCCATCTGATATACTGCAGTGTCCCCTATGCCGTCCCCATAAAGGTGAAAGTCTTGATTGAAGAACAAGCGGACTTCTCTTGGCCTGTCCTGCAGGTTTTTAACAGTTATTTTCCGGAGAAAAATATTGTCTTTACAGCAGACACTTTCTTCCAGAAGGAGTTCGATTCCTAGCTCCCTGTTAACGGCCTGATTTTCGGAAACAAGAGTGTTTTTCTTGTACGCAGGCTTTTTCTCCCAGTCTTCTTCATTAATCCAGGAAAGCCTTCTGTCTGTATAAACTCCGATCCTATGGGCATGTCCCCTCACATGGTTCTCCATTCCAACATGTGGAAAGTAAATATCTCTTACCTGGAACCATTTATCTATATTTATAAGCAAAGACTGATTTCCAAGAACAATATGTCGGGTCATAGCCTTTACCTTCGTTAGGCAGATCTTTTTACAGTTCATCAGAGCTTTCAGGAAAGTGTGGGACTTATGCATTTGAAGGATAAAGTCGAGTATATGAAACTTCCGTAGAATTGTTGAGATTTATTCCATTAAGGATTTATTGCTAGGAATTTACTGCTAGGAATTTACTGCTAAAAGTTTACTACTAAAAATTTACTACTAAAAGTTTACTACTAAAAGTTTACTACTAAAAGTTTACTACTAAGGAGTTGCTACTGCTTCTTTTTAGTCAAAAAGCACAAGTCATTATTAGGTAAACAAGACCATATATGTCCCTAGGATGAAATTTATCAACCATAAAACTAAAAGAACTTGCATGTTCGCTTTAGTTTTCCATCTTCTTTTGATTTTCCAGCCTCGCCTGTTAATCACAACTATAAATCCCAGGATTAAAATCACAATTCCTATTAAAGAATGAACTAAAATTACAGGAGAAATGGTTTTCGAGATTACGGCATCGTATGTAAAATTGATCATATATGGAACAGATAAGACTACTAGCAAATACCCTAATGTGGATATTATATCGTGTCTGTGTAACTTTCCTTTACTTAATTTACCTGTCCTCATTATGATAAAACCTATTATGGCAAGGATCAAGGCTATTTTTTGTAAATCAAAAGAAATTGACATAAATTCATCAGTGTCTATACCCGACATTTATGTCTCCCCCGGAATAATATATACAGAATATTATATTAAATAACCCCAATTTAGCATAGTTTTCATCGGCTAATATTTATTCGGATACAAAGTTTCTAATCTGTCATTCAGAAACAGGAGTTTAATCTGATAACGTTATCTCGTTTTTATTTATATATAAAAAGTAAAGACTCAAAGTTGTCTACTAATACAGAATACAATTTGCGAATATAAAAAGTGGTCTGTCAATATTGAAGATACTTTCGGGAAGGATTTTATGCGAGAGAGTAATACTATTTTGTATCAAGCCTTTAGGATTAATTAACTAACAATATGGAGGCAAGTTTAAATTACACGAAGCAGTAGGTCCGGAATAAATTTACTCCTTTTACTGTTGCTGATTGTACTTATTTTACCCACTGCTTCGGCAGCTTCTGAGTCTGATTATCCAAGAATTTTAGACCATCCCTGGGGTCATTCCCCTATCACTGTATATGTAAATAACAAAAATGTTCCTCCACATTATAGTCCTTCCTATTATATACAGGTACAAAAAGCTCTGAACTACTGGGAAAAAGGAGGAAACGGAAAGCTAGAATACACTCCTGTTTTTAAACTTGTGGATTCCGAAAAAGCTGATATAAGGATAAGGTGGGTCGAAAACCTGCAAAAAGATCAAGGTGCTCCTAGTGGAGTTGCAGGCGCTACGACTCCATTTATTGTCAATGGGCAATTTGTACGCGTGGATATCGCACTTGGAGTTGGAACTTATCAATGGGGCAAATGGGTCCCATATAGTGATACTGCAATGCTCGCCATTGCTGAGCATGAATTGGGGCACGCTTTGGGGTTAAATCACAGCAATGATAAGCAAGATATTATGTATCCAACCAACGAGCAGATAAATAACATAAATCCTCTCTTTCTTGGCAAATACGGTGCTTTTTTGCGTTTTGTAATTTATTTAGGTCTTGCAATTTTCGTCTTCTTCTCTGTAAGCTGGCTACTTAGCAGGAAAAAATGAAAAAAATTGAGAAAACAAAGGAAAACAAGAATAGAGAAGAAAATAAAGGAAAACAAGAATAGGGAAAGAAAAAGAAAATTTAAACTTCCCATCTCTTCTCATGTATAAAATGGAGTCTCTATTTCTTTTGACTGCCTTTTTCTCAGTCCGCCCTGTACAGCGCGGTAATATTTCATGGTATCAGGAGTAACCGAAGGCCCGGTTTCAGCAATTGCTTGAAGGAAGTGTTTCTGCTTTACCTCTTTAGCATGGAGGTCTTCACGAAGCGCGTCTCTTCCTGCCTTCTTGCACACAGCTGCAATATCAGCACCTGTGTATTGGTCGGTCAGAGAAACGAGTTTGTCAATATCAACATCCTCTGCAATCGCCATTTTACTGGTATGTACCTTAAAAATTTCCTTTCGAGCTCCTGCATCTGGAACGGGAACGAGAATTAACTCGTCAAAACGTCCAGGTCTTAGAAGAGCTGGATCTATAATATCAGGACGGTTGGTTGCACCTATTACCACTACAGCTCTGAGTTCCTCAAGTCCATCCATCTCGGAAAGAAGTTGATTCAGGATCCTGGCTGTAACCTGAGGCTCACTTGCAGAAGCCCCGCGAATAGGGGCAAGAGAATCTAGTTCATCCAGGAAGATAATGGATGGAGCAACCTGTCTTGCCCGTGAAAAGACCTCAGCAATTCTCTTTTCGGACTCTCCGTACCACTTGGAAAGCAGGTCGCTTCCCTTTGCGGTAATAAAGTTAGCTTCGGATTCATGGGCAATGGCTTTTGCAAGGAGAGTTTTTCCAGTACCCGGAGGGCCGTACAGAAGCACTCCTTTAGGCGCCTCAACTCCTATATCCCTATACGATTCAGGACTTTTAAGAGGCCACTCCACGGCTTCCTTAAGAAGTTGTTTTACTCCCTCCAGACCGCCTACATCTTCCCAGCTCACATTAGGAATTTCGATAAGGATTTCTCTTATAGCAGACGGCTGAACATCTTTCATGGCATTTTCAAAATCTTCCCTTGTGACCCTAAGTGTATCAAGGATTTCACTTGGAATTTCAGGTTCATTGAGATTGATCTTTGGAAGAATCCGTCTTAAGGAGCTCATTGCTGCCTCCCGGCAAAGAGCAGCTATGTCAGCTCCCACAAATCCATAAGTTATCTGAGCAAAGTCCATGAGATTTACGTTTTCGGCAAGTGGCATGCCTCTAGTGTGAATCTGGAAAATCTCGAGCCTGCCTTCAGTATCTGGAACCCTCAACTCAATCTCTCTGTCAAACCGACCTGGTCGACGGAGTGCCATATCAATTGCTTCAGGACGGTTGGTTGACCCTATAACAATTACGTTCTTACGAGCCTTAAGCCCGTCCATAAGGGAGAGAAGCTGAGCAACTACTCTCCTTTCGACTTCCCCGGTTACTTCAGCCCGCTTAGGAGCAATCGAATCGATTTCATCAAGGAAGATGATTGCAGGAGCGTTTTTTTCTGCTTCTTCGAAAACATCTCTAATTCCCTTTTCTGACTCTCCATAATACTTGGACATGATTTCCGGACCATTGACTGAGATGAAGTAAGCATCGGACTCGTTTGCAACTGCTTTTGCAAGCATTGTCTTACCTGTTCCAGGCGGTCCATAAAGTAGTACTCCTTTTGGAGCATCGATCCCAAGCCTGTCAAAAAGTTCAGGATGCTTCAAGGGTAGCTCTATCATTTCTCTTATTTTGGAGATAGCATCTTTAAGTCCACCCAGATCCTCATACATGACAGTGGGAACATTCTGTTCCGGGGTTATTTCTGCAGCTTCAGGTAAGAGCTCAATCTCTGTCTTATCTGTAATCTTTACTATCCCGGAGGGAGAAGTGGAGATCACCTGTAGTTTTATTTCTCCCAGACCAAATGACTGCCCCATACCTGGACTAAAAAAGTCCTGAAAGAAATCTTCGAACATAACTCCTTTACCGAAAGTCTCCCTTTCCCGTGACCGCCTCAAGCTTGTGGTGGAAATAAAATCTCCCTTTGAAACCGTACGATTCATAAATACGGCTCTAAGAGTTTCACTCGGTGCATAGATCTGCATGCCCTTCGCTACGGGAGCAAGAGTCACACTCTTTGCTTCTTTCCAGTCGGCTTTGCGAATATCCACATATTCCCCTATGCTGGTCTTTGCATTGGTTCGGATAAGTCCATCCATGCGGATGATATCCAGGCCCGAATCGCTGGGGTATGGGCGTCCTATCAGGGCTGAGGTCGATTTTCCTCCTTTGATTTCCACTACTTCAAAGGGCTTGAGGCCCAGCTTTTCCCTGAAACTGTCGTCCACTCTGACAATTCCTTTTCCAACATCTCTTTGATCAGCTTCTGCGACTTTTAGTTTTTCAGTTATTTTTTCCCTATCAGTCAAACAATACCCCCATCTCCACATTAAAAATTAACATTTATTAAAAAAGGCAACATAGTAACTTAGAGTAGCTTTTAAATGACCCAGCTTTATTTGAAAGAAAGCCTATTTGTAATTCAGCAGTCTGATATTACTCTCTATTACGCTGGCTTTCCAAGCATTTGATTCATCTGGTTACGTCATCAAGGACATTATACTCTATTTAAGGTATCCCCTTTAGCAGACCAAGAACATCACTTTTGCAGGACAACCTATACCTCTAGTTATAAACCCTTTAAGCTCGGGTGGGCCTCTTTAGATAAGTTCACCCCAGAGATTCAGGTAGCTGCGACTCCTTGTATAGTAGTCCACCCATCATTTAGTACTATATTAATTGTTATATAAAAAAGAATTCAATCAAAATGTTTGAAGCAGATGACTTTTTTCTTTATAGTAACTCTTTATTTTTTATCAGCGAATTTATCCCAAAAATATCAATTAAAAAATATCAATTAAAAAATATCAATTATATGTATATCAATCATATGTTTAAGTCAGGATCAATCATATGTTTAAGTCAAGACAATAAGCTGATTCCAAGTACGATGAATATCACATCACCAACATGTTTTGCTTCGTGCTCGAAAAAGTGTCCCATTTTTATCTCCCTTTGTAGATCTTCATAGCCTCTTCAACGGTTGCGCCCTCAATAGTTACGGCATAGATAGCGTTACACATACGGACAGCTTCATCAAGGGGTTTCTGGTGGATGTTTCTTCCTGTTGCACTCCCCATTGCTCCAGAGATGTGGATCTGGTCATGAAGCTTTCTCAAGAAATCTTCGACTTCGTCACTGGCACCGCCTGCGCAAACAACTTTAGTACGTCCTGCTGCTTTGATAGCTTCCTTAAAAACCTCAGCAGAGTTTGCTCCTTCCTTTTCAGGATAAATAACTTTCACAAAGTCCGTGCCAAGGCAGGCTCCAACTCCAGTTGCGCCAGCGATTAAGTGGGGATCTTTTTCATCTTTTACAGCAGTACCGCGCGGATAGATCCAGAGTACTGAGACCATCCCGTGTTGATGGGCATTATAAACTACCTGGGCAGCCTGCACGAGCATCTCAGCTTCGAACTCACTACCAAGGTAGACAGTATAACCTACCCCAAGGATCTTAAGCCCGCTATTTTCCTTAAACTGGACTACCTGATCAACATCATACCATAGATTGCTAAAAGGATCAGTCTGAGAAGTTTTTATGAGATTGGTCTTCGAATTTATCTTCACAAGATAAGGTACGTTTCTGTAATCCATACCATAGCGTGCAATTAGTCCGAGCTGGGTTGCAAAAGCCCCTATCTTTGCTTTTGATGCTATTTCAAAAAAGTGCTCTGGATCAGCATCATCTTCGGGTATTCCTTTCCCATAAAAGTCATCATTCAAATGTTCTACTTTTTGGTCCCCTGCAAACAGCATTAGTTTCCCACTTTCTCGAGTAATCTCCGTGTAGTTTTTCAGGTATGTTTCTCTCTCTGTTTTCGGGACATCTAGCGGTATTCTTTCCATATCCATATGCATAAAACCCCTAACTTTTGTACTTGCATTTCTAGTCAACCAGGCAAGTCCCATTTATATAAATAATGGTATTTAATGTAATTTATAGAATAATTATCTAAACGCATAAGTCCTATCTATTATAATATTTGGACAATAGTATGGGACCTTAGATACATTTTCAAATTTTTTAGAAGTATATTTTGAAATATAATCATTTTAAAGGGGATTTAGGGGAAATGTCTGAGAACAAAAGTAGGTATATACGCTGGTTTGATGAGACTTCGATTGAAGATGTTCCGCTTGTAGGTGGGAAAAATGCCTCTCTTGGAGAAATGTACAGAGAACTCACTCCAAAAGGAGTAAAGATCCCAAACGGCTTCTCAGTGACTGCTGAGGCTTACTGGCATGTCCTCAAAGCCGGAGGGATTCTCGAAAAGCTCAAGCAAACCCTGGAAGGGCTTGATATCTCGGATGTATCAGAACTTGCAAAAAGGGGAAAAACTGCAAGGGACCTGATTCTTGGGGCAGGAATTCCGGATGACCTCTGGGATGAGATCAAAAATGGATATGACCGACTATGTGAGCAGTATGGAGAAAATACGGATGTAGCCGTGCGGAGTTCGGCTACAGCTGAGGATTTACCCACTGCTTCTTTTGCAGGCCAGCAGGAATCTTTCCTTAACATCCGTGGCTATCCTGCACTTCGAGATGCCTGCGTACGCTGTATTGCCTCACTTTTTACTGATAGGGCTATTTCCTATCGGGTAATAAATCACTTTGATCATTTCAAAGTGGCACTGTCGATAGGGATAATGAAAATGGTCAGGTCTGATATGGCTTCTAGCGGGGTTATATTCACTCTTGATACGGAAACCGGCTTCAGGGACGTAGTTTTCATTACAGGTTCCTACGGGCTTGGGGAAAATATCGTGCAGGGACAGGTAAATCCGGATGAGTTCTACGTTTTCAAGCCAACTTTCAGGGAAGGATATAAGCCAATCATCGAGAAGAATTTAGGAGATAAAGAAATTAAGATGATCTATGGGCAAGGTGGCTCTAAAACGTTTACTCGGAATGTGAAGGTTCCTGAGGCTGATCGACGTCGCTTTTGCATCAATGACGAAGAAGTGCTTAAACTTGCATGGTATGCTATTACCATTGAAGATTATTACTCAAATAAAGACAAGAAACCCATGCCGATGGATATCGAATGGGCAAAAGACGGTATAACAGGAGAACTCTTTGTAGTGCAGGCAAGACCGGAAACCGTCCAATCCCAGAAAAGAAGAGATGTTCTGGAAACTTATGTGCTCGAAAAGAAATCTGATGTCCTTGCAAAAGGCAAAAGCATAGGAGACAAAATTGCTGCTGGAAAGGCACATGTAATCCCTAATGTTTCAGATCTGCCTTCTTTTAAACAGGGAGAGATCCTGATCGCCGATTCCACAACTCCGGACTGGGAGCCTGTGATGAAAATAGCGGCTGCAATTGTCACAAACCAGGGAGGTAGAACCTCTCATGCTGCAATTGTTAGCCGGGAACTGGGAATTCCGGCAGTTGTGGGGACAGGCAACTCAACCGAAGTTCTCGAGACAGGTAGGGAAATTACCGTAAGTTGTGCAGAAGGTGAAGAGGGGATTGTGTACGAGGGAATTCTTCCTTTCCACAAAGATACGTTGAGCCTTAAAGACACAAAACGCCCTAAAACCGCAATTATGATGAATCTTGGAAATCCTGACGAGGCTTTTAGCCTTTCCATGATCCCAAATGACGGAATTGGGCTTGCAAGGCAGGAATTTATTATCTCAAACTATATCAAGATCCATCCAATGGCTCTAGTGCATCCTGAAAAGGTCAAAGATCCTAAAGTCCTTCAGGAAATCGAGGAACTTACCCAAACCTCCGATAACAAAGAAGAGTATTTCGTAGATAAGCTTGCTCAGGGAGTTGGAACCATTGCTGCGTCCTTTTACCCAAAAGATGTTGTAGTCCGCACAAGTGACTTCAAAACCAATGAATATGCAAGCCTGCTTGGGGGTAGCTATTTTGAAGTGAAGGAAGATAACCCCATGCTTGGTTTCAGGGGAGCCTCCCGCTATTTTGATGAGCGTTACAGGGAAGGCTTTGCCCTTGAATGCAGAGCTCTGAAAAAAGTCAGAGAAGATATGGGGCTTAAAAATCTCATTATTATGATTCCTTTCTGCAGGACGGTTGAAGAAGCTCAGAAAGTAATTGCTGAAATGGAGAAAAATGAGCTAAAGAGGGGAGAAAATGGGCTCCAGGTCTATGTTATGTGCGAGATTCCAAATAACGTTCTTCAAATTGACGAATTCAGCAAATATTTCGATGGCTTCTCGATAGGCTCAAATGACTTGACTCAACTGACCCTCGGAGTTGATAGGGACTCGGAAATTCTTGCTGCAGAATTTGATGAACGGGATCCGGGTGTTCTGAAAATAATGGCAATGGCCGTACAGGGGGCAAAGCAGAATGGAAGGCATAGCGGGATCTGCGGACAGGCACCTAGCGACTATCCCGAAATAGCAGAGTTCCTGGTAAAACAGGGCATAGATTCCATTTCACTTAATCCGGACTCGGTTATGAAAGTCACTCTTAAAGTTTTGGATACGGAAAAGGAACTGGAAGGGTATAAAGAAGTGGAAAAAATAGCTGGAAGACAATAAAGAGGCAAAAAAATAATTGCTGTGCGTGACGGATAAGATCTATCACATCCGTAATAGAGACCTATCTTATGGATGTGTGGAGTTCGTGGTATGACTCAGGCAAGAAGACCCCTTATGCTCATTATTCTTGATGGCTGGGGCTACATGAAAGCAAAAGAAGGAAACGCTATCCTGGCAGCCCGAACTCCAAACCTTGATCGGTTGGAAAAAGAATATCCCTGGTGTTTTTTAGAAGCCTCAGGGGAAGCTGTAGGCCTTCCAAAGGGTATGATGGGGAATTCTGAAGTTGGGCATCTGACAATAGGGGCAGGGCGAGTTATATATCAGGATCTGACCCGAATAAACATCTCTATCAGGAACGGAGATTTTTTCAAAAACCCGGTTTTTCTGAATGCAATTTCAAATGTTAAAGCTAACGATTCAAGCCTTCATCTCATAGGCCTTGCTTCCTATGGAGGCATTCACAGTTATATGCCTCACCTATATGCCCTTATAAAACTTGCACAGGAGAATGAGCTAAAAAACGTATACGTACACGCTTTTCTCGATGGGAGGGACGAACCTCCAAAAGCTGCTATAGGAGACATAAAGGAACTGGACGCATTTTGTAAAGAGCATGAAAATGCTAAAATAGCAACCGTTTCAGGTCGTTACTATGCAATGGACAGAGATAAGCGCTGGGATCGGACAAAACTTGCCTACGATGCCCTGACAAGAGGAGTAGCTCCATATACAGCTCCAAATGCAGAAATTGCAATTTCTAATGCCTACACCAGGGGAGAAACTGATGAATTTGTAAAACCGACTGTAATTACTAATCCCGAAGAAAAACCTGTTGCAACAATACAGGATAAAGATTCTGTTATTTTCTTCAATTTCCGGCCAGACAGGGCACGACAGTTAACCTGGGCTTTTGTAAAAGAGGACTTTGATGGCTTTGTGAGAGAAAAACGTCCTGAGGTTTACTTTGTCTGCATGACCCAGTACGATGAAACTCTTGATGTGCCCGTTGCTTTTCCTCCAATAAAGCTGGTAAATGTACTTGGAGAGGTATTGAGCAAGCATGGACTCATCCAGCTACGCATAGCTGAAACAGAAAAATATGCCCATGTGACCTATTTCCTTAACGGCGGCGAAGAAAAGCGCTATAAGGGTGAAGACCGCTGCCTTATCCCTTCGCCGAAAATCGCTACTTATGACCTTAAACCAGAAATGAGCGCATATGAGATTACGGATGAAGTTATCAGAAGAATTCAGTCAGGAAAGTATGATGTTATTATCCTGAACTTTGCAAACATGGATATGGTCGGGCATACTGGGATATTTGAAGCTGCAGTTAAAGCAGTAGAAGCCGTGGATAATTGTATCGGCAGGATTGTTGAAGCTCTAAAAGAAATAGGAGGTGTGGCACTTATTACTGCAGATCACGGAAATGCAGAGAAGATGATAGACCCAAAAACAGGAGAGCCACATACTGCACACACTTCAAATCCGGTAAAATGCATTTACTTCGGAAACGCTGAGGTAAAAGCCCTCAGGAATGGAAAACTGTGTGACGTTGCACCGACAATTCTTGAGCTTCTTCGACTCCCTAAGCCGCAAGAGATGACAGGAAAATCACTTTTAGTGAAAGAGTGATTAAGAGCCTGTATGAAAATTAGGTTTGATTCTGCAATTAAGATATGGCTTATGCACTTGAACTGAAAAACGACAGCACTAGCTCATATTCAATTTTTACTCCCATTATTCATTCTCCTTCGCTTTCTCTTTATTCTTAAGTTTTAATTTTATTCTGTAAAGTGCAAGTAAAAAACCATACACTGCAGGTTCGATCTCTTTCTTTATAAGAGGCAGTTTCTTCAACAGCCTTTTCTGAACCATTTTGATCCGTGTCTCGGAATCTTCTACGATATGTCCCTCCTCGTCATGTTCGCCGCTATCCGCTATAACGAGGTGCTTTCCAGCTACTCAAGGGATCGCAAGAAGAGAGATTCCTGTGTTGGAATATTTAAAGCACTTATATACCTCAATATCTTCAAGGTTTTTTCTCTCAGTCGATAATCGTTGTAAATTAGGTACTCAAGGTCGAATTTTTTCGTATGTCCATTCGGTATCCGCAAGATTAACTGACATTCCCTGAACCACTGAGGCAGGCTATTACTTCTACACGCAGAATAATGCTGTAGAAAACCAGATCAAGAGCTACCAGAGAGCAGGCAAGAAAATACAGTAACTTTTCCTGAAAAATTACTGTATTCTTCCTCTTAATCTTGATAAATGGTCTTTAACTACAGCTTTATTCAATCCATAATGAAATATTTTAGAAAAACAACTGTATACATGCATCATAAAAAAGTCCTGATGAAAGTTTTTGATAATATCTGGAAGTTTTATCTTTTGATCAGGATTGTTAAATATAATTTGTTAAAGGTTTCTGGTGCAAAAAATCTGGCTCTATTACACGATCGATGTAAACCTTCTTTTAGGCATACTTAGTCTAGTTTCCTATATAGTATCGATTCAGATGCCATAAGACGATTATTTCTACCAGAAATACTTATTATAAAAGAGACAAAATACTGAAAATTTCTGCACAGAATGATAACCATAGAATGATAACATATGATAGAAGACAACGTAAAAGAACTTTTAAAAGCGCTCCCATCTGATGTAACACTTGTCGCCGCAGTAAAATACGCATCAAAAACACAAATAGAAGAAGCCATAAAAGCAGGTGTTACAGATATCGGCTTTAATCATTATCAACAGATGAAAGATTTGGCCCCATATTTTCCACCTGAGATAAAAACCCACTTCATCGGCACACTTCAGTTAAACAAGGCAAAAAAAGTAGTAAACCTGAATCCCTACTTGATAGAGAGTGTTGATTCATACGAACTTGCAGAAAAGATAAATAATGCAGCAAAAGAAAATAAAAGAATCCAGAAAATCCTCATACAAGTGAAGACAGACGAAAAAAAACACACCGGATTAGAGCCCGGTAGTCTCTTAAAGCTTCTAGACCAAATATCAACCCTCGAATACTTAAGTTTTGAAGGCCTGATGACAATCCCGCCAAAAAACGAAGACCCCGAAGATTCAAGAAAATATTTCAAAGAATTAAAAGACTTAAAAGACAAAGCAGAGAAGCACTTAAAAAAACATCTTCAGCATCTCTCAATGGGAATGACAGACGATTATCAAATAGCAATAGAAGAAAGTGCAAGCATCGTCCGCGTCGGTAGGAAAATTTTCGATGTATTATGATAACGTAGAATCATTCTCATTTTCTACAAAATTTTGGTATGCTTTCTGTAAAATCATAATTTGGAAATGAGACCAAACTCATCCAGTACTCAGCGTAGATAACGCAATATCTTCAATGACGAAAAAAGATGTTTTTTATACATAGAGATCCCGCAACGCCTTATTGACTTTTAAAGAGTGGTCAGATTTCTTTTTAAAATTTATCTGAAAACTTCCCTCCACGCCCGCATGCTCACTTTTTGAGCAGATTTCGGGTGGTTACCTGCAAAAAAAAGAAAAAATAGAGTAGGCAGTTTGGAAATTCGCAATTCGTTCAGTTTGTGTATCAAAAAGCATTGGAGAGATCTACGAACTGGAGAGTAAATATCCTTATTGACCCCGCAGTCCTTACAGATAAGCCCATTATCAAGGGTACACTCCATGCAGTATAGTTTATTATCGACCTGCCGTCTCATGAGGATAGAGTCGTAGATCCTTCATTTTGGCTTTTGGATTGCCTGATTGTTATGCGAGATTACTATTTCCGCAAGTTAACAACCTCTATGAGTTAACGAATTCACTCATTCCAGGCCCCACTTCTTCCTGAACTCGAGCTTCTGTTGGCTGTTCATCCAGTGGCTGCCGTCACAGTAGGGCTTATTCTCTGACTTCCCACATCGACAGAGGGTTACTCTGTTCCGGGATTCGTACATGCTGCCATCTGCAGATTCAATGGGGATACCGCCTCGAACCCAGAGGGGGCCTTCACAACCTTTTTGTTTGTCGTGAACCAGTACAATAGATGGTTCAAATTCTTTTTCAAAGGGTTTACCTGTCTTCTTGTCCCACATGACCAGCCGTCCCGACGGGCAGATCATGGCTTCCTCTATGGCGGTTTGTCGGGCTTCTGGGTCGTCTGATTTTTGTATAAGATTCCTTATTCCGCCAGACCGCTGGCAGAAACGGGAATGATCGCAGAGCTCGTGGACATCGGTGAGTTTCAAATCAGGACCTTCAAACGTTTCCGCTTTTTCCAGGTAAGGCTTCCTGCTGGCTGTTTCGCTACCATCAAAACCGACTTTGCTGTGGGTCCCATCACAGAAGGGTTTGTTTTTGGATGATCCACAGCGACATAAAATATAGGCCTCCCGCCGAGGGTGTTCCTTTATATCAATTAATTCTCTGGTGTGGCCAGCATCATCGGTGACAATTACCTGTTCCAAAAGCGGTACTCCACCTGTAACGCGATACGGTCCATCTTTGATTATCTTAATCCTTATTTCTTTCTCATTGACTTCCATAATCATAATTCCCCATTATCTCTTATAATGCAGTAATGGATATTTAGTCTGACTATTTGCCTCTTTGATAAATTCTATAGTTTTCCAATTCATACTGTTCCCAATAAGAGAGCATGTAATAGGATTGATCAAATCCTCAACCAGGCAATAAGATGGTTACTGCTGCGGACATATTCGATAGCTATCAGCTCAACTGACGGTTTCAATACTGAGTGAGAGGGATCAGAGACAGACGATGATTACGGATTCCTAAATCTCACTTCTCCACTGGAAATAAAATAAGGTTTATCAAGTCTAAGGGTGCTGGGTGAAACAAAAAATCTTTTAACTTTTTAAAACATATAAAGAAGCGTGAACAATGAAAGTGCAATCATTGGCTCTGGTACAGGAGAAGTAGTAGTTTCGAGTCACGCTGTAACATTATATGGGATACCGGTTGTTTACATTGTTATTGCCAGCATTATTTGTATTATTTGGTTTTTTATATTTATACTGTAGGATGACAAAAAAGAAAGACACTGTATGAGTAAATCTAGTTACTTAAAACTGTTTTTTGCTTTCTTTATCCCACTATTCTTTTATAATCTGCATAATGTTTATAATAGTTCATGGTTTTACAATGTCTATACCAAGTCATGGTGTAACACTTTCTGGTTTACCAATCCTATTTTTATTATTATAAGTGCAAGTGCTGCATCTATATGGGAATCTATCTTTCCGTACTTATTCATAACTCTGAGTATATTAATAATAAACTGTTATCGTAAACCAGCTTAGAGAGGGTCTTGAAATTAAAATTTTATTGCAAAAACATTTGTTTAGTTTGTTATACACGGATATAACGCTAATAATTTCAACGGTGAAAAATAGGAGAGTTTTAGGTGTAAAGACCCCGCAGCGCCTTATTAACTCTGAAAGAGTTATCAAATCTCTTTTTAAATAACTATCTTAAACTTCCCTCCACGCCCGCATGCTCACGAAGTGAGCAGATATCGGGTGGTCACTGGGAAAAAGGAAGAAAAGAAGAATCGATATCTGCCATAAATTTTACGATTTTTAGATAAAAATGTTCTTAAACTCAGTAGCTGAAACAACTAACATGCCGAGGTTTCATCGCGAAATCTCTATATTTCTCAACCTCAAGGAAAATCTAATTATAAGATAGTTTTATATTTAGCGTGTGCATATGATATGCATAGGGAATGCACATGGTACAAGCTAGAGTTAAAATATCAGACAGGACAAACCAGGTTCTGAATATTGTTAAAGCCAAATATAATCTAAAGGATAAGAGTGCAGCTCTTGACTTAGTTGTAGCTCAATATGAAGAGAAAATACTTGAGCCTCAATACAGTCCTGAGTTCATAAAAGAAATACTTAGTTCGGAAAATGATGAGGTAATCGGGCCATTCGAAAATGCCGATGAACTAAAAGCATATATCAAAAGCTTGCCTGATGAGGATGAGTAAGCTTGTACAAGTTATTAATCAAAGGAAAACTTTCAAAAGAGCTGAGAAAGTTAAACAAAAAGAATCATATACTTTTTGAAGCAGTATTCAAAAAAGTTGATGAAATTTGCATCAATCCTCAACATTACAAAAATCTCAACTATCCTTTGAATAAGTACAAGCGAGTACACATTGATTCTAACTTCGTGCTATGTTTTTCTGTTGATGAAAAAGAACAAACTGTGACGTTAGTAAAATTGGCCCATCACAAAGAAGCTTATTAATCAAAAGATAAGTTCATGTAAATCGTTGAACTTGAAGCTAAAACAGCCAAAGTGCTAGAAGTTTTATCTCAAAGATTATGCACTAAAAATTTGTAAAAATTACGGATGCGTTTCTGGAGTATTGCTTTCCTTTTTTCACAGTTATCCAGTTTCAACATATTTTTAAAATGTTTAATATTCATTGGTTTCTTTGGGGTATGCAGTAAAAGGGAACGCTTCAGCCCATCCAAAACCGCCAGAATAAGGATATGGAACGTTTCCGTTCTTTCCCCTTTCTCTACTTCCAGCTTTTCAATATTGTTCAGATTTGTTTCAAAACCCTTTTTAGGTTCCTTGAAATCCTTGAGATCTTCAAGGTCCAGTACTCCATGAGAGCAGTACAACATCTGGTTTCGTTAAAAGATTTCAGGTCTCGTTTCCAAAATAATCCACGACCTTCAAGACATTTCAAAGGAGAACACACAGTCATGCTGTCCAAAGTACTGTAAAGTTTTCGGGAGCTGACCTTCGAACTGGCTCCAGGACTTACTGAAAACCGAAACTTTGATACTAGAAAGATGGTTATACTTATTCAACGAGGTTGTTCCTTTGCATCAATTAGGACTTCTTATATCATTCATCGGAGCAGTACCGCTGTATACTATGGTAGACCGAAAATACAAGTTCTTAAGGAAAGCATCTTAGACTTAAAAGAAAAAAGACAAACAGATAGTTTTGAGTACCCTACCAAGACTGTCTTGAAATTAAAAATGAAGGGGAATTGGAAACAAGAAGTTTACTTTGGACTAAGTAAAACAACACTTATAGCGCAATCCATTGGTTATAGACATCACATTACAAATGAACTTCTACGATTAAAAGCCAATAGTACTCGCATTTTCAATATAGATAGTGACGGCAGTTATTCTTTCACTGTACAACCTTATAATAACGAATCACAATTTATACCATTTATAATTGAATACAATATCCTTGAAATCACTAAACGTTCACCTGAAATGTTTCAGATAGGGTTAACTCTTTTCGCAACAGGCTTTGTGATTTATTTTGCATCGTAAAAATTGTTCTTTCAGAAATTGCCGCCCAGAAAATATTACTTTAAATCATAATTACTATGTAAAAGCATATTTATTATACGGTCAATTGCGGTTAATTATGCTTAATAATAAAAGTTATCATGTATAATGCAATATACAGTAAAATTTGCGTCAAAATTATTGTAGTAACAAAAATAACGTTATCGCACAAGATATAAAATGTAAAGGTATTTGTCAATAAATAGTCAAATCTGTTATTGGAAAACTTAAGCGCTTAGATAGAAATATCGAAATCTTTGCTGTTAAATAGTCTGCTTTATTAATAATAACTTGTCACGTTAATATTAAAAAGATACTGTTTGTCTGGCAGTGATTCCAATTATACCGCTTTTGATCATGAGGGACTAGAAATGTTAGTGGAAAATTTGGTAAAATATTCTTCAATTTTTTAATTAAGTATTTATGCAATAACTGCCAATACAAATTAAATATGACTCTTACTAGAAGTAATTCTCCAAATAATAAAGGAAATTCAACAGCTAATCGTTGGGCTGTTGCAGATCAAAATGTTACAGGTGCTTTTCAACTTGCATTTAAATCGATGGTTTTCATAGACATTTTGATTATCTCTTATCAAGCATTAACTCATCAAACTATAGATTCTCAATCTACACTTTTAATTGGTGCATTGGGTGGCATACTAATAGCGGCAGTAAATTACATTATGTTTGTCAACAAAAAAGAACTTAAGAAAAAATAACAATTTTCATCACTTCTTTTTCCATTTTGGTTTTTTCAATAATCGTTAATGTGAACCTATCCCCATCCCCGTTTTCAGCGTGGATAACACAATAGTTTCGATGACGAAAAAAGAGAAATTTCAGGCGTAAGGGTCCCACAGTGCCTTGTTGACTCTGGAGGAGTTGTCAGATTTCTTTTTTAAAATTTATCTGAAAACTTCCCTCCACACCCACACGCTCAAGAAGTGAGCAGATTTTTGGTGGTCACTGGCAAAAACTAAGAAAAGTAGAATCATCAGATGCCATAAAAAATGTTTTATTCTTCGATGTTTTGAGCGGGTAACTTACATTGATCTCTAAATATCTGTGTAATATGTCTAAAAAATTTAGTAAATTACGGTTAAAAATCACATTCAAGCTTGATGTTTTTCTTTTTGGTCTAGCTACTTAATAACTGGACAATTATTTTCAACTCATAAAAACATCGAAGAGCCAATTTTTCCTGCTTTCTTCTGTTTTCTTCAAACTATTTGTAGTATTACTCAGGGCATTGTTCTCCAGGACATTCACGGATGTACTGCATAATATCACTCATTTTCGCGCTGGCCATTGCTACAGACATATCTGCGCTTCCGTAATAAATGCGGAGTTCATTATCCATAAGGATCCATCCACACGGGAAAACAACATCATTAACGTCTCCAGTACGTTCATACATTTCACGAGGCCCGAAAACCCAGCCTTCTGATCTATGGAGCACTTTCGTGGGATCTTCAAGGTCAAGAAGGGCAAGTCCGAGCCGATAGCTCCTTTTAGATGTTGTCTGACGTACTCCATAATACATGATTAACCATCCATCAGATGTTTGCAATGGCGGAGTGCATAATCCAATTTTACGGGCATCCCACCATCCTCCTTCTCGAGCATACAGAAGAACCTCATGTTCTCCCCAGTATTTCATATCAGGCGAAAAAGATATCCAGATATTTGCCTTTGCACCCATAATGTTAGATACTGGCCTGTGTAACATTGCCCATCTGTCATTAAACCGTACAGGAAAGAGAGCAGCATCTTTATTTTCAGGTGGCATGATAGGTCCGACTCGTTCAAAATTATCGAAATCTTCTGTATAGGCAAGAGACGTTAATGGACCAGAGTCCGAATAAGCCGTATATGCTATAGCCCATTTTTCCATCTCATCAATGTAAGTTATACGCGGATCTTCAATACCATATATCTCTTCAGAATGATATGTTGGATCCGAGGTAAAGGTCGGTTCGGGATCAATTTCCCAATTGTCAATTCCATTCTTACTTCTAGCTACTGTAAGATGAGAAAAACCTCTGTGGTCCTCAACCCGTACCAGTAATATAGTTGTATTGTCAACCATAACCGCTGCAGGGTTAAACACCGAACTGACTTTATACGGCCAGTAATCAACGGTGAGTATCGGATTATTTTTATGTCGAACAAATAGTTCCCCACGATTTTTCCATATCATATTATCCCCATTCCTCCTGATTTAGAACCTATCTTGAATCAACTGTAAATTGCTGTGATCAACTGTAAATTATACAATTGGCCACACATATACAATCTGGGTAATGCCAGATATCTGATTATACTAAATATTATAGACTTATTGTGAGATTAAAACACACTCTTACTGACTTTTGGATAAGCTCTAAGTTTGGGGATAAACTCATTATGTAATGTAGATACAATCTGCAGGGAATCCACAACTACGTCTGGAGCAGGAACTCTTTCAGCCTATCCCTTTCAATCCCTGACGGGAGAATCGGTCTAACCTCGCCCATAAATTCTTCAACTTTATTCATTTTAAGCTTCTCAAGCAAACACGATACTCTTTCTTTTGCACGTTTCTGATGATTGCGTATCCAGAATGTTGCCTTCCCTGCTTTCTCAGGTAGAAGAAGAGAGTGATGTTTATCTCATCCTTTCAGATATGGTACTTGATTTGCGGCAGTTGAATGCGATTATCTTTTGTAGATAGTTACCTCGTGAATATAGTTACTTATCTGAAACAAATGATGAAATATATTGAAAATAATATTAGGCTTTACTATAGATAAAAATAGTAGGAAATATTTACTTAATTTTGGGATCTGGGGAAAATAAATGAGAAGTAAGATTTTTTCGACTTCGTTAGCTTTTGCTCTTTTGTTACTGGTCACAACAGTCGCATCAGCTGGACAGGAAATTCAAATTACACCGTATGGCGAGAGAGGCTTTAATCCTGCCATTTATGATAATAAAATTGTATGGTTGGACAATTACTTCAATGGAAGTCTCCACCTGCGGGATTTGTCTACAGGCAAAGAGATACAGATCACTGAAGATCCATGGTACTCATATCTTGCTATATATAACGATAAAATAGTCTGGGAATATGGAGGACAAAATATCTCTTTGTACAATATCTCTACAAATAATAAAACTCTGCTTTCAATTCCTGATCTACAAACCCAGGGGTCAAAAGACTCTTTGGCTATCTATGATGACAAAATAATATGGAGAGACTGGGGTAGGTACCGAGACATCTATATGTATAATCTCTCCACTTATAATAAAACTCGAATTACAACTAACCAATTAACCAAGGACCCTGCTATCTATGGAGACAAGATAGTATGGCAGGACGAGCCTAGCTTTGGTTTTGGAAGTGTATCTGGTAATATTTACGTGTATAATCTATCGACTTCCAATGAAACTCGAGTTACAACCAATAAATTAGCATCAAGCCCTAAAGTCTATGGTGACAGGATTGTGTACATGGAAGGTAACAATATCTACTTCCATAATCTCTCAACTTCTATAGAGACTCAGATAACCTTCAATGGGTCACGAAAGGATAAGCTTGCTATCTATGGTGACAGGATAGTGTGGCAGGATTACCGCAACGGAAATTGGGATATATACGTGTATGATCTCTCTGCCCATAAAGAAAATCAGATTACCAGTGATGAATCAGATCAACTTAACCCTGCTATTTACGGTGACAGAATAGTGTGGGAAGATTATCGTAATGATAGAGAAAACAGGTACTATTGCAGTATATACATGTACGATTTCTCAGCTAAACCTACAATGCCCTTTGCTTCTTTTTCTGCTAATATAACATCTAAATCCGGAAATATGCCGTTAACTGTATTATTTACTTATAATAGCACAGGTGGAACTCCAACATCCTGGTATTGGGATTTTGGAGACGGTATAAACTCAAAACATGCTCAAACAGCCACACACACATTCAAAAAACCTGGGACATATGATGTTAGTCTTACAGTAACCAATTTCGCAGGCAATAGTACGCTGAAGAAATCAAATTATATTACTGTCACTCCTCCACAAGCCCCTATCGCGGAATTCTTTTCTCCAGAAGTATATCACGCTGACACTTATGGAGGGTCAATTCCCGCAAAAAACGTATCATTTGTAGATAATAGCACAGGTTCGCCTACCTCCTGGCTTTGGGACTTTGGGGAAGGTAATACCTCAACAGAGCAAAATCCAACCCATATGTATGATGTAGGAGGAGGATATACCGTTAATCTAACTGTTAAGAACGCTGTGGGTAGTAATACGACAAGTAAGTATGGATATGTACTTGTTGGCTTGGGTGATGGGTCTGTTGCTCGAGAATCTTTCTCCTCAAGTGTAACATCCGGAGATGCACCACTGAAAGTAACGTTCTATGGAGGAACCGGATATTCCAATGATTGGACTTTTGGAGATGGTTCTCAACAAGGCGTTGGTGAGAACCAAACAGTAGAGCACACATATCTGGAGCCTGGACAATATACCGTGAGCTTAGATGAGTACAATGCCGGCGGTAGAGCTGCGATAACAAAATATCATTATATTACTGTAACCGGACTTACAAGGCCATTTGCTTCTTTTACTTCAGAAAAGGTGTCTGTTCCAAAGTCACTGACAATAGTATTTACTGATACAAGCATTGGAAAGCCTACTTCTTGGTACTGGAATTTTGGAGATGGAGATTCTTCAACCGAACAGAATCCAACCCACACATATTCTGCAGCAGGAAACTATACGGTTTCCCTCACAGCAAGTAATGATAACAGTACAAATTCAACGTTTAGAGTAATCGATGTATTCAAAACCACAGGACCATTTGCATATGTTACTAGTGGCGACAATATCTCTGTAATCGATACAGCCACAGACAAAGTAGTAGACACAATGGATATGGGAAGTAGTTTATTGGGACTTGCAGTCAATCCGACAGGAGCAAAGGTATATGTTACAAACAGTGGCAACAACACGGTCTCTGTAATTGATACAAACATAAGCAAGGTTATAGCCACCGTTAAAGGATTAAGTTCGCCTTATGCAATTGCAATTACTCCAGACGGAAAAAAGGCATATGTTACGAACAACAGAGGCGCTGTCTTTGAAAATGGCACAGTCTCTGTCATTGACACAGGCACTAATACTGTTACGGATACAGTTAAGGTAGGCAGCGTCCCTCATGGAGTTACAGTTAGCCCGGATGGAGCAAAGATATATGTGGCAAATGAGGACAAAACAGTCTCTGTAATTGATACAGCAACAAACAAAGTTACAGCTACGCTCAATGTAGGACAGTATCCTGATGGGATTGCGATCAGTCCGGACGGAACAAAGGTATATGCGGCCAATGGTGGCAGCGACAACGTCTCTGTAATTGATACAGAAACAAATAATGTTACAGCTACGGTACCTGTAGGAGATAATCCTGTTGGAGTTGCGATCACTCCAGATGGAACAAAGTTATATGTGACAAACTATAGGGGAAATACTACATCTGTAATTAACACAACAACCAATACCGTGATAGCCACATTGCCAGGAGATGGTCCTTACGGAGTATCAGTCACTCCGGATGGGAAAAAAGTATATGTAACAAACTTAGGCTATGATCTTTCCGGCAAAACTGTTTCTGTGATTGATACAGAGACAAATACTGCTATAGCTACAGTTAAAGTAGGAAGCTATCCTAGAGAAGTTGCAGTCGCCCCAGATGGGAAAAAGATGTTTTCTGCCACAAAAACCGTAGTTCCAAAGTAACCAGTGATAAACCTACTCTTTTATAATGAAATGAAGTTGTGGAAATTGAAAAAAACAACCGACTAATAACGAAAAGACAAGTTGAAGTAAAAGTACTCATGGGTTTGGAATAATTTATGTGATAACTGGATTTCTTTACGTGTTTCTAAATAATGGAAATAAAAAACATTAAGTGTTGGATAGAAAAACATTAAGTGGTAGATAAAAATTTTAATTTAGTGTGAGGAGTAGGATTCGAGCCCACGAAAACCTTCGTAAACGGATCTTAAATATTATTCAGTTTTGAAAATCGAGGTATAAAGAATATGAGAGTACATTTAGTGTTAACATAACTTAAGTTTTAGGGGGGTATTGGGAATAAATGAAAAATAAGCAAAAGTTGTATTCAATAGCTTTAGCTTCAGCAACTTTAATTTTTTTGTTTTCAATTTTAATCTCATCCGTGGCGTCAGCGGCACAGGTGACGAGAATTGGTAATGGATCTGATCCTGCTATTTATGGTAACAAGGTAGTATGGACAAGTGGGGGTGTTATTCACCTCTATGATTTGACCTCGAAAACAGACACTACAGTTAGCTCTTCTGCAGCATCTCATCCAGCTATCTATGGCAATGTAGTAGTGTGGCACGATGAAAGTAATGGAATGCCAAGATTAACTGTCTACGACATTAAAACTGCTGGCAGATCTTACATTACTAAAGATGTAGACATCAGGAGCATCCCTGCTATTTACGATAACAGAATCGTTTGGAGTGCAAATTACAATGAATCAACTCATAATCACAGCATATATATGAGGGATATCTCTAATTCAACACAAACCTGGATAGCAGAAGGAGAAGGATATTCATCGGATATATACGGCACGAAAATAGTGTACTCAGCCGAAGGTAGAAGTATGAGAGACATCTTTTTGTATGATATAACTAACAAGAAAACCATAACAGTAAGCCCGTATTCAGGTTCTATTCAAATTCCACATATGTATGGCAATAAAGTAATTTGGATAGACAATTTCATAGGAAGTGGATATATTGACATGTACGACGTTGTTACTAAAAAAGCAACAAAGGTTACAAGTGACCATACAGTTAATACCTTGAATGGGTCCGAGGGTCTTGAGACTGGCTGTGATACCGGTACTCATTTTGATATAAATGGGGACAAAATCGTATATTCAAAATCTGCCGATAACCAATTTGGTTATGCGGGTGTATACGTTTATGGTATTCCTTCAGCAGAAAGTACTCCAGTCTATATTTATCCAAGAGGGACTGACACAACGCCTGATATCTACAACGATACTATTGTATGGGGAATAGACGGTGATCATAGTGGATATGGTGGGGTTAATGATACTGGCATCTATATGTGTGATCTTTCTGTCACAAACACCTTACCACCTGTAGCTGAATTTACTGCAAACAGAACCTATGGAGCTGCACCTCTAGTTGTGTTATTCACCGATACCAGCACTGGTGGAGTACCGACTTCCTGGATTTGGGATTTTGGTAACTGGACTTACTCAAAACATGCCATGAATGCAACCCACACGTTTACAAAACCAGGGAATTATACAATCAGTCTGATTGCGGGAAATAACGCCGGTAATAATAAAGTAATGAAGCCAAATTACATAGTCGTTACTAATCCATTTCCAGTTGCAAACTTCAGTAGCAACGTTACCCATGGTTATCCTCCTCTCTCAATTCAATTTACTGACCTTTCACAAAATGCAACTGGATGGAACTGGGATTTTGGAGATGGAAGTAATTCTACACAAAGAAATCCAATTCATGAATATGCAGATCCAGGAATCTATTCAGCTAATCTGACAGCAACCAATGAAAATGGTACAGATTCAAAGTCAACTACAATAACAGTAATGCAGCTAGTTGGTGTAGGTCCATATGCATATATTACGAACTCCGGCGACAACAATGTCTCAGTAATTGACACGGCTACTAACAAGGTTACAGCTATGATTCCTGTAGGAGACGATCCTGTGGGAGTTGCTGTTACACTGGATGGAAAAAAGGTATATGTCACTAACTTTTTTGACCATACTATATCTGTAATTGACGCAACAAAAAACAAAGTTACAACTACAATTCCTGTAGATGACGCTCCTCGTGGAGTTGCAGTTTCCCCTGATGGGAAAAGAGTATATATGCCACATTCCGATATGGGAAATTCCAGCAACAATACGATCCTCATTATAGACACGGCTACCAACGAGGTTACAGCCACAATTCCTGTCGGAATTAGCCCTACTGGAGTTGCTATCGCACCGGATGGATCAAAGGTGTATGTGGCGAATTCAGGCAGCTATCCAAGCTACGAGGGTACTGTCTCTGTAATTGACACAGCAACAAACACTGTTATAGCCACAATTCCTGTAGGAAACTATCCTCATGAAGTTGCAATAAGTCCGGATGGGAAAAAAGTATATGTGGCGTGCGACGAAGGAAGCAATAACGGATATATCTATGTAATTGACGCAGTAAAAAACAAGGTTACAGCCACAGTACTTGTAGGAAATACTCCGAGTGGAGTTGCAGTCACACCGGATGGATCAAAGGTATATGTGACTAACTACCTTAGCAATAATGTCTCTGTAATTGACACATCGACAAATAAGGTTACAGCAACTATGAATGTAGGACGTGGTCCTATCTCCTTTGGGCAGTTTATAGGTTCTCTCCAAGCATAACCAATATTTCTCTGTTGCAGACTCAATAGCAACGTTATAGAGGGTCATGCTCCCCTGATAGTAAAGTTTAAGATATGTCCCAGAAAACAACTTCAAGGATCTGGGACTTCAGTGGCAACGGACAGCTCGATTCCAGTGATATAAATCCGGTTTATGTATACGTAAATGCTGGAACTTATACTGTCAATCTAACTGTAAGCAACGAAAATGGAAATGTCTCAAAAACTGCTGTGATAACTATATTTGAAGAAAGTAGCTCAAGCAGTGTCAGTAGTGGGGAAAATAGCCACAGCAGCGGAGGAGGTGTGGGGCTCCCCTGAACCTCAAAGTAGTGTCCAAGTAAAGGAACTCTCACAAGCTACTGTTATAAATGGGAAGCCTATAAAGTTTGATTTCACAAAGAATGCAACCTGTATTGTGTATCCGAGTACACCAGTTTTTGGGATATATTACGGAATAGCAAGTCTGTTTACGGTACTTCTTTATAAAAGGAAGTAAAAAGTAAAATCCAAAACTCTACGTAAAAAGTCAGTGCGAGGGGTGGGATTCGAACCCACGAATACCTTCGTAATCAGATCTTAAGTCTGACGCCTTTGACCTGGCTGGGCAACCCTCGCACAATGATGAATATATTTTTATTTTTGCCTGTTCTTACATTTCTTTGCTTTTTATTCTTTTGGTTGGATTTACTCCCTGCTTTTATTTAGTCCTGCATGTTAGGTCTTAAGTATTATTCAGTTTTATTCAGTTTTGCAAAAAATAGGAATAAAGAACTAGTTAGTAGATAATTGAAGACTCACAAGTGATACTCCTTTTTAAAGTCTTTCTTGAAATAAAAAATCTTTTCCACATGAGTAAACATTGGTTCTTTCCTGAACTCACTCTAATTTGCAAGTCGTAAGTTTACCTTTATCAATAACAAAAGGGAAGAATTTTCATTTTTATGCAAATTTGCAGTTATATTTTAGAACTTTAAATTATCATCGTATTGAGCAACTGTTACAGGTTAAAATTCAAAGGAGATGGTTTTAAGATTATTGAAAAGTATAAACTGTTGAAACTATTTTAATGACCTATGAAGAAGGAAAAATAAGTGAAAGATAAAGAAAATATCCATCCGATAGCTTTAGCTTCGATAACCGCTGTTTCTTTTTTAATTATCGTTCTGTCTACAGCTTCGGCAGCTACTGAACAAAATGTTTGGCCCAAGATCACTGAAACTCGGATCACCACTAGTGGATTTGCATACAGTCCTGATATCTATGGTGACAGGATAGTGTGGATAAATAAGAGTAATGGAAAACACGATATTTACATGTACAATCTTTCTACTTCTAAAGAAACTCAGATCACAACCAATAGCTCATATAAGGGTGAGCTTGCTATCTACGGGAACAGGATAGTGTGGAAGAATTATCTCAATGGAGAACCCGATATCTACACGTATGATCTCTCCACTCATAAGGAAACTCAGATAACTAATGGAACGGGCTATCCAACGGACTATGACATATATGGTGACAGGATAGTGTGGCATGATAATCTTAATAACAGTATCTACATGTACAATCTTTCTACTCACAAAAAAACTCAAATTCCCACCAGCGGAACAGCATACTATCCTGCTATCTACGGTGACAGGATAGCGTGGATTTCTGAAGGGAACATTTACTTGTATGATCTCTCCACCTCCAAAGAAACCCAGATAACAACTGGCAAGACAGCATACAATCCTGCTATTCATGAAGACAAGATAGTATGGGAAGATTATCGTAGTGGTCATAACATCTACATGTACAATCTTTCTACTTCCCAAGAAACTCAGATAACCACCAGCGGAATAGCATACAATCCCGATATTTATGGCGACAGGATAGTATGGCGGAATGGGCGTTCCGAAAACGTTGTTGTCTATATTTATGATCTTTCTACTCCTAAAATAACTCGTATCACCACCGCTAAATCAAATCAGATACAACCTTCAGTCTACAATGATAGGATTGTATGGTTGGATAATCGAAATGATAATAATGACGATATCTACATGGGTACTATCTCAGGATTCAAAACACTTGTAGCAAACTTTAGTAGCAATGTAACCGGGGGTTTTCCTCCTCTTTCTGTGAAATTTATAGATCTTTCAGAAAATGCAACAGAATGGAACTGGAACTTTGGGGATGGGAATAATTCAACAGACCAGAATCCAATGCATACTTATTCTTCAGCAGGGAACTACACCATTAACTTAACCGCAACCAATGGAAACAGTACGGATTCAAAACTTTATACAATAGACTCAAAACTTGATAAAATAACTGTAATACGACCTGTTGCTTATGCATACATTACTACTTCCACGGGTGTTTATGTTATTGACACTACCACAAATACTGTTACAGCCAGGATAAATACAGGATCATCTACTCATGGAGTTGCAGTTAGTCCGGATGGAACAAAAGTATATGTGACTAATGATGTCAGTAGCACTGATAATAGCACTGTCTCTATAATTGATGCCTCCATAAATACTGTAACAGCCACAGTGCCTGTAGGGAAATGGCCTTATGGAATTGCGGTCAGTCCGGATGGAAAAAAGGTATATGTGGCAAACGAAGGCAGCAATAATGTTTCTGTAATTGATACAGCTACAAGTAAGGTAACAGATACGGTAAATACCAGAATCTCGCCTTATGGAGTTGCAGTTACTCCTGACGGAACAAAAGTATACGTGACGAACTCTTGGAATAGAAATGTTTCCGTGATTGATACTGCAACAAACAAGGTTACAGCCACGGTGAACACGGAAGATGGCACCTATGGAGTTGTAGTCAGTCCAGATGGAAAGAAGGTATATGTGGCAAACTACCGCAGCAAGAACGTCTCTGTAATTGACACTGCTACAGACACAGTTATAGCTACAATAGAGGTGGGGTATGGTCCCATTGGACTTACAGTCACGCCGGATGGAAAAAAGGTATATGTGGCAAACGAGGACAAAACTATCTCTGTAATTGACACTGCCACAAACACAGTTATAGCCGTAGTAAACGTGATAAGTGAGCCTTTTGGAATTGCAGTTACCCCCGATGGGAAAAATGTATATGTTGCAAACAAAGGTATGTACTTTGAAAATATTTCCTACTTTGATCATAATGTCTCTGTAATTGACACAGACACAAATACCGTTAAAACAGTAGTTGCAGTAGGATACACTCCTATCGCCTTTGGACAGTTTATAGGGAAAAAATCAACCCTTCCTATTAATGCACCAGTATCTTATATAGCAGACTTCAGCGCCAATGTTACAAGTGGATATGCTCCTCTTTCCGTCCAGTTTACAGATAGGTCGGGAAATGCAACAGGATGGAACTGGGTTTTTGGAGATGGGGTAACTTCAACCGAAAAGAATCCAATGCATACTTACTCAACAGCAGGAAACTATACAGTTAATCTAACAGTGAATAATGCAAAAGGAACTGCCTATAAAACTAATATAGTAACTGTATTTGAGGAAAGTAGCTCAAACGGTGGCAGTAGTGGAGGAAGTAGCCATAGCAGTTTTATTGGTGGAGCAGGTGGCTCTCTTGAACCTGCAAGTAGTGTTCAGGTAAAAGAACTTTCACAGGCTTATGTTACAAGCGGAAAAACTGTAAAGTTTGATTTCCCAAAGAATGCAACCTGTGTCGTATATGTAATCTTTGATGCAAAAAAGACCTTTGGTAAGACTACAACCATTGCTGAACAGCTCAAAGGGAAATCTTCTCTGGTTTCCGGACTGCCCGAAGGTGAAGTCTACAAATCCTTTAATATCTGGGTCGGAAACGGAGGGATTGCAACCTCAAAGAATATCGAAAACCCAGTTGTTTGCCTCAAGGTTGAAAGATTTTGGGTAACGGACAAAAATATTGATCAGGATTCTATCACTCTTAACAGATACAACGATAAAAAATGGGAACAATTCCCAGTAAACCTGTTAATGAAAGACAACAAGTACTTATATTTCACAGCCAAAACTTCAGGTTTCTCTTCATTTGCAATAACTGGCACAGTGAAACCATCTGAAGAAGCTGTAACGAAAATAGAGATTGATTACCCTGAAACAATTAATAAAAACAATACAGAAAATAAAGAACCACAAGCAGAACAAAAAGATATCCTGAAAACGACAGGATTTGAAATATATTATGGAGTAGCTAGCCTCCTTGCAGTACTCCTGTATAAAAGAAAGTAAAAAACGAAATTCAAAGTTTTATGTAAAAAAGTTAGTGCGAGGGGTGGGATTCGAACCCACGAAATCCTTCGATACCGGATCTTAAGTCTAATATGAAATACGATACTAGACCTAGATACTTATTTATTGGATGTGTGCCTTTAATTATTTATGAGAAAGCTAGCGGAGTTTAGCGAACCTAATAAAGAAACCATGGATAGGTACCTTAAGCATATGCACTTAATCGGAAAGAGAGAGCGCACAATTTACGGCGAAAGCTGGAACTTAAAACCTTTTTTTGATTTCCTTGAAGGAAGACCTGTCCATGAAACCAGCCGGGAGGATATCGAAGAGTATATTATTGACCGAAAAAAGAAGGTTAGCCCAACCACAGTACACAATGGAATCATTTCGCTAAGATCATTCTTTAAATGGCTGAAGCCAGGTAATGACTTCTTTTCAGGAATAAAGAGCAAGCAACCTAAAAATAATTTACCTGTAGATGAACTTCTTTTATCACATGATGTAATTATGCTCAGGGATGCAGCAAATAATCAGAGAGACAGGGCCTTAGTAATGGTGCTCTGGGACTCTGCGGCCAGGAAAGGCGAGCTCTTGAACATAAATATAGGGCATATTCAGCTTGACAAATACGGAGCTGCTGTTATAGTTAATGGGAAGACAGGAAAAAGAAGGATAAGGCTCATTGACAGTGTTCCTGACCTACAGCTATGGCTTAACATGCATCCGTTAAGAGACGATCCTAACGCACCTGTGTTTATCACAGACAGGAAATACGATGGGAATTACCGGAGACTCAATGAGCAAACTGTAAATAATATGCTTAACGGACTTGCCGAAAAAGCCGGAGTAAAGAAAAATGTTTATCCCCATGCATTTAGGCATGGCAGATTAACGGATCTTGCTAAAAGAGGATTTAATGAGATGGAGTTAAGGATATTTGCAGGATGGACTAAAGAAAGCGGGATGCCTGCAACCTACCTGCATCTCTCCGGAGCAGACATTGAGAAAAAAATCCTTGAAAAAAATGGAATCATTGAAGATAATAGCAAGGAAAGGGAAGAGGAGCTTAAGCCTATGGAGTGCCCCAGGTGCAAGACAAAGAATCCAGCAGGCGCGAAATACTGTTTTACTTGCTCTATGATCTTGGATCATAAGCTCGCGGTAGAAGTGCAGGACGTAAAAACTGAAACAATGGGAGAGGTTGACAGCGCTAAGATGTTGGAATTATTAAACTTTGTGAAAAAATTCAGTGAAAAACAATAATTTTGCTATATCAAGAGTGGGGAAGGTAACTGCCAGTCCTTTACATATGGTCTGACAATTACTATCAATAATTACTGAATTCCTTCTTTTTCAATTTAAAGGCTTTATAGGTCTTATTTTTTACATGTTTATTCCTTGAAGTTGAACTGTCGGACAGCCTCTTTAGGGACGGCAGTATGCAATTTGATGTTTAATCCTAATAATTATTGAAGTTATGCTAAAAAGAGAACTTCTTTATCTTCCGGATCAAAGTATAATTTATAGAACGACAGATAAAAGCTATTTTCTCCCATTCGAAAATTATGATAAGCCCTATATGCGGACACTAAATCTGTTTCTAGGTTAGCAGCAAATTTTGCAAAAGATCTCTCTAATGAAGCCAAGAAAGCTTTTTCTATAGGGGATTCTAAATTATTTTGGAAATCTTGTAGAAGGTAGCTTTTTAAAAATTCGTTGTAGCATAAAATATGACTAATTGCTTGGCGAGATTTTATCTCTATAATTTTATGGTACAGTTCTTTAGGATAGTCTTCAACTATTGTTTTGTACACATTTTCAGCTATTTTATTAGACATTTCTTTCCGGACTTCTTCAGATATATTTATTACAATGTTAGAGTTTTTTTCCAGCATTTCATTTATTATCTCTTCGGCCATTGTATGGGACATTTTAATAATTAATGTTTTTTGGGAGTCCTCTTGTGATTCAATACCCCAAAGAGAAGAATTCTCTTCCAGCATTTTCTCGAACATTTCTTTTGATATTTCAATATCTGGGGTTATAGTAACTCCTTTTATAAACGTTTCATAAACATCATTAATGTTTGTTCTAAGAGATTTATCTTCAAAATAACCTCCGGAAAGCTGGTAAAATCTATACGTTTGAGAGTAAACAGTCTTAAAATCGCCATCTAAACACATATCAAAAAATTTAGGGGACACTCGTAATTGAACTCGTAATTTATAATCGCTCAAAAAATTTGGCAAAAAATCTAGATCTGCCCCGATTTCTTCAACTGACATTAGAGATAAAGACTTTCCATATTCGTTAAGCCTTATCTCAGAGAAATACTTTTTAATCTTTTTCAAATTCTCAAACTTTGTTATATCCCATTTGTTCCCGTAATCATCAGCGACAAGGTCAAACTTTTCTATACAATGATCCTTATTTAATTTTTCCAAGTGGTCTTTGATGTTTCTCTTGTTTACTATTCCGTATTTTTCTCTTAAGTGATTTCGTATTTCTGACCCTGGTACAGCATCGTTTTTATCAAGAATATACTTGATAATTTCGATTTTTATCTCATTCTTTTTATAATGTTGCCCTTGACTTCTTTTAGTTATTTCATTTTCTTCCATATAAACAGCATATGTTTTGGGATATTAATATGTTTTGATTTTATGGATTTATTATATGACATATATCTTGTTTTTAATACCCCCGGGGGGTATTAAAATTGAAAAAAATACATTTAAACTGAAAAGCATATGCTAGTAATGGTGATAAATATCTTTAAAGTTGTAACTCGAAAAATTCAGAAAGTAAGATACTCCTACCTAGTCTCCTTACCTGTTGAATGGATAAAGCATAAAGGAATAGGCAAAAGCGACTCACTAAATATAGAAATGCAGACCGATGATAGTTTGAAGATTTTTCCGGCTCCGGTCACCCGCCAAGATGAGAAAGGAGCCGAAAGCTCAACACCAGCTAATAAAAAAGAGGTGCTAGCATGCAGATAATAACACAAGAAAATATAAGTTTTGCTACTTGGGCAGCACAAACTTATGCAACAAAAAAAGAAGCCGTAGATTTCCTAGAAAACAGCTTAGACCCCTTTGAAAAAGCAATAGGTACTTTAATAAAACAATATGCGGGGGCTGAAATCAATGCTTAAAAACGGAACCGTGGCCATGGGTAGTTGGCCACAGGTCAAAACCGTTTATTATAACCCTTTGTTATATTTGCCCATTTGGTTTATTAGCTGTTCAGCATCTGGGATGATAGCATGATGGGGAAACCTGTGATATGCAATTCCACAGGAGTCGAGGTAATTAAAAGCAAGAACTGCAACAGTATTTATCATTATTGGGCGAGGCTAAAGAAAGAGTCGGAGAACTACAACAGGGCGCAAATTACCAGATCTTACCGACTGGAAGGGGATTTTAAATGCAGGCCTGTGATATCTTTCCCACGGAACCTGTGTTCAGTGAGTATATTGACTATGATGCTCTTGAGGAATTCCGCAAAAGCCTTCAGGCTCACAAGGAACTAAAGACGGCGGGTCCAAGGGTATTTCAGGAGGCTTTTTTAATGATTCTAAAAGCTCTGGAAGTCTTCTATAGTGAAAGGCAGAATAATAGGTCTGTATACCTTTGTGATGTGTACAGAGAGCAGGAAGCGAAACTGGACAGGAGGGCTTAACATATGGCTCGCCGAGAAAATATCAAACCCTGCAAAAAGCAACCTGTGAACTGCAAAAAACGCTGTTGTTCTGAATGTTGTGCTTTAAGAGAAAATGAGAACGCTATGAGAAATCTATTCACCTCCGACTTAATTTTAAATCCGGAGACTTGAAAATGGTTTCTGGTTCTATTTTTGACCAAATGGATATAATAAAAATTATTGAATATTATGGAATTAGGCTAACAAAAGAAGGGAATATATGGTACGGATCTATCCCCCCTGTTGGCAGTACCGGGAAAAGCCTCCATGTTTGGTCTAGTACAAACACTTGGTACTGCAACAAAAATCATGTAGGGGGAGGGATTCTCGATTTCATCCAATACATGGATAAAGACCTCACCAAGAGGCAAGCTTTTGAGAAAGCTGCAGAAATTTCAGGAATCCAGCCAGCTTCTCTCTCAGAAGAGCAAGTAGACAAGCTAACCGAAAGAGAAGACGTCTACAATACCCTCACTTCAGCTGCTAACATCTATCACACAGGCCTGAATGAAGAGAGTTATGATTTCATCTTTCATCAGTGGGGGATCACCAAAGATTCAGCAAACGAGTGGAACCTGGGGTATGCTTCCACTGAAAGAAACCTCAAAGAGCTTAATCCTGCAAACCTGGTTAAGACAGGCTTAGCCAATCCAACCAGCACTGGAAACCTTGGTGGGGAGTTTTACAGGGGCAGAGTCATTTTCCCCTTTACGATCAATGGGAAAGTTGTCAACATGGCAGGCAGGCAAACCCCGAAAACCCCAGTTGACGACCATGCACGATACAAGTACCTCCGGACAAAATCTGAGAACAAAAATGAGCAGATTTCTGAGTTTGTGGGAGGTACCAGCTTTTTTGGTGAAGACAAAGTTAAAAGAGAGAAAACCTGTTGCCTTACAGAAGGCCTGGCTGATTGCATTGTTGTCAACCAATTTGGGTCTCCCTGTATGGCAGTTGGATCCACTGGGGTCTCAAAGGAAAAAATACCTCACTTAATAAATCTTCTTCAAACTAAGGTCCAGGTTTACATCTGTTTTGATGATGACGAGAACGGATCAGGGCAAAAAGGAGCCCTAGCTGTAGGACAGCTTCTTTTTGATGCAGGTATCAAGGTAAAAATCATTGATCTCCCCAGAGGCTCAGAGAAGAAGATGGATATTGCCGAGTTTATGAAAGGCAAAGCAGCTGAGGACTTTGAGGCTCTTAAAGAGAAGGCTCTGAGATTCATACCTTATGCCTTGGGATTCTGTCCTAAGTCTGACTCGAAAGTAGAAAATTTGGAAACTGCCGAGGAATTCATAAAACAAAGAATGCTTAGCATCAGCCCAGCGCACCGGGAAGCATATATTACAGACGATATTAAACGTTATTTCGGCTTTACCAACAAAGAAACGCCGTGTCTTATCAAACTAGCTAATTCCTTGGTTCAAGAGAGCAAAACAGAAAAATCTGGTTTTGAAGAAGATAGCTCTAATCAACAGGAAGACGGCCTTGAAAGCACTTTACTTGATTCTCTTAAATCCCACACCGGGAAAGGTCTGTTTGCTTGTGAAACATGGGTAAATGAGTTTAAGTACAGTATTGCGAAGCTGCAACCGGAATACTTAAGCAAGAAGCTTGTGGACCCGAGAACTAAAGTCTATAGTCATGAAAAGTTCATGATTGCAGTTAAAGCAAGCTTCCAGTTATCTGTATATGAGACTGAAGAGATTTATAAAAAAATCCGGGGGATAAATGACACTTACCATCAAGAAAAGAGAAGATTAAGTAGTATATTAATCCGGCTTCAAAACTACTCTCCATATGTCCGAAGCAAAGCTGAAAGGGTGCTCATAAAGGGGAACCCTCTTAAGTTTATTCAAAACACATGGAAAAAATCACATGTTGGGGATAATGCAGTGGGGAAAACTTTGCCTGTGTGTGTCGCCAGTGCTTATATTATTGGGGACAATGCTGGACTTTCGTTAATAATTACAGGACCTAGCGGAAAAGGTAAGTCCAACGCTGTTAATGATTTTTTTGACTTGCTTCCCCCTGGTATAGCCGTAAGATCCGGGTTCTCAGATAAATATCTCTACTATTCGGAAAGTATTCTTCCAGGGAGTATTTCTTTTCTTGATGATAGAGAGTTGTCCCCACAGATGAAGGAGTTCTGTAAAAACTCCATGACTAATTTTCAAAAACCTGCTGTGTGGGGGACTGTCATCAATGGGGAACCCAAGGAATTAACTGCCCCTGAAAGGAATGTTTTCATTTTTTCTTCTGTTGCTGGACTCAATGACGACCAAATGGAGAACAGGTGCCTGCAGTGTGAAATAGACTCAAGTGCTGAGCAGGACGCAGATGTTGCAGAACAGCAACGAAACAGAGAAATTGCAGACACTTCAAAGAAATTCAAAAATAGAATAGAAATCTGCAAATGTATTTATGACCTGCTTGGGCTGCTTACATATGAAATTAAAATACCTTTTGCGCAAGCTATCAACTGGACTCACACCCACAACCGCAGGAACCAGCCTAAATTTTTTGACATTATCAGGGCTGTCTGCCTTTATAAAATAAATCAGCGAAAGTGCATTAATGGATTTTATCTTGCAGAGCCAGAAGACTACAAAAAAGCTTGTGAGATATATAAAGAGACCGCTGTCCAAAATAATACAAACCTTACAAAAAAAGAACAGGAAGTAATTGACCTTTTTATAAAAAAGAATCAGGAGAGCGGATTTTATGATAAAGCCAATAAAATGAACCCTGCGAAAGCAAAAAGGTTGACCTACAAAGAAATAGCGGACAAGGTAGGGATAGCAACCGGAACTGTTAGAAATATGTTCAGTAACAGGGAGGATAGAGGTTACGGGCTGGAAGGTAAAGTTATGGGATTTGGGTCTGAGGACTCTAAGGATGGAACCAGGCAAACTCTGATTTACTACACAGGAAACGTAGAGTTCAAAACCTACGAGACCTTTTCTAGCCTCAAAAGTGATGAAGAAGTTTCTGCCTTCATAGAAAACGCAGAAAAAATCTTTGCACAGGAAACTTCCGAAATAAATGAGATCAAGGAGGAAGCTTTTAAGGATTTAGTGGATGCTATGCCTTCCCTGCCTATTATTAACTGTCACCGAGATCGTTTCAGTAGCAGCAGCCGAAATATCATCACTGCCACCATACTGTCATCAAACGATATGATTACAGATAAAAAAGGTAAAAACAATATCAATATGCATAATAATAATCTAGATGATACTACTGTCACCGTAAAAAAGGAAAATGCCCCCGAGCCACAAATTCACACACACACTGCTTTCGAGAATAAAGAAAATTTTGGAATCAAAAATCTTGAAGACAATATGTGTGAAAATTCTAGTAATACTCTCTTTTCTGAAAATCACGGTGACACTTCATCCAAAAGGCCTGATGATACTGAAATAATATTATCAAGCTCTCTGATGACACTTGATGACAGTGGTGATGGGTCATCTAATGATGCCGAAATCAAAATGGTGACAGATAGACCAGAAGTTTCTAATTTAAGGTATACCACAGAAAAAATAAAAGAATACCTGAATAAAGAGTGCCACGGAAACCCTATAACCAAATCCCTGGATTGCCATATAACAGATTTTAAGAAATACTGTCCTGAGTTTGAGCGGGTGGACAGGGATCACCTAGAATATGTTTTCCACAAGGTCCTGAAATCAATCTCTTCCTCAGACAATAGCCCGAAAAGGGGAGAAACATCTGTTTTAGAGCAGAACCAGCAAGAAGAAAAGACGCTTTCAAAGCCTGCAGCTGAGAAGAAAGGCATTGAGATTCTCAAAAAAGCATTGCAGGCAGAGAAGAAGGGGGCTGTAGTATGAGCTTCCTTTTTCTTGATATTGAAACAATGCGATTTGACCCCAAAAGCAAGAAGCCGGATTACCACAGAGACAAGATAATCACAGTCCAGTTTTTGACTGAATATGGGGATTTTTACATCATTAAAGGCGATGAGCTCAATGATTTACCTGAGTATCGAGAACTCTTAGAAAGTTTTACTATTGTAGGCCATAACCTGAAGTTTGACTGTGGTATGCTAAAACAGCAGTACGGAATCAATATTCACTCTGTCTATGACACTATGATAGCAGAACTCACCTTATCTGGAGGCCCTGCACCTTGGGGTAGTTTTCGCACTCAAGAGGACCATGATAAAAAAGGTATGAAGCTGCAGGATTTAGTTTATCGTTATTGTGACGGGGAAAGGATGAATAAAGGACTGCAGTGCTCTTTCAAGCTTGGGGAAGAGCTAACAGCTGAGCAGATTGATTATTGCCAGAAAGACCTTGAGTATCTTCCTATTATCATGAAAAAGCAGCAGGAGAGGATAGAAGAGCTCAATCTTGAATCTGTAATAGAAACAGAAATGGCTATGATCCCTGTAATGGTGTGGCTTGAGCTGTCAGGGCTGCACTATGATCCTGTGAAGCTAAGAGAGATAACGGCAGAGCTTGAGAGCCTGGAGAAGAGCATGAGATATGAGTTATACGCAGCTTTCGGGACGAGCAAGATCAATCTCAGTTCTCCCAAGGATATGGTAAAGCAGTTCAACATGAAGGGGATTCCTGTCACTTCTATAAGTGTGGATGAGCTCGCAAATTATGAGGATCCTTTGATAAACCAGTACCAAGAGTACAGGAAAATAAAACACCTGATAACTAGTTTTTCTTCAAAGCTACCGGCTCACAGAAACAAATTAACAGGCAGAGTACACGCTGACTTTTTCCAATATGGTACTAAATCAGGGCGGCTTAGCTGTAAGTACCCCAATCTTCAGCAACAACCCAGTAAATTCAAGAAATGGAGAACTATTTTCACAGCTGAGCCAGGAAATAAAATCATAGCCTGCGACTACTCCCAGATAGAACTCAGAATATTAGGAGAGATAGCAAATGAACTCGAGATCATTAAGGCCTATGCTGCAAATATTGACCTTCATGCTTTGACAGCTTCAAAGGTCTTCAATATTCCTATTAAGGAAGTGGGAAAAGACAGTAAAGAGCGCAGTATTGCAAAAACAATTAACTTCGGACTAAATTATGGTATGTCTGCCCTTGGGCTAATAAAGAAGTTAAAGACAGAGGCCGGGATTGAACTCACAAAAACACAGGCACAGGGCTACATAGAGGCGTTTAAAGGGGGCTATCTTTCCATAAGCAAGTATCTTGACAGGATAAGCCAGGAAGGGATTCAAAATAGAATATTAAGAAATGTTGCAGGCAGGCTCTTAATTATTGATACTGATAAAGAGGAAGGGGCAGCAGGCAGGGAAGCAATGAATCTTCCAATCCAGTCTCTCTGTGCGGATATGATAAAAGAGGCCCTTCCGAAAATCCAGGCTAAGCTTGAGCCTATGGGGGTGAAGTTCATTAATACAATTCATGACGAACTTGTTTTTGAATGCAGAGCTGAGCAGGCTGATGAGGTGGCGATCAAAGTAAAAACAATAATGGAAGAGGTAGGAAACAAATACTTAAAACAGATTCCTTGTGTGGCAGATGTTTCTATCTCTGATTGTTGGAAGAAGGGGTGATGGGATGCAGTCACTATTTTTCACTAACTAGCGAGTAGATCCTGAATTAAGTAAGGACTTATCCTTATCCTTTTTAAAAGCTAAAAAGGCCTCGGGTTGACAGCTTAATAAAATATTTGTTGGACTCCGATTATTTCATAGTGCCTGTAAGTTTATCATGATTCTTAAACGATCTCTGTAAAGTTGATGCATATATTAAGACTGGCAGGGGTTACACATCAGTTAAAGGTCCCAAGGGCCATGCTACTTTATTCATAGCAAGAATCCAAGAACACATTTAGCTAATACCACAAGAAGACGATATAATGAGGTATCACATGGGGTTATTTGGAATTTTTGTTTACAAAGAACACGACACTTTAGCTATCCATAAAGCAATAATGAGGACTCTCCAAGTGCAGATTTTTGCAGCTTTGGATATAGTAGATTCGAAAAGAAACGCAGGTCCATCCAAGAGTAATATATTTAGCTTTTAATTTTGTAAAGGAGCAATTGTGATGTTCTTTTCTTCTTTAATTTTGCCACAAGAAATGAGAGCTTGTGGTTTTCAGCGTAAAAGGGCCAGAAGCTACGGAAAAAAACAAAAACCTATTTAATCTTTGAAATAATTTACATTGTAAGATATAAGACATATCTTTATAAAGCGATACTATGAAAAGCGCAATCATCTCCCGTATAAGTCCCACAGAATTGAGTACTCGTGAATCACTATTAAAGGCTAACTCTGATTTAATAGTACAGCTGCAGGGCAGACTGAAGGCAAAACGTTTCAGGCCCCAGGAGGGGGACAACTTGAAACTGGGGTATATGCGTGTACTTCTGCAGGCCTTCCAGGTTCAAAATGCGATCTTGAAGGATTCGGAACTTGAGGACCTTAAGCAAAGGCTGGAAGTTCTGGAAGCTTTGCAGAAGGCTGGAAGCCAGGACAAAGAAGAACTTGCTTACCCTAAATATGATGAAGAGCAGGATGAGGAGTACACAGATTAAGCAATGTAGGGGAATTATCATATGGTCACAGCTACAGACCTGAGAAGAAGAATAGATGCTCTTGAGCGTGGCCCTGGGACTCAGGAAACAAAGATTTTCTTTATAGAGGAAGGTGAAGACCAGGCTTTGACAAAGGCCCAACGGGAAGCTGTCAAGTCTTGGGAGCAGGCTCACCCCTGGGGGCAGGCTCATGTAATAATCTTTGAGGAAGTTGGCCCAGGTTGATGTTTTCAAAAACATATTCATATGTGAATAATAATGTTTTTGTGCCTGTTAGTAAGGGTATGATGATCAAAAACAGTATCCGTAGTTAGATTTTTCTGAAAATAACCTATTACCAGAACTTCCACCAGGGCTTTCTTTCTCCTGGTGCTTCAATGGCTTTCTGATTAATCAAGCTCTGAACCTGCAGCATGTAATTATTGTGCATGGTCCTCAGGTTTTCTTCTCTCTGGCTGGCCTTCTCAAGTTCTGCCTTCAAAGTAGAAATTGCGTTTTTCTAACTCTTCAGATCTGCCCTGCAGGCGCGACAACTCCGATAGGTCCGGAGCTTTCCTTAAGTTCTCTTTCAGGTTTTTTATCTGCCTCTCAAGCACCTCATTCCTGGTTTTTAATATGGGGATTCCCAGGGATATTTCGGGGATCTTCTGATAATCTTCCGGGGATACCTGGGGATCTTCGCTGTTCTCTCCAAGCAATTTCTCAAAGGCTTTAGTTACTGCAATAGTGGGGCTGGTATATCCCGGGGATACAATCTGATCCCATGTTTCTAAAGGTATTCAACATTGAATTTTCTTCTGTCTTCTGTGATCTTCCTCGGTCAAGGGGTCTGCCTTCCGGGGCCAAATTTCATCCATGTATGCATATTGTTCTTCAATCGTCTTAAATTTCGAGGGTCAAAATCTCGCCACCGCTCTCTCATTTCCTCTTCACTCAATACCGTAAAAAATCCTCCTGCTACTCTTGACGCTTTATACTTACTTAAAACCGGACTGGTCAAAAATTAGAAACAAAAGAGTCTCATTCTAAGCCATACTATCCCGCTTTTGTTACATGGTTATATTAGACAAGCCTGGACCGGTCTAAAAACGTCCTGTAGAGGCTTAGAATAAGAGATTTTGAATAACTTCTTTTCAACTTTAACATATTAGTATAAATACCAATATGTATCAACGTATAAATTTAAATACTTATTTGTTATATGGAGTGAAGACAAATAAACTGGGGAGTAACACAATGAACAAGCAAGACTTCAAAATCGGAATGGCTGTAAGATACGAAAATCAGAAGTGGAAAGGCACTGTTATGGGAATTGGGAAAGAGGAAATTGAAGTTATTTTTGAGGGAGACGGAGCACTTGAGCACATTGACCCTTATTATCTGAGGCCTTTCTAAGCCTCCTTTTTTGTGTGTTTATTGCTCTCCTGTGAATAAAAGAGGTGAATTTGAATAATTATGTTATGTCCTATGAAAGCTTACCCTGATCCAGAAGGACCCGGAATAAAATTTGGCCCATGTGATGTTTTTCAATGTGCCTGGCTTGGCGATAACGGAGAATGTGCGATTAAGAATTTATCAGAGATTGCTGATAATTGGCCTAGGTAAAATATAATGAAACATCCAAAACCGCGCGAACCCTTTATATATTCAGAGGAATTCAGGGCAGCTGTATTATCAGCCTTCCCAGGATCAGAACGTATCAGAAGGATGCTGGAAGAAGATTCTTTTTTCCTTGGTCAATCCTTTTCCGAAGGAGGCATACCTGCAATAACTCCAGCTCTGATAATTGCTCTTCTGGAATCCGGGCGGGCTGAAACATTGTTGAGGGTGGCCAGGGATGCAGAGCAAAAACGGCAGCTTTATGAGATGTGGAAAACGGAAGTTTACGAGGGATAAAGATGAGTCAAAGACCTTCAACCAGGCCAAGCAAAACGCAGGAATGGCCTGCAGATCATGGCAGGCTTACCCTGCACCTGAAGCCTTCAGATAGGGTGCTCTTTCGGAAGGTAACAGACAGAGGCCTTCCTGAATCTGTAGGCAGTGCTCACCATGGGAAGAGATGCACTGTAATTACCGGGCATAAGGATGTTGAAGGCCTTCAGGAAGCTGAGAGATCTGGACCTATTGAAATGTTCACTGGGCAAAGCCTGGAAGTCTCAGATAATGATCAGGTATTTTCCTGTGTTGCAGATTCAAGGGGCCTGTTATCCTCTGTGGGACTTCCCATGGCTGGAAAAGATGTTACCATCATCCTGCATCTGCAGGAGCCTGAAGAGGTTAAGAAAGGCCTGGACCAAGAAGTGAAGATAACGAAACTGAAAGCTAAGATCAATAAAGCACAGGCTGAACTAAATAGGCTAACAGAAGAACTTAAGTCCTTAACTGAAGTCTGAAGGCCATATATATTTTAAAAGAGATATCAAAAAACTACATCATCTCCATGCTTGTGGGGAACTCTGTTGAGCAGCAGGTAAAACCTTCTCAGATGTCGGTTCATCCCCACGCTTGTGGGGAACTCTGGGAGTGTTCTAATATGAACAACCTTGAACGCGGTTCATCCCCACGCTTGTGGGGAACTCGTTTATGATAACTATCTAAATGGTTCCCTTGGCGGTTCATCCCCACGCTTGTGGGGAACTCAGCGAGAAGGTGTTTTAAATCTCATAGAGTATCGGTTCATCCCCACGCTTGTGGGGAACTCAATACGGACCGGGGTGTCATCCGGCATGCGAACGGTTCATCCCCACGCTTGTGGGGAACTCGGAGTCGTCAACCGAGGAATTTACCGTGATTTCGGTTCATCCCCACGCTTGTGGGGAACTCAGGAGATCAAAGAATAATCCCTTAATTCCCGTCGGTTCATCCCCACGCTTGTGGGGAACTCCGTTTTCCACTCGCTTACGGGCGTTTACCCTACGGTTCATCCCCACGCTTGTGGGGAACTCGACTGTTTTAATTCCGAGTATTTTAGCTGCCTCGGTTCATCCCCACGCTTGTGGGGAACTCTTTTTGGCTGCATAAATAGTAATTTGAAATATCGGTTCATCCCCACGCTTGTGGGGAACTCTGCGCTTGTCTGGTATGTCGTCATGTGGTTACCGGTTCATCCCCACGCTTGTGGGGAACTCTTTACGCGCTCCCTCTCGTGGCATGTATATGCCGGTTCATCCCCACGCTTGTGGGGAACTCTATCCCAATAACAGCCAGAACCCTTGAAGCAGCGGTTCATCCCCACGCTTGTGGGGAACTCTTTAACGTAGGGACATTTAGGAATCGGATACCCGGTTCATCCCCACGCTTGTGGGGAACTCTACCTAAGAACTGTCATCAAAATATCATCGTACGGTTCATCCCCACGCTTGTGGGGAACTCCTCCTATCCAGGCCCAGAAGCATACAATTTTCCGTTTCATCCCCACGCTTGTGGGGAACTCTCTGGACCAGAGGGTCGGGCTTATGCCTATCTCGGTTCATCCCCACGCTTGTGGGGAACTCGTTTTTTGTAATAGTTGTGCAGGTTGCTCCTTCGGTTCATCCCCACGCTTGTGGGGAACTCTTATATAGCAACCCTGTTTTGTTTAGTGTATACGGTTCATCCCCACGCTTGTGGGGAACTCTTTCATCACATCCTGACATCTGATTTTAAGATCGGTTCATCCCCACGCTTGTGGGGAACTCTTGGCCTGCCAGATTCTACGGACAATTTCATCCGGTTCATCCCCACGCTTGTGGGGAACTCTTTTAGGGGATTTTCCCACGCCATATTGAGGACGGTTCATCCCCACGCTTGTGGGGAACTCCTCATGCCAAATTCCCCTGCAAAAAAAGGTCCCGGTTCATCCCCACGCTTGTGGGGAACTCTCCTCCGAAAATTGCTCGAACTACAAAAGTCTCGGTTCATCCCCACGCTTGTGGGGAACTCTTTCACAAACGCAGGAGGTCACATTCTTCTTGCGGTTCATCCCCACGCTTGTGGGGAACTCGTATGATTTCAGCTAATTCAGATGCCCAAAAGCGGTTCATCCCCACGCTTGTGGGGAACTCTACGATTTTTCAAGCGCAAAATGAACAGTTGCCGGTTCATCCCCACGCTTGTGGGGAACTCTGATCCTGCGAAGTGTGGATCTTGCACCGGTGCGGTTCATCCCCACGCTTGTGGGGAACTCTGTTAGTCAGTATCGAATAATTACTCTCGTTACGGTTCATCCCCACGCTTGTGGGGAACTCTTAAGTTTACATGATTACAAGTATTCAAAAATAGGTTCATCCCCACGCTTGTGGGGAACTCTCAAACCCATCTATTCTAGCTTCAGCCCTTAACGGTTCATCCCCACGCTTGTGGGGAACTCATTATCTGGATGGAGTCCCTCTTTTAAATCCACGGTTCATCCCCACGCTTGTGGGGAACTCAGATTCCAGCATTGTAGTTTATAGAATTAATTCGGTTCATCCCCACGCTTGTGGGGAACTCGGATATCAACCTGAGTATATCGATACGTTCACCGGTTCATCCCCACGCTTGTGGGGAACTCTTGAAACCGATGAACTACAGCGGGGGGTTCAGCGGTTCATCCCCACGCTTGTGGGGAACTCTAGAGCAAGGGCAAGAATAACTATAGTAAAGGCGGTTCATCCCCACGCTTGTGGGGAACTCTATGAAGCATTAGGCAAGGAAGAGGAAGTAAGCGGTTCATCCCCACGCTTGTGGGGAACTCATCGTAGCAAGTGTTATAAGTGCTTTTGTCGCCGGTTCATCCCCACGCTTGTGGGGAACTCATTTGCATTTATGGGTTGAACGACATTGTTTCCGGTTCATCCCCACGCTTGTGGGGAACTCTTTTTTCGTTACATACTGGACATGTCACCACGCGGTTCATCCCCACGCTTGTGGGGAACTCGCTAAGTACTGGACGCGCGCGGGACTTGGGAGCGGTTCATCCCCACGCTTGTGGGGAACTCGGCTTTCCACATATCATTCATATACCAATCGTCGGTTCATCCCCACGCTTGTGGGGAACTCCACTTTTATAATTATTACCAGATGGTATATGTCGGTTCATCCCCACGCTTGTGGGGAACTCTTTACTAACATTTTCTGGAAATAGAAGGGATGCGGTTCATCCCCACGCTTGTGGGGAACTCCACAGCAGAAGGATATCTCGCGCCAAAAGATGCGGTTCATCCCCACGCTTGTGGGGAACTCTCTGAAACGATTCTTTCAATATCATAGCGGAACGGTTCATCCCCACGCTTGTGGGGAACTCTTTGGATAATTCACTCCCCCCGTTATTGGCTGCGGTTCATCCCCACGCTTGTGGGGAACTCTCCTATTTCTTTTGCTTTCTCAAAGATTGCAGCGGTTCATCCCCACGCTTGTGGGGAACTCAGGAATCATCCAAGCACTGCACTATGCAAATACGGTTCATCCCCACGCTTGTGGGGAACTCTATTTCGAAATCATTCATAAGTTTCAATCCCTCGGTTCATCCCCACGCTTGTGGGGAACTCTCCATTCGGGGTGCTCTTTGGGAATTTGGGGACGGTTCATCCCCACGCTTGTGGGGAACTCATGACGACCCATCAGCAGTAAGGTTTGAATCTCGGTTCATCCCCACGCTTGTGGGGAACTCATGTAGATACCATCCGAAAACGAGTTATACAGCGGTTCATCCCCACGCTTGTGGGGAACTCTTCTTTTATTTTTTGTATTACTTGTTCTCCACCGGTTCATCCCCACGCTTGTGGGGAACTCAACGAAGATTATGACGGCACGGATTATATCAACGGTTCATCCCCACGCTTGTGGGGAACTCTCTTCGGGACTTTCGCCTGGCGATCTCTATTTCGGTTCATCCCCACGCTTGTGGGGAACTCCGTTGCTATACAGTAATACATTTTAGAGCCTCCGGTTCATCCCCACGCTTGTGGGGAACTCTGCATAAGGTGTCGTTTGCAAAGTCCATGACCCGGTTCATCCCCACGCTTGTGGGGAACTCATTTCTTTTTTGAATAAGCCCGAAGCTCACTACGGTTCATCCCCACGCTTGTGGGGAACTCACAAAATTAGACCCTGTAACTACAAATTCACTCGGTTCATCCCCACGCTTGTGGGGAACTCTGCCATTGCGTCTTGAATAAGGCGATTGCATACGGTTCATCCCCACGCTTGTGGGGAACTCCCCAGTGCCTACCTTCCAGGTAATTACTGCGTCGGTTCATCCCCACGCTTGTGGGGAACTCTATACTGTATATAATCCGTCAATTTGTGCTCCCGGTTCATCCCCACGCTTGTGGGGAACTCGAATGATATCTGAGTCCATGTCGCACATTGATCGGTTCATCCCCACGCTTGTGGGGAACTCTGTTTGTCTTTTATACTATGAATAGGAGTAAATTTTCCGTCAACATATAAAATATCCTTTATGATATAGTTAACATAAAAAACGAAGTATTTAAAAAACATAACATCTCCGGTTAATTTACTCTTCTACTTTAGTTTCGGGCATGAAGGATATTAACTTTATTCCATCCATTTCTCTTGGAATTCTGCGGTTTTCTCCGAGGACTTTGAAATCAAATCCAATTTCATTTCTTGCGGACCAGATCATAATTGCGCTTCCTTCAATGTTCCCATCATTGAATTCGGCTTCTACATTCTCCCATATCATGTCTCTTACTTTGACCGAATATTCTCCTACATATACTCCAGCTCTGATTTCCAGAAGCCAGAGAGTCAATCTTCCTCTTAACCGGGGTGTTGTGTTTTCAAGGACGATGACCAACATCATTAAGTCCCCTTTCATTTGGAATTGCAGGAGGAAGGGATTCAGGAGGCTCTTCAGGAATAGGGAGATTTCCAGCAGCTAAAACTTCTTCTATGGCCGGGATTATTTTCTTCAGCAGCCTTGTTTCTCTGAATGCATCTCTGCAGGCGATCCTTACGGCTCTTTCAGGATTTGAAGGATTTTTGGCTGCTACCTGAAAAGCCACAGGGACAACAGTTTCAAATTTAAAAAGATCAGCGATATCATAAATGAAAGATCTGGGCTTCCCGGTGTGAATGAATCCGATTGCAGGCGAATAGCCAGCTGCAAGAACCGCCGCTTCGGTGACTCCATATAGGCAAGAAGTGGCAGAGCTCAAACATTTGTTTTGCAGATCTCCAGTATCCCAATCTGTATAGTCATAGTAGCGTCCATTCCATTTGATTCCGGCTCTTTTCGCTAAAATCTCATAAAGTTTCCTTACCCTTGATCCTTCTATTCCCCTCATTTGTTCTACACTGTAGTCCTCTGAAAGTTTCTCATTAAAACGCATCTCATACATTTTTCGAACAACTTTCCTTCGTGCTTCATCGTTCAAGGCAAGTTGTGCCTGGTAAAGCAGACGGTCTGCTCTCGCTCCTCCCGGTTGACCGGCAGAATAAAGCCTTACTCCAGCTTCCCCAACCCAGATCAGGAGACAACCAACCTGTGCTGCAAGAACTGCGGCCGCATGCGAAACTCGACTTCCTGGCTCAAGCATCAGGCATGCGATCCCCCCAACAGGAATCTGAGTTCGGACTCCATTTTTATCCACAAGGACAAAGGCTCCATCTATAACATCGAGTTCTCCCTTCTCAAGAAACAAAAGAGAAAATCTCTCTTTTATTGTAATAGGTTTCAATTTTGGTAGCATGCTGGTAGTCCTCATCACAGTTAATTCTCATCTTGCAGGGCGGATAAGCATTAATCCGCATCCAAAACTTTTTGCTGGTCCAATCCCTTTATACAGTGCATTTGTTAGAGATTCAGGATCTGTTACAGTTAATATCCCAGAAAAATCAATGGTACTTATATTTACACTGTGTTTCCCTTTTGCCTCACTATTTTTCTCTTTGGGCTTAAAGAACCTACTACATCTATATCCTGTAGCTATTACCTGCCCTTCCTCTACTTCAAAACCATTGTTGTCTCCTTTTTTTCGGAGCCATTCAAATCCCTCTTTCTGGACTATTTCTGGAACTTGAGGTTTCTTGTTTTTTGGAATAATTTCTTTTTCCATTCTGGTCTTTGCATCCATCACAACATCATGCCGATGCTGATGAGGTTTCCCATTTTTATCCTCATCCCATCTTGTTACAATAGGATTAGCTCGCAATGAAAAAACGAGTCTCTGACCTGTGGAAAGCAGAGGTCTGTATTCCTTTGATTCTATATGCCATAGATCTGCATTTGCTTCAGGCTCCTGCTCCGACACAATATAAAATAAAGGAAAACCGTTTTTTTCGTCCTGCCTATACAAAAAATCCCTTTGTTTATCAGGATTACTTGCAAATAGTGACCATATGACACGATGAACCCGGTAACTATCTCCAAAATCCTTAGAGAGCTTCCAGAACTCTTTATTTGTCACAACATCAGGTTTTAAGTTTGCTTTACTTAGATACATCTTATTCCCCCAATTCCAGCATCGTATAGTGCTCTTTTCTATCAGCAAACTGCCACCTTTTTCGGCTCAGAGTAAGATCTCTGCGCGTAACCGTATGAACTGGTACAAGTCCGTCCTCTTTATCTTCCCAGTAAAGCCTTACTTGTTTTGATTTTTTCAGTAATTTGAGAAATTCTTCACACTTAAACTCAGCTTTTCCGAGAGCTTCTTTTAGACTTTCTCCGCTAATTATTTGAGCTTCTACAGGCAGAGCTGGAGGACAGGACTTTCTTCCAAGATATAAGACAAACTCAGGTTCAGTTAATTTGTTTTCAATCAGTTCCAAAGAGTAAGGACAAGCTTCAGGGCATTTTTCTTTTGCCCAGATAGCAATTGTGTATAAAGAGTCGCTATAGTAGTCTCTAGTAGAAAGGACTGCTGTTACCTCCTCTTTCTCAACTGCAAGCTCATCTTTTCGGGAAAGGATATGTTTCTGCTTTTTTATCGAACTTGTCGACGGGATCTGGGCTGTGTGATAATCCCTCAAAAAAGTTCCCGGAGAATTCACAAGCACGGCAAAGTTATAGGCTTCTGCAAGTTTCCTGTGTTTATCGTCTTCACTCCTTCTGATACCAATTGCCGCTGCAAGAAGTCCCATCACTGACGATTTTGAAGGATAGTCATATGAAGGTCTATGTGTCCCTACAGCTATATCTCCCCAGGAAGCAAGTGGTCCGTAAAGCCGAAAGAGAAGATATTTTTTCATAATTTCACCTTCCAACTGGCTTTACTCTGTTACGAACTTCAAAACTTCTTGGATTGATCCTTTACCTGTGTAAGCGTTCATTTCAGTTTTGTTCTCACAGCATTTCCCATAAACACTCTCTATTTTCTCATGAGTACTATTGAGTTCTTTTATGGCACTAGCAAGGAGATCTTTTTCATCTAGGGCTTTCAGGAATGCAACCGAAAGTGAACGCGGCTGTTGTTTTCCTTTTTCTGCCAACACGTACGAGGCATAAGCCCTTGAAGCAAAGCTATTTTGTTTTCCAGTAGGTGAGACTGTTAAAGCCGATTCTGTAAAGGCTTGGAGTGCTTTTTTTGTGAGTTCCTCATCTTCTCCCAGATTCTCTTTGAGTAAATCACGGTTTATGCATATATAAATATAAAACAGGCCTGCTGCGAACTCAGTTTCTCCGAGGTGCCCAGAACCCATATCTTCTTCTCCATTATTTAGGTCGTCTACTGCCGTAAAGAAATCATCTTCGACCGCAACTTTATGGACTGTTATTGCATGGGAAACCTGCACTGCAGCTTCCACGTTGTACTGAGTATTAGCTGCAAGCATCCTTCCAAACATTGCAATATCAACGGCAGTATTATTCGTCCTCAAAATATTATTATCTTCTCCATTTAATTCGCTGCCGCTTTGTGCAAGGTCTATAATTAACTTCTCAATAGTCCCCATTTCTTCAGGACTGAAGTGAGCAAGCTGTTCTATTTCAAATCCTTCTTTTTTCAATTTTCCAAAAACTGATGCAATCTGCTTTGAAAGTTCTTCAGCTTTCTTTTTCTCCATTTTTGGATATGTAGTTGAAAACTCAGATTTTCCTTCAAGAATATCAGTCAATTTTACACCAGTTGTTAGGGCCTTGTATACAAAATTTCCCATTTCTTTTGTTCTGATACCTACATGACCTGAAAGCGCTTCTTTAAAAATATCCGAAGCCCTCCAGGCTCTTTTCAAGCTCTGCGAAGAGATTCTCAGGCGTTGGGTCCCGCCCATGACTGCAGTTTTTGGCCTTCCAAGGTCATCCCTGTTAAGGTTTGATGGCGGGTACGACGTAAGCATGTGTAACTGTACAAAGTTTGTCAATTTATTTTCCTCCTTATATTTTTAAACAATTTACTTTTTCCTTTCAACAGGTATGTTTTCGTAATATTCGTAAGCCAATTGCTTCTTTGTGTACTCATTCCAGAAGTAAATGCTTTTTGCAAGATCGAAAATATTTACACATCCATCTAAAAGCCGGACTATGCGTATCATTGTTATAAACAGCTCATTTCTGTCTTCTATCGTGAGCAGTCTTCTAAATCGGAGGTCGCTTACAGCAGCTTTCTTACTTCCGAGTTTAGGTGTCGCCATTTGGGCTGGAAGACTTGAATTCGTATCATTGCTTTTTACATGAGAAAGAACACCAGCTATTGCAGCTAATGCTTCTTGGTTTATTCTGAATCGGCTTAGCTCTTTTCTCAGACTATGAAAAGAAGGAGTAAATGCAACTTCATTAATATTATGACAGCGTCTTAACTCTGCTCTCTTACCCCGACTTTCATCAAGATTTTCCCACCACTCAAGAAATATCTGGCGGGTTTCTGGGTCGGAAAAGGATATCGTGTTCTTATTTTCCAATCTGGATCACCTGCATTTATCATTTTGTTGGATTCTTAAGAGGCAAATCTAATATCTCCTTTACTTTTTTCCCGTTCTTAGAATTGTATTTGAGAAGGTCTCTGCGGGCATCTGCTATGCGCTTAGGGTTTGCAATTCCTATGAAATCTGACTGGGAATATTCATCAAACAAATCCACAGCCTTCCTTGACAGATAATTCAACCATTTCAGCTTTGTTTCAGCTTTATTTTCTCCATTAAGTATTATTTTATGCAGTTCATAGAGAATGTTATAAAATTCGGGTTCTGTATCTTTCCAGAATCGACTTTCTACAAAAGAAAAACTTCCATTTACATTATGATTTGAGTCAAAAATTGCAAGTTTTATGCAACTTTTTATGTTATTTACAATGTATTCAGAAATTTTAACTAATTGTATTGTCGTTTGCTCGTACTCGATTTTGAGATTTTCTTCCACTGTAATTAAGGGCATTTGCCCTTCATACCAGCATCTTGTAAGAATGTTATTGTGAATATCATACCCGAAAAACCAAATTCGAGGTTCATGTTTAAAAAAGGAGTCTACATATGAAAGTTTTAATCTTCTTTCATGGAATTTGTGAATTGTTAAGGCATTTTCCCCTATTTCACTACTGTTAAAAACAAATCCAGGCCAGTATTTGTAGGTTATTCCTCCTTCATTCACATGATAGGGAAATTTTCTATCTTTATTGTTATAATAAGGAGTAAGCGGGTGCCTCCACAATTCTCCATATGCCTCTCCATAGGATTTGGTAAAATAACTGCTTATCGGGTTTTTTATTTTAGACCCACAAACATCACATACGCAGTCTTTTTCATCTGGGGGATAGTTGACTACTATTCTTCGAGGCATAGCCCAGAAAATCCGGGCAGGATTTACATTGGAAAGAGAAACCTCTCTGCCATTTTCACTTGTACATGTTGGTGCCATCCAGGGAAAAATATCGGCATCATTAATTTTCATGGCGTTTCCATGTTTTTCATTATTAAATTCTTCACTTTCAATAATATTTAACCAGATAGTTTGCCAGAGATATTTTCCTCCAACTATTGTTGTTAGTGGTCCACCTCCTCTTAATGATGTACGGTGCCCACGCCCTCCTTGAGGTGCATTTGTCTGTAATGTGAATAGAGCCGTGGCAAGGCAGGGCCTGCAAATCTGTTTTACGGTCCCACTTTTAATAAATAGGTCTCTTCCCTGGCTCTCAAGTAAGAGCATTTCAATAGGAATTTCGTCTTTTTTCTTAAAATCTTCAACCTTAAGCTCATAATCCTGCATAAAACGTGCTCCTTTTCCATCAAGATCAAAAACATGAGCTACTTTTTCAAAGGCAGTTTTCAAGATCTTTGGGGATGGTGGATTCATTAACACATTTTTCCAGGCTCTTTCATTCTTTGGAGGCATTGTTGTCTGCACAAGACCTATAAGAAACTGTATAAGTGCTCCATTAAAATCGGGACGAGAAGACGCCAATTCCACAATTGGGTTTTCTAATTCGAGGCCTTCAGTAAGCTGCCAGGGTGCAATGGTTTCTTTTGTTCCGTCTTTTTTTTGGACTGGTATCCACTTTTCATGAATCAGATTAAATGCGATGTTTTTCCCTCCTTCTTACTTTTCTACACTTAAGCCCATTTTCTGTTTATAGCGTACCTGTACTTCGTGATTGTATTCATCTAAAACAATACCTGTCCATTCATTGTCGCCCGCTGGGGACATTGGAACAAGTATAGACCACTTTCCTTTGTCCGGCATTGAATCCAATGCTTTTTTAACTTCAACTTCCAGTGTTTTTTCATAGTTTCTAACTTTTTTAATCTTGCTTTTTCTTACACTTACCTGGCTTAGTTCCCAGGAATAACGCTTATCTTTAAAGAAAGGAGTAAGATGTTTTCCATCCCATTTTGCAAGTCTAACTAATAGCGTTTCTTCACCAAGCCGGGTTGGCGTTATTAGATCATCAACCCACTGAGTAAGTGTCCTTTTGTACTCTTCCTGAAAATTCAATGAATTCAGATTAGCCGCATCAATTTTTGCCCTTGATTCTCCTTCCGCTTTATCTTCCCATATCCTTAAATTTGGAGCAACTTTTTCTATTGAATGTTCTCCAAAAACACCCTCAATTAGAAAGCGCAAGTCTTCAGGGACAGTAAATCTTCCTTTTTCCGCTAGCAGACGAGCTGTAAGCCAGAGTTTTCCATGGTTGGGGTATACAAAAGCAGCTTTAGGGAAAAAGTCAGCATACCAGTTTTCCTGTGGACTTTCTGTAAGCTCTGGAGCAAAAATACCAAATATGAGCACTCTCTGGCTACCATGTTTCGAGTGCCGCTGGAGTCTCCCAACTCTTTGGATTAGCAGATCAATGGGTGCAAGATCACTTATCATGTAATCAAAATCAAGATCCAATGATTGTTCTATTACCTGAGTTGAGATCAGGACTTTTCCTTTGCGTATAGATTCATTGGATTCTTTTCCAAAAGTCTTCAAAACCCTATTCTCGATTTCTAAGCGCTCGCCCATGACAAAACGAGCATGGAAAAGATCGACTTTTTCTTCTCCCAGTATATTTACGAGTTTTTCATAAGCATCAACTGCATCATCAACAGTATTTCTTATCCAGCAAACACACTTGCCTTCTTTTGAGGTACTAACAATTTTTTCTTCGACTGAAGCCTGTTCATTAAAAAATTCTACGTAGATTGTTCTTCCAGTTCCTTCGCGAGTGTCAATTTGAATTTCTTTTGCATCCATCTCACTTACATGAGTCAGGAGCGGATAAGCTGTTTCTTTCAGATTTCCGCAGGCTACTCCTAATCCTTTGCAAAAGCTATCTGCCAATCTCTGTCTGAGTTTTGCAGGAATAGTTGCAGAGAGCAAAATTGCGCTGCCCCCTAGAGAGGCATGAAGTTCCAATAATTTACATAATAAAGTGTTCATGTATGAATCATAGGCATGAACTTCGTCAACTATCAGTATACTGCGAGTCAAACCAAGGATTCGAAGGGACTGGTGATATGTAGGAAGAACTGCCATTATAGCCTGGTCTACAGTTCCTACTCCTACGTCAGCTAACAGAGCCTTTTTTCGACTGTCTGCAATCCATTTGCTGCACTGGGCAGAGATCGTTTCATCTTCTGTGGTTCCAATCCTGCTGTATTGTTTAAGCTCCTCTACTTCGCTAAAACCTATTGAAGTCCGAAATTCATCAGAGAGATAGTTACTGCTGTGAGCTAACACTAGCGAAGGGTCTGAGTTTTCCTGGAAAAAATTTCTGTAGGTCTTTACCAACCTTTCATACATCGCATTGGATGTTGCCATAGTTGGTAGTGCAATAAATATACCATTAGCAAGCTCCACTGACATCAGTCTGTGTGCAAGAGTTAATGAAGCTTCAGTTTTTCCATTTCCTGTTGCTTCTTCGATTATGAAGAGTTGAGGAATTTTTTCTATGGGACACGAAGATACATGTAACTGCAGTGGACTTGGAGTTTTTATATTAGGGAACAGAACTTCCATTCCTGTATTTAAAGAAACTGTAGAAGGCAAAACTCCCGAATCGTATAAAGCTTCCTTAGCGCTTTTAAGCGCATGTTTGTTCCAGTATTCCTCAAGTGGCATCGGCTCAGAAACATATTTGAAATAATTGTTATTGGATCCTATCCAGTCACACAATACAGTAAGACCCGCAAGTAACCAGGAAGATTTTTTAAATTTTAATATAAGGTTCTCAAAAGGGTCTCCACTGTCATCATCTCTTATTACAGCATTGAAGTCTATGCCTGAAAACAACTGGAGTACACTCTTTACGAAAATATAGGCAATCTCAGTATCCTCTTCCGTGAAAAGTTCTTTGCAGTTTACAGGAACACCGTGAATTTCATACTCCGGAGGTTTTCCATGATGGCCAGCAACTGCTTTTATCAATGGTTCAATCGCTAGATCCCAGTCATAGATATCATAATCCAGATTATTTAAATTAAGACAATTCTCATCCCACAATCTCTTCCATATAGAACTCCATATAAAAAGTCCCATACTATCATGCCGCAGTATATAAGCCCTGTTACTTTCATGATGGCGAAGTTCTTTTAACAGATCTGGCTTAAGGTTCTGAAACCTTTCTGAAAATTTTCCTAAATCATGAAGAGTTAAAAGAAGGGGAATCAGAGATTGAGTTTCTTCCTTATTAAAGCCTGTTAATTTTGTAATTCTTTTTGCCAAAAGCTTGTCTTTTTCCAATAATAGAGTTCCAACAGCTGCAACATCCAAGCAATGATATGCAAGTAAGTGATAACTATTCTTATCTTCTTTAATAGGACCGGATTTTCCCCAATTGTTAAACATTAAATTATTGAATGAGTTGTCCATATTATCACGTATTTTTCAAATTAAATAAAACTAGTGTACCTTACACGCTCATTACCAATATCTTATATATGTATTTCTAAAATTAATTATAATAATAAATGAATTAAACTGAAATATAGGACAATAATCACATAGTAAAGCGTTTAACCTAATATACAATAATAAACATCTAATGTCAAAGCTCACACTCATCTCTACAATCTATTCCCTTGAACCTGTTATTATCTGCGTGACTAGGCTTTCCCCTTCGAAAATTATACTGCTGTCAGAGGAGGGGCGGATGGCAAGAAGTTACGGTCTGAGGAAATGATTGAATTAATTTTTAAAAACGCGCTTGAGATTGAGAAAAGGTATACAGTTGTTTATTTGCCACCGTTCCTAATATATAAATTAGTAATAGGGGATGGAATTCGAACCCACGAAATCCTTTTATATCAGATCTTAAATCCGCTGCTCTTGGCTTGGTTCCTTGCCGTAACTCAGCGAAATTAAAACCGGATTAGATAAATAAAGAGAAAAAGATCTTAATCAAGAATAGAAAAACCATAATAATTTTAGTGCAGGAGAAGGGATTCGAACCCCTGAACGCCTTCACGAAACGATCTTGAGTCGTTCACTTTTGACCGCTTGGTTACTCCCGCTTGTTGTCTTATATGTTTGTCTAAATATTATTTAGTCTTCCTGATTATCTCTTGAGTTTGACCCCTTAGTATCCATCTTACCGCACTCAAAAAAGATGTAATAAGAACCAGATAATTTAATAAAAAAGAAAAAAGTTTGATGCGAGAGGTGCGATTCGAACGCACGAACTCCTACGAGAATAGGCTCTGAACCTAGCGCCTTTGACCTGGCTGGACAACTCTTGCATTTTGGTTTGTTTACTGCTAAATAAAATATAGTCCTCTATGTTGAACTCTGAAATGAACCCTAATAGCGATTCATTTATTATAAAGTTTCAGCAAAATTAATTACACATAGTTGCAAGTAATTTAGGATAGTCTGTTATAGACATCTGCGAGGATAGTATAATGTTTTGTTTCACCTTGCTGGTTACCGATCTCTATACCGATTTTTCGGCTTTTTTCTTCGTATTCTCTGGCCTTTTCATAATCACTAAGACTATCATAAGCTTTTCTAAAGCTAGTATAACATTTTGATTCACCTAATCTGTCGCCGGTTTCCAAACAGATTTTTAAGCTTTTTTCTTGGTATTCGATGTCTTTTTTGTAATCACTAAGATTATAATAGGCATTTCCAAGGTTATTATAACATGTTGATTCTCCTTGTCTGTCGCCAATATCTAAGCAGATTTTTAGGCTTTTTTCCTGGTGCTCTATATCCTTCGTATAATCACCACGGCTATGGTATATATTGCCAAGGTTTCCATAGCATTTTGTTTCACCTTCTCTGTCACCGATCTTTTGACAGATTTTTAGGCTTCTTTCCTGGTATTCAACGGCATTTTCTAGGTGTTCGATATTTCTCTCATATTCACCAAGACTGTGATAGGCCACACCAAGATTATTGTAACATGTTGATTCTCCCTGTCTGTCGCCAATATCTAAGCAGATTTTTAAGCTTTTTTCCTGATATTCAATGGCATCTTTAAAATTGCCAAGACTAAGATAGGCATTGCTAAGATTAGTATAACATTTTGCCTCTCCTGACAGGTCATCAATCTCTTGGCAGATTTTTAGGCCTTTATCCTGGTATTCGATATCCTTCGAAAAATTACCAAGCCTATAATAGGCAACTCCAAGATTAATATAACAGTTTGCTTCTCCTTGTTTGTCACCAATCTCTTGGCAGATTCTTAGTCCTTTTTCTTGGTATTCTATGGCATCTTTAAAATAACACAGATTATGAAAAGCTTTACCAAGATTAGTATAACAGTTTGCTTCTCCTTCACGGTAGCTAATCTCTTGGCAGATTCTTAGACTCTTACCCTGGTATTCTTTGTCCTTCTGATAATCGCCGAGCCTATTATAATCGGTACCAAGTTTAGTATAACAGTTTGCTTCTCCCTGTTTGTCACCAATCTCTTGGCAGATTTTTAAGCTCTTTTCTTGGTATTCTATATCTTTTTTGAAATCGCTTGTATTAAATAAAAAGATCCCAACTTTATTTACTAAAGATACTATATCTTTATTGATGCCTTTATATTGAATCAGGTGTTCCTCAGTTAGTCTTATAATGTTTGATAAATGCGGTAGTAGCTGGTAATATATATCCCTGTTTTCTTTTATATTGATATTAACTGGCAGTATTGTGCTTATTGTCTTGATAAGTGATCCAATCCATATACTCATTTTATCTTCTTCTATGGAATTTCTGGTAATAAGTTGTACAAGCCTGTGTACTGACAACATTTCATTTCCATATTGTACGAGGGAATACTCTATCAGAGACGATAAAGCGTCATCCATTCTAAACTCATCTGAAAAGATCTCAGTACCGTTCCAGGGAAGAAGATTAGAGCCTTTTTTAATCAGTCTTATTGGAATACCTTCAGGAGCCATGAATGCACACAGATTCAATAGATAAACACCATCAGGACAAGATTTTTCTATCTTTTCTATAGAGATAGACCATGTGGTTTCAACAGTGTTCTGGTAATCTTCCAATAAGCTTTCTTTTCTGTTAAAAATTCCTTTTTGATATCTCTTATCCTTAAACAGCTCTAAATAATTAGATATTTCTTTCCTGGTAGCTTTAATGTATGCACAAGCCTGTGAGAGGGCTAATGGAAGATATCCAAGTTCAACTGCTAGATTATTAGCCATTTCTTTATTTGTCTCGTCTATCAATAGTAATTTTAAAATGTAATCTATCGACTCACTTGGAGTAAATACATCTACTTCGATAACCTTTGTCATATTTCGCCAAATTGGATTACGAGAAGTCACAAGGACACGACCTACCTTCGACTTTGGTAGGTAGTCGTCAATATCTTTTATTGTAAGCGCATTGTCAAAGATTAGCAACCAATCTTTTCGCTCTTCCAATTTGCGCCTAATTCTTTTGATACGTTCTTCCTTTTTCATATCTTTGTTAAAAGGAATCTTTAAAAATGAAGCCAATTCAAAATAATCTTTTTCAAGGCTGTCGGAGCTTTCAGCTCTCAACCAACATGTAATCCTATTATCCTCTTTGTGTTGATATGCATACTCTATTGCAAGTTGTGACTTACCAACACCTCCAAGCCCACTAAGACCCACAATTGCTACCGAATTTCCTTCACTGGATGAGAGAGATTCATCAATAACCTTTAATATCAATTCTCTACCGACAAAATATTTATTTCTAGAATAATCCAAGTTCCAAAAAGACTTATTTTCTTTTAATCGTTTGGATACATCTCCTTTTAACTTATTTATAGTATCATATAAATATTCAGTTTTGGCTTTATTTACATTCCTAGCTATACTCATTAAAATATTTGTTACATTTTTAGGATCTTCATTATATGAGCTTACAAATTCTTTTAATGTAACCGAACTTTTGCAGATATTCACTACTATTTTTTCAGAAATCTTATCAAAATTAGTATTAAAGCTATCAATTGCTGTGAAATCATATATATTGCCATTTTTAGTTTTTAAACTGATAGCCAAAGGATATATGAAGTTTCCATCATCACTATGTATAAGATTTATTAGATTTGGAGGACCTAGTTTACTAGGTCTGCGATCTCTGTCATGTTCTGGATATAGATGACGTGTTACGACTTTGTCAAAGAATCTCTCAGCTTTATCAAAATCGTATGATTTTTTTACTAAGTCTACTGTAGTTATTGGAGATCCACAGTTTTTATAATATAGCTCATATATATCAGAAAGCATTGATATAATAGAAATGCTTTTTCCTTTATACGTAACTGGTTTATCTTTATGGAAGTCATTTATTTCTTCGATCAAAGGTACTTTTATTTCCTTCTCTGAGTTTAAGTCCATAAAAGATGATTCGCTGCTATTCGTTTATATAATTTGTTAAATTAAATCGAGAGTGTGCAATTGTGGATAAGCTCAATATAATTTAAATCATAAGAGCGCTTTTGGAGAAAGAAATACGTCGTCTTTTAGAATAGACTTTTTTGGTATAGCTTTTCCGATAGATATGTCAATGATTAGACAGGGACGATACGTAATATTTGAGAGTTTTATGGGACTTAATTCTAAAAATGATCCAAAACACAGAGATTCTAGAGTTATACATCTGAACTGATTTAAGGCCCACTCCCCACAATTATTCGTTTACTACCCGTTATCATCATTTTCAAGCACCAACTATACTATTAACTGGAGTTTGTTTCGAAAACGGAATGCTCCAGTAGGGCTTACATATTGGATATACAAGTCAACTACAATAAACACGTAGTTTAAAATTAAACTTTAAACATTTAGTGTTATTGCTAGTGATTTTTAAGTTCAACTACATAGGTCTTACTTTGATTATAAATGAAGTATCTATCTTAACTGAGAAGTTAAGTAATAATTCGGGAAGTAGGTATCAATTTGTTCACGATGCAAAGCCCCTTTCAAGGTTTGAATATTAATAAGAGGCATCTTTTGTAAGTGAACAAGTTACGTTAAATAAAACTATGAAAAAATAAAAATAAGTAACGAATTGAAAACAAAAACTTAGAGAGTTGATTTTTAGTGGGTAAAACAAACAACTTCTTAAATAAATTAGCATTTATTGCAATTGTTACAGTTGCCCTTGTCGTAGCGACCACCTCCGCAGAAAGGATCGGTGGTAAAAGTGAATCAATTGTTGATTGATCTACATTATTTTTTGGCTCATTAGTAGGTAGTAAAGTGTTTGACTTATATTTAGTACATTTGCCAATAAATCAACATACTGCCCAATAAATTTTGTTCTTAATTTATTTTCGAGTTATTTTTAATAGAGGAGGTTTTCATGAGAGCAATTATTTCATGTACTACACCTTTAAGTAACGAAGAAATAATAGCAATACTGAGCGATATAAATTGGGTCCCCAATACATGTGTGAATTCAGAAGAACTACCACAGTTAGAGAAAGATATAGCTGAGAGAAAAGAGGAAATTTTCATTAATATTCCTCTTGAAATAATAACGACACTCAAAGCTACAACCTTTGCTACAATCTATGATGGAGATACTAAAACTTGGGGTATTGTTACAAGAACAAACAAGTATAGAATAACGTTTAGATTGAAAAATCCGATATCAAGTAGACTTAAGAAAGCATGTGAATCACTTGTCAGTCAGCTTAGGTCAGATATACCCTACAAAACATTAAAAAATAAACTAAATAATGAAGCCGAAAATACACATGAAATTTTCAATGAATACAATAAGGTCTTATTTAAACTTTCCACACCCATTCAAATATTAGAAAAAGATACAGATCATGAGTCTTTCTATGGAGAAATATTGAATGAGAGTCTTATTAAAGCTACTATGGCTGATAAATCTAATCAAGCAATTATTGTATTAAGTTCAGGTTTAGTTACTTTATTATTATTTGTGGTTACTTCGCCATATTGCAGTTTTATTTTTTCAGGTAAATGGTTAATTCCTTTAGATTGGGCCGAATGGCTTGATGGTATTTTAGGAAGAGTAAGTACAGCTACTCTAGTTACTTTCTTTGTTGGATTATTAGAGCTTTATTTATATTGGGTTTACTTAACAAAAGTTGCTCCCATAAGATGGGTTACAGAATAATCCTAGCAATATATCAAATGTTTTGTAATTGACATTCATTAGGTACTGTCAAGTAGTACACAGCAAGGACGCTTGAAGTGCCTATAGATGAATTTGGGCCTTTAGCTCTGACCTCAAAAACACTTGCAAGCATAACAAGTATGTTGTACTGTATTTGCCGAGTCTGAGGCTATATTTCTTCGGGCAAGAGGTTTAAAAAAGAAGATATTGCAGCTGGACTCATACAAAGCATTGCCAGAAGAGTCTCTGTTATGGTCAGGCAAGTAGGGCTAAAACAAAACGTAGCCTTCATGGGCTGTGTGGCAAAAAACACAGGTGTTAAGAGGCACTAAAAAAACAAACAGAGATAATTTAAAACTCGGCTGGTGAAAATGAAAGATAATCTAGCTCAAGTCCACTTAAACCGCAAAAAAATGTATAAAGAAGTTTGATGCGAGAGGTGCGATTCGAACGCACGAACTCCTACGAGAATAGGCTCTGAACCTATCGCCTTTGGCCTGGCTGGGCAACCCTCGCATATTGAAGGGATAATTTTTTTGTCTGTTCATATATTTCTCTACTTTTTACTCTTTCGTTCTGGGTTACCTGTGACTTTTATTTAATCCTGTATGCGATATCTTAAGTATCATTCAGTTTTGAAAACAATAGGTATAAAGAATATTAGAGTATATACAGTATCAACAGGATAAAAATCATATGGGAGTCTTGAGAATAAATGAAAAATAAGCAAAAGTTGTATTCAATAGCTTTAGCTTCAGCAACTTTAATTTTTTTGTTTTCTGTTTTGATTTTATCCGTGGCGTCAGCGGAACAGGTGACGAGAATTGGTAATGGATCTGATCCTGCTGTTTATGGTAACAGGGTGGTGTGGACAGACAGCGGTGTTATTCATGTTTATGATTTAACCTCGAAAACAGACACTACAGTTAGCTCTTCTGCAGCATCTCATCCAGCTATTTACGATAACAAATTAGTTTGGCATGATGAAAGTAGTGGAGTGCCAAGACTTACGGTTTATGACATACCTTCAGGTGCTCGGTCTTACATTACAAAAGATATAGACAACCGCAGTGTTCCTGCCATTTACGGCAACAGAATTGTGTGGAGTGCAAAATACAATGAATCAAATCATGATTCCAATGTGTATATACGCGACATATCAACTTCCACACAGACTCAAATAGGTGACGGCAGCCGCCCTGATATTTATGATACCAAAGTGGTGTACCACTCTGATTCAGAAGATCCAGAAGTGGATATGAATATTAGAATGTATGACATCAATACAAAGAAAAAAATAACTGTCAATTCATCTGGAGATCCAGAAGACCCACACATCTGGGGTACAAAGATTATTTGGGCAGACTGGTATAATCTTATGGGATACATTGCGATGTATGACACATCGACAGGGAAAACAATAGATGTGACACATGAAGCTGACGTTGATGCAAATGGCAATCAGTACGGTGCAAGTACAGGAACACATATCGCGATACAAGGTGATAAAATTGTATATAATAAAATTAGTACTGACCCCGAAGGCTCAGCTGGCGTTTATGTGTATAACATCACTTCAGGAAAAAGCACTCTACTATATAATTATCCACCGGGAACGTACACAACACCGGATGTGTATGGTGACATAGTTGTTTGGGGCTTCGATACCAACTACGGCTATAGTACTAACAATATAGGAACCTATTTATGTAATCTCGAAACACAATCTGAAACACGGATTACATCACCTGAAAACGATACAGAAAATAAAGGATTACATATTCCGAGTACACCAAGTTTTGAGATATATTCCGGAATAGCCAGTCTTTTTGCAGTACTCCTGTATAAAAAGAAGTAAAAAAGCAAAATCCAAAGTTCGATGTAAAAAAGTTAGTGCGAGGGGTGGGATTCGAACCCACGAATACCTTCGTAATCAGATCTTAAGTCTGACGCCTTTGACCTAGCTGGGCAACCCTCGCACAATGATAAATATATTTTTATTTTTGCCTGTTCTTACATTTCTTTGCTTTTTATCCTTTTGGTTGGATTTACTTCCTGCTTTTTTTTAGTCCTGTATGTTGGATCTTAAGTCCGGCGCCTTTGACCTAGCTGGGCAACCCTCGCTCTTTAAAAAAACATTTTGTTTTGGACCGCAAAGATTGGTCATGCGGACATGCTTTAAATAAAGTTAAATTATTTAAAGTTTATTCTTTAAAATATGGAAATTACATTTCTTGGCACTGGAGTTGCGATCCCGCAGAAGAATAGGGTACAATCCGGAATGCTTGTAAGGCTGGAAGAAAAGCCATTGCTTATTGATTGCGGAAGCGGTGTATTGAGTCATTTTCCTGAGGCTGGGATTTCCCATACCGAAGTAGATACTGTATTGCTCTCACACCTTCACCTTGACCACGTAGCTGACCTGCATCCTCTCATCAAGGCAAACTGGCTCCGAGGGAGCACTAGTATGAAGATCTACGGGCCGGAAGGAACAGAAGAATGGTTTTTAAAAGTGCTTGAAGCATACGAATACCTTCAGGAAGAAGTTGATGTAGACGTTATTGAGCTCGTCCCAGGAAAAGAATTTACTCCCGAGGGATTCGACTGTGAGATCAGCTGCGCAGCAGCCACGCACAGTGTTACGGCACTGGCTTACCGCGTGACCGGAGAAGATGGAGAATTTGTTTACTCAGGAGATACCGAACCCTCCAGGGAAATAATGGACCTTGCAGCCGAGGCTGATCTCCTGATCCACGAGTGCTCGTTTCCTCCGAGCATGAAAGTCACAAACCATACCACCCCTAATTCACTTGCCGGCATCCTTAAAGAATACAATAACGAAATCGGAAGTATCTGCCTTACACATTTTTATCCGGAAATGCGGGGGCATGAAAGAGAAGCAGTGAACTACCTGCAAGGATATTTTGAAGAAGTGATTCTTGCTGAAGACCTGATGAAACTTGAATTATGATGTAGCGCAAAGTGGAATATGAGGTATAAAGCGAAGTTTGAAGCGTAAAATGATGAGAGCTACATGGCGAAATTCCGGCTGTAAAGTAGGGCTATAATGTTAAAATGAGAGGCAACCCGAACAATAGCAAACCATTCGGCAATCCTCAGACTTTACTCTTCGAACACTTTAAATCTTCATACTCATAAGTCCAATGCGTTTAATTTGTATACAGCTATTATATATGAAATTCCAGCTGTATGCATCTGTTATCTCGAAATACAAACTTTTATACCTTTATCACTGGTGATTATCATGGCAAGACTACTATCAGAAACGGATATCGGTATTCTGAAAACTGTTGCCCCGGAGTGCGAGGGATATCTCTGTTCAGGCTCAGGAATGGCCTATCGTTCCATACTTCCTCCTCTGGCAAACCACTATGCAAAAGATGCTCAGGATTTCCTGAGGAGAATAAAACTGCTATCCCGGTATGACCTTGAATATCTTGTCAGGCTTATCTTATCAGGAGAAGAAAGTCTCGGCTGCGTACCATTCGAATACATCGAGCTTTTTATTGGAAATGTCTCTGAAAGGCTGGGTGAAGAAATGGCGGCTCAGGTAAGAAAATCTTATGAGAACTCAGAATGTCCTGCTTAATGTAAATTAAACAATATAAAAATCGAAATGTACAGGGATAGTACAAGGAAAGGCTAGACTGTTTTATAATCGATATTATCATCTGTACATTATCATCTGTACACGTTTTATTGCTAAAAATTAGTTATACTCTTCCATATTTGTCTTCAAGTCTTTCAATATCATCTTCTCCAAGGTAGTCTCCCTGTGCAATCTCAATGAAAACGAGGTTTTCGCCGCCTATATTCTCAACTCGATGTATCTCATTTACCGGAAGATCGACCGAGTCCCCTGGGAGAACCCTGATTTCACTCCCGTTTTTAGTTACAAGCCCTTCCCCACTGATTATATACCAGTGCTCGCTTCTATGAGAATGGCGCTGGAGGGATATTTCACCCTGCGGGAGAATAGTAAGGGTTTTGACTTTATATCCTGGCTTCTGCATAAGAACTTCATAAAAACCCCAGGGCCTTTCTTCTTCCCGTTTGCACTTTTTGAGGATAGTTTCATACACTTTAATATAATCATCTACCATCCTGTCAACCGAAAAACGTTTTTTCACGCTTTCCCGGCAGGTTTTGCGGGATATGGAACCAAGTTTTTGTACAGCTTCAACAGCTTCCTCAACACTATTGACCAGAAATCCGGTCTCTTTATCCCGAATAAGCTCAGGCATTGAGCCTCTGTTCATTGCAATTACCGGTGTACCGCTGGCCATAGCTTCAACTACGCCAATCCCAAAAGCCTCATCATAATTAATCATATGTAGCAAAGCATAAGCATTTGACAGGAGTTCTTTCTTAAACTCAGGATCAACATGCCCCTCATAAATAATCTGTTCATTGTCCAGATAGGGCTGTACTTCCTTTTCAAAATAAGCTTGGTCAGCAATGAAACCGGCTATTCTAAGTTTTCTGCCGGTCTTTTTTGCGACTTCGATTGCTTCCCTTACTCCCTTGTCTTTATGCAGGCGTGATAAAAAGAGAAGATAATCCTGCGGTTTTTCATTGAAATGGAAGCTTTCTATGTCAATTCCATGCCGAATCGTTGCTATATAGTCTAGATCGCGGCACCGGTAGGCGTCACTTATGGATACGTAGAAAGTTCTATTATTGTACTTTTTGTACACAGGCAAAATCTTCCTTGAGGAAATACCATGGATTGTTGTTACAACAGGCGTATCGACAAGCGCGCTGTAGGTAAGAGGAAGATAATCGAAATGATTATGGATTATATCGAATTCATTTGCTCTCTCGAAAACTTCTGATATATGCAGACCTTCATACACCTTTCTGATCATATCTTTATCTTCTTCATAGGGTCTCGGACACACGGCATGAAGTTTCGCTGCAGTATGAGAATCGGCTGTCGCAAATAAAGTAACATCAATACCCCGTTTTACCAGTCCTTCTGTTAACAAAGATACTATGGACTCCCAGGGACCATATTTTTTAGGCGGCGTGCTCCAGGCAATCGGAGACAACATTGCAATTCTTATACTAATACCCCCAAAATCACTCCCATCCCCAAACTGAATTTTTAATTCTCAATTTTAATTTAAACTCTTAATTTTATTGCTTCATTTCAATTTAAAATACCCTCTTTTCGGGTCCGTGGAACTTTCTATATCCTCTTCAAACCATCTACAATACTCATCAGGGCACTGTTTCTCAGGACACTCATGAATATACTTCAGAACATCCCGCACTTTTGCGGTAGCCAACGATACCGATGTATCCGCACTCCCGTAGTAAATACGAAGCTCATCGCCTACAAGGACCCACCCACAGGGAAAAACAACGTCATTGACATCTCCACTGCGTTCATACATTTCACGTGGTCCAAAAATCCAGCCTTCCGACCTATGAAGCACTTTTGTAGGATCATCGGGATCAAGAAGGGCAAGTCCTAGTCTGTAACTTGCCTTAGCCGTTGTCTGGCGTACCCCGTGGTACATAATTAACCATCCGTCAGATACACGGATTGGTTGGGGGGATAAGCCTATTTTGTTTGCGTCCCACCATCCACCTTCTCTTGCATACAGAAGGACTTCATGTTCTCCCCAGTATTTCATATCCGGAGAAAAGGAAATCCAGATATTTGCCTTTGCTCCGCTTATTAAAGATACAGGCCTGTGTAACATTGCCCATCTGCCGTTAAACCTTACAGGAAAAACCGCAGCGTCCTTGTTTTCAGGGGGCATGGTAGCTCCAATTCTATCAAAATTACGAAAGTCCTCTGTAAAGGCAAGTGCAGTTAAGGGGCCCGAGTCCGAAAAAGCCGTATATGCCACAGCCCACTTTCTCATCTCATCGATATATGTTATTCGTGGGTCTTCTATACCGTATATTTCTTCAGGGTAGTTTACAGGGTCCGGAGCAAAGGTTGGTTCAGGATCAATTTCCCAGTCATCAACCCCATTTTTACTTCTTGCTATTGTAAAGTGAGAAAAACCCCTGTGATCTTCAACCCTGACCATCAATAGGGTTATATCGTCAACTATAGCAGCTGCAGGGTTAAACACCGAGTGAGCCCGATAAGGCCAATCGTCAACAGTTAATATAGGATTCCTATTGTATCTTACGAATAGCTCCCCATGGTCTTTCCAGATCATGTTTCCCTCACTCCATATGATTTACTGACAAAAGGCTCTTTCTTTTCTGCAGAGTTTCGTTATTGACTTCGTTGCTGGATTGCAGTATTGTACTGGAAGCATTATTAAAGTGTTTATTTAAAGAGCTCAAAGCCATAAGGAAACAAATAACAGATTCTGCACCCTGGTTATAATTCATACCATCACAGTTGAGCCCGTCACAGACGGCACCTGTGGAATAGTCATACATAACAGTTTTCAAACGATTTCTTCCCAGGAAATATTCAAAGGAATATCTTGCAAGTTCCAGATACTTTTTCTCACGCAATATTTCATAAGCCGAAACATAAGCCTGAGTCAGGTAACCTGCTTCGATAGGCTGCTGGTCAAAAATCGGCTTTTTCCCGCTATAAGAGTACCAGCCTTGGTTTCCAACAATGTCAAAAAAATCGCCTTTCCACTGAATCTCAGTAAGAAAGTCCATGGTAGCAAGTCCCACATTCCGGTAGGTTCGGTCTTTGGTATAATTATATGCCAATAAAAGAGATTCACTCAGTTTTGCATTACTATAGGTTACCGTAGGTTCGAACCAGTCCCAGTCTTCTTTGTGATTAGCCTCATATAAGTCAACCAAAGAATTCGCGTGGTTGATAAATATGGATTCAAAGGTGTCTTTACTTACAAGAGAGTCTACGGATTTGATGGCATCCCTGCGAGAGTTGAAGACCGACTCGAATTCGTCGGCATCCACACCTGCTCTGAGCATTTCGTACAAACCACAAATAGTATAGGCTTTTGCCCTCGGATAATTAAGCTTCTCCATTTCAGGCCTGGTTTTACTCATAAGAGTATGGGCAAGCGTACGTATATTTTTTGAAAGGTAAGGGCAGCTTACCACATGCCCAAGCCCGTATATGGCACGTCCGAGAGTATCTTCACTTCCCTTCTCATCCAAAAATTCTCGTTTATAACTCATGAAGTTATGGAAGTGTCCTGTGTCGGTCTGAGCATGTTCAAGAAAGCTCATATATGTAGTAATTAACTTCCATAACTCCTCGGCTTTTTTCTGGCTATCTATCAACTGTGTCAGTGCAACAAGCGCACGGCCTACGTCATCAGTACTATACCCATGATGACGAGCCGGTACACCAAGATTGGTATGCTGAATAATGCCCACGTCGTCGGTCAATAATTTAAGGTAATCAAGTTTTACTTCAGGCAGCTGGTTTGGAAGGAAATTAAACTTGTTCGAAGTGGAATAGGTGCCGTAGTTCTTTAAAGCCTTGATGAAAACCGTATTATATTGCTTACCTACATTTTTCCAAGTCATTTTTCGACCAAAATCATATGCTTTTTTGCGCATATTATCACACTCTTCTGGATTTTCTATTAAATGCAAAAGAGATTTTCTAAAGCCTTCCGTGTCTCCGAAATCTACAAGCAACCCTCGGTTATCGGAAAGCATTTCCTGGGCATACCAATATGGGGTGGAAACTATCGCTTTTCCCATGCCAATCGCATAGGTCAGAGCGCCGCTTACTATCTGCTCTTTGGAGAGGTAAGGTGATACGTAAATATCACTGGCGAGGATATAATTGCAGAGTTCTTCTTTCTCAACAAACTTGTCGTGGAACACTACATTTTTCTCAAGTCCGAGTTCTGAGACCTTATTCTGGAGATATTGTCTGTATGTTTCTCCAAAGTTCTTTTTAATTATAGGATGTGTAGCACCCAGTATGAGATAAACGAGGTCAGGATACTGGCTTACGACTTCAGGAAGAGCCTCAAGCATACTTTCGATACCCTTATTCTGGCTCAGAAGGCCAAAAGTAAGAACAAGAGGGGCTCCCTTTAAATTCAATTTCTTTTTATATTTATCACAATTGTTAAAAGGGTAGTCAGGTACTCCATGAAAGATTAATTCTATTTTGTCATCAGGAGCTTTATATACATTTTTTAGCATCTCAACTGCAGTTTGGCTCATTACAATCAGCTTTTGGGAATACCTGATGAGTTTTTCGATGGCTATCCTGTACTCAGGTTCAGGTTCCCGGATTACAGTATGCATTGTGCTTATTACAGGCTTGTTGATTCCTGAAATAAGAGAAAAAATATAGTCTCCTGCGTTTCCCCAGAAAAGCCCGAATTCGTGCTGCAGGCATACGATATCAATATCAGATTGATTTATATAATCCGCAGCCCGGTAATAATCCTCGATCCTATCCCTCTGTATTTGAAAAACGACTTCTTCGGGATAATTATAGGTCTCAGAAGGATCGTTCAAAGCAATTACTTCACAATGGACATTGTTATTTTCTCCAGAAACTGAATTTAATAGATCGGATGTGAATGTGGCAATCCCACATTCTTTTGGAACATAGGTTCCTATAAATAACACTTTCAGTTGCTTATTCAATTAATATCCCCCCAAACTCAAAGTAACTCAGTAGCGTTTTCGATCTTACGATATAGTTATTTGGTTACATAAGTTCATTCCCCATAACAATAGATAGTTTATATGTAAATTTATATGACACATATCGAAAAGGATTATTTCGATCTGGTAATACAGCTATATATTTACTCTTACATATTCTTCTTATAATGAAAAATATATGGCTGAGAACTTGTGGAATATAGTTATCTGTCAGCCGTAGATTAATATCCAAGTGGTTACTAAATAGCGATAAATTTATAATACCCACCCAATCACTCACTTTGCTAAACTTCAGCAAAATGGTAATAAAATATTGATTAGATCTAATAATTGTATTCAATGCTATTTAATATTATTTATAAATATAATTGTGTGTGTTAATGGAACAAGTTAAAACAATATTAAGGACAGACAACTCCCTAGAAGCTGTGAAGGTTTTTCTATCACTTGCCTTTTCCAAATCATCACTTATTTTAACTTTGAATCTTAGCTTGTATTCACTGCTTCTTCTTTCATAGTCTTTTTATGACAATAAACATCAAATTTTTTGATATGTATTGCTTTTTTACTCATATTTGCTTTATCAAAATCTGATATATTTAAGTATTAATAGTGAAATATAAAATAAAAGCTATGGGATGGTTTTGAGTATTTTGAATAGTAAACCCTTATTTTTAAATTATGGAGTACTGAAAGTTTAATTAGGAAAGACTTTTCAAGAAAGTCTTTCTTAAAGCTTCATGCTTATTATGGCTTTTATTATATATTATTAGATATTATGCAGAGTATAACAAGGAATAAAAACATGGGACTTGGAAAAATTAATTCATAATGCAGGTGATTGTTTGAAAGCCGTCAGAATCCTTATCTGGCAGGACGATGGAAGTTTCTACAAATCGATACTATGTATGCTGTTATCCTTTACAATATGTGTCGGCCTGATTATCTCAAAAATTCTCGATGTTTGTGCCTTCCCTGAGTTTATGGATCGTTTGTGGCAAATTGTTAAGCTTGATACACGGAGTCTTACCATAATAGAAGAACAGGAAGCTCGAAGCATATTTGGAAACAGAATCAATTACCGGAAGGTGCGTATCGACGAAACTTCACTAACTGCCTTGATGAGAGCGAAGCTAAAAGGGTATTCAGGCATGGGAACTACAACCTTCCATACAATTAATTTCAGTAGAAAACTTAACACGGCTGCAGGCAACCCGGATATGAAATGGCTTATACACGAATTAGCTCATGTCGCTCAGATGGAACACGTAGGTTCGCAATATCTTGTTGAAGCGTTTCATGCGCAGGTAGGTGAAGGATATGCCTACAGGCTTGGGACAAAAAAGCATTTTCAGGAGTATAATCGCGAGCAACAAGCCTGTATTGTTGCAGATTATTATATTGCACGTTGCTCAGGTGGCTCAACTGCAGCTTTTGAGCCTTATATTGCAGAACTAATAGCCGGAAAGTTATAAACTCTAAAATAATTACTAAATAGCCTTTACTTATTTTACTCTACCTAATTCATTTTCAAACTTAATACATAAGTGTTTTTATTTGCTAATAATAACACTTAAATAAAAATTAAATATTCGATGTCGCCAAAAATTATTATAATAGTACATACTTAATTTGATAGGAAACATGGTTTTGAATCTTGTTCAATACATCACTCAAGACAACCCTAAGACAGCCGACTGTTGTAGTAAAACCGAATAACTGTTGAGCGTGTAATCAAACTTGGAATTTAAATACGAGAGATAAGAGTGGTTAAAGTTTCATACCAGGCAATATTGGGACTATTACACTACTACACTTGTAAAATTAAACACTTGTAAAATTAAATATAGTCTCTCTTTTTGGAGGTATTAAAAGTTCCTAACAAATGGCAGATCGAAATGGAAGCGATACCTATCTTGGGTGGTATAGAAGACGAAATAGATAAAGGGCTGACTAATCTCATAAAGAGGCAACGTTGGTGGAAAACCAGCCAATAGATTAAAATAAAGTATACAATGGAGAAAGCATGCAAGCAGAGGAAAGCAGAACCTGTAAGTGCATTTTACGAGCAGGGCAGAGTTCATCATTATGGAACGTTTCCTAAGCTGGAAGATCAGATGTGTTTGATTCCAGGAAATCAAAAGTCACCTGACAGAATAGATGCTCTTGTCTGTGCCCTGTCAATGCTAATTTTAACTGCATATACTGGGCAGCATGCCTATTTTTTTGTAAAATCACAAATCTCAAAAAGTTATTGAATAGAAAATTCTCTATCGGAAGATTAATTTTTCTCCATAGTACTCAAAAACTTGACTTCAAATTTACAGCAAATTCTAGACACTGCCATATGCTAGCAGTGACTTTGAAATGCCTGTTGATACCTCGGCCTATGATGAAATTGGATACTCCATAAATAATGAATAAAATTTACATCTATGTACATCTACGAAGTAAAATAGGAAGTTTCAGCTTTATTCTTTACTCCGGACTACGAGAACTGGGACTTTTGATTGTCTTACTACTTTTTCTGCAACGCTTCCCATTAGAAACCTATCGAGTCCAGTTTTTCCGAGTGTGCCCATTACTATTAGGTCAATATCATTATTCTCGGCGAAATCAATAATCTCATTACTTGGGCGCCCTTCTAAAAGGATCTCTCTTACCTCTACACCTGAGGCCTCTCCGCATTTTTTAACTTTAGAAATCGCTTTCAGTCCATCCTCTCTCAGGATCTCGTTCATTGTTCCCTTTCCTGCGGTCCAGCTTTGAGTAACGGAAAATGTATCTACGACGTGAAGAGCATGAACCGTGGCTCCGCTGAGTTTTGCAAGCTTAATACCGTGAGAAATGGCCTTCTGTGTATTCTCGGATCCGTCTGTTGCAATCACTATACTTCGGAAAAAATCGCTGGTCATATGTTGTTCTCCATTTGCTTCATGTATAAAGTATCGATTGACAGAAATAGTTCAATTATTCCCAAAAAATGTATAGCCTTTTTAAAAGGCTATTTTCATATTTCTTTAGAGGTATTGTTGTAACTCAAACAGCAGTTTTTTTACTTGTTGCTATTCACTGTGACTGTGCCGGAGCTCAATGTGTGATTCATTGCTATTTGTCGTTTGCGCACAGTATTACTTATATGAGTTACAGTTTGAGCTGTATTATCTCCAGTAGTATTTTCTGTTATATTTTCGGTTGTTACTGTAGGTGTTGCAGGTGTAGGTGTTTCTGCAGAAGTTTCTGCTGATGCAGGTGTTTCTTCAGATGTTACTGCAGGTGTAGGCGCTACTTGTCCTGAAGCGTTCTGAGCTTGATTTTCTGCTGTGTTTGTCTTTTCAGCACAGCCGGCTGCAGAAACAACAGCAGCAATAACAAGAAGCATTGCTATGATTTTCAAATTTTTTTCCATTTCAACTACCTTTTATATTTTCTTCCTTTTTTAGATTGTAGGACTTACGCAATTGAACTGAAAAATCAACAGCATTAGACTGTTAACTGTCTTAGACCGTTAACTGTCTGAAATGTGACTTTAATCAACAGTGATTGCCGTACTTGATTTTGTTTCCCAAGTGCATAAGCCCCATATTGATTTCTATAAACTTGTGAGATTTTTGCATAATATTTATTTGTGATTAGCTTTTTTTAGCTCTTCAATCTCAGTCCTGTTTCTTCTTTCTTAACATAATAAAGCAGGCAGCAAGAGCCACAAATGAAATACCTGCTCCAAGTTCAAATCCTGGAAGTTCACTTTTTGAAGCCAGGACTTGAGTGTTGATTTTGACACTGTCAGATACCTGATTATGCCCTTCCGTATCCTCATAGAGAATTTCACTGTCTAAAGAATAGGGTTTCGGCGTGGCAGTACTGTCTACAGACATGTCAAAAGCTGCAACTGCACTATCTCCAGGTTTCAAGGTGCCGAGGAATGCCTGATCATCGGTTGTGCTGAATGGGTCGCTGGCACTTACTCTTACAGTTGCATCCTTTGCAGGTTCTTCACCTGTGTTTTTGTAAGTTACGTAGAGCATTCCCCCTTCATCGGGGTACAGATCACCTGTTACATTTGTGACCTCAAAGTAAGGTTCTTTTTTGACCGTGACCATTATTGTCTGGTTCTGCGTTTTATTCTCATACCAAATACCTACACCCTGGTTAGTTACAAGGCCTGTAGTAGCATCATATTCATCTCCGCTAACCTGAGTATTACTCTGATATTTATATGAAAGATTCAGGTTCAAAGGGTATATACCTGCAGGGGCGTTTTTACTAATTTTGAGAGTGAATTGTGTTGGAGATTGGCTTTGTTTTCCTTGCTGAAGGGTGCCCGCTTCCTGAGGACCTGATTTTACCTTTATATTCGGGTTGTCGGATGTAAGAGTTGCAAGAATACCAACAGCTGTCACAGCCTGGGATTCATATTTCATTTCCGCCTGCTGGAGCACTGTATTAACTTGAGTGTCAGCATCTTTTTCTGATTTAAAGCCCTCAACTACTCCTTTGTTCATAAGTCCTACATTCAGGGTAACAGTATCTCCTCTGGAATACTCATTATCTCCAATTGGAGTTGCTTCTAAACTTGGCCCTCCGTACACGGTATAAAAATTATCACCGAAATCGAAATTTTTGGGTAACTCTGCCTGTACAGGCATTGTTGCAAGCAATAACATAAGAAGAGTTGCAATAGCAGAGATACTTTTTATTTTAATCATTCTCATCACCTGACTCATTTTTGCTGTAATTTTTTCTGTTCCGGAGCACCGTTATAATCTGGTAAATAAAGACAAGAGCTAGTAATAAACCAATTATCATAGTTGTGCTGAATCTGGATTCTGATTTTTCAATTGGAATATTCAATTTTATGTTATCGGAAAACTTGGTTTTCCCGTCATCGTCAATGTACTTCACTTCACTGTCAACACTGTAATTCTTCACCACTGCGCCGGATTCAGCCGCAATATTGAATGAAGCTGTCTGGCTTTCTCCAGGGCCAATTGTCCCGAGCCTGACAGTTGACTTGCTGGTGCTAAGGGGTTTCATGACAACAATCTTGGCCTGAGCATCTTCGGCTGAAGTCTCTCCACGATTTGTATAAGTAACATTAATCAAACCTGTTGAACCCTGCTTCAGACTGCCCGAGATCTTACTTACTTCAAACCTCGGCTCTTTTTTAATGGACATGTGAAGAGGAAGGGTAACTTCTTTTGTAACATATTGCTGTGTGAATGCTACAGAATCAGAGATTAGTCCGATATCTACAGCATTTGGAGTAATCGTTCTGACATTGTTCTGGTATTGATAAGTTACCGGAAGCTTGAGTTCATACTCTCCTTCAGGGGTGTTGTCATCAATGCGTATTGTAAACTTGATAGGCTGTATATACCCAGTTTTAAGTTCATCTACTATCTGGGGAGTTGTTGTGGGTTCGATATGGATGTAATCAGATTCCGAGATCAGGTTTGCTTTTATGCCTTTGGCTGTTGTGCAGTTCTTTTCTGCACTCATCTCGGCCTGAGCAATTAATTCTTCTTTGGAATCAGGGATAAGGTTCTGATTTACATTCAGCCGCTTCATGCCCTCAACCATACCTTTGTTTACAAGCATTACCTGAATATCTGCAATCTCTCCCCTCTCTAATTCTGGATCTCCTCTCACAGAGGCTTCAATGGTTGGTTCTCCATAGCTTCTATAATAGTCCACGGAGTACCCATTGCCCGGAATCAGGAAATCTCCTATATCGGCACTTCCAAGAGCCGGAGACACAGTAGTTATTGAGAGGACTGAAAGGAGAACTGCAATTGAAACAAATGTTGTTACTAATTTCTTTGGTCTGTAACTATTGGGTTTATTCATTAGAGCTCAGCCCCCTGAATCTTATTTGCTTTTCCATCTAACACCCGTGTTCCTCTTTTCTTTTCCCTCCATGAGTCCAGTACTATAATTAGGGGCGGGAATACTGTGAAGGTTGAAACCATGACAAGCACAATGTCGATAACTGTCACAAGCCCAAAGTCACTAATAATAGGAAACGGAGATGCGATCAAAGCTGCAAACCCGAAAACAACCGTGGCTCCCGAGGCAAGAAGGGCAGCCCCAGTACTTTCAGCTGTCTTATGTATAGCTTCAAGAGGACTGGCCCCTTCACCTTTTTCTTCAAAGTATCTTTCCATCATGAGGATTGAGTATTCACATCCAATTCCAAGAATCAGTGCTCCCAGGGTAGCAGTCATGGGAGTGTAGTCAAGTTTCATATAAGTCATAACTAGGCCTGACCAGCCAGTTACCATAAACATTGGGATAATCGGAACAAGGGCTTTGACCCAGTCCCTGTATACTACTATTAGACCACTCAATATCAGGATAAGCCCAATGTAGGTCATTGCGACTCTTCCGCTTGTAAGAGCGCTTATAACCTCAATCATGACAACTGAGCTTCCAGTGATAGTTATTGCAGTAGCAGGAGGAGGCTGCATCCACTTAATATCCTGTTCTACGTTATTTTTTAAATCTTGAACACCAACGGCCTTTATGTCTCTCTCAGCATTTCCAATATTGAAATTTAGGAGAAGCATGTTGTTGCCGTAAAGATATTTTGATTTCTCAGACTCCGGAATTTTTTCATAGATAGTCTCAATCTCGTCGCTACTATCAGGAATTGTGCCACCATTGTATTGTTTTACAAGAGTTACAATACTTGAAGCACTGTATATGTGGTCTCTTTGGATCTCATGTTCGCTGAACTTGTCTATCCATCTTAGAATATTAGGATCAGCATTATCGTGAATTTTTATAATGAGATTAAGTTCATCGGTTCCACCTATGTAATTCTTCAGATGGTACAGATTTACAAGAGAAGGCATGTTCTGGGGAACAAAACTATAAACATCAGTTTGGATGCCAACTGACTCATCAGCATGGAGACCTACGACGCAAAGTAGAAGTGCAATTCCGATAACGATTAGGTTATACTTTATTGTAATATCTACAAGCTTTCTGATAGAATCTCCTATTAATCGACCTTTTGGCTTCTTGGAAGATATTTTCTCTTCATTTGTTATTTTTTCTGCATTTGTTTTTTGAGGTATTAATTTCCCTTTAAATTTCTTTAGTATCCCTTTTTCTGATATGTCATCAAAGAGAGAAACAGTTATCACACCGACAAAGAGACCTGAAAGGTAGCACATTAGTACGCCAATCAGGAGAAGTTTTCCAAAATCCTGAATCATTGGAACTGTAGATGTAAACAAGGAAATAAAACCAAGACAAGTCATGAAAAGGGCTGTGAGTACAGCGGGCCCTGTTTGTTTTATCGTTCTTACAATAGCATTAGATTTATTTCCTTCTTTGTGCAGTTCTTCCTCAATCCTGTTATGGAACTGAATTGCATAATCTATGCCAAGCCCTATTAATACCGGAAAGGCTGCCATTGAAACCATGGTAAGTGGAATTCCCAGAAAGCCCATGGTGCCGAAAGTATATAATACGCCTAATAAAACGACGGGTAAAGGTAACCATCTCCAGCGAACATGCCCGAAAACAATCATTAGCACAATGAGCATAAAAACGCAAGCAAGCGCAAGTAAGGGTGCCATACTTGAACCCACCGCATCGTTCATCTGGATTTTAAAGGCAGGATCGCCTGTTACTTTGAGCTTGTATGAAGGCGGAAAATCAGAAAGTTCGACAGCTTCTTGCGTAGCCAACATAAGCTCTTTTCTTTTGTCTTCCGTTGTGGATCCATTAAACTGTACAAAAACCGCCGTGTGGTAATTGTCAGGGATCAATTTTCCGAATATGCTGGGGTTTCCGTCAACAATCGCCCTGATATCCTTCTCGTTATCCGGAATAGTGGACCTGCCTGTCATTTTATAGTTTATTTGCTTAATGACAGATGCAGGACTTATGATCTCTTTAACCCCGTTAACAGGCTGAAGCTGTTTGTCAAGCCGATCAATAGCTTGCATTACCTCTACTGTCCTTACGTCATTTCCTTCCACCACCACTACAATAGATTCCGTTTGAAATAAGTTTTTGTAAAGGTGATCATAGTCCTTATACACCTGGGTATCTTTGCTGACAAAGGTATCTGTCCCAGATTTCATGTAGATCATCTGTGCACCTTGGACTGATAACAAGATCAGAAGGAAAAAGACCACAAGTATGGTTATGCGATTATTCTGGATAAATACTCCAAGTTTTTCAAAAAAATTCTTAATGGCAAATTTCCCCCATTAATTTTTTAAACTGTAGTTGCAAAATACTTAAGAAATTTATTAATAGATTCTTACTTTTAATCATTTTTAAAGCCCAGCAAATCTTGGAACTCGGAACTACAGCAGTTTTACTATTTTCTCTTGCTGGTACCTGCTTTAAAACGACAAGAGGTGAGTAGATAACAATTTTATCTATGGTGTGACCCAATTTTGTTAGGTTTTCTTTAAGCTTAAGGAGCATTT
>DAKJ01000026.1:72035-76083 GCA_002496565.1 Methanosarcina sp. UBA289 | reverse complement strand
TTTCAAGGTTACGAATTAACTGAGGATTGATTTGTGAAAACATTAGTAACCCCTAAAGTAACAAAAGATTTAAATCTTTTGCATCTCTACATGAGACTCTATAACAGTTAATAATCCGATAGAATCCATAATAAATAAAATATCATTAAAAGTATCTACTAGGGGGATCCACCATTAAGAATGCTTTTGAAAAACTTGGTGTATTTATCCATAACAACCGTATACTCATACTTCTGGTCTTTTTTCTCCTAATCTTATTATCCATGCAGGGTGCACAGAAAATTGCAATGTCCTCCGGAACGGACACCTATGTAGGAAAAGATTCGAAACTTTATCAGAACTATGACCATCTTTACTTAAACATATTCGGGACCGACTCCATTGTAGTGATGGTAGAAGGAAACGATGTAAAGTCTGCAGATTTAATGGGAGCTGTAAGTCGGCTTGAACATCAGCTTGAGTCCACCGAAGGGGTTGTTGGTGTCACAAGCCCAGCTTCTATTATAAAGCAGATAAATTACCAGACAACAGGAAGGTCCCAGGTCCCCGATACCGATACAGAAATAAAGGCAATTATTGATGGAAATCCTGATATTTTCGGACAATTAATTCCTGATAACACACATATGTTGATCTCTGTAGCGATGGCGGGTTCCACTTCAGAAGACAAGCAAAAAGAAATTATAAAGGCTGCCGAAGAGGCTGTCGTATTCTCTAAATTCCCTCCTTCTTACAACCTCATAGTAACAGGCGAACCCGCTTACCAGATTGAAATGAACGACGCAATTACCGCAAGTATGGGGACATTGCTTGGGCTTGCTGCCGTTTTCATGGTAATTGTGTTAAGCCTTGTTTTCCGGCATGTCCGCTGGAAATTATTGCCTTTACCGATTGTTTTCCTTGGTATCATATATACATTCGGAGCTATGGGCTTTCTGGGAATTCCCATGTCAATGGTTTCCATGTCAGCTTTTCCTGTCCTGATCGGGCTTGGTATTGATTATGCTATTCAGTTCCATAACAGGATTGAGGAAGAACTGCATAAAGAAGGAAACAAATCCAAGGCCATTATAACAACATTAAAACATACAGGACCTGCTGTACTCATAGCTCTTACTATGACTGGTCTGGGCTTCATTTCTCTGTTTACATCCTCGGTTCCGATGATAAAGGATTTTGGGAAACTTCTCACGATCGGCATAATAATGTGCTACCTAGCAGCCATGTTTGTCGGGGTAGTCACCGTTTATGTCTTTGACAGCTTCTCTGAAAGATTCCAGTCAAAAAAAGGAAAAAACGAGGCAAAATCGACGAAAAAGGATACAGAGTATTCTTCTTCAGGAAAAGCGAAACCCAACCTGGTAGAGCATCTTCTTGAAAAAATCAATAATTTTTCAATAAAGAACAGTTTACTGGTACTCGGGATTGCAACTCTGCTCTGTGTCGGGGGTATCTATGCCGACGAATCTGTGGGTGTCGATACTGATACCAACAATTTTGCTCCCCAGGATATGCCAGCTCTTGTGGACCTGCAACATCTGAAGGATGTCATGGGAGGAACTGATGCATTTAACCTCATAATAAAAACGGAGGATAATGCTGACCCTGAGGTCCTGAAGTGGATTGACAGGTTCAGCGAACATGAAACTCAAAGACGATACATTTTAGGCTCTTCAAGCATCGTGCCTCTTGTAAAGGAGTTAAACGGTGGGACAATCCCAGATAGTCGAGATGAGATTGAGGCAATCTACAATCAAATCCCTGAAGCCCAGAGGGATGAGTATCTGTACGGCAAAAACATGCTTCTCTTAAATTTTGACATTGGAAATGCCGTTTCCGATATAAAGACTGCAGGGATTGAAGAGTTAACCAATATCCTGCAGAAGGATATACAGTGGATGCAGGCTCCTCCAGGCGTCACGGTGACGATAACGGGGAACTCAGTGGTCTTTATTGAAGTTCTGGGTGCACTTACAGACGGAAGAATTCTAATGACCTACCTTGGGCTTTCCCTGGTATTCGTTGGACTGCTTGTAGTTTACAGGGACTGGATAAAAGCTCTCTCTGCCATTATTCCAATGTTCATGGTTACTGGCTGGTCAGGGTTGGTAATGAAGTTTTTAGGAATTCTATACACTCCTATGACTGCAACCATGGGAGCCCTGATCATTGGAATTGGTTGCGAGTACTCAGTTCTCATGATGGAAAGATACTTTGAAGAAAGGGATCAAGGAGTCGACCCCCTGCAAGCTATGTACAGGACAAGTAAGAGTATAGGAGCCGCACTCCTGGCCTCAGGATCAACAGTCGTTGGTGGGTTTGCAGCTTTGATGATCTCTCCTTTCCCTATAATAAGCGACTTTGGATCAGTAACAGTTATTGATATTGGGCTGGTCCTGATTGCAACCTTCCTGGTATTCCCACCCCTTATCGTGTTACTGGACACCTGGAGGGAAAAGAGAAGAGGAATACAGGCGCCACAAACAAAAGCAAATAACGTCAAGGGGGCTGATACCCAATGAAGAAACCCCAAGAAAATACATTACAGAAGACAGTAATTAAATTCGCTGCAATTGCAGTTCTTCTTTCCATTCTCTCGGTAACTGCATCTCCAGCTCTAGCAAGTAAGGATAATGATTTCCTAGTTCCGAGCAGAGGGTACTCAGTGGACTATTATAGGAGCTACGGAGAGCCGACAATTAAAGCTTCTGTGACTGGAGACACAGAGTTCGAAAGAGGTGAATCTGCAGATATTGCAATAAAGATTGCAAACACGGGTACAATTGAAGAGTTAAAGCGGCTGAATGCAAACCAGAATCGTATTCCGGATTCCCAGGAGGAGGCTATTGCTCTCGGCGAGATGGCTGAAGAGATGGGATGTACTACTGCCAAAGGCCTCAAAGCAACCCTGACTTCAGACTCTGACTATATTCATATTGAACCCACCACAAGTCTCCAGACTGTTGATGAGCTTAAAACCGGAAATACGCAAAATCTCAAGTTCACCATGCGTATTGACAGTGACGCTCCTGGTGGTGAATATGAACTGCATCTTCCTGTGACTTATGAATACCAGAGCAATGCCCGGACAGAAACTTCAAAGGTAGTAAATATCGGGCTTTCTAACTCTGAATACACACGGGAGTATACTCTACAAACCATTGACATTCCCATACATATTTCTATTAAAAATGAACCAACGTTTGAGATAAGTAACGTCTCAGGCAGTTTAGTACAGGGTTCATCAAATACAATAAACATTACTTACACGAATACAGGGGAAGGTGCAGCTGAGGATGCTGAAGTCCGGTTTGTTGTCATGAACCCCTTAAGCACACGTAATACAATTATCAGGCTCGGAACAATCGGTCAGGGAGAAAGCCGGGTGGCATCCCTTGATCTTTCGGCTGATTCTGATGCGCTGGTGAAAAATTACAGTATTGACAGTGAAATAAAGTATATTGATGACGAAGGAAAAACCGAGCTTTCAAAAAACATGAAAGTAGATGTGCCAGTTGAGCAGGCCGAATCTAGAATAAGCACAACTGCAATAATTTTGATATTGCTCGCAGTTATCGTTGCTTATATGATTATAAAGATGCTTCGTAAAAGGAATAAAATTATTGAAAATACTTCAGGTGATGAGAATGATTAAAAAAGGGAGTATCGCTGCAATTGCAACCGTTTTTATGATGTTGCTTGCAACTGTGCCTGTAGAGGCAGCCATATCTGAAAATTTTGATCTTGATGACAACTACTACACAGTCTATGGAGGACCTCAGATCGAAGCCAGTGTGATTGGAGATAACGAGTACTCCAGAGGAGATACGGTTACCTTGAACTTTGGACTTGTTAACAAAGGAGTTATCAGCGGTTTTGAATCTGAAAAGGACGCTGACACTGCTGTTGATACTGTTCTCCAACAGTCTGAAATGAAGTACGAGACTCAGGCTGTGACAGCTGTTGGGATTCTTGCAACTCTTGAATCTGACAATCCATATATAAAAGTAAAATCTGGTCCTCAGCAGGCAGGTACCCTTGAGCAGGG
>DAKJ01000026.1:571-71927 GCA_002496565.1 Methanosarcina sp. UBA289 | reverse complement strand
CCCTTGAACCTGAATCTTTCGTATAAATACCAGAACAACGTGCAGGTAAGTGGAGATGAGTACGATACTTCCACTGGTATGGTGACTAATCAGGGAGTAGGTATCTGGTACGAAAACGCAACCGAGAACCAGACAGTATTTGTGCAGGTAAAGAATGAACCTTACTTTGAGGTCACAAATGTAACAGGCAACCTTTACCCTGATGAAGGTGGTATGCTTGAAGTGACCTATAAGAATGTAGGTGAAGAACCTGCAAATGATGCAACTGTAAGAGTCAGTGCAAGCGACCCCTTCAGCACAACCGACGACCAGGCTTACCTCGGAAACCTGAAACCTGGAGAAAGTGCTGTAGCAGTCTTTGATATGGATGTGGACGAGACCGCAACCCCGAAACCTTACTCATTAAACAGCGAAGTCCTCTATGAAGATACAGAAGGCCACGACCAAATTTCCGATAGTGTTAAAATAAACACTGAAGTCTTGCCTGCTGAAAAGAAGCTTCCAGGATACCAGCTTGGAACAGGAATTATATTCATGGCTCTTGCAGCTCTTTTTGTTGTCTTCAGGAGAACGAAACAGGAGTAAGCGGTTGAAATAAAAGATTCAAAAGAGAAAAAGACTTTGTAATAGCAGTCAACCCTATGCCTTTCGGTTTGAAAACTAACTCAAGCCGGAATGGCACTTTTTTATACAGAGAAATTTTTCTCAATCTTTCAAAAATCAGTTTCAAAAATATAGCTTGAAATACAGCATAAAATTAAGCATAAAGAGTCTATCTTAATTCTGAATTCTTGGATTTATCATTTTTCCTTTTTTAGGAATTGAAGAAATTAACAGTTACCCTAAAAAAGTACACTATTTTCCTATCACGGTTCCCTGATATATGGGAGTCCCTATAAACCAGGTGTCTGCCCATATCTATCGTATAATCTATTCTAAAAAAATTAAATTGATAAAGTCATTTTATTATTTTATTTCAATAATTTAAGGCTTTCTCGGCATGCAGCAACAGCCGGAGCTCCTGAGGTAAGAAAGATAACATCCATTGCTTCCATGATTTCTTCTTTAGTAACTCCATGGTTAAGAGCGCTTTTCATCTGTGCCACCGTACAGGCCTCACACTGTTTAGATGCCACAACTGCAAGAGCCATAAGGATTTTTGTTTTTGCAGGCAGAGCTCCATCAGATAATAATTTTCCATTACAGCGTCTGTACTTTGTAAGAAACTCAGGGTCAAGTTCTTCAAGCGTTTCTAGAATATGAGGCTTAAATCCCATTTTCTTTTCTATACTCTCAACTACATCTTTATGGTCTGCCAAATTATGCCACCTACCTGTAAGTTACTATAATTTTTATATCTGTATCCAACGTTTAACTTTTAAATTTAAAAAAGATATAATTTATATCTTTTTCAAATGATTTTTTCTAATGTTCATTCCAAGACTATTTCTAATTCTTCTTGATTATTTAGCAGTAGAAAACTATAAACTAAATGGAAAATCTGCTTTTAGTCTAAATAACGAATGATCGAAATTTTGAGATCAGCTTGTTTTAAACACAGCCTCCCTCTCCAAGAGTGGCGTCAATACACTCACGGCACATCATTCTAGGAAGATCTTTCTTTAGCGTCAAATGGGGCAGTGGATACCCACCTTTCATTGATACATCTACTTGTTTGATATGTTTCATACAGAGGCCTTTTCCACAAACAATGCAAATGCCTACTGCCTCATTTACTTTATCCTCTTCTGAGCAATCATAACATTTCAGCATTCTTGGCCACCTCAGCAAACCTCATTAAACAGGCAGTTTTCCTTCAGGGCTTCACGGCAGGGAAAACACATAATCCTTTTTATGTGCTCAAGGTCAGGCTTCAGTTCAATTGGATAATTTCCTTCCCAGACAGGAGTTTCCTCACGGATAAGATGCTCTTTGCAAACCCCTCTACCACATGCAATACAGATCCCAACAGCATCTGTATCTTTTCCTTCTCTGGCGCATTCGTAACATTTCATAAGCTTTTCCCCAGGTAAGATGAATTATGTTAATCCAAAAATTCGGTTAAGATGCAAGTATAAAATTATTAGTTATATGGATGACTTTATTCCTCATTAATAAGAGTCATCTCCTGACCACAGCAAACAAGAGTTCCCCCTCCGACTTCTTCTACTACAACCTCATTACCGCATATCTCACAAAGATATCTTTCCCCTTTAGCAGATACACTCATATACTTTTAACCTCTTTTTCTTAATTTAAATATTTTTATTATTTTCTGGACACAAAGGATAATTATTTTTCAAAATTGAGTAATCCCCATATTACTTAAAAGACCAGAAAATAATAAATTATCCTTTATTTTGCTCGCTTGATTTATTAAATTTTTGCAACAATAACTTAAAAAATATGATAGTCTCATCTATTCTACTAAACTAAAATTTCAAATGGACATCTTTATTCGAATTTGCAAAGAATTATTATGTAAATGGGAAGAGTGCAAATGTATATAACCAAATTATTAAAAATGTATTCAAATTGACAATAAAGCATCTCTATGGAGAATTTTAATAGATACAGAAGGATTTTTATCAAAAAGTACTGTTTTTAAACTGTATTTTTAGTTGGGATAACTGTAAATTACTTTATTAAAGAAAGGAGCTACAATTCTTTTCTGAATAAAGAGGAAACTATAAATTAAATTTATAGTTCACTCATGAATTGTGAAAAATATCTATCTTAAAGCTAATTTTTAGAATTGGTTTTTTATCTGCTTTTTTCATTGGTAGGTTTTGCAACCATTACCTCGGTCGATTTGATGACCGCGTAAATTCTGTCACCAGGTTTGATGTCAAGTTTTTCTACAGCTTCCTTGGTAACTACTGAGGTTATAGTTGATGGTTCGACTTCAATTGTAATTTTACAAACAAGCTCGTTTTTTTCCACTTCAAGCACTTTACCTGGCAATTGGTTCCTGGCTGATAACTTAAAACTTAAATTTTCCCAGGCGGTTTCATCCTCTATAGTTTTATTAATAAACTGTTTGCCTGTATCATACTCAGCCAGCATCTTTCTTCCAAGATCGGTCAGGAAGGTACCCTGGTTTTTTCCCCCGCGTACTGTTACAATTGCAGGTTCGCCTAGAGCCTCATTCATTTTCTTAAGCATCATCCAGGCGTGTTTATATGAGATCCCGAGCTTCTTGCAGGCTTTCCGAAGTGAGTGTTCTTCTTCTATTATCCTTAATAACTCAGCTCTTCCAGCACCCATGACGGTTTTTCCTTCTTCAGTAAACCAGAGCTTTGTTCTTGCTTTCACAGATTTTCACCTTTTTACCGGAGTACATGGATAGAACTTGCCTTGAACTGGGCAAAGACAGGGATTCCGGGAACAATACCCATTTCCTCTGCCGATTGCCGGGTTATGAGGGCATTAAGAAGAACTCCGCAATCAACTTTTACCCGAACAAGAGCTCCCAGCATCCAGACTTCAGTAACTCTGCCCTGTAAAGAGTTTCTCACGCTGGATTGTGCGGAAGTTTTACTTAAAGCTATGTTTTCAGGCCTCAGAAAGGCAGATACTTGGCTCCCAACTTCAATATATCCTGAAGCATCAATAATTATCTCCCCGGCTTCAATCTTTAGGAGGCCACGGTCCGCAGAGATTACCCTGCCGTTCAGCATATTCTCAAACCCTACAAAGCTGGCTACCTGGCTGTCAACCGGCTTTTCGAAGATCTCTTCTGGAACCCCTACCTGCATAAGTTTTCCATCCATTATTATCGCGATCCTGTCAGCCATTATCCGGGCTTCTGTCTGGTCATGGGTAATATGCATCACAGTCAATTTTTTATTTTTGTGGATAGTTGTGAGTAGCTCTCTGGCACTTTCCTGTGTCCTGGGATCCAGTGCGCTCAGGGGCTCATCCAGAAGCAGAATTTTCGGATCAGTCACAAGTGCTCTTGCAAGAGCAACTCTCTGCTGTTCTCCTCCCGAAAGCGTGAGAGGATGGCGATCAAGCAGGTGAGCAATTTTCAGATCCCTGGCAATTTCAAAGAGCTTTTCCTTTGATCTTATTTTTTTCATCCGCATGCCAAATTCAATATTTTTTTTCACGCTCATGTGAGGAAAAAGTGAGTAGTCTTGGTAGACAAAAGCAAGCTCATGTTTTTCAGGAGGCAGGTGTGTTACCTCTTTTCCATTAATCCGAATTTTACCGGAATCCGGGGAGTGAAAACCAGCTATTAACTCCATAAAGAGGGTTTTTCCGGCTCCTGTAGGCCCAAGGATCACAAAATATTCCCCTGAATCAATTCTAAGGGTCAATTTCTCCAGAGCAAAGTTTTTCCATTTTCTTGAAAGGGACTCAATCTCTATCATATATACTCCAGCCTGCAGAAAGAATCCTTATGACTATGAATATGGAAAGCATTACCAGGATAAGCAGCACGGCTATAGGTCTGGATGCAGACAAGCCATAGGAAAGAAATCGGTCATAGATAAGAGTTGGCCCTATCATGGGATAATAGGCGATCAGCACGACGGCCCCGAATTCACTGATAGCTCTTGCCCAGGTCATTATGGATCCTATTAAAATATGCCTTGCTGAGAGAGGTAAGGTTACAAAGAGAAAGGCTTTCCAGAGAGGAGCGCCAAGGGAACGAGCCGCATTTTCAAGTCTGGGATCAACGCTTTTGAACCCTTCTCTTGCGGAATTGGCTAGGTACGGCAGGGAGACAAAAAGCATTGCAACGATAATTCCTGGCAGTGCGTCCCGAAACTGTATATAGGCTCCAAGAGGGCCACCAATAAGCCCTTTTGACCCGAAAACCGTAAGAATAGCTATTCCTGCAACTGTGTGCGGGACTACTACAGGCACATCAATAACACTTTCGATCAGCCGTTTTCCAGGAAAATCAAACCTTGCGAGAATGTAACCAGTAGGTACTCCTAGAAAAAGGGCAAGAAGGGTTGCCAGAAAGCCTGCATACAGAGAAAGAAAAATCGACCTTATAACAGCGCTATTTTCTGCAGCTTCAAGAAGTCCTTGGAAATCGTCAAAAATTTGCCCGAAAATCATATTTGAAAGAGTTACGAATATAAACAGAAAGAGAACAAGCAGTAAAAGGGAAAAAACGAAAGTCAAAGGCTCAAGTTTCCTGGTTTTTCGAGTTAAGGCTTTCATTCTTATATCCTTCTATTGTCGTTTTTGTTTTAAGGAGCTTTATGACCTCTGTGTTCTGACTTTCATTTTATCTTAATTTCATTTTATCTTAACGTTTTTTACTTTACCTTATAGTTTTCACTTTCTTTTGACTTGTTTTTATTCTACAAGAGACTGTAACTCTTCAGGCATTTTATCTTTTCCTTCGGCAATCGCAGGAACAATCGGAGGCTGGCCGTTCTTTATGAATATTTGCTGGCCGGGCTCTTCGAGGAGAAGTTTAACAAACTCAGCAGCAAGTTCCGGATTTTCGGCATTTTTCGGGATAGTTATGCCGTAAACAATAGGAGATCCTGTAACCACTTCTCCATTTGCCATTTCTACCTTAACCCTTGAGTAATTGTCAGCATAATCCAGTGAACTTAGGTCAATTTCAGGTGGAAGTTCCACGTATTTGAAACTATTCTGCTCGGCGACACTCCGGTAAATGTAGAAATAGTCAATTTCCCCTGTTTCAAGGGCAGAAATAAGTTCAACTTCCATGCTCCTGAGCATAATTTTACTGGTGTTAGGAGAAATTTCTTCAGATGGAGGCACATGCACAAGAACTGTCCTATTTTCCTCTGTAGTTGTAGTCATACCGGTATAATTCTGAATCAGGTCATCGTAGATCCGGCTGTCATTATAATAAAACTCAGCTAATTGGGTTACCATCTGTGACCTATATCCTGCAGGATCATCATTTGGGTTAGAAAAACCATAGCGAACATCAGGCCGCCTGAGGATTTCATACCAGTTATTCGCGTTGATTTCGTCACTGTATTTACTTTCATTCGTGTAGGCAATTACCATCTGGTTTCTTGCAAAATCTACGTACCAGTCAGCATATTCAGGTATCATCATGGATGGGATCAGGGCATAATCGGCAGATGCAAGAACGTCAGCCTTTTTCCCCAGTTCGGTTATCTTTTTTATACTCTGTGCGCTGCCTGCAGCTTCTCGCTGGACATCGACTCCAGGATGCTGGGTTTCAAACTCGGCTTCAAGCTCTTCAAAAGGTTTGCCCAAACTTCCTGCATGGAAAACCTTCAGGACCGTTCCTCCGCCTGCAGAGACATTCCCAGAGGCGTTTTCTGTCGAGTTCGTACTTTTGTTCTCGGTTTTATCGCCAACACAACCTATGCCGGCAAATACAAGCAGTATCAAGAGGACTGCTATCAATTTGAAAACGCTGGTTTTAACTTTCATAGTTATGTGTTTTTGAACATAACAAATATAAACTTTGTTGAGAAAAAATAACAGTTTTTTTACAATAAAGAAGTAATATTTGGGAAAAAAGGAATTGATGTCATAATAACCCTTTATTTCACTCATATACTACTGAATAATAATTGAAAATACAAACGTAACCTGAAAATTTCTTAAAAAGAAATAAAAATAGAAATAAGGATTATAAAAGGAAAAAGTGAAAATTAAAAATAATGAATTAAAAAAAATCGAAATAAGAATCATAAAAATGATTTTAATTCAAGTTAACTTGTGTAAACTAAAAAACAGAGTTCATAAGACTGTAAAGAATTAAATAAATCTTTTAATGATAGTAAAAGTTTATTTATTCACATGTTGATACAATGCCAATATATAAAAAGTCCTATATTTCAAGAATTAAATAATATACCTAAAGTTTCGACAAAACGAATTACTCATAAGTGTTAACTAATATTTTTGAAGGTTTATTTATGGATGGTTATAGTATTTTCCTTATAGTGCTCGCAGTCTATATAGCCTCGCTTGTGGCTATTGGCTGGTATTTTAATAACAGACAAAAATCCATCACAGACTTCTGGCTGGCTGGCCGTGAGATTGGAGCTCCAGTCCTGGGTTTTTCTGCAGCAGCGTCCTGGCTTACAGCAGGCGGGATTCTTGCTGTTGTAGGATATTATATGCTTCAAGGAATGGGCTCTATCTGGGTTTTTGTAGCTCCGAACATCATAGCTCTTCTTTTCCTTGCTGTGCTTGTAAGGAAGATCAAGAACCTGCCTGCAATCACCCAGCCTGAACTCTTGGAACAACGTTATGGTAGTATAGTCAGATTGCCAATTGCTGTGATAATCACTGTTGTAATGATTCTTTTTGCAGTATCTGACATCACAGGGCTTTCCCTTGTGCTGCAGACCTTCTACGGCCTTGATCCTTTATATGCTGCAATCATAATTGCAGCTGCTGTTTCCATTTATGTAACTCTCGGAGGACTTTATGCAGTAATGTGGACAGATACAATCCAGTTCACTTTCCTTGCTATCTTTGCAGTAGGAATGGCTTTCGCAGCAGTAGGAACAGTCGCTGACGGAGGCCTCGGCACTGTTGCGATAAGTGCTTCAGAGCTTTTTGGAAACGTATCAGGAGACTGGTGGAATCCCTTCTCAATCGGCCTTCCAATGGTCCTGATCTTTTCCCTTGCCTTAATCCCAGGCTGGATCACGGAACAGGATCCCTGGCAGAAAATCTGGGCTGCAAAAGATGGAAAATCTGCCAGTCTAGGAATGGCAATTGGTGCTCTTATGATCACTGTTGTCTTTGCAGCCTGTGCTGTAATCGCAATAGCCCTCAACAATATATACCCTGAAATCGCAGAAATGGGTTATCCTGCAGGAATGGCCCTTGCAGAGCCCGCACTCTTATCCTTTGTCGTTGAACGCTTTGTCTCTTCACCTGCAATAATAGCTTTCAGTGCAATAGGGCTCGCAGCGGCTTCCATGTCCTGTACGGACACTTTTTCAACCTCAGGGGCATCCTGTATCTCAAGGGATATTTACCAGAGATATATAAATCCGGATGCCACAATGAAGGAAATGATGCTGGTAAACAGGATCAGTGTACTGTTTATTATAGTCGCTGCAACAGCAGGCTCATTTGTCATCACCAACATTATTGATGCCATTCACATCGCAACTTTCGTTGCAAGTTCCTCTTACTTCTTTCCACTTATGGGCGGGCTATACTGGAAGCGAGCTACCAAGGAAGGAGCTTTTGCAGGCATGGTGGTAGGGTTTATTGCTCAGGTGGCCCTTGTGGCACTTGACCTGATATATACCCCTCCTTTTGCTACTAATTATCTGGAAAGTATTCACCCGGTTCTCATGGGCCATGGAGTTATCGTGGGAATGGCTCTGAGTGCAATCGCTTTCTTTGGAGTTTCCCTTATGACAAAACCCTCAAGCAAGGTGAACCTTGCGCCTTTCTTCGAAGAAGAGGCGGAAGAACTTGCCCGCTATGAGGCACGTGATATCAGTGAAAAAGATCCTGAATATGGCGTTTTCCTTGAAAATCTAGATGAGAAAGTTACAGGAGAACGTGTTCACCTCCAGCTCAACCTTCATATTTCTGGAAATATTAGCTGGAAAGAATTAGTTGAAAAGCTTAAGACAATCTCCCCTGCCTGGGTAACGCCTACAGGGCTTGATTCAATATACAGATTGACCCATGGAGACATGCTCGCCTGTGTTGCAGTTACAAGAGGTACCGAAGAGAAGGATATCTGGCTCAAAGCAGAGCCCAGACTTGAAACTCTCGGAAGGCAGAGAAAAGAGCTTTTCACGGCTTATGAAGAGTTGAAAACAGTATTTGGCCAGAAAGGAATTAAACTGGATTACTTTTAAATGATCTGGGTCCCAAGTAAGCTAAGGTTCTTAGTCGAACCTTTGCTTCTCTTTTTTACAATTTTAATATATTTTAAAGCTTTAAGGCGTTTTCAAGGGTCTTTTTTCCAAAAAGGAGGTCTTCGAGGGAAAATACTTCAAAATTGTAGACCCCTCTATATCCAGAAAGCAGTTTCAAGACTGAAAAGTCCACGCAACCTTCTCCAGGAGCCATGTGTTCATCTCCATCGTATTTTTCTGTCCATTGTCCACTATTATCATGCAGGTGAAGATGAATTATATGTTCCTGCAAGGTTCGGACAAATTTCCTTAGCTTCTCTGGATTGCCTCCGCAGGTAAGGTTTGCGTGTCCTATATCAAAGGTAGCTTTCAGGTGTCCTGAATCCACAGCCTCTATGGTCTGGGAAAGCTCTTCGGCCTCACAGCAAAAGTTCGAAGGATCTGTACCTTCCTTATTTTCAAGACCTATAGTAACTCCGTAATCTTCAGCTACGGACGCAAGCTTGTTAAGGTTTTTGACCATGGAGAAATAAGATTTTTCCCTATCATGGCCAACCCTGCCTGGGTGTATTACCACAACAGAGGCTCCGATCCGGCTTGCAAGTGCAATTGATTCTTCCATAAGGGTAAATTCTCTCTTGCCCATTTGTGCAGTGTCAACTTGGAGAGCTGAAGGATATTTCAAATCTCCCGCAAAGTAAGGGGCATGAACTGTGACTGCAAAATCATAGATCGAGATTTCGTCAAGCACTCTGTCAAGCTTTTCTATTTCAAGCGCTGAGCCATTGTAGATTCCAAGTTTGGGAATATATAACTCTATTGACTCAACATGTTCCTTTAAATCCTCAGGGGGGCTGGTAAAGGATGAAGCTCCTAGAATCACACATTATGCAAGGAAATTAAATATAAAATCCTTTTCTGCTACTTGCAGAACTAAAGTTTGTGTGACTTTTATAAATAATTGACCAACATTGTCATCAAATTAAAAACATGAAGGAAGTTTCTCTTAAATCGTAGCCAAACTTTCTCATACTACTAATAGGATAAAATTAGGCTATTGTCAGCCAACATATTTATATATAAATAAATGTTTTCCGGGAAACAGTATAATATTATTTATAACAATTCTTTAAAATAAATATATAGTTTCTTGTGACAAATATATTTTATTAATAATATATGCAGTATTAAATAATTTGTACTTTATGTTCAGATAACATATCTTATTTTTTATTCGAGTACACGAAGAAGTTAACACAATTTACATTTTATATTATTCAATATTATAAAAACTACAGCAGAAAACTCATTAATATAAAAATAAAAATTATATATTTAAATCTAAACAAAAAAAATTTATTATTTATAATCGGAATCTTTATATTATATTGGAAAAAGTAGAATTTTTTTATTTATATAAATATAAGATTTTGTTTATTTTAACCAGCTTTATCTGTCTTATAAAATTGATTATATATTATATGCCTATCTAATAATATTTTAAAAGCCTACATATTTCGAAAGGTTTATGAATGATCCTCTCTAATCAAAAAATTAACGCGCGTCATAATCATATTTATTTGTAATGATATGGCAGACGATTTCAAAAAAATGTACAGCGTTTTTTGAATCCAATTTATTACATGTAATAATATAAAGGAGGAAAATGAATGGAACCACTCATAAGCATGGGAGTGCTTGCACTTATCGGAGTGGCTGCGACCATTGCAGGTGCCTCGGAAGACCTGGAATCTGATATAGGCTCGCAGAGTAACCCTAACTCTCAGGTGCAGTTAGCTCCCCAAATGATGTTTCCCCACAGAATATACAACAAAGCAATATCTGGAGAACCACCATCTAATGCATTAATGTGTTCTATTGGTGCAGCCATTGCAACAGTATTAATTAGTGAATTTACACTTTCCCCATTATTTGCACTGGTATTTGGTTCCCTCATTGCAGCATGCGTACATGGTACCTTTTCGGTAACTGCTACAATGGGTAGATGTGCTAGTCAGAGTCGGTTCAAGCAACCGATTTATCTTGATATGATAAGATCTCACACCCCTGCAATTATGGGATATTCGTTCATAACTACTTTCTGTGTTCTAGTGGTATCGTATTTGATGACCGTTGTACTCGGACACCCCTTCCCGCTAACTATGCTGGCTTTTATCTGGGGTATCACAGTAGGTGCAATCGGATCGTCAACAGGCGATGTTCACTACGGCGCAGAGCGTGAATTCCAGCAGTTTGAATTCGGTTCAGGACTGAACGCTTCAAACTCAGGAAATATTGTAAGATATGCCGAATCTGGGCTGAGGAATAGTTTTGATAACTCCTGGTTCTGTGCTAAGTTTGGAGGTCCTGTTACAGGGCTTGCTTTTGGTATGACCGTATTCCTGGGAAGCTGGATAACCACTATTTTTGATCCTGCAAAAGGCCTGACCATGGGATGGCTTTCTGTTATTGCAGGTGTTGTTATTGTCCTTATTTTAATTATCTGGAACTGGAAAATCGAAGTTGGAGCCCGCAAGGCATTTGGCCCTTACAAGGAAGACAAGTCTGAGGAGGCTTCAGCATGATGGACGCTATCTTAGGAAACATCATCTGGATGATCGCCATCACTATCGGCGGCGCTCTTATTTCCTGGAGTGTTCACTTCGTGCCTGTAGGTGGTGCACCTGCAGCTATGGCTCAGGCGACAGGTATCGGTACCGGTACAGTGCAGCTGGCAGCAGGCGCAGGTCTGACAGGACTTGTTAGTGCAGGCTTCATGATGAACGTAACAGACAACCTTGCCCTGATTCTTGCCTCAGGAGCAGTGGGTGCAATGATCATGATCGCTGTGACCATGATTGTCGGTACCTGGGTCTATGTATATGGTGTAGGATGTGTGCCTTCTTCCGCAAAAGTAAAGTATGATCCTTTTACAAAGTACAGGCAGGATCTGTATGTATCCCAGGGTACTGAAGGGCACGGACTCCCTACAGTCAGTTTTGTAAGCGGAGTTATCGGCGCTGCGCTTGGTGGAATTGGAGGTTCCCTTGTTTATTATTCACTCATCGAAGTGGGTATGAGCGTAGGCCTGCAGGGTTCTGGAGTTACCAATTCAGTCACAGTCAACGCGCTTGTAGCAGTTGCAGCAATATTTGCAATAGGCATTTTCTTTGTGAACGCTGTAATTCCTTCCTATAACATAGGAGGTACAATTGAAGGGTTCCACGATCCGAAATTCAAAAAATGGCCAAAGGCGGTAATTTCTTCCCTCATAGCAACACTACTGTGTGCTATCGTGGCGGTAATTGCAATCGCACAGCTAGGAGGTATTTAATATGTCTGTAGGTGGAGCAGGAGGAGGAGCCAAAGGCGGATATTCTCCACAAAATATAATGGCTTTAGGTATAGTTGGCGGCCTTGTCGGGATTTACCTTGGCCACTACGCACCTCCAGCATATTCCTTCTTCGGAGGACTTGGAGCAATCTGTGCAACAGTCTGGGGTGCTGATGCTGTCAGGCGTGTTGCAAGCTATGGACTTGGTACCGGTGTCCCATCAATTGGTATGCTATCCCTTGGTATGGGTATTATAGCAGCCCTCTTCGGACTTGCAGTAGGAGGTATTGCAGGGCCTATAGTTGCTTTCATTGTTGCAGCAATTATAGGTGGTGTAATCGGTGCTCTTTCAAACAGGGTAATCGGCATGGGTATCCCTATTATGGAACAGGCGATGATAGAGATTTCATGTGCAGGTACCCTTGTAATTCTCGGGTTGAGCGTTGTCATTGCTGGGTCCTTTAATTATGCTGCAGTCGTTCAATATGTAGTCGCAAACGGATACATTGCACTGATCTTCATTATAGGTGGTATGGGAATCCTTCATCCCTTCAACGCTAGCCTGGGACCTGATGAGAAGCAGGACAGAACCCTTATGCTTGCTGTTGAAAAGGGAGCCATTGCACTAATAATTACAGGCTTTGCCTCTTCACTCCATGAAGGATTAATGGCTGCTGGCTTAAACATGCTTATAGGAATTGTCATCTGGTATGTTGCTTTCAACAAGCACTATGCACTTATTAAGAGAGATGCATATGCAGTGGTTGGAACCGGTCTGCTGCCAAGTGCGGAGGAACTACAATGAGCATGGTTAGAATAGCTCCCGAGTTAAATTTAGTTATGGACCCGGAAACGGGAACCGTGACACAAGAACGGAAAGACTCGATTCAGTATTCCATGGAGCCCGTCTTTGAGAGAATGGACAAACTGGATACAATTGCAGATGACCTGCTGAATTCCCTTTCGCCCAGCAAACCGCTCCTTAATTCCTGGCCAGGCCGTGAGAATACCTCCTACGTGGCAGGAATTTACGGAAACTCTTTCTACGGAGTCGTTGTAGGTCTTGCCTTCAGCGGGCTACTGGCCCTTATCATTTATATATCAAGTTTGATGAAAGGGGTGGTGTAAAATGGCAGATAAGAGAGAACCAGCCCCAGGATGGCCTATCCTGAAAGGTGAATATGAAGTAGGCAATGTCAAGAACTGCGTACTGGTAATTACCTGCGGATCACACCTTCCCGGAAATCCAATCCTTGATGCAGGAGCAGCCGTTACCGGATCATGTAAGACTGAAAACCTCGGTATTGAAAAGGTAGTTGCTCACATTATCTCAAACCCTAACATCAGATACCTGCTTGTAACTGGCTCTGAGGTTAAAGGACACATTATCGGACAGTCAATCCTGAGCCTTCACGCAAATGGTGTAAAAGACAACAGGATTTCAGGGGCACTGGGTGCAATTCCATATGTCGAAAACCTGGATGCAGCCGCAATTGCCCGTTTCCAGGAACAGGTTCAGACTGTCAACCTTATTGATACCGAGGATATGGGTGCCATTACTTCCAAAGTAAGAGAACTCGCCTCAAAAGACCCGGGTGCTTTTGATGCAGAACCTATGATTGTTGAGATCAGTGAGGCAGGTGAAGAAGAAGAAGAAGGCGGCGTTGTCAGGCCGGTCTCCGGGGAAATTGCAGTTATCCGCAGCAGACTGAAGGCAATCGAAGCCCGCATGATGGATATAGGAAACTTGAACAAGTTCCACTCAGGAGTTCACGCAGGAAAGATCGAAGGCGCCATGATAGGGTTGACAATAACCATATCCCTGCTTGGATTATTACTAATAGGGAGGGTATGAAAATGGCAGAAGAATACGATAAAGGCGTACCAATGGTGCTTGCTCCTCAGATGGGTGCAATTGATGCTACTGTTGAGAGCATTCGATATAGAGCACAGTTGATTGCGAGAAACCAGAAGCTTGACTCCGGGGTTGCGGCTACCGGAATAGTCGGCTTTGCAGCAGGTTTCATCTTTTCGCTGCTGATGGTCATTGTACTCCCGTTACTTGTCTGGTGAGGTGAATAATATGGATGGAAAAGCACCAGCAGCGTTTGTAGAGCCAGGTGAATTTAACGAAGTAATGAAAAGGCTCGATAAGATCGATGAGAAGATTGAGTTTGTCAACAGTGAAGTTGCACAAAAAATAGGAAAGAAAGTAGGAAGGGATATTGGAATTCTGTACGGTGGAGTCATTGGCCTGCTGCTCTTCCTGCTGTATACCTTTGTATCATCAATGTTCATTTAAGTGAGGGATCAAAATGTTCAAGTTTGACAAGAAACAGGAAGTTTTTGAAATCGGCGGAGTTAAGTTCGGTGGACAGCCGGGTGAATTCCCAACCGTGTTAGTCAGTACTATGTTCTATGCAAGGCACAAGATTGTGACCGATGAAGACAAGGGTATCTTCGACAGGGCTGCTGCAGAAACCCTCTGGAACACCCAGGTCTCAATGAGCGATGCCACAGGAAACCCCTATGTAAACCAAATTGTAGGAGAAACCCCCGAATCAATTAATCGCTACATTGACTGGTTTGTTGAGATCGACGACAGGACACCTTTCCTGATTGACTCCTCAGCCGGAAATGTGCGTGCAGCCGCAGCTCAACACTGTACCGAAATCGGTGTTGCAGACAGGGCAATTCACAACTCGATCAACGCAAGTATTGAACAGGAAGAAATCGATATCCTCACAGAAAGCGACGTAAAAGCTTCAATCGTTCTGGCTTTCAACGCAACTGATCCAACCGTAAAAGGAAAGATGGACATTCTTGAAGTCGGTGGTTCTGGATTAACAAAAGGAATGCTTCAGATCGCAAAAGAATGTGGAATCGAGTATCCCTTAATCGACGTCGCGGCAATGCCTCTTGGTGCAGGTTCTGGCCCTACTATCCGCTCGATACCCACAATGAAAGCAAAATTCGGATTGCCAATCGGCGGTGGATACCACAACATGGCTTCTGCATGGGATTGGCTTCGCAAATTCAAGAAGACCCAGCCTGACCCCAAGGCAATCTACATGCCTGCAGACATTGGTACCAACCTGGTAGCCCAGATTGCAGGTTCCGACTACCTGCTCTATGGTCCTATCGAGAACGTCAACCATATTTTCCCGGCTGTTGCAATGGTCGACATCATGCTTGGAGAAACTGCAAAGGATCTTGGCGTCGAGATCGCAGACCTGGCAAACCACCCGGTAACCAAACTGACATAAGCAAAAAGAACAAAATTAAAAAGAGTCTCAGGACTCAAAAGCAGAGGAAAATTTCCTTTGCTTTTTTCTTCTTTTGAATATTTTTGTAGCTTTTTATCTAATTTAGTCTTTTATTCTCTTTACCTTTCTGACCTTGTTACTTGTCATTTTCGGGAAAACTTAGTTCTATTTGTCTACTTTTAGAACATCCAGATTTACCTGGAAATAAGATGTTTTGATAGGCCAGAGAAAACCTAATTCTCAAGCGAATCAGAAAAACGTGAATTTATGTCAGTCAAAAAGAATATGCTATAGATGAACCCGAAAGGAAAACGATAAAAATATTTCCTAAAAGGTTTATGTCACTTTCTCGGGAGAAAAGTACCTGGCTGGCCAAACAATTCCATCTTAATTTGCCAGGTACTTATGAATCCACTCCCAAACTCGCTTTTTGGGACTGTTATCGCCTTTGAAGATCGTGAGTTTTCAGGATAATTAATAATAACCTGTGAGTTTTTACCCTGTGCTTAAAGCAAGAGCCATACAATCTACTCCTAAACACACAGCTTTCGAAAATGTCAACCTATGACCTTCAACTGATGCTCTTGAGATTAATTAGGGTAAACAATAAAAGGTTAGACAAACTTGCAAGGACAGGGTGAAATCAATAACGCAATCTTCCAGGTTATAACAGTCCAATATACATTAGAACTTTTTTGATTTACATGTCGTACACTCTCTTAACATATATATATAAAGAGTTGTGAACTGGTGTCATTGATTTCTGTTAATTTGTCAAGCTTTTCACTTTTAACATTTGACTGAAAATCAAATCAAGATTCGAAAGTACGACAAAATATAAACATGTGCATCCAAGTAAATCGACAAAATTTATAAGTATGAAAATATTGTAATAACACATCAAGATCTATAGGAATAATTCGTGTAATATGTACCAATTTTGTTCATAAAGAAGTAGTACTAAATAGAAAGATTTAAGATTCGGTAGCACTTACCAGTAACATAAATAAGGCTCTAAGTAAAAACTTTTGGATTTACAAAGTACTTCTTTATAAATAAATTTTTTCTCACTTTTTAACCGAAGCTATATAATAGTCCTGATCTTACGGGTATCAAAACGGATCATAGCATAAAGAGCCAGGAAACCGAATACATCGGGTGGAAAATATGCTGATCAGAAAGAACATATCCCTGGATGATAAGTACCTTAAAAAGTTACAGCCCCTTCTGGATGCCAATAATGGGAATTTAAGCGCTGCAGTCAGGGACACCATTGAAGTTGCGGATACAGCTCTTACAAATCATAAAAGTATTGAGGAAGCAATCGAATTTTTAAAAGAAACTCCTGCAAAAGAAGAGTTAAATGAGACTATCCAGAGTGGAGAAAATATTGTTATAAATACAACAATGCTTGAATGGTTGTTCAGGTGTACCAGGGGTAGGCTTACTGATGAAGAACTTGTTAATGAGCTTATCAATCCGTTTGAAATTCAGGACATGAAACAATTAGAGGATTATCTTAACAGAGTTTCCAGAAGCTATCAATGGGCAATTCGAACTTCAATAAAGTGCGAAGATATTAATAATCCTGAATCTGCATTGGTGCTTATTTCAAACTCTACTGTAAACAGCAGAGATTTTTTTGCCCAGCTGGTGGCTCATTTTCTTTCCAGATGGAGACAGCTTGATGTTGAGCATGTTTTCAGGAGATCAAACTCGACTCAAATCTCTTTCAAAAAGAACGCATCTGTCTCTTCGAATGAGATTATGCCCGGAATCCGAAAACACTTTGGATATCTTGATGTTTTATGTAAGGAACTAGACGACAATACCGAATTCTGGACTCAGCTTATGTATACTTATAATGCTGAGAGGTTCAATCTCGTGACTCTCCATCGGAGTCAGTTTGAAGTTTTTGCAACAGGAGAAGTCCCAAACCCGACAAAAATCATTGAGCGCCTTTGCAAGCAGTCGGTAAGTGATATGACTCTTCCAGAACTGCTGGTTCATTTCAGAAAAATGTACCTTGCAACCCAGCTTGTTAAATATATAGAAATCTCCCTTGAACCTGGAAACGAATCAGTAACCATTTTTCATGACTTCAAGGATGAAAGGGTTATTCGTAACCTTGTTGGATATTTTTCAAACATATTCAGGGAAAATGGCACGCCTTTTAAGGCATTCTCGTATTCAAGTATGATTGTATTTAGATTCTTCCAAGGACGAGAACCTGACAATTCGGATTTACTTTTAATGGAAAAAATGGAAGAACCCGAATAATACTAAGAAATTCAAATTTCTATGTACCAGATCAATTGATTCCCTAATATTATTTTAAAGAGAGTTTAAAATAAATTAAGGGTTAAAACTTCAGCCCTTAGGCTAAAGTTTTCACGAAAGCTTCAATATCTAAAGCCTACATTTTCTAACGTTTATTATTTAACGATCAGACTGTTTTCTCACTTAGCCTTTTGCAACCCCTAAAGGAAGAACTCTTGCGACCTTACGGGCAATGCCCAGTTCGTGCACGACATTTACTACGTCGCTGCTAGACTTATATACACCTGGAGCTTCTTCTGCAATTACTGATGGGTGTGTGGCTCTTACTGTAATACCATGAGCTTCGAGGTTTTCTTTTATGCTCTGTCCGCGGAATTCTTTTTTTGCGTGTGCTCTACTCATGACCCTGCCGGCCCCGTGGCAGGCACTACCGAAAGAAACATTCATAGCTTCTTCTGAACCGCATAATATAAATGAGGGCGTACCCATACTTCCAGGAATCAAAACCGGTTGCCCTACATCTCTGTACACGGCCGGAACTTCAGGATGGCCTGGAGGAAAGGCTCTTGTTGCCCCTTTCCTGTGCACATATACCTCTTTTTTCCTTCCATCCACGATATGTTTTTCAAGTTTTGCCACATTGTGAGCAACGTCATAAAGCAGATTCATGCCCAGGTCGTCAGCATCTCTTCTAAATATCTTTTCAAATGATTCCCTTGTCCAGTGAGTAATTATCTGACGGTTTGCCCACGCATAATTTGCAGCACAGAGCATGGCTTTAAAATAGTTCTGGGCTTCCCTTGACTGGGCAGGGGCACAGGCAAGCTGTTTGTCCGGAATTTCAATTTTATAATTCTTTACAGCCTGAGAAAGTTCCTTCAGGTGGTCAGTACAAATCTGGTGCCCTGCCCCCCTTGAGCCACAGTGGATCATTACCGTAACCTGGCCTTCTTCAAGTCCAAAAGTTGAAGCCATTTCCTGATCATAGATTTTATCAACATACTGAACCTCAAGGAAGTGGTTGCCGCTTCCGAGAGTTCCTAACTGAGGTTTTCCCCTGGTTCTGGCTTTCGTGCTTACCTGAGAAGGATCGGCCCCTTCCATATACCCGTTTGCCTCACAGTGTTCGACATCAGCCTCCACGCCATACCCGGCCTCTACAGCCCATCTCGCCCCTTCCAGAAAGGCACTGTCCAGTTCTTGGTCAGAAGCTCTGATCCGACTTTTGGAACCAACACCTGCAGGCACACTATTAAAAAGCTCGTCAGTTAATCTCTTTATGTTCGGAATTACCTCTTCCTTCTGAAGGTTAGTACGAATGAGCCTTACCCCACAGTTGATATCAAAACCCACCCCGCCCGGGCTGATAATCCCTTCTTCTACATCAAAAGCCGCAACCCCCCCTATAGCAAAACCATAGCCAAGATGAGCATCAGGCATTGCCATGGAATACTTTTGAATGCCAGGGAGAGTTGCCACATTTGCAATCTGGTCAATAGTTCCAGGTTCAATGCCTTCAAGCAAATTTCTGGATACAAACAGGCGGCCCGGAACCCGCATATTTGGGATGTGCCCGACAGGAATCTCCCATTCGTTTTCGGAAAGCTTCCTGACCATACCCCTTACATCCTCATGTACATTTTCCGTGCTTAATTCCTCGATAGCTGTATCTTCATTTTTTACCATGATTTATGCTCCCTGCTCCTTTATGCTTATATATAATTCTGGAACTATGATTTACCTTCCGTTTCCCGAGGGTTCTGCAAACTACTTGGAAACGTAATCAAGATACACTGTGTCAGGCTGGATTAAAGCCACAATGAATTTTGGAAACGCCTGATTAAGATCGGTTTGATATAACAACATCGATCTAAATACGATTGAATCAATTCAGGACTAGATAACTCAACTTGAGATATACTTGAATATACTTGAGATGCTTGAAATATTATAGTACTTGAGTTTTATATTGAAGGATAGGATAATAATTCCTATACATGAAGATATGCATGGTGCAAATGGTTAGAGAAGAAAGAGCCAGTATCCGGGAAGCCAGTCCCAGGTAGGGAGAAAACTTCTACTCCCTCAAATATCCACAACTATTTGAGCCTTCCAGCCGTCAGCAGTCTTCGTTATTTCTAACTGGTTATAGGTAACAGCTTTAATTTCAGTCTCAAAGGGGAGGCTTTCAAGATCGTATTTTTTGCCCAGTGCCTGAGCTGTTATTGAGTATTCATCTTTTTCTTCCTTGATTTTTTCAACCCGAAACTCCCTGAACGCGATTTCATCAACTTCAAATAGATATAAAAGCTCGGAAAGCCAGTCCACAAGCAGGGATTCAAGGTCAGGCGACTTAAGAAATATTTCCCTTGAGGTATTTCCAGAGACTTTTTCTGTATCAATTATAACATTGAACATAGCGAGAGCCGCATTTTCGAATACTTCTTCCTTAGTTTTTCCATAAGCCTGGAACTTGATATCTGCAGTGTGATCCAGATACTCATATTGTTTTCCTTGAAACGACATAGCCAGATAGTTGTGTTTTGTGTTACATTAACTTATTCGCCGTAAACTTGTGTTCAAGTCTGAGTAAAATTTTCTCTGACTGAGATTACGAACTGAGATAACATATTTTAAAAATTATAAAAAAGGTGTATTATCTCAGTTCCTTCCATATATAATAAATTCTCTGGACTGCCGTTACATGGCTGGTTACAGCAATAAGGATAACAGCCCAACCCAGAATTGAAAAACCTGCAATTAGCACTGGAAAGGCAAAGTTGCCGAAGGCTGCGAGAATTATAACTACAAGCCGGTCAGCCCTACCCATGATTCCTCCATAATATCTCCCAAGGTTGAGCGCTTGGGCCTGAGTTCCCAGATAACTGGTAAGCAGTACACCTACAATTGCCGCAACTCCTACCTGCCAGGAGGCATAACCTGCAAAAAAGATGCTACATATAATAAAGACATCAGAGTAGCGGTCGATAACGTGATCCAGAAAATCACCCCTTGGGGTGGCCTTATTCGATTTCCGTGCAATTACTCCGTCAAGAGCGTCAAAAATCGAGTTAAGTATTACTAGGATACCTGCCAGCAGGATGAATTCCCTGGAAGCAGGTGAGTAATAAAAACTCACTCCTGCAAAGAACGCACAGATAAGGGAAATTATGGAAACCGCATTAGGTGAGACCTCATATCTTATGAAAAAGTCTGCCAGTGGTTCGATAACTTTTGAGGCAAAAGGTCTCAGGGTATTAAACGTCATGGTGCTCGAGATTCTTCCTTTCGGTGATACCCTTAATAGAAAGCCGTACCAGAAACAGGCACTTTATCTTGTTCAGTATCCCGATTTGGATTTGCTTTTTTATATCATTTCTGTGTTTACCTGCTTTTTTATATTTATACTTAAGCTGTATGGCTATCCTCTTACTCAATACCTAAGTTTAATTATTTCCTTTTTCTGTTTTTCAAGCTCTTACTTATAAGCGCGGATTAAATGGGCGAGCGTTTATAGTTTACTTATTTTCCTTTTTCTGCTGCCGCACACGTTCATACAAGTACTTAACTTTGCAGGAGTGCTCAAGTTGTGTGGTCACTATATAAGCGTCTCCAAGTGTTCTCCCAACTGCAAAAGTTCCGTGACTGTAAACTATAGCACCTCTATGCCTTGAGAGCGCGTTTGCAAGATTTCCTGCAAGCTCGCGGCTCCCTATTCCTCCTCCAACAACTGGAATTTCGCCAAGGAAGTACTGTCCTTCACTATCTACAGGTGAAATTTTTTCTCCAGGGCCTGCGAGCAGAGACTCAACAACTGCATATGGAGCGTGAGCGTGAATGATTGCAAGTGCGGAGGTCTGCCTGTAAATTTCCCTATGTACGACAGCTTCGGAAGATGCGATTATATCCATAGAGGAGGTATCTCGAATATCAACTTCAACAACGTTATTTACTGTAATTTCATCAAGTGCGGCCCCTGTCCGGGTAATAATCATCCTGTCGCCAGCCCTGAGGCTGATATTCCCAAAGTTAGATTCGACAAGCCCGTGTTCAACCAGTTTGCGCCCGTATTTTGCGATTTCCTGCCACATCTTAGCGAGATATAAACAAAGGACTCCATAAAGTTTATGTACTATAACCTCGGGAACCCGGCAAAAAAAAGGAAAAATAACAGGCAAAAGACTATGGTTTGCCTCCGGATAAAGAAACCTGCCATAAAGTTTATCTGTGAGTATTGTATTTAGGTAAGTCGCAGTATTTTCCAATTGCCTCGTTGGCTCAGCCCGGTAGAGCGAGTGACTTGTAATCACTAGGTCGCGTGTTCAAATCACGCACGGGGCTTATCCTTTTTTAAATTCAAAGCCTACTTTTTCATTGGAATAAGTGATAAAAATACACTCATTTTTTATAGTAGGTTGCTAATTCACGGACATAATTTAAAAAGAATTAATTTTTATCACTTTTTACTGGTGTTTAACAGTGTCCAAGAAAACTCCTAAACAGATGTCCCGTAAAGAACACGATCAAATGAAACGCAATAAAATAGATAATAACAAACCATCGAATAATAACAAATCGTCAAACAATAACAAACCATTGAATAACAAGACATCGAATAACAAACCGTCATGTAATAAGAAATCTGCGCCGCAGAATCAAAATATAATAGAAAAATTCAAGAATCTTCTCAAGGAAAAAACTCAGAGAATTAAGTAAAATAAGATTAAAAATTACTTCTACTAGGATTTCAGATTCATTATGCGCTTTACGGTGCACTTTATCTAGAGAAAAGAAATAGAGTTTTTATAGTCATTTCAAAAATGTTGATTATTCAATACACTTTTATTTACATTATTTTTACTTCTTTTCTCACAATTTTTTAAATCCAACTCATTCTTCATGTAATTTTTATAGTTTATACTAACTTTGAACCTTCTCTCGTTTCAATCGATACTTCATACTGACAAAAATCTTAACAGGTCAGCAGACAGACAATTTATTAAAGATAGATGATTTTATTAAATTGGGGAAATTTACCATGAGCGAGATTAAAATCGGGGATAAAATCCAGGATTTCAGGTTAAAAGATCAAAAACAGAATGAAGTGCACCTCTATGACTTTGCTGGCAAAAAAGTCCTCCTATCATTTCATCCTCTTGCCTGGACGAACGTGTGTGCAGAACAGATGAAATCGCTTGAGGAAAACCACGAAATCTTTTCCAGGCTGAACACAGTGGCTTTTGGAATAAGTGTCGATCCCATACCATCAAAAAGAGCCTGGGCCAAGGAACTGGGAATTACGCACACCAAGCTTCTTTCGGACTTCTGGCCGCATGGAGAGGTTGCCAGAGCATATGGAATATTCAGGGAAAAAGAAGGGGTTTCTCAGAGGGCGAATATAATTATCGATGAGGAGCAAAAAATCATCTTCTTCGAAGAATATCTTACGCATGAACTTCCTGATATATCAAAAATTGAAAAAGTTTTGGAACAGTAAACTATATGGTTCAAGATATAAAGTTCAGATCTATAAAGTAAAAGAATACACCTAAAAGATAAACTCTAACTATAATTATGAACCTTTAAGCAAAATCCAGTACTATAATCGAATTAAAAACACAAAAGAAATCTAAAGAAAATGGTTGGGAAAGGTAATAATCCTTACCAACTAAATAATTTTTCACTAAATACTTTTTCAATTTTCTATAAGCCTGTAATTAAAGCCCATAATTATTTACTTCCATGTAAATCCAATATTACTTAATTCCGTATCAATCCCATCAAAGAGTTCCATCATTGCTATCTTGAGCCTGCGGGCTTCCACCTGCCAGATTCTTTTACTGACCTGCGTGTTTCCTCCGGCTTTGACAGCTGCAATCCATGAGTATTTTCTTGCGATTTTTGCGTTGTTTGAGGGAAAATCGAAAGCTTTCCCTGTTTTATGATTAGTGTACTTTTCATTGATCAGAAATTCATATATTTCCTGAACACTTTCAAGCAGTTTTTTTTCACTTTCGGAACCGGATGCTCCAAACAGCACAAGATTCCATAGGCGAAACTGCACATTATGAAGCTTGATGGAAAGCTTCTTAGAAGCTGAGACTTCCAGCATCTTACTGAATTCAAGATAAATATCCGTGTTTCCGAAACCTGAAGGCAGGATGTTTCCAATCGAGATCATAACGTGAATGCACTCGTGAAAAAGAATTCTGGCTATCAGGAATTCAACCCGCTCCTGCAAATTCCAGAATTTGTTTACAATAGCCTCGTCCCAGAGCTGGTAAGGGTTAACCAGGATCATGGACCTGTAGACAATCCTTTTTTCTTTCTGTGAAACCAGGCGTTTGGGATAAAGAGTCATTCCCAGCATTTTTCCGAAAAACTGAATCCTGACAGCCAGATCCCAGCAGTACTCCCACTCCCCTGAACTTACACACTTTATCCTGTAGTAATTTCCATCAAAGTGAACTTTCTCAAGTAGTCGGTACATATCTTTACTGTGTACCTTGATCAGTGATTTTACCCTAGACTCCCGATAGATCCTAAGATCAAAATAAGGCGCATTCGGGATAGAAGCAGAAGATAAATCATGTGACGTAATATTTAGATCCTGGAATCCATAAGACCATAAACTTGAGTTCTCGTCCAAACCATTGACTTCCTTCTCAACTGGAATGGTCTTCTTTCTCATCAAATCCCCTCGCACAAGATTCCCTGTAATAAGATCCCCTATAGGATATTATTACTGAAGATATATATAAATTGGCTAATAGACAACAGGAACTTGAAATAAAGGTTTACCCTGGTTTGGAAAGGTGAAATTTTTCATTTATTTTCGCTTTTTTCCTTAAGATTTCCGCAAACAGGGCAATTGTTTAACTTTGATAGTGAAATTTCACTGAAATTTCCTGAAAGCCCGTTCCAGAACAGAAGGCGGCCTTCCAAAAGCTTACCCTGCCCTGTCAGGAATTTAATCACCTCATTTGCCTGAATGGAACCGATAATCCCCGGGGTTGCCCCTAAAACCGGAAAAACTTCCTTTTTAGAAATGCGCGGGAAAATACAGTAAAAGCAGGGAGTTTCTCCAGGCATTATTGTTGTTACTTGGCCGTCATATCCTGTAACTGCTCCATGGATTAAAGGAATCCTTCTTTTTACGGCAAGCCTGTTAAGCATATGTCTCGTTTCAAGGTTATCAAGCGCATCAACTATAACGTCACATTCGGGAACTAGGGCTTCGAGATTTGATTCGGTAAGCATTTCGGCTATGGTTTCAACCTCAATATCCGGGTTCATGGAAAGCAGTTTTTCCTTTGCCGATTCTACCTTAAGCCTTCCGATATCTTTTTCGTGATGTAGGAACTGCCTGTTTAGATTGCTAGGATCTACGGAATCAAAATCAGCAAGAATTATTTTTCCGACGCCTGCGATTGCAAGATAGGTGGAAACCGGACTTCCCAGCCCGCCTGCTCCGGCAACTAGCACTTTTGCTTTCTTCAACTTTTCCTGCCCTTCTTCCCCAAATAGAAGGATCTGCCGGCTATATTTTTCACGTTCGAAATCATTCATGTAAGGACTTCCGGAATTTGCTCTATCTCTGGATACTGGCTAATTTCAGGATACCAATTGATCTGGTATTAATTAATTTCAGGGTACTGGTAATTTAAGGACGTTAATTAATTTCAGGAAATTGGTCTCTCAAAATACGATTTCTATTTTTCATCACCAGGAATATTCTCATTCAGGTGGATTTGAATCGTTCTCATTAGTGATCGACTTCTTTATGCATAACTTCTTCGGATGGCAAAAGGCAGAATCGGTAGGAACTTTAGTCAAGGTGGATACCAGACTAATCCATAAAATATGATAAAAACAGGGCTTCAGTATTAAGGCAGAAAGATATATCTCTGAGAAGAAACATAATCCGCAGACATATTGGTACTAGGGACATATTGGTATTAGGGACATATTGGGTAGGGACAAGAATTTTTAGAAAAATTAATTAAGGCAAGGCCCATAAAAATAGGGAGTTCATTTTTAACAATATTCAAGCAGGCTATTGCAATCCATTAATTGTAGCATTTTTTTCATATACTGATGGCTTGGTGCTGAAAAAGAGAAATTTATAAAGGTTTTGGAGCTTATGAGAGTCCTGGATTTAAAAAATACGGTTATCAATATTAAACAGGAATTTTCAGACTACTTTAAAGAACGGGATGCGGAAATCAATGGGTCTCTTCTTGCACTCCTTTCCGGCGAACATATCCTTTTACTGGGTCCTCCAGGAACTGCAAAAACTCTTCTTGCAAACAAGATTTGCGAAACTATTGAGGGAGGAAACTTTTTCCATTATCTTCTGACTCGCTTCTCCACTCCTGAAGAGGTATTTGGACCACTTTCACTTAAGGCGCTTGAGAGGGACGAGTTCAGCAGGCGAGTAGAAGGCTACCTTCCAACTGCCCATATAGCCTTGCTTGACGAAATTTTCAAAGCCAATAGCTCCATCTTAAACAGCTTGTTAACTGTATTGAATGAGAGGAAGTACCACAACGGCAAGGAACTTATTGAGGTACCTCTTTTTACCGTTTTTGGGGCTTCCAACGAGCTTCCCGAAGAAGATGAAAGTCTCGAAGCTCTTTACGACCGTTTTTTGTTCCGGTACAGGGTGGATTATATCCAGCACGAAGAGAACCTTGAAGACCTGATCTTCAAAAACACCGACGATTTCATACCCTCAACAAAACTCAGTATAGAAGATATAAGGGAAATCCAGAAGAGAGCAAGGGATCTCCCGGTTGATCCCGAGGTTAGGGTAATTATAAAAGCACTCAGAAGAGAACTTAAGAACTCAAATATCTTTATCTCGGACAGGCGCTGGAAAAAAACTGTAAGTATACTTAGGGTTGCTTCAGTCGTAAATGGACATACCAGCGTAAACCGGATGACTGCTGTCCTGCTACAGCACATGCTCTGGGAAGTGCCGGAACAGAAGGAAGCAATCAGGAAGCTTATTCTGAATAGTGTTGTTTCAGGGGGTACAGATACTGGAAAACTGAAACTGGATGTTTTTGACCTAAAAAACTCTATTTACAGTTGCTTGCAGCAGGAACTTCCAGATCTTGTAGCTTGTAATAAGTGCTACGAAGAAGATAGAAGAATAACAGGAAACCTGAAAAGCTCAAGATTTTCAGGGGTGAAAGCCCAGAAGAACCTCACATTTGACAATGCCCTTGATCTGCTGAAACACCATACCGAGTTTCCGACTCATACTTACAGTTTTGGGCTCGATTTCAGCAATGTCAATAGCTCTCTGAATTTCGAGTCTCTTGCAGAGCAATTCCGCAGGAAATACGGATTTGAGTTCAAGATCAGCCTTGACTACGGCGACAAGAAGCTCTATGAAAAAGAGTACGAAAATCTGGAAGAGCGACTGAACTATTTCAGAAGGCAAATCCAGGAAGAAGAAAAAGCGCTTGAGAAAACCCTGAGGGAAAATCTATGGGTTTCAGAGCAGGACAGCCAGGAAATCCTGATTAAATATCGCTCCAAAAACACGGATATTTACGAGATTGCAAGCAATCTAAACGAAATAAGGCTCTTGCTGGAAAAACCCAGGGTATTTGATGTGACCGTTGAGAAAGCAGAAGAGGTCGCCTGAATACTAAAAAGCCTTTGAGAAATAAGAGATGAATGGAATTAAATTTTTCTGCGAATTCTAAAAGTTTCTTGAAATCTATGAAATACTCTCAAAGCTTAAAAAATTCCCGGAAAAGAAAGATATGCAGGAAATAAAAAGGCGGAAGGGAGATATCGAAGGCATTCTCGGATCAGGATTATCCTTATCGTTCAGCCATGCTTTCAATCCTTCTGCAATATTAAATCTTGAACTCAGGGAAGTATTGGCTACTCCGCGAACAATGCCAAGGAAAACCAGGGAAGAAATTGCGGAAATTCTTATTTATGAACTTTTTTCAGAAAATGGGTACGAAATAAAAGATGAAAAGCTATTTGTGAGTAAATTCGGAGCTTTTTATCCGATTTTATTAAGTTTGAGGGACTTCAAAGCCTGGACTGAAATAAAAGCTCTTGCCGAAACTAATAACCTGGCAGGTGTTTTTATCCTTAGGACTTTGCTTGAAGAACTCTTTACACTTCTGGATGAGTATGGAAAGATAAAGTCTAAATCTTCAAAAAAGTTTGCAAATAGCTTCGAAAAAAGCCTTAAAGCCCTGAAGAATCTGATCGAGGAAACTCAATCAGTATGGGAAAGAAACAGAGTACATGATATTGAGAAAAATTTCCCATTGCAGGATAATCCAGATAGGTTGCGGGATAATCCGGATATATTCAATCAACAGTCAACTCAAGAAAGCAAACAACAAAGTTCCCTCAAACAGGAAAGTTTCCTACAAGACCCTGAATACGAAAATTCGGAAGATCCAGATCTTCAGGCTGGAAAAGCTGCGGGATCCGAAAGACTTGCTTCAATGACTCTGAACTTCATGTCTTCAGAGAAGGCAGGAGAGACGTTGGATTCTGTTATAGAAGAAAGCATAGCTGTAAAAATTGAAGAGCTTATCCCTGTGCTTGAAGATCACCTTGAAGTGCTTGAAATTCTCTCAATGCTTTTTCCTGGCAGAGCCTGGGATCATTCCTTGAAGGCTCTTCACAGAGAATATTTCGGAAACCTTGAAAAATACGCTTCAATTCTGAAAAAGAGTTCTGATCTTAATGAGATTCTAGAGCAGGTCGGAAGAATTGAACTTGAGTACGGCTCAAAAAAGCTGAGCCTATCGCCATACAGTAAAAATGAGGTTCATTCGGTCACTTTTTCAGGTGATATCCAGGCATTACTTCCAGCAGAAACCGTAAAGTTAAAAAATCCTCTCTTGAAGCGAAAATTCTATGCTGATATGCTTGAAGGAAAACTCCTGACCTACCAGCTAAAAGGAGAGAACTGGAACTCGGATACTGCGGGTAAAAAAAGAAAAGGGCCTGTAGTCGCCCTAGTAGATACTTCTGCGTCGATGCGAGGAAGTCCCGAACTTCTTGCAAAATCCGTGATTCTGGCAGTTACAAGAAGAATGCTGAAAGAAAACAGGGATGTTAAAGTAATTCTTTTCTCATCTAAGTGGCAGACTGTTGAGATTGAGCTTACAAATAAAAAGCGTATGGGAAAGGAATTTCTTGAATTTCTGAAATTTACTTTCGGCGGCGGCACCGACTTCAATACAGCGCTCCGTGCAGGCCTTAAAGCTATGAAAAATGAAAAAGCCTTTGAGGGAGCTGATCTCCTTTTCCTTACCGATGGTTTTTCAGAACTCTCAGAGAGGCCACTTATCCGGGAATGGAATGAGATAAAAGCTGAAAGAAGAGCCAGGATCTTTTCTCTAATTATCGGAAATTATGATGCCGGCGGGCTGCAACAGGTTTCTGACTACACGTATCTTATAGGGAATGCCGAAAATTGGGATGTTGGGGAAAGCCCTGCAAGTTTTGTGAAGGCAATAAGCAAGCCCTACAGGTTTTAAGTTCCCGGACTTTTTTAAGATATTTCCTGTCTTCTTGCTTCAACTCCTGCGCTTGAAAAGTTTTTGCAGACCCTCTGCGAAGTCCTCTAGGTCTTTCCTGCCTGGGGTTTGATGTCTGGAGATACTTGACAGGATAGCAAACGTAGCCTGTTTACTCCGGCTGGCTCCTTTAAGCAGCCCGATTTCTATCATTGCTACTATCAATTCGGAGATAATTTTGCGATCTCTAGGGCTCAGGTTATTCCATTTTTCATTGAGCTTTCTCGAGGAATCCATTATTGATTCTTTTCTTTCGGATGCTATAGATGAGGCTTTTGAGGAAGCAACTTTTGAAACGCTGATTATCTGCTTCCTTCCATAGGAAGCCGTTTCCAGAAAGACTTTGAAGGCATTTCTTGAGATCTTTTTTATTTTTGTTCTTTGATTAATAGGGATTTCCTCTCCAGACTCCTTTTGGAAATTCCTTTCAGAAGCTCTGCTCTCCAGAATTTTACGGACCTCTTCAAAGATTTCGGAAATTTCCTCCTGAGACCTCGTTCTAAGGTATTCTCTGAGACCCTCCAGAAGGTCAGGGTCAACTGACCCGGAATTCAGCTTAGTAGAATCCGGATCGTGGAAAAAAGTTTCATCTATTTCCACGAAATCAGCATCAATTATAGAACTGGATCCAAAAAGATCTTCATGCGATGAAACCTTTCTGAATTTGGATTTCTTTCTGACCCTAAAACCTGCGTCTGAAAATCTGTCGAACACTCTCTCTTTAAGCAAGAAAAATGCACTCCTTAGTGAATAAATGCCTTCGTTCTTAAAATGAAAATCCTCTATTTATTTCGGAACAATTCATAGCCCGGATAACTTTGGCATCAACTCGCTGTTACATACATAAATATATACATATATAAATATAATTAACTGTGTCTCAGTTTATTACCTATCAGGAATTTAACTTTAAGATTTGATATCTTTTTCTGTTCATGGTTTTTGAGTCTTTTTAATTTTTCCCGATTTTGTCCCATGTACGATATTCTCTATAAAATGAATACATGTTCCATTATATTATCGTATAAGATGTAAAATCTTTTGAGAATATACAACAGCGCTGATAATCGTATCAGAGCGCATTTCTCATAAAAATGAAAAGTTTCCTAAAAAAGTAAAAATAGGAAGATATATTTCTTTCCGTTTTTTCGTTAATGAGTTCCCAGATTCATTTAGTTAAAAAATATTTTTTTACTCAGGGATAATTCACTGTGTATCCTGCGGCTGCACCATCGTCAACGGCTGTAACTCCACTTCCCTTATCATGGGGAACCCAGACCTGACAGGATCCTGTTGCCGTATTTCTGGATGCATCCATAACTTTATAATTAATTGTGTACACCCTGCCGTTTCCATCTCCCTGTCTTTCTGCTCTTAAGTCAACTGTTTGAGGACTCTTGATAACGATATCCTCCAGGGTATTCCCATCTCCTTCGCCAGAAGCTTCCTTAGGTTCATCGCTGCTCACTGATGTGATTACTATATCATCCATGTTTACATCAGGGTCGCAGGTATCAGTTACAGAAATTCCGCAGTCGGATATTGAGACAGTTTGATATTTATGGTTTGGTGGCCAGAGCACTACTGGTTTACCTGAAGTTGTTATAGTCGGTGCGGTTGTATCCTTCACTGTTATGTCAACGGTATCAGTACTTGAGAATTCCCCATCAAAGACAGTAAGAGTCACTGTTGTTGTTCCCTGGGGAAGGGTTACTATAGGGTTTATACCTTCGGCTGATCCACCGTTCCATGCCCAAGTATATGTCAATGGTGAAATCTGGCCGTCATCAGTAGAGCCTGATCCATCAAGAGTTAAGTCTGCACCTGCAGGATTAGCCTGCTCAAGGACCTGATCCGGACCAGCATTTGCTACTGGCGCGTTATTAGCTGCCATAACTGTTATATAGTTCACAAATTTTTCAGAACATACGCCCTTAGCGTTCCATACCTGTAATCTGACAGTATATACCCCGGGTTTAGTGTAAGTATGTGTTGGATTCTGTTCTCTTGACAGAGCACCATCACCATCACCGAAATACCACATCCATGCAGTTGGACCGCCTGTGCTTTTATCAATAAATTGTACCGTAAATGGCGCTGTTCCTGTTTTACTAACTGCAGTAAGGTGTGCCATTGGTGTTTCTGTTGCTGGATCTGTACCAGGAACTGTTATATTGTGAGAAGCTGTGCTGTAGTAGGGTCCTCTTGTTATTTTCAAAGTAACGGTGTAATCCCCAGGTTCTAGATATGTATGTCCCGGGTTCTTATTTCTTGATGTGCCTCCGTCACCGAAGTCCCACATGTAAACCGAAGGGCTTCCGGTACTTTTATCAGTAAATAATACAACGAGCGGTGCGTTTCCGGAAGTTGGGTCCGGAATAAAGTCCGCCTGCAGAACCTCAGCACTTGCAGGCATTGCAAAAATTATTAGCACCACGAGTGATGCTAAAATTAGCGATGCTAGGGAGTTTCTTTTGTTCATTTATGTTCACCAGATTTAGTACTATTGAAGATTTTCTTTAATGGTCGATGGTAATATGTTTATGAACATCGATCTTAAAAAATATATTATTTATAACTCATATATAAATGATGAGCCAAATGAGAATACTTTTTATTGCCCAGTGGTTTTTGATTAATTGCAGTCAACTGCTATTGTAAATGATAGTATATTTTGGTGATTACAGAAGATGTTAAAAAGTCTCTAGTCTTTTGGTAACGTCTTAATTTCCGTATCGTGCTAGCAAAAACTGGGGCTAGGCAAAAGTTGGGACTCTGGAAGTAATTAAATTACTTTTTTGAACAAGACACGTAAAAAAGATGGAAATCAAAAAATAATCTTTCAAAAATAATCTTTCTTATCCTTTATTCTCTAAAAATAACTGCAAATTGGTTCGAAGTTTAAGTAATTATTTTATATGTTTCACGCCTTAGTAGATAATGAGCGAGGTGAAAAGTATGCGTATATTGGATATTAAGGCATTAAAAGGAATTGTATACGGACTCCTTGTCATAGCAGTCCTTTCGGTTGCCTGTGCAGGAGCAGGGGATGAAGATACTGCTGCCATACCTGTAAAAGAAGAAGTACAGCCAAAAGTGGTGGCAGATACCGTATCATCTTCGAGTTATGCAGGAGATTATTTCCCCAAATTTGAGAAAATCAAGGTTGACCCGACTTATAAGTACCTGGAGATTAAACCCGGAGATAGTAAAAATTTTACTGTAACCGTTGAGAACAAAGATAACAAGACAATTCAATTGAAGCCGAAGCCTATAATCACTCCTTACACGGAAAATTTCATAAACGAAAGCTGGATCAGCATAAGTCCTTCCGAAAAGGCTCTTAAGCCCGGAGAAAAACAGGAATTTCAGGTAAAGGTGAACATCCCTAAGGATGCCGACCTTGGAAGCTATGCCGTACTCCTTGCTTTAACGGAAAAAGTACCTGAAGGAGATGTAGCCGGTCCTTATCCAAATTTTCCGGGCACGATGCAGCTGAACATACAGGTATGGGTTAAACCATCAATCCAGATTCTTACACCTTATGTAAATGACCTTGTCGAAGCCGGAAAGAATTATACTTATGAAATCAAGTTGAGGAATACAGGCATTAAAGATATCACAATTTCCCCTGAGCTTACTAAAGACATAGTTTACTCTATGGGAATGCCGGAACAGGCCTTCGGAGACGATGCAATACGCGTGGAAGCTCCTGACAAAATAAAAGCCGGACAGACAGCTATTGTAAAACTTACACTTGCAGTTCCATCTACTGCAAAGGGCAGCTATAGCGGTAGTATTGACCTGAATATTGACGACCCTGGGATTCGCGAATACGAAAGAATGATTTCCCTGAACTTCCGTATCCTTCCGGTTCCTGAAAAGCCTTATGAGAATACCTTCGAAGCCGGAACTGATGGCCCCATTACCCTGGAAATTAGAGCTAACCAGTACGGATACGGCCTGTATACCACCGGAGGAAATCGAAATCTTACGCCTTCCTTTAATGTGAGCCTGATAGATCCTTCAGGAAATAAGGTTACCCCTACCTTTGTAGATACGAAATATAGCGGCTCGGTAACCATAGTAGATGATGCGTACCCGCAGCCATTCTATTTTGCTTCATATCCATTCTTTAGAGGTGAAGGCAGTATGGCAGCAACTGGCGGTATAGAAACTAAAAATCAAGGAAGTTACCAGGGAGGAACTACAACTTTTATTAAGACTTATACTGCACCAGGAGCTGTTGGAAAATGGAATCTTTCTATCTTTCCCGAAAATACAGAGAACTTTGATTATACCGTAACAATCGGAGCTGCTGGAAAATAAGCAGCTTCTAACTTTTTTTCTTTATTTCAGGGCTTGTTTTCTTTTTATTCGGGTATTAGGAGAGGATAAAAGTCAGGTTTTTATTTAACTTCTGAATTATGGAAGTTTTAGACTGTTTCATAATTTTTAATTTCTTTCAATCCTTTTTTCTCTTAATCATTTTTATTGTTTTTTCCTTTCTTTTTCACCCAACCCCACAGTGTAAAAATATATTAAAAGACTAGTGTGTCTTAAGCTAGAGTAAAAATCAACAATTTTTATACTGGTTAACATATAATTTACACGAGGAATTATTTTGAGGTTTTGGGGAAAAAGCAGAGGGCAACACCTTCAATTAAAGCAAACTTTTGTATGTAAAAGGGGAGTAGTAAACCCGAAGGAATAAAATAGTCTTAAGATAAGATGGGGCTTTCATACAATAAAGAGATTTGCGCAATAAAGAGACTCACACGATAAAGAGAAAATCTATAATATTATGGTTTTATTTTCATATTTTTGCTGGAGGTAAAAAATCTATGAGAGAAGGTCCGGACCCATTTGGGGTAAGAGACACTATTGAAACAGCTGCTGGAAAAGCTACAATTTACAGATTGGGCAAACTTGAAGAAAAAGGCTTTGAGGGAATTTCCCTGCTTCCTTACTCCATAAGGATCCTGCTGGAATCCCTGCTCAGGCACGCAGATACTGAAAAGCATATAATAACTGCCGAGGATGTAGAGGCTCTTGCCCGCTGGAGCCCTGAAAACGTAAGTGACAGGGATATCCCGTTCATTCCGTCAAGGGTAATTATGCAGGACTTTACAGGAGTTCCGGCTGTAGTAGACCTTGCAGCCCTTCGCTCGGCAATGCAGCGCCTTGGAGGCGATCCTACGAAAATAAACCCTGTTATCCCTGCCGACCTTGTTATTGATCATTCGGTCCAGGTGGATTCCTACGGCACGGCATATTCCCTTGAGGAAAATGAGAAAAAGGAATTTGAACGCAATACAGAGCGTTATTCCGTCCTGCGCTGGGCCCAGAAAGCCTTTGATAATCTCAGAGTGGTGCCTCCTGGAAGGGGAATTATCCATCAGGTGAACCTTGAGTACCTGACCCCACTTGTGCATCTCAAAGAGAAAAATGGGGAGTTATTTGCGTTTCCTGACACTCTTGTAGGGACAGACTCTCACACTACAATGATTAACGGGATTGGAGTACTCGGCTGGGGAGTAGGAGGCATAGAAGCCGAAGCCGTAATGCTAGGGCAACCTTACTATATGCCTGTACCTGAGGTCGTAGGCTTCAAGCTCTACGGAAAACTTGCACAGGGAGTCACTGCCACTGATCTTGTCCTGACAATTACGAAGATGCTTAGAAAAGTGGGAGTTGTCGGCAAATTCGTGGAGTTTTACGGACCAGGTTTAAACTCACTCAGTCTTCCTGATAGGGCAACGATCTCCAATATGGCTCCTGAATATGGAGCAACCCTTGGAATTTTCCCACCAGATGCCGAGACCCTTGCCTACCTGAGAAGAACTGGCAGGAGCGAAGAACAGGTTGACCTTGTGAAAAAGTATCTGGAAGCCCAGGATCTTCTGTACTCCGTTAACAAGCCTGATCCCGTTTTCAGTACTACCCTGGAACTGGATATGAGCACGGTGAAGCCCTGTCTTGCAGGCCCGAAGCGCCCTCAGGACCAGCTTTTCTTGAGTGAGGTGCCTGAAAACTTCCGTGAAACTATGCAGCAGACCTTTATCCGAAAGAAAGATTCAGGGCTTGAACTTTCCCAGGATCCTGCTTATCAGCGCTGGATTAGTGACGGAGGGGCGCCTGTAGAGGAACCTGAAACCTATGTTACAGAAGAGGAAAAAGCAGAATCTCTGGAGAAAGCCTTCAGGGTAACACACGGCTCCGTAGTGATTGCAGCAATTACTTCCTGTACCAATACCTCAAATCCTTCTGTTCTGATAGGGGCCGGGCTGCTTGCGAAGAAGGCTGTAGAAAAGGGCCTGCATGTCAAGCCTTTTGTAAAAACAAGTCTCTCCCCCGGCTCAAGGGTAGCTACGGAATATCTTAGAACTGCAGGCCTCTTGCCCTATCTTGAAGCTCTTGGTTTCCACCAGGTAGGTTACGGCTGTACAACCTGTATAGGTAACAGTGGTCCTTTACCTGAAAAAGTTGCTAAGGAGATTGAGGAAAATGACCTTACTGTTGCAGCCGTACTCAGCGGAAACCGGAACTTCGAAGGTCGGATTAACCCTCTTGTCAGGGAAAATTTCCTTGCTTCTCCACCTCTTGTTGTAGCCTATGCAATCGCAGGTACTGTAAATATCAATCTTGAAACAGATCCACTTGCTTATGACCCCAACGGGCGCCCGGTTTACCTCAAGGATATCTGGCCTGCAGAGGAGGAGATCAGGGATGCTGAAAAGAACAGCATCAAACCTTCAATGTTCGAAAAAGAATATTCCGGTGCGCTTGAAGGCCCCAAACGCTGGAAAGAGCTGGAAGCCCCGACAGGTACCCTATATGATTGGAACCCTATGTCCACATACATTCAGGAACCTCCATATTTCATGGACTTCCCGCCTGCTTCACCATCGCCTGCGGATATAAAGAATGCAAGAGTCCTGGCCCTTTTCGGGGACAGTATTACTACGGACCACATTTCTCCTGCAGGGGATATCCCGTCAGACAGTCCTGCAGGCAGGTACCTGATTTCCTGGGGTGTGAGCCCTGAAGATTTCAATTCTTATGGGTCTCGAAGAGGTAATCACGAGGTAATGATGCGCGGAACTTTCGGGAATATTCGGCTCAGGAACAGGCTTGTGGACAGGGAAGGAGGCTGGACCGTATACCATTCCAGGAAAGAAGACTTCCCCGAGGAAGCCTGTGGAGGAATCCCAATTTATGACGCAGCTATGCTTTATGCGGAAAATAATATTCCTCTGATCGTTATTGCAGGAAGAGAATATGGGACAGGCAGTTCCAGGGACTGGGCAGCCAAAGGTACGTTCCTGCTAGGAGTAAAAGCAGTTATTGCCGAGTCTTTCGAGCGTATCCACAGAAGCAACCTTGTAGGCATGGGAGTTCTTCCATTGCAGTTTAAAGAAGGTGAGAACGCCGATACCCTTGGTCTCACAGGAAAAGAAAGCTATGATATTCTGGGCACTGAATACATGGAACCCCACGGAGAACTTACTGTGAGGGCAAAGGACGAAAATGGTAATGAAGTGCAGTTCCAGGTTACTTTGAGGCTGGATTCGGCTGTAGAAATCGAGTATTACACGAATGGCGGGATTTTGCATAAATTCCTGCGAGATTCAGTGAAGAAAAAATAACAGGTTAGCAGTACCAGAATTAGACAAAGAATCTTTTTGAAAGGGTTTCACAAGCTTTATATAAACTCTCCTGTTTTTTTGAAACCTTTTCTTTTTCTCGGATCGAAAAGAGGGTTATATAGAGTTCTTTTAATTCTCAAAGGCATTTTGAGGGAAACTTTATTCTAAAAGAGCATATTTCTTTTTTAATATAACCTATAGGTTTAAGGCCGTGGCATCTTTAATATTAAAAAAATAATTATAAAGATTCAGAGATATAATTTCAACAAATTTAATATACTTATTCGATAATAATAGGAATGAATTGTCACCCTATTTTTGGGTCCTAATAAGACCCTTCGTGTTAAATCTTCCACGTATAAGCAGAGGATTCCCCAAACTTCAAAGTTTTTTGAAAATCCTCTAGGCATAACTGTGAGGTAGAAAATGAGTAAAAATATATGTTTCATCGATGGGTTAGAGGGCATTCTGAAATACAGGGAGGTAGATATTAACCAGCTGGTTGAGCTTTCCTATGATGCCGTTTCCTATCTGCTTATCCAGGGAGAGCTCCCCGGAGATAAGGAACTTGCCGAGTATTCAGCCTGCCTGCATGGGGAGCGTGAAGTCAATAGGGAGGTTCTGGACGTTATCCACATGTGCAATTTCAATATTGATTCTATGGAAGCGCTGCGTACAATAGTTTCTTTTATATCTCAGTTCGATCCGGACATTAACGACAGCTCTCCTGAAGGAAATATGAGAAAAGCCACACGGTTAATTGCCAAGATCCCAACGATAGTTGCTGCGTATTATAGAATCGCAAATGGAAAGGAACCTGTGCCCCCTGATCCCTCTCTCTCCCACGGAGCTAACTTCCTGTATATGATCAGGGGAAGCAAACCAAGTCAGTTGGAAGCTGAGATCATGGAGAAAGACTTCATCCTCAGCGCCGAACACGAATTAAATGCCTCTACTTTTTCTTCAAGAGTTACTGCCTCTACCCTTTCAGACCTCTATTCTGCTGTTGTTTCAGGACTCTGTACCCTTAAAGGTCCTCTGCATGGAGGGGCAAGATCAGAAGTTGTGAACATGATCGAAGAAATTGCCTATCCGGAGAATGCGGAGAAGGTTGTGCTTGAGAAACTCGCAAAGAAAGAAAAGATAATGGGTTTCGGGCATAGAGTATACAAGACTTATGATCCAAGGGGCTTAATCTTTAAGCAGCTTGCCAAGCAACTCGCCGAAGCAAAAGGGGATATGCACTGGTACGAAATAGCGGAAATAATAGAAAATACTGTTGTCTGCGAACTTGTGAAAAAGAAAGGAAAGCCAATTTATCCCAACGTTGATTTCTACTCGGGAGTTGTTTACAAGTATATGGATATTCCCCCTCAACTTGCAACATCAATTTTTGCAATCGGGCGGGTCTCAGGCTGGATAGCTCATTGCTTTGACCAGTATGAGAAGAAAAGGATTATAAGGCCAAGAGCTTTCATGCTTGACGAATGTTAAATGACTTTTTGGTCAAGCACAACCGTTGCGCCGGTTGATCACGCTAAGTCGAGCCTTTGGTCAAGCTTTCCTCAGGAAAGGTTGCGATCAAACCTTTTTTAAAAAGGTTTGCGGACAATCTTTTTATTATCTGACAGCTTTTTGATATCCAGATACCCATGAGTTTTAGAGTTTTCATCGACCAGTTGAAAGAAAACGGAAAACTGGTAGAGATTTCGCATCCCGTTTCTCCGAGGTTCGAGGCTTCGCGAATTGCGAAAAATACAAAAGCTCCTGTTCTTTTCCATAATATTTCGGGTTCAAAAGTCATAATGAACCTTCTTGGATCAAGGGATGAACTGGCTTCCATGCTCGGAGTCCCTAAGGAAGAAATCATAAAAAGACTTTCGAAAGTTTCTCCTGAAGGGGAAGTGCGACTGGTTTCAAAGTCTCCAACCCTTGAGGTAATAGAAAACGAGGTTGACCTGACAAAACTTCCTATTCTTACACATTTTGAGAAAGACGGGGCCCCGTATATAACAGCAGGGATTGTAGTTTCCGAGTATGGAGGCACGATTAACGCTTCCATTCACCGTCTTATGCTTGTAGGAAAAGATAAACTTGCAGTCCGCTTGGTTCCTCCAAGGCATACCTATCTCCTGCACAAAAAAGCTGCCGAAAAAGGCGAATCTCTGCCTGTTGCAATCGTGCTTGGCTGCGACCCGGCAATTATTTACGCGACTTCTACAAGGGTTCCTGTAGGAAAAGAATTCGAATACGCAGCCGCCCTACGAGGAGCTCCTGTTGAGCTTTTTGAGTGTGCAAATGGGGTAAAAGTTCCTCATGCTGAGATTGTGCTTGAAGGTTATATTGATCCTGTAGAGAAGGTTGATGAAGGGCCTTTTGTGGACATTACCGGAACCTATGATGTGGTAAGAAAAGAACCTGTTATTCATATTACCCGAATCATTCACAGAAAAGACCCAATCTATCACGGGATTCTGCCAGCCGGCCCTGAGCATCTCCTTATGATGGGCGTGCCTTACGAACCAAGGATTTACAGGGCTGTCGGGGAGGTTACGACTGTCAAAAACGTTGTGTTGACCGAAGGAGGATGCTGTTATCTCCATGCAGTCGTTCAGATTGAGAAGCAGACTGAAGGGGATGGAAAAAATGCTATTATGGCAGCCTTTGCAGCCCACACGAGCCTTAAGCATGTAGTGGTTGTGGATGAGGATATAAATATTTTTGACCCGAACGATGTTGAGTTTGCAATTGCCACGAGGGTAAAAGGAGATATGGATATTCTGATTATCCCTAATGTCAGGGGCAGTTCTCTGGATCCGCGGGGAGCTCCTGACGGAACGACTACAAAAGTGGGAATTGATGCTACAAAAGTGCTTGTAGAAAAGGAAAATTTTGAAAGGGCCGTAATTCCGGAAGAATAAATAAAGGTTATTTTAAGCATCTGGCAATTACCGAGTGAATTTCAATGTATCTTACAAAAGAAGAAGAGCGAATCTTGAATGGAGAAACCGGAGAGACTCTAAGGCAGGCTATCGAAATCTTGGTGGCTCTTGGAGATATTTACAGTGCAGACAGGCTTATTCCCATCAAAAGCGCCCAGATTGCAGGGGTTTCTTACAAAACTATGGGCGATGCAGGCCTTGAATGGATTTCAGACCTGCAGGGCAAGGTTAAGGTTCCTGCGATTCTGAATCCTGCCGGGATGGATCTGCAAGACTGGAAAAGGCTCAAAATCTCGCCCGATTTTGCGGAAAAACAAAAATTGATTGTTCAGGCATATGAAAAACTGGGAATTCGATGTGAGTGCACATGTACGCCTTATACTCTTGAGGGTTTTGACGCCGGTTACGGCGACCACCTGGCATGGAGCGAATCGTCAGCCGTCTCTTATGCAAATTCTGTACTTGGAGCCAGGACAAACCGGGAAGGTGGACCGTCAGCTCTTTCTGCGGCACTTCTCGGGAAAACTGCTAATTATGGATTCCATCTGGACGAAAACCGTGTGCCTGAGGTCTCATTTGACGTAGAATCTCTATTAAAAGGGTCGGATTATGGTGCACTCGGTTATGTAGCTGGCAAACTTGCAGGTAGCAAAGTACCTGTTTTTCAACTCAGGAATACGCCGGATGCGGATGAGTTAAAAGCACTCGGAGCTGCAATGGCAGCTTCAGGAGCAGTTGCCCTTTACCATGTGGAAGGAGTGACGCCTGAAATTTGTAGAGTGAATTTTGAAGCCCCGGCAGAAAAAATAACTATTGAGAGAAGCCAGCTTGATGAGGTTTATGAGAGCCTGAAAGAAGCCTGCAAAAAACCCGAATTGATAACTATAGGATGTCCTCACTGCTCGGCAAGGGAGCTTGAAAAAGCAGCCGAACTGCTGAGAGGAAAAACGGTTTCAAAAGAGTTCTGGATCTTTACCTCAAGGGAACTTGCAAACCGTTATCCGGAGTATATCAGGACTATCGAGAAAAGCGGAGCTAAGGTTGTCTGCGACACCTGTATGGTAGTTTCTCCTGCTACCAACAGCTATTCCTGCGTTATGGTAAACTCAGGAAAAGCGCTTGCTTACGTGCCAGGGATGTGCGGGGCTGAAGCCGTATACGGAAGTATGGAGGCGTGTGTAGAGGAAGCAGTCGGCCGGACAGAAAACAAGGCAGGTGATTCCAATTAAACTTAAAGGCAGGACAATTTCCAGAGGATGTGCAAAAGGGGAAGTACTACTCTCTAGAGATCCCATTTCCTTCCTTGGCAGTGTAGACCCGAAAACCGGGGTTGTAATTGAAGAAAATCACGCCCTTGAAGGAAAATCAATCCAGAATAAGGTTCTTGTTTTTCCCCATGGAAAAGGCTCTACAGTTGGCTCGTATGTTATGTATCAACTGAAAAAAAACGGAGTCGCCCCTTCAGCGATAATAAATCTGGAAACCGAACCTATAGTTGCAGTTGGAGCTATTATTTCTGAAATCCCACTTGTTGATATGCTTGAGAGAAACCCTTACGAAGTATTAAATGATGGAGACCTTGTTCTGGTTAACGGAAGCAAAGGATATGTTGAGCTTCTCAAACAGGAAACTAATAAACCTGAAAACGATGAAATGAAAGATAATCAGGAAAATTAAAAACGGTAATTTAAGGCCCAAAGGCTGATAGATAAAGCTGAGAATGAATAAATCTGAAACTAAAATCTTAATCTGGGAGATAGGAACTCCAAAATGAACCAGGAAAACCATAAGAAAGGCAAAGGAAAATTCAATGCCGAAGAAACGGTTTCGCGTTTGTACCCTTACATAGTTAGGGTATTTGACGTGTATGAGATCCAGAATTCCGGGGAAGCCCTTTACTTATATGGAACTCCTAAAACCGATGCTGCAAATATTACGGGAGAACTCTGGGAGCCTTTACAGCAATTTGGGTTTGGATGCACGCTAAAGTACGAGCTTGGAGAATATGTACTGCTGGTTTTTCCTGAAAAGAAGAAAAAGGAAAAGACCTGGGTAAACATTGTCCTTTTCATAGCGACATTTTTTACAACCATGGTTTGTGGAGCCTGGATGTCCGGAGCGGACCTCGAAAACGGGCCTTTCCAGCTTTTCCGGGGCTTACCCTTTACCCTTGCGATAATGGCTGTTCTCGGTTCCCATGAAATGGCTCACTATGTAATGGCCAAGTATCATGGAATGGAGGCATCTCTTCCTTATTTCATTCCTTTTCCCACATTTATCGGGACTATGGGAGCGTTAATTCGCTATAAAGGACCTGTGCCTAGCCGAAAAGCACTTTTTGATGTGGGAGTTGCAGGGCCACTGGCAGGTCTGCTCATGTCAGTTGCAGTTACTGTAATAGGACTTAACCTTGAGGCGCCTACAGTAAATCCCTTGACCAATTCTACGATGCTTGATCTCGGCCTGCCTCCCCTTTTCGTGTTTATCCAGAATCTTGTCGGAGCTACAGGAGAAACCCTTCATCCTGTAGCCTTTGCAGGCTGGGTAGGAATGTTCGTAACCCTACTCAACCTTCTTCCTGCAGGGCAACTTGACGGTGGGCACATCCTCAGGGCTATGATGGGTAAAAAAGCGGAGAAGATCTCGTTTCTAATGCCGCGTATTATGTTGTTGATAGGGCTTTATGTAATTTACTGGCTGAAGGAAGATGGATTTATATGGGTTTCCTGGGCTCTTTTACTCTGGATTTTTGCGGCGGCAGGACATCCTTCTCCCCTGCACGACAAAGTAGAACTGGACAAAAAACGTATCTTTATAGGGATCATTACTTTTATCCTGGGCTTACTATGCTTTACTCTGATACCTTTTAAGTCAATTTCCTAAATGAGCTCGGGGTTCTAAAAACGGAGGAAAATAATGGATGTAAACTTCCGGTACAGCAAAAAAAACTCTTACAGCTTTGCAGTCCTTTCGCCTTTACTGCCGGAAGCCGGGTTTGTAGATAGGCCTGTAAACGGGATCATGATTTACAGCTTTACAACGCGCCAGGCCGAAAAGGTATTTCTGGAAGTAAATAATGCAGGCACGAATTCGATTTTTATTGCAGGAGGCCCTCATCCATCTGGATCACCAGAAGAGGCGCTTGAATACTTTGATTATGTCGTAATTGGAGAAGGGGAGGAAACCCTTCCTGAACTTGTGAAAGCGATTTTGGGAAATGGGGATCCACAAAAAGTACCTGGCATTGCATACAGGGACGCGGAAACGGGCAAAGTTATCATAACTCCAAAAAGGCCCTATGCAGACCTTGATTCCTATCCCTGCTTTAATCCTGAAAAACTCAGGGCTCCTATTGAAATTAGCAGGGGATGCCCCTGGGGATGTAAGTACTGCCAGACTCCTAGGCTCTTCGGGAGAGAAGTCAGACACAGAAGCATAGATTCCATTGTGAAAAATGCAGGATATTATAACGATCTTCGCTTCATAGCCTCAAATGCCTTTGGTTACGGCAGTGATGGGATTCACCCCAGGTTTGATAAGGTGGAGAGGTTACTTTCCGCACTGCACAAACTGCCTGATAAGAAAATCTTTTTCGGGACCTTTCCTTCGGAAGTGCGTCCGGAATTCGTAACCGATGAATCTGTTGAGCTTGTGAATAAATACTGCGCAAACGATAGCCTTAGCCTTGGGGCTCAGTCTGGCAGCGACCGAATTTTAAAGGAGATCCAAAGAGGGCATACTGTTGGAGATAGTATTTCAGCAGTTGAGTGTTGTCTGGATCATGAAATCGTTCCTGCGGTTGATTTCATCTTTGGCCTTCCTACCGAAACCGAGGAAGATCAAGAAAAAAGCCTTGACCTTGTCCGCTGGATATGCAAGAAAGGAGGTATTGTAAGGGCTCATTACCTGACTCCCCTTCCAGGAACTCCATATGCATCGGCTGTCCCTGAAGAAGTAAGTGATCAAGTAAGGCGAGAGCTTGGAAAACTTGCCCTTGGCGGTAAACTCACAGGATACTGGGAAAAACCCCGAAAATTTGAAAAAAAGTAAAATTAGAGAAAAAGGAAAATTAAAATATCCAGGTTAAAAGCCTAATCTGGAATTCCAGTCTCAGCTTTAAAACCAGGCCTAACGTTTTGGATTCGATACATCCCTTGATAAATTCAGCACAAGTTATTTGCTAGACAATTCCGCACATATTGTTTGCTTTTAATTCTATTAATAATATTCTTTATCAACTCCATTATCCGAATTTGGTTTTAATTCGATTTTTCTATTTTTTCCAGTCTGTTATCTGGAATATGCTTTTTGTTCCTTATTTTTGACTGAGTCTCATTTTTTGAATTAATTTCTTGATCTTGCACTTTCGATTGATCTTGTACTACCGGCTGTTCCTTTAATCAAATAATACTTCGAGTTTAGCTACTTTTCCAGTTCAGAAAGTGTACGTTTTGAGCTTAGGAGGTTCTCATACTGACATACTTATATTCGGAATGATTTCCCATTTTTAATTCCATATGTAATAAAGTAATTGATGTATTTATAATTTGTTGCTACTAATTTTAAATTTATGCATACCTATCTATAAAGTGCTCTTGAGCGCTACTACTTTTTTGTGAGTGCTTTAAGCTTTCTTTGAAAAAGCTTGATCGCAAGCCTTTTCAAAAAAGGCTTGAGCGAAAACCCCCTAGCGACATTAGGGTTTGAGGAACTTGTCCCCAAACCCTATACGGCGTGATCAACCGGCGCAACGGTTGCGGTACAGCATTTTTGATATTGCGATTTTCTGCGGTTACTAAAGAATTTATTTTAAATGCTTTGTTCAAATTGTATTTGAAGACTTAGTTTACGAAGATATTTATTATTCATTTGGCAGCTGAAGCTTTTTCGGCTCTTATGACCATTTGCAGACCTTCCTGCATGAGTTCTTCTGCTCGTTCTTGCTTTTTTGCTTCGGCAAAGATTCGGAAAATCGGTTCCGTGCCTGATGGGCGGATAAGAACCCAGCCGTCTTCATACCAGATTTTGACTCCGTCGATTGTATCCATTTTAAGTCCAAGGCCTGAGGCTTCGTATTTTACTTTTTCCATTGTGGTATGCGTATTTACAGAAGGTATTTTGGTTTTTGCATTGAAGTATTGAGGTACACTCTTAGCAAGCTCGGAAAGCTTTTTCCCGCCAGCCAAGATTTCTAGGATTTTGGCACAGGCCATTGCTCCATCCCTGCAATACTGGTGTTTGGGGAAAATAAGGCCTCCATTGCCCTCGCCTCCGAAAACCGCATTTACTTCCATCATCTTTCGGGCGACATTGATAGAGCCAACTGCTGTCCAGTAAAGTTCAGCGCCTTCCTCTTTTGCCACATCGGCCATACGTTGCGAAGAACTGACAGGAGTTACTATAGGTCCTTTTTCACGTTCAAGAATATATTTTGCCATCATGGCAAGCAGAACTTCCTCATTTAAGAATTCGCCATTTTCATCCATAAAGACAATTCTATCCGCATCCCCGTCGTGAGCTGCTCCGAGGTCGGCCCCGGTAATTTTTACAAGTTTGGAGAGTTCAGTTAAAGCATCGGGTGTGGGTTCAGGATTTCGCCAGGGGAAAGTCCCATCCGGTTGAGCTTCAAGAGTTAGCACATTGCAACCAAGTTCCCTGAGCAAGAAGGGAAGAGTAAGTGAACCTGCTCCGCAACCTGTATCAACAACTACCTTGAGTTTGCGGCTGCGAATCTTTTCGGCATCTACTGCGTTGATAATATTCCTAATATAATAATCATTGGCACTGGGATCAATTCTAAAACTGCCGGTCTTATCCCAAGATACAATGGAGTATTTTCCTGAAGAGTAAATTTTTTCGATCTCTTTTTCTCCATCCCTAGGAAACTCTGTACCATCTCCAGCGATTAATTTGATCCCGTTATATTCTCTTGGGTTGTGGGAAGCAGTAATAACTATCCCGGCATCAGCATAATCGCGCACATAATACTGAATAGAAGGAGTAGGAAGAGTTCCCACGTCAATTACATTCAGGCCTGTTGAAAGAGCTCCGGCAATTGCGGCAGACTTCAGCATCTGACCTGAAATCCGGGTATCACAGCCTATAGCAACCGTGCCTTTCGAACCCATATATGTACCAAGGCTCCTGGCTAAATTGACAGCCAGTTCTGGATTTATAAATTCATTGGCGATACCACGTACACCATTAGTTCCGAATAATGCCATGTAAGGTCTCCATCTTTGTAATTTGAATGAAAAACTTGGTATTCAGGCAAATCTGCTCTTTAATTTGAATTATTACAGTAAATAAAGCTCTGATACGAAACAAAGCTCTTGTAATAAAAACATTACAACGATTTTAAGATGCCGCTACTTTGAGAAGATTCTCAATTAGAAATAGTGTCCTTTAAGTAAACCCATAAATCCCCTTTTTCAGCTATTTTAAGTTGCCCGATTATAGGGCTGGCAAATACATATATCTTATTAGCTGAAAATCCGTTATTAATGGCTACTGATAAGATAAAATTGATAAAGGAGGCTATAAAAGCAAGAGAAAGTGCGGTCATTGCATTTTCAGGAGGAGTAGACAGTACGACTCTTGCAGCCCTTGCTTTTGAGGTACTTGGGGAAAAGGCCCTTGCCGTAACCATAGATTCCCCGCTTTTTCCAAGGAAACAGCTGGAAACTGCTGTCGAGACAGCCTGTGAAATTGGAATTGAGCACAAAATTATACATTATTCTCAGTTGAGCCTTCCTTATTTTTCCGCAAATACATTAAACAGGTGCTATTTCTGTAAAAAAGCCCTGCTTGAAACCCTGCTGGATTTTGCGGAAAAAGCAGGATACAATGTTGTACTTGAGGGCACAAATTCCTCTGAAATGCTTGGGGAGAACCGTCCTGGGTACAGGGCGGTGCAGGAAGCTGGAGAGAAGGTCTTTTCTCCTTTCGTGGAATTTGACGTGACAAAAGATGAAATCAGGGAGATCGCTTCTGAACTTTCCCTTTCAGCAGCCAGCAGGCCGTCTGCAGCTTGCCTTGCCACTCGTATTCCCTACGGAAAGCCAATAACTGTCGAAGTTCTCCAGAAAATCGAAAAGGCTGAAGAATTTCTCTTTTCCCTGGGGTTTACCCAGTTCAGGGTCAGGGTGCATGAGAACATTGCCCGCATAGAAGTAATTCCAGAGGAATTAGAAAATGCTTTACTAAAAAGAGAGAAAATTTCCAGATATTTAAAATCTCTGGGCTTTGACTACGTAACCCTTGACCTTGAGGGCTTTCGGAGTGGGAGCATGGATGAACCTTATACCTTAAAGAAAGCTTGATTATCTGAAAAAATAATCTGAAAAAATAATTAAGGAAAAATATGACAGACATTCTTATCCGAAGAGCCAGAAAATCAGATCTGCTGGCAATTCAGAGACTCCTATCCACTTACTTTCTTGACATGGAAAAACTTGAAACTGAAGATTTCGTACTGGCTGAAATCAATGGAAAAATTATGGGATGTGCAGCCCTTATAAAATCCGAATCTCACGGTAGAAATTTCCTAGAGATTCATTCTATTGCAGTCCATCCGAACTTCAGAGGAAAAGGGATTGGAACCAGGCTTGTTAAGTACCTTCTAACAACTATCGAGGATCTAAGCTGCGGCTTGTATGTTAGGACAACCGCCCCTATATTTTTTGAAAAATTGAATTTTAAAAAAATAGAGAACTCCGAAAAGTTATCCCTCTGGGAAGACTGCGAAAAATGTGAACATTTTGAGAAGTGCACGCAGCATGTGATGAATTATTCTTATAAATTCTAAACTTCCGGCTCAATTGTTAAGCTCCCTTCCTAGGCTCTCCGAAAAACTATCTAGTGTCGTCTTGTTTTGAAAATCGAGAAATACGAGTCTTTTTCCATGTTCTAAGTTTTTTGATTGATAGGTCAATTGTTGTTAGCTGAAGCGGTATCTAATTTTTACGGTCTTAATTTTTACGACTTTCAAAAAAATGAAAAAGATTTCAAAAGTATTATATATGGGGACAACTTTCATCTAATCTTAGCAACCATCGCAAATAGTTAGGATTTTTACGAAGAAAATTTTCAATGTTTTCCAGGGTGTCTAGCGATGGTAGCCAATTACAAGTAGAATAAATGCTTGATTTATCGATTTTCAATTTTGATAACCTTAGAGGATAAAAAGCACTAAAAGAAATAAAAAAGATGGAAGAGGAATGAGAAATGAAAAAGAAAACTTATTCAATAGTTTTAGCTTCAATATTTATCATATTTTTAATTTTTGTTTCATCTATAGCATCGGCATCTCCTGAACAAAATATGCGAACCACTGCTCCACCACAGATCACAAGTGGAGCCGGCGACCCGTCGGATGACCAGGTTCTATCCGATGAAGTATCTACAGATGGAAACGGTATAGCTACAGAATCTATACAAGCTGCCGCACCCAAGATCGCTGAAACAAGGATCACAACCAATGCATCTGAGCAGTATACCCCTGTTATCTATGGTAACAAGATTGCGTGGGAAGATTATCGTAATGGAAACTGGGATGTATACATTTATGACCTTTCTACTAAAAAGGAAACCTCTACTCTCAATGCATCAAATCAGTATTCTCCAGATATCTACGAGAACAGGGTTGTGTGGACAGATGAGCGTAACGGAAACTCCGAAATCTATCTGCAAGATCTTTCTACTAAAAAGCAAACTCGTATAATCACTAATGAAGTATATAATTGGGACCCTGGAATCTACGGTGACAAGATTGTCTGGACAGGTTATCCGGGTGAAGACTACGAAGGTTACAATATTTACATGTACGACCTTTCCGCTAAAAAGGAACAAATGATAGCTGCCCAAGCATTTTCTCCTGCTATATATGGTAACAGGGTTGTGTGGGTAAACGATAACTTTGGATATAGCGATATCTACATGTACGATCTCTCTACTAAAAAGCAAACTCAAATTACCAATAACGGACTCGCAAACTATCCTGCAATCTATGGTAACAGGATCGTGTGGACGGATTGGCGCAATGAAAACGCTGATATCTACATGTACGACATTTCCACCAAAAAGGAAAAAAGAATAACCACCAATCCATCAGCTTCGTATTCTCCTGCAATCTATGGAAACAGGATTGTGTGGATGGATGATCGCAATGGAAACTGGGATATCTATGTGTACGATCTCGCCACTCGACAGGGGAGTCACACTACCGATAAGTCAGATCAGTGGAGTCCTGATATCTATGGCGACAAGATAGTGTGGATAGATTCCCGCAACGGAAATGCTGATATCTACATGGGCACCCTTTCAACTTCCCCGGTTGCTGCATTCTCTGCATCTCCGACCTCAGGAAAAGCCCCCCTGAAAGTGACATTTACTGACAAGAGTACAGGATCGCCAACTTCATGGAAATGGAGCTTTGGAGATGGAAAATCTTCAACATCTAAGAGTCCTGCATATACTTACAGTAAAGCAGGAAAATATACTGTTAGCTTAACAGTAAAGAATGCAGCCGGAACAAATACGAAAACAATAAAGAATTATATAACTGTAAAAACAGCTCCTGTAAAACCGATTGCTGCTTTTTCTGCAACTCCAACCGCTGGAAAAGCCCCACTAAAGGTGCAGTTTACTGATAAAAGTACCAATAGTCCAACTTCTTGGAAATGGAGTTTTGGAGACGGAACATATTCAACAGCAAAGAGTCCTGCGCATACATACAGTAAAAAAGGAAAGTACACTGTGAGCTTGACAGTAAAGAATGCTGCGGGAAGTAACACTAAAACTATATCTGGATATGTAATAGTTAAAAGCAAATGAATATCGTAAATTGAAAAACAAATAAAAAGGGCAAGACTAAAGGACAGTGGGGGATTCACATATTTAATCTGTAGATTCAAAATTTTCTGCCTTCTTTTGGTTTGATTTGGCGGCCATTACTTTGAATATTTATTTCATGTATGTTTTTCCATTAACTGACTATATCAGAAACTTTAAAAATCTAAAAAAGTTTAAACATAATCAACACAGGTTGACGAAACATTATTTTACGAAAAAAGATAATGAAGCACCTTATGCTCACCCTTGGGATAGTAAATACCTACGATAAGATCAAAATTCTCGATGCGCATTATCGGGCAATTGCAAGAGCTGCTCCAATCTGTCATGCTTTTGGATTTCACCTTGCCCTTTATGATTTCCCTTTCAAGATGACCGCAGAAGAACTGGTGGCTTATGTGATGGAAAAGACCACAATCGGGGAATCGGGAAGTTATCTCAAAATCCTTTATGAAAAAAACCATCTGTCAGTATCCGATCTTCCAAAGAAGGGGTTCCCTTCTCAGTTTGGGGAAATTGTAATCACTACCTCAAAACCTGACCCAAAAAGACAGGTTACACCCATAAAGATTGCCGAGGAAGCCCTTCGAAATCGCTCTTTTCTGTTTCTTGTAGGGCTCGGGCATAAAGGGCTTCCAAAAGAGCTCTTTGAGAGAGGAAAATACCATCTTGACATTACTTCCAAAGGGCTTTCTCTTGAGACCTGCACAGCAATAGGTGCGATTCCGGCCTACCTTTCAGGACTCATGGCAAACCTTGAAACGAAAAAATAGATTTCTGGCGCAAATTTCTGAAATTGAAAACTGGGGGTTATTCCACTTATTCGCTCAAATAATTTGGTTTAACTAAAAGAATTTCGAATTAATTTAAAGAAATTCCGGAACCGATATATATTACAATTGACAATTAATACTTGTTGTGGGTAAGAACAACGCTTGTTGCGCTGTTGTGGGGTTTTTAGCCCAAAGGAATACAACCTATCCTGCTTTTAGGTTTTGTCCAGAAGGATTGAAGGCTAACCTTATCGCAGGAATTTGTACACAGGGATTTAGAGAATGATTTTGATTAAAATTCCTGGGAAGAATTTTGGGAATTCTAACCTGCACTCAATTGCCGCTTCCGAAAAAGGCTGGGAACTTTTACCCTGATTGCAGGGCCCTTGTATCCAGAAGGACTAACTCTAACCCGCATTTAAGCGCAAACCTTGAAGAGACAGGAGGAAAATTTATGAGTGAATTAAAGCACGAACACAGAAAAAGAAACGAATATGGATGTAAGCGCCAGGAAAGCGGTTATCATGCCGTTGTAAAAGGCCGTACCGACAACCTGGACTCGGATGAATTAGACCTTTACCGCTTTATGATAGGCGGGGTGCAGGGTAAATAACCTGCAAAACCTTTTTTTATTTCTCGTTCGTAAAAAAGAAGCATGTACGACGTATATGCGGTCCGTGAAGATTTTCCTGTTTTAAAAGAAGTCGTGTACCTTGACAGCACGGCAACTACTCAGACGCCGATACCTGCAGTTGAAGCAATGGTCGAGTATTTTTACAGGTATGCTGGCAATCACGGGAGAGGAGCCCATCGTCTGGCCAGGGAGGCTACAAACCGCTACGAAGACGCAAGGGAGACTGTTGCTCGTTTCTTAAACGCAGAACCTTCAAAGACTGTTTTTACGAAAAATACCACTGAAGGAATCAATCTTATTGCAAACAGTTACCCCTGGGAGCCCGGGGACCATATTGTTACAACCGTGCTCGAACATCATTCTAATCTCCTTCCCTGGCTACGCCTGCAGAAAAAAGGAGTACAGGTTACGGTTGTAAGTCCAAACAGTGAGGGCAAAATCGATATCTCTTCGGTAGAGAAAGCTTTTACCGAGAAAACCAAGCTAGTTGCCATAAATCAGGTTTCAAATGTCTTCGGTTCCGTCCAGGATGTAAAAAGTATTACCAAACTTGCTCACCGATACGGCATAAAAGTTCTTATCGACGGCGCTCAATCTGCCGGACATATGCCAGTCAGCCTTAAAGACCTGAACTGTGATTTTTTTGCAACTGCAGGGCATAAAGGCCTGCTTGGACCGCAGGGCACTGGCGTACTCTATATCAAAGAACCGGATGTGCTCGATAGTGCCTCAGTTGGAGGAGGTACGGTTTCGGATGTTGAAGGATATACTTACGTGCTGGAACCTTCTCCTGCCTGTTTTGAAGCCGGCACTCCGAATATTCCTGGAGTTATAGGGTTAGGAAGAGCAGTTGAATATGTTGAAAAAATAGGAATTCCGGAAATCGAAGCACAGGAATTAAAATTGTCCAGGGGGGCTGCAAAAAGACTATCCGAACTCGAACATGTAGAGGTCTACGGGCCTGAAGACAGAGCAGGAGTAGTACCTTTTAACGTAAAAGGGCTTCACGCTCATGATGTCGCCTTGATCCTCGACCAGACAAGAAAAATCTGTGTCAGGAGCGGGCATCACTGTGCAATCCCTACTATTCGTTTCCTGAATGTGGACAGCACTGTAAGAGCTTCTTTTGCACTTTATAATACCGAAGAAGAAGTGGATATACTGGTAAATACAGTTGCTGGGCTTAAGGCACTTGTTTCTTGAAACCAAGCCTTTTTAAAAAAGGCTTGAGCGAAAACCCCTTGCAGCAGCATGGCCAACAGATGCTCTTTTCGCTCTGCTGCGCTTCGCTCAAGAGGGGCAATTTATGGTCAAGATAAATTGATCTCCAACTCGCTCAGGACTCATTTATTTAAATTTCATTTTTAGGGGTAAAGGAAACTGTTTTTAATCAATGCAACATTTTTCACTTGAATTAATGCTGATTTGTGCAGATTTTATTCCCCATCTCTTAAACTTTTATTCCATCATCTTAATAATTTAATTTTTAAAATAAGCTACTATTCTGTCTTGTGAGATTAGATGGTCTGTATTACGTAAAACAGAGTGGAGAAACTGTATTTTTGAGGTTTGTATTGCGGGTTAGAAGGGGGATGCGCAACATGTAAAGTTTTTATAAGATGTTCTTCTTATATGACCTAAGGAAAACCTGAAGGCGAGAGTTTGGATGAAGTAAAGGAAATATTAGCGAAGAATAAGCTTATTTCGGGGTTATTGAGGAAAAAAGGTGATTATAACTCCATAGCAGAGGTCGTAAAAAAGGCTAGAAGCTACTTAGATAAACCTATAAGGACTCTACCAGCTTATGATCCTGGAAAAGAGGGGCCTCTTGTAGATTTTATAGTGCCTGATGGGTTAAAAGAACTCGAAAGATACTGGCTTCAGGAACCTTACACTTTTGTGTCGATCCTAGAAGACCGCAGAGCAACATATTACAGACTTATTGAGCCTTCGCTCACAAAGTTTGAGAAGGAGCTTCTTGAACGAATTTATGAGGATTTTCAAGATATACTGGTTCTGGGCACTACAGCTTCCAGATTCGAAAAGGATTCATTTCTGGTAGATAGGGCTCTCTTTCTTCTTGAACGTTATAAGGCTGACATTTCAAAAGTTGCGCTTCTAAAAATCATGTACTATCTTAGAAGAAACTTATTGGGCTATGAGAAAATCAATCCTCTTCTTTATGATTCATATATCGAAGATATTTCATGCGATGGAGTTGGAATCCCTCTCTACATTTATCATACAAGGTATCTCAATATTGAAAGTAATATTACTTTTGAAGAAGAGGAACTTGATGCCCTTATAATCAAGATGTGCCAGTTAAACAATAAACACGTTTCTGTAAGCCAGCCAATAGTGGATGCGACAATCCAGGACGGCTCAAGACTTCAGGCGGTTTTAGGGAGAGAGATTACTCCCAGAGGTAGTTCTTTTACTATCCGTAAATTCAGAAAAGATCCGATGACTCCTATAGACCTGCTCGGCTATAAGACATGCGATCTTGACATGCTTGTATTTTTCTGGATGGCTATCGAAAATGGCTACAACATGCTTTTTGCAGGAGGAACAGCGTCAGGAAAAACGTCTATACTGAATGCTACATCCCTGTTCATGCCTTCTACAACCAAGATAGTCTCGATTGAGGATACAAGGGAACTTTTACTCTACCACAATAACTGGGTTTCCGGGGTTGCAAGAGAAGGTTTTGCTGCAGACTCTTCAGGAGAAATTACCATGTACGACCTTTTGAGAGCTGCTCTCAGACAGCGCCCAGACTATATTATTGTGGGTGAAGTAAGAGGCAGTGAAGCTCTTACTCTTTTCCAGGCAATGTCAACAGGACATGCAACAAGCTCAACAATGCACGCAGGAGATGTACAGACTGTTGTAAACAGGCTTACCCACGAGCCAATAAACGTGCCTCATGTCATGCTGCAGTCTCTAAATGTGCTCTGTATTCAGGAGCAGGTGTACATAGAAGGAAAAAGAGTTAGAAGAACCCGGAGTCTTGTGGAAGTCTTGAATGTCGACCCTGAAACCGGAGATCTCGGCATAAATGAGCTTTTTAACTGGGAACCTTTAGAGGACTGCTTCATTAAGGTTGGGGATTCTCACATTCTACAGGAGATTATGAATGTAAGGGGATGGGATTCCAGCCAGTTAAGAAATGAGATGGAGAATCGGAGGAAAATTTTGGATTATATGTATCAAAAAGGCATAAGGAACTACATCCAGGTGTCCATTGTAGTCCAGGCATACCAGACTCATCCGAAGATGGTTATGAATGCTGTAGAAAATGATACCCTGCAAGATATGATACAGGGTATTGCTGCTTAATAGCAAGCCTTTTCAAAAAAGGCTTGAGCGAAAACTACTGCTAAATCTAAGATGTCACGACGGCGTGATAAACCGGCACAACGGTTTGTGATCAACCGGCGCAACGGTTGATTGAAAAGACTAGCGGTGGTATGATACAGGAATATGGTTGCTTAAGAGGGGGAGTATGACTTATACTATTCTGGATGAACTGGCATACCGATTTTATGGGGATTTTTTTTATAGAAACAAAGCACATTTTGAAGACTTAAAGGTAAAAATACGCTATTCCCATATCTCCATGTCAGTGGATCAGTATCTGGCTTCTGCTTTCATGTACTCTGTTATTGTAGGAATTACTACGGGAATCTTCGGTTTATGGCTGGGACTGAAAACTTTCGGAGATCCAGTTTCCCGGCTTAGCCTTTTCGTGGATCCTACACGCGCCGACCTTGCAGGTGAATATGTATATCTTCTTGCGATCCTATCTGGACTTGTACTATTTCTTGTAAGTTTTTTTGCTGTGTTTCTCGTAGCATATATTTATCCTTATTTCCAGTCAAATAACCGGCAAGCTGCTATCGACAAATCCATGCTTCCGGCGATAACTTACATGTATGCCCTGACAAAAGGAGGCATGTCGATCTATGATGTGTTTAGGTCTTTGAGCAGGTATGCCTATATATTTGGAGCAACTGCGGAAGAAATTTCTTACGTTGTAAGAGATATGGACTATCTGGGAAAAGATTTCATAGGCGCTCTTAAAATTGCCAAAGACCGTACCCCCTCAGAAATTTTCAAGGATTTTGTTGACGGATTAATTATTGTTTCAAGTAGTGGAGCCATAACTGAGTACATAAAAAATAAGTCCGAGCAATATCAGGGAATGGCCGAGCTGGCGAACAAAAACCTGTTACAGAGACTTGATGTACTTGCCGAGATTTATGTGACCGCGCTGGTCGCAGGCCCTCTTTTCGTGATGGTAACCATTGTTGTGATGCAGTTTTTCCAGCCGGCTTCAGCCCAGATCCTTTACATGCTTATTTATGTGATACTACCTCTTGCAACCCTGCTTTATCTGGTACTTCTCGATACCGTAGGAGAGCTTTCCATTGATCCGAAAAAAGGCAGCGTTCGCAGCTTTACAATAAACCTGTCTGATATCCCAGAGCTCGACTCCGGGCTTAGTGAAGAGAAGGAGCAGAAAAGGAGAAAAATGTACAGGCTGTACAGAGAACTTAACAAACTCAAAGACATGATTCTTAATCCTTACAGGACTATCCGGAATGAGCCGAGATACACATTTTTCTTTGGAATCCCGCTTGGGCTATATTACCTTACCCAACTTCCAACAAACCTTAAACACAAACTGTATTCTAACTTTAATCCCCTGAATATAAGTTTTGATCATGTCACTGACAGTGCTATAAAGCTGGTCACTGCTGCTGATGATTATTTTATTATCTTCATTGCCGTTTCCCTGATTCCATTTATAATCTTTTATGAAATCAAGGCGTGGCGGATGCGCAAAATTGATGAGAAGATGCCTGACTTTTTGAAAAGCCTTTCAAGCATGAATGAATCAGGGATTATGCTTGCAAATTCGTTAAAAATAATAGCAGAATCCAAAATGGGAATTCTCAGTAAAGAACTTAAAAAGGTAAAGGAAGATATTTCCTGGGGCACTTCCACATCAAGAGCCCTTATGAACCTTGAGGGAAGCATAAGAACGCCTTCTTCAAGCCGAATCCTTCACATCCTCGTAAAAGCAAATGAGTCTACAAGTGACCTCAAAAACGTACTTGCTATTACCTCCAAACAGGTCAGAAATGACGAAGACATGAGAGTAGAGCGCTCATCAGCAATGGTGGTCTACGTTGTCACGATCTATGTATCCTTTTTTGTCTTCCTGTTCATAGTCTATGTCCTGGCTACAAACTTCTTCCCGCAAACGGCTGCGTTCTCGACTTCTTCACAGGGAATGGCTGGAATCGGTGGATATTTTAACGTAGAAGAGTACACCATGCTCATGTTCCACTCAGCCCTTGTACAGGCTTTTACTTCCGGACTTGTCGCCGGAAAGATGGGACAGGGTTCTTCATATCTGGGCCTGAAGTACAGTGTAAGCATGATGATAATAGCTTATGTGGCTTTCACCTTGTTTGTTTGAATTTGTAGAGATTATCTAAGAAAGCCCCAGTTTCACTCTTCTTTTTGGCCCGACCAGAATAGAGCAATAGCTCAAAATCATACCTGTAGAAATCAAGGTATACTTAGAAAACACAAAAGTCTGGGAAATTATTTTGAAAACTGTAACTCTTCAGCCTATAATACAATATTATTTTCCATCTTTTGTAAAATCCAATGGACAAATATTTCCAAGTTTATTTTCTTCAATTGTTGTGATTGATTATGTTTTTTTCTTTTTGTACTGTTAGTACTTACACTTTATCAATTACATTGAAATCAATATCAATAGACTAATTTTACATAGGCTGAATAGGTACGAATATTATTTTTAAATGAAAAAGGTAAAAACGTGAGTCAGATACATATTTTCTGGAGAAGTTATTCCTTATGTATGGCAAGTTAAGGTTAAAAGTAATTATGTAAAAGTCATGCTGAAGAGACAACTAGAAGATTTCGGAAAAAAGAAGCTAAATCAAAGAAAGAGGAAAGCACCTATTTAAGGTGCTTAAATTCGCTTTTAGAACGCCACATTTCTGTCAAGGAAAATCTGTCCGGATTTTTTATCAACGAATTTGATATTTGCTGTTTTGCCATCTGTGATGCCAATATCAGCACTACCCGAAGTTGGAGCTGGATCCTGCGTAAAAGTGAATACCTTGACATCACCAACACTAAGGGTAGAAGTAGCACTAGTGGTAGCAGCTATAGCATCTTTAGTAGTAGTGCCATCAGATATGATAATTCTTGTCGAATCTTTATCTAGGTTAATCGTATCTCCGCCAAGGTGTTCTATTCTTACAGCTATTTTCGCAGCTTCACTATCAGTGTCCTTTTTAATATCAAGGCTTGCCTGGGGTGCAGCTTGAGCAGCTCCATGACTGAAAACAGAAGATCCGATTGCGGCGGCAAGGATGACGGTTATTGCAACCATCAGAATGACACCGATAACCGGAGAAACTGCTTTATCATCTTTTCTAAATAATTTCTTGAAATCCATATGTTTCTCCCTCCTGGTTAAATGTATTCGGACAGGAAAGTCTGCCAGATACTTTTAACACCTAAAATACATAATTAACATTGTTTAATTTTTTGTTTTATACCATCCTATTTTCTATGAGTATATAAATTTTTGCTGAATGTGTTAAAGAATAGTTTGTACTAACTTACTCATTTATTTCAGCAAGATATTTATTCGCAGTTCTACTTTAATAAATTTTCTAAGACAGTCAGGTTAATATTTGATTAAAAACAGTTTAGAAAATTGGCAATTAAATTTTTAGAAGGTGATTTTTATCGTGGAGGGTAAAAAGCGCAGGGTGCTTTGCCAGGACTGTCGGGCCGTTTCAGAAGTATATGGGCAACTGCTTATGATAAGTATAGTCGTTATAGCTTTTTCTACCATAGCCGTGACTGTATTTTCGGATGGGGGAGCTGTGAAGCCGGAACATACTCCGAATACAGATCTGCGTGAAAATATTAATACAGATACTAATGATATACAGATCGTCCACAGTGGGGGAGAAACTATTGATCTATCAGCCATCAAGATAGTACTCAACGTCAATGGACTGCAGGTAGTTCCTCCGTATGACAGATTTAATTTTCAAGTCAAAGATCCGGATGGCACTCTTAGAGTCAAAAACTCGGATGGCACTTTCAAATCCAAAAATTCAGATGGGACTTATTTTAGTAACAATGTCTTCAGGCTCGGGGATTGCATTATAATTAATACTGATACTACGCCAGATCCAGAAAACCCAACAAAGAAACTCGACCTCAAGAGTACTGACGACATAGACATGTTCTTTGTGGATACGCCATCCGAGCAGGTGATCCAGAAAGCAGTACTTCAGAAAGGAAGTAGGGAAAGTAATTTTCCTTACTGGATTACTCCACATCCTTATGGAAGTGTATATGACAGTTCTACAGATGAATGGCTCCCCACAGAGCTGGTTGACGGCATCAATGATAACGTTATGACAGATTGCAAGATGTATAAAGACCAATGGTCTCGTGAAACTTTCACTTTTGGCATAGATCAATATGGACTGAATCTTAAAGATTCGTTAACAAAAGTTGAGTTAAAAATAGTATATACAGTACATGATAACAGCCAGCAACAATTAACGCTTGAAATTAACGATAAAAACCCAGATACGTGGGTTAACATTGTTCCTTCTGATATTAATTTGGAGAAATATAAAACCATTACCGAAACCGATGAGGAATTACCTGTCTTCGATATTATAGACCAGGTAAACACATTCGAAGAACTTAGAAATCTACAAGTCAGGTTTTCAGCATATGGAAATGCAGACAGTAACAACAAATTTGGCTGGGTTGACTTTATTGCAATTCATGTGGAGTGATGACTCGAATAAGGAGTTAGAGCCAAGGGGTTTGAGAATAAATGAAAAAAAACAAACAAAAAAGTGCCAGATTAGAAAAAACACTTCTATTCTATTCCGAATCTGGAACAGCAACTGTTATTGGGGCAGTAATGTTGCTGGGAATCATATTTTCGGTACTCACTATCGCATGGGTAGACTGTGTCCCGGAGTGGAAAAACGATGCAGAATACTCTCATATGGATGATGTATGGAAGGACATGGCAGAACTTAAGTCAAGAGTAGATGTGATGTCAATTGTCCTAGCTTCAAGCTCTAATTGTACCCCAATTAATTCCTTGTATTCGAATTGTACAGCCTCCGATTTAGTAACGAGTGTGTCTTTTCATATGGGTGGTAGTGACATTCCATTTATAGCCTCAATGAAGTCCAGTGGGACTCTCGCTGTGAACAAAGGTAAATGCGTAATGAGCATAATTATAAACCCTGACACTACGCCTAAAGTCAAATCAGTCGATTGTGGCACCGTTACTTACACTTCTCAAAATGGTCATTATGTGGATCAAGTTTTCAGTTATGAAAACGGCGCCTTAATCCTTGACCAAGAAGATCAGTCAGTCATGATGCTCTATCCTTCTATCCGTTTCTCCACCATACCAACCAACGGGCATAACGAATATAACATTTTGATAAACGCGGTAAGTTTCCATCAGAACCCCAAAGATCTTCCAGAAATCATTTCCTCAAATAGTGAGTGCTCCCTCCGTCTTACAGGAATCAACTACATCTCCCTTTATGATAGTGAGAAAGATAATTTGGATGATAAGAAAAATGAACCAGTAAGTGTAGATAAATTTATAATGATAATTACTTCAAACTATCCCGAAGCCTGGATACATTATCTTAATAAAGCAATGGCAGATGCAAAAATAAGCTCGGAAAAATACAAAATTGAAAGGTTGACTGGCAACAATGTGCGTTTTACCTTTACTGTGGCACCAGCTACAAGCAAAGAAAAAGGAAGTGGTGGAAGTAATGCCAATCCCGATATCATTAAAAGGATGTATATAAGCGAAACAGTGATCAAGGCTGAACCCGGAATTGGCTTAGTCTGAACTGAATTGAAGATAAAACCAGATAGACTAAGGAAATAAAAATCCTACTCTCAAGGGTCTGGAAAATGCTCCTGAAAACCGTTATAATAAGGAAAGAGACAGAAGGCAGGAAAGACGGCATACTTTCCTCTATTTCAAAGTCTGAATCCGCTGCTGCAACAGTTATCGCAGCAGTATTGCTCTTAGCTCTTGCATTTACAATAATTTCAGTAGTCAAGATTGAATATGTTCCAGAGTGGAAAAACGATGCCGAAATGAACTATATGCATGAAACATGGAACGATATGGTGGGAGCGAAAACAAATATAGATACGCTTTGCAGGTTAATGGGGTTAAATAATTATTTGATTCGTAGCATTTCGATAACTGAACCAGTTAATATGGGAGGAGGCGAAATTCCTTTTTTAGAACCTTCAAAATCGAATGGAAAACTCGGTGTGAATACCGAGAGGTATGCAATGACAGTAATACCACGCAGCCTCTCCCAAAAAATAGAACCTAATAACTTTACTCTTGAGTGTGGAGGGATCACCTGCTATCCTGAAAACAGGCAGTATCCAAACCAGATTTTCAGGTATGAAAATGGAGCCTTAATTCTTGCAAACGGTGAAAATTCTGTTATGAGACAGCCGCCTGCAATCACTATAGAAGAAGATGAAACTGACAAAAGCAAATGCACAGTCATAATTCAGGCAGTTCAACTTTCAGGCAAGCGAGATTCTACCTCCTCAAATACTATCATTCCGCTTCAATTAACAGGATATAAAACAGAGCCTGTATATGATAGCACTGGCTCAAGTATCAACGCCTTTGACCTGACAATTGCCACAAAATACCCCGATGCCTGGATTGCGTACTTCAATGAAATTGCACAAGATAAAGGACTCAAATACGGGAAAGATTACACTGTTCAATACCTTCAAGGCTCTGGCCACGTTCGCTTCTCTTTCCTCCCTAACGGCGACAAGACCCTTGAAGGGCTCTATGTAAGTAAAGCCACTATCGGTGCCGGGCTTGGGACAGAAAATAATTTCGATTATAATTTGATTAGAAATGTAATGAAGCTGAAACAATGGTATTGTTTTGACACATTTACTGGAACACATAACGGAATAGCATTATCTACGTCTCCTGATCCTTCAATTTTTAAAGACTATGATCCTTCAAAGTTTCCATTACCATCAGGAAATTCTCCAGGTGTAGAGTTAATTTCTTATAGCCCCCAAAATGAGTTTTCAGATCCTCTAAATAATAAGGACAATATTGAGTTTATATTCAGATTTAATAATTATGATGCTTTTGATGTTAGTCCAAAGCAAGCAACAATTCTTATGATTTATAAGTACGATAACGACGATCCTAAAAAATATAAAGAGCCAACAATGGAAATGTCGCTTTCAGGGCAAAGGATTCCTTCGATAACCCAGCTACCTGCTGGTAACTGGAAGCTGTATAGTAGTAGTCCAATTTCGGTATCAACAACTTCGCCCTCAGACCTTATATTTAACTTAAAAGTTGAAGGTAATAATCTAAAGGGTACCTTCCATCTCGACTACCTTGCAGTCCGCCTTAACTGACGGAAAAGAAAAAGGCATATGGGTACATATGTTCGCCATACACTGAAAAAGCGAGAAAATAGATCCATATGCCCGAAAAATATACTACTACCTACTATGCGAAAAGAATTCATTCAGACGGCAGAACCGAAGATATTAGAGTTTTACTCGCAAGGGAATGCCCTGTTAAACTTTTTCTTGACGGAAAGCTCTTTACGACACTTTTTTCCTCTCCATACGAACTAAAAGAGCTTGCAGTCGGCCATCTGATCACAGAAGGCGTTGTCAGCTTCAGGGAAATTGAAAACGTTGAGACCGAAGGCAGCGAGGTTCATGTCCAGACCCGAAAGGGTAAACAGGCCCCCAGTACCGAAACCACCGGAGAAGCCAAAAAAGATAAAAAGATCGGTAGCGAAATCTTTGTCGATTCGGATTCGGTTTTCGACCCGCAAACCGTCTTTGCAGGAATAAGCTACCTTGAATCCGATACATACAAACTTACCAGAGGAACACATCTCGCAGCTCTGATAGATAAAAACGGAAAACTCGTAGTCCAGATTGTCGACGTTGGCCGGCACAATGCCGTAGACAAAGCCGTAGGAGCCGCTTATCTCAAAGGCCTTGACCTCTCACAACATTATCTGCTCTCTACAGGCAGGCAGCCAGCGTATATGGTCACAAAAGCTGCTCGGGCAGGAATCCCCCTGATCGCCACCAAAGCCATGCCTTTCGACTCAGGCGTTGAGGCCGCAAAAAAAGCAAATATCTGCCTCATAGGACAGCTCAGAAAAGAATCCATGCTCATCTTCGCCAACGAATGGCGAGTCAAAACATAAACCTTTTGAGAAAAGGCTTGTGGGATTTGGACAACTGGCTATGATTCACACATTTAGCTTCTTCAAAAGCCATGCCATATTCTGGCCCAGAACCTGCATGGTTTGAATACCCTCTTCGTCTTTTTCAACATCTCCTTCCGCAAGCCCTATTCCCATGTTCCAGTAGCTTGATCCCGGGATTATCATCTGGGAGATTGTAAAGAAATGGTTGATGGAGTCAAAAACGTGAACTGATCCAGCTCTCCTTACTGCAACAACCGCTGCTCCAACTTTTCGCTTAAACAGTCCGCCATTGGCACCGGAAACAAAACCTGCCCTATCTATAAGAGCTTTGAGTTCAGGAGTCAGGTCTGCAAAATAAGTAGGCGAAGCTAGAATTATGCCATCGGCTTCAAGCATCTTTTCAATGCATTCATTGGCGATATCTTTGTCAATTACGCATTTTTTGTCTGCATTTTCATAGCATTTCCCGCAGGCTGTGCAGCCGTGGATGCTCTTTCCGCCAACCTGGACAATTTCAGTTTCTATTCCTTCCTTTTCAAGTTCTGTAAATACATGCTTTATAAGGGCAGCCGTGTTCCCTTCCTTCCTCGGGCTTCCGTTAAACGCGACAACTTTCATTTCTTTATTCCCCCAGTGGATGATCTTTTTTCTCTATTGCACCGAATTTTATACTGCTTTTCCAAAAAGTGTTCGAGAATAGGATTTTAAAAATGAAATAGATAAAATACCCCAGGATAAGTCACATCTGAACAAATTATTCCTGAATAAATTTCAATTAGATAAATCGTAGCTAGACAAATCATAGTTAGGCTCATTGCAGCTATATAAGCCGCAGACAGACAAATCAAAGTGTTTTCCTGTACACATTGATTTCAGTCTCTTTTTCAAGATACTCTGAAAGCAAAGGAAATATTTCTTTAAAATGATTGGAGTTTAAATGTTGATCCAGGCTTTTTTCATCTTTCCACTCTTCTAAGAATGTCAGAGTCCCTGAATTCTCCAACTCCTGATAAAGCCCATAATCTATGCAGCCTTCATCCTTTAATGATAATTCAACAAGGCTTTTGCACAGTCCCAGGAATTCCTGAACCTTTTCAGGCTTGACATAATTTTTTGCAACTACTCGTAATGTCAATTAATCACCAGCTCTTAGCAAAAATTATATTTCTGAACTCCACACTTTATCTATTTTTCTTTGCTGTGGTTTCATTCTCTTCTCTGGCCGTACATGTTGTGGTAAATTTTCGCTTTATCAAACCTCTCCTGAGGGCCTGGTTTCTGGTCAGGATAACCAACTGGTACAAAGGCCAGAGGAATTACATGTTCAGGCAGTCCAAAGGCTTTCCGAAAACCTTCAACCCGGTCCCCCCTCGGATAAATCCCGGTCCAGACTGCCCCAAGTCCGGCATCGTGAGCTGCAAGTAGAAGGTTCTGAGTAGCTGCCGAGCAGTCCTGAACCCAGTATCCGGGAGCTTTTTCAAGCGTTGTATCTCCACAGACAAGAATTGCAAGAGGAGCTTCTCTGCACATTCCTGCATAGGGGCTGAACGTGGGAACTTCGTCAAGTAGCTTCCTGTCATCAACAACAATGAAAAACCAGGGCTGGGCATTGACCGCAGACGGAGCACTCATTGCAGCTCTGAGTAGTTCAGTAACAAGCTCCCTCGGAACTGGTCTGTCAGTATATTTTCTAATGCTTCGGCGAGTGTGTATTGCTTCAAGAGTTTCCATGTCGAGACCCCTTCTATTCATTCTGAAATATCTGGGCGAGAAAGTCTCACTTCAGTTTTCTCCCGCCCTATCCTATTTCCCGTTTTTTGTTTCATATCCCATTTTGTTTTTATTTCTTTTTTTATTTTCCTTTCACTATTTGGTTTATTCCTAGGTTTTGTTTTATTTTTCTTTTCTGCTTCGTTTTTTTTCCGGTTTTGTTTTCTTTTATATCTCTTTATTTGAAGAGGTTAAGGCCCGCATTTTTCGCTTTTTCCATAAGCTCTATATTATCCTTAACCTCTCCCGGTAAGTGATAGCCAACTCCTACAAGGATATCCTTTACTTCTGCATGCATGACGCCGGATATCTGCCCTGCGAATTCCTCACATACATTTTTAAAAGTTTCAGGATTAAGATCTCCCTGAGTTTCTATAACCACGGCTTTTTTTCCTGCAGGAAGACGGGGAGAGAAATCTGCATTTATAAGGGAGTAGCAGCGGTCAAGGAAAAGCCTCATCTGGCCTGTAAACTGGCCAAAGTAAATAGGAGAACCTAAAACAATTCCATCTGCTGACGCAAGCTCATCGAATACTTCCGTAAGGTCGTCTTCAAGGTTGCATTTGTCATGGCTCTTGCAGTATTCGCAGCCCTGGCAGCCTTTGTAGTTCATCTCGTTGAGAATAAATGCCCGGGTTTCGGCACCTGCTTCTGCTGCGCCTTCCAGGACCTGCTGGACAAGAATATTCGTATTTCCGTTCTTTCGGGGGCTTCCTACAATACCTATAACTTTCATTCTATTCATCCTCTTGTTCTTTAAACTCGGTCTGAACTCAATCTGGGCCTAACCTGAATTTAGTTCTAACCTTAATCCAGGTACTAACCTTAGTTTCGTTTCTTTGAATCTATACCGTATCAGTTTTTTAATTTATGCCAGATTTTTCTTTCTTTAAGAAAACGTATTTATTGATATCTGATTTGCAGTAACTATACTTATATACTATACACGCAATCCGGATACTAACTAACAAAATGGATACTATGTGAGCATATGGTAAGTGAGGTACGGAATAACAAACATTGCCAGTGTCCTGTGGAAGCAACCCTGGAGGTAATTGGAGGCAAATGGAAGCCTATTATTCTCTGGCAGTTGAGGACAGAAAAACTGCGTTTTTCAGGACTCCAGCAAAGCATGCAGGGTATTTCACCCAAAATGCTTACGAAACAGCTCAGAGAACTCGAAGAAGATGGACTTATTCTCAGGGAAGTTTATCCTGAAATCCCTCCTAAAGTTGAATACTCACTGACTGAATTCGGAAAGACCGTTCTTCCGGTTCTGGATGCTCTCTCCAAATGGGGAAATGAGTATCTCGGAAGAGAATGCTTACTGGATAAGCAGTAATCGCCTGGCAGAAAAAATAGATCGTGACATCGAGGATAAGCCAATATAAAGACACAGACAACGCCCACGCAACAAGTAAAAGTAAATCCTCTTACTGTATTTAACTTTGTGTTGAATTTACTTTTATCCAGAAGATCTAAAACATTAAGGAAGATCCTAAGGCATTAAGAATATCTAAAAGGGCATTAGAAATTTCTAAATCACTATAATATGCTGGCACTGAGCAAATTAAAAATCGGAACTAATATTCCTTTTTCAACATTTTCAGAAACATTGAAACTTTTGAAAGTCCAATTTATTAATTATCGGCAGGTAAGAAATTACTGAGAACATCAGAAATTGGAGAGATCCCAGGTTAAACGTATGACTCAAAAGAACGGATATATGCGGTATTTTACGAAACAGAGTTGTTACCCTAACCAGGCAGAAGCCATGGAGAAAATCCATTCAGCTCTCCTGAACGAAAAAATAGTGCTTTTTGAGGGGGCTTGTGGGACAGGCAAGACTTTGAGTGCACTTGCTCCTGCATTGAGTGTAGGAAAAAAGCTCAACAAGGTCATTATTATAGTCACCAATGTCCATCAGCAGATGGTTCAGTTTATAAATGAAGCAAGAGAGATTTCCCAGGGCAACGACATAAAAACAATCGTTTTTAAGGGCAAGACTTCGATGTGCCCTGAAAATCTCGATTATGAGGAATGCAGGCTTAAAGGAGAAAATACCTATGATCTCCTTGACCTTGAACGAGAAGTATCTTCAAAAGAAAAAGAGCTCAAAGATGCCTATGAGAAATACAAGCGGACAAAAGACCCTGCCCTTTACGCTCTGAGAACGGAGCTTGAAAAAGAACTCGAAGAAACTAAGAAAAAATCTCGGGCTTTGAGGAGCAATTCCTGCCCGGAGCTCTATGAAGTCTTGAAATTTGAAGGTAACGAATTTTCCACCTGGCTTTTTTCCGATGTAAGGAGCCCGGAAGAAATTCTGGAATATGCCGAAGACCGGGATATGTGCGGGTATGAACTGCTTAAAAAAGAACTTAAAAACGCTGAACTCCTGATTTGCAATTTTCATCATGTCCTCAGTGCCGAAATTTTCATGATGCTGCTTAAGTGGCTCGAACGCGACCCTGAAGATATTATCCTGATTTTTGACGAGGCACATAATATTGAGGCGTCTGCCCGTTCGCATTCTTCAATAATGCTCTCGGAACTGACTATTGAAAAAGCCCTCTCGGAAGTAGGGGAAACTCCCGAACCTGACAATTCCTTTATGTTTGGGAAAGGAACTGGCTTAGGAGGCGGTATTCCTCTAGACCAGGACTATGCATCCCGACTATATGCTAAAAGGCTATTTACCTGCCTTCTGACCGCTCTTAGGGATACATATGACTCAAAGTTGAAATTCGGAGAAAGGAACAGGCTTGGAAAGAACTGGCAGGACATTCAGATCAGTGATCCTTATGAGCGTCTTGACATCCTGAAAGCTCGCTTTTTGCGAGAAGCGATAAAGGAGGGCTTTGAAGATGAAGAAAAGGTACTGACCCGACTGAGGGAAATTGGTGAATTCGGAGGAAGGCTGGAAGAAATTTATGCGGATAATTACAAAAAAGGCCTGCTTGCGGTTCCGAAACGTTCCCAGATCCGTTATGTTGCCGACTTTTTATCCTCTTACCTTGTACTTTCCAACAGACAAAATTACTATCCGGTCCTGAACGTGCGCAGGGATTTCAAAAGCGATAGGGTCACCGGCAGGATTGAACTTTTCACCTGCATTCCTAAAAACGTGACCCAGCCTTTGCTTGATTCCGTTTACTCGGCAGTGCTTATGTCGGCTACACTCCGGCCTTTTGAAATGATAAAAGCCACACTTGGTATCTCAAGAGAAGTGGAAGAGATTTCCTACGGCACGACATTTCCCAGGGAAAGAAGGCTTACCCTTGCGGTTTCAATCCCTCCCCTTTTTGCAAAAAACCGGGACAGTCCGGACACGCTTGAGAGCTTAAAAGAGGCCCTGCTTGCAGCTACTGTCGCATCACCCGGGAACGTGATTATTTACTTCCAGAGCTATGCTGAAGCGCTCCGCTATACCAAACTCCTTGAGCCTGAACTTTCCATTCCTATTTTCCTTGATGAAACCGGAGTTTCAGCCCAGGAAATCCGGAGAGAGTTTTTCAAAATAGGAGAGCAGGGAGGAAAAGCCTTACTTATAACCTATCTCTGGGGAACGCTAAGTGAAGGCGTTGATTTCAGAGATTCCCGGGGCAGGACAGTAATTGTAGTTGGAGTCGGATATCCTGCCCTGAATGATCGAATTAAAGCTGTCGAATCTGCCTATGATGCGGTTTTCGGTTGCGGGGAAGGTTGGGAGTTTGCAGTTCAGGTGCCGACAATCAGGAAGGTAAGACAGGCAATGGGAAGGGTAGTACGTTCTCCCCACGACTATGGAGTAAGGATACTCCTTGATTCTCGCTACCAGGGCTCCCAGATGCGTAAACTCGGCAAATTTTCGGTTTTTGATTATTTCCCGCCTGAAGAAAAGAGAGAGTTCATTGACATTGCACCAAGGGATGTAGGAAGTGTAGTGGAAGAATTTTTTGCACACTTCACGCCGAGTAATCTCGCAAAAAATGAGTCGGAATCCCAGACTTCAAGTTCCCAGGCTTCAAGTCGTGTGGATTTCGGGAACCTCGCTGAAAAGCTTTGAGATCCTTCGAGATAAATACTAAAATTTAAACTTTTTAGGAAAACTGATTGATATATTAAACGTATTTGGAAACCGATTTCGTTATCCAGTGTTGTCATTTAATAAAAAGAAGAGTCGCCTGTCGTTCATATTTGAACTTCAGGCACTAAATTGTTTATTAACAGGTTTTTACACCTGGCTTTATGAAACTTTCACTTATGTTACTTTTACTTATGCTACTTTCACTTATGTTACTTTATTTGTGTTACTTTTACTTATGTTATTTTTATATAATTGGCTCTGGTCTTCGTACCGGTGCCGGCTGCGTTACTTGCCTTAAGTGTTACTGAATAGGTTCCGGCTTTTGAATAAGTGTGCCTAGGTCTCTGTACTGTTGAATAGGTTCCATCTCCAAAACTCCAGTACCAGGAAGTAGGGGTGTTTGTACTTGCGTCGGTAAAAGTGATAGTAAGAGGAGCTGTTCCAGAAGTTCGTGAACCCCAGAAGCTTACAACAGGTATTGTTGCATTCGTTGTATTTTTTGCTGTCACTTTTATGTAACTGGATTTCGTTGTCGTATTATTGCCTGCAGAATTGCCTACTTTAAGCGTTACACTGTAACTTCCGGCTGTCGAATAAGTGTGTACAGGGTTCTTGACTGTTGCACTGGTCCCGTCTCCAAAATTCCAGCTCCATGTTGTTGGCGAACCTGTACTGCTGTCAGTAAAGGTCACATTCAAGGGTGTATTTCCAGAAGTTGGGGACGCCGAAAACGCAGCAACAGGGGTCTGCGAAGAGGTTCCTGACACTTTTATATAGTTCGTTTTTGTTATGGTATTACTACCTGCAGCATTGCTTACCGTAAGTGCTACTGTGTAATTTCCTGCTTTTGAATATTTATGTGTAGGATTTTTTGCCGTTGAAGTTGTCCCATCTCCAAAAGTCCATTTCCACGCAGTAGGGGTTCCTGTACTTTTATCAGTAAAAGCAACGTTTACTGGTACTTTTCCTGATGTTACATTGCTTGTGAAGCTTGCAACTGGTTTTATCGTAGTTGCTGTCACTTTTATATAGTTCGTTTTTGTTGTGGTATTACTACCTGCAGCATTGCTTACTGTAAGTGCCACTGTGTAATTTCCTGCTTTTGAATACTTATGCTTTGGATTCTTTATTGTTGAATTTGTTCCGTCCCCAAAAGTCCATTTCCATGCAGTAGGGGTTCCTGTACTTTTATCAGTAAAAGTGACATTCAAAGGTGCGTTTCCTGATGTAGGGAATGCCGAAAACGCAGCAATCGGTTTTATTTTCTCGGATTTATTAACAAGAGGCAGGTTGTCAGAATAGATGCTACTTGTTATATTTTTATACGCAGAATCGGAAATTCCGTCTCTATTGTTATCTACTGCAGTATTGGAAAATCCGGTACCATCAGGTTTTCCCCAGAAGTTTCCTCCTATATACGGGCCGCCTACAATATTGGTACCTGAGGTTTTTGTGGTGTAATAGTAGTTTCCGATTCCGTTTCGAATAGTCATGTTAGTGTCATTGAAATAATTGTTGTAAATCTGATTACTATCACTTCTGGGACAGACATAAAGCCCATAAACACTGCTGCCTTGAATTGTATTGCCTGAGAAGGTATTGCCGTCAGAGCTACCAACATGAATCCCACGACCGTTATTAATAGCCTTATTTCCTGAGAGAGTATTGCTTGTGGCCGTCCCAAGCACAATCCCATAATCTTTATTATTTGTAGCCGTATTCTTTGAGAGAGTGTCCCCTTTGGAACGCAGAACATAGATTCCATAACAGTTGCTCAAAATTTTGTTGTTCTCTATTATGCAGTTACTGCATGAAGACAAGCAGATTCCTGAATAGCCGGATCGGGTTGCCCCCATAATCTTGAGCCCAGTTATTTTTATATTGCTTCCCTGCAGGAGAAACACATTGGCTCCTGAACTTTTAGCTTTGATTATTGTGTTATCAGGGTTTCCAGACTCGGACCTGATTGTAAGATTACCTTTAGTTACGTTGATATTTTCAATATAGGTTCCGGGTTTTATAGTTATTATATCGCCTGAAGTCGAACTATTAACAGCTTTTTGAATTGAACTTCCTGGCTGAACTATAATTTCAGCCGCAGCTCCGGTGCCGGATATGAATAATAAAATTAAAAAAGCTACTAACAAGGGGTTTAATTTTTTTATTCTAATTCCTCCGCTAATTAAAAGAAGTTTTGGGCGACTTCTATTGTAACTAAATAACTTGTTTACAACGAATGCCCGTTTGAATTCACGGATACAAGGATTGTTCTTATCCAAAGAATTAATCTATCCATTGTAAAATTCTTCAGATAAAAATCACTTTGACTTGAAGAAAACGAATATAAATTAATATAAGCATTCCTATTTTATACCATTTATTTTTAAAAAGTAGATGCTAACTAATTATTTGTTTTTAATTTCACTTTAAGGTAGTATTTCTGTCTATCTACCTCAATTAAGCATTATTTTGTTTAATTATTGTATTTTTATTTGACAACTATAAATTGATTTCTAAAATAAACAGTAAATTAATCCCAAAATATGTGTTAATTTCAATGTATCCTCGAATTTGGGAGTAAGAAGAAATCTGTAAAAAGAAACTGAATCTAAATATTAAGATGGATTAATAAAATATTTATCAACTGTTTTCCTGCATAAAAACCTGATATCTATTTTTTATTCCTCTGTTCTCATTGTAATCTTTCTATTTTTTTGTAACCACTTCACTTACTCAAAATCAGTTGATAGAGTTTGATTTTGACATCACAGATATGTGATTACTAATTAATAAACAAAAATAAAAAAAGCAATCAATAGCCAACGATTAACGGAAACTGGTTGAATAATATTTATCCCTTGAATGCTATAAAAGATGGCTATTGATATTCTTTATTCCAAAACTGAATAGTCTCTTTTTTGTTCGTTTTCTGAGTAGTTCACTTTTCAGACAATTAGATGAACCTTCTATTTAGTCAGTAAAACTTACTTTCATAGCGCGTTCAGATCTTTATCACTTTTATGTAGTTTGCTTTA
>DAKJ01000026.1:0-168 GCA_002496565.1 Methanosarcina sp. UBA289 | reverse complement strand
TGAATATGTGTGTGTTGGGCTCTTTTCTGTTGAAGATGTTCCATCACCGAAATCCCATTTCCATGCAGTTGGTGATCCTTTGCTTGTCTCTGTAAATGTTACCTTTAGTGGAGCATTTCCTGAAAGTTGCGATCCCCAGAAATCTGCAACCGGTTTTGTCGCAGCTGT
>DAKJ01000018.1:843946-881401 GCA_002496565.1 Methanosarcina sp. UBA289 | reverse complement strand
ACAGTTCTTGTATATAAAGCTTTGTATTGATTTCCTCAGAAAACTTATATGTATAAGGAAAACGTTTTTTCGTTATGTATAAGGAAAACGTTTTTTCGTTTTTCGTATATACAAATATTTCCCTTTCAGAGGAGAATAAACATTTGAAAGAGGGAAATGAGAATAGTTAAAAGGTTTCAAAAGAGTTATACTTTCGAATCCTTAACTTTATCCGTTTTTATGAGCCTTTGTTTAAAAAAACAAGGCCTACAGATGCCTTCTGTTTCCGTTTTTCGGATTTCGTTTTTCTGGCACCTTTAAGTTTCGTTTTTCAAGTCCCGTTTTTCATTCTCTTGGATGTCGTGTGACACCCTGAGAAGCAACCCTAGAATGGGTCATCTACTATAAATAGTTTTCCATTTGAAGGTTAAAAACAAAGCTTAAAATTTGAACTTCAAAAAACTTACGTGGTATTTATATACCAGAAATATACATTTAAGTAGATGATTACCATGAATGTAAGAACTGAAAGAAGGGATCGATTTTTACATCGAGCCCATGCAGAATAAAAAAGTAACTGTTTTTGACACAACACTGCGCGACGGAGAACAGACCCCTGGGGTATCTCTAACTTCTGCACAGAAGCTGGAAATTGCCTGTCAACTTGACAAACTCGGGGTAGACATTATAGAAGCTGGATTTCCTATCTCATCAGAAGGAGATAAAGAATCCGTAAAATCGATTTCTAATGCCGGCCTGGATCTTGAAGTCTGTGGACTTGCCAGAGTACTGAAAAAAGATATCGATGCCTGTTTTGACAGCGATGTAGGACTTGTGCACGCTTTCGTCCCTACCTCTGAAGTACAGCGGACATACACTATCAAAAAAAGCCAGGAAGAAGTAATTCAACTGGCTGTGGAGGCTGTCCAGTATATCAAAGATAACGGGAGAAGATGCATGTTTTCTGCAATGGACGCTACAAGGACCGAACCTGAATATCTTATAGAGATATTCAAAGCAGTGCAGGAAGCAGGATGCGATATCATCAATGTTCCAGATACGGTTGGCGTTATGGTTCCATCCGCAATGTACAGGCAGATAAAAGATATCGCGGCCGAAATAACGATTCCAATTGACGTGCATTGCCATAACGATTTCGGACTTGCTGTAGCAAATAGTCTTATGGCAGTCGAAGCAGGTGCGTCCCAGGTTCAGGTCACAGTAAACGGCATAGGAGAAAGAGCAGGAAATGCCGACCTTTCCCAAACAGTTATGAGCCTGACCTCAATCTACGGGGCAAAAACGAATATTCGAACCGAATACCTTGTTGAAACCTCGAAAATGGTTGAAAACTATACTGGAATCAGGCTTCCTCCAAATACACCTGTTGTGGGCCAGAATGCATTTTCTCATGAATCAGGGATCCACAGTCAAGGAGTGCTTGAAAAATCTGATACCTTCGAACCCGGAATAATGACACCGGAAATGGTAGGCCATAAACGGCGTATTGTACTTGGAAAACACACAGGCAAACATGCAGTCAAGCAGTCTCTCGAATCTGCAGGCATAATAAGCAATGATAAGCAGCTGGATGAAATCGTATCCAGAATTAAAGAAATTGCAAACAAGGGCAAACAGATTACGGATGCTGACCTCTATGCAGTTGCTTCTGCTGTGCTCGGGAAAGCAAGTTCGGAAGAGGAACTGATTAAACTCAAAGAAGTCTCTGTAATGACCGGAAATATTCTGACACCAACTGCAGTAGTCAAAGCAGACATTCAAGGTAAAGAGATTATTGCAGCAAGGACAGGAGTTGGCCCTGTGGATGCCGCTCTCAAAGCTGTAAGAGATATCCTGGGAGAAAGTAATCATTTCAAACTCCAGGAGTTCAGGATCGATGCAATTACAGGCGGAGCAGATGCCCTTGCAGACGTATACATAGGTCTCGAAAATGAAAAAGGCAGAATTGTAACTGCAAGATCTGCAAACCCGGACATAGTCATGGCCTCTGTAGAAGCTCTTGTAAATGCTATGAACCTGCTGTATAAAAGAGAAGAAAAAAGTTGAAACTGACCAGGGCCGATTCTTCCTGCTTTCTAAGCCTGACTGAAAGGCCAGCACGCTATAATTAAAAGTGATTAAAAGACAAAAAATCGGATAAGGTCTTGTGCCTGTTCGTTTTTAGGTCTGTGTTCCATAAACACGTATAAAAAGTAAAATAAAATGAGATGGAATACAGACCCATGCCTTATCCAATTATTGATTCTCACTGTCACCTTGATTTTCCTAAATTCAACCGCGATAGGGAAGAGACTATTCTCCGAGCCAGAGAGGCAGGAGTTGTCGGAATGGTCAACTCCGGGATTTCGCTGAAAGGCAACCGAATAAGCCTTGAACTTGCAGAAAAAAATAAAGATATTCATGCCACGCTTGGCCTGAGTCCTGACATTGGCAGGGAAGGTACGGATGAAGAAATAAATGAAATTCTTGCCCAGATTGAAGCCAATGCCGAAAAAGCAGTGGGAATAGGAGAAGCAGGCTTGGACTTTCAAGACTGCAAAACAGATGAAGAACGTAAGAGACAGACTGCTGCGTTCGAAAAAGTTATTGAGCTTGCAAAAGACCTTGACAAACCCCTTATTGTGCATGCTCGGATGGCTGAAGCAGAAGTACTAAAGTTTGTCAGAGGCATAGATACGGTTATCTATCATTGCTATAGCGGCCCTGTTGAGACCATGCGGGAAATTGTAGATAGGGGATATTATATTTCCCTTGCAACTCTTGTCTGCTTTTCTGAACATCACCAAACTCTTGCAGAAGCCGTGCCCCTAGAAAACCTGCTTTTGGAAACCGACAGTCCTTTCCTTTCTCCCCGCAAAGGCAGAAACGAGCCTGCCTTTATAGTAGATTCAGTCCCTGTAGTCGCACAACTTAAGAATATGGAAACGGCAGAGATTGCAAAATTGACTACCGAAAATGCGCGCAGGGCTTTTAATATCTAAATTCTCAAAGATATATAAGAAGCAAAGAGTGAGCTGGGAAACAATACGAAAATTCAAGAAGTAGAAGTGAGGAAAAAGGGAGTGGAAGATGAGTAAAAAGGAGTAAAAGAGGAAGAACCATGGAAGTCCGGTACATTTGCCCTACAGCTTACGATTCAAGTGTCTATCTGGTAAATGGAAAAGTCCTGATCGACGCGGGAATGAACAGCGACCTGGTTATCAAGCAACTAGAGAAATATATAAAACTAACCGACCTGGAACTAATAGTCCTTACACATTGCCATTATGATCATACCGCAGCAGCTGCAGCTATTTCAGAAAAAAGCGGTGCAAAAGTCGGAATACATAAAGCTGACCTGGAGGGCATAAACGACGAATACTTCAGCGTGTCCATGCTTTTCGGAGAACAGGCCCCTGAAGTAAGGCCCACAATTACATATGAAGAAGGAGATAAAATTGATATAGGGAATGGGGAATACCTGGAAGTTATCCACACCCCAGGTCACTCAAAAGGAAGTATCTGCCTCTACGAGCCGGCCTCAAAAAGTCTCTTTTCCGGGGACACTGTATTTCCAGGAGGGGGCTTCGGAAGAATGGACTTTGAGGGTTCAGAACCTGAAAAAATGGCTGGCTCAATAGAAAAGCTCACAAAAATTGATGTAAAAGCCCTGTATTCTGGACATGGAGCCCCGGCGGACAGGGATGGGAATAATCAGATAATGGCTTCATACCGAATGTTAAAAATGATGATGGGCGAATAAAAACACGAGAAAGAGGAGCTTTAAAACAGACTATGGCCAAAGATACAGCAGCTTCAAAGAATAATAAGAATTTGAACTCGGAAAAGCCGAATAAAGAAAGACTAGGCAGAAAAAAAGGTTTTTTTGTTCCAAAAAAAGCTGAACTGAGACAAAAAACGACAGAATCTACGACAGAATCTGGAAGAAAATCAGGGAAAAAATCCGGAACCAAACACGGAAAGAGAGAAAGGAAAGAAAAATCAGTTTCTTCCCGCATACCGACGTCGAAATTCCTTCCAATGAGCCCTGAGGAAGTGAAAGCTCGCGGCTGGAAAGAGCTTGACATTATTCTGATTTCCGGAGATGCCTATGTAGATCACTCAAGTTTCGGCACGGCAATAATAGGAAGAGTTCTTGAAGATGCTGGTTTCAGGGTAGGAGTAATTGCTCAACCGCGCTGGGATAGCCCTGAAGACTTCAAAAAACTTGGGAAGCCCAGGCTCTTTTTTTCCGTAAGTGCAGGAAATACTGACTCTATGGTCAGCAATTTGACCCCAGGTCTGAAGCCGCGGGAAAAGGATGTTTATTCTCCTGGAGGCAAAGCAGGGCTTCGTCCGAATCGCGCCGTTATAATTTACTCGAACAGGATAAAAGAAGCCTTTCCTGATGTGCCTATAGTGCTGGGAGGCATTGAAGCTTCTTTACGTCGCTTTGCGCATTATGATTATCTTTCAGATAAGGTCAGGCAGTCCATTCTGGCTGATGCGCCTGCTGATCTCATAGTCTACGGTATGGGAGAACTTCAGATCGTGGAAATTGCAAAAAGACTGCAAGCCGGGGAAGATATCAGAAATATTAGAGACATTCCAGGTACAGTTTGGAAAATGGAAGTTAAAGCCTGGAAAGAGCTTAAAGAAAGAGCTGAAAAGCCAGATAACAGGCCGGAGAAACAGGAACGGGACAAACCTGAACAAAGAGAAGGGAAAATAGCTGAAGATGCAGCAGAATTTTTAAAGGAAAATATCGAAATCCCTTCCTTTTCAGAAGTTTCTCAGGATAAAACGGCCTTTGCAAAGGCTTTTCGAATATATTTTGCAGAGCAGAACCCTATTACTGGAAAAGGGGTTATCCAGCCTCACCCGAAAACCGTAATTGTGCAGAACAGGCCAATGCGCCTCCTGACCGAGGCTGAGCTGGATCATGTGTATGAACTGCCATTTACTGGAGAAAGACATCCTTCCTATACTGAACCCGTTCCTGCCCTGGAAATGGTAAAATTTTCTCTGACAACGCACAGAGGCTGTTTCGGAGGCTGTGCTTTCTGTGCAATTACAGAGCATCAGGGACGCATGATTGCAAGCCGCAGTATCGAATCTGTTCTGCGTGAAGCAAAAAAACTTACAGAAAAACCTGATTTCAAAGGTATTATAAACGGAGTTGGCGGCCCAAGCGCAAATATGTACGGTATGGAGTGTAAAACCTGGGAGAAAAAAGGAGCCTGCTTGGACAAATCCTGCCTTTATCCTCGCACTTGCCCTGCTCTGGATACCAGCCACAAAAAGCTGCTCGAACTCTTACGCCGCCTGCGTGACCTTCCAGGAGTCAAGAAAGTCTTTACAGGTTATGGGGTACGCTATGACCTGGCTCTTAAGGATGAAGAGTACCTCGAAGAACTTTGTGCTTATCATATTAGCGGACAATTGCGGATCGCACCTGAACACTTTTCGAGACAGGTCACGAATGCAATGTGCAAGCCCGGCAGGGAAGTTTACGAAAAATTTGCCCAAAAATTTACATCTCTCAACCGGAAGTGCGGCAAAGAACAGTACATTGTAAACTACCTGATGTCAGGACACCCAGGATGTACCCTTGAAGATATGATAGAAATGGGAGAGTATGTACGGGACCATGGAGGCTACACCGAACAGGTACAGGACTTCACCCCAACACCTATGACCGTCTCGACATGCATGTATTATACAGGACTGGACCCGTTCACAGGCAAAAAAATATATGTTGCAAAAGGTAAGAAAGAAAAAGCCATGCAAAGAGCCCTTATGCACTACAGGAACCCTGCAAATTACGAGCTTGTATACGAAGCTCTAGAGAAGGCAGGAAGACTTGATCTTGTAGGAAATGCTCATAAGTGTTTGATAAGGAGAAAAGGTAAGTGGTAAAGGTAAAGTTGTTCTTATAGAAATTAGAGTAATCGTAGTATACTGAAAGTTCTGTAAATTCGAATTTGCGATACATAGGCTTTGTTGTAAAATCTATGCCTCAGAAGAGGACAGAGTAATTGAGAATTCACAGAACTTTTGGTACACTGCCGATACAGTAAAACACAAAAACTTTAATGACTTTTTTACTTATATAACATATATGATAGATGGGAGAATGGATTTTGAGATTAAATTTATCGAGAAAACCGCTGATGGACGTTTAGTAATTGAGTTCGTACCAATACCAGAAAGGTATTCAATAAAAGAAGTAAATGGTGTAGAAGGATATTGGGACAAATTCGATGAAAAATTTATTTCTTTTGATGTATTTGCTGAAGCAGTTCAAAATATGGACAATCTTCCTGTGTTTTATAGAAAGAATCCAATTAAGAATGTAAAAAGATATACACAAGAAAGAGTTGAATACCTAAAATTAAACTGGGGAAATAATTTAGAGGGATATCAGTATTATGATGAGTCTGAGGAGTTTTTAGATTCCTTAAAGGAAGTCACATTACGCTTTGTGATTCTCTCTATTGATATAGTAGGCTCTACAAAAATGAGTCAAAAGTTAAGTTTAGAAGATAATGCAAAAGTTATACAATTATATTCAAGTGAAGTCAGTCAGTTGATTAAGTGTTTTGGAGGTTATGTATTAAAATTCCAAGGAGATGGGATTTTAGCTTATTTTCCTGAACCTAATTACATTGGAATGAATGACAGTGCAATCGAATGCGCACATGCGATTAAATATTTCATTGTCAACGGTTTGAATACTATTCTTAATTTTAAAGGCTTGCCTTCTATTGGCGTTAGGATTGGCTTAGATTCTGGCGAAGCCATGATTATGATTATCGGTTCCAAAGCAACGAAAATTCAGAAAGATTTAATTGGGAAAACAATAAATTTGGCTTCAAAGATTCAGAGTTTAGCAGATCCAAATCAAATTTTAGCTGGCGAAGCTACTATTAGGAATGCTTATTTTCGATATAGAGAAATGTTTGACAAGAAAGAACTTCCAGATACTTGGAATTATTATAAAAGTGCTGAAGAAGGTAAAGAAAAGTATTCTGTTTTTGCTTATAAATATTGATTTGAAAATCAAGAGTAATCCTGATGTAAGCATAAGCTTGGGTTCACCTTCATAAACCCTGACACTCACGCCAGAAAGCCCTGAATTTTCCACTTATCTGCCCGCAGTAAGTGTCTAGAGGCCTTTCTTTAATCTCAATTGACAGGTTTGCCTCACCATCCCAGATAAAATGGGCAACTATTCCGTTTCCTTCAAAAACACCGGAATTTCCGGATGAAACTTCGATTCCGTAGTTCTGAAGTTTTTTCTTCATGCAGGAAAATACGTCAGGAGTTACATTTCTGAATTTAATCCCCTGACAGCCCTCAGTATCCAGTTTCCTTTCGCTCATACTTCATCACAGAATTTTCTCTATTGAGCCTTGGCACTCTTTAACAAATTCGCTCATTTTCCAGGTTACAGTCTCATAACTAATAATAAAGGGTTTTTTCTTGATTGTGATGATAAGTTTTGACTCTCCATCCCATTCGAAGTCTGCCGCAACTCCCTGACCTGAAAGCTTCCCTTTATTGCCCGGCGGGACAAAAATACCCATTGTCTGAAGCTTTTTCTTCATACATTTGAAGCTGGCAGGTGAAACGTTACGGAAAGTTATTGTATTATCACTCACGGTCTGTCCTCCTGACCTACTTGTAAAGCTGACATCCGATTATAATATTCAATAAAAAGAATCGCTTAGGAGATAAAGACATATTACTCAAAAAAATAGAAAGTTTACCACTAAACAGGTAAAGTTGAGAGTCGTTTTTCAAAGATTAAACTCTCAGGGATTAAAAGATAATACTTGAGCCAAAAGTCGGCTCTGAATAAAAACCAGTAAGACAAATAACTGGAGTACAAGACAGCAAGACAAGGAGATAGAGTTACTCTATCGCCATTGCTACGAGTTCTACAATATCAATAACCTCGATATTTCCGCCTGCGTCTCTGAGGTTTCTCACACAGAGGGGACAGGAAGTAACGATATAATCCACGCCTTCTGGAACGTCTTTAAGCCTGTTTCTTGCAAGCTCAAGGGAAATGTCAGGATAACCTGTCCTTACCCCACCTCCGCCGCCGCAGCAGCGTGCGTTCTCTTTAATGTTTTTCATTTCCTTGAGAGTGCAAATTGCTTGGATAACCGTTCTTGGAGCGTCATAAACCTGATTATGCCTTCCAAGGTGGCAGGGATCATGGTAGGTAACTGTAAGGTCAAGTTTCTTCAAATTGAGCTCTTCCAGGTGTTCGGCAAGGAATTCAGGAAGGCTAATAACCCTGAGTTCTTCGGGGTAGTTGTTCTTAAGAGTTGTATAACAGCCTGCACAGCTTGTGATAATTGTATGCGCACCCACTTTCCGGATCTGATCAAGGTTGTGTTTCATGACTTTTTCTGCGTCCTCTTTAAATCCGGTACGCAGGAGGGGAGAGGCGCAGCACTGTTCATCAGGCAGGAGAGTTACTCCAAAACGCTGCAGAATTCCAAACGTTTTTTTAGCAAACTCCGGGTAGCGATAGGAATCGAAACAGCCCACGAAATAAACAGAATCGGACTTTTCAGGGAGTTTTAAACGTTCTACTTCAGAGAGCCAGTGTTTACGAGATTTCGTTTCCCCGAAAGAGTTCCCGTATGTCATGATCGCCGACTTCAAGTTTTCCTGGGCGTCAGTCGTAATACCACATTTCACAAGCTGAGCTCTGGCAGCTTCCACAACTTCTGGTGGGTTTGCTCCGGCAGGGCATTTAGCAGCACAGATCCCGCAGGTTGTGCACGAGGCCAAGCTTGGAAGGACATCTTCGGAAGGATGTCTGCCCTCGAGCAGGCTTTTAATGATGAGCATTCTGCCGCGTGTATTGGCAGATTCCCAGCCTACCACATCAAATACAGGGCAAACCGACCGGCAGGTTCCACACTGAACACATCTATAAACCGACCTGCGGTCAACCTCAAATGGATGTTGTTCGCTATCGCTCTCGTTTATCTCGTTAGGGGTCATCTCGTTATTAATTATTTTGATTTTTTCCGGCTCTTTTGCCTGCTCAGTTTCCTTTTTTCCTTCGTTTTTCATGGTTTTCACAACCCCAGTTTGCCCGGATTCAGTATGCCTTTCGGGTCAAGGACATTTTTGATCGCACGCATTACCTCAAGGGCAGGGCCCCACTGAGCTTTCATGTATTCGGCCCTTGCCGCGCCTACCCCATGCTCGGAACTGACTGTGCCTCCAAGCTCAATTGCTGTTCTATGGACCAGATCTGCAGCTTTATTCAGGCGGTCCCATTCATCTTTGTTCAAAACATCAATGAAGAAGGCAAGATGGAGGTTTCCGTCTCCTATATGTCCATATTTCATAGCAGGCAGGTTGAATTGCTCAGCGATTTCCTGTGCTCGTTTTAACAGTTCCGGGATCTGCTTTATGGGAACTCCCACATCTTCTCCGACATAGATGCGGCTCTTTGTTGGGTCTAGGCGGGAAACTGCAGCTCCTACAAGTTTTCTGGCTGCCCAGATATCTGCCATTTCCTTTTCACTTTCCGCAAGCTTTATGGAAATAGCCAGGGGCTCACAGACTTTCATTATTTGCTCTGCAGCTTCACGCGCCGAACTTTCAGTACCATCAACCTCAAAAAGAATAACATCGCCTTCTGAAGGAAGCACAAGGTTTGGATCGTAGCGTTTGAGAACCTGGAGGGAAACTCTGTCCAGAATCTCACAGGCTGAGGGAATGACCCCATTTGAAAAGGTTTTTACAACCGCCTGCCCTGCAATTTCCGCGTTTTCAAAGGAGGTTATTACTAGTTTTCGGATTTTTGGGAGAGGGACAATCTTCAGGCTGGCTTTCGTGACAATGCCTAGTGTGCCTTCCGAACCTACAATAAGCTGGGTCAAATCATACCCTGCAGCAGATTTTAGCATCTTTGAACCGGTATGGATAACTGTCCCATCCGCAAGCACCACTTCCAGGTCACGAACATAGTTTCTGGTAGTACCATACTTAACACAGCGCATTCCGCTTGCATTGTAACCTATCATACCCCCTATAGTGCACATGGCTGAACTGCCAGGATTGGGAGGAAAGAAAAAACCGTATGGCTTTAGCGCTTCGTTTAAAGTGTCCTGAATAATCCCAGGCTCTACCATGACCTGAATATTATCAATATCAATTTCAAGAATCCGATTCATGCCCGACATATCAAGCACAATACCCCCTTTAACAGGGACTGCCCCACCTGCAAGTCCGGTGCCTGATCCTCTTACAGTTACAGGTATATCGTTTTCATAAGCAAGCCTGACAATCTGGCCTACTTCGTCTGTGCTTTTCGGGCGTACCACGTAATCAGGTATTCCCTTGACCTGGGATGCATCAGAAGAATAGCAATAAAGTTCCGAAGGCGAGACTGATAGTCGCCCGCCAACAATATTTTGAAGTTCTGTAGTTATATTCATTCTAGACCTCAAATTAGAATTCAAATGTGAAAAATAGAATTTCTGTCACGGCTGGAGCAGACAATAACAGACAAATGAAGTATGAGTTACAGCAGATAATCAAGATTAATAATATATAAGAATATACCATCCTCTTCCTTTCTTAAGAATAAAATCTTCCTTCTAAGAGTTAACACGAAATAAATCGTAAAGCTGAGCACTCTTCAGATTCAGAAAAACGAGGAGTAATAGAAGCTTTCAGGGAAAAGTGCAGGACAAACCTTTACATCCTGATAGACATAAGAGGACAAACATGACACAGTACTTTGAGATAGAACACAGAGACGGAGCAGCAAGGATAGGAAAACTTCTGCTGTCTCCCGAGATTCATACGCCCTGCATTTTGAGTACAGCAGAACTCGGAAAGCTTGAAACCCCTGGCCCTATTGTTGATGCAGGGAGTTTCTGGGGTGTAAGATCTGATTCAGAGCTTGAGACACGCATAAAGCAAATTTGGGAAAAAACAGGAAAAGGAACTCTCATAATCCTGCCGCATCAAGCTTATCCGCCTTTCGTTCCAGCCGAATCCCTCGGGAAAGTCGAAAAAATTACAGTCCTTAGTGGTGAAAATGCCGAAAATATAGGCCCAACAGGTTCTCTCCTGAGAGTAGGAGGAAAGCCTGAGAAAACTGACCTTTATATTATAGAAGGAGCAGGCACCCTGGAAAACAATGCTCGCAGATTTCTCGAGACCATAACAAAACTTAGAAACCAGATTTCCCCTGATACAGCTCTTTATGCTCCAAATCTGGCGCTTCCTGAGAATATAGCTATGCTAGTCTACCTTGGAATTGATGTTCTGGACGATACCAGAACAGAAATTGCGGCCTATTCCGATATTTACCTGACAGCTGCAGGTAGTTTTTATCTCGACTCCCTGACAGAATTTCCCTGCAGATGCGGTGCATGCGCTGCAAGTACGCCTGCAGAACTCAGGAAGCTCCCGAAAATTGAGAGAGCAAAGTTCCTTTCAGCTCACAATAGGAATGCCCTCGAAGCTGAACTTTCCCTTGTGCGGGAAAGGATCAGGGCCGGAACATTGAGAGAATATGTTGAAGGCCAGTGCAGGGTCAGGCCCTGGCTCACAGCCCTGTTAAGACTTGGAGATTTCGAATATTCTTACCTTGAAGAAAGAGTTCCTGCTTTTCGGCAAAACCAGCTCCTTGCAGATACCTCGGAGGCCTTATCTCGAATTGAGGTAGTAAGATTTGCACGGCGCATACAGGAAAGGTATACACCTCCGGATCTTGAGATTTTAGTACTTTTCCCTTGTGCGGCCAGGAAACCTTATTCAACTTCCCAATCCCATCAGAAATTTATTCTGGCACTTGGGAAATATCGGAAGTTTGTCCACGAAGTGATTTTAACCTCGCCTCTTGGAATAGTGCCAAGAGAGCTGGAATTAACATATCCTGCAGCCCATTACGATACTGCGGTTACGGGGCATTGGGACGAAGAAGAAAAAGCCTGGGTTTCAGGCTGCCTTGAGGCTTATCTCTCAAAATACAGGTACAAGACCGTGGTTGCCCATGTAGAAGGGGCATACAGGGAAATCTGTGAACGAGCGGCAAGCAAGCTCGGGATTGAAATAATCTACACTGCTACAGGAAGTCTTGTGTCTATGGAGGCGCTTTCAAACCTCAAGAAGACCGTTGAGTCTATCTGCACATCCGAAAGCTTCAGCAGGAAAAGTCTGAACGCGGAAGAGGACAAAAAGAATTTCTTAAGAGCTATTGCAGAATATCAGTTCGGAGAAGATGCTGCACTTCTTTTCTCTGAGAAAGCCGGAAAGCTTGCAGTTAAAGGCCGGTTCCCCAAGTATCAGCTTTTTTTCGGGAAAAAACAACTAGCAACCCTGGTTCCGCAATATGGAATGCTTGCTCTGTCCCTCGAAGGGGCTGAACTAATGCTAAAAAGTGAGAAATACTTGGTAAAAATTGATGATTTTCTCCCACGCGGTTCCATCCTTGCCCCAGGAGTTACTCAGGCAGACCTGGGAATAAGGCCTAATGATGAGGTAATTGTGCTCGGGAGAAAAGCGCTCTGTGTAGGGCGAGCTGTGATGAGCGGAGAGGAAATGGTGAGATCCAGTAGAGGAGTTGCAGTGGATGTTAGGCATGTCAAGAAACTCTGAGCCTGTGCACGGATCCCTAAATAAGATTTATAAGACAAGTTTATAAAGTATGAACTGCAGGACTTTAGAGCAGCTTCAGAAGAACTGCAAACAGACTTTAGGAATAATTTTCCTTTCGAAGAAATAATAAAATGGCAGGAATATATTAGATATTATGATAAGGCATTTTGCACCTGAGGACTTCCAGGAAGTAGTTGAAATTGAAAGTGAGGTCTTTTCGGAGCACAACTCCATCTTGTACATGAGTTTTTATGAAACCGTAGGGGATGGTTTCCTTGTCGCAGAGCAGGATGGAAGAATCGTGGGGTATGTGGTAGGTTACCGTTCCGCAGGAAATGAAGGGCACATTTTTTCTGTCGGTGTCAAAGAAGAATATCGGGGAAGAGGAATAGGTACAGGACTAATTCATGCTATTTGTGACATTTTTGTTGCTAACGGGCTTCGATACGCAAGGCTCGAAGTAAGAAATAGTAATAAAGGAGCACAAAAATTATATAGGTCCTTAGGATTTGTACCCTGCTGGACCGAGAAAAAATATTACTCAGATGGAGAAGACGGGATGGTGATGAAGATGCACCTCCACCCTTACCGTCTCCTGATCTCAAAACAAAAATATCTGGAATCTGTATTTTCAGATAACGAATTCTTCATCACTTTCAAGGGCCCTATCAGTTATTACCCATGAGCTTGATGACGGAATTCAGCGATTCCCTCATATGGGCTGGTGTTTCCTCAAAGATAGGGTCGTCCCGGGACATAAGAGTCGCAAGCTCGCCTCCTAAAATAAAAATTGCGCGCTTGTGATCTGCCTTGCTCCGGTGAATGTGTACAGGGCTTATAGATAAAGCCTTGTAATCATCGAATTCGTGCGTTACCCCGTGCCTTTCAAAATACCTCTTCATTTGGGCCATATATGTGTGTAGTTGTATGAGCTCTTCCTTGTGCATAGCGAACAGACCTACAATTTTACAAGATCAATTTAATATTATCTTGAATCGGATAAAAGAATTATCCGAGGAAATGTACTTCCTAGTTTTGTATGATAAGGTTTTCCATATAATGTATATGATAAATAATGAAGGATTATGGAAGAAAGTGTGAAGTTTAACATTATAGTGTGAAAATAATACCAAATCGTGGTGATCTAACAAGTCTTCTATGCAAATATTACATATACAAATATTACACATACAAATATTACACATACAAATATTACACATACAAATATTACACATAAAATGATAACCAGAGTGAAATTGACTTTAGAAGATGAGAATATAGGAACAAAGAAAGAAATTCAGCATTCGGGAGAAGAAATAGGAAATTAAGGGGAAGTAGAAAGGAATAATATTAGAGAAGGGAAATAAAAAAGAATGAGGATTGAGAGAAATTAAGGTTCTCTCAAAGCATGCTTGCGGTCAAAACTTCCATGTCAGCAGGAACCTTGGCTACGTTCCCTATCTTTACACCTATTATGTTCTTAATTGCGTTACTTGAGGCAATATCAACGAGCCTCTGAGTAATCACACCATCGAAGACTACGCTCTGGATGTTTTCTTTATAGGTTTTAAGCCTGCTCGCAAGATCACGGACTGCAATCTCCTCTATTACCTTATCCTGTGAGTCAAGAATTCTAGCCGTTAAGGTTCCTTTCAGAGCTTCGACATGAGACCTGAATCTGGCGGCTTCAGGAGAGATAGAAACTGTCTTTATCGGGGCAGGAGAGACCCTGACAGCCTCACCTCCTGGAACTTTAACGGCCGCTGAAACCTTTTCGGCAGGCTTTTCTCTGGGAACTCTGACGGCAGCAGGAACTGCCCTTGCTGAAATCTGAGGTTTTGCAACGATAGGTCTCGTTTTGACCTTTTCTGCACTCACAGGAGTTGTTTCCGAAATTTTTTCAGCCAGTTTTTCTGGAGCCCTTTCAAAAATTCTTGTAGGTTCTACTCTTTTCGTTTCTTCTTCCGCAATTTCCTCTCCATAAAGATCTGGCTTTGGAGAGACTCTGTGTACCTTAATACGCTTGTGTAGTTTCTTCTCAGCAATCCTGGGCACAATTTCAGGTGCCCTTATCTTTCTTTTGGCGCCTCTCTCCACTCTGCAGGCACTTTCTTCGCCTTCCTTTTCCTGGATTCCATATTTCTCAATGATCTGCTCTACAGGAACTTTCCGGCGTAGAGCTCTTATAACTTCTTTCTGGACAAGATCCTCTACACATTTTCCATCGGGGGCACGGGCAACATAGTCGATGTCTGCCACCTGCAGGAGCTCACGTATTATGAGTTCTCCTCCACGATCCCCATCCGTAAAAGCTGTTACTGTTTTCTTTTTAGTAAGTTCTGCAACTTCAGGGGGAATGTTCGTTCCACCTACGCAGATAGTATTCTTTATGCCATAGCGGAGCAGATTCAGAATGTCGGCTCTCCCCTCGAGAATAATGATGGCGTCTGAGTTAAGAACATTCGGCCCACAGGGAATTCTGGACTTTCCATAGTAAGTTAGTTCATCGATTCTTACAGACTGCCTAACTTCGTCGGCTAGCTCCTGAGACTCGGGAACGGTCTCATCAAACATTTTAGTAAAAATGAGTTTTGCCCTTTCAATAATCTTCTTTCGCTTTACAGCTCTTACATCTTCTACCTGGAAAACCTCAATTTTAGCGCTGCAGGGTCCCACTCTGTCAATAGTCTCAAGAGACGCAGCAAGAATCGAAGTTTCGACCTTATCAAGGCTTGAGGGAACAAAGATATTTCCTTTGGTCTTTCCTCCTTTAGCCGTAACCATTACCTCGATTCTACCGATCCTGCCAGTTTTTTGCAAGTCACGAAGATCAAGATCAGCCCCGAGTAATCCCTCAGTTTGTCCGAAGATCGCACCTACAATATCAGGACGTTCAATTACCCCATCAGCGTTAATTTTGGAATGAATGATGTATTTTGTAGTATCTGTATTTTGCATATGAATTCTCCGTATGTATTGTCAATGATTTATCATGATAATTATTTTAAACTAAATTCCATCTGAGTTTTTCCAACAATTGTGATTGATTGCCCTTCTGGATTACAATTCATTAGTTTTCTGACAGTATAAATTATTTTATAGACTTCGAAAACTCGTAAAGCTCTGGACAATGCAAAAATAGTAAAAAATCAGAGTTCATATCGGCTCAGGGACAACACCCTTGAATAGGCAGATTCAAGAATCAATGACAAATGTAACCGAAAGAGAGTTCTAGACCTGCCTGGAGTTTCTATTCAGTTATACTTATGCCAGGAGAACCTAATCTGACATTCTGCCAGAAATTAAGCGGTTTGGCGAAAGCTCTTACCTTATGAAAACCTATTAAAGTTCCAAGCCTATCTCAGCCTAGATAAGGTTCTTTTAGATAGAGAATCTCCTGACTTTTGACTGGGCAGACACAATAATACCTGCGTTGTTCCTGAGGCTTTCCATATCTGCCCGAAAGCCCTTGCCCCAACATAAGTTTTTACTATGGCCCTGAGATAGACTTCAGAGCCGGAAGTCAAAATATGTGTTCACTTTTCAATGAGCCTGATAACTCAAGTTTTCAAGAAATGCCCCTTAAAAGCGGGCAATCCGGACATGAACAGCCAATATGTGCCAGACGCCCTATCCCGTACTATAGAGGCTTCATACTGATAATTTGGTAAGTGGTAAGTTGAATACGTACCAGGTTTATTGAGAGCACTTTTTGACTTTCTCTTCATGGGTGAGTGATGTATGAATTCTAGTTTAAATTGGACGATTATTTTAGCCCTGAGTGATAATGCAGTAAATCTGAAGTTTTTATTATATTTGCATGTGAATTAATTACATTGGATTATCTTTACGAGTTCAGCGATGATGAATAGGCGAAGTTGTTAATCAATGATATGACCTGCAGAACAGCTCCTGCCCACCTTTAAAGGAATCTCGGCAAATGAGGAACTCTGTGCGCCACATATTTTAAATTCATGTATTTAATGCCGGCAGGATTTAAGAACTTTGTGGTTATTTAAAGAATTTTATCAAATTAAAGTCATATTTTCATGCTTGATATTTTGAAAATTAGTATATTTTTAGAACAATTTCAGGAGGAGTCTTTCAGAATAGCTTAGAAGAGCTTAAAAAGTGTAAAAAATAATAAAGTGGAAAATTTAGAAAAGTATATATAAAAAAAAGGACTTGTAAAAAATTGAACGGGCGAGGCATAGAAACTTTTTTATGTACTAACCCCCCACTCCCAAACTCGCTCGTTCAGCTCCCCTGAGGTATAGAGAGTACCTTTCGTCTTTTGTCCAAACAATATCAGAAGCCTATTTTCATCTGTGATGGGTAGATTTTCAAGTAACTTATCCTATAAAAAGAACCTGATTAAATCATTTTTATAAGTCCACCACTCATTAGCTTGAAAGCTTTTCGGCAATTTAAAAACTTATAATAGGCGTGAGATACAACTATTAAGATTATGGGAAGAGATTTTGGTAAACAAAGCGCTGTAGATGAGAATGAGATCCAAAAAGCAGCCGGGGCTAAGGGAGAATTTCAGGAAGCCATATCCGCATACAGCCCTGAAAAAAAGGGTCCTGTAAAAGTGGTTATTATAGGAGGGGGAGCCTGTGGCATGGCGGTTGCTACTAAAATACGAAGACAGAGCGATTTTGAGATTACCGTAATCTCAAGAGATTCCCATACTGCTTACAGCCACTGTGGAATTCCTTTTGTTTTGGGTCGGGAAATTGAGAGTTTTGAAAAATTAATAGTGAAGCCCCAGGAATTTTTCAAAAAAAATAGGATAGATGTCAGGCTGAACGAGTGTGCCAGATCAATAGATTTGGATTTAAAAATTGTTCGGACAGGCGAAGGAATTTATCCTTTTGACAAGCTCGTAATTGCTACAGGCAGCCTACCTTTTATACCTCTAACAGGTGGCACAAACATTCTTCCTTATGGCGTTTTTACTCTGAGGAGTCTTGCTGATGGAGTGCTCTTTGAAAAAGCTCTGGAAACTGTTGAGAATGTCTGCATAATAGGTGCAGGAACAATAGGAATAGAGTGTGCAGCAGCCTTTTCGAGAAGGGGAATTGAGACCTTCCTCATAAGCAGAAGCAAAAACCTGCTTTCCAAACAACTGGATCCTGATATTTCAGACATCATAAAGGAACATCTGGAAAATATCGGGGTTGAGGTCATCTTCGGGGAACTTGCAACTTTTCCTGCAGGTTTATGGAAAGAAAAAACACTGTACGTTGGGAATAGGCAGCTTCCCGCAGATCTTGTGCTTTTTGCAAGCGGGATTAGACCCGAGATTTCCCTTGCCTTTGAAGCCGGGATTGAAATCGGAAAAGCCGGAGGAATAATTGTAAATGATATGCTCCAGGTTAAGGCAGGAGAAGAATTTCTTCCCTACGTGTATGCAGGCGGAGAATGTGTGGAAGTAACAGACTTTATAACAGGGGAAACAAGATTAAGTCAGCTGGGCACAACAGCCCGGCATATGGCTGACATAATAGGCAACAATATCACAGGAAAATGTACTACTCTCGGGCCGCTTGCCAACCCCTGGGTAGCTGTGGCAGGAGATTTACAATTTGGTGGAGTTGGTATTACCTCAAGAGAGGCTGAAAGCCATGGAATAGAGGTAATTACAGGATTTTCCCGAGGACGTACGAGAGCTTCCTATTATCCGGGTCGGAAAGACTTGTACATTAAACTCCTGTTCAAAGACGATGTTCTGGTGGGTGCGCAACTTGCAGGAGGAGAAGGAATAAAAGAAAGGATCGATACTCTTTCCCTTGCAATCCGAAAAAAGACTACTATCAGCGACCTTCTTGACCTAGAAACCTGTTATGCACCACCGGTTTCTATGCTTGTGGATCCTCTCCGACCGGCTGTAAAAGCTGCAATTCGAAATAAAAAGGAGAAGGAAAGAAAGTAAAAGAAAGGAGAGTACACGGAAGAAAAGTAAAAGAAAGGCAGAAGGATAAAAAGATAAATTCAGTAAAGTATGGGGAAGCAAATGTTAGAGATCGACGGCTCTTACGGTGAAGGAGGAGGGCAATTGGTTAGAACGGCTGTTGCTCTTTCTGCAGTTACCGGGAAAGAGATAAGGGTTACGAATATCAGGAAAAACAGGCCAAATCCAGGCCTAAAGCAACAACATTTAAAGGCTCTGGAAGCTGCAGCCAGGATATTTAAGGCTCAGATCTCGGGACTTTTTCCAGGCTCTACTGAGCTTTCTTTTGCTCCAGTGGAAATAGAGGGGGGAAAGTATGATATTGATATTGGGACAGCAGGAAGCATAACTCTGCTCCTCCAGTGCATTATGCCCGCCCTGCCATTTGCAAAAGAAGAGGTAGAACTTACGGTAAAAGGAGGAACCGACGTGGCCTGGTCTCCGACAATAGACTACCTGCAGCATGTAACCCTCAGGGCTCTTGAGAGGCTTGGTTATTCAGCCAGCGTAACACTGAAGGAACATGGCTACTACCCTAAAGGAGGAGGAAAAGTTTCAGCTTATTTTAAACCGTGCAGGTTACAGGGCTTTCATTTTTTAAAAGAAGAAGAAGAAAAAATCAAGGGAATTTCTCATGCTTCGAATCTTCCGACCCATGTACCTTTACGCCAGGCCGAAGCTGCGAGTATAAGACTAATGGAAGCTGGCTATCAGTCTCAGATAGAAACTCAATCTTTTGAAGCTTTTTCCACTGGAAGCGGGATAACCCTCTGGACAGGCTATATAGGCGGGAGTGCACTTGGGAAAAGAGGGCTTCCCGCAGAAAGAGTAGGCAAAAGTGCTGCAGACGAAATTATTCCTGAACTTAGAGCAGGAGCTTCTGTAGATACACATCTGGCAGACCAGCTGATACCGTATATGGCCCTTGCAGGAGACAGTTCTTACACTGTTAGAGAACTTTCTCTTCATACTGCGACAAATATCTGGATTACTGAACAGTTTCTTGATGTCAAATTCAAAATAGAGGAAAAGGAAGGCCTTTTCGAAATATCCGTGAGTTAAAAGAGTGAAGGAAAAAAGAAAGGAAAAGTACCAAGAAAGATTTGAGAAAACCTTAAAGTCAACCCTTTAAAGTCCTTTAAGGTCCTTTAAAGTCAATCTTCAACGACAAAAAGGTATTCAGGAGGTATCTTTTCCGTAAGTACGATGTCATCGGTTGCAAGTTTGAGGGAGATCCCATCTTCCTGAGCTTTAAAGGCATCAATTTGAATGATAATAGGATTTTCAGTATGAATGAGGGATACTTCCACTGCCTTTTCATATGAAGTGCTGAGATGAACATATCTCTGTTTTATCGGAAAAATTCCGTTTTCCAGAAGAACATCGACTTCTTCAGGGCTTGCTCCATAATACAGGTATGGAGAGTCACTTTCCCTATAATCTAGATCAATATTGACAGAGTGCCCGTAACGTGCCCTGATTCTGGAGTCGCGGATTTCATATCTTCCTTTTTCATCGGATTCTACAAGGGCGTAAAGGTATTCCTTTCTCATCCAGATGTACCGCTTTCTCATGACGTCACAGAAATCGTTAATGTTAACCCAGCCGAATCTGTCCATTTCAACGCCTGCCGATTCTGGGAAATGCCTGAGAGTTCCAGAAACAAACCTGCCAAGCTTTTCCTCCTTGCTGTCGTCAAGCAGGTATCTTCCAGGGCGTTTACACTGCAGACAGCTGCCTCCTCTAAAATAGCCGTGCTCAGTGCATTTTCGAATCATGGTATCACGTACATAATGAAACTTTACTATAAATAAGGTTTTGTTTTAAGTTTTTGTTTTGACAAAGCTGCAAAGTTAAAAATTTTGATATCTCAGTTATTCTCTGCCCCAAAATAATTTCCTAGAATTTTACAGAACAAGAAGCCTCTAGTTCTCCAGCAGAGTATCCAAAGAAAAATAGAGATATCAATCCTATGGTTTTAGGAATACCTTTTAGCTTGAAAAACTGCAGGCGGCAGAATAGATAATCACGAGCATACTTTATTAATATTAATCCGCTTTGTTAAGAAATACTTTCATAGGACATACGGTAATCTTTAGTAGGACGGCTTGCATACCGTGGCACGATATCTAAAGTATATTTATTTACGGCCGCCGTATTAAAGAGTCTTATCAGGCCTTCCTGAAATGCCGATTCAAGCCTTTGACTTCCAGTTGAAGTTAAGTTAAAAATAGTCTCTTCAGACAGATTTGGGGACTTAATTTCAAACTAACTGTCAGGTCGCAATATAGTTCATTCATTAAAAAGTGTAAATTTGAAATGGACTTGTCTGAAATTTCACCTGAAATTTAACTAGAGCGTGTGAACTTTTATAATGTATCCAGATTTGTAGATTTGTAATTTGCTAATCTGCAATCTACTAGTCTCTTAGAACAGTTTTTGAATTTTACTTCAAGGTACAGCGACTGAATTCAGAGCAACAATTATCACCAACAGGTATTGCCATATGAATAAGGCAAATAATAAACAAGGCAAATAATAAACACTGAAGATAAATCATACATTAAGGAGATAATATGACAGATATTGAATCGATATATAAAAAGCTCAGCCATGTTATCAGTAAAGAGGACTTCATGCAGCGTGTCCAAGAAAAGGTTGAAAGCATGGGAGGGCTTTGCGATGAACCTATGGCTGCCATGCTGGTTGCCAACGAACTTGGATTTTCAGATGTAGGTCGGGACAGTGTGAAAGTTGAAAACATTACAGCCGAGAGTGGACAAATTAATCTTGTTGCAAAGGTTGTGTCGGTTTTCGATACTAAAGAATTTACCCGAAATGACGGAACAATAGGTAGAGTCGGAAATATAATTGTTGGAGATGAGACCGGAAAAGTTAAGGTAACACTCTGGGACAATATGGCAGATCTTATAAAGGATGGAAAAATCAGAATAGGACAAACTCTCCAGATTAGCGGTTATGCGAAACAGGGATATTCGGGAGTGGAAATCAATGTAGGAAACAATGGAGTCCTGGCCGAAAGCGAAGAAGAAATCGAAGTCGCTGCCAGCACCCAGAAAATAAAAGACATAAAGGATGGCATGGGAGATCTGAATTTGACAGGAAAAATTCTGGAAATTTCAGAAATAAGGACCTTCCAACGAAAAGATGGCAACTGTGGAAAGGTAGGAAACTTGCTTCTTGGAGATGATACTGGTACAGTCAGGGTGACTCTATGGGATGACAAGACTGAGTTCCTGAACGATGTAGAATATGGAGATACTGTGGAGCTGGTCAATGCCTATGCTCGAGAAAACGCCTTTACTCAGAAAATTGAGTTGCAGGTGGGAAACCGAAGTATAATCAAGAAAAGTGAGACAAAAGTCGAGTATGAAGAAGAATTTACCCCAGTCGAGGATATTGGGGCTGATATGAACAATATTAACGTTTCCGGAAGAATACTCGATATAGGGGAAATCCGAACCTTTGAGAAAAAAGACGGATCTACCGGAAGAGTGGGAAATATTCTTCTTGGCGATTCCACAGGAAAAATCAGACTTACCCTCTGGGATGAAAAAACTAGTTTTCTGGATGAAATCGATTTTGACGAGACTATAGAAGTACTCCATGCTTACTCTCGGGAAAATGCCTTCACCCAGCAGGTAGAACTAAATCTGGGAGGCAGAGGGATAATCCAGAAGAGTGAAAAGGAGATTGAGTACAGAGAAAAGTTTACGGATATCGCTGATATTGTCCCTGGGGAAAGCTATTCAGTCCAGGGGAAGGTTTCCGAAATAGGGGAACTTCGAGAGTTTGAAAGAGAAGACGGAACCGAGAACGTGGTTTCAAACCTCCAACTTAAAGACGAAACAGGTAGTATTCGGCTGACTCTCTGGGGAGAACAGGCTTATGTGATCGAGGATCTTGATATTGACTCAGAAATCCAGATCATTAACGCGTATGCAAAGTATGGTCTGAACGAAGAAATCGAGCTGAGTATCGGGAACCGAAGCAGAGTAATTATTCTTTAATCATTCTCCTTTTTCGGCTTCTCTTTCTGGTTTACTTCTAAAACCTTACCTTTCAAGGTAAAAGTTTATGAAGTGAATTCCAGTGGAAATAAAGGGGTCAGAAAAATTTCCTGTGAGAAAAATAGAAAGCATTACAAATATAATTTGAGTTTTTTTAAACTGTATAAGTCTGCTTTCTAAAATATACTTCTCTTCTGCACTTCTTCCTAATACTTCTTTCAGACGATTAAATATTTTTCATTCTCAGCAAAAATCTCCAGTGGAAACGGAGGGGTTCTGAAAAAAATTCCTTCGAGACTTCCGTAAGCTATTTTCCATGAACAAAAGAAAGGGATCTTAGAAAGAATAGCCTTCTGACTTCATGCAAACTTCTTCTGTTATATAGAGAAAAAGAAATGCCGTTATCGTTATGTACCATTGATTCGTATATATAAGTGGTATAAAAACGTCCGAAAAAATGGGGAAAACATCTTAGAGGGAACGGACAAAAAATAAATCCTGAGACTATTGGCCTCGCCGGAATATCATCTTCAAAAAGTTAATGATTGCAGGGCCTGAACTTAGATGGATGAATAAATCGATCTGGAAAGTTTTTCTACAGGAAACTGGAACTTGAAAAGCTTTTGCCGAAATATTGTATTGTGAGTCCTATATTGTGAGTCTTATAGTGCGAATTGCCGAAGTATGGAACGAAAGGGGGAACGGCAGTAAATGGCAGATGGACCTGGAAGGGATACCGATGCTGAGAGAGAGATAGGTGTTGGTATTCACAACAGAGAGATTGAAAGAGAGGTCTCGGTTTCTGAAGTTATGAATAAAGCAGTCATAGTAATGGATATCAACTCAGATATTCCTGCTGTTGCAAGGGAAATGATCAGTCGTGATGCAGGTAGCGTCATTATCACTGAGAATGGCAAAGCTATGGGAATAATAACTGAAAGAGATCTTGTGAAGGGTATCGTTACAGAGAATAAAAAACCAGATGAGGTAAGGGCAAGTGAAATACTCTCAACCCCCTTGATAACCGTAGAGCCTGAAACAAGTATTGTAGAAGCTTCTGAGATCATGCTAAAGGCGAATATTAAAAGACTGCCAGTCCTAGAAAATGGTAGAATAATAGGAATGATTTCGAACACTGACATCCTGATAGTAACGCCTGGACTTAATACTATTCTCAAAGAACTTATTGATATGAACAGGGAGGCTCTCTTTTCCACCCCCTCGATCGAAGAAATTTCAGAAGCAGAAGATTTTCAAACGGGAATATGTGAGTCTTGTAATGTCTTTTCATATGACCTTAGATTTGTGGACGGAAGATACCTATGTGGAAACTGTCGGCAAGAAGAAGGCGAGGATTACGAATGATCTGTAGATTTTACACATAAATTTCGACTTTGCAAATTGCAGATATTCTTTTTTAAATAGAGTATAGGAAGGTAGACAATGAACGTTAGTGAGATTATGACAGAAGAGCCTGTGAGTATCAAAGAAGGAGACTTTGTGACTCGCGCCCGTCAGCTAATGCGCGATCATCTTCTTAGAAGCCTTGTTGTTGTTGACGAAGAGAACAGGCTTGTGGGAATGTTGAGTGACCAGGATATCTTGAGGGTTACCTCTACACGCTCGAATGTTACAGTAGGCGGATATGCAAGCCAGTCCCCTACGATCACTCCGGATATGGATATCATGAAGGCTGCAAAGTTGATGGTGCAGTCAAGGCAGAATAGAGTTCCTGTGGTTAAATCAACTACTGATCGTACAGTAGTTGGAATCTTGAGTAACGTAGATATTCTCAGAAATGTGGACGTTCCAAAGAATGTTCCCAATACACTGCAAGCCGTAATGACAAAGAAAGTCAAAAGCTGCTCACCAGAGGACAAAGTCGGCACAGTTTGGGGACATATGCTTGAGACAGATTTTACTGGTATTCCTGTAGTTTCAAAGAAAGGTGAGCCTATTGGAATGATAACACGCCGAGACATAATAAAATCAGGTGCTGTGCGAATTGAAGTGGAAGATGAGAGGCGAACAAGGCCCAATGACAGTCCAAAAGTTGAGAAGATAATGTCAACTCCTGCATATATACTTTCAGAAAACGATTCCATTCAAAGTGCAATTGAGATGATTATTCACTATGATATCGGAAGAGTTACAATAGTAAACGAAAAGGACAAGGTATCTGGAATCGTTGATAGACAGGATCTTCTGGAATCTATTGTCAATGTATGGCCTGAAAAACCTTTCGAAAACCGACTTTGAAAGAAAGTTTGTAATTAGATATTCAGTTGAAGAATGATAGCTAACCAGAGAATTATTCAATGCGAAAAATAACGGTAAGTTTTCACGCAAAAAGATTATAACATTAAAGATCGTCATTAATAATAATTATAGATCTGAAAATAGAGGAAACCTTTTGGAAAGATTCGGGAGAAAATTGCTTTCAGGTTTTATTTTTTCAGGGAGCAAAACTTGGTCTGTTGAGGAATAAATTGCAGATTGTAGAGAAGTTTCTGCAAGAAGGCAGGAAAAGAAGAAAAACGGACTATGAAAAAGCAATTAACTGCAACTCGAATTCGGTGATCCTATTGAACAGAAATACGACATTTTCGTCCGTCGACAAGATGAAGGTTCAGCCAGGTGTGAGCAAATCCAAGAAAGCGCAGCAGAAAGACCCACACATGATTAGCAGCATGGGCACTATGCGAATAGGTCCTGAATTTAAATCCCGCATTTCAGAACATGAAGGAAAGATCCTGGCCCTAGCAACAAGGGATGTAGTAACCCTTCCTCCTACTGCAACAATTATGGATGCAATCAGGATTATGACTGAAAGGAGATTCAGGCGTATTCCTATCACAAACGCCGGAACACGGAGGCTTGAAGGAGTCGTTACTTCTGTAGATATTATCGATTTCCTAGGGGGCGGGAAAAAGAATCTACTAATTGAAAACCGCTTCAAAGGTAACCTTCTGGCAGCGATCAACGAAGAAGTACGGCAAATCATGGAAACTGACATTCCCTACCTTCATGAACAGGCTGACTTTAAAGATGCTGTTTCAATGATGATTGAAAGAAGAACAGGCGGCCTGCCAATTGTGAACAATGACATGCAGGTCATTGCAATCTTTACTGAAAGGAATGCAATTGAACTGATGGGTGGTCTCGTGACAAACCGAACTGTTGATGAATATATGACCGAGAGCGTCAGAATGGTCTCAACTGACACACCCATTGGACAGGCAGCAAAAGTAATGGTGGAGAATAAACTCCGAAGGCTTCCTGTAGTCAAGGACGGTATCTTCGCAGGAATTATCACTTCTTCTGATATTATCCATTTCCTTGGAAGGGGAGATGCTTTCAGTAAGTTGACAACAGGAAATATCCATGAGGCGCTTGACCAGCCTGTAGGTTCTATTGTATCAAAAGAACTGATATGGACTGTCCCTGGTACGGATCTGGGAAAAGCAATGGAAATAATGCTTGAGAAAAAGATAGGTTCACTTCCGGTTCTGGAGAACGGGGTGCTTCGCGGCATCATTACGGAAAGGGATCTACTAAAATCTCTGAATGAACCCCAGTAAATAATCAATTGATTAAAATCGATCCAGGGAAATTCGAGCTGGTCAAATTGGCTCAGAATTTCGTAAAGTAGTGGAAATAAGATTCATACTAAAAATTGAAAGCAAACTGAGACCAGAAAATCCTCAGGCTCAAGTTTTCAGAAGTTCAAGCTTTCAGGAGTTTTAAGAAAAAGGAAAATTTCTAGCTTGAAACAGATCGAGAAATAAGAACTTCTTAAATTAGCTCTCACTTCAACGAAAAGTACGCGTTACTTCTCTGAAAATTAGCAACCATAGCTAGAAATTGTAATGTGCGCATCTTATTCAAAAACTATAATTATTAATATTTATATATTGTAAAAATGAAGGAGGTACTTCATGAATGTGGCGGACATCATGAGTTCACCTGTATATGTTCTAAATGCAGATGAGCCCGTATCACATGCAAGAAAACTGATGTTAAGGTATAGAATCAGTACGTTGCTTGTCCTCAACGAGGGCAAGATGGTGGGAATCGTCACAAAATCAGACATCACTAACCGCCTGGCTCAGGCCGAACCTCTCTGGAGAAGAAGACCGATAGACCAGATCCCTATTAAGTTATTGATGACTGACTCGGTTATTACCATCTATCCTGAAGCCTCTATTTCCCAGGCAGCTGCCTTAATGCTTGAGAACGGAGTGCATAATGTTCCGGTGGTAAAAAACGACATTGTAGGTATTGTCACCAGGACAGATCTTGTGCGCTATGTTGCGGAAAATAGTGAGGAAATGAAAACAAAAATTCCTAAGTTAATGACTGAGGATATCGTTTCTGTTCACAGACATCACACTATCAACCATGTGATTGACGAAATGAACAGAAATGAAATAGAAAGAGTGATCGTTAAAGACGATGCAGGAAAGCCTGTAGGGATTATTTCCAGCAGAAGCCTTGCTTTAAACCTCTTAACTGACTTTCAAGGCGAACTTTCCACAAAAAGTATCAAGATGACTCGTAGATCTTCTCCTGGAGGCCAGAAGACCTACAGATACGTAAAAGAGGTGCCTTTGACTGCAGAAGACATCATGGTTTCTCCAATAAACTCCATTGACGTAAATGAAAATATCAGTGCAGCCGCCAAAAAAATGATTGAAGAAGGAGTGACTGCATTACCTGTCAGTGATGGAGAAGATATAGTGGGCATATTAAGCAGAACCGATATCACGAAAGCCCTCCTCTGAAACACGGCAGAGTGGAGGTAAATATTGCGAAAGGTGGCAATAAAGAGCAATGGATAAAACAGCCAAATGTAAGAGAAGGATGCGAAATTAAAGCACGGGAAAACGGATAAGTAAAATACGCAAAAAATTGCGAAAATTGTAATTAAAAATTCTGGATACGCATGAGGTGAATTGCATGCAAGTTAAAGATATAATGGTACAGCCATACAGGATTGACAAGTCAGACACCATATCTCACGCCCTGGACCTTATGGAAAAGAAGAACACAAAACGCCTGCTAGTAGTCCACGACGATCAGGTACTCGGTGTACTTACAATGAGAAGTCTGACAGAGCAGCTCGGAACTCGCAAGAAACTGAGCAAACCTGCATCCTCTCTGCATGTTGCAACAGCCGTATCCGACAACTTTGTAAAGGTTCTGCCTGATACTGATATTAGGGATGCCCTTACCCTGATGAAAAAGAAAAGTGGCGTAATTATTGTCACTGATAATGGAAATGCCCTGGGCTGGGTGACACCCCAGGAACTTATGAAAGTAAACCATTTTTCAGGCTTTGTTGGAGAAGTAATGGAAAAAAGTCCTATCGTTGTCAGCCCATCTGATAGAGTGAGCCACGCCAGGAGGCTTATTCTTGATAAAAATGTGGGAAGGCTGCCAGTAATTGAAAACGGAAAGCTTGTAGGCATTGTTGCTGAGGATGACATTGCCTTTGCTATGCGCTCTTTCAGGGATCTGGTAGCTGACAATCAGCAGGACTCGAGGATCAGGAACCTGCTGGTAGGGGATATTATGACCCGCAGTGTGGTTAGTGTTTATACAAATACACCTCTGGCAGAAGCTGTTCAGACTATGATGAAACACGATGTAGGAGGTGTTCCGGTCCTTAATCTGGAGGATGAACTTGCTGGCTTCCTGGCTCGTAGAAATATAATAAATACAATTGAGGAATAAGCTTAAATTCAGAAAAAGAGAGCTAAACAAAACTTAACCGAAATAAAAAGTAAGTAAGAGAAGGCCTGTCTTAAAGGAGCAGGCCTTTTTAAATTTCTAAGTTTTCCTTTCGATTGATTTCTTACATTTAGAGCAAATTGGATTTTACAGTGAATCCTACTTTTAGAGTGGTTTTTGTATTAGAGTAGTTTCTCGTTTTTAGAATGCTCTATCTCCACCAATCAGGCCTCCCAAGATACCGGTTCCAGCAACGCCGGTTTGTTCGTCGCGGTTACGGCCATAGGCAGAGGCTGCAAAGATTCTATCAGCAAGACGGGAGAAAGGCAGGCTCTGCATATACACTGTGCCCGGGCCTGTAAGGGTTGCAAGAACAACTCCTTCACCACCAAAAAGGGCATTTTTAAAGTTCTTTGACCAGGTTATGTCATAGGTTACAGTTTCTGTGAAAGCTGCCACACAACCCGTGTCGACACGATAAGTCTCGCCAGCTGCCAGGTCTTTTCTTATAACTGTGCCCCCAATATGGAGAAAGGCCAAACCGTCACCCTGCAACCTTTGCAAGATAAAACCTTCGCCACCGAAAAATCCTGCTCCAAGCTTGCGGGTGAAAGCTACTTCCACATCTACTCCGCGAGCCGCACAGAGAAATGAATCTTTCTGGCATAGGAGACTGCCTCCGAACTTTGTGAGATCAAAGGGAATAATTTTGCCCGGATAAGGAGCTGCAAAAGCTACATGCCCTTTTCCAGAGCCTTTGTGAACAAAGCTTGTAATAAAGAAACTTTCTCCGGTTAGAGCCCGTTTAAGTCCTTTTTTGAGGCTTCCGAAAAGTCCGCCTCCTTCGTTACCCATGCTGGTCTGCATCTGAATTCCGGGTCCCATATATGCCATAGCCCCAGCCTCTGCCTGGACTGCTTCATCAGGATCAAGCTCAATTTCAACAATTTGCATGTCTTCGCCGATAATCTTGTAGTCGATCTCATCTGCCATATAATACTCTCCAATCTTTTTACAAGCTTTGATGCAACAAAGATTATAGGCCAAAGACTTAAAAAGATTTTCAGTGTATTGAGCTATTCTCCAGTTTATTTCCTAAGAAACAGGCCAGATAAGGACGAAAAACAGGTTATTATAAAAAAGTACCTGATACTGATACCTATATTCATCTGATACTCATACCTGATACTCCGAAAATGCGCCTGAGAACGATAACTTATTTCAAGCCTGAAAACAGATAAATAAACATGAGTAGAGAGGGGAATGAGGAGATAGATTCTCAATTTGTAGATAGGCTTGCCAGTTTCCTGGGGTTTGATAAGGAAAGAGTTGAGCACCTTTTTGAGAAAAATTATCTTGCCCAGAACTGGGGAAAGTATGATTATTTATTCCGTTTCGATAAGGAGATATCCCACATAGAAAGGGGAACCGTGCTCTATGAAAAAGACGGTTCTTTCGAAATCATTATGGGTTTTCCGAAAATCCGGAGAGCCATGGTACTGGATCCCACGATTAAAAAGCACTTCAGCGGCATTGAAAAAGTAGCCGTGGAAGAAAAAATGAATGGATACAATGTTCGCATAGCAATTGCAAAAGACGAAATCCTTGCAATTACCCGGAGCGGGTACATTTGTCCTTATACAACTCAAAAGGCAAAAGAAAAATTGAATCTGAAATTTTTTGATGATTTCCCTGAACTTGTACTCTATGGAGAAATGATAGGCCCAGACAATCCTTATGTCCCAAAAGATATCTATGGAATCGAGTCGGTAGAGTTTTATATCTTTGATATTCGAGAGAAAAACAGTGGTAAGCCTCTTCCAATAAACCGGAGGCGGGGAATTTTAGAAAAATACGGCTTTTTTCAAGTAAAGTTTTTCAAAGAAGTTCCGCTGGAAACTGCTGCTGAAGAAATCAGAAAAATAATCCGAGAACTTGGAGAAAGAGAGCATGAAGGTGTTGTAATAAAGGATCCGGAAATGGTTCTCTCTCCATTAAAGTATACCTCATCCCAAAGTAATTGCTCGGATCTCAGGCATGCCTTTAAGTTTTACAATGAAACTGGCAGAGACTATATGCTTTCAAGGATTGTCAGAGAAGGTTTTCAAACAGTTGAATGGGATGAAGATAAGACCAAATTCGAAAAACGCTGTATACAACTAGGAGAAAGCATACTTGGTCCTCTAAGAGAATCCATCCGAAGTGTAAAAAATGGTCAGAGGCTGTATGAGGAAGCAAGGATCCGGGTAAGGGATTTAGAAACTGCAGCCGATTTTGAAAATTATCTTAAAAGACTTGGGATCGATGCAGTTTTTGAAGGCCCTCAATTAATTGGAGATGAGTATGTGATAATTATAAGAAAAATAAATAAAAGTACTAACGATAAAACTCAAGCAATCTGGCAGGGCGAAACCTGGTAATATTTTCCTTCAATATTGGATTTTAAGATTTGCTCTTGAAAAGCTTTTTCAGAATTTTTCGAAAAGAAATATATTACAGTATAATTATACCAGATGCAGGTTTATTCTAAATACAGGTTTTAAAGTGTTATTAATACAATTTATAGCCTTACAATCCGGAAAATATTGAGTGTTCGAATAAGACACATAAGACTGAATTAGACTGATTATGAGACTGAGTTTACTTATCCAGAATTTACTTATCCAGAATAATTTTAATTGAAATAACTTTAAAAATGCTGATTAGAAGTAATTAGACTTTATTGGAAGGATTTAGAAGTTTAGAAGTTATTACAAAGAATTAGAAGGAATCCAGTATGACAAACGTTGCAATTATCGGGACGGAAAAAAGCGGAAGGACCTCTCTTGCTGCAAACCTGGGGAAAAAAGGAACCTCCTCCGACATAACCATGTACAATAATGATAAAGAAAGCCGGAAAATGGCCTTCGTGGACCCTCACGGCTATCCTAAAGCCTTAAAATCCCTGATCACGTCACTTAATATTTCAGACATTGCAATCCTCTGTGTCCCTCCTGATGGCCTTAACAGAGACAATCCTGCAAGTGTTCATACCGGAGAATGCATTGTTGCTCTGGACCTGCTCGGTTTTAAACATGGAATAATTGCTCTGACAAAGTCCGACAGTACCCATATGTATGCTGTTGATGAGCTGAAAAAGAAAATAAAACTAATGACTGCGGGCACTTCCCTTCAGGACTGGGAATGTATTTCTCTAAATACCAACAAAGGTGCAAAAAATCCTTTTGAGGGTGTGGAAGACCTCAAAGCCAAAATTTCCGAGATCTCGGAAAAAATAGAAGCTGAGCAGGATGAGTTGAATAACCTGCCTGCAAGGGTGTTTATAGATCATGCTTTCAATGTCACTGGAAAAGGCTGTGTTGTTCTAGGAGTTGTCAAACAGGGGATCTCAAAAGATAAAGATAAGACCAAGATTTTCCCGCTGGACAGGGATATTGAAATCCGATCCATCCAGAGCCATGATGTTGATATTGACAGTGCACCCACAGGCACCAGAGTAGGGATGCGCCTTAAAAACGTGCAGGCTAAAGATATAGAAAGGGGATTTATTATCTCTGATAAAGAAATCGTAACTACTGATTATACCCTTAAATGCAATATCTCAAAGTTCACACGAGCAATTGAAACCTCAAGTGTGCTTCACCTCTTTGTTGGCCTGCAATCCGAACCTGTGCGTGTGGAGAAAATTCTGGTTGATGGGCAAGAAGTCAAAGAAGTAAAGCCTGGAAGCACTTGTGTGCTCGAACTCTCAGGCAACAAGAAAGTAGCTTACAGCAAAGAAGACCGTTTCTTGCTGGCAAATCTTGACCTGCCACAGAGATTTGCAGGCTATGGTTTTTCGAAATAAGCTTTTTTATAATTTCTTAATAATCTCTTTAATTTTTTAATGAATAATTCTTTTAAGGGTATAATATGGAAAAAGACTTACAAAAAAATGGTTCAAGAAAAAAAGATTTCGGAAAAAAAGAAACCGTATGTGAAAACGGGGAAGGCAAAGTAAGAGATAGAACGATCTATGGGAGTGTTTTTCATAGAAATGTCTGCTGGCAGCGTTCTTATCAGAGGCCGAAAGGTGAAGAGCTTATCATGGCACTCTACGGCAGCCTTAGAGATGGCCTTTACAATAGCCGGCGTTTCGACCTGCAAAACAGGTCAGAGTTCCTGGGCATAACAAATTTGAGAGGATACGCTCTTTACTCTCTGGGCCCCTACCCAGGCGTCTACCCCTCGGAAAATTCCTATATTGTAGCCGAAGTACGCAGGTTTTCAGGAAAACAGCAACTTGAAATCGCCAAATCAATTGATTATATGGAACTTTTCGGAGGATATCACAGGGAATATGTGGACCTGGAAATCGGTGATCAGAAGTTCAAAGGCTTTATTTATGTTTATGATGAGAAGCCTGAGACTGAAAAAATCGAGCACGGTGACTGGATCAGGTACTTGACAGAAAAAGAATTACAGGAAAGAGAATTACCTGAGTGAAAGAACTGAAATGATAAAGAAAAATGAAAAACAGAGATAAGAAATAGAGAAATGGAAAACAGAGATAAGAAATAGAGATGTGAAAATAGAAACCTAAAAGTTCACAAATTTTTCCAGAAAAGTTATAAATCTCTTAAAAACTCAAGGCTCTGAATTCCCTCTTCCACAGAACTCATCTCAGTAACGAAAATTCCTTTATAATCCGAAAGCTTTTCCATAACTTGCTTCCAGTCTATTGAGCCTTTTCCTAGAGGTAAATGTTCATCTTTTTTACCCATATTGTCATGGATATGCACATGGGAAATTTTTTCGGTCAGAAGATCCAGAAAGTCGTCAATAAGCCCAACTGTGTTTGCGTGTCCTACATCAAAGGTAAAACCCACATTATGGCTTCCAATGGATTCAAGCATCTCAAGCATTTCTTCGGGATATTTTCCGAAGATCTTCGGTATGTCGGGCATATTTTCAACAGCAACCAGAATTCCGAAATCTGCTGCAAAGTCACAGATTTCCTGGAGAGAGGAAAGATTGGTAAAATAGGCTTCCTGTGGAACCTGCGCGCCATAAGGGGAAAGATAGCCAGGGTGTACTACAGCCAGATTGACATAGTTAGAGGCAAGAGTCAGGTAGTGCTTCATCTGCCTGAGAACTTCTGCCCTGATTGAGTCATTCAGGCCTGCCAGGTTCATATCCGAGAAAGGTAGGTGAAGAGTTAGTTCAAGGCCTGTAGTTTCACTGATATTTTTCAAATTCTGAATATTCTTGCTGTTCAGGCACTGAGAACCTTCCTGTACTATTTCCCAACCTGTATACCCATTGTCTTCGAGCGTGTAAGCCCATTTGAAGGGATCTTCAACGACTACACGTGACGAATAGCTGATTCTGTGCAATTGCATGACGAAAATTCATTCCTTTTCATTTATCAATGTAGATCATGTGGCGCAAACTGAGATATATTTAACTGAATTATTTAATTGAATTCAGCTAAAATCAGTTCTTATAGAGCATTAAAGAAACATTAAAGGCTTACAAATTATTAAATGTGTATAAAGGCTAAAAAGCATTAAAACCCTGAATTTTCTCAATCCCTCTCCACATAGTCCATTTCTACTTCAACAACTGGTTTTCCTTCTTCAGTAAGGGGCAAAAGCCATTCAAAAAGTCTTTCGATTTCTTTCTGAGAATCAGCCCTGATAAGGACTTCGATAGACCCGAGAGGTTCTTCCTGCGCAGGAACACTGGGAACTCCGACAAAAGCAGCCTGTTTATTGAGCGAAAAGCGAACTGAAAGCCCGTCGCTGGATAAACCTTTGTTAAAAGCTTTGTTGCGGACACTATCTATAATCTCTTCTTTGCGAATGAGCCTATGCAGGGTTTGCAGAATATCAATTCCTCCCTCGCCTGAAAGGAAAAAAGATGGAGAAGATCCTGTTTCTGATTCTGTGGCCTCAATAGCTTCCTTTTCGAGTTCAATATCAGTAAAAAGGGACGAAACTGCTTTGATAACTTTTTCTAAGTCTTCTGTAGGATATACAGCTGCTGAAACCTTAACGTGTATCATAAATTTGCTCCAGTAATTTAAAAACGATTTATTCCAGAATTTTATTCAGAAATATATTCAAGAAAGTTACTCAACAGGATTTTTTCCTAAATAGTTGCTCAAAACTTCAATAACATCCTTTTTGAAAGTTTCCAGAGTGGAATTATTTTCAATTTCAATGCTGGATGCCTCTATAGCTTCTCCCATGCCCCAGCCAAGTTCTCGTTCGTCCCTGTTGCGGAGTCCTTCTATACTGTTCATATCATCGCTTCTGCCTCTTTTCTGAACTCTGGAAAAGCGGACTTCGATAGGAGCGTAAATGGAAATCAGGATAAAACCTTCTCCGAATTCTCGATTGAAGCATTCCACTTCAGCAATCCCGCGTACCCCGTCCACAACAACAAGGTCAGAGCCAGTATCCCTGATTTGGGAAATACAGCGTACTGCAACTGCATCCATGCCCTCGCATTTGCGAAGCTGTGTTGCAACCACTCCGGTATTGGAATCATTGGGTTCAAGCCCGCGCCTTAACACTTCCTTCCGGATCACATCACCCATATTAATAACTGGAATGCCCATTTCGGCAGCAATTCTGGCAGCTTCCGATTTTCCAGATGCTGGCATGCCTACAAACGCTATTATCTTCATCAAAAATTACCCTTTAAACTTTAGTTATTAAATCTGAATTGTTATTGAGCTATTAGACCTTAGTTATTAACTTGAATTATCGAATAGTGAGTCATTACATTTGAATTGTCTAGTTATAAATCATTAATTTGAGCCACCGAATCTTTAGATTCGAACAGAAGCCTGGATATTATTGAATCTTAATCTCAAAGGCAAATAAAGCTAAAATTATAAATTAAATAGTGAGTTGAATAATGGAGTCTGTACATTAAACCTTGAAAATGATATGATTCTAGTCAAATCACAGGATCGTATATATTATTTCCTGAAAACTAACATTTGGGTAAACAAAAAGCCGGAATAAGAAATAATTGAAGAAACTGAGAGTAAGGAAAGATTAGCAGAAAGTTAAGAAGAAACCTGAAGTAAAAAGGTTGAGAGAAGATTAAGAAAAAAATCTGAAGTAAGGGAAGTTAGAGAGGACTAAAAGACCTGAAGTAAGGAAAGCTAAAGGAAGGTCAGGGAAATCTTAAAAATGATAGGTCAGCAGGTGGGCCAAAAAGGTCAGGATGGAGAAAATAACGGTCTCATCCTTATGAAACATATTCCGTACTTATGAAAACATCTTGCTGAAAACTGACGTCTTAAAATCTACCAAGGGCTTAAGCCTGTAATCCTCAAGAAGTACTTTACGGGTGCTTTCCATTGGAACACTCAGGGAAATTTCTTTCGTCCGACCGTAGCGGCCTTTACTCACTACCACTGCATTGACTATGCCCAGCATATCAAGCTCGGACATCAGATCGGTAACCCTGCGCTGAGTAAGGATATCCACATCAATATGGTGACAGAGTTGGCGATAAACATTGTACATCTCGCCTGTTGTGACATTCTTACCTTCTCTGCCCCTGTTCCGTAAAAGAATGATACTATATAGTACGAGTTTTGACTGGGTAGGAAGAGTTCTTACCACTTCGACCACGCGGTCAATTTCGATTTTTTCCTGAGCGCGCCTTACATGCTCTTCAAGAACCTGAGGCTGATTTTCCCGTTCTGCAATTTCCCCTGAGACTCGAAGGAGATCAAGTGCGCGCCTTGCATCGCCGTGTTCCTGGGCTGCAAAAGCAGCGCATAAGGGAATTACCATCTCACCGAGAGCCCCGCTGGTGTAAGCCATTTTTGCCCTTTGTTTTAGGATATCGCTTATCTGCTCAGCATCATAAGGAGGGAAAATAAGCTCTTCTTCACCCAGGGAGCTTTTGACCCTGGGGTCCAGAAATTCTGTGAATTTCAGATCGTTTGAAACACCGATCATACTGACTTTGGCTCTACGAAGATCTGTGTTAATTCTCGAGAGATTATAAAGAACGTCATCACCTTTTTTAATCAATTTATCGATTTCGTCCAAAATTATGATAATGACCTGCTCTCTAGAATCAATTGCCTCCTTAAATTTCATGAAGACCTGATCAGTAGGCCATCCGGTCATAGGAACCTCTTCTTCAAAATGTCTTGCAAGATTTGCAAGGAGCCGGTACTGTGTATCGATCACTTCACAGTTAATATAAACAACTGAGCAAAAAAGTGATTTGTCTTCGCTTACCCTCTCAAGTTCCTTTCCAACATACCGGGTAACTGCAGTTTTTCCCGTTCCAGTTTTTCCGTAAATAAGTACATTGGAAGGGGTCTCTCCTCGGAGTGCAGAAACCAATATTGTCGCAAGACTATTAATTTGCTCGTTCCTGTGCAACAAAAGGTCAGGTGTGTAAGAAGGCCGAAGTACTTCTTTGTTTTTGAAAATTGATTTCCCGTCAAGTAATTTTTCGAATAAGCCGTCTAATGATTGAGCTTTTATCATGAATAGCCCTCTATAAAAATTATGATATTAAGCATGTAAGAGTTAAGATACTTCTAATACAGATAATTAACATCCAATAAAGATTAATTAATACATAAGACAATATATACAATTAATTAATGCAGTTGATATACTATATATTACCTTTTTCTCATTACTCTCGTTTTTATAAACTAGAGTAAGCTAGAGATTGAAACTTTATTCACGGAATAGACTTTGAAAGACTGCATTGTTTGTTCGGAGTTTCTCAGTCTCAGGGCAAGCCTGTGAATTTAATAGCCGAACTGATCTTTTAATTACTTTTAAGAATTTTATAATATTAAACGCTCTATTGATGCTTGAAACCAGGAGGATTTTTTAAACAGGCTGTCGCCACTTTAAATCCTCCGAATCCACAACTATTAAATATTTATGCTTTTTAACTGCTTTTTAAAGATATGTTACTTTGAGTTATGTTTTCTAAAGCCACATTTATATGGTGCTCTTTTTAGAGTTACCTTTTAGCTTTTCCTGTTTAAATACTTAGACAATTGTAACCACACCTGCTGGATAAGCTTTATACTAATTGTACTAATATTACAATAGTCGTTAATTACAA
>DAKJ01000018.1:843391-843614 GCA_002496565.1 Methanosarcina sp. UBA289 | reverse complement strand
ACTTTAGGATTTTTGAAATTTTACTTCTCTATTGTTTGTACCTTTATAGAAAACCCTACAAATTCTGCTCACGAGGAGAAAGGGATAGAATATACATGTTTCTTATAGTTAATGCCTGAAACTCTTATTTTCTACTAATCGCAGATAAAATGGCGGGCAAGTCTTAAGTTTCAAGATACCTTGCAAACCCATATGAAATCTATATTCCATATCTTCTTTTGTT
>DAKJ01000018.1:842994-843194 GCA_002496565.1 Methanosarcina sp. UBA289 | reverse complement strand
ATTAATTGTTATGGTAAAGACCCGTTTATTTCCACTGGAACAGACTTTTACCTTAAATATCCACCAAAAAACAAGCATCATGAGACGTAATATATCTGAGAGAACATATTCTGGATTCCAGAAACAATGGAGGTTGAATTTAAACCCCTATTTTCTCATGGAAGAAATTATGAAAACTTATGATATTAGTACATAAATTA
>DAKJ01000018.1:842607-842730 GCA_002496565.1 Methanosarcina sp. UBA289 | reverse complement strand
AATTTTAATAACTTCAAGATATTTTTATATTTAAAATTTTTTACGTTTGAAAAGTGAGAAATAGGGAAATGAGGGAAATTCAAGGGAGTGAAATAATAAGGAAAGTAAGTAAGTAAGTAAGTA
>DAKJ01000018.1:712810-842388 GCA_002496565.1 Methanosarcina sp. UBA289 | reverse complement strand
AGTAAGTAAGTAAGTAAGTAAGATGTGAAAATAGAGAGAATTAAGGAAGACCCCTTTATTTCAACTGGAAAGTTTATATACCCCCCAGGCCCCATAATTTCCATTAAAGGGATTTGAAGTTTGAAGCAGCAAAATAAAAATTCATTTTATTTTGCTAGTTTACAAAATAATGTTGTTTAGTTATGAAATTAATACTATATATAATTTATCAATAGAAACTTCGGTTTATTTCTAGATAAAACTTTATTAATAAAGAAAAGTTGGATTAAAAACTAGCATACTTTTGGAAAAATAAATCCATCAAAAAAACAGAATTTTTTGGATCCATATTTTATTTTACATGTTTTGAGAAAATTATTTTTCTAGGCCAGTGAGAATCTTTCCAATCGAAATATAGGGGTCTCTCTCTGAAACAAACATTAATAGGAAATACATATTATTACAGTGATTTTATTACAATACCTTCCTTCTGAAATCTCTACTGTCTTTACTTCACTATCATTCTTTAATTATTTTTAAAGTTTATACTGTTTCTCTTCTTTTATCTTCTTTCTTTTATCTTCTTAATACTTCCTTATCCTGTTACTGCTTACATATCTCTTTTGTGGAACTTTTTCTTAGTTCTTCTTAACTCACTAATTAATATATTGACGTTAAGTTCCTCTGATGTGTGGTTAGGAGAGTTACTTGATAAGTTAGCAGTTATATTCCATAAATCTTTTAAACAAAACTGGTTTTACTTTATCCATATGAATGAGCAGGGTCTTTCTGAGAAAGAGATATTTTCCTATTTGGAAAATGTAAAGTCAGAAGATACGGATTACTATAGGGTTCTAAGCTCAATGTGTACTCATCCGCATAGAATCGCGGTTGAGGCTCACAGGATATTTATTGAGACTAATCTAGGTGACCTGGGACTTTTTGCAGGCGCCCACAGACTGGAAAAAGAAGTAATCGGGATGCTGGGAGAACTTCTTCATGCTCAATCTGTTGAAGTTCCTTCTGGAGAGTCTTGTAAGAGTTCGGTTTGCGGCTATCTTACAACAGGAGGTACAGAATCCAATATTCAAGCTATCAGAGGCATGAAAAACCATGTAACTGCGAGAGGAAAAAAGTTAGGTGAGAACCTCAATATAGTTGTTCCTGAGTCAGCTCATTTTTCGTTTGATAAAGTCGCCAATATGATGGGTATTGAAGTTAAAAGAGCTACTCTGGATTCTGAATTCAAGGTGGATATCAAATCTGTGGAAAACCTGATAGATACAAACACTATTGGACTTGTAGGGATAGCAGGAAACACTGAATTCGGCCAGGTAGACCCTATCGAGGAGCTTGCAAAACTTACTCTGGAGAATGAGCTTTTCCTTCACGTTGATGCGGCTTTTGGAGGGTTTGTGATCCCATTCCTTGAAAATCCATACTCTTTCGATTTCAAAGTTCCAGGTGTGACCTCCATTGCAATAGATCCCCATAAAATGGGCCTTTCTACAATCCCGTCAGGTGCCCTGTTATTCAGATCTCCTTCATTTCTGGATTCCCTCAAGGTAAATACTCCGTATCTTACAACAAAGGCGCAGTTTACTCTCACAGGCACCCGGAGCGGTGCTTCAGCCGCTGCCACGTATGCAGTCATGAAATATCTTGGGCGTGAAGGATACAGAAAAAATGTACAGTATTGCATGCAACTTACCGCAAAGCTGGTCGAAGAAGCTCGAAAACTAGGTTTCGAACCTTTGATCGAACCTGTAATGAATGTAGTTGCCCTTAGAGTTCCGAACCCTGATCTTGTACGCGAACAACTCCTAAAAAGATTCGATTGGAATGTCTCAATTACCCGGAATCCAAGATCTCTTCGCCTAGTTCTTATGCCTCACAATACATCTCAGGATGTAGAAGAATTCCTGCAAGATCTAAAAAAAGTAACAGCAGAACTTTAAATCTTACTTCTTTTTATCCAATTTTCCTTAAGTATTTACTTCCCTTAATATTTACTTATTTTCTTTACTCAATTAATTTACCTAACTCTTGCTTATCCCATAACTTTCTTCTATTTTTATTGTAACTTAATTCTTTATACTTCTCTAACCCATTTCGTTTCAATTCTATTTTCCTTAATTGTATTTTCTTTAGATTTTTTTCTTTAGATTTTTCCTAGATTTCTTATATTCTCCTTACTTCTGCTTCTCCTAGTATCTTTTCTATAGCCTGTTTATTTACTAATCAAGCACAAACAGATTTGTATAATATTATCGCCAAATAATAAATAGGGTCAGTTATTTTTATGAAGGAAATTTTACAAGACGGCTTTATGAGAGAAATTACAAAGAGAATTTATAAGTGGATTTAGCGAATCGAATTTAGGGGAACTTTCTTTACCTTATATTTAATCTCGAACTTCAAGTTAAGGTTTATAACTTAATAAAGATATAATAAACCACAGCTTTTGAAGTTCAGATTCAGTTTTATGATTTGTTTAATGTTTAAATGAGAATGGGGGTATTTATTCGTGAAGTCATCATTGAAAATTGGAAGTGTAATGGGTGTACCTATCAGATTGCACATTACTTTTCTTCTCATACTACCCATATTTGCTTATGTGTTTGCAATCAACCCGCAGCCTTTCGGTTTTAGGGGAGTTGAGCCACCTATCACAAAGTATTCGCTTTCAGTCTTGACCGCAATCCTGCTTTTTGCTTCGATCCTTTTACATGAACTTGCACATTCATATATGGCAATGCGTTACGGGGTCAAAATTGAGAGCATTACTCTCTTTCTTTTTGGGGGAGTATCGGCTATGGAAGAGATGCCCAGAAAGCCTGGGCAGGAAGCAAAAATGGCTTCTGCCGGGCCTCTCACAAGTCTTGTAATAGGTTTTGTGTGCATGTTTATCTACGGAAATCTTATTTCCCCTAACCCTGTACTCTCTCAAAACCCAGTATACCTCACTATCTGGATTCTTGGAGTTATGAACCTAGTACTCGGAATCTTCAATCTGCTGCCCGCTTTTCCAATGGATGGAGGTAGAGTACTTCGTTCTTTTTACGCAAGAAGAATGTCTTATGTGAAAGCTACCCAGAGTGCAGCAGCTGTAGGGAAATTTTTTGCTATTCTTATGGCAATTTTTGGAATTCTAGTAGGCAATCTCTGGTTCCCTTTGATTGCACTCTTTATTTATGTCGGCGCATCTGAAGAGGAACGTTCTACTCGAGCCGAAGTAACACTTGAAAATATTCTAGTCAGGGATATTATGGCCAGGGATGTGGTTTCAGTCAGTCCTTCCATGAGCGTTGAAGATCTGGTCAAATTCATGTTTGAGAATAAACATATGGGGTATCCTGTGGTGGAAGGAGACAGCCTGAAAGGAATTGTGACGTTTACAGATATCCAGCATATTCCCTCTTTTGAGCGTCCAGTGGCTAAGGTCTCGGATATTATGACCAGAGATGTCATCTCGGTACCTTCGGATGCACAGGCAATTGATGTTTTGAAACTCATGTCATCTAAAAATATTGGGAGGGTTTTGGTTGTTGATAACGGATTGATTGTAGGGATCCTTTCAAGGACTGATCTTGTACGGGTTCTGAGACTAAGGTCAGAGTAACTCCTAAATACTCTAAATTAAAGGATAGATTCTAAAGCCGAATGCATCAAGAAAGAAACTAGTAAAAGAAGTTTATTAATTGTTTCTCAGGGAAGTGATTAAAAAGAAGTTTATCAGAAATTTATAAGAGATTTTATTGAAAAGAAGTTATTAAACCAAATTTTCATCGAAATTTCATCGAAAAATATTTTTATTAAAAGATACGACTTTCTTAAGTCCTTCATAAACAAGACGCCTACGAAATTATATGAAATTACAAATTACATTAGAATATACAGATATGTTTATAAAGAATTATATAAAATGATAATTATACAAACTATGGATAAAACCTGAAGGCAGCAAAATATAAATTCCTGGCAGATAATTACCACCACTTAATTATCTGCTTATACTAAGTTCTTTTATAGCTTAGTTGTTTTATCTGAAGGCTCTAACTGCTCATTCGATTAAAGGTTATCCTTCAAGTGTATGTACCTCACGCGTCACTTTAACTCGTCGCAGCAGAGAGATTAACAATGGACAAACCTGAAATTACAGATTCTCAGGACAAGGATCCTGACTACAGTTTTCATAGTTCATCTCAGGAGTCAATATATTCTATGGACAAACTTATGACCGAATCCGCAGAAAACACCATTTCTGTTGGAAAGTCTAAAATTTCTGGTTCTTCAATTAACATGCCGGAGGAAGACAAAACTTCTGTGCCGGCATTCCAAACAAAAACTGGCGAGCTTGAAAGAGAGCTTGACATAAGTTCCGAAATTATTGCAGAATCTGTTCCTGATTCAGCTTCCGAAGTTTTAATTCCTTCACCTCCCCAAGTATCGGATGCTTGTCAGGATGAATACCAGCCGTCAAAAATTGTGCTTATAGGAACCGCCCACGTCTCGGAAAAGAGCGTTGCCGAGGTCAAGGCTGCTATCAGAGATCTAAAGCCGGATATTGTAGCTGTCGAGCTTTGCAGGGGACGTTATGATTCACTGAAGGGTAATGTGCAGGAGAAGCAGGTTCCTATCAAGGAAATTCTCTCTGAAGGCAAGGTCAATTATTATATTATTCACTGGCTGCTTGCCTATGTTCAGAAGAAGATCGGTGATGACATGGGTGTAAAACCCGGAGCCGAGATGCTTTCCGCTATAGAGGAAGCCGAGTTTATTGGAGCCAAAGTTGCCTTAATTGACAGGGATATTCAGGTTACCCTTCAGCGTTTCTGGGGAAAGATGAAATTCCTGGAAAAAGTCAAGATGATTGGCTCGCTGCTAGGTGGCCTCATAGGAATTGGAAAAGGAACCGAAATTGATATAGATAAAATTACAGAAAGTGATGTTGTTACTGGCCTTGTAAATGAGCTCAGAGATTTTGCCCCGACCGCAGCTGAGGTTCTCATTGATGAAAGGGACGCATATCTTGCAGGAAGCATCCTTAAGGTTGCGGCAGGTGGAAATAAAACTGTTGTCGTGGTAATTGGAGCTGGGCACAAGCCAGGGGTAATTAAGTACCTGAAGAATCCAAAAAGCGTTCCTTCCCTGAATAGTCTTATGCAGGTTCCAAAGAAACGTATAAGCCTGGGAAAAGTTGTTGGTTTTGCTTTTGTTGCCGTTATAGTTGGATTCTTTTTACTACTGATGTTTTCCGGCGTTCCGCTGAACACCCTTTTGATGGCTTTTGGATGGTGGTTTATTATTACAGGAACCCTGAGTGCAGTTGGTACTCTGCTAGCAGGCGGCCATCCTTATTCAGTTCTGACCGCCTTTTCGGTTGCTTGGCTAACTACTTTGCACCCGCTAATTGCTGCAGGCTGGTTTGCTGGGCTTGTAGAAGCAAAACAGCGAAACCCTACCACCGCAGATATAAAAGCTCTGGGAGGAATAGAAACCTTCAGGGAGATGTTCAAAAATAGGTTCATGAGAGTTCTCCTTGTCGCTAGCTTTGCAAATCTAGGAAGTATGACAGGAACTTTCCTTGGAGCTTATGTCATGATGCAGGTTACTGGCATTGATCCGAGGGATATTCTCCTTGCCGGCTTCCATGCAATTGGACTTTGAATGTTTGATAAGTGACTTGAAGGTTTAATAAGATTCTGAATTTTGATTAACCTTTTTTAAGGATCCTTCTTACGGGAAATTCCTTTTTCTTACTCATTTCTTTATTTTTTTACTCATCTCTTTACTTTTTTACTAATTTCTTTACTTTTTTCTTATTCTTTCCTTCATATTCTTCTAATTTTTCTTTTATATTTTTCACATAGGGCTTCTTCAGTCACCTTTTCCTTTACAAATAACATCTTTCTTTCCCTTTCTAAAAAAGCTCTTAGTAGTATGTACAATCCATTGCCTGTGCAGGATAAGATGAATAATTACGAGAATCACTATCAAGATTCCAGCTTTACTATGTATCCAGAGCCAGGTAGCTTTCGTTAACCCCATATATACAACATATTTCCCTCTTGGAATTCCTGAAGGTATAAAAAAATAAATGAATAGCCCTGTGCTTGCAACTACTAAAAAGAAGATTGTCAGAACAAGGTCTATTAAGTAATTGGTTTTTGTTCTGGTCAGATTTTCACTTCCATTTTTTAGTTTTGTAGAATATAAAAATAAGCTTCTGTAAATACCGAGTTAATTAAGTTTGTTCCCTTTATCACTTATTTTCTATCACTTATTTTCTTAGAATACAAATTTTCTTGAAAATGAATTGTTTTAAAAGTAACTTTTTCTGGGAAAACAAAAAGCTACGTGAAAAGAAGAATTAACTGAAATATCAAAAATGGGTCTGATGTGAAAAGGATATGTCAATTAGGACGTAAAAAGGATCCGTGGACTGAAATGCAAAAGGAACGTTGACTAAGATATGAAAAAGATAAGTGAAGAGTAAAGAAAATGAGTGGAGAGTAGTAGATTATGTTCCAAAATCTAGCGGTTTTACATTCTTGATTGAAAATTTTAATTTGTAAGAGAATTCAATCGTCAGAATTAACACTCAATTTTATAAGCATCTTACTGTTGACGTTGCACTGGGTTCTGGTACTGAGCTGAATAATACAAATAAATAAAAAATTATTGAGCTCAGAAGAGCTCATGTAATTTAAACTGATATTTACCCAGCTTTCCACCGTAGTTTCCTGCAGAGATTTTCTTAACACCTGGAACAGTTACAGCGGCTTTAATTCCTGCTTTCATGGCAGCTTTTATGCTTTCTTCATCAAGGCCGTTGATAACGATTTCATAAACAGCGTTGACATCTGCCGGGATTTCAGTGTTCTCAACCTTATCCTTTATGGAAGGGCAAAATTTCTCATTAGCAGTAGCTTTCAGGAATTTGTATTTGTTTGCTCCGGATTTGGAGCCGCTGGCTACAATGCCGCCAGGGAATGGGGTAATTGTACCTTCAAGCTCTGCAATTGCATCAACAGCAGCTTCAGCTGCGGTCAGCGCAGTCATCTGGGAATCCCCAAAGATGAAGAAGTTTCCACCTGCAATTCCAGCTATGGCTCCTATATTTTCTTCGGTCAGGAAGTCTCCTTCCATAATTGGGACTTTATACACTTTGCGACCGGCAATCTGAGTTTCCGATTCCATACCGTCTGCGAAGAATTTGAGTTTAAAACCTACGTTAAACTGTTTTTCAGCTTCAGGAAGCCCATTGAATACTGCAGTTGTAGGGGCTGTAAGTACACACTGCCCAATTCTTTCAAGTAGCTGCTCTTCCAGAGCTTCGTATTTGAAAGTGCAGATCTGTACATAAACTCCAGGCCTGCCATCAGGGGTCTCGCTAGGACTTGCTAACCTCTCAATTCCGGCTTCTGCAGGACACATTATCACAGATGTTGCAAAGCCTGTAGCTTCAGTAGCTGCTACAAGGGCCCAGCGTTTAGTAGCAGCTGTTATGAGTACCCGTGCAATCTTGATCGGAAACGCTTCTGCATATGTATCTTCGATTTCTACTCCGTTGATTTCCATAAAAATCTCTCATTTGCTTATTGTTGCTATTTCGAAATTAGTTTACGAATGATCAGATCTGATTTTCCCTGATCTTATTCTTCGATAAGCTTTCAGAATTTTCCAGATATCTACAGAATAACTTAGAATGAAATATTTACTCAGAGGATTACTCAAAGAGTTGAGAGTAGTGCTCAGAGTGTTATAAAGTGTACTTAATGTGTACTTCAAGTGTACTCACAGTATTAACTTAAAGTATACTTAGTGTGTTGCTTAAAGTATACTTAAAAAGTACTAAGAGTGTACTCAAAATGTACTCAAAGTGCTACTTTACCTTAGATTTAGCCTCAGATATACATTTAATGTTTTATTATATATCTAATGTTTTATTATACATTTAATGTTTTATGTTACTTTATTTCTCTCTTCTTTATTAATGGGGCTAATAATGTTAATTATAATATTTATATCAGATATATAATTTTTCAGAGAAAAGGCGAAGAAACAAAAATTAATTAAAAAATGTATTATTTTGAAAAAATGACTAGCTTATATATTCAAAAATACTTTTAAATACAACTTCAATAATCGAAAATAAAAAGAATTGGTAAAGACTGACTAAAGATAAAAATTGAGTAAAGATAAAAACAGATTAAAAACTATTAAAGAAAACGTATAAAGACGAAAACAAGTAAAAAGATAAAAACGAGCAAAAGTAAAAACAGGTTGGATATAAAACAAATTAGTTTTTTCAGATTATTTTATCTCCTCTCAAAATAGTTCTTACGAGGAGGTTGCCTGTAGAAGTATCAAAGGTTACTGTGCGTCCGTAATTTTTGCCAATATCTTCGGCTATAACTGGTATTTCAAGCCTTTCCAGGGTTTTCTTGGCCCACTCTATATTTCTTTCACCTATACTTATATTTTGGTTTTCAAACATATGTGCTCCTCCGACAAGTTTTGCTTCGAGCCTTTTTCTGGAAGAGCCTTTTTTACCATCTCAGCTGCCAGATACTCTATTCCGGAATCTGCATATTTTGAAGGTTTATCTTTTATCCTTGCATGATTTATACTAGGAAGCATCGCATGGACAAGCCCTCCCATTCTCTCTTTCCTATCATAGAGTGTTATACTTACACATGAGCCCAATCCGAAAGTTTTAATTTTAACCGGACTCCTTGCTAATGCACAGGCTCCTATTCCCACTACAATTATGCCTGAGTCGGTCAAATCGAAAACCCTCATAGTTTAGAAAATTCTCTGGTTTAGAAGTTAGTTAAAAGTTATTTACAAACTATTTATAACTTATTTAGAAGTGATATATAAATGATCTTAGTTTATTCACAAAGTATTTAGTTCTATGAAATCAGGCACAACTGCCAGATTTTTCAAGAAGGAATTTAAATCCTTCCTAAATATTTATATAAAAATATATCTCCGGTTGACCAAATTTCTGGTAAAGCATTCCATTAATTCTTTTTAACAGAATATCTAGTGAAGCAGGATCAAACAAAGTTAAAATATTTCCATAAATTTCCTCTTCTTTTATCAAAAACTCCGCATTGAGCAGGAGGGCGAAGTCTGTCTTACAACTCATTTCCGTGAGCAAAGAATTCAGGATAGAGCCAAACATATCGTACATCGTATAAGACGTTGAGATTAAAATGTTGAGATCCAGAAAATTTGAAAGTGCAGTTACATAAGTTCCTGCAAGGATATGACTGATTTCTTCCATTAAAGACCAGTTGATAGTATCAGTTGGGTCTATTCCTCTCTCTTCACCTGAGAAGATCAGAGAGAGGCTTCTCACACTTTTCTCAGGAAAGAATATTAATATATGCCAATTCAGACCTTTTTCAATATGCATGAGTGAGCCTAGAACTGGAAATTCCTAAACGCTTGTTATTTCGGTATATTTTCAATTTGCTCAAATTTCACGCCTAGAACCCTTGCCTGAACGGTGAGATTTGTTAACTTATTAGGGTCCTCCAAAATTAGTGTGTAAACTAAGGATTCAGAATTCTTATTTTAGGTAATAGATATATAACCAGAGTTCCTCCAATAAAAGTACATTCTTAAAATCTAATTTAGAGGAAAATAAACCCGATTAAACTTTAAAAATAATAGATGGATGGGATTAGAGCTTTATTTTTTGACAAATCAGATTTTTTTGAAATTATGGCAACTGACTCCATTTTCCGTTTTACAAAATTAAATGTTTAAAATAAGGACTAAAAAACCTTAAAATGGAAGTTAAGAATATTTAATTTCTTTAATGGAAAATAAATTCTTTATCATCCGTACTTTTATTGGGGGAGCACTAGCACCACATACAATTCACGAGATAAGGCTTGTTAACCCTTGAAAAGTGAATCATTTTTTGAGGGCCCTATACTTATAAAGTACACTAAAGGTATGAAGCTCGTTCCAAGAATTGTCTATCTGTACCTCATCCCCGCTTTAGAATGAGTCTTGCTTATCTATATCACTTTCCACTTTATTGAGATACACTTTGATACCGATGATTAGACATGCAGAGTACGAGATCTAAATGAGATGAAAAACATCAGAATAAAAGATGATTTAAGACACAGAAACGCTGGGGATGTCCCGCAATAAATTGTGGGGTAGCGTGGTTGGGGTTTAGGTCCTTAATGTAGGTCTTTAGGTAGTTATTTTAAGGCTCAGCCTTTTTTAAGGCAATTAAGAATATCCTCGGCCCCAAATTTTGTTTTTATAATTCTAGTCCTGCCTCTCTGACCCTTGCCGGTAAAGTCCGCATCTATGTAGTTAAGCACCTGGAGCCTGTTGACAATCCCGTAAAAGCGAGTATATCCGAGCTGGGTTAATTCATGGAAAGATTTGTAAAGTTCACCTGCCTGAATTTCTCCTCTTTTTGCTATTAGCTCAAGCAGATGTTTTTCAGGACCGGACAGGAGACTTATACCCCTGCACAGATGAAGCAGTTTGGAAGCTTCATACGCTTTTTCCACATCTTCAGAAGAGATTGTACGGCTTCCCCTGCGTTCGGCATTAAAACCGGAACGTTTTAGAAGATCAATTCCAACCCTGAGGTCTCCGGTCCTTTCTACATATGAGACCACAAGTTCTAGTAACTCATCAGAAATTACCTTCGGATAAAAGCCATATTTTACCCGATCTTTGAGAATATCAAGAATTTCAGCACTTCCGTATCTCGGGAAAGGAATATCTTCAGGCAGAAAAACCGAATTCACTCTTGAATCCAGACAGTAGAGGTCAGCAGCATCATTTACGATCCCAATTACTCCTATCTTTGCTCCAGGATATTGCTCATGCGCTCTCAGCAGCGAATACATTACTTCATTGGCATGTCCCTCGTAACAGAGGTAATTAAGGTCATCAAGAGCAACAAGAAGAACTTTTTCCGATGAAACGAGAAAATTAACAACGGTTTCAAAGATCTTTCTGAACGCAATTCCTGAATTGGGAGGAGAGATTCCAAAAAGCTTCCTGTAAATTCTGGACATTACTGCAAAGCGCGTGGAATCAATCTGACAGTTGACTTTGACGGTAACGATACCAGTCGCATGGGCTTCGACTTCTTTGAATACCTTCATAACTGCACTGGTCTTTCCTGTTCCGGGAGGACCTACCAGCAAACAATTCAAAGGCCGCATACCGCGCAGGGCTGGCTTGAGCGCAAATCTAAGCCCATTCAATTGTGACTCCCTGTGGGGAAAATAATCAGGAAGATAGTCAGGCTCAAGCACCGACGGATCCTTAAATAGGGTCTCATCCCAGAATAGTATGTCATTACCTGTCAAGGGAAGTTACTCCATAAATCATTAATCCGTTATCATTAATAATTGAAAGCTTGTCAATATTAAAAATTCAATAGTATGAAAGCTCGGGGCTGTAAAATTATTTTCGGCTGGGAAAGGAGCTGAACTGGTTACAGTGCAGGAAATAAGATAGTTCTGCATTCTGAATTGAATGATATCTATCAATTTAAATGGAACACTCTCTATCAATCTAATGGAATAATCTATAAGTAATCAAACGAGATTCTATTGGATAAATTACTTAGCAAGATAAATTCAGATAGTATAAACTAAATTCCTGAGAAACTGAATTTTGAGAGTATCCTTGCTGTTTTTTCTAAATTTTTAGTAAATATTGCTTTACTGCATTTAGCTTTTTTGAATTGTTATTCAACATATAATTTAATTAATTAGTCATTTTTAGATGATTAATATTAAAGCTGTTTCATAAAGAATTAGAATATAATTAATTTGAAAATAGTGTGTATTGGTTAATTTTAACAGATAAAAAGAATAAAATTAGATTTATTTATAAAGATTTGAGTAGTAATTATAAAACAACTCAGAAAAATAGTTTAGAAAAAATAATCCTTTAGAGGTTCTGAGATATATAGCATCTCAACTAATTTAACTGTAATTTTAAACACATATCTGTAATTTAATCATAATCCTTTAATCATAAGAAAAACCCGGGCTGGAAAGATAGTATGGAGATAGAATCTAAATTTCTGGTAAAGGAAGAAGCAGATTTTCAGGCCCTTGAAAGTCTTTCAAAGCTGGCTTCATACTCTCTTTTAGAGGCAAAAATTCAGTTAAATGAAGATATTTTCTTTGATACTGAGAACCGGGCTATTATGGCTTCTGGATACTATCTGCGGGTCAGAAAAGCGTATGGGGAAGACGGAAGCTGGATAACTATTAAAAGCCTGGGAGGTTTCGAAGGCGGAACTCACAAGCGAGAAGAGCATGTAAGTTTTCTACCTGAAGGAGCTTCAGTGCTTGCATGTCCTGACTCCCGTATTAGAAATCTGATTTTTGAATTTACGGCAGGACTTGACCTTTTACCGCTGCTGTCCCTTAAACAGAAAAGGATGATTCGCCAGGTAAAAATGGGAAAAAAGCTTATAGCTGAGACTTACCTGGATCGGGTCAGCCTGAAAAGTAAAGGTAAGGAAAAGAACTACAATGAGTTTGAAGTTGAGCTTAAAAGTGAAGGAAGATCAGAAGATCTAGAAATTATCCGGCGTCTCCTTCTCAAGCACTACAACCTGGCTGAGAGCCAATTTTCCAAGTTCGAGAGAGCTTTTCTTTTCATGGAAAACCTTCCTGAGAAAACCTTCCTTAGCCTGAAAGAAAGAGCTTTTTGTGCACAGCTTGCAGATCAGAAAAATGTGTATGGAAAGCAAGCTCAAATTTTAATGGGACTTGATAGAGGAAAGAGCTGCGAAGAGCTCAGCCTGCTTTTAAAACTTCCTCAAACCGAAATAAAAGCTATGCGTTCAAAATTTAAGGAGAAAAGGCTTTCTATTTTTCCTTTTACAACTTATAAAGAAAAGGACCCTGAATTCCATCTTCAGACCGGAAAAAATTGCTTTTCTAAAAAGGAAAAGAAAGCTTTAGAACTTAAGCAATATGATAAGCAATGGGACCCGGAAAGCCTGCTTGAGTATTATGGAGCAAATAAAAACCAGGCCGAAAGAAGAAGGGAATATACTCTTACACTTTTTGATGAGCTGTCTGTATGCCACGGATTGGGGCAGGAAGAGAGAAAACTTCTGGAACTTGCAGCCTATCTGAAAGATACCGGAAACTCCATTTTTCCTGAAGAGAGCACACGTATGAGCAGGGAAATTCTTCTGACACATCCTGTAAAAGGGCTCAGACTTCACGAAATTTTAATGCTCGGCCTTATTATTAAACTTCAAGACCTTTGTGTAAGCCCTTCTGTAAGCGAAAAAAGTTTAAGCTCAACTTTGAAAAGTTTCCATACGGGGCTGCCTCCTGGTCTTCAGAATAAAGCCCTGATACTTTCAGCCATTATGTCGATTGCAGATCTCTTGGAGTCTCTCGAAATTAGGTCAAGAAAGGCAAGGAAGCTTGAAAATGCTCTGGAGATAGAAATAATCGGATCTCCAACTGAAAAAGCTGCAAAAAAGTTTGAAGCACAAAGTAAGCTCTGGAAATATTTCTTCGGAAGGAAACTCCTGTTTTCTCAGATTGCTGAGGAAGAAAAAGTTCCAATCAAAGAAGAATCCGAAAAAAAAGAAATCAAAACGAAGAAACAGGCCAGAGAGGAGAAAAAGTCAGAAGAAAAAAAAGCTGCAAGAGAGAAAAACCCAGAAAAGAAGAAATGCAAGCTGCTTGGAGAGGTAGCTGTCAAACCGACAGATTCTATGGCCTTGATTGCCTGCAGGATATTTTCCTATCAATTTTCCTGTATGCTCTCCCATGAAGAAGGAACTATAAAAGGAGAAGAGATCGAAGAATTACACGATATGCGGGTTGCAGTCCGCAGAATGAGAGCTGCAGCAAAGGTTTTTGAGGATTATCTCGATTCCGAACATCTTGAGCCTCACCTCAAAGGGCTCAAGAGAACGCTTGGCTCACTTGGAGAAGTCAGGGATCTGGATGTTTTCCGCGAAAAAGCCGAAAAATACCTGAAAACTTTACCTCCAGGACATGAACATGATCTTGATCCGCTTTTCACAGTGCTTACGGAAGAGAGAGAAAAAGCCAGGAAAAATATGCTTGATTACCTGGACAGTGAAAAATACTACAATTTCAAAAAAGATTTTTCAGACACACTTGTTTCTCCCGAAACTCTAATCCTTCCTGTAACAAATAGAAAACATGATGCATTACCCCACAGGGTAAGAGAAGTGCTTCCTTCAATCCTTTATAGACGTTTAGCAGATATCAGTGCTTACTCCGAATGGGTGGAAGGGCCTTATCTTCCTGTTGAACGTCTCCACAGGCTCAGAATTGCAACCAAAGGAATGCGTTATACCCTCGAATTCTTTGAGAGCGTACTTGGAGAAGACGCAAAACTCCTGATCAAAGAACTCAAAACCTTCCAGGATTATCTTGGAAATCTCCACGATGCAGTCGTTGCACTTGACCTGCTGGGTTCTTACCTGAGAACCGGAGAATGGGATTCCGCCGAAAGTGAAAAAGATTCCAGAAAAAAGAAGTTTTCCGAGGGCGCAGAAGGAATCGAAGCCTATATCGCATACAGGGAAGAAGAACTCCAGACACTGCTCAATACCTTTCCCGAAGCGTGGGAAAAGATATGCAATGAAAATTTCAGGGAAAGGATTGAAAACGCAGTGAGAAACCTGTATTAATGCAGTACACAACTGTAGTAATTTTTTATAGATGAACTTCGCGAATAAATTTTATGACTAAGCTTTCTGAACAGATTTACTTCAAAATTTTCTCCATAAATCCATTTAATTTTTGATTTAATTTTAATTTAATTTTTTGAGGACATTTCAACCCCTGGGATTTCCTCAAGCTCAGCACCCCCTTCAAGGACTAAGGGAACTCCAGCTTCCTGTTTTATAAGAACTTTGGATTGAATATTGTATCCGAAAATTTTCTTAAAGTATTTCTTCTGTTTCTCTACCTCCCAGATTTCAAGCTGGCACTCCCGTTGAGCATGCATTTCAAGCACTAGGCTGTCAGTAGAGGCAATATAAAACCGGACATGCGAAATAATTCCATTGTGAGAGCGGTCGAGGCCTTCGGCAATGCGGAGCAGGGCACTGAGAACCCTGATGCTTTTTACTACATCTTTATTAAGCCCGACAAAATTGGGATGTTTCTTTTTAGGCGTGTTTTTCCTGTGGAAGTAGGCAAGATTCGCTATGATTTCGATTTCTTCAGGCTGGAAACCGGGAAGACTGCTTTCCCGTATCAGATGATAGGCGTGAGCCTGGTGGGTATCATATGATAGGAATGTCCCTATATCGTGCAGGATGGAACCGTACTCAAGAAGTTCCCTTTCCCCTGCCCTGAACGCATAAATTCCAAGCGCCTGAATACTGTCAAAGAGCTCAAGGGCAAGTCTGGTAACGGTATGGGCATGCTCTTCATCGAAATTGCAGGTAAGCCCTAGCTGCATAATGCTGCGTTTTCTTACCGACATCTGGGTAATCATGTAGGAGAATTCGCTCTTTGAGATATAGTCTACAAGCAGCCCTTCTCGAAGCCCGCGTTTACTTACTCGAATTTCGGAGATTCCCAGCTCTTCCATAAACGTTTCAATAATTGCAGCCCCTGAGATGATAATATCTGCTCTTTGTGCATTGATTCCCGGGAACTTGCGCCGTTCTTCGAGAGGTATTGCACATATTGCCCGGACTATTTTCTTCAGGTCTTCGTATTCCAGTTTCTCAAAGCTTTCATGGGCTGTTTTGTGCAGATAGACAAAAGCGACCTTGGCAAGATTTTCAATTGTTCCCGAGCTTCCGATTGAACAGCTTATGTTATACCTAGAAAGGTCTTTTGTTATATCTGTAATCTTACGCCGGATATGGGCCTTAATCTGCTCATACTGCTCCTCGGAAACAGGCCCTGTCTCATCCGGTAGAAACATGTTTGTCAGCCTGATCGCTCCAAGGTTAAGGGAATAGAGAAAATAACAATGAGTCTGATCCCCCACTGATACTTCGGTACTCCCCCCTCCGATATCTATGAATAGAGCTTTTGAGTTCCCGAGCCTAAGCCCGCTTGAAACTCCAAGGTAAATAAGGCGAGCTTCTTCGGTTCCGGAGATTGTACAGACTTCCAGGTTTGCCTCCCGTTTCAACATTTCGAGAAGCTGAACTTTATTGCTTGCGTCGCGGGTTGCCGAGGTGGCCACAGCTATAACCTCTTCTGCCCTGTAGGCTCTGGCAAGTTCCATGAACTTTTTACAGACAACAACTGCGCGTTCTATTGCCTTCGGCTGCAGAATCCTATCTATGAATTCCTGATCTCCAAGCCGGACGGTCTCCTTCTGCTTGGTCAGGGGCAGGTAAGACCCATTGGGGTTGATCCGAACCAGAAGAAGCCGGATCGAGTTAGTGCCTATATCGATAAACGCAACAACTCTGCCTTCGGAGATTTTCTCGGGTTCCATTATTACCACCTGAAAGCCCTGTCTTTCGTTTTTCTCGAAGGAGTCGAGAAACTCAAAATAAGCTTCACAATACTAGTTCATATTTTTATTCTATTTGAGATTATTTAGTAGTTTCCGAAAGTTTGTAACCGTTATTATTTCCGCACAGATTCAGTTTATGTATTGGACAGATTGTGTATTTATACACTCAATAAAGAAAGGGTATCAAGAAAGCTCTTTTTTAAGGGTTTTTTTCTGTATAATAGTTACAGGAAAAACTAAGCCGTTTTTATTAAAAACATATATCTGTGGATCTAAAATGTTTTTTGTGTTTCAGTTTACACTCATAGGTTATTAAAGTCTCTATTCATATAGTTACTGTAATGATCGAATTCAGAAAGAACTTTTTAAAATTAGTAAACAGAAGTGCTATTGTTGACCAGCTTGACAACTAATCAGCTAGCGACAAGCCAGACTATCCAAAAAGTTGTCTGGAGAAGTTTAAATATAATTATGTATGCCCATACCTGAATATTTTGTAAATATATGTTTTTCTATTTTGTATAAATCAGTAGAAATATACACATTTTAAATATACTAGATGAATATCTCAAAAAATAAGGGCAGATATCATAGGTGAGATTATGTCTAAAAATCGAATAGTTGTTATCTTTTTGGCTATGTGTTTAATTTTGGGCACTCTTTCTCCTGCTTTAGGTGCAACGACTAAGAGCAGCAGTTCGAGCAACTCAGTTTATATCAGTGTTTTGGATGTCGGCGCTCCTGGTGAAAAGCCATATCAAGAATATGTCAAAATCACAAATAGAGGAAAGACATTAATAAATTTGAAAGGTTGGAAAATAAAAGACGAGGGCGCTAAGCATACTTATACATTTTCTTCATACACACTGAAATCTAAATCTTCGGTAACTCTCAGAAGCGGAAGTGGTAAAAACTCTGGAAGTACGCTTTATTGGAATAAGTATTCATTTATCTGGAATAACTATGACCCAAAACATAAGGAGTATGGAGACACAGCATATTTGTATAACGCTCAAGAAAAATTAGTTTCTAAGAAAAAGGGATAAATTTAAAATAAAACGTTCTCATTTTTTTCTTTTTAGTAATAATAAGATAAACCAAGCATATTGAAATTCCTACTATCTTTTAGCGCAATAACAGTTAATTAGATTTTTTATTTTCCAGTTTTGTATAAATCACAGATAAACCAATTAGAAATGTAGACTAATGTGAACTATAAAAATAGAGAAAAATGAAGAAAAAAATGAAAAGAAGAACTTCCCATTTTCAACCTTTCTTAGATCCTAAATCCCAGCTTTTGCTATTTTCAAGCATCCATAACTGAGAATCCAGTTCTTCTTCTTCAGGCTGTGGGTAGATTCTTTCAGTCCTGCCGTTAGGGAGAAGCAGGCGAGCTTTGACGTTATCTCTTAGGTGAGTGCCAAGGATTACATCTCTCACAACAGGAATGTATTCGGTAGAGACCGGAAAGAGGACTTCTACCCTGTTATCCAGATTGCGCGGCATGAGATCAGCGCTTCCCATAAAGATTTCTTCTTTTCCGCCGTTCCTGAAATAATATATCCTGGAATGTTCGAGAAAACGGCCAACTATCGAGGTAACCCTGATATTTTCACTAAGCCCGAAAATACCTGGCCTGAGGCAGCAAATTCCCCGGACAATAAGGTCTACTTTCACTCCAGCCTGAGAAGCCCTGTAGAGTTCCCGAATGCACTGGTAGTCCACAAGGGAATTCATCTTAAAGATCAGGTGTCCGTTCCCACACTTCTCGTGCAGATCGATTTCACGCCTGATACGCTCCAGAATCTGATGTCTTAAAGTCTGAGGAGCTACAAGGAGTTTGATATAATGGTCCTTTCTTGAATATCCGGTAAGGGCATTAAAAAGATCAGAGACGTCCTTGCCTATGAAAGAGTCACTTGTCAAATAGCCCATATCGGTATACAGTTTTCCTGTGACTGCGTTATAGTTTCCTGTGCTCATATGCACATAGTACCCGATGCCTTCTTTTTCAGCCCTGACCACAAGACACATTTTGGCATGGATTTTGCGTCCCGGAAAGCCGTAAGCTACATGGACCCCTTTGCGCTCAAGTTCCTTTGCCCAGCCGATATTGTTCTCCTCATCAAAGCGGGCTTTAAGTTCCACAAGAACCACTACCTGCTTTTTCCGGTCTGCAGCCTTCATAAGGGCCTGAATAATTCTGGAATTGTCATCCACCCTGTACAGGGTCATTTTGATTGCCAGAACATCCGAGTCGTCAGCAGCCTCTTCTACGAAATCAATTACCGACTCAAAACTATCATAGGGATGGTAGAGAAGAATATCTTGTTTTTTCAGATTTGCAAAAATATTCTCTCTTTTCGCCAGCTGAGAATGTTTTTTCGGCTCAAATGGTTCATACTTAAGTTCAGGACGGTTAATCTGTGTAAGTTTAATAAGACTTGAGAGCCCAAGAGGAGCTGCAGACCTGAACATAAGGGAAGAGGTAAGGTCAAGGTTCTTAAGAAGGATATCCGAGACTCTTGTGGGCATTGTATAATCGGTCTCAAGTCTGACAACCGACCCGAAGTAGTTCCTGCCGACTCTCTGTTTTACAGCGGTCAGGAGGTCTTTATCTCCATCCTCATCAAACCCGAGGTCTGCATCGCGTGTGATCCTGAATGGATAAGCTCCAAGAATGCGCTGTCCCGGAAATAGAAGATCAAGATTTGCAGCAATAAGCTGTTCGAGCCAGACAAAACGTCCTGTGTTCAGCTCTTCCAGACTGGAAGTAATTCTATCCTGATCATCTTCAGGAACAACTATTAGCCTCATGAACATTGGAGGGATCTTAACCCTGGCAAATCGTTCCCCATAGTCCGGGTCATCAATTAGTACTGCAAGGTTAAGGCTGAGGTTGGAAATATGAGGAAAAGGGTGCCCTGAATCAAAACCCAGAGGAGTAAGCAAAGGGAAAATATTTCTCTCAAAATAACCTCTTAGCTTCTCTCTTTCCTTTCCGGAAAGCTCAAAGTAATTGAGAACTTTAATTCCTTTTTCCCGGAGGGCAGGCTCAAGTATTTCATTCCAGCAGCTATCGTTGAGAGAAAGCTGCCTGAGAAGCTCTTTTCGGATAACGCGAAGCTGTTCCTGCGCCAGCTCATCTGTCCGGTCATCTTTTATAGCTTCCACTATTCTCTTCTGGATACCTGAAACCCTGACCATGAAAAATTCATCAAGGTTGCTTCCAAAAATCGAAAGAAACTTGACTCTTTCAAGCAGAGGGTTGCGATCGTCAAAAGCCTCTTCTAGTACCCTGTCATTGAACTGAAGCCAGCTGTACTCGCGGTCCGTATATAAACAGGGATCACTTAGATCAGGCATACTGGAAACTTCTACCCGAGCTCCTTCAACATTATCCATAACCAGCCTATCAAAATCTGCACACTGAATGGGGAAGTTCCGCTCCATTACTATCACGCATGGCCTGGGTTTTGAATTTCTTCACATCTGCCTTTAAAAATAATAAAAGACCTGAAGATAGAGTCTTTGTATATCTCATAATTCAATTTCATTACCTGATTGTCACCCGGTTTTACGAGGTTGAAAAGAAGATGTCCCCGGGTTCACTCAAACGATTTAAGGTAGTTAGCCTCAGGGAAATTTCCCTTAATAATATCAACCCTTTTAGCCGATTAGGGTTTTGAGGCCCTCGCATAAAGGGGAAGGCAATCTCCATATGAAGTTACCGGACATGCATTGACACCAGCGTATATATAAATTTTTGCATCTACCGGCTTTTCAGAATTCTACGGAATCTCCGCCAACTCATAACTATTTATTAATATATAGAACTAAAGATTTATAACGTTATCTCTTAGAGTCAATCATCGACAAAAACAAAAATATGCCAGGAGTTAAAGGGAAAAAGTATAGGGAGATGACAAGCAGAAACCTGATTATAGTGAGATGACAAGTAGAGATCGGGCTCTCTCATAAAAATTCTCGATTAATATATTTAAGAATAATGAACTAAATTTTTTAAGAGCTTACTTTTGAGTCCTTTTGAGATACTTTAAATTTACCTTTTAAATGTGAATAAAACTCCTGCTCTTTTCCTGTAGTTTTTCTGAGCAGCCGTTCCACAATTAGCTCGGGAGTACTTCGAGCAATACAATCGTATACAGGATTCCGGTTTACGATCAGCTCCAGGTGGGAGTCCAGGCCATTGGCCTCGATTCCATCTACTCTTACTTCTGTTTCGGTATTTTCAAGGATGAGTTCCGAAAGATGGGAAACGAAAATCCCGAGACTCTGTTTATTTCTGGACAGATATTCAAGAATTCCTGCTATAATTCGCGCAGAAGCGCCAGGCTCAGTTATCGATTCTAGTTCATCCGCAAGCACCAGTTTTCCTGAGGATTCAGAGAGTACTGAGAACTGCTTGAGGGTAGTTTCAAAAGCTCCTGCATCGAGAGTTCCTTTCGATTTCCCGAAATAGTAGAATTCTTCGATAGGCCCGAGCTCAAGTTCTTTTGCAGGGACCGGAAAGCCCATATACCCAAGAATTACACATTGGGCAAGAAGTTCGAGCAGGGAAGTCTTGCCCCCTGAGTTTACTCCGCTCAAAAGTACAACCCTGTTTTCCAGGCCTGATGGGGAAAAACCAGTTTTTCCGATGGAATAATTTATAGGATCGATTTCTCCGTGTCGGGTTTTTAAAAAGAGGTTTTCTCCGGCTGTAAAGCCTATTCCGACTTCAGAAATCAGCTCGGGCAGTCTCAACTGGAATTTTGCCGAAAAGCAGGATACTGAAAAGCCGAGGTCAAAATCCAGAACTTTCTTGACAAGTTTTTCTACAGGCTGGTGAAAAGCTGAAAGCGTTTTTGCAAGCTCCCTCTTTCGAGCAAGTCTTGTTTTCTCAAGAGTATTGTTCAACTTTTGCCTTAGAAGCTGCAATTGAGATTGGTCTGCACAGAGAGGATAGGAAATTTCATCCGGGAAGAGTGAGTCAAGCATTAGTTTTTCTTGCTTCTGAAGCCCTAGTTTTTCAGCAAGCTCTTCTTTGATGGCTTCAATTTCAGCTTTATAGATTTTATTAAGATCCTTTGCAAGCAGGTCTTTAATCTCCATTCCCCCGCTCACAAGCTTGATGAGTTCCTGCCCGCTTAGAGTAAGCGAACTTGCCTCAAGAGTTAAGTTCATGCGCTGGTTAGCTTCAATCAGAGACGAGGTCAATGCAGGATCAAGATTTTCCAAGGCTGCTTCGAGCCTATCAAGTTCAGGGTCAAAGCCTTCAACAGGCTTTCCATCCTCACCCAACTTTGAGAGAGCTCCCTCAAGTATATCAAGCCTCTCTTTTGACAGTTCCTCAAAGAGCTCAAAGTTCTTAGAACGCAGAGATGATACGATATTCAGGCAGGCGCGGATGCAGTCTAGATTCCGAGCAAAAAATACCAGTTCTTTTTCAGGCAAAACCTGCCAGAATTCAGCTCTGGAAAGGTCCTGGAAATATTCGGGTTCAATGTCCTCAGGTAGATCAAAGCTAAGATAGGTATCATCAAAAACAATAACACTGAAATACCCCCTCGCAAGATCTATGAATTCCGAGAGGTCTTCTACGGCCTGGACAGGCAAAAAGTCCTGAAACTTTTCTCTAGCTGCTTCCAGGATTTTTGAATCTCCGCAGAGGATTATCCGATCTCTAACTCTTAGGTTCCCAGGCACTGGCCTGAGCTTACGAACCATCGAGATTAACCTAATAAACTCGGGATTCTCGGAAAAGGCATTTCCTAGTTCAAGATATTCTCTTACGAAAGCATGTCTTTCCTGGATAAGATCCATGCGCGAAGCAGGTAAAGGGTAGAAAAGATCCAGTTTATCCCTAGAATGCGCCGTATGAGCAAAACTTTTTATCAGCTCAAGCAGGCGGGAATAAAGGTCTAGAGCTTCTTTTGTCTTGAGAAAATCTGAAATTGAGCAGCCTTCAGCACTAGATTTGGCATATCTGGCAAGGGAAAGAGCAAAATTGTGACTAATTCCATTGACTTCAGATAGCGAAACTATATCTCCTTCAAAAATAGCCTGAAGAGCCGCGTCTTCAGTTCCAAAATGGCCAATTAGTCTATCAGCTACCCGTTCACCGATTCCATGAATTTCCCGCAGGCTTAATAGTGGCTGAGAAGCTTTCATACCCAAAATACTTTTCATATGTAAGTACTCTTGTTCCAATAAATTTAGCTGGACATTAAGCTCATAACTTTAGTTCAAAAGAAGGGCAAGCTCCTTTTCAAGATAAGGGCGCATTGAGGCCGTATATCCGTGTGTTGCCTCAGTAACGTTATACATCGCTTTTGGTTCTTTTGCAAGGGCAAAGGTTCGCAGCGCCTGATCATGAGAGATTACGGTATCATTAAAAGAATGGATCTGCACGAATTTCGCAGGCGATAGATTAAGGAGATAGGTATCCGGATCGATTGAGCGATAAAAGCGGTAAGCTTCAGGATCGTCAGCAAGGGAAGAATCAATTTCTTCAGTGCCGTACCCTGAGGTGCTGATCCCGATAATCCCTTTAAGTGAAGGGTTGAGGGCGCAGGCAAGGATTGCAACTCTTCCTCCGTTACTTTCCCCGAGAATTGCAAGCCTTTCAGGATCAATTTCTGGCTGGGCAGCCAGTACGTCTGAGGCCTTAAGGGCATCATAAACCATGGTATATTCCACGGGCTCAAGACCAGCTTTGAAAAGTTCAAGGTCTCTTTCTATACTTATAACGCCCAGATTGCGCTGGTCAAGAGTAAGAGTTGCATATCCCATATTAGAGAGCTCTGCAGCCAGACCCTGTTCGGCTTCTTTGCTAACCCCTGCTCCAGGTAATAGGACTAAGCCAGGAGAAGAAGAGAAGTTTCCAGGAATTCTTAAGAGAGCCTGAAGATTTTCCCCTTTGCTTTCAAAAGACAGCAATTTTAAAGTGTCCGAGTTTTCAGGGGCATATATATCTTCGATTTCCTGGATAGTAAATACTGGCTCTTCTCGCTCTGGAAAATATAGAGTACCTGCTTCCGAAACTTCCCAGGGAGCCGCAGCGCCTGCGGAGTTGGAAGGATTGTACATGACCCCGAAAATACCCACGAGTATAAGGAGAAAACCCAGAAAAAAAACTGAGGGTTTAGATATTCTGGTCCCTGAAAAAGCTCTGCGTTTGCTTTCTTTTTTTCCTGAACTCTGCCTGCTCAAGGGAACCCTGCCGAAAAAATTATGATTACGGCCAGAAACCGTTTACAGCACTTAGAAATAATACTGCTATGCCAGTAATGGCACCGACAATCAGCACTGTCTTGGGCTGGATATGAACTGCATTTTTATCTGCTTCATAGTAGCGCATTAGCCCTGCAGAAGACTGGAGCCCGGAACCTGATTTTTTAGCCATGTGTGAACACCTGTGTGAATGCATTAATTAAAATATAAATTTCATTGCCTGTATTTGCCTTTAATAGATTTTCTGGCATAATTAAAGATTACCTGGAAATTAACAATTGAAAATTAGAAAATTTAACATAAATATTAAATAGCCACTTAATATTGCTAAATAACTAAGTAACTGTTAAATTTCCTGTTAAATTTGGTAATTACCACATAATTTACAGTTCTGATATATAAACCCAGCAGAGAAATTTCTTATATAGCTGAGACTCAGAAAAGTTGAAGGAAACTCGTCACGCTCTTGAAGCGGACAATTCTCAAACAAATACTTCGTCCAGCAGGAAGGGCGGGTAAAATACTCCTTTCTCAGTAATTATTGCATTTACGTTTTCCATAGGAGTTGCGTCAAAAGCAGGATTGTAAACCTCCACGTCTTTTGGGGCAAGCTGCTCAGACCCGAAAAAGCGCAATTCATCCGGGTTTCGCATCTCGATCTTTACACTGCCTTCCCAACCATTAAAATCGAAAGTAGAGACTGGAGCTGCTACATAGAAGGGAATTTCATGCTCTTTTGCAAGAATAGAGAGAGAATATGTGCCTATTTTGTTGAAAATGACATCCTGTGTGATCCTGTCAGCTCCTACAAGCACACTGTCTACAAGTCCCTGCTGCATTACCCACCCAGCCATTGAATCCGAAATAAGGGTTACTGGAATCTTGTCCTGCATCAGCTCCCATGTAGTGATCCTGCTTCCCTGGTTCAACGGCCTGGTTTCACAAGCAATAACCTTGATCTCTTTGCCTTCAGCAATAGCCGAACGCACAACTCCAAGAGCTGTACCCCAGTCCACACAGGCTAGCCTACCTGTATTACAGTGTGTGAGTACGGTATCTCCATCCTTCAGGAATTTTGCCCCGAATTTGCCTATTCGCTTGTTTGTGGCTATATCTTCTTCCGCGATATCCCTGGCTTCCTGAAGGGCAATGTCCCTGACTCCCTGAACATCAAAGGCATCCGAAATTGCTCTTAGAACCCTGTCCACGCCCCAGCTAAGATTTACTGCAGTCGGGCGAGTTGACTTAAGGGTTTTTCCCGCAATCTCTAGATCTCTTGTCATTGTTTCAATATCTCTGGCCCCACTCAGGAAAGCTGCAAGGGCAATCCCGAAACCTCCTGCTGCACCGAGAGCAGGGGCACCTCTTATCCGGAGAGATTTTATAGCCTCACACAGAGAACTCAGGGTTTTGCATTCAATTATCCTGTATTCTTTCGGGAGCAGGGTCTGGTCTACCAGCACCACGGAGTTGGACTCTTCCTTCCAGTCAATTGTCCTCATTAGATCACTTTCCAATGTAAGCATCAAGTTGTACCGGAGAAATTCCGGCTTTTCTTTCAAGCTGTCCATCAGATAAAAACCTATTCAACTCTCAGACTCGTTATCTTTTCTTCTTTGTATTATCCGTGCAACCTTAAAGACTTAAAATTAATTATATTAATCTTATATTAATCAAAACGAAATTGTGTTAAAGGCGTTTATCACTAAACGCCATAGTTGCTGGAAAATTGTAGCTAATAAAGATTCCTGCAACCATTCCTCAAAATAAAATTATATTTAAAAAAACAGATAACACATATTAGGATTTAAACAAATGCAGTCTCTTTTCCCAATGACGCAAATTTAGATATAATAGATTTATAGGGTAACAGAACAAATAGGAGAAGGTTTAAAATTCATAGCTGCAATACAAGAAGTCGTAATTTCAGAAAATAAATTCTTAAACTTCAGGAACATTGAATCCGTAAATCCTTGAATCTTTAGATTTCATTTAATCGTAAAAGATATGTCATTTTATTTAATTGTAAAAGATATGTCATTTCATTAATGCGGTTTATGATAATCCGGGTATTCATCGGAGAGTAAGCGCCTATGACAAAAATAAAAATAGCAATTGCAGGAATCGGGAACTGTGCAAGTTCTTTGATACAGGGCATTGAGTACTATAAAGTCGAAGATAAAGAGCCCATAGGACTGATGCACAGAGAAATTGGAGGGTATAAGCCCGGCGATATCGAAGTCGTTGCTGCCTTTGACATTGATGCCAGGAAGGTAGGAGAAGATGTTTCCAAGGCAATCTTTGCTCCCCCGAACTGCACAGCGGTTTTTTGTCCTGATATTTCATCCACAGGTGTGAAGGTTAAAATGGGCAAGATCCTTGACGGGGTCTCTGACCATATGAAGAATTATGGGGAAAAATATACCTTTGTTGTTAGCAAGGAACAAGAAGCCACAAAAGTAGATATAGTGAATGAACTTAAGAATTCGGGTGCCGAGATGCTTCTCAATTACCTGCCTGTAGGTTCTGAAGAAGCAGTCCGTTTTTATGCAGAGTGTGCCCTTGAGGCAGGTGTGGCTTTTATAAATAATATGCCTGTTTTTATCGCAAGCAATCCCGAATGGGCAAAAAAGTTTGAGGAAAAGAATATTCCGATCATTGGTGATGATATCAAAGCTCAACTTGGAGCTACCATCACGCACAGGATTCTTGCAGATCTTTTCGAAAAGCGAGGCGTTAAACTCGAAAGAACATACCAGCTAAATACTGGCGGAAACACGGATTTTCTCAATATGCTCAACAGAAGCAGGCTTGCTTCCAAACGGGAATCAAAGACCGAAGCTGTTCAGTCCGTGCTTTCCAAAAAGCTTGATGACGATAATATTCACATTGGACCCAGCGATTACGTAGCCTGGCAAAAAGACAACAAGATCTGCTTCCTGAGAATGGAAGGCAAGCTTTTTGGAGATGTACCTATGAATCTTGAACTCCGGCTTTCTGTAGAAGACTCTCCTAACTCAGGAGGTGTGGTAATAGATGCTATCCGATGCTGCAAGCTGGCTCTTGACCGTGGAATAGGAGGAGTGTTATATTCCCCGGCTTCCTACTTTATGAAACATCCGGCAATTCAGTACCCTGACGACGAAGCTTACAGGCGGACTGAAGAATTTATATCTGGAACCAGAGAACGTTAAAATTCTGGTAAGAGATTCCTGTAAAAAGGAATTCTAAAACCCCCGGAAGTTCCCGGGAGTTTTAAGTTTTTCTTCTTAATTATCAAGGACTTTTCTAAGAACTTTTTCTAATTTTAATCTGTTAGGGAATTCTTCTGGCTTAGCGAATTTCTCGGCTTAGCGAATCCCTTCGGCTGTAATTCTAAACTCTGCACTCGAGCCTTCCGGACAGGATCGATGTTTATACAGAATGGCGCGTCTGGTTCCTTCTCCAGTTTTTTCAAGCTGGATAATTGTCTTTGAGATATGCTCCAGGGAACTGCCGCCAAGAGGGCGCACGCCTCCGGAAGTAATATCGGAATATACCTGGTTGGTTATAACTGCAACAAAACCATATTTACGGGCAAGGGCGTGCAAAAATCCTATCTGGCTAGCAAGTTCTCTGCGGCTTTTCATGCCTGTCTCATTGTCTTCAAGCTCAAACCGGTAATATGAAGTTGCAGAATCCAGGATTACGAGACCTATATTCTCACTAGCTATTCTCTCCACCTCTCTTACGGCCGCATATTGTTCTTCAAAATTCAGGGGTTCATAGATAATGATGCTTCTGGCTATTTCTTTTGCATTCTCCCCTGCGATTTGCTTGAAACGAGTAGGAGAAAGCCCTTCGGTATCTATGAAGATGACTCTCTGCCCTTGCTTTACACATTCCACTGCAAGCTGGATGCAGATATTTGTTTTCCCGGTTCCTGCAGGTCCGAAGATTTGAGTCACGATCCCTTTTTCGAAACCTCCTCCCAGAAGTTCGTCAAGAGGCTTGCAGCCGGAAGATAACAGTTTTTCTATGAAGTGACACCTCTTTTTGTGCTTGATACATATAACTGGCCCCATGATATAACGTTTTTTTGTAATCCTCAACCTTTTCAGGAATATTAAAGATTTCTAAACGGAATAAAAAAGACAAAGTTGATATAAAAGAAATGCTCAGGTACGGATTCCCAGCCATGAGAAAAAGAAAAATTTCACAAAAGTAGAGACAAAAAGAAAATTGTCTTTTTGTGATATTTTTCACGGTTTCGAGGAATAATTCCTTATAGATCTTAGCCGTACCTGTACCTGGCAAATAGGCTGCAGATGTCCTTTAAAGCCTTCTGTGCTTGAAATTGTTTACCAAAATAAGGCAGTATTTCAAAAACAGGAATCCTCAAATTTATTACCAGACTTGGTAACAAAGAGTGAATCTTTGTATACAAAACAAAGATGTTACTGTATCCAAACTTGGGCTGAAAAACGATTATTAAGCGACATAGCATTTAGAATATTTACCTGAAAATAAAGGTAATTTCACTCAATAGAATGAAAAAAGATATCCTGGGGGAACCTTTTAAGAAGCTGTACCCTTTTCCGATATTGCTGACTGATACATGAAAATACATATTTATAGGGACTATAAGGGTTAGCTGAGGAATGGTAACCCATGTGGGGTTTTGTTTTATTGCTTAACGCGCTTTGCACCTGCGCGCTCACTCTGCAAACACTATAGAAAAACAAAATATGTAAGAAAGAAACAAGACCCGAGCAAGAAACGGCAACTAAAAATCAGATTAAGAATTAGAGTAAAATCAGAGGGACGTAAAGCATGGCAAAAATAATCATATATACAACGGAACGATGTCCGAAATGCAGTAAATTAAAAAATTTCCTAGAAGCACACTCAATTGCTTTTGAGGTAGCAGATATGTCTACTCCCGAGGCCCTAACGGAACTGCGTTTCAACGGAGTCTTTACAGTGACAGCGCCTGTTTTACAGATCAATGATACATTCCTTACGCACGAGGAGCTTTTCATTGGGGGAGAAGTAAACCCTGAAAAAATCCAGGAAATCCTGTGATAAAAGAGATCTGAAATTAAAATAAATTGAATATTTCTGCAAATTCCGCTATTGAATTTCATTATTAAAACAGCTACTGAAGATGAGAAAATGACAGCCGAGATTCTCTTACCCGACGACCAGTTATCTGACAACCAGTCAGCTCAAAAGACACTTGAAGAGTTGTCCGCCTCTTCTTTCCCAAAAGATGACCAGTTATCTGACAACCAGCCAGTGCAAAAAACCCTTGATGGGCTGTCCGTCTCCCCTCTACCCAGGGTAAGGACAACAGATGGTTTCATTCTTAACTGGGATAGGAACATCATTGTAAACCAACTCCTTAAGGAAACTAAATTAAGCGAAATCTTCTACAATAAACCCTCAATTACAAAAGAGGAAGCAATTGAGATTGCAAGGGAAGCAGAAAAGATAATTAAAAAGATGAATCTCAAGTTTCTCTCAGGCCCACTTATCCGGGAAATCGTAAACAATATTCTGCTTGACAGGGGGCATGTTGAATGGAGAAACATCATGACCAGGGTTGGGGCTTCGGTCTACGATGCATATGAAATTGATACCGGATACGGCTTTGAGGCAAATGATAATGCAAACCAGTTGAACAACGCGGAAACCTCACATAAAAGGAAAGCCGACAAAATGTCCAAGGAGCAAAATCTCCTTCTCATGCCAAAAGAGCTTGCCGACCTTCACCTTAATGGGGATTTCCATATACATGACCTTGAATATATGGGCACAAGGCCTTTTTGCCAGGATTGGGATCTTCGTTACTTTTTCTACTATGGTCTCATGCCCGATGGAGTTGGAACCCAGTCAAGCGTAGCAAAACCCGCAAAAAATGCTGAGGTAGCTTTCCTTCATGCTGTAAAAGCTATGGGCTCGGCTCAGACCAATTTTGCAGGCGGACAGGGTTTTTACAATTTCCTGACTTTTATGGCTCCCTATTTGGAAGGTAAGTCTGAAACCGAGATCAGACAGCTTATGCAGATGTTCGTCTATGAAATGATGCAGATGATGTGCGCAAGAGGCGGACAGACTGTCTTTTCATCTGTGCAGCTTTCCCCTGGAGTTCCGAAGCTCTGGAGAAATATTCCTATTGTTGCTATGGGTAAGGTTTGGGACGGCAAGCAGGCTCCACTCAAGACCTACAGAGAATTTGAAAAAGAGGTTCGCCTCGGATTTAAGGCGCTTATGGATGTCATGCTTGAGGGAGATGCCTGGGGCAAACCTTTTAGCTTCCCCAAACCTGAAATTTCCATTGAACCTGACTTTATGGAAGAAGACGAAGAATTCAACAGGGTTCATCCTGAGATTCCGACTTACAAAGATCTGTATAGGATGACCTTCGAGCTGGCTGCCAAATTCGGGACTCCTTACTTTGATAATCAGCTCCCGGAGTACAGGGGTGCAGGAGAAGGAATTTCATGTTATCAATGCTGTGCGTATCAGTTTTCTGCAAACCCTACAGATGATAAAGAATTCGACGACAAACTTCATTTCAGGAACGGAAAACATTTTTCAATGGGCTCATGGATGGTCCTGTCTTTAAACTGTCCAAGGGCGGCATACAGGGCTGAACACGATGACGAAAAACTTTTCAATGAACTCAAAACCCTGATGAACAAGGGTGTGGAAGTTTTCAAGATCAAGCGAAAATGGATGAACAGTCTGATTAAGAAAAATAGGATTCCCTTTGCAGCCCAGTGCCCAAAAGATCCGAATACAGGGGAAAAAGGAGCAATTGCTGTGGATTTCGAAAGCCTTGTGTATACTATAGGAGTGGTAGGAATCAATGAAATGGTTCAGTACCATACAGGCTACCAGATCCACGAATCTCCTGCTGCATATAAGCTTGCGATCAGGGCTATGTTTGAAATGAAAATGCACGCTCAAAAGCTTTCAAAGGAAAACGGTATGGAAATTGCTCTTGCAAGAACGCCTGCGGAAACGACTGCCCAACGCTTTGCAGTCTCGGACCTCCTTCATAAGGAGTATGCCGACAAGGCCGAGTTTACAATTAAAGGGAATTTAGAGACCGCAAAGCGTGAGCTGAATCAGACGCATGATCTGCCAATCTACTATACTAATGGGACTCATGTTCCACCTGGTGCAGATATCTCTCTGCCTGAAAGGATAAAATACGAACATACCTTCTTCCCAATTGTAGACGGTGGAAATATTATGCATATCTGGCTTGGGGAAGGAAAACCTGATCCAGACGGCCTTCAGGAGCTTGCAATGCATATAGCAAAGAATACCCAGACAGGTTACTTTGCCTTTACCAAGGATATGACCGTATGCACCGACGAAGGATATGTAGCCGATGGATTGCTGGATAGATGCCCGAAGTGTAGGTCTGAAAATGTGCAGCATCTCTCAAGGATTACAGGATATCTTCAGTCGGTTGAAGGCTGGAACAAAGGCAAACGCCAGGAACTTCTGGACAGAAAGCGATACAGCACAAGGGAACTCAGGTAAGAGTCCCTTAATCCTTTTTAAATATGAAAAATGTGAGAAACGGTAGGCTATGAAAGTAAACTACGCAGGCACTGTCTCGCTCTCGACCGTGGACTGGAGAGGGAAAGCCGTAATTACTATCTTTTTTCGGGGATGCCCCCTTCGCTGCCCCTACTGCCAGAACCATCCCTACATCCAGGGATTTAACTCTGTAGAACTGGAGTTTGTGGAAGAGCAGATTAAAGAATCGAGGCCCTTTGTAAGTGCAGTTGTATTTTCAGGAGGAGAACCTCTTATGCAGGAAGCAATTATTCCTCTTGCGGAATTTGCAAGAGAAATAGGGCTTGCAATTGGGGTTCATACAAACGGCTGTTACCCTGAAATGGCAAGCGAATTGGTTAAACGAAAGCTGGTTGATAAATTTTTTATTGATATAAAAGCTCCCCCGGATGATTCCGCACTTTATGGAAAAGTTACGGGATGCGGAGAATCTGAAGCGATGAAAAAGAATCCTGAACAGATTACTGCATCTGTAATAAAAACGCTTGAGATTGCAGATTCCTGCGGCCTGGAGCTAGAACTCCGGACAACGTTAATCAGGGATTTTATCGGAAGCAGGGAAGAGATTGCCAGTATAGCTGCCTGGATCTCAAAACATGTGAAAAATAAAGGATTTATATATGCATTGCAACAGGGAATTCCGGAATATAGCTTGCAGGAGAATTTAAGGGAATTCCGAGTTCTAGAACGGGAAGAACTGTACGAACTCGGGAAAGTTGCAAAACGTTTTCTGGAAAACGTGAGGATAAGAACAAAAGAAAGTGGAGAAGAAGTAATCTCTGATTCTGTACGAGAATCCAGCTTCTGATATGGATCTGACAGTTTACTGATACTAACTTATCTTTTGTACTTTTCTTTCTTGTCTGCTTCCTTAAAAGGGTAAACTGACTCTTTTTAAGCTTTTGTGTAAAACATGTTTTAAGTTCAAAGGAATTTGAAGTTTACAGAAGTCTTATAAATCCCAAAGGATAAAAAGCAAATGAGAAGCCTTTGAGAAATTTATTCGAGAAATTTATTAATTCTATGCCTAGGGATAAGTGTTAAAATTTTTGGGAATATCTTATTGAATACTGAAAATACCTCTGAGGATATTACTAAATTTTTGTGTAACTTTGTGCGTTACACAAATTAAATAAAGGAGAGGAACTCAGTGCACTTTGACTCATAGAGAGCATGTATTTATAGAAAAGAAAGCAAAAGTCATATTTTTCAAAAAAGACCATGAAAAACACAAAAGTATCTTCAGTCGGAGAACGCGCTCTAATCTCCATCTTATCTGAGATTTTCAAAGCACCTGATGGCAGGGAGAAAGGACAGGAAGGAATCCTTATAGGCGCCGGTTCGGATGACTGCGCTGTTCTTGACCTGAAAGGAGAAGACTGCCTGGTTGTTACTACTGATATGCTGCATAGGACTACCGATTTTCCGGAAGAGATGACCCCCTGGCAAATGGGCTGGATGTCAGCAGCCGTAAATTTCAGTGATATTGCAGCCATGGGTGCAGAGCCCACAGGGCTTGTCATGGCAATTGGAATGCCTGCAGATACCGAAATTGCTTTTGTTAAAGAACTTGCAAAAGGTATGCAGGCGTGTGCCGAATTCTGCGGGACTGCGATTATCGGAGGTGACCTTGATACCCACGCAGAACTGACAATTACGGGGACGGCACTTGGCAGAGTAAAAAAAAGCCATCTCCTCCTGCGGCGTGGAGCAAGGCCAGGCGACCTTGTCTGTATCACTGGATATACAGGATCTGCAGGGGCAGCCCTGGAAGCCCTTCAATCGAGAAAACCAGTGAGTGAAACAGTCCTGAAGGCGCTTTTTGAGCCCATTCCACGCACGAAAGAAGCCAGAATACTGGCCGAGTCCGGAGCAGTAACATCCATGATGGATACAAGTGATGGCCTTGCGATGTCCCTTTACGACCTTGCCAAGCAGAGCAATATAGGCTTTAGAATTCGGGAAAATTCACTTCCCATCCTCAAAGAGGTCCGGAAATTTGCTTCAAATTCGGACAAGCTGAGGGAATTTGCCCTGTACATGGGCGGAGATTTCGAACTTCTTATTACAATTGACCCCCAAAAGATGAAAAAAGTACAAAATATATGTAACTTAACTGTTATAGGAGAATGTACAAAGTATGAAGCAGGCATTGTACTCGAATCCCCGGAATGTAAACTTATAACTATAGAGCAGAGAGGATACCAGCAGCTAAAAGCCGAAGCTGCTGAGAGATTATCTTGAGTTAATACCAAATAAGACTTTAAATCCCCCGATCAAAAACTAGAGTTATGGAAATAATAAAAAATATTAATAAAGAAACTTCATGAAAATTATAAAAACAAAGTAAATTTGAAAGATTTTGATATAAAGATTTGATATAAAGATAACAAATAGAATTTATGCACAATGTTTAGAAGGATGAAACATGAGTAAAGCTATTTTACAAATATTTACAGCAATTCTGGTACTAGGGTTACTTTGTGGAGCTACAGCTGCAGCTCCCAGTATAGTGTCAGACCCTACACCCTCACAGAATTCGACTGTTATAGGAATAGTGGGTGAAACTCAAACCTTCACCATTCCTTTAAATGAAACAGCAAATGTTGTATGGACTGAAAATGGAAATAGCACAACAAGTTCTACTGGCGGGAATAATATTGCGACTCTCAGTCATGTCTTCCAGTCAGGTTCGTACAAGGTGACAGCCAGTGTAGAAGGAGAGCAAATAGCAGCCTGGAACGTTGAAGGGAAAGCAGCCGGAGGATTATCTGTTAAGACTGACCCCTCCGAAGGAGATATTTCAGTAGATAAAGGAGTGTCTAAAACTTTCAAAGTCAACTCCAGCACAGATAACCAAAACATTAATGTTGAATGGTTTGTTGAAGACAAATCACAGAAAAAAGAGGAAAGTGTAACCTCTTCTTCATACGATTTTCAAGAGGACAGTACAGGAAATTTTACCCTCAAGGCAGTGATCAGCGATCCTAATTCTGTTTATGAGTCATCGACAAAAAAGTGGACTTTGAACGTCGGACCCACAGACAATTCAACTGGAAACAGGATATGGGAAGAGGGAATGCCCGAAACCTACACATGGACCGCCCAGAGTTACTCAGGCTTCTATTATGACCTTGACTCAGGAGTATCCTCTGAAGAGATGACCATTACAGATATAGGTAGAAGCATAAAATCAGAAAATATTGAATACGTAACAAGACCTACTGAAACTGATTTTGAATACAGTAAATGGGGTTCGTACCAGATAATCGGATTCATGGCAGAGAAATACTTTGCAGGTTATACTAAAAATGGATCTGAAGTTGTAGGAGATGACGTCAGCCCTATTTCTGATGGGGTTCTTTCCAAGATTCTCATAGATATTGACGATAAAAAATCAGCGAATGCCGGAGATTCTCTTGTTCTCGAGGAAGGATATTCCCTGAAAATCGTGGAAGTGGATATCAATGGAGAATCTGTCCGGGTACAGCTCGAAAAAGATGGAGACGTAGTAGATGAAGCTTTTATCAGATCTGGTGAAGACTATGTCTATGAAGCTGATCTTGGAGAAACAGAAGATATACCCATAATCATTGCTCATTTCGGCACGGTTTTTCAAGGAGGTGAGACCTCCGCTGTCTTCATACAGGGTCTTTTCCAGATTTCGGACGAGTACGTAGAACTTGAAAACGGAAACACATTCGGAGAAATGGAAGTAACCTCCCTGAGCAGCAATGAAATAAAGATGAAGAATGATGATAGCGTCGGACTTGATAAGGGAGATACAGTAGACCTAATGGGTAAAATACAGATTCAGGTAGCTGATGACAACAAACTGCGCTTTGCCCCGGTCCTTGACACTTCGGAAGCCGGTACCTACGAGCTGCGCGGAACTGTCTATGACGAGAAAATCGATGGTGACTCACTCCCCAGCTGGACACCCTTTAACTTTGAAGGTTTCTATTACAACATAGATGAAGGAATTGGGACTGAAAACCTTACAGTAGAAGAGCTTGGAGATAGAGATATACCTTCAGATAAACTTGTCTACAAGTCCACACCTCAAGCCGTTGATTTTGAACACAACGAATGGGGAAACTTCACAGTTATTGGTTTCATGGCAGACAAATACTTTGCCGGATATACTGAAGACTCCGTGGAAGGAGCTGTTGATGATGTAAGTCTTCTTTCGGACAACATTCTTTGTAAAGTACTTACAGACAACGACGACAAAAGGTCTATGGATTCAGGTTCTGCCCTTGCCCTTGAAGATGGTTATTCTTTGAATATCGTGGAAGTGGATATCAACGGAGAATCTGTCCGGGTACAGCTTGAAAAAGATGGCGATGTAGTAGATGAGGCATTCCTCAAATCTGGCGATGATTATGTCTATGAAGCTGATCTTGGAGAAGCAGAAGATGTGCCCATAATCATTGCCCATATCGGCACGGTTTTTCAAGGAGGTGAGACCTCCGCTGTCTTCATACAGGGTCTCTTCCAGCTCTCGGACGATTACACTGAAATCAACAATGGAGATTCCTTTGGTGAGATGGAGGTTACCAGTGTCTCTGAAAGTGGCATCACAATGAAGAACGATGGTAACATCGGACTTGGCCAGGATGAAACCGTTGAGGTCATGGGTAATGTCAGTTTCAAAACTGCTGATGACAGTAATCTCAGGTTCTACCCCTTTGTAGAGGTTGAAACCGGTGGCAATGGAGACGACAACAACTCACTGAAAATAAATGTACCTGATAATATCTATGCAGGAGATACATTTGATATCAAAGTGACTGCAGGTGGAGAAGAAATCGAAGGCGCTAATGTTTTGGTTAACGAAAGCAGTGTAGGCGAAACAAGTGACGATGGGGTTGTCGAGTATACCGCTAAAGAGATTGGAACCTTCAAGATAACTGCAGAAAAGGATGACTACAAAACCGCAAACAAAAATATTAACGTCAGTGCTCCGAAAGAAGAAATGATAGTTACCATTTCACCGAAGACAGTTTATGTTGGCGACACCCTGAACATTGAGGTTGTCAAGGCGATCGGTGGCGAGCCCATTAAGGGTGCAGCTGTATCGATTGATGGAGATACCATTGCCAAAACAGATTCCGACGGAAAAACTGCCTATACGACAGATAAAAGTGGCAATCTGGAATTGAGCATAACAAAGGAAGGATTCGAGGATAAGGAAGTAAATGTAAAAGTAAAAGATTTTGAAGCTGTCTTCGAATATTCAAACTTGGTAATTGAGCCTTTAGAGGTAAGTGCAGGAAAGGATGCGGCAATTTCGATAAATATCGGAAATAAAGGCAATGCTGCAGGAAATGAGAGTGTAGAATTGCTTATTAATGGAAACGTAAGCGACTCAAAAGAAGTTTCCCTGGATGTTGGAAATAATACGACTGTAACCTTTGAGTACGCAGAAGATGTGCCAGGAACCTACACGGTAGAAATTGGAGGAGAAACTGCAACCTACACTGTAAAGGAAAAATCTTCCTTACTGCTCTATGCTTTTATAGCCATTATCCTGTTAATAGTCGGTGGAGCTGCTTACTACTTTACAAAAGGCGGTGGGGATATTGGAATGATTCAGGAAAAGTTTAAGGAGTTAATGAAGAAGTAAATCCAGGAAGATAAACTCTTCAGGAAAATGAAATTCAAAAACAAAAAAGAGTAAAGACTTAAAATTCCCGCGTTAACATAAAACGCGGACCCTTTCTATTTTTAAAATAAAAAATACAACTTTGATTTAAATTCAGCAGTTTTTCAGGGTTTTGCTGATAGCTATTCAGTATCTTTTATTTCGCAACACTCATTGTTCCACGCCACATAGATTTATTTTGAATGCCCGACTGTACTTTACTCCATCTTTTTGAGCGCAAGTTCAATCGCATCTAGGAGACTGTTTTTCGGGATAATTGTTGTGACAGGAATATTTAGAATTTTATCCACAGTCGGGCCTACTATAGGAGCGCAGACCAGGGATTTTGCTCCATCTCTTTCGGCGTTAACTGCTGCTATTATGGCTTCTTCCATTGAGGTTGCAGAATATTCCCTGATTGTGACCAGCCTACCAGCTATCTTTTTCTTTGTTTCTACTATATTGTCAAGTACCGTGCGGGCTGCAATTACAGCAATAAAATCTCCACTGTCTGATTCATTAATATCGCGGATTGTTTTAACGATCTGGCGGAGAGTTTTAATATTGGGATCCCGGTTCCCGGACAGGATCTTGTAAAGGGTACTCGGAGGTATATTTGCTTTTTTGGCGAAATCCACAGCAGTGAGGTTAAGATCCTCTTTAATTACAGTGGAAAGTGTTTTTTGAAAAACCTCATCGGATTCGAATGCGGATTTGATAACCTTGTCTGCAACATTCATAAAATTCAACCTTTTAAACTCTGTAAAGAGTTTTTAACGACGGTAAATAATCTACATTTTGCAGGAAATATAGTCCTTAATGAGAACTATGTCCAGATGTATTAATACATTTGGGATATAATAAAAACAGCTTTGAGAGGTTATATATAGGAAGTGTAAAAAAATATTAATATCCAGCAGCGTATATACTTTTTATTATAATTGGAATTCTTATATGGAAATATAAAATTCTTCTCAAAGTAGTTTATTGAGAGATGACAAAAAGAAAGATAGAAAGCCTGTTAATTTTTCTTAATGAAGAAAGACCAAATTTCAAAAAAATGTTATAAAAATGTTATTTAAGTAATGGATGTTATCATTTATATGGATTATCAGTACATGAATTATTACCAGTTGTAAATATTATCGAGGTGAAGCTTTGAAGAAATTAGGTATAATTTTACTCGTTTTATTGATGGTTGCATCTATCTTCGTATCTGGCTGCACATCTAGTAATGAAGGTAATAAAAGTGAAGTAAATGAGACTTCTACACTTACCGAACTGAATATTGGCTATCAGCCAAGTACCCATCAGATCGCATATATGACTGCGGCTGAAAATGGATGGTGGAAATCAGACCTTGCACCATATGGAATAACGAAGATCAATGAATACCAGTTTCCGACAGGAGCTCCTGAAATGCAGGCAATGCTGGCTGGAGACTTGGATGTTGCCTATGTAGGGGCAGCCCCTGTGATCACAGCTCTCAGCCAGGGCCTTGACGCAAAGATTATTGAGCCTGTCCAGATAAACGGTTCAAGTCTTGTCCTTCGGCCCGAGTACAAATACGAAAGCCCTCAAGACTTAAAGGGCCTTAAGATCGCTACTTACCCGCCAGGCACAATTCAGGATACCCTGATCAGGAACTGGCTCAAGGAAAACGGGCTTGACCCTGAAAAAGATGTGACAATTCTTGGAATGGCTCCAGGAGATGCTGTCACTGCAATTTCAGCCAAACAGGTTGATGCTGTATTCCTGCCTCACCCCTCCCCAACAGTTGTAGAAAAGGAAGGTAATGGGCGTATCATATTACAGTCTGGAGAAATGGAAGCAAACCATTCCTGCTGTGTACTTGTCGTAAGTGGAAAACTTATCAGGGAACACCCGGATATTGTGGAACAGATTGCAAAGACACATATTAAGGCAACAGAATATAACCAGGAGCATGTGGACGAAGCTGCCCAAATTTACTCAAACAAAACTTCAGAGAATCTTGAAATTGTAAAGGCATCTCTTAAGGAATGGGATGGAAAATGGATTACAGACCCCGCCTTGATCGAAAACTCAGCTGTCAATTACTCAAACGTTCAGTATGAGCTTGGGTATATTCCAAAAGCCCTGACACAGGAAGAGATCTTTGATACAAGCTTCTATGAGAAAGCAATAAGTGAGGAACAAGCTAAGGAATAACAAAGAATAAAATAAAGTTCGGTTGCCTCTGCATATATAAGGGACAACCTCAAATTCTCTTTTTTCTGAGAGATAAAATGTGCCGGAAAGGTAAAAAAGTAAGAATCCTTTTAAGTAGACATGAAAAATAATTTCATAAAAACAATAAAAGAAAATGGTATTGAAGCACTGTCTCTAATAATAGTAATTGCGATATGGCAGCTTGTAGCGGATAGAATAGTACAGAATAAGTTGCTTCTGCCTAGTTTTTATGATGTAACCACCTCTTTCTTTTCAATCATTGAAAGTGGACTAATTTTCACGGATGCACTGACAAGTCTGCTTCATTTCTCAATCGGTATTATTGCAGCATTCGTAATAGGAATTCCTCTCGGAATAATTATGGGATGGTTCAAGGAAGCAAACAGAGCAATTGATCCTATAATAGAGATACTTCGCCCGATCCCCCCTCTTGCCTGGATTCCCTTTGCAATTGTATGGTTTGGATTGACTCATCAGGCTGCGGGTTTCGTTGTGTTTGCAGGAATGGTATTTCCTATTATTGTCAATACTTATACTGGGTTTAAAAATGTACCTAAAGTTTATGTTGAAGCAGCAAAGGTTCTTGGTTGTACCCGAAATTTGGATCTTATACGTCATATCGCAATTCCCTCAGCTATGCCTTCAATTGTTGCAGGAATCAGGATTTCCATGGGAGTCGGTTGGATGTGCCTTGTAGCTGCGGAAATGTTTGGAGTTAGTAACAGGGGACTTGGATATCAGATCTGGCACAATTATTATCTACACAGGATGGATTTTGTACTCGTTTATATGATCCTGCTAGGATTCGTGGGCCTTTTAATTGACCGCTTCTTCAGACGTTATGTAGACGCAAAATTACTGAGATGGACATCAGGAACTGTGGTATAAAATGGGCAGAGTAAGTGTAAAAAACATTTCACGTATTTTCACTAAAAAAGAAGACAATTCAGGTACAGAAGCCTTACATAATGTGAGCTTTGATGTTGAAGACGGAGAGTTTATCTGCCTTCTAGGACCGTCCGGCTGTGGGAAGACCACTCTGCTCCGTATTGCTGCAGGACTTGAAACCCAGACTTCAGGAGAAATTACACTCAATGGAGTTCCTATAACTGGCCCGGACCCTAAAAGAGGCATGGTTTTCCAACAATATTCCCTGTTTCCCTGGAGAACAGTTATCGATAATATTACTTTCGGGCTTGAAATGCAGGGAATTAGTAAGTCTGAAGCCCGGAAACATGTGGAGAAATATATAGAGCTTGTAGGCCTTGAGCAGTTCAAAAATAGTTATCCATATGAACTTTCCGGAGGTATGCAGCAGCGTGCAGCCATTGCACGAGCCCTCGCCAATGAGCCTGAAGTCCTCCTTATGGACGAACCCTTTGGGGCTCTGGACGCTCAGACTCGAAATGTTCTCCAGGATGAACTCCTGAAGATATGGGAACAGAAACATGTGACCTTCCTTTTTGTAACTCACAGTGTGGATGAGGCAGTTGTTCTTTCGGATAGAATAGTGGTCATGACCGCAAGACCAGGAAGAATAAAAGAGATTGTAAAAGTGGATCTTCCCCGCCCGCGATCCAGAACAAGCCCAGAGGTTAACCATTTAAGGGATCGTGTCCTGAGACTTCTGGAAGAAGAAAGGTTCCACAGGTAAAGTACTATGTTTTTGACAAAATAAAGATAAGCCACAATGTGAAGAGGCAAACAAAGAAGAAAAAGAAAAAAATTAAATTCCTGTAGAAAACTCCGTTATTCTTCAGCTCGGATAATCACTTTTGTTAATGGTTCCACTTTTCTGACAATAACTTTTCCAATAAGTTCAAGTGTACCGTCTGCTTTTACGGAGTCTAGTGTGCACCCGGGCCTGACGTGGATATCTCCCTGGCAGGCCGCAACATTTATTTTAGCTCTATCAAGAAGAACGAGTTCAGAATCTGTCTCTATATTACCCAGAACTTTTGCCTCAGAACAGATAAGAGCACTTTTGGCTTTTACATTGCCCTTAACAATAGAACCTTTTCCGAGTTCAAGCCTGCCAGTCACTGTGAGGTTCTTCCAGAACTTCACTTCTTGCCCGACAATTACATTGCCGTTCAGAGTAAGATCTTCCTCAAGAAAAGCCCGTTTTTCAATGATGTAAGTATTGGACCTGGGGTGGTACTTGATAAAACGAATCATTAGAAATCACTCCGGGATACTTTCCCGGCTATATATGTAAAGCAAACATCTCTGAAGCATTGGCAAAAATTTGTCAATTTAGTTTTCAAAATATGATTGAATATCTATTATATAATAGCATCGAATGTTCACTATCAGACGCCGTGAACAAACAATTAAAGCATAAAGAACATGATGAAATACGCAAAAAATATGATCCTATCAAATAAACTGGAAAGACAATAAGTAGATAAGAATATACAGACTATAAACGCACAAAAACAAGAATAGATTAAAGGAAAATAACTCCAAGAATGAAAATTAGGAGATTAATAAGTATGTGAATGGAAAGGAGACTGAAAAATTATATGTAAATATTATTCTTCGGTCTCGCTTTTTTTCGTTTCGAATATCCTGCTTACTCAACAAGGCTGGCAAAACCGTATTTGGGAAGAACCCGTTCGATTTTGATCCGAACCTCATCGCCAACTTTGGTGCCGGGGACAAAAATAACAAAACCTTCGATACGGGCGATCCCGTCTCCCTGGCGAGCAAGATCCTGAATAGTTACGTCGTAAACTTCGCCCTCTTCAACAGGAACTGAGCTGCTTTCATCTCTAAACATGAAAACCATTCCTAATAATTAATTGAAGACGATATGATTTATTTCCCGAGTTTACTCGACGACGCTTGCAAATGCAAATTTGGGAAGTACTCTCTCGACTTTAATCCGAACTTCGTCACCAACTTTGGTGCCCGGGACAAAGACTACAAAACCCTCAATGCGAGCGATGCCGTCTCCCTGACGAGCAATATCCTGAATAGTTACATCGTAAACTTCGCCCTCTTCGACAGGGACTGAGCGACTTTCTTCTCTGAACATGAAAACCATTCCTTTAATTTACTTAATTTAACACAGCTACTTTATTTTCCTGCATTTACTCGACGACGCTTGCAAATGCAAATTTGGGAAGTACCCTTTCGACTTTAATCCGGACTTCATCGCCAACTTTGGTGCCCGGGACAAAGATAACAAAACCTTCAATGCGAGCAATGCCGTCTCCCTGACGAGCAATATCCTGAATAGTTACATCGTAAACTTCGCCCTCTTCGACAGGGACTGAGCGACTTTCTTCTCTGAACATGGGAAATCATTCCTTTAATTTACTTAAATTTAATACAGTTATTTTATTTTCCTGCATTTACTCGACAATGCTTGCAAATGCAAATTTGGGAAGTACTCTTTCGATCTTAATCTGGACTTCATCGCCAACACTTGTATTCGGGACAAAAACTACAAAACCTTCGATACGGGCAATGCCGTCTCCCTGGCGAGCAATATCCTGAATAGTTACGTCGTAGGTTTCGCCCTCTTCAACGGGCACAGGAGCACGTTCATCTCTAAACATTACATTCATTCCTTTAACTTCTATTAATTAGCTTAAGAAAGCTCTATCGACAGAAAAGAGTAAAAAAGTACTTAACAAGCCAAACTTGAACCCAAATTCAGGAAGTACACATTCTACTTAATCTATTTGATTAACTGATCCCCAACAGAGCTTCGGATAAGTCAATTAATTGGTCATACTCATATTCGCTTGTATATAACGTTTTGCTTTAATATCTGTGAAAAAAGAAAAGTAATGAAGTTAGGAAAAAAAATTAACTTCTGATTGTCAGACTTCTGATTTCTAATTTGAAAGATACTTAAATAAGGTCAATTCATTTAAAAAATAAAAATAATCTGAATAAAATAGATTCTTTATAAAATTTAAAAATTTTTGAAAGATTTTTACTTAAAAAGCCTGAAAAAATTCTACAAAATTCAGATTTATTTCGGAAAGATTATAAAGGAAAAGTACCCATGCCGAAACTTATAAATAATTAAAGATCCATTCTGAGAATCGCTTATTTAGCAAGAATAATAATGTGTGGGCCCGTAGCTTAGTCAGGCAGAGCGATGGACTCTTAATCCATAGGCCGGGGGTTCAAATCCCTTCGGGCCCGCTATCGTTATCTATTTCTGAGATTTCGTTAAGTGATTTTGAGTATTCTTTTACTAATTTTGAGCATTTTTCATCGATTTATGGACTCTTTCATTAATTAACTAATAGAATTTTTGTTAATCTTAGTCATTATATAGCAAAATATGGCTTTTAAATCTGGAGCATTATGTTATTTTAATTTTTTATATTAATACCTTATTTCATCCAATGCTATTGCATTATGTACGTCACGGGATATTCGGTGTGTTTTTACTATCTCCGTCTTTTCTAAGCCCGATAATATCTATCCTGTAGGTTACAGGCTTATTGTTCACTGTTTCTCTTATCATTGTAGCAGTAATGCAGAAAATACCCTTGATCAAAAAAATTGTGCCCCGATTTCGTGCTTGATTTTGTCCTAGGTTTATCCTGGATTCTTAAAAATTCAGAATTTCAAATCTGTTATATAAAACCCTTAGATGAAAATCCACTAGATGGGAATCCATTACAGGATTATTTCTGTAGATCGAATTTATAACTCAACAATTTATCCTATAAGGTAATCCCATAACCTCACATTATTAAAATATCAGTAACATATTTGGAAATGACTAATTGATTGTTATCAATTGGTAAAAAATATCAAATATATAAAAATCTAAAAGGTGCAGCTCTAATGCCAAAAGTAAGTGTCGAAATTCCCCAAGAACTTCTAGATGACCTGAATAGACATGTAGGAGATAACAAAAAATTTGTCAGTCAATCTGATGCTATTCGAACTGCTATTCGAAAAATGCTGGATATGATGGATGATATCGATAGAAGGCACGGGAGACTCGACAAATGATTAAAAATCCTGAAAATCGAAATTTGCTATAAAAAGAGTTTATAAAAAATACCCCTCTATTTCCACTGTGCTTTGGCATCTGTCGGCTATTTTTCAAGAAATACAATTTTACTATGTAACTTCTACTGGAAGGAAAAACGAAGCCTAATTTCTCAGGCTATGGCCCTTTCAGGTTACGGATTTTCCAGATAAATTTCATATAAAAGCTAATTAAAGAGTTCAGGGTCAGAGAGATTCCCTGAAATCCTTTATACCCTGAGCTACATTGGAAAGCAGGATGAAAGCTATTCTCTGGTTGGGCCAGGAGCCAAGCCCGCAGTCAGGACCTACATACTTAATCAGATTGCCAAAACGCCTGTAATAAACCCTGAGTCTCTTAGTTATAGTAGCAGGGGTTTCAAGTCCGCTAACGATTTCCGGAAGATATTGTTGATCTTTCCAGACGTTAGTACAGTATCTTTCACTAAGGATTCCTGCAAGAGTATAAATATCGGTTCTCGCAATCCCAAGTCTCAGAAAAGAATCCGTATCTTCCAGAACTTTCTTATCTATTAATTCCAGGTAAGAAGGTGTGCCAGCGGATTCTACCCCTATAACGTTAATTGTAGGAGTTTCACAGGCAAGATTATAGTAAAGAGGAGAGTGAAGGTGAACCTCTACATCGGCTCCCCACTTACTGGCCGCTTTTGAAGCATTAGTAAGGGCAGAAATAATATCGTTTTCATCAAAAGCAAGCTCAGGGTTCAGCCCTATACTTGGTTCATCAATAGAAACCGTTGCGATCTTGAAATTTTTTGCAGATCTCATGGAATTTCTAACAAAATTATTCACGCTTTTTGCAAAAAGAGAATAGATGTCCGTATACTTTGTACCTCCAAACTCTTTCAGATAAAGTTCGGTGGGACCGGTTACACAGATCCTTACCTTCAGAGTCTCTCCAAACTTTTCCTTATAAGCTTTTGCAACCTTCTCTATAGCCTCAAGCTCTTCGATCCTGGAACACTCAAGTTTTACCTCAAAGGGGCTGTCACAGCAGTTAGAATCCCTGATCACCCTCAGGAACTGCTCATTCATATCCTGATACTGGGGATAGGTAGGAACATTCACACCTGCATCTATTTTTTGCTGAAAGGCATCATTGATTACCGTAAAGAGTTTCTCATCTTCGGTTCTCGTTTTAAAGGCATTTTGGACCCATTCCTTACTAACTCCTTCAGGAAGGGGATAACTCCCAATATCGTCAAAGATGATTTCTTCCATATCCTCTTAGTAGACCTTTAAGGATTTAGCGTTATTGGAAAACAGAATAAATATAAAAAAGAAAAAAAAACTAGAAAACTTAAATTTCACTCGACTATTCAATCTTTTAGGAGAAGATTATTTCGGAAAAATTATCCTTATTATTTAAGAGAGATTATTGCAAAAAAATTAGTTGCCCTCACTTTTCTTCTCCGCATTAAATTCATTAATGCCTTTTGCGGTATTCTCAAGAAGTTTGAAGGCAAGTTCCTGATCCGGCCAAAAAGCCAGTCCGCAATCCGGACTTGCATACTTTATCCGATCTCCAAGCACGGAATAAGCCGTTTCAAGCCTCTGTTTTACGACATTCGGAGTCTCAAGGTCAGTAACGATTTTTTGCATGTACTCCCTTTTCTTCCAGGCATTGACCCCATAAGTCTCATTGACAATGCCTATAAGGCTGGAGATATCGGTTCTTGAGACTCCAAGTCTGATGTAGGTGTTTGAGTCCTCAAGCACTTTTTTATCCAGAAGATTAAGGTAAGAAGGAGTTGCCGCATATTCAAAGCCTATAATATTGATAGGGGTCTCGCAGACAAGTTTATATTTTAATGGAGAATGAAGATGAATTTCCATATCTGTCCCTTGATTCCTGGCGTAGGTGGAAGCGACAGTGAGAGCAGAGATGATGTCAGTATCAGAAAACTGAATTCTGTCATTTATCCCGAGACTTGGCTCATCCAGGGCTATAACCTTTATTTTAAAGTGTTTCGCAGCCATAAACGCCTGTTTTATGAAATCTTCAAGGTCCAGTGCAAGGACATGATATGCATCTACATAATCCGTTGCCCCAAACGCCTGGAGGTAGAGATCTGTTGGGCCTGCAATACAAACCCTGACTTCAAGTGTTTCTCCTGTTTCTTCCCTGTACTGTTTTGCAACCTCGTCAATTATCTCCAACTCAAGGATCTTTGCATTTTCTTCTTTCAGTACATAAGGCTCATAACAGTTTTTTTCATCTTTTATAATATCCAGAAACTGCCCTATCATATCTCTAAACTGAGGATAAGTGGGTACATGCACTCCCACATCTATTTTCTTCCGGAAAGCCTCCTTTACCATAGAAAAAAGTTTCTCGTCCTCATCCCGGTTTTCAGCCGCGGTCTTTACCCATTCCCTTGTAATACCTTCAGGCGTGGGAAGACTGCCTCCATCAATAAAAATAACGTCCTGCATACCTGTTATTTAAGACAGTATCAAGTATTATAATTATTGGAAATCATCCTGTTCAATAACACAAGGTTATTATTATATTTTATAAAAAGGAATTTAAACAAATGAAGTATAGATTGGAGCTAATAAATAATATCATATTTACATAGATGTGTTTTCTGGCAAATAATTTCGATCAAAAATAAACCACAGTTTCTGACATATTGGATGGAAATTCTAAAATTAAAGATTATTCCACCTTAAGCGTTCGCTGTATTGTTTTAACATTTAGTTGAAGAAAAGTGTAGGAAAATATAAATTAATAAAGGGGTCAATTTTGGGGGTGTACAGTGAAAAATGAGGTAAGCTTACTTAATAAGCATTATACGTGGAAAAAAATAGAATTTAACGGAGTTACATATCATCTAAAAGGCAATGTATTTTTTAATAATAGACTCCTGAATCCACAAGAATTCGTTGAGTTAATATCGTCATTAATCTGTAAAGAAAATCACGGCCAGAAAAAAGAAATTGAAAATCTCCTTAAAGAGTTAAATGGAGAGTTTGCGATTGTAGCTGAGACTGAAAGTACGATATTTTGTGCTGTGGACAAACTAAGGAGTATTCCACTATTTTATACAATAGCAGAAGACACATTTATTGTGTCAGACAGTGCTTGCTATTTAAAAAGCAAAATTAATCAGCAACTTAATGAGGAAAATGCAGCAGAATTTATGCTTGTAGGCTATGTAACAGGGAGAGATACTCTCTTTGATAGCATAAAACAAATGAGAAATGGAGAAATCTTAAGTTATCAGAAAGAAAAGGACAGCCTTAAAACTTCCTACTATTTCAGATTTTTACATGGAAACTATTATGGACTGCCTGAAAAGAAGCTTCTTGAAATGCTGGATTCTGTCTTTATAAACGTTTTTTCGAGACTTATTGAAAGTACCATAAAACAGGGAAAACGGTTGGTTGTGCCTTTAAGTGGAGGACTGGATTCGCGTATTATTGTTACAATGTTAAAAAGGCTTGGAGTCAATGACGTTATCTGTATTAGTTATGGAAGAGAAGGTAATCGACAATCCATGATAAGTAAACAGGTAGCAAAAGCTCTTGGATATGAATGGTTTTTTGTAAAGTATACAGCTCAAAAGTGTCATGAATGCCGTAACTCTAAAGAAGGCAATTATTTCCAAGAATGGGCTGGGAACCTGTCATCTCTGCCACATATACATGATTTTGTCGCTCTCAAAGAACTGAAAAACCAGAGAAAAATTCCAGACAATTCCGTTTTTGTTCCAGGACACACCGGAGATGTGCTTTCAGGTAGTCATATTCCCAAGTCTTACCTCGACACCTCAATAAGATATGATTTAGAAACCTTTTTGGCAGATTCCCTGAGAATGCATTACAATCTTTGGAAATTACCCTATAACTATGAGCTTGAACCTATTTTTAAAGAAAAATTAAAGAACTTAATATTTGGACTGGAAATAAATGATAATGAAACCTGTGCAAATGCAATAGAATTTTTTGATTTTAATGAAAGACAGCCCAAATTTATTATAAATTCAGTCAGAACCTATGAGTTTTTCGGGTATGAATGGAGAATACCATTCTGGGACACCGAACTGATTAATTTTTATCTGAAAATACCAATAAAACACAGGGTAAATCAGGACCTTTACAAAAAATATGCAAGAGATTGGTTATTCTCAGGAGATTTCAGCATACTTAAAAAAATAGATTGTACTACCGATATTTTAAACCTTAAGCCTCTAGAGAAACGCTCAAAATATGAAAAACTACAGTACTATAGGACATTTATTCACAGCTATTATGACGAGAAAATAGATAACCCGATATGGGGGATGCACTTTGAAAATCCCTTAATCTCAAGGCTTCTGACAAAATTTTCCAGATATAAGAATAAGAATATTGAAAAATATCCAATGCTAAAAACTATAATAGAATATAGAAATGAAACAAAATATCCTATGTCAGTAAATGGGATAAGCACTCTAAGTTACCTATCAGGTATTAAGGAAAGAGCATGATTATAATGAGACAAATATAAAGTTTTACTGAGTAACTAAAGCAAAAAAATTCCCATTTTTCTAGATACTCAATAGCTTTTCTTATACTTCTTGAGAACCTTGCTATTTACTTCAAAAGCCTTTTCGTCAATGTAACCTTTTTCCTGAGCCCATTCAAAGAATTTTTCAAGGACTCTAGCGGCTGTACCCGTAAACTTCTTGCCTCCTCCGACTTCAACTACATAATCGTTGAGAAACTCCTTAATTCCGGATGGGGTGAGATGCTCAGGACCAAAAATGTCGCAATAGCTCTTGTTGTCATGTTCATTTCGGGCATTATAAATTTCTCTGTCTTCTTCAGAGAAAGAATCTTCAGCACTAAATTCCAGGAATTCTTCATAAAGAAGGATTACATCTTCAAGGTCCAAGAAGGCATCAGGTTTCAAGCTAGCTTCCTGCTCATTCAAGAATATCCGAAAAGCTTCGTTTATAGTGGTCATAATATCTGCATCAGTATTTGTAAACTATATTTTTTGCTGCAAAAGATTTTATATTTTTCTCAAAACCTCCTTTTCAGGAGCGGATAGATGATATTCAAAAAAGGAAGATTGAGGAGAAACAAAAAGAAAAGGGAAGAAGAGAGAAGGAAAGAGAATAAAAAGATAAAAAAGTTATTTTTATTTTTATCTCTAACTCCTTTTAATATGTCTATACAGACATTTATTTTTTACTTACATAGATTCGGGTGCTGCAATTCCAAGTGTATCAAGTGAGTTTGCAAGCACAATCTTTGCACAGTTCACAAGAGCCAGTCTTGCAGCCCTGACTTTCTCGTCCTCGGCAGCAATTACAGGGACAAAGCGGTAGAACTGGTTAAAAGCATCAGCGAGTTCACGGGCATAGATCGCAATCACGTGAGGTTTGAGTTCGCGGGCTGCAAGGTCGATTATACTGTCAAACGACCCCATCTTCTTGATAAGATCGATTTCAGTGTCCTCGACAAGCAGAGAAGGCTCGATTTCTGCAGAGGGATCCCAGGCTACTTCTTCTTTTGCTTTCTCGAGAATACTGCAGGCACGAGCATGGGAATACTGGATATAAGGAGCGCCCTGCTTCTCAAAGTCCAGAGCCTCTTTCCAGTTGAAAACCGTGGATTTTTCCGGGGAGACCCTTACAATATCATATCTTACCGCGCCTATTCCCACCATTTCTGCAACCTGCTTCTTGAATTCGTAAGAGGTCTCAGGACGACGAGTTTCGACCTGTTCGAGGGCTGCTTCCGTAACCCTGTCAAAGAGCTCATCTGCACTTATGAACTGCCCGCGACGGGTGCTCATTGAACCTTCAGGGAGAGAGACAAATTCAAAAATAACGACTTCAGGTTCCTTGACTCCGATTGCGTTCAGGGTGGCCCTTAGCTGGCCTGAAATCAGCTTGTGGTCAGCTCCGAAAACATCGATTATGCGGTCTGCCTGTCCGGCTTTCCATTCATGGTAAGCAAGATCTCTTGTCGTGTAAAGAGAAGTACCGTTTGAACGCTGGATAACAAGGGTCTTTTTAAACCCGTAGTCTGAAAGGTCTACCACAAGTGCCCCTTTGTCTGTTTTTGTCCTACCGGTCGCCTTGATCCTTTCGACAATGTCATGCACTGCCCCGGATTTAAGGAAACTAGATTCATTGACAAACTTATCATGGACAACATTTAAACGAAGCAGGGTCTCCTTAATTCCCGAGATCGCCAGGGAAACTGCGTTGTTAAAACTGTCGATTGTCCTGACATCCCCGGCTTCTACCTTTTCCATAAGAGAATCGATTTCCTTTACATAATCCGGATTTTTATCCAGCTCGACATTAGCTTTGATATACACATCAGCAATGGCAGAGTCGGGTTTTCTGGAAAGGTCAAGCTCAAAGCGTTCGCATGCCCAGGAAACTACTGCAATCTGGCGACCCATATCATTAACATAATACTGTACCTCTACATCATATCCTGCTCTCCTGAGAATGCGGGCAAGAGTGTCTCCGATAATGGAGTTTCGGATGTGCCCTACGTGTAAAGGACCATTAGGGTTTGCTGAGGTGTGCTCAAGTAAAATTTTATCCTTTGGGACTCCGCAGCCGAATTTCTCCTTTTCTTCAAGAACTGCAGTAACTGTCCTGTTCAGATAGTGCCTTCCTGCATGGAAGTTAATGTAAGGGCCAGAAGCACTTACCTCTCCTATGTATGAATTATCCGGAATTTCGATTGCAGAAACAATGCGGGTTGCAAGTTCTTTCGGGTTTTGCTTGTACAGACTTGCCAGCCTAAAAGCGGCCCTGCTTGCAAGGTCAGCGTAAGAAGAGGTTTCGAAATAAAGTTCGGAATCTTCAATTTCAAGTCCGACCTTTTGGATAGCGTCTTTTAAGATTGATGTAGCCTGAGCTTTTAATTCCAGGAACAAGATAAATCACCTGTAAAAACTACGAAAACAATATGATAACTTTAATTTACTAATTTTGATTCAGTGATCTAAGGACAGTCTGATTAAAAAAGTATTGGATAAAAAGTATTGGATAGGAGTCCGGATGAGATTAGACTCCAGTACTATACCTTAGAATTGCAGCAATGCCTCCGAAAGCGTTCATGAGTTGTGACCCTTCATCAAAGTCGGTAGACACGAAAACAACTTTTGCATTGCTTTTGTCAGCAAGGGCTGAGAACTCGTCAACGATATCGGTAACGTCCGTGACTTCAAGGGAAGCTCCACAGTTTGGACAATTCCCGGCTGTCGGGGCAGATTCTCCAGGTTTCCAGCGCCGTGTCCACTTATTTTCATATCCGCAAACACTGCACTTCGTGGTTACCCTTTCAGCCCGCAGATCTTCGGAAAGCAGGAGCACATCCACAGCGTTGATTTCAAGGTTTGCTCGTACCTGGGTCTCCCCATAGGCTACTTTACCTGAGTCGGAAATAAGTTCTTTGAAGAAGGCCCTGACAGCGTTCTTCTGCCCCATGAGTTCAAGATCCTGAAGCTTATCTGCGGCAGCATTCACAAGTTCCGAGAGCCCTGATTCGTCAGTATAAGCCGTATCAAAGAGCCCAAGGATCTTTCTCATAAGCTCGTGGTGCAGAAACTCTCCGGCATAGAACTCTTCCTTCGTAGGAGAAGGGCCTCCTATCAGGATACCTTTGAGATCTTTAGGCTCAACTGCTAGGAAAATATCATTTGCGGCGTCTCCTATCCTCTTATAGAATTCATGGATGGCAATTAGCCTGAGCTGCTGGAAACGATGAGAACTCTGACCACCTTTCCTCTGTTTTCCCGGAACTGTTGAGGTAAGGTTGCGAAAGGCCTCGATCCTTTTTCCGACCAGAAGCCCTACTGTGGCTTCCCTGCGGTCAAGCACCAGAAGCCCAAACGTGCCCTTATCCTTGAGCATATCCTCAAGAGGCTCAAGATAGAAAGAGGAGTCACAGTGATACTTATAAACAGTAATGGGTTCAGGAGGGACAATTACTTCGCTCTCCATACTCGTCTTGTTAGCTCCGATATCCACGGCCCCTGTGAAATAAACTATTCCGTTTTCAGGTACCTTGTCTAAATATCTGAGCCTTGAAAGGAGAGATTCAATGGCCCCCTGTACATTAGTCCTGGTAAGCTTAGACTTAATATTTGCAGCCTGCCCGTGTTCGTCTTTCAACTGGTTTGTAACGTCAAAAATCTGCTTGTCAGGAGGAATATAAAGCGAAATTAGCTCGGTACTTCTTCCTTTCTTATCCCTCAGGCTTTCAAGCTTCTTTTTAAATTCGTATTTTTCGTGTGCAGATTGTTCAGTCATTTTAAAAGTTCCCCATGAAGATAGCAAAATTCTGATATTTCTGGTAAATTTGAAATTGAATCCATTATTGAATTTGAGATTACCTTTTCGATTGAGATTAATAAATGTAAGGCAGATTAACTTGGATTAGTGAATAAGTTTGAACTTTCAATCAATTTGAACTCAAATTGTCTTGAGCTTAGAATCAATTTGAACTACGGAATTTGAAAACACATCTAAGAATCTCACTTTTGACATTTTAATTAGGAATCTTGGTAATTTTTGTTATTCAGTTCATCATTCGTTTAGCTTTTCGGTTAGCTCAACAAGGGTGATGAAAGATTTGATAACGACAAATCACACAGCGAGTTCAGTCTCGACCGAAAGCTGAATGTAAAAACCGCTTTGAACACGAAAAACTGAAAGTAAGAGTACGCTGTCAGAAAAACCGACATTCCGAAATTCCGGAAAAAAGCCAGTGCCTATAAGGCGTAAACTTGTTCGTTTTCATGTTCTGTTGATAACACTAGATGTGAGACATAATTTTACTCAAACTGTATATGACTATAAAACTGGATTAATCCATGCTGGAACTATATCCTAATTGAAACATGAGTTTATATTTGTTTCTATCCCCCGACTTAAATTATATATTTGTAGGTATATAAAAACCATTCTGTATACTCTGAGGTTAATTATTATTAGTACTAATGGTAGAAAACTTGAGTTTAATCAAGATAGAGAACCTTTTTGACAGAAGATTTATTTCTGTTGACAGGGGACTTTTTCCCATCCTTTGATAACAGGACTACCCTGCTAATTTCAGATTCGTCTGCGATTTCATACCCAATATGTTTTGCAAGTTCCTTTGAAAACTCTAAGACCTCTTCGTGAGTAGGCATTGCAGATCGGTCAAGCCTGAGCCTTGAAAAACCCAGATGCATATACGCTTTTATCTCCACAAAATCAGGAGAGGCTTTTTCCATTAGCTTGGCATAAGCCTCAGGCTTGAACAGGTTTTCACCTTTTACCAGGGTGGTTCTGATAACTGTCCTTGATTCTTTCTGTTTCATTAGGGACAGAGATTCATTGATCTTTTCCCATAGGGCAGGCGATCTGGGCTGGCAGACCTTAAGATAAGTCTCAAGATCCGGAGCATCGAGGCTCATGTAGAGCTGGGAAGGGGAAACTTTTGCAAGCATGTCGGGAACTGTGCCGTTTGTGACAAGAAATGTCGTAAAACCTCTTTTTTCGTACTCCTCGATAAGCTCCGGGAGATAAGGATAAAAGGTTGGCTCACCTGACAGGGAGATCGCAACATTGTTTGGTTCATTGCCCTCAAGCCAGCGTTCCTTAAGTGCATTAGGAGAACCGCCAAAGCCTGTAATTAACTTACGCTGGCAGACAATACTTTCTTCCACTATCTTCTCAGGTGAATCCCACTCCTCGGGCGCAGGAACAGGAACCTCAGTCGGGCGCCAGCAGAAAAGGCAACGTTGATTGCACATAAGCGTCGGAGTCATCTGAAGGCATCGATGAGACTGAACTCCATAAAACTTCGATTTATAGCAGAACCCCTGGTCATTCATAGCGTGTCTGAGCCAGAGACAGGTCTTAACGGCCGAGTGGCGGCCTGCCAAAGCATAGCCCTGCTTTTTCAGGAGAGTTTTGAAATCAGGAATGTCAAATGGAAGAACAGTAGATTCTCCTTCCAGATTTTCTTCCTGAATTTCCGGGAAATCTTTCCCGGCGTTTTCCTTTTTTTCTTCTAGCGGCATTTTTCGAATATTAAATCTTTGAGGTATATATAAGGATCGGAAAATAATTTTGGAGAGATTCAGAACTCTATACAAACCAACTGTAACCTGTAATAATTTAGATCTTACCAGAGGCTAAAAAAGTTCGACTCTCGATTAAGACTCAACTGAATCTTAATCAGTTGAATACAATTAATCTCAGATCTTGTCCGTGAGTTGTTGATTTTATTTGGAAAATCGGGCACATTCCCCACTTTGTGGAAAATGTATAGATATTCTTAAGCTTATGGTTTTCAATAACTTACGGACATGACCAGAAAAGAATTGTGTTTCTTTTCCAAAGTTGCTACAATATTCACATATTTTTGATAGATAGATGACGTTAATAAGCATTAACTAATATTTACGTAAAGTTATCCATATACTTTAATATTAGACTCCTCAAAAGATGATCAGTTTTTGAACATATATTAAGCCTTATTTACCTAATTAAACATAGCTTCAGTCCCTTCCCAATTAAATGTACTTTAATTGGACAAATAAGGTTTAATATCCCTTAAAAAACTCATCATTTTTCAAGGGGTCTAATATATAATAGTGTCCCTTCTGCAAAGATATATGCTATGATAAGCAAAATCATAACCTTAACACAAATATCTTTCAGTTCTGCATATTTATTAGACTACCTTAATAACTGATTTAGGGTAAGCTGAATAAACAAAATCCAATCAAAATCAGTCAAAAGCAAGAATTTTTACGTCAAAATTCTCTAAATCTACAATTGGGACTCTTGCAGGAACAGGCACCAGATTTACACGTTTTTGGAACTCTGTTTGGCCCTGCCAAGTTCCAGAATTGACCAGAAGGACGTTTTTATAACGTTGGACTCCAAGGGTGTGGACATGGCCTGTATGAATGATATCGGGCACAGGATCGATTATGAAATAATCCTTTTTCTCAGGAGATATGGAAACCCTGCTCCCATAGGTAGGAGCAAGGTGCCTGCGTTTTAGCATCTCAAGAACTGCACCCGCAGGTTCCTGATATGAGACTCCGGGGATGCTCGCCACAAGATCGTCAATCGACCTGCCGTGGTAGATAAGAATACGGACACCGTCAAGCTCCAGAAAAGCAGGATTACCAACAAAAACAATATTCTGAGGGAAATAAGCCTGAATATTTTCCGGCAGAGCGGGCTGGGGTTCTGCCTGGCGGACAGCATCATGATTTCCAGGGCTTATGATTACGCGAATGTGCTCGGGAATTTCCCTGAAATACTCGGCAGCTTTCCTATACTGTTCATAGACATCTAGAATTTCCAGTTCCATTTCTTGGTCAGGATAGATCCCTATTCCGTCAACAATGTCTCCTGCAACAACAAGATAACGAATACTGGCTGCAAGCTCTCGCATGCTTTCTGAGTCCGATTCTCCTTTCAAAAAATCCAGGAAATCAAGCCAGGCATCTTCCATAAACTGGGAACTACCCACGTGCACATCCGAAATCAGTACAGCTTTACCGTGGCTTCCGGTTCTGCGCTGGACATTATTCGGGATATCGGGTTGTATTAGCTTTGTGGCGAGCATGAGGCTTCCGTCATTTGTTACCGAACCCGTTACACCTATGATCTCATCGAGGAGAATTCTTGATGCAAATTCAAAAAGTTCTTTATCTGAATTCCGAATAAGAACTGGAAAAGAACCTGTCGGATCCTCTAACGAAAGAATTTTATGTCCATTTGTTGTGCTGCTGATGTCCGAAACCATGCCTATAATCGAGATTTCCTCAGAACCTCCGTCTCCTCCTCCTCGGCGAAAGCTTCTTCTTTTTAAGCTTTCGATGGGACGTGCATTGATCCTTCCCCGAATAATCTCTGAAAGCCTGCTGTATCTATCCCTGAAATACTGCACAAATTGCATGTATTCCCCTACACAGGTGGAATGCCCTGTTATATCGGAAAATACAGTCACAGGATTTCTGCCTGGATAGTGCTTGTATTCCTCGTTCTTAGAACCAGAAAGAAATCCGATTCCAGAAAAGGAGGAAGTTGACTCTTTCCTGAAAATTCTATTTGAAGGAGAGGGGGGAAGAGAGTTCCCTTGCCCAAAAAAAGAAGAAGATGACCTATTTATAGCCTGAGAGGGGAGAGAGGAGAAAGGCAGAGGCGCTGCCTTTACTGAAGAAAGGGAGGCAGAGGCTTCGTCAGATAAAACCACATTTGATTGAGTATCCGGAGTATTCAGAGTATTCGGAGTGTCTGGAGTATGTAAAGTGTTCAGAATATCCGGAGCTGGTTCATAAGCCATATCTGGAACCATATCCTGAACTGAAATAGAATCAGGAACAGAGTCTTGAAGTGATTTTAGAATCGACTCATGAGCTGTAATAACAACATCAGGCTCTGAGGAAAGAGCAGACTCTGAAAGAGAATTGGGCACTAAAAAGGAATCAGATTCAGATGATGGATTGCTTGGTATGGAAGAAAGTATGGGAGCCCCCGAAAGAATTTTCTTTTTCTCTGTATCAAGGGCATTTATTTTGTCCGAGGGGAACTCCCCTGCTAAAGTTTTGAAATCAGATTTTTTTTCATATTCTGTGTCATCAGGATTTTTTTCTTTCTTTGTATAATTCAGCGTTGAAGCCTTTCCGTAAGCGGCAAAGCCTTCAAAATCTATATGTTCGGTTCCTATGACAATAACAGAGTCATCTACAGTTGAGAGGATATATTTGAGCAGGTCTTCAGGAGAGTTACTGGAATAGATGAGCTCCACGGCTTCAGGGCTGATCTGATACTCTTTTTCCATAATAGCCCTTATAATATCCTTTCTTTCCATAATTCCAACCTGACCTTTCGAACTTATCTGAGCTCTTTCAAATCTTCGTGCCTGATCTGGCACTGTAACCGATTTCACTCAAGACTCGCAGAGACTAAAGCAAAAGCTGCTTAAAATATAAAAATTAATAAGATACGAAACTAATTTACTAAATTTACTTTGCTACCATAATAGAAGATTTTATGAAACCTTTGTATTCTCGATAGAATACTTATAGTTATTAATTCCTATCTATTGTAGAATGAGTATTAGTTCCTATTAATGTAGAATGAATCTGTTCATTATTTGTTTAAAAATTATAAAAGAATCAATTCAAAAGAGTCAGTTCAAAACTAATATAGATAAAGATAAGGTCTTCAATAAATCTAATTAAAAGGCTTAATAAATCAATTTTTGACTAACTTATATAAGTCAGAAAAGTAGAATGTATGGCTGAAATAGTTCTGCGGCTGCATATAGTCTTAAAATCGTATTAATCCTTGGGTCATAATAAATCCAACCAGATAAGATTTTAAATCCAACCAGATAAGATTTCAGTCGGACAGAGTAGGATAGAATATAACGCAGCACCTAGCACCTAAAAGAATAAAATCAAAAGAATAAAGGCTTAACATGAGCGAGATTAATAAGGAAAACAGTGTCCAGGAACAGGAAAAACCCTGGGTTTCCCTTGGGAAGGATTTGCTGTCTGTTGTAGCTGTCGTGATCATTTTCATGGTCCTTTCCAAGCTGGCATTCGGACTCTGGACTCCTATGGTTGCGGTGGAGTCGGGGAGTATGGAACCGCATATGCAAGTAGGAGATATTATCTTCATCAAAAGCGCCGACAGAGTGGACATTACCACAAATGAGGAAGGAAAAAATACAGACTATAAGTCTTTTTCAGATTATGGAGATGTGATTCTTTACCGCCCATATGGAGAGGAAGGAGTGACTCCAATAATTCATAGGGCTATGTACAGAGTAGAAGCTGGAGAGCCTATGTGGGAGAACGGCCCAGTTGCTCCGTATTCCGGTTATATTACCAAAGGAGACAATGTTATAACCAACACTCACTATGACCAAGAAGGACAGATAAGCTATAATATGCCTGTAAAAGACGAATGGATTATAGGAACCGCACAGTACAGGATTCCTTATCTGGGATATGTCAGACTGATCTTCTCATGAGCAAGGTCTATATCCACAACTTATCTTTTTAAGCTCTGAACCAGTTTGTAAAGAAACGGGTTCAAACACTTGTTCTTTAAAGCTTTGGTTTCCTAGTTTATCCTTTTTATTTCTGGTTGATGCTTTTAACCATAAAAAACTTCAAGAAATAACAGGAAATATCACAATAAGACTACAGTCTTTGAAGGCAAAACAATTCCAAAACAGATAAATAAAGGTAAGAAATGAAAAAAACCGTTAGAATAATAATTAAGAAACAATAAAAAACAGAAAAATCAATAAAAAACATTCGGAAAAATGAAACTGAATAAATTAAAAATCGGCAAAACCGAAACCCCTGGAAATCTTCTTCTTGCACCTATGGCAGATGTGACAAATCTGGCTTTTAGGCTGCTCTGCAGGCAGAATGGAGCTGACCTTACCTATACCGAGATGATCAGCGCAGATGCCTTGCTCAACGAAAACCGAAAATCTCTTCTCAAAGGTATCTGTTCCCCTAAAGACCGACCTTTCGGAGTTCAGCTTGTAGGAAGTTCTCCTGAGAAATTGAGGGAAGCTGCACTCTTTATTGAAGAGGAGTACAGTCCTGAGATTATCGACGTGAATATGGGCTGCCCTGCGCAGCGCATTACGGGAACAGGATGTGGCTCGGCTCTTCTCAATTCCCAGAAACTTGTATACGAAATAATCTCAGAGCTAACCGATGTGCTGAAGACTCCTGTAACTGTAAAGATCCGAATTCTGAAGAGGGATGAAAAAACCCTTGAGATTGCGCGCCTGATCGAAAAAGCTGGAGCTTCGGCCTTGACCGTACATGGCAGGAGAGCAGAGCAGATGTACTCCGGAAGTTCGAACCTTACAGTGATCCGAGCCGTCAAACATGAAATTTCCATTCCAGTGATTGCAAACGGGGATATAAGGGATGAGGAGTCTGCCGAAGCTACCCTTGATTTTACAGGCTGTGACGGGCTTATGATAGGGCGCGCAGCAATGGGAAATCCCTTTATTTTTAAAAGGATAAGGCACTATCTGGAAACCGGGGAAAAGCTGGAATTTGACAGGCAGGCACGGCAGTTGAAGAACTTTGAGAACTATATCGCCTTACTTGAAGAATATAATCTTTACACATCTACAAATCTAAGAATGCACGCTCACTGGTTTACAAAAGGGCTGCGTGGCTCGCGGCAGATTAGGGAAAAGATTAATAATCTGAAAGATGGAAAGGCGATGATTGAGTTAATAAAGGATTCCTATTAGGAGAAATATTAAAATATTCCATATTTTTTAAAAGATCTTTGTTTACGGCCAATGTGTGACAAAACGTGAACAAGAGACAGGTTAACCTGGAGAATAACAAATATAATACGTTTAAAAAAATAATTAAAGATTAGAAATATATATAATAATTTCTTTTAATTCACCGAAAGCCTAATAATATTCTACACTATTATCCATGAACTATCAGGCACAAAACAGCGTGAACCCAGAATTGAAAATAAATCTTTCGATATTAATTATAACTCAATGGTATGAAAGAGATCCAGGTTAACAATTTGCCATTTAGGTTTTGGATCCCTGAAGTACATATACATTTTATATTTATTTTATATCGTAGTAGTGCCTGAAGAAAGAGTCAGACGCTGATTGATACCTATTATGTCTGACAAATTAGTAAATTGGATAACATTAGGTTGATTCGATTAGTATTCTATTAGATTCGATTAATAGCAGTATGCCAGACAGCTAATTAAGACTTGTCAAACAGACTGCCGAGAACAGCAAAAATACAGAAAAATTAGAAAAACGATAGATAAAATCTCATTAAAAGGAGAATCCAGATGAAGGAAATCAGAATACACGGTCGAGGAGGCCAGGGTTCTGTTACCGCGGCTGAATTGCTTTCAGTTGCAGCTTTTGAAGATGGAAAGTTCAGCCAGGCTTTTCCCGCTTTTGGGGTAGAGCGTAGAGGTGCCCCAGTCCAGGCATTCACGAGGATTAGCAATAATCCTATAAGGCTACGAAGCCAGATTTACACTCCGGATTATGTTATCGTCCAAGACGCAACCCTGCTCGAAACTGTTGATGTTGCAAGCGGGATAAAGGATGATGGGATAATTATTGTTAACACAACTGAAAAGCCGGAAAGCCTGAAACTAGATACAAAAGCTAAGGTCATGACCGTGGATGCTACGAAGGTGGCAATGGATATTATAGGAGTTCCCATTGTAAACACCGTCCTTCTTGGTGCCTTTGCGGGTGCAACTGGAGAAATCAATGTTGAGTCAATCCAGCATGCAATAAAGGCTCGTTTTCCAGGAAAGGTTGGAGAAAAGAATGCAAATGCAATTCAGAAGGCCTACAAGCTTATAAAGGGGGAAGAAGCGTGAGTAACGGATCCGAACAAGACCGCAAGATACGACCCGAAGTTCTGAAAAATGAAGAGGAAGAGGAAGGTTTAAACATTTCACGCTGCAGAGTTTGTAAACCTGGGTCTACCCTTAAAAACAAAACCGGAGGCTGGAGAAACTTCCGTCCTGTTTATATTTACGAAAAATGTACCAAGTGCGGCATCTGCGAAATTGTCTGCCCTGATATGTCTGTCAAACCCAGGGAAGACGGCTTTTTTGAATATGATTATGATTACTGCAAAGGCTGCGGAATTTGTGCAAATGAGTGCCCTGCAGATGCAATTGAAATGATTCTGGAGGAGAAATAATGATTAATCCAGCTTACAAGAAAAAAATGGTCGTTGTGGAAGGTTCCTATGCTGTGGCCCATGCTGCAAAGGTCTGCCGTCCAAATGTTATTTCAGCCTATCCGATTACTCCCCAGACACATATTGTTGAAGATCTGTCACAGTTTATAGCAGACGGTGAAATCCCCAACTGCGAGTATATTAATGTGGAAGCCGAGTTCTCGGCAATTTCTGCCCTCATAGGAGCATCAGCAGTAGGCGCAAGAACCTATTCAGCCACAACTTCTCAGGGACTTCTGCTCATGCATGAAGCACTTTTTAACACTTCAGGCATGAGGCTTCCGGTTGTAATGACAGTGGCAAATAGAGCAATTAGTGCTCCAATCAACATCTGGAACGATCACCAGGATGCGATTGCGCAGAGGGATACAGGCTGGATCCAGCTCTATGTAGAGGATGTTCAGGAAGCATGTGACACTCTACCCCAGCTCTATAAAATCGCAGAAGACAATGAGATAATGGTTCCAGGTATGGTCTGCATGGATGGTTTTATCCTGTCTCATGTTTACGAGCCTGTGGTCCTACTTGAACAGGAATTAACCGACAATTTCCTTCCGCCTTTCCAGCCCGATGATATCCTCGACCCTGAAGATCCCAAGACCTTCGGAGCCTTTGCAGCCCCAGATACTTATGAAGAGTTCAGATATCTCCATGAGCAGGCAATGCAGAAAGCTCTTCCGAAAATCGAGGCCGTTGCAAAGGAGTTTGAAGAAGTCTTTGGTAGATACCACGGAGGACTTATTGACGGATACATGCTTGATGATGCCGAGATTATTATCATGTCTATGGGCTCTATTCTGGGCACTGTCAAGGATGTTGTTGACGAGTACAGAGCAAAAGGAGAAAAGATCGGTGTCTTAAAGGTCAGATCCTTCAGGCCTTTCCCGAAGGAACAGATCTGCGAAGCTGTTAAGAATGCTCATGCCGTCGTCGTACTCGATAAGAATATTTCCATAGGGACAAACGAAGGAGCGCTTTTTACAGAAACCAAGTCCTGCCTCTACAATAGTAAAGTCCGTGTACCTGTAATTGGCTATACTATAGGGCACGGAGGCCGTGACATTCGCGTGGAAAGTATTGCAAAGGTTATAGAAAAAACCAAAAAAGTTGCAAAGTCCGGAATCACGGTTGAAAGCCAGTTTCTGGATCTTAAGGAGGAGTTGCTATGAGTAAAACTGCACCAAAAACATATATCACATCCGGGCACAGCGGCTGTGCAGGTTGCTGTGATGCCTTTGCTGCAAAATTCACACTCATGGGCGCAGGCCCAAATACAATTGTGGTTAACCCGACAGGCTGTCTTGAAGTGATGTCCACGCCTTTCCCGTATTCCTCCTGGCAGGTTCCCTGGATCCACTCCCTTTTTGAAAATGCAGGCGCAGTGGCTTCAGGTGTGGAAGCTGCTTTGAAGGCTCTTGGCAAAAAGGATGATATCAAGATTGTGGCAATCGGGGGAGACGGTTCTACTATGGATATAGGACTCGGTTCCCTTTCGGGCGCATTCGAGAGAGGCCACGACTTCACATATGTCTGTATGGACAACGAAGCTTATATGAATACCGGAATCCAACGCAGCAGTGGAACTCCTTTCGATGCAAGCACAACTACCACTCCACCCGGAAAAGTCTCCTTTGGAAACCCGCGCCCCAAGAAGAACATGCCTGCTATTATGGCAGCTCATGGCTCTCCTTACGTTGCAACAACTTCAATAGGCTTCCCAAGAGATATGATGCGTAAAGTCAAGAAAGCCACTGAAATCGTGGGCCCAACTTATATACATTCTCACTGTCCCTGTACAACAGGCTGGGGCTTTGATACCTCCAAGACCCTGGAAATCGCCAAACTCGCAGTAGAAACCTGCCTCTGGCCAATGTACGAAATGGAATACGGGGAAATTACCCAGGTCAGGAAGGTTAAGGACCCCAAACCAGTTGAGGAATACCTGAGGACCCAGAAAAGGTTCAAACACCTCTTCACTATGGAAGGCGGTGACGAAGAAATCAAGAAGATCCAGGCTACTGCAGACTGGAACATAAAGCACTTTGGACTTCAGTAAAAACTGAAGTTCTGCTTTTTTATTTTACTTTTATTTTTTAGTGAGCTCATCTCAAAACCCATTTTCATTCTCAATTATCAGAATTATCCTGGATTACTTTCATGATTTGAAGCTCGATTGATCACTTAAAATGTGGAAACCGAAGAAGCAAATTTTAAGTTTTGGGATAGGCTCGAAAACTAAAGTGAAAAGTAGCAAAATTAGAGTCTAAAGCTGGCTATGTGCATTAACATGGATTATATAAAAGTTCTCTGAATGAATTGAAATTTTACTGTGGATATTATATAGTCAACTTAGCGTCTTAAAAACTGAAAAAGCAATTTATGCAAAATAAGAAAGAATAAGACTATGAATAGGCTTCTCATTAAGTGTGATTAGGCATCTGTTTTTAATGCCGTTTTTTAAGAACCGTTTTTTAAGAACCGTTTTTCAAAGACACCGTTTTTCAAAGACACCGTTTTTCAAAGACACCGTTTTTCACAGATGCCTGGCAATTCAGATATCTTTTGATTATATAAAATTACGGATGTACTGAAAATTAAATATAAAATTCTGGAAGTACCGTAATATATAAAATAAGTTTATATATAAACAAGGAAAGAAAATTTTCTTTTCTATATTTGATTGAGCCTGGAAGTATCCTTGATTTTCAAATTGTTAGAATTACTCGAATTAGAATTATCGAGATATTAAAAAGACATAAGAATGGAATCCTGGCTTTAAATCTGAATTAAAAAAGAAATTTTATTGAAAAAAGTAAGTTACTGAATGATTACAGATCAACTAACGGCAACTGTCTTCTCAGGTCAGGCAAATAGCCTTCTCTGTGCAGAGCTATTTTATAATCACTTATTGTTCTGCATAATTTGTTAGTATATTTTATACAGTCTGTACCAACATTTCCCTTGAACAGCACCTTTTCAGTTTTCTCAATAAATTCGGGGTAGGTAAATAACAGTTCTTCTTTAGTGTGCAGGAACAGAGCTGTAAAGTCCCTGTGAATGCCCATGCTTCTTTTCAGCAATTCAACATTCAGGTGGTCCTCAGACAGAAAGGGGTTGAATTTCACAAAGGTGTGAAAATCTGCAATATTCTGATTTAATGAGTTCAGGATTGAATACAGAACATTATCGGTCTCCGGAAGGGGGATATCCGGAAGATCGAGGTATTCTCCAGCGAAAGTTTCATTTTCTTTTATATTTTGATCCCGGGTTGTATCACGGTTCATTTTTATCATCCTGATTGCGGTATTTATTTTAATAAGTACAGTGGCTTCCATTTCATATGGCGGGTTCAGTCACTTGCTTTTATGTGGCTTTCAGATACACTTATGGATTGGCTTAGGATAGCTCCCAATAAATGCTTAGTTGCCAGCGTATCCGTTGCTTCCCCACTCGAAGCGGTTATACGCAAATGGGTTAGGTGCTTCAGACTCCGTTTTTCTTTATAAACCCAGCCTGAGAGATTTAGTCCTGGGATTCTATAAAATATAATAAATTAAACGATTAGGCTCTTGCATCTCACCATATATAAAATTATGTCTTAATAAAACCGAATAAATATAATTATAATTAATTACTATTCAATTTCACAAAAAAATATTTGAATGGTAATTAAAATAATGTTCAGAAGAGTTTTAGATAATTCTTGAGCGAGTGCAGGATGAATACTGAATTATTTCGGAAAAACTCCTGATAAGCCCGTGAAATATTTTCTATCTGTAAAAGAAGCTCAGGGTTCTTTTAAGCCCCGGAATTTCTTCTACTCTCGAGTATTTCCATCCCAAAAACTGCAAATCCGTACACAAGGCTCAATACTAAAATGATCGTTGCACCGGATGGGACATCCAGAGCATATGAAAGACCTATTCCAGTTACACTGATCACAGTTCCGAAAACTATGGAAATTAGCATCATCTTCTTCAGGTTATGGGTGAATTTGCGGCTCAGAGAAGCAGGAATGGTAAGAAGAGCTATTACAAGGATGATACCCACGACCTTGATGAGCACCACGATTGTCAGAGCAATGATACAGAGAAGGAAAAGGTAAAGCTTCTCAGTAGGAAGACCCTGCACGGTTGTGAATTCTTCGTCAAAACAGAGAGCAAGAAATTCCTTGTAAAAAAGATAAACTGCGCCTAATATTATTATATCAAGAACCAACATAAAGTAAAGATCAGAGCGAGGGACTGTTAAAATATTCCCAAATAGATAGGTCATAAGATCAGGAGCATAACCAGGAGTCAGATAGACAAAAATTATTCCAAGTGCCATTCCAAGAGACCAGAGTATACCTATAGCACTGTCTTCCGGGATTTTAGACTTCTTGCTAACAGTTCCCATAACAAGGGCCGAAAGCAGGCTGAAAGGAAGAATTCCGAACATGGGGTTGATTCCGAGGTAATAGCCCAAGCCAACACCTCCAAAGGAAGCGTGCGCTATCCCTCCACTTATAAAGACTATTTTTTTAACTACAACGTAGACTCCTATAATCCCGCAGGCTATGCTTGCAAGAACAGCGGCTGCCAGAGCATTCTGAATAAAACTGTATTGCAGAAAATCAAACATTTTTATTTCTCCATCTGTTTTTTAAACCAACCTTGAGTTCAGGAATTCTCCTCATGATTTTCCAGCACCCTGTGAGGGATTCCATGAGCAATTAGTTCAACAGGACACTGATAGGTAGCTTCCAGATCTTCAACCGGGATTTCTCTGGAGTTATGGTAATGAAAAGTGCGGTTTAGGCAGGCTATTTTGTCTACATAAACGGAAACTGCACTGAGGTCGTGAGTAACCATGACAACTGCCATTTCCTGCTTGAGCCTGTTCAACAGGCGATAAAGTTCATCCTGCATATGCGGATCAAGCCCGGAATTAGGTTCGTCCAAAAGCAGAAGTTTGGGATTCGTAGCAAGAGCTCGTGCAATAAAGACTCTCTGACGCTGCCCGCCCGAAAGCTGCCCGATCTGCCGATCTTTGTACTGGAACATTTCTACGGTCTTAAGGGCTTCTTCTGCAGCCTTTTTGTCTTCTTCTCTGTACTTTTTCAGAAAGCCCGTATGGCTGATCCTGCCTGTAAGCACAACTTCCCAAACACTAATAGGAAAGTCAAAATCAAAACCTCTGTATTGAGGGACATATCCTACAAGCTCTCTGCTTTTCTCTGGAGGTTTCCCAAAAAGCTTCACACTTCCCCTGTAAGGCTTCAGAAGCCCAAGAAGCACCTTGAGAAATGTAGTCTTTCCTCCCCCATTAGGTCCGATAATCCCAAGGAGTCCATTTGGCTCCTTTAATTCAAAATTGATTGCTTCAAGAATAGTCTGGGTTCCGTAACGAACCCAGACATCTTTCAGTTCTATAACCTTCTCCATTGCCTTCCCTTCATAATATCGTTTTTATCTCGAATTACGGTCTTTCGATACTTAGATACAAAACTTGAGTAATTGACTTTATCAGGACTCGAATGCTAATTTTACTGACTTCATACAAGGTTTCTGGCAAAAATATCGGATACATTATTCATATTTCCAATGTAATCCTTTGCAAGTGGGTCTACAGCTACAACCTCACCACCTATTTCTTCAGCTACGGATTGAGCACTTCGCGTGCTGAACTGGGGCTGGATAAAGATTACCTTGACCTGTTTCTCTTTTGAAAGGTCTATAAGTTTCGCCAGATCCTGAGCACTTGGTTCTTTTCCTTCAATTTCTACTGGAATCATTGTAAGGTTGTAATCCGCTGCGAAATAACCCCAGGAAGGATGATAGACCATGAAGCTTCTTTCCGTTTTTCCCTCAAGCTTTTCCCGAATCCTGGCATCCAAAGCGTCCAGCTCTTCAAGGTAAGCGTCCCTGTTCTGAGTATAGTACTCTTTGTTTTCAGGATCGATTTTTACAAGTCCTTCGCAAATATTCTCGACCATTATCTTTGCATTTGCAGGAGATGTCCAGATATGGGAATCAAGCTCTTCGTGAATGCCGGTCTGAGTACTGTTATCAGATTTATTCTCATCCTCTTCAAGCTCTGCTGCGTGTTCTTCTGCTCCCTCTCCTTCACTATGGTCATGGGCAGCAAGTTCTTTAAGCTGAATTCCGTCAGAAGAATTTACTATGAGAGTTCCGCTGTTGATAGATTCGAATCTATCGATCCAGACTTTCTCAAAAGGCATATCAACGCCGACCGTAACATACATACGAGCTTCACTCACTTTTCCCATCTCTTTAGGAGAGGGCTCATAAGTGTGAGGGTCTGCTCCCGGAGGGATTATAAGAACGGTTTTCACTTTGTCTCCCCCCACTTTTTCTACAAACTCAGCCTGAGGAAGCACACTTACAGCTACGATTATAGGCTCATTCGGCCCTGCTACTTCAACTTTCTGTCCTGTATTTTCATTATTTTGGGAGTTACTTGGACCTGTACAGCCGCTGGCAAAAAGGCTCAGACCAACAGTCAAGAGCACTAATAGAGGTAGAATTTTCAGATTCATAATTGAGATCCCGCTTTCTTCACTTTCACTTTTTCTTGGCTCACGAATATATTTCTGAATGAGATAAGACCGATACCAAGGAGAATAAATTTGGTGTATACCCAAATTTTTGAATGATTCAGGGAATTTTTTGGCGTAAGTCCAAATTTATCTCGAAGCTCATTTCGGGCTTTATGCAATATTGATTTATCACTTAGTATTTCACTAGCGCCTCGTCAATATCTTGTTAGTACTTGATAGCGCTTGATTAGTGTCTCAGTTGGAACTTGATTAGCATTTTAGTTCTTTTTTGGTATTTCGTTTAGTATTTCGTTTAGTATTTCTTTTAATGCTTCACTTATGCTTCACTTATTCCGGCAATCGATGATGTGTTTCTTCATGCAGGCATTTTCCATGACTTATTTCTCCGCATACACCGAACATCGGGTGACCCATTGAGCTGCAGATTTTATCAACTGCATCCCTGGAAACAAAAGCCTCAAAGCGCGAAACTTCATCACAGGCTTCCTCCGACGAAAGACCATAATGGGTTAAAAGAAGACTGAGAATCCTGTGCCTTCGGATAAGAAATTGCGTATATGCCTTACCCAATTCCGTCAGATCCACTCCCCTGTAAGGAACGTGGTTTAGGTAGCCTGCATTTGCAAGCTCGTTTAAGGTCTTGCTCGTAGTTGAAGGGTCTACCTGCAGGCCTGAAGAGATCTCTGTAGTTCTTACAGTTCCTCCTTTTTCAAGAATGAACTTAAGATAATCTACCTTTCTCGGAGAGAGTTCAAGGCCTGTAAATTCAGGATAACTTTGCTCATTCATATATAGAAATATAAAAAACCGGTATTTATTGTTTGCCATATGCCAAATTATGGGGTTATAATTTTACTGTAGCAAAACTAGAAAAGAGGAAGCGCAGGAAAAATCTTGGAAATAACAGTTAAAACTCTCAGTAAGAGAAAAAATCAGTAAAGAAGAAACTCAGTAAAAGAAGATATGCACAGCAGATACCAGCAGAAAACTCACGATACCCATAAAGGCGCTCCCAAGGGTATTTGACCTGAAGACCTCAGAGGGTTCCAGTTCTGCAAGCTCTCCAAAAATCCAGAAGAAAGGATCATTGACATGGGAAATCAGAAAAGTGCCTGAAGCCATTGAAAGGATAACGATTTCCGGAGGAAGCCCCAGTTCAGGAATCAGAGGCAGTAAGAGAGAAGGTGCAATGAGCATGGTCACAATCCTTGATCCCTGTACGGTTTGAAGAGCTGCAGCAACGAGAAAAGGCACAAGGATATGAGGGAGGCTCAACTGCAAGAAAAACCTGCCAAGAGCCTCTCCTGCTCCTGTCATGGCAAGAGTAGCCCCAAGAGCGCCGCCTCCGCAGAGATCGAGAAGTACAACCCCACTTCTTCTTACAGCTTTTTCGACCAGCGTTCTCAGTACCAGAGATCCGAGCTTTCTGCCGGAAAAGATGGAGAGAAGAACTCCTATAAGGAGCGCAATGTTCGGATTTCCCAGAAACGTGAGCATAGGATGAGGATGTTCAAAGCTTGCCTGAAGGAGAATAAGAAGTAAAGGGATAAAAATTGGAGAATAAGCTTCGATTCTCCGGGGTTTTTCGGCAGGGTTATCATATATTTCTGAAGCTTTTTCCTGAACTTCGGCTGTCTTTTCTTTTATTCTATCCGAAAGGCCTGTAGTTTTAGACTTTTTTAAATTCCTAGAGTAGAGGTAACCTGCAAAGGAAGTGGGAACTGCGATAAGAAGCCCCAGAATAAAAAGCCTGTCCATATTAGCTGATAGCTCTTCTGCTGCCGAGATGACGACAGGAGAAGGATAGACAAGGTTAAATGAAGCAACAGCTCCTAGTGCAAGAGCTGTTGCAGTGGAAATAGAGGGGTTATCAAGTCTGGCAGCCAACTCTTTAGCTATTGGAACAAAGATAACATAGGCAAGAATGTAACACATTAGAGGAACAGAAAAAAGAAAGCCAAGGACATTAAGGGCAAGTAGAGGATTTCTGGAAAAACGTATAATATCAGAGGCTATTAAGGACATTCCTCCAGTTCCCTGGAGCAAAAGTCCGATAACACTTCCACAAGTAATAATAATAGCAAAACGAGAAAACACGCTGCCCAATCCCCCGGTTATTGCTTCGACCGTAGCCAGGGGCTCTCCTGCAAGGATTCCTGTAAAAACGGATACAAGGACAAGGCTGAGAAAAGGGTGCAACCTGAGTCTGGTTGTAAAAAATAAAATGCAGAGAAGGGCGAAAAGGAATATAACTACAGGATGCATACTTAAAACCTGATCGTGAGTTTTTAAATATTTGCTTCAACAGAGAATAACTGTTCAAGATTAAATATTTTTTTAAATATTCTTTTCGGGAGAAAACAGTTTAACGATTAAGCATTTTTTAGGGATAAGAAAATCCAGTAAGTTTAAACATTCTCTTTTGTAGAGGATAGTGCATTCAGTTAAATATCCTCTCCATTATTCTAGCTCCTTCCCTGCTCACTTCCAATTTTTGTGGAGGACAGTTTACTCAGTAAAAACATTCTCTTCAGGAGAAGATAACTCACTGAGTTCTTCGATTTCTTCTTCTCCAAGTACTCTTACAAGATTTAGTAGAATAAGAAGCCTGTTCCCTACTTTTCCTACGCCTGTTAAATATTCCGCATTTATTTTCGACTTGATCATCTCAGGGGGCGCTTGAATTGAAGAAAGGGGCAGGTTAATGACCTCCTTTACGGAATTTACAAGCATTCCAATAACTGTATCTTTGACTTCTACTATGATGATTCTGGATAGGCTGTCGGTCTCTTTCGAATTGAACTCAAGCCGCTTGTTAAGATCTATCACCACGAGGATCTTTCCCCGCAGGTTAATGAGCCCTTTTACACATTCCGGAGCCTGAGGAATACGGGTGATCCTAGGAACCGGAATAACTTCGGAGACCTGCATGATATCTACTCCGAACTCTTCACCTGAAAGCTCAAAGGTCACTAAACGTAAATTTTCTTCAGAAAGTCTTGAACCCTCATCTAATGTTTCTTCAAACATTTGAATTCCTCAAACTAACTCAGAGATTTTAACTTAAAGTGTTTTCTGATCCTTCTTTTGAGTCACCAAGTTTGAACTTCTCGGTTGCTTTTCTCATCCTTTCCCCAATTAAAGAAAGGTCACTTGCCATATTGGCAAGTTCTGACATTGAAGCACTCTGCTCTTCGAGAGATGCAGCCGTTTCCTGGGTTCCTGCGGCGGATTGTTCCGAAATTAAAGAAATATCCTCCAGAGTTGAAGTGATCTCTTCAATGGATGCAGACTGTTCTTCTGTAGCGGCTGCAACATCTTCTATCATATTTGTTATTTCATTGATTGTAGAAACAATCCCTGCAACCATTTCAACCGCGTTATTAACAGACAATGAACCGGCCTGCACATCTTTTCTACTGGCCTCTATACTTTCCACGGTTTCACTGATACTCCCTCTTATTTCATTGATTAGACTGGAAATATTATTAGCAGCATGACCGGATTCATCGGCAAGTTTTCGGACTTCATCAGCTACAACAGAGAAACCTCGACCATGTTCGCCAGCCCGAGCAGCCTCAATTGCAGCATTCAGCGCAAGCATATTTGTCTGGTCTGCAATCTTGGTAATAAGATTCACAATTTCATTAATTTGTTGAGATTTGGAATCCAGCTCCATAATTACTTTCTCAGTCTCATCAACGGAAGAATGAATAAGGTCCATTTTTAACAGAATCTCTCTTGAAGCATTTCCAATGCTATTGACATTACTATTAACAAGACTTGTGTTCTTAGAAACCTTCTGGGTATTCTCCGCAATTTCCTGGATATTATGTGTCATGTCCTGCATTGCGTGAGTGATATCCACTATCTTTGTACTCTGCACTTCGGTCCCGTTTGAAATTTCAGCCGCAGTGTCAGAAATTTTCCTTGAAGCAGAAGCCACTTCCTCAGAAGAAGCAGACATTTCTTCTGAAAGTGTAGAAAGGTGAACCGAACTTTCCTGAATTCCTTTTATAAGGCTACGAAGGTTTTCAACCATTAATTTAAAAGCTTGTGAGAGTTGAGAAATTTCGCTTCTTGAATTTCCTTTAATCTCAACATTAAGATCTCCTTTCGAAATTTTATCGGCTGCTTGGAGCAGTTCGTAGATGGGCTTTCTGTAGAGGTTCAGAATCACAAAAACAAGTAAGGCCCCAATAAGTATCGAAAGAAAGGTAACGAGAAAGATCTTATTTACAGAATTTTCTATCAAGATATCGAGCTGCTCTTTCTGGTCGGTACTGGCGGCTTCAGCATCTCCTTTAACCTTTGCAGCTATGGTTGCCATATTTTTCACATCAACCGCCTGTTTCTCTTTAAGACTTTTCAGGCGATCAAAGTCCCTCTGAATTTCTTTGGCGTTGGAGATTATTTCATTTCCGCGCTCAATGTTTTCAGGTTTCACTATCTGTTTATTTAAATTCTCAGTAACTATAATTATATTTTCCATAGACTGATCGAATTTTTCCGCATATTGACCATCAGGAGTGATTATATAATTTTGATATTCGCTTTGAGCTTCCATTGCAAGTATGCTAATTTTCTGAGCTTCCTGAGCATTGGATAACTTCTGCTGGAGAACTTCACCTGAAGAACCATTTTTTACATATTGTTGGTACTGAAGCATCTGGTCTTGATACATCTCATCTGCTTTCTGCAAAATAAGTTCACCGTTTGTGATAATATTGTTTCTCAGGGCAATCTCTTCATCGTTTGCTTTAACATAGCTGTCAAAACTTTCCTTGAATTCGTCAGAAGTTTCCAGAATAGAATCCATCCGATCCTGATTTACAGGATCAAGGTAGACAAGATATATTCCTTTGGATATAGCTGCTTGTGTGGGCACAAGATCAAGATGTTTATAAGTATCGTTTTTATAGACAGAATCACCATGAATAACGTAACTTTCCTGAGCTTCCAGGGCCCCCTGCATGTTATTCATGATAAAGGTCATATTTTGAATGGCTCGGCTTTTCTTTTCAACATCGTTCATTCCCTGATAGCCTGTATACCCAACAAAGAAAATCAAAACTAGAAGAAGAGCAAAGCCTATCATTACATGTCCTATTTTTGTATTTTTATACATCTTTTTCACCCTTGCCTCTAGCTTCTCCGTCTCTATACCTCTTCTATATGTATGGATTGTAACCTGTCAGTGGTACCCGCGAAGGAAAGTAGATTGGAGGAAACATTTCTATGGAGATTGCTTGATCTTCCCAACCAATAATTCAATACAGACTATTTAAGAGTTGATAAATTTTTTGATTTATTAAAAATAAGAAACTCAATAAAAAAAATTACACCCTGTATTTTTACTCTATAGTTTTCACCAGTCTCATTAGATATTTCTTTAATCAACTACCTTTTTGTCTCCACATATACTGTATCTTCAAGATTCCGCGGTTGTAAGAAAATTCTCGATATATGAGCCAAAATCTCCAAAGTTTATGGGTTTGGCAAGAACAGCATAACATCCGGCCTTAAGGAACTTTTCTTTACTTTCAGGATCAGAGTAACCTGTAACTGCGACTACCTTTATACTCCGGGTTTCAGGGTTAAGTTTGATTTTTTGAAGCAATTCAAGACCGTGCATTTTCGGAAGTTCCATATCAAGCAATATAAGATCAATATTTGTTTTATTGAGAATCTCTAGGGCTTCAAAACCGTTTTTCGCTTTCTTTGGATCATATCCAAAGGATTTAAGTAAGTCCATTTCGATTGTCAGATTAAGTAAATTATCTTCAACAATTAGAATTTCAGGCACTCAAATCTACTCCTAGGAGGCTGCTTGAAGATTTGTAAACAATATTTTTGTAAGCAGGATTCTGTCAAAGAAGTATTGAATAGCCAATCTTCTTGGGAAGATCTGAAATAGGAAAAACATAAAACAATTTCTTATTTTATTTTCAATCTTCAGCAAGTACATCTTAGATCTTCCTAAAACCAGGATCAAGAAGTCCTGAAAGCACTATTTTGTCTTTAACAAATGCCCCTACACCTACAAATTGTTCCAAGGTTAACTTTTCAATTTATTGAATAATATATGAAATTCGAGAGAATATAAATTTATTTGCTAAATTTAGAATAAGATTTTCAATATATAAATAACAGTAACAATAATTTATTTAAGTATGTGTGTCATTTTAGGTATTATTATCAGGAAAACTTGAAACTATTACCATAGAACACTAAAGCAAATAGAAAAACATTTTATACATTATTCAAATATTTATTACTGTTCTCCTCAAGTTTACAGATAAAATTAGAAATCGGCTGCAGAATGGGAAAGTGCTCAAAACTTTTGTAGATAATTTGTTAACGTCCCAGTTAGCAAGAACATTTAAATAAATATCTTGAACTCATAATTTTATAAAGGCAATTAAAAAATTTAATATAGAAAGCCCCGTATATATTTTTCTACATTATTGGGATATATTTGTCTCAACAAAAAACTTGCGCTGTTTACTTTTGTTAACCTTTAATGGCTTTCAAATTGAAGTCTTTTTATTCATATCATGAGTTTATGAAGAATACATAGGCAAGAGGCGAGATTCGGCATAGGTAGGAATAAGGTGTCGGAACATTCCAAAAAAGCTGGAGTGAAAATATTATCCGATATTGTCGCTTGTTCAAGAACGAAAGAAGGGAAATGCATGGCCAGAGTTATGATCGTGGACGATGTCGAATTTATGCGGATGATAATTAGAGATATTCTTCTGATGCACGGACATGAAGTGGTTGCTGAGGTCAGTGATGGAGAAGAGGCAATTCAGACATATATCGAAGTAAAGCCCGATATTGTGTTAATGGATATAATTATGCCAGACATGGACGGAAAAGAGGCACTGCAAAAACTTCTTATTATGGATCCTGAGGCAAAGATAGTAATGTGTTCTTCCCTTGGTCAGCAGGCTTTAATAACCGAATCAATGAAGATAGGCGCAATGGGCTTTATAGTAAAACCTTTTGAACCTGATGGAATGCTTGATGTAATAAGAAAAATTGCTGAGCCAAATTAGACCGATTGAAATCTACCGATAATTCAAGCCACTGCTAAATCAAACTGTGCTAAGTGGAGCTAATTAAATCAAGCTGCATCACATCATATTCTTGTTAGTAAAGTATTATTAGACAAATCCATTAAAATAAATTATACATCTAACAAAATGAGCTACTTTTTTGAACTAAAGAGGAAGTCTGATTTTAAAGCTAAAGGTTAACTCTTCATACTGATCTTTGCATTGAATTAGGGATTGAGTCGGCATTAAACCAGAAGTATTGTGATTAAATCATAAGTCGGGATTTAACCAAATATCGGGACTAAACTAAAGAAAGGCAGGGAAAATAATGGATATGTCAAAATATATGGGCATTTTCAGGGCAGAGTCTGAGAAATACATCAAAGAGTTGAGCGATTCCCTGCTAGCGCTTGAGAATGATCCTGAAAATACGGAACAGATGAACACGTTATTTCGTGCAGCTCATACATTCAAAGGCATGGCTGCAACTATGGGGTTTAAACAGATTGTAGAGTTAACGCATGAAATGGAGAGTTTGATAGACAGGCTGCGCACACGGCAAGTTGTACTTAATTCTTCTTTGATCGACGTTCTTTTCGTATGTGTGGATACCCTTGAGGGGCTTGTAGAAAGTGTCTGTGAGGGAGAGGGAAATGAGCCCGGAAAAAGAGAAAAAGGCGCATCTAATAAATACGAATCTTATCTTGACGTCAGTGAAGTGCTAAAAACCTTAAGGAAAATAAATGAATCTCCTGAAAAAGCATCCATTAAAAAAGTTGAAGATAACTGCCTGTCTGCAAAAAGTGAAATTGAAGATAAAGAAATTAATAGAATAAATAAAGCCACGAAAGAAGTTTATCGGCCAGAAAAAGAAGAAAAAACCCTAGTACCTCCAAAACCGGTCCCTAAAGTAAAAACTATTCAGAGCTCAAGAATCAGTAATGAACAGCTGGATAAATTGATGAATCTTGTGGGTGAGATCGTAATCAACCGAAGTAGAATAAATGAGCTTACCTGCAACCTGAAATCCAAGGAACTTGAGGCTGCACTTTCAGATTTATATAAACTAACAAGAGAACTGCAAAATGAAGTGATAGAGGCAAGAATGGTGCCTCTGGACCATATCACCTATGTTTATCCAAGAATGGTAAGAGATCTTGCACGCGTACAAAATAAAAAAATTGATTTTATAATCAAAGGAAAAGAAATCAAGCTTGATAGAACTATTCTTGAAGAAATCAGTGATTCCCTGGTACACTTGTTAAGAAATGCAGTAGATCACGGAATCGAAACTCCGGAGAGGCGTGTGGAACTTGGAAAAAAAGAGAATGGCACTGTACTGGTTACAGCTTCAAGACAGGAAAATTTTGCCCTTATAAAAATAGAAGATGACGGATGTGGAATAGATACTAACGAAATCCGAAAAGTTGCATTAAAGAAAGGAATTATCTCAAGAGAAAGTGCAGAGCAACTCCAGGAAATGGAGGCAATGCAGCTGATTTTTGCTCTCGGTCTCAGTACCTCTGACAGCATTACCGATATATCCGGAAGGGGAATCGGAATGAATGTCGTAAAAAACAGAGTTGAGCGCCTTGGAGGATCTGTAAAAGTTGAGTCAAAGCCCGGATTTGGCTCCATGTTCGAATTGAAACTGCCCCTAACCATTGCGGTTTATCAGTCCATGCTGATAAGAGTAGGAAATGAAAAATATGCAATTCCTTTTACAAGCATAGTTAAAAATATAGAAGTCAGCTCGCAGGAAATCAAGCATATTAAGGGGCAGGAAGTCGTTTTAATAGATAATAAAATTCTTCCGCTTTTTAGATTGAGAAGGCAGTTTCAGCTATCTGATCAGGGCGACGAGAACAATAATTTTGTAGTCGTAGTTGAAAAATATAACCAATATATTGGAATAGTTGTGGATGAACTGCTTGGAAAACAAGAAGTAATAGTAAAAAGCTTCAAAAGCAAGCTTCTTGATAATACCAGAGGATTTGCAGGAGCGACAATTCTGGGTGATGGAAACGTTATATTAATTATTGATGTTAACTCCCTGATTTAAAATACTTAAAAAGCTTTAATGGTGGTAAAAATCCTTAATAAAGTGCTTGCGGTGAAGAAATGGGTAACGATCCAGTTAGAAAAGCAAGCGATAATGGAAAAAATAAAGAGGCAAATAGAAAAATAAATAAATATATAGATAAAGAAGCAAAAAAAGGTCGAAATCTGGAGGAAGATCCGGACTTCGAGCTGTTAAAGAAAGTTATTAGTGGAAACACTGGCTTTAACTGTGAACATTATAAAGAAGCCCATTTCAAGCGTAGAATTAACATACGCGTTCGAGCTACTAATTCCGAGAGTTATGGAGCATACTTAAAACTTCTGAAGAAAGACCCGCAGGAATATGAATTTCTTATTGACAACCTTACCGTAAATGTCAGTGAATTTTTCCGAAATCCCGAAACCTTCAGGACAATTGAAAAAGAAGTCATTCCTTCCATTGTTAAATACAGATCAGGATCATTAATCCGATCAATTCGCATATGGAGTGCGGGTTGTGCAGCAGGAGAAGAGGCCTATTCCTTTGCTATTCTTCTCCATAGGGCCCTGAAAACCGATTTTAATAAGTATAGAATAAGAATTATAGGTACGGATATTGATGCTCAAAGTCTGGAAAAAGCCAGAAAAGGCATTTACAGTGAAAATTCACTTAAAAATCTTGACCCAGGTACAAAAGAGCGTTATTTCTTGAAACAGGAAGATAAATATCAAGTAATAGATGAGTTGAAGAGCATAGCTCAATTTAAACATCAGGACCTGATTTCGAGCTCGAAAATCGAGTTTTTTGATCTTATTGTCTGTCGAAACGTAATGATATATTTTAAAAAGAATATTCAGGAACAATTACAGCTTAATTTCTACAAAGCCCTCGAAAAACGAGGATATTTTATAATAGGAAAGTCCGAAACAGTTCTTGGGGCTGCATCAAATCTTTTCAGACCTTACAATACAAGAGAGCGTCTGTACATAAAAGAAAGCTCAAGGGATAATTATGGAAAAGATCAAGAACCTAAGGGATTTAAGTGAATACGAATATGGGGGCTTTGAAAGAGCTCGAAAAAAATCGGAATAGGGAATTCAGCAATCTCCCTCTATAAGTATAGGGTCCTCAAAAAAATGATTCGTTTTTCAAGGGTTAATAAGCCTTATCTCGTGAATTGTATGTGGCGTTAGTGCTCCCTCAATAAAATTACAGATGATAAAAAGTTTATTTCCCATTAAAGAAATTAAATATCCTTAACTTCCATTTTAAGGTTTTCTTAGCCCTTATTTTCAACATTTAATTTTGTAAAACGGAAAACGGAGTCTATTGCCACAATTTCAAAAAATATGATTTGTCAAAAAATAAAGCTCTAATCCTCTCCATCTATTATTTTTAGAGTTTAATCGGGTTTATTTTCCTCTAAATTGGATTTTAAGAATGCACTTTTATTGGGGGAACTCTGGTTATATATCTATTACCTAAAATAAGCATTCTGAATCCTTAGTTTACACACTGATTTTGGAGGGCCCTATATAAGTACGAATAGCGAAACCCATGCAATAATACTAAAGAATGTATATGGTACTCCCCACGAGTATTGCTCAAATACCATACCAATTGAATGAAGTATCATAAACCAACTCAACATCAATAATATAAAGAACGAAACAGGAAGCGTATAGTCTGTAAACATAGCGTAACCTATAGTCACCATTTTAAATAATGCGACATTTTGTGTGTAAACTTTTGCTTCTCCCAAAATTCCTTCAGTTCTTCCTTTAATACTTTAATATTTTTGAATGATTTTATTGACGTTAAATCTTCTCTTTTATCGTTTTCCAACAATATTCTGTTGGGTTCCTATCTGGAGTAGCTGGAGGGAAAATAGTAAATCGAGACGCTAGGTTTAGGAAATACAAGTTGGTTAGAAAACTCAAATAGATTTCATTTGTATTCGGTTAAGGGACAAGATGCTTAAGTTCGCTAACCGAATGCAAATAAAATAGATTTAGGAAATTCAAATAGATTTTGGGGCTAAGTCAGAAAAAGTTTCTCAGGTTTGATTTCTCAAGGACAAAAAGCTAAAAGCACAGTTTAAAAGCTGTGCCTTTTCCTGATTAGTCGAATTAATCTTTAACTTCTTTTTGGGATTACATCATTGGAGGCATTCCGCCCGGCATTCCACCCATTCCTGGGGGCATTCCACCCATTTCTTCTGGGCCTGGGGCTGCACGGGTAGAAGCTATGATATCATCGATCCTGAGAATCATAACTGCAGACTCGGTAGCTGCATTGATAACCTGGGTCTTGACTCTGAGAGGTTCAACTACAAAGTCTTCCCACATGTCAACAACCTTGCCTTCGAACACATTAAGCCCTGCGGTCTTTACGCCTTTCTCGTGCTGGGAACGTAGCTCCATGAGCATATCGATTGGGTCGAGACCTGCGTTTTCTGCAAGAGTTCTCGGAATGATTTCAAGAGCTTCGGCATAGGCTTTAACTGCAAGCTGTTCTCTGCCTTCGAGGGTTGCTGCGTATTCCTGTAGCCTGAGTGCAACCTCAACTTCAGGGGAACCGCCGCCTGCAACGAGCTTTTCATCCTCGATTGCAACTCCAACCACACGCAGGGCATCTTCAAGAGCACTGTCAATACTATCAACAACATGCTCTGTGCCGCCGCGTAGCAGGATTGTTACAGCCTTGGGGTTGTCGCAGCCTGTGACAAAAGTCATGCTGTCGCCACCAACCTTCTTCTCTTCCACGAGGCCTGCATATCCTAGGTCTTCGGGAGTGATTTCGTCCATGTTGGTGATGAGTTTGCCGCCGGTTGCTCTTGCAAGCTTTTCCATGTCGCTCTTTTTAACTCTGCGCACAGCAAAGATACCTGCTTTTGCAAGGTAGTGTTGAGCAAGATCTTCAATTCCCTTCTGGCAGAAGACAGCATTTGCTCCGCTGCTGATAACCTTCTGGACAATCTTCTTGAGCATCTGCTCTTCCTGGTCAAGGAAGGACTGGAGCTGGTCAGGAGAGGTTATGGAGATTTCCGCATCTACTTCGGTATCCTTGAGTTCGATTGCGCTGTTGAGAAGAATGATTTTTGCATCCTTAACTTTTTCAGGCATGTTGGGGTGGATTCTTTCCTTATCAATGATCATGCCCCGGATAAGCTCGGAATCCTCTACTTTCCCGCCTACCTTCTTAACAACATTGATGTTGTCTCTGTCAACAGTATTCTTTCCGTTTGTGTCTACAACGCTTGATACAGCATCTACGGCAATCTCTGAGAGGAGCTTTTTGGAGGACTCAGCACCCTTTCCAGTCATTGCAGTTTCAGCAATGCTGACCAGCAGGTCACGGTTGGACAGTTCTACTGTCATTGCAAGAGAGTTCAGGACTTCTACGGCTTTATCGGCTGCAAGCCTGTACCCTGATGCGATAATTGTCGGGTGGATTTCCTGCTCGATTAAATCCTCAGCTTTACTTAATAGCTGGCCTGCAACCACAGCTGCACTGGTAGTGCCGTCTCCGACTTCCTCATCCTGGGTCTTGGCTACTTCCACTACCATCTTTGCTGCAGGGTGTTCGATGTCCATTTCTTTAAGGATGGTTGCTCCATCGTTTGTAATAACTACATCACCCATGGAGTCCACGAGCATTTTGTCCATGCCCTTGGGACCAAGGGTTGTTCTTACGGCTTCGGCTACTGCCTTTGCAGCCATGATATTGTTACTCTGGGCATCTCTGCCTCTGGTTCGCTTACTTCCTTCTTTTAAAATGAATATTGGCTGTCCTGCCATGATTTAATCCTCCATTAGTATGAGTTTGAAATATCTCTGCAATTAAAATCGCATTTTACATGTTTGTACTTCTATATAAATTCATCCCGCTGGTGATTCTAGATCCCACAATCCGCAGTATTTTTTCAAAAATCAATACTTTTTCTTGATAGCGTTTTTGGAGCAGATTAAAGTAATTTATGTCTGTAGTGACATTTGGTGAGAATTGATTATACCGTTTCAAAAACGTAGACACTCAACTTGTCTACGATTTAAGCACCTGTTTCTTTCGATCTATGAGTAATTCTACAGGCTGAAAAAGGCTACGACAAAAACTGCAGTTTTCCTTAATGTTCGCCAAACAAAATAAAAAACATTTCCGGGAACTAAAATAATTTGAAATTAAAAACAAATTGGTGCTTTATTCTGCAAAATACCCTATATTGAGTTTCATATCCAAAAAATATGTGTAATTTTTATTTAAAAATTTATTTAACTCAATTTAAAACCGTAAAATTTATCTAGGGATATTTATACTTCTTCTTTGGTAAATACTTGTGAAACCTTCGCTTATTCCATTGAGTGAAGATTTCAAACGAAAATTATTTTCGAGATATCAGATGTTTTTGATTTCGCTCTGAAGATGAAGTCTATAACATTATGAGCAGTTTTGATCTGGAGCAGTTTATCGATTTCGTTGCTGGATTACTTAATGATGTTTGTTTTTGTCGGAAAGGAGATTTAAGCCAAATCATAATCGATAGTACGGTCATAGATCTTGATCTTAATTGGTTTAAGAAGAAAATTAGCAAAAAGGTATGCAATACGGAGAATTTACACTGCTATACGATGCTTTAGGTAAGATATTACTGTTTTTTTGACTTTATTTTCGATAAAAACGATTATTGCTGTCTTTTCTAGTGATAAAAAGGTATTAGAACGCTTAAATGAGAGTCAAGAAAAAAGACCATAAAATGTCTTTTAGGAGGTATCTATAATGCAAAGAAACTACTGGCCAACTACAGAATGGCAAGCCATAGACTCAGCAACCTTGAGAATGGATTCAGAAAAGCTTTCAGAGCTTGAACTTATGATAAAATCCGAGTACAGTAATATAAACGGTATTGTTGTTGTGAGAAATGGATATATCACTTATGAAAGATACTATAATGGCTATGGCCAGGATGATACACACCATGTGGCATCTGTAACGAAAAGCATAATATCTGCCCTCATTGGTATTGCCATAGATGCAAAATATATTAAAAATGTAGATCAGAAAGTGCTTGATTTTTTCCCCGAATATGTTCCCAATGCTGCTGATAGGCAGAAACGAGAAATCACCATACGCCATCTTCTCACTATGACGGCTCCCTATCCATTTGAGGACTGGCACGAACCGCTGGACAAGATGTGTATGCAATCTGACTGGGTAAAGTATATTCTGGATATGCTGGGCCAAAAAGGAAGTATTGGAACTTTCAAGTACTCCACCTCGGGAGCGCACCTGCTTTCAACCATCATCACTCGTAGCACAGGAAAAAGTGCCCGTGAATTTGCCAACGAACGCTTATTTAGACCCATTGGCATGAAAGAAATCCCGGATCATGAAATGAAATCATTTGGGTTTGAGGATTTATTCGGGAAAAATGTGAAAGGATGGGTTAAAGATCCAAACGGTAACTCTACAGGAGGATGGGGACTTACGCTAAATCCCCGTGATATGGCACGTTTTGGTTTTTTATATCTGAACCGTGGCATTTGGGATAGTAATCAGATTATTCCAAGGACATGGATTGACGAATCAACAGCAACGAACCCCAATAATTACGGTTATTTATGGTGGTTACGCGAAGAGGATGGAGTTTTTGCATACTTAGCACTGGGCGATGGTGGTAATGTCATTTGTTGTATCCCAGAAAAAGACCTGATCGTAGCAATTGCATCAGAATTCATTATTAATCCTCTTGACAGGTGGAAATTGATTAAAGAATGTATTATCCCGGCTGTAATGGAATGAAATTTATTACCACCAAGTCTGGAAAAGATATTTTACTGTACTTAATGTCGACCTGCCGAATAGGTTTCATACAGTTTTTCAACAAAAAGTGCCATGCTTTCGGTGGCAGATTTTTCAAAAAAATTGGGTTATAAAAATGAGTTAAAAGAATAGATTACTTACTATTTCCAAACGGGTTACTTACTATTTTCCTTATTTCTGGAAGATTCTCGAGTATACAGAAGCGTTTATAGTTTCAATAATTCTTCATTTCCTCTTGGAACCCAGAAATACTTGAATTAGTTTTTTACTCCCTTGTTTCCGGAAGTTTTGAGAGAATTTCTTCTATTTCAGCCGTTTTTTCAAAAGAAAGCCCAAGAGGAACTTCAAAGTCTGCATATCCACTGTGTTTCCTTGATCCCTTGCACCCGAAAGATAGGCCCATACCCTGCCTGTATGCAAGTACTGTACAGTCACCGCAGATTGAAGCTGCACCGATTGTATCCAGTACTGCCCTTTTTCCTTCGGAATAGGCACTGGTCTGAACAATGCGCATAGCTTTTTCGGGCTTCAGGAAAAGGATCAGCACATCAAAAATACCTTTATTCAGGGAAAGGGGCTCGATTTTTATAAAGGAATATCTTTTTCTTAATCTTGGAAGCGATAAGGCTGCATTTTTCGCAGCTTGTGCGTCCTTATATCTTTTGGAGTTCAGGTAGTATGCAGCAGGACTTTCTTCTGACAAGCCCAGCACATAATCTCCCGGAGAGCAGCCTTGCCCCGAAATCAGGAATCCTTCTCCCATACGGGCTTTCTGTACAAGTTCGCAAAAAAGAAAACAGGATTTTTCAGGAAATTTTTCGTTTCCTGTATCAGCTACTCTCTTCTCAGTTTTCTCCTCGATATCCTTTTCAATTTCGCACCCGACTTTTCGCCCTACTTTGCACCTGATTTCATGCCCTGTTTCAAAGGTTACACAGACAGGCTCGCCGGTTTCCATCAGCTGGCTGAGTTCTGAATACTTTGAAAAAGGGCTTTGGTCTGTGTGCATGTAGTTTGCTCCTGTTTTTTCTGGCCTTCACACAAATTCTGCTTTTACGGATGTGAAAACAGGGCCTCTCATGTCTATTTTTTTCTTTTTACCTGTGATATAACGCTGAGCGACAGGGCCGATTTTCAGGTTGATTTCCGAAGGAACTTTGGCAATTCTTACCCTAACTATGTGCTCATTTGCTCCTGACAGAGCAGCTTCTTCAATTTCCCTGGCAGCCTGAGCTGCAAATGCTTCTATAAAGCGAATGCCTGCCCTTGCAGAATGGTTTTCAAACGCTTTTTGCCATTTCTTGGTATTCGGAATTCCCATGATGTCTCCCTGATAAGCTACGACCTCATTAAAAGCTGCAGGCCCGCAAAGCTTTGTATTTTCTTCGGGTTCGATTACGGAGACCTTTACTTTTCGGCCGCAGATTTCTCCTTCCCAGGCAGGGAATTCACAGGGGCTGGGTTCTTCCCCACGCAGCTCACACTGGGAAACAATGGATGCTGCAATCTCAAGTCCTTCAGGAGTCTCAGGTACCTTATCTACGAAAACCTGTTTTGCAAGTTCACCATCTGACATTTCCCATTCAGTATATTGCGGAATCTGCGGGTATGTCAGAGAACGGACATCCGGAGCATCGTGAAGGATCATTGCGAGCCTTTCCACTCCGAGCCCGAGGTTCATGACAGGGTATGGAATCTCATATTGGGCAAGGGCTGTTGGGGAATATATCCCAAAAGTTGCAACCTCAATCCAGCCGTCTGAGTACTTTGAGTTCGAGCCCACAAGTTTCGGATGGAAAGCAAATACCTCTGTCTGCGTGTCAGGAATGTAATATTTGCTGCGTTTCTCATCTGGCCTGAAAAGGAATTTTTCAAAGCCGAACTGGGAAAGAAGGCCTTCTGCAACAGCTTTCCCGTGGTCCACAGTCACATCTTCATCCATAATTACGCAGGAAGCTGAATAATAGGTCATAAGTCTTGAGGCATCTTCCTGCTGTTCTCGCCTGAAGCAGCGGTCTATAGAGAAAAAGTGAAAAGGAGGCTCTTGTCTTTCAAGGAGAGCACCAAGAGAAATAAACCAGCCGCTTGTCATGTGGCTGCGGAGTGTCTTTGTGCTTGCTTGGGGCACAAGCTCTTTAAACTCCGGGAAAACTTTATCGAGCATATCGGCAACAAGAGCGTCCGAAACTCCAAGTAACGCTGAAATCTCGGGCACAAGGTCGTCTCCTTCAATCTTTCCTTTTTTGTAAGAATGGAGAACCTGCCTGATCTTGTCTATTCCTTCGTCGCCTATATCCCCGAGAATCCCTTTTACCTGTGAAATACGCTCATCGGAAATTCCAACGTTCGGCCTTGGCAGGCCTGCAAGATAAAAACAGCGATCCAGAACTGCAAGAGCTTCGCTTCCAAACTGTTTGTGTACCTCTTTATCATCCACTATTAGAGGGTTCATCATCTCTTCAAAGCCCATTCTTAAATAGGCTTCTCTGAGTTTTTGAATAGTATCATAAACGGGATGGGCTTTTCCATATTTCAGAGTGGTCCTGGGATAACGTTCGTTTAGGGTAGGGGTCCTGACTAGTTTTTTGCCTTCGTTCCAAGCAAGGTCGAAGTTCTCTTTAGCGTCTCTTTTTATTTTTTCTGGATCGAATTTCATGCATATCCTCTTGTAATAGATTATTAGAATTCTAAGTCATGTTGAAATTTTAAGTCTTATTGGAGTTTTAAGTCTTATTGGAGTTTTAGATCCTTCTACTAAAATTCTAAACCTATTAATTCTAAATCTGTCAACTGTAATTCCAAATTGATCAACTTGGATACTCTAAATCCTAAAATTTGAACAGTTAAACTGCCAGACGACTAGATAATTGTTAAAATAATAAGCTGTTTAATAGTTATCAGGTAGGCTTCTATATTAATTGGTTTTGATTTTATGATTAACTTTAACTTTTAGGTTCAAAGATGCTGATTTGCTTGATGTTTTGAGCATTATTTTATCTACGACTTCTAAAGTTTGGATTCCAGATTTCGCATTGCAGTCTCTAGCTTTTTCTGACCAATTGCGTTGACAACATCACCGCGTGTCTTTTCTATTAAGGAGCGAGATACGTCAGTTTTTCGCCTTAATCCTCTGGTTATGGCATCAGGGTAGTCAAAGTCCATAAGCGTTGCATGGATATTTTCCATGATACCTAAAAACACTTCGGCTTTCTCAAAAGATTCTTTCCTTATAAGGTCCAGAACATGCCTTCTAAGCTCCCCAACAACATCCCCAAGCCCGTTAAGGTAAGCCGCATACTCGACTCTTAAATCTTCAGGGGAGGGAAACTTCTCTCCTTCTTCCTTCAGTAGGCTGCTGAGAACTGAAACCTCCGAATACTCCTGCTGGGCATGTTCTAGAAAGCCTGCATGATAAATGTCAGAATGCCCTTCGAAAAGAACTTCGAGTTTCTCAAGTGCTTGCCCCGCGGCTTTGATACTTTTATCTGCTTTTTCAAAGTCCTGGCCATGCAGAGCAAATGAGGCAGTTCTGCATTCTCTCACAACTTCACGAGAAATTTTTAATCCTTCTTCCCTTATATTGTCCTTGGCCTCAAAATTTTCCCTTATTCGGGCTGAAATTTCTTCAAGCACGATTTTCATACCCCCTTTAATGCTTTTCAGACTTTTGAACAATTGGCTATCTGCTTAAAAACTAACTTTTTGCTTAAAAACTAAAGTTGTTATACTCATTTTATATAATTCCTATATCCTTTCCAGAATTCTAAAATTTCATCTGAGAAATTCTATCCAATATCTGGCGTTTATCAATAAAATTTTTTCCTCTGTATGACCTGAAGTTAGAATCCCTTAAATTTACCCATTTATAATCTGAGCTACACCTGAGTTTGAAATCCCTTAATTTATCCTTTTTCTACTTTTTTCGTTTTATCTTTTTACATCCTTTTCTGTTTGATCCTCTTATATTCTTAAATCAACTTCTGATCTGATTTTAAGATCCAGTGTTTTAATCCAGCTTCCGGAAAAAGATGTAAAAAAGAAGGAAAAAGGCTTTTTCCTTGTCGATATCCTCTAACTTCCAGGAGACAATCCCAATATCAGCTAGAGGTAGCTAATAGAATAGTAAGGTTGTTACCTTTCGGTTCTTTTTTTAGAATTAGTCGGAGTTCGGGATTTTTTAACAGGATCATCTCAAGAGAGGTTTTCTTGGGGCTTGTCTGTTCTCAGCCTGTGCTCCCGCGCAAATTCTGTTTTTTATTTTAAAAATCTATGTTGTATTATTCATCTACAGGAATGGTCTCGAGCTGGCTTGAGAGGTTCCATATCAAAGTTCTTGTGTGCAGAGGAAGGTTAGGATCATTGCTTATATCTTCGAGAATGGAAATGCTTGATGCCGCTCTAAGAAAGAGAGGTTCAGATTCGTTGTTCAGTATGTCCATAATTTCATTTACGGAACGCCTGATATTTCTAGGAACTGAAGAGTCACTGGTTATACTTTCTAGGACCTGAAGACATTGTTTTATAACTTCTGCTGAATCATTTGATGACACTCGAATCACCTTCGCAGTCAATTATGATATATAAAAATTAGAGCTAATATAGATTAGTCTAAGACAGGCTTGTTATATAAAATAGTATCGGTGATTTTTAAAGTTGCCTGCTTCAGAGTCTACTCCTTACGATTCTGTATTGATCTCATTTTTTGAATCTACACTGAATAAATTAGCCCCAAAAATAGCGAGCTACAGGAAAAATTTTATAAAATAAGTGAGAAGCAAATGCATAAGAAGCTGTGAACAAAGGAAGGTCAGATCTATGGATTCTGAAAAAGATAAAAAAGTAAAGCGAATAGCCCGTTTCCTTGAACTAGGAGGCACAATGCTTGCTGAACATTGTAAAGTTTGCGGGGCCCCAAAATTCCGCTATCAAGGTACAGTAATTTGCCCTATATGTGATGTCCAGGAAGAAAAAGAAACTTCGGAACCAGCTGCAGAAGTCCAGGCTCCTGAGCCCAAGTCGTCTACAGAAAAAGACAAGTCTTCTTTTGAGACTAAGAAGAGAGTCCAGGCACACAGGCAAAAATCCAGGTTCGGGCTGAAAAACTCTGAAACTGCAGACGAAGAGGAAAAAGCTCTCGAGCCGATAGAAGAAGAGATTCCCGTATTGCCTTCCGAAAAAGAAGAAGTTAAAAGAAGAACCTCTGCTGCTCATAGAGCTCCTACAGTTCCTGTAATCCAGGCCGCAGGAAGAACAGAAAAACCAACAACAGTATCAAAAGTATCTGGAATCCATGGGGACAAGAAAGTACTGGAAGACCTTCTCTTTAGAAAGATGGTCAATATTGCAGATTCTTTTCAGGACGAAACCGATCCGCGTAGGATTGCCGAAGATTTAGAATTAATTGGAAAAGGTCTTGGGCTTGTGGAGCGTCTGAGGCAGTTATAAAAGTTAGAGTAAAAGGAAACGACAGAAAAGTTGAAAAGAAGGAAAAGATAACGGAAGAGAGGAAAAAGAAGGTAAAAAATTACGAAACAAAAGAATGTATCTGTAAAGAATAGATGAAAATAAGGAAGGGAATAAAAGGAAAGTCTAAAGAATTTGACTTTTCTCATTACTTTTTCCATCAATTATCCTTTATAGGGAGCCTCGATGAGCTCTCTAATCTTTGTTGCTCTTTTTTGCCCTATTAATTTTACCTTCTTGAGTTCTTTGATATTAGCTTTCATAATAGCCTCTACTGAGCCGAAGTGCAAAAGAAGGTTTCTTGCGGCTTTCGGCCCGATGTCTACAATCGAGGAGACCAGGTATTCCTGCTGCTCAGTAAGGGTACTTGTTGACTTTTTCCCGTGGGGATTGACTTCACGTCTATTTTCCATCTGCTCACGCTTTGCAAGCATTTTTAAAATTGCAGCAGTCTCTTCTTCGTCTCTTGAATATAGCAGTGATACTCCAAAATCAATCGCAATGGACACCAGAGAGCCGTAGATAGCATTAGGATTGATTTGTCTGGAAGTAAAAAGTTCTGTTCCTTCAATGATAAGAACAGGTTTTTCGTATACTCTTGTAAGATCAGATAATTGCGCAAAGAGATTACGCTTTCCATCAACAAGAGAATTTACAAAATCATCCGTGCGCTTTCTCTCCACGGCAAGGCGGTCGCTTACAACGTAATCGCCAATTTCAAGCATGGTAAAAATAACTTCCACTCCAAGCTTATCGAGAACATTTGCAACCCCACTTTTTGCTTCCCTGAAGTCCACTACTATTTTCAGGGATTCGGGGTTGATTCCTGTTTCGGATACCTCTGCGGCAGTTTCAGGTGCGGACTCAGGTTTCTTTCCAGAAAGAGTTTCAAAATAAACAAAGGTTTTTTGTCTTTCTTTTAAGTTTTCTTCTCTGCTTTTTCCTTCAATTTCTTCATTAGCCCTGTCGCAGTCTGAGCTTGCAGCCGTGTCCATGCCTTCTGTGGTCTTATTCCTGCTGTCTACAGTCAAATCACTGGTTCTCTGCATTGAGCCTTGGTTTTGATGCATTATGTTGGCATTTTCTGCTCTATTCTTTATTTCTACATCATTCTCAGCTTCATTCTCTACGTAATTCGGAATGGAAGCTTCGGATTCAAAATCAGAAAGTTTCAAACTCTGTTTTGAGTCTTTGGGTCCCAGAAGAGCTTCAAGCCCTTGCATGCTATTTAGCATCCTTTTTTCCTTGTTCTTGCTGCTCCAGTAATAGGCTTCGTCGCGCGTACCCTTTGTCACTAGTATAACGACTCTACCTTTATGCTGCCTACCGGTCCTGCCTTTACGCTGGATGCTCCGAATTTCCGAGGGAATGGGTTCGTAGAATAATACCAGGTCTGTGGAAGGGATATCAAGCCCCTCTTCAGCAACTGAGGTAGCTACAAGTACGTTATATTCTCCTGCCCTAAATTTATCGAGAACTTCCACCTGTTGTTTTTGTGTAAGCCCTTTGTCCTTACGGCGCGAAGCCTGCCCTACAAAACGGGTAGGGACAATTCCTGGAACGGTTGAAAGGGCATTTACCACTATCTCTGCTGTGTCCCTGTAATTCGTAAAAACAATTACTCTGGATTCCGGACTTCCTTTTAACTGTTCGGATACGATTCTCCGTGCAAGCTCGAGTTTAGGATGTTCAACCTCACATTCCTTTGCCCTGTAAAGGGCTTTTCTCATATAGAGATCGTCCATCAATCTTCTTGAAGCCTTGCTTGCACTGCTTGAAGAGGCTTCGGCATCAAGCTTCTCCAGATACTTCCTAAGAGGTTCAAGCCCCTGGGTCTCAACCATTTCCACAGCATGGTTCACCTTTACCATTTCGGCAAGCATAGACATGGCAGTAAAAACCGCAGGGTCGCCTCCTACCCGAATTTCTCCCTGCAATTTCTTCTGGAGAAGCAAGAGATCTTTTTTGGAGACATATTTCCCGCTGCCTGGCGAAAAACCCAGCTCTCTTATGTTTCCAAGCCGATCCTCAAAGATTTTTTCCAGATAGCCCCGGATTTCAGCCATTTCTGAAGGAAGCTGGACTTGAAACCATTCTATCTCTTTTTCCTGCACATAAGGGCGGACATCTCTGTCCTTTTCAGTTTTTACTGAGACATTTTCAACGTGTAGAGCTTGGCAAACTTCAGATATTTTCTCGTCCGAACTGCCCGGGCTTGCAGTAATTCCGAGTACATGGGGATTTTTTGCGCTCTCAAAGTACTTTTCCGCAATAAAGGTATAAGCATAATTTCCGACTGCTCTGTGGGCTTCATCAAAGGTTATGTGGGTTACATCCTCAAGACTGATTCTTTTTGTAAGAAGATCGTTTTCAATCACCTGAGGGGTGGAAACTATCAATTTTCCCTGAGCCCAGAGCTTTTCTCGCTCTACAGGCGCAATGCTGCCCGTAAAAGCCAGAACCTCTTCTTCAGGAAGAGCCATAACATTTTTGAAAAAAGCCGCATGTTGCTCTACAAGAGGCTTTGTTGGGGAAAGAATCAGGGCTTTTCCCCCGAAACGCTGAAGCCTGGAAACAATCACAAAAAGAGCTATAATTGTTTTTCCAAGCCCTGTAGGAAGCACAACAAGGCTTGAGCCTTCGAGGGCTTTTCCTGCGAGATTCAACTGATATAGCCTCTGCTCAACTGTATCGGGTTTTATCAGCGGGTGCTTCATGAACCCCGGTTTATCAGGAAAAAGACTCTCGTTCATTCTGCTTCAGGATAGTTTATTTCAGATTAATTAATTCAGATCTGATTAATCTGATTAATTTATCTCAGATTAATTTATCCGATGTTATTTTGTTTCAGAGTTTTAATTTAATCGTAGTAAACATAAAAAACTAAAAACTTTGCTGCAGGCTTTTTAGCCAACAGCTAAGGAATTTTCGTTACTTAACTTTAGAAGTTAAATGGCTTGCCTGCAGATTCGAAAGCCCTACCTCTGTAAATAAGTTCATAGAGCACGTTTTCGATCCCTTTGACCGGAGCCCGAATCTGGCGCATGGAGTCCCTGTCCCTAATAGTTACAGTCCCGTCTTCGAGTGTATCGTAATCTACAGTAACACAGTAAGGCGTTCCGATTTCGTCGTTTCTCCTGTAGCGGCGCCCGATAGTCCCGGAATCGTCGTAGTGGACAAGCAGGGCCTTTTCCCTGAGTCTTATAATGATATCCTTTGCAGGATCTGCAAGCTCTTTACGGGTCAGGAGTGGGAGAACTGCAACCTGTATCGGGGCAACTGCGCTTGATAAATGCATAACAAGCCTGGCTTCCTCTTCTCCTTCAGCCTCACCTTCATCTTTTCCAGCTTCTTCTGTGCCTTTAAGCCCGGATTCCGCAGCTTTCTGAGCCACATTTTCTTCTTCATAGGCATGCTCCATGATACCATAGAAGATCCTGTCGATTCCGTAGGAAGGCTCGATTACATGAGGGATGACATTCTCTCCACTGACTTTAACAGTCTCTTCCGCAAAGTCTACTGCATCCGAACTGACTGTCAACTCTTCCCCATCCACGGTAACTTTGATATCATCCTTTGAGAGCTCTTCTTCGGAAAGCTGTTTTAAGGCATCTGCGACAGCTTTTGCCTTGCCCTTAAAGATAGGGCCGAGCTTGCCCATATTCGGCTTTACAACAAAGCGAGTCACCATTTTCGGCTCGTCGTATTCTACATATACGTAAAGCTCGGTCTTGCTGACTCTTGCATGGGCTTTAAGGTCATAATCCGTCCGGTCAGCAATTCCTACAATCTCTACCCAGCCAAACCGATCAGTCTCGATCTCGGCATCCCAGCAGTCGATTGCGTAATGCGCCATCTCATCTTTCAAGTGCTGCCTGAACCTGAGTTTTGAAGGATCGATACCAACCTTTGTCAGGAATTCGTTGGTAAGTGCAATGTTGTAGCCCAGGACTTCGTGTGCAATGACTCCAGCGTCTACAGCTTCGCGCACAGTCATCCTGAAGGATTCGCCTTTCTGCTGGGCCTCCTGCGAATAAAGTACAAGTTCCCTGTCTGCAAAACGCTCGAAGTTGGGATGCTTTTTGTTCCGCGGATCAACGAAAATTTCACATTCTGCCTGTGTAAATTCTCTGAGCCGGATAACTCCCTGTCTGGGCGCGATCTCGTTCCTGTAGGATTTACCGATCTGCACGGCTCCAAAAGGCAGCTTGTCCCTATAGAAGCGAGACAGCCTCTGGAAGTCCACAAACATACCCTGCGCCGTTTCCGGCCTGAGATACCCCTGCCTTCCAGTGCCTGGCCCGATCGTGGTTTTGAACATCAGGTTAAATTCGTAGGCTTCCCCGAATTCTCCACCGCATTCAGGACATCGGATTCCATTTTCCTTTATAACTTTAGTGAGGTCTTCTGCACTCAGGGTCCCTGCAGCTTCCATTATGTCTTCTACAAGGTGATCGGCCCGGAATGCCTCTTTACAGTTCATGCACTCGCACAAGGGGTCAGAAAAGCCTCCAACGTGCCCGGACGCGATAAACACTTCCTCAATCCCGATTGTCGGGCACTCAATCTCCATAAATCCTTCTTGGATAACATAAAATTCTCTCCAGGTCTGCTCAATCCGTCTCTTCAACGTGCTCCCAAGAGGTCCATAATCATAAAATCCGCGGCTTCCGCCATACAGCTCAAAAGAGTTCCACAAGAACCCCCGGCGTTTAGCCAGCTCGAATACCTTCTCGTATTTGTCCATATTATAAATCCTCGTGAAATTGATTGGGGGATATCAGATAATTGTAAATTTTGATTTATAGGAAATAATAGATGGATAACGGTATCATTATATTAAATTTGCACTGCTCTGAGGCAGGTTAAGGAGATTTTGGGTTTATAAATGTGATTGTAATCGATTATTAAAAGGTTGAGTCGTGGTTTTCTGAAAGCTAAAAAGAGAAATAAAATAGAGCTGTAAAAACCGGATGAAATTTGCTTCAGATCTAAAAGTACAACTGCGTTCTTTTTCTTTTTTTCGGGATTTTTCATTTTATCCTGTCTTGCAGGGCACAGGAAATTAACTTAGGAACACTTTTTATTACCTTCTTTTCTCGTCTTTTGGATTATATAATCTAGTTTGAATTTACAATTTGATCTTTCTCGTAATTAATGCTCAGGCTTTATCTCCTTCTCATCGACTAAAAAGTTAATGAGGGCGTCTGAATATTATTTATGTGCTCATATGGAATTCTCTCATACAGGGTCAACAACCTTTAATATAACAAGCTTCTAAAGCTAGAGTCGGTGGGGTAAATAATGCATTTTCGATATGAAGATGCCTCCTTGAGATAACGTCGGATAGTGTATGCTATGCAAGGCACTTTCGAACATAAAGCGCCTGTTTGAGATCTCGTTGGATTTTATAGGGTACGTATTCAGAGCACTTTCTAACAGGAAATGCTTTGACAATACCAGATAGATACATTATGAGTGGGGTTTTGATAAAATGATGTTAAAGAGTTTAAAAGTGATCACAAGATCCGTGAAGGAGCAAAGAATTTTACATTCGGAAAAGCTTATAGAAACGACTCACTGGCTCCATAATCTGGAGTTTCTGGTTGTAAGAGTGATGCTGTTTGCCATAGGTGTTCACCACCTCTATGTGTACACCATAAAAACCATGTTCGGAGTTTGAATCTTAACTCCTCTGCACGGGTAAACTCATTCCTTTCAGATAAGAAAAACTACTTGCCACTAAAAAACAGTTTCCGGGTCAAAATTGGGGAGGTCCCGGTTTAGAGGTGGCAGTGATTAGCTAAAACTAGGAAGAAGATTACCAGTGTTTAAAATAATCGGGATTTATGCTACAAAGAAACCAACCTGAAGCCAAAAAATGTGAAAGTGCAGCACTTTCCTAAATTTGGATTATTCAGTTTGCTTCTTAGTTGCATGAGACATATCCTGAAAGAAAGAGAATAGTATTAATCATCCAGCTACATCCAAATATATGATGACTTACTCAGTGCCCTTATTTGATACCTCACCGTTTCAAAATGTCATCATCGGTTAAGGAATTAATATCAGGTCATAAAGAACCCTTTAATATAGTCTTTGGACTAATAGTACTTCTGAACCAGCAATATGGTTTGGAAGAGTAATGGAGACTAATAATTTCCTCTCCAGATACGATTTTAAAGGAAACTCTCTTCAATCAAAAAATGGGGTTCGGTAAATGCCAAAAACAGCCCCTAAATTAACTTTCCTTTTTATGACATTGTTTCTTTCTTTTTTGTCATCTTATTTATCAACCTTTTTCGCACGCTGTTTTATTTTTATTGTACTTTATTTATTAATATTAACCATGAATCTCGATGAAATCTCTTGACGAAATTTCTTTTGTAGTAATATATACAGTTATGATGAAGAAGAGTAACATGAAACTCGAAAATTTAGAGCATGATTTCTTAAATCTATATTTTTTATTTTAATTATTCATTTCCATACATATAATATAATGGAATTGTTATATTATAGCGTACAAAAATTCCTAGTCTTTCCATTAATTTTAAATTATTCGGCAACTTATGGGAAAACTCATGGCTCCAAAAATTCTTGTTACCAACGATGATGGTGTTTATTCTACAGGTTTGAAAGCAGCTTTTGATAGTGTTTCGGACCTGGGAGAAGTTACGATTTCTGCTCCTGCTGTCCAGCAGAGCGGAGTCGGGCGTTCGATTTCTATCTTTGAGCCCCTTCGAATCACGAAAACGAATGCCGGAGGTATACCTGCTTATTCTGTGGGAGGAACTCCTACGGATGCTGTTATTCTGGGCATCTTTACGATCCTTAAGGAAATGCCTGACCTGGTGCTTTCCGGCTTTAACATAGGAGAGAATATCAGCACGGATACAATCACTACCTCAGGGACAATCGGAGGAGCTCTTGAAGCTGCAAGCTACGGTGTGCCTGCAATTGCCGCTTCCATGCAGGTTCTTGATGAAGGACAGAAATTCGATGACCCCAGGAACTACCATAGAGAGCGTTTTGAAGTCGGGATAAAAGTAGTAAACAGAGTTGCTCGAAACGTTCTAAAGTATGGCATGCCGGAAAACGTGGATCTTCTGAATATTAATATTCCCTACCACGCTGACGAAGATACTCCTATAGAGATAACTCGCCTTGCACGAAAAATCTTTAAAACAGATGTCGAGGAAAGGCGTGATCCAAGGGGCAGGCCCTATTACTGGATTGCAGGCGATCTGATCAGGGAAGAAGAAGAAGGGACAGATGTGCACGCCATCATGCAGAAAGGACACATCTCAATAACCCCGATTTCCCTGGACTCAACTGCCAGAATAGAGTTTTCGGAAATTGAAAAGTATCTCTAAATGTCCTCAAGTTACAAAATTAATCTGAGTTATGATTGAGTTGTGAATCTTTCTGGAAAAGAAAATCTAGGCCCCGGAAAACTCAAGCTCTTTCTTTTATCCCGAAAACTTGTTTGCTCTTTTTATTCTTTTTCTTCGCCTTTTTCGATATGAATTGAAATCTCCTTCCATCCACTATCTATAGTATGCAACGTTTCTACCATTGCTTTAATGACATTCACTACGATTTTCTGGACAAAATCATTCATCGGGATTTTTCTCCCGTCTACTAAAAGTTCTATCTTCATTTTCTCCCTCCTCATTATCGTATCAACTTATGCTTATGCTTCTGTTTTTCAAATTATTGATTGTTTTAACTTATGCATCTATTTTTTCTCTTCAATCCTTTTTCCCTTTCTCAAGGACACTCACAGGAACACAATATGGTTTCCTCCGGCTTACTGCAAGCTTGAGCAAATCTTCGATCTCTTCGGAACTTTTTGCTTCCCTGACGTCCACAAGATTGTTGTTTACCAGCAGGCAGGGCTTGAACTTCCCATCTGCTGTGACCCTGAGCCTGCTGCAATGGGCACAGAATTCTGAGTTATCCATGGGACGAACGAACTCAACCTCCACCCCATTAATATTGTATTTTTTTCGGTGGTGTAAGTGACGTACCTTTATTTCGCTTGCCCTCTCAGCCAGACTTTTTTCAAGAGCTTTCGAATCAATCGTATACTTCGACAGCCTGGGGTCAATATTCATAAGTTCGATGAGTTGCAGGATAACCATTCCTTTATAAGGCCGGACAAACTCCATCATAGAATCAATTTCGTCGTCGTTTATGCCTTTCAGGAGTACCATATTCAGTTTCGCAGGGGTAAGTCCGGCTTCAACTGCACTATTAATACCCCTGATAACCTTCTCAAGAGAGCCAGGGGGCGCTCCGGTAATTGCTTCATATTTTTCAGGAACAAGGGAATCAAGGCTTACGTTTACCCTGTCCAGGCCCGCAGCTTTAAGGGATTTTGCACGTTTTTCAAGCAGGATGCCATTAGTGGTTGCAGAGACTTCTTTTAATGGAGGAAGGCATTTAAGGATTTCTTCGAAATCCTTCCGAAAAAGAGGTTCCCCTCCTGAGAATTTTACTTTATTGACCCCGAATTTTGCAGCTTCCCTTACAATTCCACAGATTAGCTCTGGTTTCATTTCTTTTCCTTCAGGGCCGCAAGTACAACACTCTGCACCTTCATTATGACAGTACATGCATGAAAGGTTACACTTATCAGTTATTGATATCCTGAGTCCTGTTACCTTTCGTCCGTAAGGATCCTCAAGGGTTTGTTTTGGATTTTCTTCTGCAACGTCAGGAGTTCTTTCCGGGTTTTTCTGCTTCATGGCTAGTTAAACTCCCATTTTAAATTTTAGCATGCAACTTTTACTATTTTCAGGCCCTGGACTTTTTTGTCACTTGAGGGTAAGTGGGACAAAAATATCTCATACTGGAAATATCTCCATACTAACCCTTACTTCAACTGAATTGGCACTTCTGACAAAGGACCTGAATGTACTAATGATTTTGAGTTGATTGAGTGTACATTGACTGAATAAGTATACTGATACGAATTGGATGCTTGTAGTGATATGAATTCAATTTGTACTAGTAATGATATATGAATATATGATTACCAGAAACAGGAATTAATTATATAACTAAAATTAATTATATAAACAAATTATCTAACTATATAAATATTTCATTCTGCTTATAAAGCAGAAGTCTCCCTCCTCGATATTTTCCTGATACTCTAGCTGTCCTTTCCTCAGGAGTAGTATAATCTTTTACTTAAGATTAATGTGCACGGCTGCAAATACCAAAATTTCCATATTTTTCAAAAAAGTAATTATTAGGCATAAATTAGTCATGCTTACTCAAGTGACTTAGCAAAACTTATTCCGAGTTTGTATGATTCTTCTTAAAAACAGTCGCTAAGTGCTTAAGCAGCCGGATTAATAGCTTTAATATATTTTAACGGCAACAATATCCAGCAGATGACAAAAGGAATACTTATTGCAGGAACCCACAGCGGGGTCGGAAAAACGACAGTTTCCATGGGTATCATGGCTGCTCTTAAACACAGACAGCTAAAAGTTCAGCCTTACAAGGTAGGGCCTGACTATATCGATCCTTCGCATCACACTGCAATTTGCGGGCGCCCCTCAAGGAATCTTGACACATATATAATGGGCACGGACGGAGTCGGGCAGACGGTAGCCCGGACAGCAACCGATGCAGATATTGTTGTAGTCGAAGGAGTTATGGGACTCTTTGACGGAATTGACTCTACAGAAATCGCAAGTTCCGCACATGTTGCAAAAACCCTTGACATACCAGTAATCCTGGTAATCAATGTGCACGGTATGTCCAGAAGTACAGCAGCCCTCCTTAAGGGGTATTCTGAATTCGATCCTGAAGTCAGGGTTGCAGGCATTATCCTGAATCAGGTAGGAAGTCCAAGGCATGTGGAACTCATAAGAAACTCGCTTCCGGGCAACATTCCTATTGTAGGTACGATCCCGAGAAAGAAGGATATCGAGGTTCCTTCCAGACATCTCGGGCTTTATATGGCTCATGAAAAGGACTACAATACTGAGGAAATGGCAGCTTTCATTGAGGAAAACGTTGACCTTGACGCAATACTTGAACTTGCCGAGCCCTGTTCGGTTCCAGAGATCATAAATATCCAGAGACCTGAAGCAGATCTCAGGATTGGAATTGCCATGGACCCAGCTTTTTGTTTCTATTACCCGGATATGTTCGACGCCTTCAGAGATTGCGGAGCTGAAGTCGAATTTTTCAGCCCAATGGCAGGAGAGATTCCGGATGCGGATGGTATTTATCTCGGAGGCGGCTACCCTGAACTTTACGCAGAAACCCTTGAGAAATCAGAAACAACCCGGAAGCTTAAGGGTCTTGCAGCTGATGGTTTGCCCATCTATGCCGAATGCGGTGGCCTTCTTTATCTCTGCGGCACATATGAGATAGAGAACAGGACTTATAAACTCGCAGATGTCGTGCCTGCAAATACACGCATGACAAATCGGCTTAAAGCCCTTGGGTATACTGAAGCCCACCCTCTGGATAAAAACTTCTCTTCTCACAATATCAGGGGCCACGAATTCCACTACTCTCTCACAGAATGCGATCGCGATGCAAAATTTGCATACGAAATGCTGCGCGGAAAAGGTATACAAGACGGATTTGACGGCCTTATCGAGCACAACACCTTGGCAGGCTATATGCACTCTCATCCTGCTACCTTTCCAGTAAAAAAATTCGTGGAAAAATGCAGGGAATATAGGAGAAGATAAATATTCTTAAGGTAAATATTTTAAAAATAAATCCTTTAGGTAAGTATTTAAGGGTCTGGTCTAGATTCAGGATTAGTGCAGTTACTTGCTTTGTGAGTAACTTTTAATTTTCATATTTTTACTGAGGTGTGTTCTGGCGACTTAATTGAAGTTTTTAATTTATACAATATTTCTTTTTAATTCATTTCTTTTTAATTCTATAATATTATTTTTCTTTTTGTATCTGAAATTTCAACCTTGTCTGGCATTTTACCTGATACTTTATCAAAAATACTTTCAACCTGTTAGGCTATAATTAATAATGTATAAAATAATTTATAATTGCCAGAGTAATTTTTGGAGTGAAGGAGAATAGACTAGAAGAGAACATATTCGGAAAGAGTACAACAAAAGAGAACCCAGTATAGGAGAAACCCCAGAAGAGAACATATTATTTACAAAAGGAGATAATAAAATGAGATTTATATGTCCACTTATTGTTGTTAATAATATCGAGGCTTCTAGAAGCTTTTATGAAAACGTCCTTAATCAAAAGGTACAGTGCGATTTCGGTGAGAACGTGTCATTTGAAGGCGGTTTCGCTATACACTTGAAATCACATTTTTCAGATCTAATTAACGTAAACGAGAATAATATTGTTCAAAAATCAAATAATTCTGAACTGTATTTTGAAGAAAATGATTTAGATAGTTTCCTTCAAAAACTGAAAGATATGGATTCCATCAAATATGTGCACGAATTAAAAGAGCAGCCATGGGGACAGCGGGTCGTCAGATTTTACGATCCTGATATGCACATTGTTGAGGTTGGTGAACCCATGGAAAGCGTAGTTAAAAGGTTCTTAAGTAAAGGATTATCAATTGAAGAAACCGTAAAACGCACTTTAATGCCAGAGGAATTTGTCAGACAATGTTTATAGATAAGGTGAGACTCAATAAAAACTAGTTTAGAAATTACAAAAGTGATTTCTGGAATTGCTTAGATTATCTACTTCATTTAAGCTTTAGTGGACACTTTTGAGATCTAAGTTATGGATTGGTAGTGTAGAATACTGATTTTAGTAACATATAGTAAAGATAACAGGAACAAATGGTTCTCTAGCAGGAGTCTGAGAAATAATTTAATATTTGTGTATAAAGTTTCAGCAAAATAGAGTTTCATTCCCAACTATGTAATCAGAGTCCCAAGAAACTTTATTTTACAAAGAAGTGACGATACAGATATTTAAACGAAAACAAAAAGAGAAATGATTTACTTCAATCCCAACCTGAAGGATAGGGTATTCGTGACCCTTCACGCTCCCGATGTAATAATTACTAATTTACAGTACTTAGCAAAAGTTATTATAGGTTTTAATGAATACCTTCTTTAAACCTTTAACAATCTACCCCTGTTGATCTTTTTATAAAGTTGGAGAAGTACTACTTTTCCCGATTAATCTGAATTCAAATACTGGCTTTCTAATATTAAAATCATAAGTTTTATCCTGACTGACTTTAATTAGGTTTGAATAATCTTCAAACTGAGTCTATATTGTTTTCAGATTAAGTTCACATGATGATTTGTACTAAATCGAGTTTATGTACAGGTTTTTAGGAAGGAATTAAAAATGGCTCTGAAACCAAGAATTACAGAATCCCCTCAAGTTCGTTTGATTGACCTTAAATCAAAACCTTTCTTTATTGTAGCTTCCGTAGAGGTTGGAAACACTACAACCAAATGTATTCTTACAGCTACTAATATGGATACCGGAAGGACTCATATTATAAATAAGGTTGTGCGGATGACCAGAGATGTCCGTCCCCCCAAACCCGGAGAAGTCGTATTCGGGAAGACTCTCACAGGTGTGGAACTTACTCGTGAATCCGTTGCAGAACTGGTACGTGGCACCCTGACCGAATCAATGGCAGAAGCAAATCTGGATATAAAAACCGATCTGGACTTCGTAGTTCGTTCCACTGGTGTTGTTGCAGGTTTCGACTCCCCTGAAGAAGTGGGCGAATTTATTAAGGCTCTGGCAGATGGATGCCTGATGGCAGGAGTTCCCCCAAAAAATATGACACCACCAATGTCCATTTTAAATATCTCCAAAAAGTTCCAAAAGTACAGTAAACTTGAAAAGGTAATCTTTGATGGGGCTGTAGCCGGAGTATTGCCTCCTATAGGTTCTACAGGCGTTGAGATCGTTGCAAACGAGATGGAAGGGGAGCTTGCAACTGCAGGAATTAAGGAGGCAGCTAAACTTACAGATGTTGATTTCAGGAATCCCTGTATATCAATTGACTTCGGTACAACTCTTGATGGCAGGATCACAAATTCAGACCAACCATATGCAAAAACAGTGGGCAACTTCTGCGGCTATGCCGGGGCGATTCCTGACGCAATTATCCGGGGTTCAAAGATTGTGGACTCTAAAGTAGGAACTGCCCTTGAGGTTTTTGAAAAAGAGAAACCGCCTTCTTTCCTTACTTTAAAGATGAAGGGTAAGGCGATTGAGGCGTATGCAAAGCGTATTCAGGAACTGATTATTATCGAAAAAGTTCCAAGAGATAGAACGAGATATGGAAGCGTGCCTGTAAGTCCTGATGCAGCTGAGCAGATCGGCGTAACACTTATAGGGTGCGATGTAGGAGTAAACGGTTCCGATATGGGCAAGCTTAGTGCGATAGGCATGGAAATCTGTAAGACTCATGGACTTCAGGTTGTTTATGCTGTCATTGATGAGGTTATGGCAGACGTGGTTTGCAGGTTGGTCAAGGTTGCAAAAGAATCCAGGCTTGTTTTTGAGGATACAACTATAGGAATCACTGGCAGGGCAGGGATTACTGGGAACAAACCTAAGTTGATCCTGAAACGTCTGGAGGAGCTGAATCTTGCTCCAAAAATTGATGAGAGAGTAGTCTTCGTGGATGATGGACTTGCCAGAGGCGCAGCCGTAATGGCTCGATGCATGAATTCTCTAGGCTCACCGCAAAACCCCCTTGGCGGCAAGCATGGTGGGAAATGTATTCTTGCACAGAGGATAAAATTGCAGGATAAATGATACTGAAAAATCGGAAATACTGAAAATATTTAATATGCAAAAAACTCGAAATATTAAAAGAGAAAATTTTAAAATGCAGCAAGAGGAATTAACCTCCTGCTCCTCCCCCTCCTGCTTTTCCGAGGTCGAAGGCTTGCATTGTTTCTCTTTCTTTTCTAAATCTTTCTTTCAGTTCTTCGGTAGTGAATTCCCTTTCTTCTTTCTTTTCTTTTACTTTAATGTCAGTTGGCTCCAGAGTTTCTTCCCTGTACCAAAGATCTGTATTTTCAAGCAAAACCCATACCTTTCCCTGCTCGTCTTTTTTAATCTCAGTTACGCGGCTGACCGTATCACTGTTTACGTATTTTACGGCATCTCCCGCTTTGATGGGTTTTTTATTTCGCCCTACTGCTGTGATTACTTCAGCATCAGCCATGCTCTCACCTCAAAGGCTTCCAGGACGCTGCATTTCAGGCCCTGCAAAAGTCCCTTCCTGTAATTTTACTACTTATAGGTTGTCCAGGCCCTCTAATAAAGTTTATGTGGGTTAAGCCCTGGGAGCCTCCATAGCACTTTTTAAAAAGTTGTATCAAAACTGTGTAGAAATTGTTTTGATTAACCTTTTTGGAAGTCTCTGCGGAGCAGAGCTTTTTCAGAGACTTCCAGGGTTCAAAAAATATAGAACTAGTCTATTCGTACTCTTCTTTTTCTTTAGCATTGATTAATTTCTTTTCTGAGATCTCCCATCAGAGCAACTCTTTCTGCATAGGCATTGTGCCTGTGAATGCTTTCCTCATTGGTTTGCTTGATGGTGATTACTGCATTATCAGGAAGGTTCGGGAACTCTTTTACTATATTGTCTGCCATAGTTCTTACACAGTCTTCCACAAATTTCGGGTTCGTATGTGCAGTTTCCACAACGACCTTTTCGTCTGAGCGTTTCAAGACTTCATACACGCTTGAACTCATAGAAGTATCAATAATGTTGATGATATTTTCAAGGGAAACATCGAAATCATGTGCGACCTTGATTGAGATAATGCCTCTTCCCCGCTGGTTATGAGTAGCCATAGGGACCCTCTCCAGGAATTTTATAATCGTATCCCTATCAACTCCAAGCTCGGAAAGCTCATTTGCAGCTTTATCTCGCATAATTTCCTGAGCGCAGGGGCAAGCTGTCATTCCTACAACTTCAGCACCTATTAACTTCTTTACATCAAAATAATCATCGTTGCCCTGTCCCCTTACAGCCGATGCTTCCGCAAAAATGTTTACGACTTCCTGGCATTTAATTCCAGTAGCTGGGGAAGCACGCCTGATCATATATTCGCTTGTCATCCTAACTTCGGCCTGGTTGGCATATTCATGCCTACCAAGCAAGTTATGTGCGATATCACTGCAAAGCTGCTCAATTTCATATACGGGCATGCTGAGTATTTTTTCCAGTACTTCATCTACAGCTTCAAAGTTCCTTGAGAGATTTGCTCCCTTCCGATCGGATGGCAGGTCAACAAAAACGTCAAAAGTTGAAATCAGTACGATAGGACGTTTGTCTTTTCTCTTGATTTCAACGAGTTTTTTTACATTTGTTACCCCTACACGGGTAAGGTTTATAGCTATGCTTGGTTTGCTGGCCTGGACGTCCGGGAGGTTGAAAGTACACTGTTCCATAATTAACCAGATCCATGAAAAGATAAATGTTTAATTTTGTAAAATGAATTTGATAATACGCAATTTTATTCCATTTGGAAAAATATAATGATCATAAGTAGTGTTATAGCATGTAAAGTTTGTGCTTTCTAGGGTCTTTTTCCAAAAGTACAATAAAGCTTAAGTTTCAAGATTACCCAAAATCCATTTCCTGAAACTTATTTTGAACTCCATTTCTAACAAAGTATAATTATTTAAATATTTCCTACTTTGCAATAATATGAAAAAAATTTAGTTTATATACCTTTTGCAAATTGAGGCTAATTTTACATAAACCAATATCCATAGGCAACATCCTGAAGAAAGATTTTATATACTTTAAAACTTAATCAGTGTCTAGCAATTCATTTGCGAGGTGACCTTTATGTCCAACACAAGAAATTTTGTTTTACGAGACGAAGAAGGCAATGAGCACGGTGTTTTCACTGGGAAACAGCCTCGGCAGGCTGCCCTGAAAGCTGCAAACCGGGGCACCGGGACTAAAGCCAAACCGGATATTATCCGCCTCAGAGAACGCGGGACAAAGAAGGTGCACGTTTTCAAGGCATGGAAGGAACTGGTCGAAGCCCCCAAAAATAGGCCTGACTGGATGCCTGAGAAAATCAGCAAGCCCTTTGTCAAGAAAGAAAAAATAGAAAAGCTCGAGTAAACCTGATAAATTAATGTTTCTCACATACCCTGAAAATAGGGTTCTTTCTTTTTCTTCAATATCTAGATACAGAATTAGCCTGGACTAGTCTTTAATTTTTAATACTATCCGGGCTGACTTATTTCTAACATTTCCTTGAAATTAATAATTTTGTCTTTATTCTTACATGCGCCTTCTCGCTTTCACCAGAACCTTTAACGATAAGTTTAAAAACAGATTTTCTGATTCCTACATCATGGAACTGAAGAGAGAGAACGTGCTCATTGAAGCCCTGCCTTATATGCAGGAGTTCTATGACTCAATCATGGTTATCAAAGTGGGCGGAAATGCAATGGTTAGTGCCCAGATCATGGAAGATATTATAAAAGATATTGTGCTCCTGCGCTATGTGGGAATTAAACCTGTTATTGTACATGGGGGCGGGCCTGAGATTACGGAAAAAATGGAGCGGATGGGCAAAAAAGCTGAGTTTTTCCAGGGCTTACGTATTACGGACGACGAGACGATGGAAATTGCCAGGATGGTGCTTGTCGGGAATATAAATACCAAAATCGTGTCTCTTATCGGGGTTTGCGGAGGAAAAGGCATTGGGCTTACCGGCCACGATGGAAGAATGATCCTTGGTCATAAACAGGCTGCAAAGAAAGTAGTAGTTAATGGTGTTGAGACTGAAGTTGATATTGGCTGGGTTGGCGAGAGTGAAGTAATTAATCCTAATATTCTCCATATAGTGCTTAATAACGGGTACATTCCTGTCATCTCTCCTATTGCTGTGGATGCGAAGGGTAATGCCCTGAATATCAATGCCGATATAGTGGCAGGCGACATTGCTGCTGCTTTGCACGCGAAAAAGCTTATCCTGATGACCGATGTCTCGGGGCTGCTTAAAAATATAAACGATCCTGACAGCCGCATCTCCCGTGTAACTCTGGATGATATCGATCCTCTGATTGCTGAAGGTATTATAAAGGGAGGTATGATACCAAAACTCAAAGGCGCAGCAGTCGCAGTTAAAAACGGGGTCGAGAGAGCCCATATAATAAATGGAAGTATTTCTCATTCCATGCTTCTTGAACTTTTTACTGACTGCGGAGTCGGAACCATGGTCTGCAAGTTGGAAAAGCCAAAAGAATAAATATGAAGAAAAATTTACTGGCGCCGATAGTTGTTTTCAGGCGCCTGTTTTTACTATTTTTTAATCCAGGATAGGGGTTCCGTAGGTAAAGTCTTCAAGTTCCAGGACTTTCCTCCAGAGTTCTTTGCATTCACAGTCTATTTTGCTGAGATCTTCCGGGTTCTGGGTGAGTGAAAAAGTCCTGAGAGAATCTGCAACATCCGAGCTGCAGATTTTGCAATTGTGGGGGCCACGTTTTGAGCCTGCCCCGACCGGATCTGACATAAGAGGAAGGTCAGGATGAGCAGCTTTTGCTCTTTGCAGGATTTCTACAATGCTCCAGAGCCAGGGAGGGCGATATTGTCCTTTTTCCCAGAGAGCTTCTACAAGGGTACCTTTCTGGACATTGCAGAGATTGATCGATATCGTGTCAGAGTAAGGGGCAGCATCATCTATGGAACGGATAATATCTTCCAGAGCCTGACGCTCAGAGAGAAAGAGAGGTTTTAGCATCAGATATGCTTTCACGGTTGCCCCATTTTTTCTTGCGATTTCTGCGGCACGGACAAAGTCCCTGAAAGTAAAACCTTTGTTAATAGAGTCCCTTCGGATCCTGTCCGAACTTGTCTCCAGCCCGAAAGCCAGCTCAAATGGCTTATTTTCCAGGATCTTGAGACACCCTTGAACGTTTTCTTCGGTTACGAAGTTAGGGCGGGTTTCCGCAAGTACCTTGACTACCCTGGAGTCGTCTGCAAGAGTTTTGAGGATTGTATCTCTTGCCTCAGAAGGGACCTCCTGCTCGTCAAGAAAACTGCCTGAGGTGAAGATTTTGACCATAAACTCAGGGAATTTTTCAGCTTTCTTCATTGCTCTTGCAAGCTGGGCCTTGTAATCCTCAAGAGATGGGGGCTCACTTGCGCAGTCATAGACATAACCGCACATAGTACATCCTCCGGCTTTTCCCCAGCGGCAGCCTGCGCTCTTGAAGATTACAGTTAAAGTCTTTACCTGAGTTCCATTTACAAGGTCGACTCCTGTCCAGCTTGCTGCAGGTTCATTGGTAGGAGAAGGTCTTACTTTAATCCGCTGGCGGATTTCCATTACTGCTTTATTCAGGGTCATGGGCGTAAAAACTCGCTTTGTGGCTTGCTTATAATTGTAAATAAGATTTTTGAAGCTGAAAAGCAGCTTCATGTTATTTTTTATTTTTACAAGTCTAATTCTTTTATGGCTTTTACTTCACTCAAACTCGATTGTTGCAGGCGGCTTGGGAGTAATATCATAAACCACTCTGGCTACTTTCGGAATTTCAGAAGTGATTCTTGATTCCAGCTTTTTGAGTACATCCCAGGGAAGTTCAAGTGCTTCCGCCGTCATTCCGTCTCTTGAGCCTACCGCCCTTACAGCTATGATCCAGCCGTAAGCCCGGATATCTCCCTTTACTCCTGTTCCTTTGCCAAGCACAGCAGCAAAAGTTTGCCAGGGGCAGAACCTGTCAAGAAGCTCTTCTTCTACTATAAAGTTTGCTTCCCGTACAACCTCAAGTTTCTCTTCTGTAATTTCTCCAAGAATCCGTACAGCCAGGCCAGGTCCTGGGAAAGGCATCCTTTCGCAGATCTCGTCAGGTAACTGGAGCGCCCAGGCAACTTCCCTAACTTCATCTTTATAAAGGTCTTCTATAGGTTCGACAATCTTCTTGAAGTCCATTACGCTGGGCAGCCCTCCAACATTGTGGTGGGATTTGATCCCGCCTTCGGACTCGATCCTGTCAGGATAAATTGTGCCCTGGATTAAATAATCGGCTGCAAGTTTTCTTGCCTCTTCTTCAAAGACCCGGATGAAAGTTTCGCCTATAGCTTTTCTTTTCTCTTCAGGGTCAATTACGCCTTCCAAGGCTGCAAGGAACCTGTCTTTTGCATACACAACGTCCAGGTTCATATGGGAGAAAATATGTTTTATTCTCTCGGTTTCTCCTTTCCTCATTAGCCCTGTGTCAATATAGATTGGCTGCAGCCTGTCCCCAATTGCCCTGTAAGCCAGTTCCGCGCAAACAGAACTGTCCACTCCACCCGAAAGTGCAATAATTGCTCTCCCGTCCTGAATTTCCTTGCTAATTTTCTCAACTGCTTTTGGAATGAATTTTTCGGGTTTTACCATTGAAATGCTCCTTAATGATGCTAAACTGAAATCCTTTGAAAAAATGATCGTGATCAGTGAATACTGTCCAAACTATCTAAATTTGATTATTTTATTGTGATATATGAGTCTGTGCATGGGGGTTTTGATATTTAAAGGTATCATAAAGGAATTCATAATATAAGTGAAAATATTTTACTTCTGCTAAGATGAAATCAATTTTGTGTAATCTTTTTCATCTAAAAGTTATAAAACGTAAAACTGTATTTTTCTTTAATCTCCCGTTCTGGGTTTCAGCTTATATCTTACTGCCCAGTAACTTATTGGGTGGTAAGATCTCTTTAAATGGAGCCGAAAACTCACCTCCTGAAGACTTTTGGGAAATTACGCTTGATAAGGAAAAGCAAGTTAATTCTACACAGACAGAAATTTAAGTCTACCTTTTTCAGAAAATTAAAAATTAGAATTATATACAAAGCTTTTCCAAAAATATTCCTATTAAAATCCCGAGAGGAATTGGTGATAGGAATGGACAGTGAGAACTATGAGGTTGTTGATAAGCTTGAAAGGATTGCAAACTCCCTGGAGAGCCTGGCAGAGTCGCAGAAAAGAGTAGCTGATACTTTGGAGTGGATTGCAAAGGAAAAGGGAATCTTAGGTTAAGTTGGGAGAAAACTTATTGAATAAGATAAGTATGCCAAAATGGAAATTCGCGGAAAACTGAAACATAGGTGGCTGGCAAAGCAGCATAACTGAAGAGGAAGATAAGAAGTGCCTGGGTGTAGCCACACTCCTGATCTTCCTATCCTTACCTCAAATCAAACATTAATAATGCTGACGCTAGAAACCAGTAAACCATTTGCTTATTTTCCATTTTTCAACCTTCAATCATTTTCATACTTTTTCCTCGTTTGGTGATCTGATTTTTTTCCTTTCTAAACCTTTTTTAATCTACTATTTTGGGAGGTCTTCGATGTATATCCAGAGCTTACAGTTAATATATCCGAATACTTTCACCCCGTACACCTGCAACTTAAATATGATGAGCTTTAAACATCACAGCGTCAGGATTCTATAACTGGCAGACTTATACCAATATCTGATTTATCATATCATGGGAACAATCTATCATATACATGGAGATTTGTCTACCATAAACATAGGAATTCATAAAAACGGAAAATGTTTAGGATATAGCTGTGCATGAGAGCATATCCATACCTTGATTTCTCCGGATCTTCCGAGATTTATATTCTGGCTTGACATTGATTCTACAGGTCAGGAGGATTTGAAAACGAGCACTGAGTATGATTTCTTTAAGGAGAGTAAACGCGAGCTTGAGCCAATGCCTTCGCTGTCTACCAGAATATACTCAGCCCTGTACCAGTATTTCGGATACACTTCTTTTCGTCCATTGCAGGAGGAAATTATTAGGGATGTTCTGGAAAGAAAAGACGTTTTCGTACTCATGCCCACTGGCGGGGGTAAGTCAATGTGCTACCAGCTGCCTGCCCTTCTTATGGAAGGAGTTACAATTGTTGTTTCCCCCTTGATTTCCCTGATGAAAGACCAGGTTGACGGCCTTGAAGCAAACGGAATTGCTGCAGCCTGTATGAACAGTTCCCAGAGCGCCAGAGAACTTCGGGACGTGAAGACTGCTTTCCTCGAAAACCGGTTAAAAGTTCTTTACGTCGCTCCAGAGAGGCTCATGATGCCAGGAACCTTTGCCCTTTTGAAAAAAGGGAAGGTCAGCCTCTTTGCAATTGACGAGGCCCACTGCATTTCCGAATGGGGTCATGATTTCCGGCCTGAGTACAGGAAATTGAAACTTTTGAGGGACCCTAAAACAGGCTTTCCCAATATCCCAATTATTGCGCTTACTGCAACTGCTACCGAAAGGGTTCGAGAAGATATTATATCACAACTTAACCTTCGTATAGCTCCGGAAAAAGGGCCTTATGTAGCCAGTTTTAACCGAAAAAACCTTTACTATGAAGTCAGGCCAAAGAAGGAGACTTTTTCCGAGATTACAGGCTATCTGCGCAGGCATAGAGGCGAAGCAGGAATTATCTACTGCCAGAGCAGAAATAGCGTCGAAGCCCTTACAAAAAAATTGAACCTTGCAGGTTTTAGGGCTCTTCCCTATCATGCAGGACTTTCGGATTCCGAGAGAAACCGAAATCAGGAGATGTTCATTAAAGATGACGTGGACATCATAGTAGCTACAATCGCTTTTGGGATGGGGATTGATAAATCCAATGTACGTTTTGTAATACACTATGATCTCCCCAGAAATCTTGAAAGCTATTACCAAGAAACCGGTAGGGGCGGAAGGGATGGAAGCCCATGCGAATGTATCCTTTTTTTCAGCAGAGGGGACCGCTTCAAGATAGAGTACTTTATCTCACAGAAGACAAACGAAAAGGAAAAGGACATTTCTCTTGTGCAATTAAGGCAAATGGTAGCTTATTGCGAGGCAAATAAATGCAGGCGCCAGATCTTAATGGAATATTTCGGTGAAGAGCTTTCGGAATCCTGTGGAAACTGTGACTGCTGCCTTACTCCGAAAGATACCTTTGACGGGACTGAGGCTGCGAAAAAATTGATAACCTGTGTTCAGGAACTGAATCAGCGCTTTGGCACAAACTATGTTATTGATGTCCTCACAGGATCAAAAAATAAAAAGATCCGACAAAATCGTCACGAAAAATTGAAAAGCCATGGCATTGGTAGGGAATTTACAAAAGAACAATGGAGATCATTAGCTTCCGAGATGATAAATACCGGGCTTCTGGATGTAAGCGGGGCACAGTACCCTATATTGAAGCTGAATGCCATGAGCAGAAAAATACTGAAAGGCCTGGAACAAATAGAGCTTGTATGCCCTGAAGGTTTTGCTCCTGAGGCTGAAGAAAGTTTAATACTTTCTACAGTTACCAGTGCAAAAGAAAAACCAGCCGATGACATAGGTTTTTCTGCAGAAGATACCTTTCCAGAAAAATTTTCAGCTGCTTCCGACATCCTGAGAACATCAGACGCGAAAAAAACCATAATATCAGGAAAAGAGCCTGATCCTATCCTTTTTGAGCGGTTAAAAGCTCTAAGAAAGGATATCTCTATAAAGAAAAACCTTCCTCCTTATATTGTTTTCTCTGATACCTCTCTTAAGGAAATGGCTACAAGATTTCCGCATAGCCTTGAGGAGTTTCATTCAATTACAGGGGTTGGAGAATATAAACTAAGAAAATACGGGGATGTTTTTCTCAAGGAAATTGAAAATTATTGCAGAGATTACAATTTAGTTCCCGCTGAAAAATCCGCTGAAAAACCCACTGAAAAATCTGCTGAAAAACCTGAAAAACCGGAGATCGCCTGTAAAAATCCTGAGCGAGAGGAAATAATCTCACAAGAAATTGTTCAAAACGATGAAAATTCCGAAGCTGAGATCGAGATGCTCGGGCCTAATATGCCCGATCCTGAATCTGACAGCATAAACAGCTTGGAAGCTTGCAACTTATCTACAAAAAGAATAAGATATCTGGATACAAGCATTCAGGATTGGTCAGAGAGAAGCTCTTCAGCACGCGACTCCAGGGAAATAGATTCAACAGATATTTTGCCTGAATCAGAGACTGTAGACGGCGTCAAAACAGATTCTTCTAACTCCAGTTCTTTTGAAAAGGATTCTCTGCAAAGAACTTTTTCTCTTTTTACGCAAGGGCTCGGGATCGATGAGATTGCTGACATCCAGGGCATGAGTATCAGAACTGTTTTCAGGCAGCTTGAACAACTCATCCTTTCTGGAAATATCAGGAGTATTGGAAGAATCTTGCCTCCCAAAAGACAACAGCAGATAAAAGCTGCACTGGAAAGCTTAGAAATTGAGCTGGATTCCCTGCTTCGGACAAGGTTAGGTAAGAACTGCCAGGAAGAAGAAATGAAATTTGTCAGGGCCATCCTTCTGTCCAGAATCTGCTTTTCACAGTCTGAGGATGGCGAGTAAAACTTTCTCCTGGAAATTTCACTGTTTTTCTTCGATTTTTATAATTTTATTACCTTTTTATTCTCACTTACGTTTTAGTCTTGTTTTTGGTCTGAGTTCCTGAAAACGTGGTCATTCAACGCTTTTCCCATTTCTTCAGATTCATTATCTCAGACAGTGTTCCCCCTCTTTTGATTTCATCGAAGAGTCTTTTTTCGGTTTTGTAAACCTCTTTTGCTCTTCTTGCCAGCTCATATGCCCTCTCTGCTGGAATTACCACAACACCGCTTTCATCGCCCACAATATAATCTCCTGGCTTCACGGTCTGGCCACCACAGGTAATCTCAGCATTGATTTCTCCAAAACCTTTAGGATCTCCAGCGTTAGGTACTGTATTGCTTGTATAAATGGGAAGTCCCAAGTTTTCGACTTCGTCAATATCCCTGACAGCGCCCTCTATTACCACGCCTGCAATTCCCTTGTTTAAGGAACTCCAGGTTGCAAGTCCTCCCCAGCAGGCAATATCCTTGTTTTCGTTGTAAATAACGAGTACGTCTCCTTCTTTTGCAACATCAATTGCTTCCACAGGTTTTGCCCAGTCTCCGGGAAAAGTCTGCACGGTAACTGCAGTTCCTACCATTTTTCCTCTTACTAGGGGGTGAATGCCTTTCATCGCGCCTTTCCTGTGCATAGCATCCGAAATGTTTGAAGTGGATACTTCCTTAAGAATTGCCCTGATTTCTTGGTCTATAGTGCCGGCAGTGCGGATTTCCACAGTGTTAGGGGAGTCTACACTCTGCCGGATTTTTCTAGCGGCTTCAGTTACGTTGTCAGAGTGGGTAATATTCCCTCCCACAATTATAATTTTAGCTCCAGCCTTGACCGCCTGCATTGCAGTATTTGCATCAAGCCCTCCAGCGACTGCAAGCTGTACGTTGACTCTCTGTGAAATTTCGTTGAGAAGCGATATGGGGTCTTTTCCCATCATCTGCTGGTCTATGCCTATATGTACATTAACATAGTCCACGCCCAGAGCCTCAAGTTCGATTACTCTTTTTACAGGGTCAGGAGCCGAAATGAGGTCTGCCATCAATCTGACACCATATTTGTGGGCTGAACGGAGAGCATCAAGTAGTGTAGAATCATCTGCGCTCCCTAGCACAATAACGACATCAGCCCCAGCTTTTGCTGCCATCTCGACTTCTATAGCGCCTGTGTCTACAGTTTTCATATCTGCCAGAATCGTTCGGTCTGGAAAAGCTTTCCTCATTGTGCGAATTGCATCCATTCCTTCACTTTTTATCAGAGGGGTTCCAATCTCAATCCAGTCCGCACCCCCTGCTATCGCCTCTTTTGCAATCTCTACTGCGCGATCCAATTCCAGAAGATCAAGTGCAACCTGAATTATCGGAGCTATGGTATCACCTCAAGCGAAAAATCGAAAAAGCTGAAATTTTCAAGCATTTTTATATCAGATGTCCTGTATATTTTCATTCTGTTTTATTCTGGATTCCTATCGAATTTCCGGTTTTTGTATTGATTAGCTTAATTTATTCTTTTAATTTAATCCTCTTTATTTGATTTTTTTTAAATTTATTCTTTTATTTTGATTTGAATTATCTTATTTTTATATGTGAGTTTTTCATTACCTATATTTCTTTTTATTTGCGACTGTTTTTGTGTTAATATTGTTATTTTATATCTGAAGTTCACAGATAAGAGTGAATATTAACTAGTTGTCATAGAAACTTAAAGAGCATACAATATCTTGGGGAAGGACGATGGAGGAAAACTTTGGAATATGCAAGAATAAAGCCTCTGGAAATTATATAACCGATGAAGAACGCAGGCAGCTGCTTTCGGCTCTGCATTCTCGCCTTTTCTGGGTTGGTCAGCATATTCCGGATTATATTGAATTTGAAGGAGAAACTTATCCTCTGCACAACTATGTATGGGAATTGATTCAAAAAGACGAACTTAGTGTAGCTGAAAAATCCAGGATAGATAAATGTATTGAAATAATTTCAGCAAAGGAAATGGAAGAGGAAAAGGAACTTGAAGAGAAGTCCCTTACCTCGGAAGAAGCAAGAAAACTCTATCATGAGACTGCAGGTTTATTGCGTGCAATAACAGACCTTAAGGAAATCGAGAGCGGAAAATTTAAGGAAAATACAAAACGCTTTCAGGAAGAGTTCGATAATCAGAGGATTAAAGATGCAAAGCTCTGGCTTGAATTTATCAATAAGGTATCTAAGTGAAGTACCAAAATTGATATGCGGAGATAGAATTTAATTCCTTAAGTACTCTTAGTTATTTCTGGAGCAAAGGTTATATCTCTGGGAATCACTTTATGAAAATAGGATGTCATTTAAGAACAGACACATCATCTCTATGAAGGACTTTTCGCGGGAAGAAATTGATTACATTCTGGACACAGCAGAAAGGCTTGAGCCTGTGGCCAGAGGTGAGGAAAGGTCCCGGCTGCTGGATGGAAAAATTATAGCTCTTCTTTTTTTTGAACCAAGCACAAGGACAAGGCTGTCTTTTGAGGCTGCTGCGCAGAGACTCGGAGGAGAGGTTCTCAACCTGGGGTCCATAGAGGCAAGTTCAGTGATGAAGGGAGAAAATCTTGCCGATACTATCCGTGTAATCAGCAACTATGCAGATCTTATAGTGTTGCGTCATCCCCTTGACGGATCAGCACGAATGGCTGCGGAATTTGCAACCGTCCCTATAATCAATGGTGGAGACGGCTCTTTACACCACCCTTCACAAACTTTCCTTGACCTTTATACTATTCGCAGAGAAAGCCATCTTGAGGGCCTGAAGATAGCTATGGCAGGGGATCTAAAATATGGAAGAACAGTTCATTCCCTATGCTATGCCCTATCCCTGTATGGAGCTGAAATGACTTTCGTTTCGCCTCCTGAACTCAGGATGCCCCAAGAGATTGTAAGGGATCTTCAAAAGAATGGAATCCATATCAGAGAAACTGATTCCCTTGAGGAGATAATTGGAGACGTCGAGGTCCTTTATATGACAAGGGTTCAAAGAGAACGTTTCCCTGATCCTGAAGAGTATGAGAAGGTCAAAAACAGGTTGAAAGTTACAGGTGACCTATTGAAAAATGCAGATCCGAAACTTAAGATTCTTCATCCTCTACCACGGGTCAACGAAATCTCTCCTGAAGTGGATGCAACACCATATGCATGTTATTTCGAGCAGGCTTTCTATGGGGTTCCTACGCGGATGGCACTTCTTGCTCTTGCTACAGGAGTGATTGAATGAAGGAAAAACGAGACCTTAAGATCCAGGCTATTGAGAAAGGAACAGTTATTGATCATATAAAGGCAGGACAAGCCTTAAATGTTCTGCGCATACTTGGGATTTCTAGTGCTTTTCGAGCTACCATCAGCTTTGTCATGAATGCTCTTGGTGCCAGAGGCAAAAAAGACGTTGTGAAAATTGAAGGCAAGGAACTGAGTGTAGAGGAGCTTAATAGGATTGCCCTTATCTCTCCGAAAGCCACTATTAATATTATAAGGGATTTTGAAGTAGTTCAGAAAAATAATGTTGTACTCCCTTCTTATGTTGAAGGCGTTGTACGTTGTATCAATTCTAACTGTATTTCTAACAGCAGCGAACCTATAAAATCCAAATTTTTCGTGCTCCAGTCAGAAGAGGAAGGTGTAACTCTACGCTGCCTTTACTGTGAGCACGTAATTTCTGAAAATATAGCCGAAAACTTGTTGTAAAGATGACTTTCAGTGAAGCTAAAATCAATTTTTTTCTTTTATCTTGGAGTTCTCTCAGAACTTAAGCTCTCAGAACTTAAGTGTTCAGAGAAATATTGTTTCAGTATAACAGTGAATCTGATCTTAATAGTGAGTCTGATCTTGCAGTTTTAATTGCTACTTATTTTCAGGGGAAGTTGTTCATGGTAAAAAGCGATAATGACACGGAAGAAGCAGACGAAGAATATCTGGGTTACGAAGAGCGCAATAAGCTCCTCTGGAGCCTAAGGAGTGATTTTGCCTGGGCAGGAAAGAAAATCCCTGAAAGCGTAGAGATCGATGGGTGCGAGTACAAACTCAGGGACATGGTTATAGGGCTGAGCGAGAAAGAATCACTGGATACGGATAAAGCTGCCGAAATAAAGGCTTTAATTCCAAAATTGGAAGAAAAGTCAAAAGCAGACGAAGAACTACTGGAGACTGAAGAACTTACAAAAACAGAGGCTAAAGCCCTCTATGAGGAGGCAACTGGGCTTCTGCGGGCCTCAATGGAATTAAAAGACAAACTTGAGGGGAAAGGCGGGGAAAAAAGCGTCGATGAGTTTAAGCGGATGCTCAATATCCAGAAGATAGTGGACGAAAAGCGCTTTCAGGAGCTTATTAAAAGTTTAAAGTAATGATTTTTTTCATCGGGCACCATCCCATCAATTTTCTAAAATATTTTACTAAAGTCATTTTATAAACCTTCACAAATGCCTTTCAATAGATGATTTAATCTTTGCAGCCGAGACTTCGTCCGTGATTAGGGAATGATAAGAATTCAGTTCGTACCATTTTTTGTGTTTAGTCTTGATATACAGTTGCGTGTTCAGGTTCCGTAAGTGGGTTTTTTGCTTTCTCGTAGCAAACAGAATAAGGGGAAGCAGTGAGACCAATAGCAGAGGTATTTTCCATTCCCCTTTTATTACAGTCATGTAGACCACGAATCCACAGAAAGCAATTTCTCCAATTACAAGGAGAAGGGACATTTCCTTTGAACGCTTTTCAAGCCTGTGTGACGTTATGTTTTCGATCTCTTCATAAGGGATGTCAAATTTCTTCAATCTGAATGCCTGAAGGTGTACTCCTGATTTATCTATCAGAACTGCTGCCTCGAAGGTTTTGAGAATTAGCAAGTAACAAGGAATGTTCAGCAGGAAGAGACCGACTAAGAAGAGAGAAATATTTTCTGTATGCGTCATGAGCAGGTTGAAAGATATTACAAAAAGAAAAGTAAACAGAGCTGTATTTGCAGGGAAGATCACATTTGCTGTTCGGAATTCAGTAGTGTTTTCTGTTTTTCCGGAAATTATGGCTGTGTTTATAAAGTAACAGGACTGTTTTGTTTAGTGAGCCGTTTTCTTGCAGGCTGGGCACCATCCCATTAATTTTTGATCTGCTCAAAAGCAATAGCTTTAGCAGACATTTATTTTTTCTCCCTGATAATATACGAAGTTTTCCAGGTCCCGTGCTTTTTGCCGAAATAAATAGTTTTGTGGTTCTTTTTCTCCCAATATTTTAGCTGGAAATAACTAAGCCACATCCCAACTAGGAGACCTCCCAATAATGAAAATATTGCTTGCATAGCAAGTTCTTGGCCTTTAATATATAGGTAGAAAATCACAATTATAAGCGCATATGCGAGTATAAAATAGAGTTTTTTCTTATCTGAATAGTCGATTACCGGATGTTTTACTAGAGCATCATATCTTTGCATTTGAGCTTTCCAGTCAAATATAACGAAAAATAAAGGAACTAAAAATCCGGCAAGTAGAAAGATCAGGTTTACACCTAACTGCTTAATTATTAGGAGATATGCGAGTGTAAATAAAGTGTTAATTAAGAGAGTATAATTACTCAGTTTTCGGAGCCATCCGGGATTTTTTTGATCCTCGTTATCTCCACTTATTCTACTCGAAATACCAGATTCAAAACTTTCAAAGTTAATGGGTTGTCTTGCCTCATGTGCTTTTGCATTTGGGCACCATCCCATCAACTTTTTTATGCATCTGGACTCCCAGTTAATAGTTCTTTCCCTTTTTATCCAAGGACATACAGCTTTTGCTGTCCCTTTTCTCTTTCCGTATACATTTTCATATGGTTTTTCCTTTCCCAGTAAATTAGCTGGAAATAGAAGCCCCACATCAATATCAGAGTTCCTGAAGTGAAAGAATACAATGCCTGATCGTTAAAAATATAAGCTGCATGAGATAAGATATAGGGCAAGAAAGCCATGAGCAAAGTGAAACCCAAAAATAGGAATAATATTACACAGGCAAGTGTTTTTCTAAAGGAAGGAGAAACGACAGGATTTTTTTTCACGGCATAGTATTGATGCATTTGCTTTTTCCAGCCAAGCAAATTTATTGGCAAAGAAAGTAAAATGCCTAGAAGGAAAGCCTCTGTGTTTATACCTTTTTGAAATAGTTTTATGTAAACAGGAGTAAAGAAAATTGGTAGCAGGAAGAGTTGGGTATCAAGCCTTGAATGCTGGCTAGAAACCTTCGGACTTCTTGTTTTTTCTCCTTCCGATTGATCGTTTGCTTCAAAATTAGCAGAACTAATCCTGGGTCCGGTTTCAAGTGCTTTTACATTCGGGCACCAACCCATAAACTTTTTGATCTGATCAAAACCAAAAACCTTAGCTGGCATTTATTTATTCTCCCGAATTATGTATGACTTTTTCCACTTTCCGTAACTTTTGTCTAAATAAATTATCTTGTGATTCTCTTTCTGCCAATATATTAGCTGGAAATAACTAAGCCACATTCCGACCAGGAAACCACCCATAAACGAAATGATTACTTGCATAGAATGATTCCTTGCCACATCTCCAGAAAAAATCCAATAAAAAAGAACTGTATAGAAAATTAGGTTCATTATTTGAGACACTTTTTTCATGCCGGGATTCTCGCAAATGAGTTTCTGTGCCAGGATATCGTATCTTCTCATCTGCTTCTTCCAGTCAAGGACAATAAGAGCTACAGAAATGAAAAATCCGGCGAGTAAAAAGGCTAGATTTAGGCCCAGATGATTAATCGCTAGGATGTACACGAGTGTAAACAAAGTGTTAATAAAGAGAGTATAATTACTCAGTTTTCGGAGCCATCTGGGATTTTTTTGATCCCCGTTATCTCCTTTTTCTCTATCTGGGATACCAGATTCGAAATTTTCAAAGTTAATGTGCTGCCTGGTTTCAGATGCTCTGGCATTAGGACACCATCCCATTGGTTTTCTAATGTATTTTGCTCCCCAATTCATAACTCTCCATCCTTTTTCCCAATAGCATACATTTTTTGGAACCCCTTTTCACTTTTTATATAAATTTTCATATGGTTTTTCCTCTCCCAGTAAATTAACTGAAGATAACTTCCCCACATAAGGGTCCCAGCTCCAGCAACTAAGGAATACAGTGACCGTGCGTTAAGAAAAGAAGGTATCTGAGATAAGAAAACCATAGGCAAAATTAAAAACAAAATTAGGGTTAAGAAAACCCATAAGAGTATTTTCTTTGAGGAAGAGCCAAAAATGGGGGTTTTTGCCAGGGAATCGTAATAATGCATCTGCTTTTTCCAGCCGAGCATATAAATCAGTAGAGAAAGTGAAAAGCCTAAAAAGAAGGCCTCTGCATTTATACCTCTTTGAAATAGCAAGTTTATGTAAATAGGAGTCAAGAATAGTGTTGGTAGGAGAATCCGGACATCAAATCTGGAAAAAAACCTGGAAATATGACTCGAAATCCCTGTATTCCTGGCCTTTTCTCCTCCCGATTGATTATATGCTTCAAAATTAGCAGGACTTATCTGGAATCCATTTTCAAGTGTTTTTGCATTCGGGCACCATCCCATGAGTCTCTTGATGTGTTCCAGAGTCATAATATCCCTCCATTCATGCATTTACAATGTAGATCTCTGGCATTTTGTGCCCATACACAAGCAATATTTTCCCGTTTCTCTTTTCCCAGAATATATCTGTAAGGTAATAGAGAAAAGCCGTCAAACAAAAGCCAGATATAAAGCCTATAGTGTGTCTCCAACCAAGCGATGAACCAAAGACAAGAAGCAGTACTAGGCCGGTTGAATCAAAGTTAAAATAATAAAACAAAGCTATCAAACAAAAGGCAGAAATAAAAAATAAAACGAGTCCCCAATTAGACTGTGAAAAAAAGAGATACAGTAATACCAAGGAAAGTATTATATTTATAACTCTCCATTTTGGAGATCTAATATTCTTCTTTATTTTCTTGCCTGTGTTTTTTATATTATTCAGGTAATGCCAGTTCCAGATGCAAATGTATAGATTAAAAATGGTTCCGATAATTAACCCAAATATGAAACCTTTATCCATGGGATGAACTTCCAGAAATCCAATTCCCAGTATAGAAAAAAGAGTCAACGCTGAGGATATTATTAGTGCTCTATTATGGCGTTTGTTCCACCAATCAGTGGGTAAAACCGGAGGATTTCCAGCATCTCTTCCTTTAGCCTGGTCATTCGTTTTAAAATATTCAGAATGGATAGAACGCTGAGTTTCAAGCATTTTTGCATTTGGGCACCATCCCATCAGTTTCCTTATATTCTTAATTAACACGTTCATAGTCTATGTTTCCCCCATTCTCAGCTTATTCCCACTGGAATCGTGAACAATCACCCTTTCTATCAAGAAACCTCATTCTATCATGACTTCGATGCATGGAGTCGCTATCATCCTTTAATATAGAGAGTAGCACCAATTAAAAATAAGAGAGTTCCTACTCCGACCGTAAGCGATAATAGGTTATCCTTTAAATCCAAAGTAAGTGACAACATTGAAATCAAAGCACCTACACTGGCAAGTAGCAGTCCAATTCTTTTCATACGGCTGAGATTGTTTCCGGCTTTTTCTCCTCCAGATTTATCATATATTTCAAAATTTGCAGGAGTAATTTGAGATCCGATTTCAAGTGCTTTTGCGTTCGGGCACCATCCGATTAATCTCTTTATGCTTTTTGTGAATACATTCATTGCCATCTTTTCCTCAGTTTTATCTGGCTTTAGTAGGCTTGTTCAATCGATTCTTTTAATTTCTCAAATAATTCATCAGCTATCTTTGTGGGATCTTCTGTACTCTGGAGTTTGAGCTGCATCTCTTCTGCAAAGTCCCAGAGAAGTTCAATACATTCCCTGTATCTTTCGCAAGATCCGCATTCTCCCTCGTGCTCGTACCAAACTTGCATTCCATGTTTTGCCGAGACAAAAATTATTGCGTTGGCTTTGAAAGGAACCGATCTCCCGAAGAGTATCCCTTTCTTTGAGTCCAGTTTTTGGACTTCAATCCTGTTTGCCCTGGCCATTTCAAGCAGGGTTTCTTCAATACGCTTATCCATACTAAGAAGGGCTCGCGAGACTGCCTGTCTTGAGACTCCGAAATGCTTCGCAATACTGATATTCGGAAGCCCGTTTCGGCGCAAGATCCAGAACTCAAACTGTTTTTCACCTGCCGGAAGGAACATATGTAAACATATGTATGTTGACTATTTATATCTTTCTACTCTGAAAATTTTTGAAACTTTCTAATTAAAAATTTCTTTTCTCTAGAACAAGTTTTGACGTTTTCTCAAGAACATTTTGATGATCTGGCCATAAAAAATATATGAAAGATGGTTAAAATTTATCTCATTTGTGAATTTTTTCTGTAACCTGAACATTAAATTAAATTTGATAATTATATAACGTAAAACTGTAGGTCCAACGAGGCTCTTTTATGCAAAAGAAGGACAACTTTGAGGTAGATTCAGATGTTTTATATCTTTCTGATGACTTAAAAGCCAAAAATGAAGACGAAAGAACTAAGAATGAAACTGAGGAACTTGGAGTTGAAACTAAAGCAACTGTTGATTCCAGAATCTATGAACGTCCATCTTTCTTTCTCGGTGCCCTTTTTATTATTATATTTGGAAGCATTGGAAGCAAATATGAAAGTGTATTTTCCATCGAATATGAAGGAAAAAACGTACTTGTACTCTATCATGGCTTATGCCTAGTTTCAGCGGGGGATAGACTTCTTATTCAAGGAAAATGGTATAGTGGAAAAAAGCTGGGGATACAGGGAAATATCGTTGTAGCGGATAGAGTTGAAGACTTGAGTTCCGAACTTGTCTTCAGCAAGAAATGATCTTGCTTGGGCTATATGGTTAGATATTAACTATAGCTCAAATTCAAATTACATGTTGTATATATTATTAATAATTCAAAACTAATATATTTGAAATAAGATTTTAGTCAAGTTGAGTCAGATCAAAAAAATAAGAAATCAAATGATTCTGTTTTGCGATAAAAATATGGTTGGGCCTAATAAGTAAACTCATAGACCAGACACATAATTCTAATGTTTTTATTAGCTGATGTTTAGCTGATGTAAAATTGTGATCTAATATATTGCTTTATAATCCGAGCACATCGTCCATGGAATAAATTCCAGGTTTCTGCTTGCAGATCCATTCGGCTGCACGCACTGCGCCTTTGGCAAAGATCTGGCGGGAGTGAGCCATATGCTTTATTTCGATCCTTTCAGAATTGCCTGCAAAGAGAACGGTGTGATCACCTGTGATATCTCCGGCGCGGACTCCGTGAATTCCGATTTCTTTTCCGCGTGGGGCAATACCTTCTCTGCCGTAGACATACTCCTTTCCGCCGAGAGCCTCACTGATGACGTCGGCTGCCCTAAGGGCGGTTCCGCTCGGAGCATCTTTTTTCTGGTTATGATGAGCTTCTATAATCTCTATATCATAATCTGCAAGGTATTTTGCAGCTTCCTTGATTATCTTGAAAAAGACATTAACGCCTACCGAGTAGTTAGGGGAGATTACGGCACTTACCTGACCTTCCTTGATAGCCTCGTCAATTACTGCTCGCTGCTCCGGAGTCAGACCTGTAGTTCCTATAATAAGATTTACTCCAGCTCTAGCTGCTATTGGAGCGTTAACTACAGTTGCACCAGCTGCGGTAAAGTCGATAAGGACATCAGCCTTGCTTTCTTTCAGAACAGTTTCAAGGTCTTTTACATTCGAGATCTGAACTCCCAGGTTCCCGACATGGGCAAATTCCCCTGCATCTCTTCCGAAATTATTGATGTCAAAAGCAGCAACAAGCTGCATGTCCGTAGAGCTGGTAATATTCTCCACAATTAAAGAGCCCATTCTGCCGCAGGCTCCGAGTACTGCCGTGTTAATCATTCAATAACCCCCAATTTCCTGAGTTCATCTGCAACCTTTTCAATGTTTGTATCGCTAAGGGGTGCGAGTGGAAGTCTCAGATGCCCGCTTGCTAGGCCTGCAAGCTCTGCAGCTTTCTTGACCGGGATCGGGTTTGTTTCGAGGAAGAGGGCACGAATCAGAGGGGCAATCTCAAAATGAATCTTTCTTGCGGTTTCATAGTCTCCGACAAGAGCTGCATTTACCATCTTGGACATCCTATCAGGTACTATATTTGCAGCAACAGAAATGACTCCTTTCCCTCCTACAGAAAGAATCGGAAGAGTCAAACCATCCTCACCTGAAAGAACCACGAAGTCATCATCTGCAGTATTTTCCAGGATTTGGGAAACTTTCCCGACACTTCCGCTAGCTTCCTTAATTCCCACAATATTCTCGACTTTTGCAAGCTCGGTAATAACTTCTACTGGCATGTCCTGTCCTGTGCGGGAAGGGACATTGTACAGAATCATAGGAATATCGATTGCCTCGGCAATTTTCTTGAAGTGCGCAATCAGGCCTGCAGGATTTGGCTTGTTATAATAGGGAGAAATTAGAAGAACTCCATCTACACCCGCATCTGCAGCGTGTTTTGTAAACTGGAGAGCTTCTCCTGTATTATTTGAACCTGTTCCTGCGATCACAGGAACCTTTGAACATTCTACTGCAATATCTATTACTTCTTCGTGCTCAAGTGCAGAAAGAGTCGCGGATTCTCCTGTAGTGCCACAGGGCACAATCCCTGCAACTCCTCCTTCTTCAACAAATGCAATATTCCTTTGTAGACCTTCCCTGTCAATCCTGTCGTTCTTAGTAAAAGGAGTTATCAGGGCAGGTATTGCTCCTTCAAACATTTCAGATATCCCTACCTATATTCAGAAGTAAATCTTCTGCTTAGTATACTTTCATGCGTGCAACTTTTCTTGTGACGTAACCTGCAACCCTGTTTCTTATAACTTTGCTTTCAATGGTTGTATACTTTGTCACAAGAGTCTTGTTAGTTTCAAAATCTTTTGTGAAGACATCCCCGTGGTTTTCAATCAGTCCGAATGCAATTTTTTTTATGTTTGTCTGTCTTATATTTCCCATCGTATCTCCTCTTAGATGTTTTTGCTGTTTTTTAGTCCAGTTATTCAATTCTACTTCTAGTTTATATCACATGTTTTCCTGTGAATTCTGGTTAACGTGAAGTCGAAGATAGAAAATATGGTTATTTGACGTCTATTTTCTTCTTTCGAATTGATAGGTTTAGTGAAAACTGGATTGAAAAATTTGATTGATTATGAATTCGTCGACTAATAGGTCACTTGAGATTTATAAGTTTTGGGGTCAATACTCCAGTCTAAAGCTGTGAGGCTTATCATTCTTTTTCTCAATTAGTTCTACATGTAATAGACACTGACAATTTTTCCCTAAGATAATATTAATTTTGCAAGATGAGTATAGCAACAATGGTTAGATTTTTGATCTAATCTCTTTATTCATCATACGGCATTTGGATAATCCTGTATTAAAATATATTCTGCATTCTTATGTATTATCCTTCTCATTTTCTCTTTACATAATCTGTTTTTCCGAGAAAGCGGTCAAGAGTTCCTGCACTAGTAAAAACACGCTCTCTTATTCCTTTACGATTGATAAAGAGTCCTATTAATACGAAAAGCAATCCAAGCTCCGGGTTTACCTCAACAACAACTGCTCCTATCAAAACTAGGGAAGAAGCTGCAAGTCCCTTCATGGCTCCTCTCCTGTAAGAACGATAACCGGTTCTTTTAAAAATCCGAACATCTCGAAGAGTCAAGAAGAGAACTACAAAATAGGCAAACATCGCAATTTCAAGATACATTCTTTTCTCCATCTTCTGTTTTTGATTTTGCACCTTCTGCTCCTTTATCGGACTGAAAATATGAATCTGATTTGTTTTTGACCTTATATCCTGGCTATACTTTACATCATTATATTTTTTCAGAGAGCAGGCGAAGATTGATCAGTATATGAGTGCAAGTAAACAGATATACAATTACGTCTGTTAGATAATATAAAACCATCAGGTTTAGGTCTACTGGTAATTTTGAGTCGTAAAGAAAACTAGAAAAATATACTTCTTAGGGTTTCTTTTAAATAGACTTTGTATACGTTTTATAGTAATATATTCAGATTGATTAGCCCACTCAGGAATAAGAATCCGAGAAAGACTGGCTGATGAATGAAATATATGACCAGAGAATGTTGCCCAACTCTGGAAAATAATCTGGAAAGAAGATTTTTTCCGGTATATGGAATTTCAAACTGCCTTTTCCCGCCTGCGTACAGGAAATTCCCCAGGAAAACTCCTGCAAGCAACACCCCAAACCAAGGAAAGATGGGAAAGTAGTCAAGGGTTCTGAAATTTTCGGGAGTGAAACCCAGCCAGAGAAGGCTGGAAAACCCGAAAGTTATAGTCCTAAGGTAAAGCCCTGAAAGGATGAAAAACAGGCTGAAATAGAGGTTTTCTCTCCCATATCTCAGGAAGGGATAGACAAGCACGGCCGAAACCCCAAAAAATTGCAGGATCCCAAAGACAATATACTCTTCAGGTAAAAAGATCCAGGTTATAACTGTGAGCAAAAGCCCCATTAAATATAGTTTGATTCCTCTCCTCAGGTATTTACAGAAGTTTTCGGTTCTCCTTCTACAAAACTCTTTATTAAGGGCTCTTGAATGGCTTATAGAAAGGGCGGTTCCTGAGATAAGGATAAAAAGGAAAGCTGAAAATCTGCCTGCATATAGGATAAGGCCTGATCTTAGCTGAATCTCCGCAAGTTCAAAAAAGTCCAAGTCATAAAGAAAATGGTACAGGAGCATCAAAAGGACGGCAAATCCTCGCAGACAGTCAATCTCCCAGAAACGGTCTGCATATCTGGCCATAAGTTTTTCTCCAGAGCCTATCAAGTTCTGTTCACAAAGAATGACAGTTTTCTTTTAAATATATACTTATAGTTTGTGGTTCTTCTAGCAGGAGAAAAGCAGGTTTTTTATTCTTTATATATCTTATTCTTCCTTCAAAAGTAATAATTGTAGTCCGTACTCAACCAAAATTCCAATCAGCAATCTTGATCTGCAACATGGTTTTTCTCGCAGCAGGAGTAAATAATCCCTGAAAGAAAGGAATACAGAAGTGTTCAGAAATGAGGTTTTACCTCACTTCTATTTTAAGATCAAATACCTACCTTTTACAGACTTTTTCAAATCAATTTTTACAGCGTTTTATATCAATCCGAGTAAAGGTCCTGTATGTGGAATTATCCCAAACAAGAATACATTTATTGATCCGTGAATCATTACCACAAGGGGAAGACTTCGGGTTCTATAAAATAAGTATCCTAAAAAACCTCCTACAAGGAAGGTATATGCCATTTCGTAGGGCATGCCATATGCAGAATGCATTATTCCAAAAAGGAGGCTTGAAAAGAAAATTCCCCCAGTTGGTCCCAAGAACTCTTCTAGGCTCGTCTGGAGAATTGACCTGAAGATGAGTTCTTCTATCAATCCCACAATGAAAACCATTATGATTATAAGTATCAGCAAATTTGTTGCTGAGAGATCTGGAATAAATTCTCTAGTCCCTATGAGTGTATATTCTACCTGACCGAAAGCCAGTCCTGCAAGAACAGATAGGGGGAGATAGATCCATATTCTCTTCAGAGTGTCTCTTTTTCTCTCATATCTCACTTTCTGATGAGTGGTAGCAAGAGTTATTGGAATTGCCAGAGGAGCATAAATAAATACGAAAGAATAAAGATTTTTTTCTAAGAAAACCGGCATCGAAAAATTTACCAATCTAAAAATTGTCAGAAGCAAGAAGGCTTGGTAGATTTTCCTTATCTCAGGTTTTGTAATAACTGCTATTGAATACGAAAACAACAACAAAAGCAAAGTATAAGCTATTGAGGCTTCTCTCAACCTTCCTCCAAAAATCAATAATTCGGTAAGAGTAATAGCAGTTATCGGGATTCCTACATATAATATCTTTTTCAGGAATCCGGTTTTTTCTTCAGTTTGAATTTTAAGCATTTTCCCGAGCCCCGGCAGAGATGCCTTTCCCGCTTCTAGCTCTGAAGATGTAAAGCCCAAAATTGCCATCTTCAGGCCTCCTCAGTAACATTAATCCAGAGATGCAGGTTCCTGTAAGGTATTGTTTTTTCAGTTTCATTAAAAAGTAGAAACTCTAGCTTCATGTTCTTCCCTTCAAGAGACGGCGTAAAAGTAATTGGTTCTTCCCAGGACATATTATGCCCAAGGCTTATCTTTTTCTGGCTTTCCGGTAGAGATTTGTTTTCGAGTCTTACATCTATTGTATAATCCACTGGCCTGTACTCGTGGTTCATGATCCCCACAGTGACTGTTCCTTTTTCCCCCTGTACAAACTCTGTAGGATAGTCTCCTATCGTACTGTTATTCCCAAGAATATAAAATTCAGTGAAATGTTCTCCTTCTTTAGGGTTTCCTATAATGTAAGCGAGGCTCCCCATAGAGGCTAGAATAGAAAGGACCAAGATAAACGCGATAATCTTATCAGTTTTCGACTCTGGATTTTCAAGAATTTCGGCTTTCATGCTAAGGTAACATGCTTTAAGTGAAACTCCAAAGGCTTCAGTCTCAGGCAGCAGTCTTCTTCTGTAGTATGCAATTGCGCACATCAGGAGAGTAAAAATTGAAAATTCTGTCAGTAAAGGAATTTCCCTGATTCCCCAGGTGGAATAGTTCAGTCCAAGTCCCATTATCGGGGCTATTGCAATACTCAATCCGAATGAGATTGCAGCTCTCTCAATTCCTTCAAGATCTTTTTTTGCCGGGAAGAGAGCTCCAGTGAGGGAGTAGCCTGGTAAGAAAAGCACCAGAATAATGCCCAGACAGGTGCGTAGGAAACTGTCGCTAAGTACAGGTATGAGTATGAAGATATTAGTAATGAGCACAAAACCTGCAACAAGCAGCAGGTCCACGGAAAGATGTCTATTTCTGGCCATTTTATCACTGATTAAATTATTTTATAATCTCTCCTCTTTGAATTTATATCTATGTAAGCCTTCCATCAACCTGCTCTGCGTATATTATCTTTTTAAGTCAGGCTTATCCTTTCAGGTGGTTCTTTACAGGAAAATAAGTAGAACATACCTTTATGCTTGAATCTAATTTTTGCTTGTAATATTCTCTATCTCAAAAATTTATTTTCAAAGATAATCTATTTCTTTTTCAGGCTCAATTTTTCTGAAAAATACCTTCTATCTCCAAATTTTTAGACTCCCCCTTACTGATAAGATCTCTTTGTATGAAAAATTTTCCCTCTTTTGAAGGACCTTTGTACTTTTTTAAAAGATATCTTATCCAGCCTGCGCCATATTTTGCACATATCAGGAATATTTCAATCTCATGTTATAAACTCCCAGGCGTGCATAGAAAATTTTATTTTGTACTTTTCCCTTTCTGCAGGCATGAAAGTATTGATTACTGGAGGAGCAGGTTTCATAGGCTCCCATATAGCTGAATATTTTGCAGAAGCAGGACACACTGTCAGGATTCTGGATAATCTTGCCACTGGTTTTCTCAGAAATATTCCGCAGTATAAAAACATCGAGTTCATTCAGGGAGATATCTGTGATTTTCCCTCAGTCGAAAAGGCGGTTTCTGGCATGGATTATGTCTTTAATGAAGCTGCCCTTGTATCTGTACCTTTAAGCTGCGAAAAACCTTCTGAAGCTTTCCAGATTAACACGCTTGGAACCCTTAATGTACTGCAGGCCTGCGTTAAAGCCGGGGTCGAGAAATTTGTGACAGCTTCTTCAGCTGCGATCTACGGAAATAATCCTATACTTCCAAAACGAGAGAATATGTATCCTGAACCAGCCTCTCCTTATGCTATTTCTAAACTTGATGGAGAGTACCTTGCAAGGATGTTTTATGAGAGTTATGGACTTCGTACTACTTGCCTGCGTTATTTCAATGTTTACGGGCCTCGCCAGGATCCAAAGTCCCCATATGCAGCCGTTATTCCAATTTTCCTTGAGAGGGCGAAATTGGGAAAGGATCTTGTCATTTATGGTGATGGTCTTCAGAGCCGAGATTTTGTTCATGTTAAAGATGTAGTCAGGGCAAACGTCAAGGCTCTTGAGCATGGGGATGGTCAGGTCTTTAACGTAGCTATGGGTAAAAGCGTGACAGTTCTGGGACTTGCCGAGAATATTATTAAGTCGACTGGCTCCTCTAGCAGGATTGTACATGCTGCTTCAAGGGCAGGCGATGTTCGGGACTCAAAAGCTGATGTCTCAAAAATCTCCGGCTGGTGGAAAGGAGAGATCGAGCTGCAGGAAGGGTTAAAAAGCCTGATTTAAGGCTGATTTATGCCACTTAAAGGCTTTTGTGTTGGAGTGAAGAAGGCTGCTTTTTAGCTACGGTCACTTGTTATGTAGATTTAAGAGGCAGTTTTTCATCTCATTTTTAAACAAAATGCTTTTAAAAAATAATTAAAACAGAAGATTTTCTATCTCCTGCTTTAATCTTTTAGAATGCTTATTGCTGAGGCCCTCTTTTTCGAATTACAATCATACCAATTATGAAAATTACAAGTAGCCCTAAAAATAAACTGGCAATTTTCAGAATCAGCTGGTTTTTGTTTTCCTTAGAAGTAGATATCTCAGTATTTGTCTTTTTTTCGTTTTGTGCTATCTCCCCATTAGGTAGCTGATTATCTCCTACTTTCTCCTCTAATGTCAATGATTTTTTTTGGGCTGTAATTGCAAACGGAGAAAAACTGGGACATTTAGCTTCGAAGTAAGTATATTCTTTATCTTCGTTTATTTTTGTGGTTGGAAGCGAGTTCCACTTTTTGTCGCTGAAATGTTGAAGAGTAAATGAATCTATATTAATATTATTTTTATTAATCCACTCTTTACTAACCTTAAAGCCCACAACAGCGTTATCAATATTTTTTGAATTTGCAAAGCCGCTGTTTCCGATCCAGATATTTACGTATTTGTAAATTTCTCCTTCTGGCTCATTGGGAGTCAGGCTAGACTTTCCTTTTAGTTCCTCAACGATTGCTGTTGTCTTTCCAACAGTTTTCTTGGCCATAAATTCTATATATCCGACACAGGTAGCTCTTTTTGTGAACTCAAATCTTATCCTGTTGCCGCTTGAAATAGATTTCTGGCAGAGCTCTTTTGAATCGATGTTTTTTGTAGATTCAGGAGAGATGCTGCATCCAGAGCTACCATGGCTTCCGGAACTTCCGCCACTTCCAGATCCATTGTCTTCTCCTAATCCATTATCTCCCCCAGACCCATCATCTCCTCCAG
>DAKJ01000018.1:637578-712571 GCA_002496565.1 Methanosarcina sp. UBA289 | reverse complement strand
CATCTCCTCCAGACCCATCGTCTCCTCCCGGACAATCGTCATCTCCTGATCCATCATCTCCTCCCGGACAATCGTCATCTTCCGATCCATCATCTCCTCCCGGATAATCGTCATCCCCAGATCCATCTCCCCCAGACCCATTACCTCCTCCAGAACCTTTTGATACAATTATAACTTTAAGCTGAGTAAGCCCTACAAGCCCTTTTCCAGGACAATATGCTCCCACAAAGAGGTAATAGTTACCCTCAGACAAATCAAGAGTGGTAAGTGATAGTCTTTTCTGGCCTTTTTCTCCTATTGCAATTGCACCGTTTTCTTCCCCTATAAGGGTTTGGATTTCTTTCTGAAGCTCATTTTTAGTTAGCTTTGATCTATAATTTGAAGAGTTTATGCCAAACTTATCAATAACATCCATATCATTTACTATTACTGATGTGCCTCTTCTTGTGCCGTTTGTATCTACCTCTATTTTTGCTTTGTATGCCTGTTTACTGATCAGTACTGCTCCATAGGTGCATTTACTTTCATTGGAAGTATTCGCAAGACCCACTTTTATGTCCAAGTTTTCCTTTTTTACTATGACTTTTGGACTTGAGGCTATCAATTTATCTTCTGCAACCATAAATGCTGTTGTGGAAAGGGATGTCAAGCTGCCGTCTTCGTTTTCTTGAACCATAACTATATTATACTGTCCAGCATCAAGCGGTCCTAAATTATAATCTAGTAAATCTCCATTCTTTCCGAGTACCGCAGAATATTTTTTGTAATCTTCACCCACACTGCCGTTAAAGAGCCTGTTTAAATTTGCAATATCTTTTGCTTCGAAAGCATCAAAGACCTCAAACACTGTTTCTGGTGTCACTTTGATAAGGAATATATCTACCTTTCCTTTTAGGCCAGATTCTCCATAGAAAGACATCTTTACTTCTTCCCCGCGCAGGTAAATAGGAAGGGTACTATACGCATAAGCTGATGGGTAATTTATAGTGAAGCTTTTATTCTCTTCTTTATATAGGGTTCCAGAAACTCCCTCAAATTCAACATGTTTCGGACCATTATATGTGAATTTTATCGGGTGGGGAAGCTGGACTCTTATCCCTGTATGTGGGTTTCCCATTATAATCCAGTTTCCTTCCTCCGGGTTGCTTGTATGATTTAGGACATAAACAACTCTATCTGTAAAACTTATATTCCCAATAGAGCTAACACTTTTTTCATTACCTTGGGCAACTGTGGTTGCAGAAGCTAATATAAACAAAGTTAATACAATTATTAATAGACCATTTCTCAAATATATTCCCCCATTCATTAACCAAATATTTTAAGCCAGTACTGTTATGATAATATAATTTCTTTCAGGTTTATTACTAGGAATTGACATCTTTCACTTCACTTCTTTCTTAAGTATATAATTAGGATCAGAACTCCTACTCCCATTCCTATCAGCAAATAAAACTTGTCTAAAGATGGTCCTAAAAATTTGTGTTTTTGGATGTTTTCTCCCGAGGCATGTACCTGAGTTTTCTTTTCTTCTAAATTTTTGTCTGGAGTTAAAATTTCGGAATTATTTTCTTTTTCTAGATTTTTGGAAGCAATTGACTCTGGAGAAGACTTATTGTCTGGCAAAAGAGAAGACTTGTTTTCAGAAGATGGAGAAAACTTTGTCTTTTTAGAAGACGGACTCGAGGGAGATGAGGCTGGGTTTAAATCCGAACTCGAGTCTGAATTTGAATCTGTGTCTTTCTCAGACTGAATAGTTAACTTTTTTGTTATATCTCCAACTTTTATCTCAAAATCTCCAGAAGGAACAGCTTTTGTGTTATAAGAGTAACTGAAAACTCCGCTCGAATCCGCATCTATCCTCTGAAAAGCTGTAATCTTCAGATTTACTTCTGAAACTCCTTCTGCAGCATCTCCGTCAATCTTTATCATGTAAGTTCCCGGAGGAACATTTGATTGAGATACGATTGCGGTATCTCCTGAAGCCTCTGAACTTTTTGTTGCCCAGACGACAAATTTTACCCTCACATTGAGGTTTTTGACTCCCATGGCTTCAACTTTAAATAGATTATTAAAGCCCCCGGGGATTTTTACATCTTCAAGAATATATTCAAACTTTCCTGAAGACACAGGAACGGTTTTCTCAAAAGTCACGAAGACATCAACTTTCTCTTCTGGAGATGCATTTCCTTTGATACTAATGGTATCTCCACAAACAGGCTCCTGAGGAGAAAATTCCCAGTTGTTAACGGATGCATCTACAGGAGAAATTAGCAGTAAAACCAAAATCGAAATGGAGGTGACCATTAAAATTAGTCTATTTCTTTCCTTAAGGAAACTAGTCAATTTGCGCACTGGTGTTGCCCCTTTTCAATCTAAATTTAATTTAATTTTCTACAAATGTATTACTTATTTGATAATGATTGATTTACAGAGTAAACTTGCCAAGATATTCTACTTCTAAAACATTTTGTAACTCATTTCTATAACTTACTATAAATTTTTATCTATCGCTTCTGTCCCTATGGCAAAATTAGAAGCTCACATATGGTTTAACATTTTAAAACAGTTTAACTAACAACACCAGTGAATTCTCAAATTCTCAAGACAATTTTATATATGGTATCAAAAGCCTGATAACTATTTTTGTGATTGCTAATTTTCTTTCACTAGATTTTTCAATATATATTCCAGAGCATTTGCATCACTTAACTCATTTTAATAGTTGTATGAGTGGGTCACTCTTGAATACTAAGATGACTTAGAATCTCTATTTTACTGATTATTTGGTTGATAATATACTATTGAATTATATAACTTAAGAAAAGTCTTTTATATGTTGCAGTTCTTTTATACAGTAACTTTGCAATAAACAATATAAATTCCTTTATCCATGGGGGCATTAATATATTATTAAGTATTATTTCTTCAAGTGCTATGTCGATGGTTACAACTGCTGGGCTTCCTCAGTATGGAGCTTCAGTTGTCATAGGACTTATAGGCTTTCTCTCCTTGAAAGAAGTCCTTTCAGCATCCCAAAACTGGAATAACTCTCTTAACAGCTCGTTAAACATGGTAATTTTGCCTTTACTTTTAGTTTTTGCAGGAATTGTCTTGTTCAAAATCTCAGAAATTATTTAATATTGGATTTCTGTCCGGGACTCTCTTTTTAATTTTTTGTCTTTTGTATACATTGACTGCTGTTATCCTTTATTTTCCAATTTTTTAATTTTTTAGGCCGTTTTATGATTTCTAGTCTCTGATATGTACAACTTTTCAGGGTTTCTACAGGTAAAGAAAGTTGAGAATAAAAAGGTTGAGAAATTACAAGAAAGTCAGTTGCTCAACTCTTTTAAACTATGAAAATATTGAAAACAGGATTAAATTCACTTGAAGATTAATTTACAAAATTAATTCAATAAAGTATCAAAATCCTATTCTGCCAGTCAGATAGTGGGGCAGGATCCCGAAAAGAAATACATTAATAAAACCGTGCAAGACCACAATAAAGGGCAGACTTTTTGTTTTGTAGAAGGCTACTCCTATAAAAAGGCCTATAATACTTGTATATAATATTTCGTAGAAAGTTCCATACCCTGAGTGCATAAGTCCAAACAGGAGAGTTGTAATTAATAACGATTCACCAACACTTAGTGTCTGTTCAATCCTTGTCTGGAGGATTGACCTGAAAGTAAGCTCCTCAACTAAGCCGACAAAGAAAACCATTATAAAAGTTAGTTTAAGCAAGTTTTCGAATGTAAGATCCGGAATCAAGTATCCTGTTCTTATTGTCAGATATTCTCCAAATCCAAGAGCTAAGCTCAAAGGAATCGAAAGGATCATATAAGCTTCTATATTCTTCATGGAGATCCCTATCTGCTCAAGAGAGTAACGTTGGTGAATAATTACAACTGCCATCGGAATTGCCAGGGAGCCATAAATAAAAATAAATGTATAAAGAGTTGTCTCAAAGAAGATAGGCATTGAAAGATTTATAATTCTTAAGAGAGGAAGGAGCATCAATGCCTGGTGAATTTTCTGAACTTCTGAGTCTTTTACGAATATATTCGAAAGAGAAAGTGCTATTAAGATCCCAATATGTACCCAGATAGCTATTCCCACTTTTTCTAAAAACATCAAAATCTCGGCAAAGGCTATACACAGAACTGGTATTGCAGTAAAGAGTCTGCGTTTCTTGAGCTGGAAGCTCTTCTGATTTCCTTCTTCAGCTCCGGCTATTTTCCAGATTTTAGGCGAATAGAGAGACTTCAACGAATTCTTTGTAAACTTGTTCTCTCTACAAGCAATTTGTGGGTATATGAAAAGGGCCAGAACTGCTACCCTCACTCCTTCAAGCATATATCGGATGTTCGTGAGCAGTCCAAGTTTTTTGAAACGCACTAGATTCCCATATGAAGTTGAGCCAACTCTCAAACTTTTATCTTTTTCTAGGAATTTGGAAGACATTTTCCTTGTACCTATTTCCTGAAATGTGGATGACTTGGTATTGCTACCGAGTATGTCTTCAAGGAATATTGATAGTAAAGCCAAAAAAGGAAGTGATGCAATGGTTAGGAAATTAAGTTTTTTTCGCCTTTTATGAGAATTAGTTGACTTTTGCATAGAATAACTCCTTTTCAATGGGGAGAGTTTAGGTCTATATACTTCGTAGAAACATCCATTTTATTTATAATCAGTTTTAATAACTACACATTCTTATCAGTGTAACTATTATCACTCTATTATCACTCTAAAAATAAATAAATTTTTTCCAACAGTTCACGCTTCAATAACAATTCAACTACCATGAAACTTTGAAATGTCATAAAAATAGAGTTTTTACCCACTCTTTTCTTGGATATTCGTTAAATTTTGCCCATTAGCTTTTGCTAGGAAGCTAATACTAAGGATAAATTTCCAGCTGACTATTAACAAGTTTTTAAAGACTAAAGTTTTATTCTTCTTCAAAAAAAGTTCTGACTGGATGATTGAATAGTATAGTATAAGCTGGAAATCTTAAATACATGTTTTTAAATTGAAGGGAATGCAGCTTAAAAACCTGCATCAGAAGGTATTAACCTAAAGATTTAAAGGCTATATTTATTTAAGCTGCTTTTTTGACACTTAAATTTCCAATTGTTTTGTTGCATTTACATTTATCCATAGATGAAGGTCTCTATAAGGCACACTTTTCTCAGTCTCATTATAGAGCTGAAACTCAAGCTTCATATTCTTTCCCTCAAAAGGAGGCATAAGAACAACTGGTTCTTCCCAGGTCTCATTATGAGCAAGACTGATACGCTTCACATTTTCCGGAATGAATAGTGATTTATTTTCAAGCTTTACTTCCATTGTGTAATTTACGGGCCGGTATTCGTGGTTTACAACTCCTACTATTACGGTTCCACTTTGTCCGAGTGTGTAATTTGTAGTATAATTGTCTGCCTTTCCTTCAGGTCCAAGAATATAGAATTCTGTGAAATGTTCTCCTTCTTTTGGACTCACAACTACATAAGCTAGGGTTGCTACAGACAGGAGAATGGAAATAATCAGAAAGACCGTAAGAGCTCTATCAAGTTTTGATTCTGAATTTCCCATGACCTCGGTTTTGAGCGAAAATGCTGCTGCCCTGAGGGAGATCTCGAAAGTCTCGGTTTCTGGGAGACTTGCCCGCCTCAGATATGCAAGCCCACACATGATAAAGGTGAAAGCTGATAGGCTTATAAGAATTGGAAGGGGTTTGATACCCCATGTAGTATAATTGAGACCAAGGCCTATTAGGGGCACAACTGCAATACTCAGTCCGAAAGAAAGAGCCACCCGTTCAATCCCGTCAAGATCCGATTTTGCAGGAAAAAGCGCTGCAATCAGAGCATACCCTGGTAGAAATAGCACAAAAGGCAGCCCAAGTATGTTCCGGAATATTGTTTCATTTATTCCAGGAGTGAGCACAAAAATATCTGTAAGAAGCACTAAGCCCATAATAATAAATAGATCTGAAGGAATTTTTTTTCCGGTCATGCAGGTCATCCAACTTATAATGAGAATTATACTTTTTTCAGTTTCTTTTCGACGAATAAATATTTTTCTAATGCATTTTATTCTTTCGATCTATTTTTTTCATGGGAGTGGAATATTCAGTATTTCTCCACACTTTATGCTCATTTTATTCTATCCATGTCAATATTCTACTATTATCCTATACAGTACTTTCCTCTTTATTGGTAGCTTCCTTTTTATTTCTTTTCCTGAATCTTTTTCTTATCTCTCTAAATTATACTTTTCTAATAAGACAGCTTAACTATTTTACATAAAGAACATTTTTGATACTATTCTTTTTGATAGTTTTCTTCTCTTCCAGCCGAAATAACTCCATTGATTTGTATTGTTTTTTATTATATTCCTATTTTTAATATCTTTAATCATTCATTTTCAATACTAAAAATTGCGGCAAGTAGTAGCCAGGAATATTATAGTTTTGAAACTTAAAGCGCTTCTAAATAACTTTCTAAGAAGAACATAAGTTTGCGGGACTAAAATCATGAAAGTTTGAGCTTCCATACTATTGATTCTCAAGCTCGTCTTTTTCTCAACCTATTTTTATTTTTAATATGAGATTATTTTATGTAAATTTTCAATTTTCGTTATTCTAATCATATAATTTTATATCTGTCATGTCACAGAGTCTCTGTATTTTGATATTTCTCCTAAATTATTTTTCTAAAGATTAACTGCCAATAAATTTATATATCTATCTTCTAAATTTAACTTTAAAAAATTGATATTGTGATAATGCTGAACAAAACTAATTTCTTCCATATTTAATAGTTTTCAGAATGCCATACATAAATTTACTCTAAATATGAGTGGAGTTATGCACAGGGGGTCATCAAGAATGGGTAATCAGTTACTTATGGGAAATGGTACAGAGCCCATAATGACTAAAAGAAGTAAATGCACTGTAGGCAAAGTCTCTAAAAATGTCACGGTGGTTCTTTCTGCCTACAATGAAGAAGTGTCTATAGGAAGCACTATCCTTCTCGCTAGGCTCTATGCTGATAAGGTGATTGTGGTTGATGATGCCAGCTCAGATCGGACAGCTGAGATCTCAAAAAAAGCCGGGGCTGAAGTGATTATGCACAATACTAAACAGGGAAAAGGTGCATCTCTCAAGACAGGGTTTAAAGCCGCAACTGATCTCAGTGCTGATATTATTGTTATAATGGACTCAAAAGGTCATCATGATCCTGCCGATATCTCTAGGCTCGTTGATCCTATCATTAAAGGAAGCGCAGACATTGTCAACGGTAGTCGCTACTTAAAAGGCCTGGATAGGAATGCTCCAATTTATCGTCGAGTCGGTCAGACACTATTGAGCAAATTCACCAGCGTAAATTTAAGCAAGATTACTGACTGTCAGGGCGGTTTTCAAGCGTTCTCAGCTTCCGCAATAGGTTCCTTTCACTTTGATGCACAAGGTGTAGCTATAGAAAATAAAATTCTCTCTGGAGCAGAGAAATCCAACCTTCGCATACAAGAAGTGGAAATTGGAAATATTCATGAGTTTAGAGATCCGGTTTACGTTCCTGGAATCCTGAAAACCATAGTGAATGATATAGAGATCAATAAGTCCCTGTACTTGTATGCAGTTCCTGGCTTTGCCCTAGCTACATGCGGCTTCTATATGGGTGTGAAATTTCTTGAAGCCTTTCTCCTTGGAACAGAAGTTTTCTATTTCTGGCCTGTATTCTTGATGGTTTTTCTATCTGTTGCTGGAGTGTATATGACAGTAAGAGGAATTGTGAAGCATTCCCTTGTAGAGGTGGCCATGCAAACCGAAAATGCATAAATTATATGAAACTGTTCCATTATTCCTTATTTTTTCAGGACTCTCTGAGTTGAAGCCTAACTTTCAGTTTCTGATTTTATCGTTTTGAACCAGCTTATCAGGCTCGAAACTCTCTAATTGTATTTTTGATCTGTTTGTCGGTTTTTAAAATATACAGGTAATAAACACCGATAATCACGCCGGAAAAGGCTACAAGCAGAATTTGGTTTATCTCGGCCATTTTCAGAGCAATAAGGATAATTCCTGCAGGGACAAAAAGAATAAAGTTAGAGAATACGATTCTTAAGGCTCTTGAAATCTTTACTCCGGAATAGGACATCATCTTCAGACAAAGATACCCGTATACTAGAATTCCTGAAATTGAAAAAAGAATAAGCGCAGTACGTGCGCTTCCGAGCAGACCGCCGATTGCAAGGGAAAGAAAGCGTGTGACAAGGTTGAAAAAATTGTAGTGAAAGCCAAAGTGATGTTTTTCGACTACCACGTATATAGTGGTTAATGGGGATGAAATAAACCATATAAAAGCCCAGAGACTCAGAATCTGGGTATAAACACCTGCTTCTGCCCAAGCGTTCCCGAAAATAACCGAAAAAACATCGCTACCGACAATTGTCAGGATCAGTATTGGAAACATACCTATGATTACAAGCATTCTGAATACATTCTCAACAAGAGAAGGGAGGGTGCCTTCGGAGAAAGCTCTTGATGCTCTCTGGAAAAAGACTTGTGAGATCGAACCTCCAATGAAACTCATTGGCAACTGCAAAAGACGAAACCCAAGGGAGTAAAAGCCTACTACTGTAGGTGTGAAAAAGGCTGAAAGAAGAAAAGCAGGAAGTTGCCATGAGACTGAGTTCATAAGGGCAGCCCAGGTATCTATAAGTGAAAACTTGTGGTACTTCTTAAATCCTTCATATACCTTTTTCCAGCTCAGGCTTTTCATAATTAATTTTTTATCATCTTTCCAGATTTGTCCTCCAAGCGCAAATGTCGCAATAGACTGGCCAGCAAGACTCCCAGCTATTAGTCCGCCTGCTCCGACTCTTCCCACAACCCCGAGGCCTAGCTGTGTTGTAGTGCTTGAGATCGAACTGAAAACTTTTGAAAGGGAAAGCCTTTTGAAAAGTTTTGTTCTTGAATTCCAGTTATTTAGTGCAAGAAATAACCCATTTACAAAAATAAATGGAGATACAAGCCAGAAATAATCTCCTATCTGCTGAGAATTCAGAATATTAACTAGAGGCTCTTTAAAATACCATATAGTTGCAAAAGTTAAACCACTTACTAAAATTACTGCCAGAAAACTCAGAACTAACAAATTTACAGCCTCTTCATCCGATTCGGGCAGCATTATGGAATACTCGTATCTCATGCACGCAATGACACTAATAATGCTGGTGATAGAAATATATAAAGTCCAGACTCCGAAATCTTCAGGTCCATAAAGGCGGGTCAACACAGGAGCAGCTAGAATTGTAAGAATTTGAGCAAAGGTCGTTCCGCCTGCAAGGGTCAGCACATCAAAAGCAAAACTTTCCTTCTTGCTGCTATCAGATCGTTTTTCTGCTGCATCCGCTATTGTCTCATCCATATCCGGTACCTTAAAAGAAGTTTCCTTTAGAGTTGAAATCTATGTATTCCTTCATTTTCAAGCTGTTTTTATCTTTGAAAATGTAACTATGGGGTATGATATTCTCAAGCTGATGCTGAATATCTGACTCTTCCCACTCTAAACCCCCTTATAAATAAGCCCTCTTGAAATAAATTTGTCGGTTTCCTGATTTATATACGTTAATAATTATGATCCTACGATCTTTCCTTAATCCTCCTGTTCTCTTTCCTACCTAACACTATTTTACCATAGGCTCCTTTTATGATTCTTATGGAATACCATTTATGGCCAGAATTTTAACAGAATGCCATAGTTAACAGAATTCAGATCTCATAAAACCGGAAGCAATAAGCTTACCCAGCCTAAGACATTTTGCAAAATTGGAAAAAAGTATGTTAATCTAGACAAGAGTAGCATTGATTAATATCTTGGTTTGATAATGTTATTGCCCATCAGGGATATTTGATTTATCTAGGGATACTGATTTATTTATAATACTTCTGGTAATTACCAGTTTAATACGACAAGGTTATTGGGTACTTTTTCAATATCCCGGCTCAATATTAGTAGACCACCAGTTGTAGATTTCCTCTCCGCTTGCAAGCCAAGCTTTTTTGTCGGAGACATATTTGAGGAACTTCTCGTAATATTTGAGGCCTTCTCCCTCAATGACTGTATTGTTATGCCATAGAATAGTGATTACACCGTTATATTGTTCAACCTTATCAACAAGGCTTTTTATGAGCTCCCAGGCCTTTTTAACATCAAGTCGCATGTAGCTCCTTAGCAAGGTCTGATCCATAACTATTAGAGGAATCTCAAGGATGCCGATTTGTTTTCCGGTACTTATATTGTAAGGCCTGAAAGGATGGCACATTCCATTTCTAAAACCTGAACAATCCGCGTATCCGAACGTTGTATCGTACTTAAAGTTCGCTTTGCTCAAAAATTCCCATGTATCCGGTACCTTAAATCTCAAATAATGATTCCTGTACCCTATAATCTCTTTGCCTAATACTTTTTCAAGTCTCTGTTTTTTTTCTATTATATCTTCCAAGCTGCCATAAGATTCGTGCCCTCCATGTAACCCGACTTCCCACCCATGAGCAGATATAAACTTTAGTTCGGCTTCAAGATCCTCAATTTTATAATTGAAGTCTTTTTCTCCAGGACTCAAGGCCAGAAAATAAAAGCTGGATTTTGCATTATATTTTGCCTCCAGCTCCATCATCTCCCTAAAATTCCAACAAGGGTTCCACTTCTTGTTAATTCTGCAAAAAGGTGCTTTTATAGCACTTGTCAAATTCCCTTTTGCAAAGGCTTTGGCAGTTCCAATGATCGGGTAGAGCTTCTCCGGATATGCCACATCAATATCATGAGTAAGGCAAACCGCAAATTTTTTTTCATCTGGATATTCAGGGCGTAACCCGTTTTCTACCAGAAATCTGGAAACTTTTGGGTCAAAAATATTCCTCTGACCGCTTAAATAATAGGGAAACCTATCGTACTGATCAGAAAAGGTCGAATTGTATTCTTCTTTTTTAGTAAAAAGGTCCCAGAGTTCATCGCTTTGTTTAAGTTTCTCGATCATTATTTTCACTCGTTTCCCATATTTGAAAGCCAGAGCAATATCTCAAATAGAATTTATGTTTACATTATTAAATGTTCGTTTTTATCGCCCCTCCCAATTCCTTTATAGACAAACCCTTTACAAATAAATTCATCTGGTTCAACTATATTTCTTCCATCCACAATGATCGGATTTTTCTTGCCTGTAGCTTCCTTTATCCAATCAGCCTTTACATCAAAGTATGCACTGTGCCCTGCAAGAACAACCACGGCATCAGCATCCTTGACGACCTTTTCAAGATCATCTGAAATCTCAATCCCAGGATAGTTCACGACATAAGGATCATGCACCGTAACCGTTGCACCTGCTTTCAGGCAGAGGTCCCTATAAGGTTCTGATGGGGTGTTCCTTGCATCGTCCGAATCCCGAATAAAAGCCCAGCCAAGCATTGCAATCTTTGAGCCTTTCATCTCCTTTCCAATTCTTTTAAGGGCTGCAGCGGTCAGGTTGTACATGTGTAAAGGCATAAAATCATTGACTTTTCTTGCGAGCACGTAAATTGAATCCGCTCCTTCAGGATAGTCAAGCTGTCCATTCCCTATCTTAACTCCCCTTTCCAGATGGTACGTATCCTTGGTAAGACAGTGACCTCCAACGCCTGCTCCTGGCCAGAGTACAGCCCTTGTAATACCTTCTCCTTTTAGACTGTCCACTCCGGTTCTGACGTCATACACATTTATTCCCATGGCTTCACAATAAAGGGCAAGCTGGTTGATTGCTGCAATCTGGAGATCGCGGAAGGTATTTTCTGCAGTCTTCGTGACCTCGGCTGCAGTTGCACTCATAGGAATTACTTTCCCTACAGTCAATACAGGAGAATAGAGCTCAACAGCCCGCCTGGTACTCTCTTCATTAATGCCGCCTACAATCCTGTCATGTTCTCTGATATTTTTCAAAAGTCTGCCCACCATTACTCTTTCGGGGGCATGGGCAAGGGCAAAGTCTTCTCCTGCTTTTAGACCTGATTCTTCTTCAAGAATCTGTTTTGCCATACCTTCGGTTGTACCAGGAGTGATTGTTGACTCAAGAACTACGAGCATTCCTGGTCTCAGGTATTTTCCTACATTTCTTATGCCTTCAATGAGTGCTGAAAAGTCAGGTTCCAGGTCTTTGGGATTTGCAAAAGGAGTTTGGATTGCAAGTGTGACGGCATCAAGTTCTGATATTCTTGAGAAATCTGGAGTGCACTCGAACTTGCCGGCTTTCACAACTTTGCTAATCAGGTCTTCGAGGCCTGGCTCTTCCCCTTTGAGAGGGCTCTCTCCACGGTTGAGCATTTCGATTTTGTAACTTGAGCTTTTTGAGTTGCGCTGAAAGCCGAGAACTTTATCGAAACATGAGGCATCTGCAAAAAGAACAGCCGAAGGAATACCTACATATCCCATCCCCAATACTCCTACCTTTTTGATTGAGCCTCTTTCTTTTAAAAGTTTTTCTAATTTACTCATATTCACCACTTTCTAATTTGTTTTTTCAGATTTTTTCAAATCTTTCCTATCTTCAAGATTTTTGAGATTTTACTTCTTCAGATTTTTCTCAGTTTATTCTTCCTACTTCAATTAATCTTTCTTCTTCGTAGGATTTTATGGCTGCCATTGCCACTTCAAGGGCATGTTTTCCATCTTCTCCGCAGGGGTTAGGGCTTTTACCATTTGTAGCACAATCGATGAAATATGTGAGTTCATTTTTCAAAGGTTCGCTATGTTCTACTTTGGCTTTTCTTATCCATTCATTATCATGTAGCTGTACTGTCTGATTAATATAATCCAGATAAGCTACTCCCTTAACTCCAATAGCTGTTAGCTGCCTTACTTTGTGCGGAGTCAGCCAGTTTGTTTCCACAACTCCTGCAAAATTATGGTCCATGCGCAGGATAATTGAGGCATGGTCTTCAAATGAGTGAATATCGGCACCTGCAATTGCATAAACACTATTTATTTTCTTGCCGTAAAGGTATGAGATCACATCTATATCATGGACACCGATATCCAGAATTACTCCCACGTCTCTTATTCTCGGGTTATATGGTCCGACTCGCTTGGTAGAGATTGAGACTATCTTTCCCAAAATGCCTGAATTTATAATCTCTTTGAGTTTTATGACCGCGGGATTAAAGCGCTCAATGTGCCCAACCATAAGGATTTTCCCAGCTTTTTGTGCGGCTGCTATCATCAGATCCGCATTTTCAGTCGTATCTGCGATTGGTTTTTCTACAAGGACATGTACACCTGCCTCAAGAGCATCAAGTACGACCTGCTTATGAAGTTTGGTGGGCACAACCACACTTACTGCATCAAGTCCTTCTGCTAACATTTCTTTATAATCTGTAAAGGCTTTTGTCTTGAATTGTGTAGCCATTGCTTCGACACGCTTCTGGTCGACATCCGAGATTCCGGCAAGCTCCACGCCATTCATTTCACTGTAAATCCTTACGTGGTTCTGCCCCATAGCACCTGTACCTATTACTCCTACTCTAATCAAAAGTCTCACTTCCTGGTTCTGAGAATGCAGTGGCTGGAAGACTAATCAGTCCTTTGCATAAAATTCTTTAGTCGCTTCGACTATCTCCTGCAAATCGGTTCTGGATAATGCAGGGTGTACAGGGAGAGAAAGAACCTCTTCTGTTGCTTTTTCTGAGACCGGCAGGGAATCCCTGTATCCAAGCTCCTTGTAGACAGGTTGCTTGTGAATGGATATAGGATAGTGGATTCCTGTTCCTATTTCTTTTTCTTTCAGGAAAGCTGCCAGCTGATCTCTCTTTTCTGCTCTGACCGTGTACTGGTGGAACACGTGGGTACAGTCGGCTTTTGCAATTGGAGGTACAATTCCGGATATACCTTTTAATCCTGCTGAAAGAGTTTCTGCATTCTTTTGCCTAGTTGCAGTAAATCCATCTAGTTTTCCAAGCTGAATTAGCCCGATTGCAGCTGCAATATCAGTCATGCGCAGGTTGAATCCCAGCATTTCATGCAGATAGCGGACTTTTGAGCCGTGAGCTCGGATCATTTTTGCCTTCTCTGCAATTTCCTTATCATTTGTAGTGAGCATTCCACCTTCGCTAGTTGTCATATTTTTGGTTGGGTAAAAGCTGAATGCTCCTGTTCCAAAGCTACCTACCTTTTTTCCAAGGCATTCTGCGCCGTGAGATTGGCAGGCGTCCTCGATTACAATAAGCTTATTATCTTCTGCGATTTCCATTATCGCTTTCATGTCTGCAGGGTGTCCATAAAGGTGAACAGGCAAAATAGCTCTGGTTTTTGGAGTGATTTTCTCCTGAATTCTTTCAGGGTCTATATTATATGTATCTGATTCAATATCTGCAAAAACAGGTTTTGCCCCGGTGTAAAGGATACTGTTTGCTGTTGCAATGAAGCTGAAAGGACTTGTAATTACTTCGTCTTCTTTTCCTATTCCATGGGCAAGAAGTGCAATGTGCAAGGCTGCAGTGCCAGAGTTCACAGCAGCTGCATACTCACAACCAGTATATTCAGAAAAAGCAAGCTCAAATTCTTCAACTTTTGGGCCCTGTGCAATCATACCTGAATTCAGGACTTCTGTTACTGCATCAATCTCTTCCTTACCCAATAGGGGTTTGGCAATTGGTATCATCTTGAGACCTCTTTTAATAATCTCGATAAAACTAATCTTACTTAGCCTTGGTTTTTTGATAGGTTTATATTCTATTTAATTCCTTTAAATCTTTGGGGAGTTCTTTTATTTTGGCAGGCACTCCAATTGCAAGCTTCCAGGCTGGCACACTTTTTGTCACAAGTGCTCCTCCTGCAACCATTGCACCTTCGCCAATTTCAACATCTGGGAGCAAGGTGACGTTTGCTCCTATAGACGCACCTTTCCTCAAAACAGGGCCTTTCAATTCGTATTCCTTTCGAATAGGATATTTATCATTGGCCAGAACTGCACAGGGTCCGATAAATACATTGTCCTCGATGACAACGTTGGTCGGAATGTAAACATTTCCCTGAATGCTGACATTGTTTCCTATCTTCACATGTCCATCTATAATGACGTTGGTTCCGATAAGGACGTTGTCCCCAATTTCCGTATCTTCTCTAATCATTACGTTATGCCCGGTTTTAAAACTCTTCCCGGTTTTTACGTTGGAAAATATCGTTGATCCAGCCCTTATTATCGAATTAGGGCCGATGATACATCCTGGAAAATCAAAGTTTTCAATTTCGACATTTTGCTTCAGGATTTCCATTAGAATCCTGTGTTCAGGATATCCTAGGATCACATTTTCCATTATCACAGTGTCTTTCCCAATTACAGTGGCGCCATATATCTTAGAAGAGTTGTGAATTTTAAAGTCAGTCGAGTTCATTGTTCCCCCCGTTTTTCTGGTTTTTGTTAACCAGATAAACTTTTTGTTGGAGTATAAAACCTCTGTTTACTTTTAAACATTTTTTTCTTTTTAAAGATCTTCTATTTTTTATTTTTCATAATCCTGATAATCGGGAGAGCCCAAACTTTCAGGACAAGCCCCAAGAGGATGTTACTACTTTTTTCTGATACTCACTATGATAGGACTCTATAACTTTTCTTAATTTTTTAGTCAATATACTTTGTAGTTATTTAAGTGATTTGGTTTATTTTTCTACTCTCCTTTTTTATTTATTCAAATGACTTTTCAATGCATTTTCCTTTTTTTGCACTTATAACTCCTTAATAAAATTTTTATTTTATTTCCCATACTATTCTTTTTAACTTATCACTTCATTTTACCGTCATGAAGCTTCAAGTGATAGGACAATGGTGGCTCTCTCTAAACTAGGTAAGTATTCAGTAAAGTCTGATAAAGTAGCCTGAAGTTATTTTTTCCTTTCTGTATTTCATGGGATTATGCTGTTATGAATGTCTTTTCTTTTGATTGCGGACTCAAGCTCACAGCATTTTCATTATATATTAAGGGGATTCTCCTATCTTTTTTCAAAAATTGGGTTTCGTATTTTTCTCCTCTTGATATTTGTCAATGGCAGGAGGAGGATTTTTATATCTTATTGCGTATTTGTTCCTTAAACACGCTAATTAACTCGAGGAGTGTTGGCTACGCTTACAAGTTTAATCACGTCTAATTCAGTTTCTTCAGGTGCGCTCTCAGTAACGACTGTAATTCCAGGAATTTCTGACGGCGCGTCTGTGGCTACGGCAGTTTTGCTTTTATTGCTTTTGCTCAGGGATTTCCTCCCTGTGTCGAAATACTGGGAAAATCCAGTAAAGGCTTCTTTAAACATGGGAATTATTCCACTGCTATTTTCCTTTGGTGCGATTCTTCTTTATAAGGTTGTTGCACTCTTTTAATGGTTTTTCAGAGGGTCACTGTCCAATTTCCTTCTCACCTGAATTCTGCTTCGGGAGGACAGAGCCCTTTTCGTTTAGGGAGGATGGAGTTCTTTGTTTCTAGCGTTGATGTAGTCAAGCTGTACAACGCTTGCGCTCAGCAGACTGATATTTAAAAAATCTTGAGCTTCACTCAATAAACTAATTCCTCGATAAGTACTTTTTTGCTTAAGAAAGACTACCATAATTGATTTCAATTTCGTTTAAGTGTGAAATTGATTTCAATTCCATTTACTTTTTTGCTCAGACAGAATACAGTTTGTATCTAAAATCTTTGGTTAGTTCTAAAAACGTGAAAACACAGAAATTATAGGAGAACCGCTAACAGTTGTTCCATTTTTATACTTTCTTTTTATACTTCATGAAGTGAATTTTTCCCGACTATATAATTGTGAGTCATTGAAGAACAACGTTCTCACTATGTCGAAGCTTTCACCTTTATTTAATCCCCTTGATCAAATTCTCTTCTCTGTATTTTTGGGGTATATTGCTGCAAATAAAGAGTTTAAAGGAGAAGGGGAATAACCCCGAAAAAGAATACATTCATAAATCCATGAATTAGCGTAACAAGCGGTAGGCTCCGTGTCCCGTGAAATAGATAGCCTATAAAAACACCTACTAAGGATATGTAAAATATCTCATAAATGCTCCCATATCCTGAATGCATTAACCCGAATAAAATACTTGTAATTAGCAGCGCTTTCCAGCTTCCTAACACTATCTCTAACCGATTCTGCAGGATTGACCGAAAGATCATTTCTTCTACAGGGCTCACGAAAAAGACCATAATTATGGTGAGACTCAGGAGGTTAAAGATTGAAAAATCCTCAATAAGAGGGTTTTTCCCTACTATAATATATTCTCCTACTCCTAACAAAAGGCCCATCAATATTGATAGAGGAATATATCTCCCTATTTTTTTAAAGGTTATCCCGAGCTGCGTGCTAGTAAAGCCCTGATTCATGGCTGCAATGCTTACAGAAATCGCCAGAAGACAGTATGTGAAAATAAGATTGTAAAGTTTCTCTTCATAGAAAAGGGGCATTGAAAAGTCTACCAGACGCAGGATCGGCAAAAGGATGAGCGCCTGATATGTTTTTTGAATTTCCTTATTTTTTATATATATCATGGAAAAGGAAAGCCCAAGCATAATCAGTGCATATATTACCATGGCTTCGAGTTTCCTTCCCGAAAATATCATCAGTTCTCCAAGAGCAATAGATACAATCGGGATTGTCAGGTAAACCCATTTATTTTTTATCTGAGGTGTTTTCTCCTTCAGATTCTCAGACGTCTTCGTTCTTATATATTCTGGAGTCTCTATATTCTGACTCTCAAACGTTCCCATCTTCACACCTCCTCTCCAACATTAATCCAGAGGTGAAGGTCTTTATAGGGTATATTCTTTTCAGTCTCATTAAAAAGCAGGAACTCAAGCTTCATATTTTCTCCTTCAATAGAAGGCGTAATCTCAAGAGGTTCTACCAAGGTTGCATTATGGGCAAGCCTGATATGCTGCAAATTTTTCGGAAGAGGTAACGATTCATTCTCAAGCCTTACTTCCATTGTATAATCCATTGTTCTGTGCTCTTTATTTGTTATTCCTATAAAGTAGGTCCCACTTTCTCCCTGTATATACTCTGTTGTATAGTTGTTAGCTGTTCCGTTGGTCCCAAGGATATAGAACTCTGTATATTGATCTCTGTCCTGAGGCACCATAACAACGTAAGCTACAGTTCCGATCAAGATCAAAAAAGAAAGAGCTAGAACTATCCTGAGGTTTCTCTCAGTTTTTGATCCTTGCTTTCCCGTAACTCCTGATAGCAGGGTGTGGGCAAGGGCTCTGAATGATACCTCAAATGTCCTGTCTGCGGGTAGATATCTTCTCCTAACGTATGCTGCTACCAACATGAGCAGAGTAAATACGGAGACAGTTGTAATGAGAGGGATATCCTTGATTCCCCAGGGGGTAAAATTAAGTGCAAGCCCTATCAAAGGCAGAACTGCGACACTCATTGCAACAGAAAGAGCTATTCTCTCTATTCCTTCAAGTCCGCTTTTTTCTGGAAAAAGCATGGCTATGAGGGCGTACCCTGGAAGGAAGAGTATCAGGGGTAGACCAAGAGCTGTGCGGATAAAACTTCCGCTAAGTTCAGGAATTAGTACGAAAATATCTGTGAGAATTACAAGGCCTGCTACTAAAAACAGGTCAGATGGGAACTTTTGGTTTCCGGCCATATAACTCCTCATAACACGGTTTTATGTTTTTTTGGCTTCCCAGTCTTTTCTTTATTCGGGCTAATCTGCCAATTTCTTTGTTCCCTATGAGGTTTTTCGGAAACCTTCCGATTCCTCTTCACCAGCTGCTTTAATCTTCAATTATGAAGAATTACGCCGGAAAGGTGAAAACTATCCGGGCTTTAATCCCGGTTTTCTTCTGATTTAGCAGAATATATTTTCCTGAAATTGTATTCGTTTTCAAGAATGTTTTAACCCGATCTACTCAATTACCTCGTTGTATAAAATATCTTTCCCTTTTCCTGCTTGTTATATCTAAAATACTTTTCCCTTTTTTTCTATCTTCTTGAAAGAAGTTCTTGCCTTTTAAGTTTAAAGTTATGTAACTTTTTATCTAAAGTTTCCGAGTTTACTCAGCAGGTTTGTAAAGGTTTGACAATATCACAATAAAGTCTTTGATTTTTATATCTGCGTAATTTTTTCTTCAATTTTTTCTTTATGTCATGTGAATAATAAATACCTGTTGAGCTATTATTAAGGCTAAAAAGCTTTTATATGAGTTTAATTCTTTTTCGCCATCGGGATTACTGATTAATTATTTTTTGTGTCTAAATGCTTATATAGCTCGTATATTAAAACAGATACTGGTCTTATAATAAATGCCGTGACACACTTACAGAGTATTTATATTCCTCCTTTTGGGTAAAAGGAGGAAAAAAACTCCCCCATTTGATTCTCTGTAAATGTAACCGTAAAAGACCTTTTGAAACCCTCTAAAAATTATGGAGCGATGACTCTGAAAAATATATTAGTCAAATTTGGAATTTTTACTGATTCTTCTCTAATTAACTATGTTACTAAGGGCACTTCTTGCTTTTATCTTCAAAGAGGTAGATGATTGCGTATGGCCATTACGATTGCAGCCATGCCTGCCTATAACGAAGCTCATGCCATTGCAGATGTTATCAATGGTTGCAAAAAATACGTCGACAGAGTGGTAGTTGTAGATGACGGAAGCACTGATAATACTGTCGACATTGCCGAATCTCTTGGCGCTTATGTAGTTCGTCACGAAACAAATAAGGGATATGGAGCAGCCCTAAGGAATTGCTTTGAAACCGCCCGTAAGCTCGATGCAGGTGCTATGGTCATAATTGACTCTGATGGTCAACATGACCCCTCCGAAATTCCCAAGCTTCTTGAACCCTTACAAGATGGGTTTGACCTGGTAATTGGCTCAAGATTTGTCAATGGTAACGGTAAAAATGTCCCTGTTTATCGTAAATTTGGGATGAAAGTCCTTGATATCGCAACCTATATTGCAGGCGGTCTGAATGTAACGGATTCTCAAAGTGGCTTTCGAGCTTATGGAAAAAAAGCTATTGAAAACATAAATTTGAATGGTACAGATATGTCTGCAGGCTCTGAAATTCTCATTCAGGCCAAAGATCACAAACTGAAGTTTACTGAGGTAGAAATCCATTGCAGGTATGATCTTGAGGACTGCTCAAGTGAGCATCCTTTCATACATGGGCCCAGAGTCCTGTTCCGCATCCTTAAAGATATGGAGTACAGACGCCCTCTGTATTATTTCTCCGTTCCTGGTCTGATTATGACATCTACAGGCTTTCTTATGGGACTGATATTTTTACAGGATTTTCTTCAGGGAGGATCTCTGCGCTTCGGGCCAACACTCCTTATGGTAATGCTGACGGTTATAGGAGCCTTTATGGTATTTACCGGAATAATACTGCATGCCATCTCAAGGATGATATTTCTAAACGAGAATATCCGAAAATAATAATGTCAAAACGGGGTCAATTTGTATGAAATACCCTTTCGTTTCAGTCGTAGTAGGTATTCGTAACGAAGAAAAATTCATTGAAGAATGTATTGAATCACTTATTAATCTAGACTACCCACAAGATTCTTACGAGATTATTATCGTTGATGGCATGTCCACAGACAAAACGCGCGATATAGTACAGAAATATCCTGTCAAACTCCTTTTGAATGAAAAGAAAAATGTTGCAGCTGCAAGAAACCTTGGTGTGAAGAATTCCAGGGGAGAACTTGTCGCGTTTACTGATGGAGACTGTAAAGTCGATCCTCAGTGGTTGAAAGTTCTTGTCCATGAAATGCAAGACTCTCCAGATGAAGCTGTGTGTTTTGGGGGGCCTAACCTGATCTTTGATACTGATCCTATATTTGGCAGGGTGGTGGGATATGCCCAGGAATCTTTCTTGGGGTCAGGAGGCTCAGCTCAGTCCAAAAACTCCATAAAAAAGCATTATGTCGGCTCTCTCCCTAACTGTAATGCAATGTACAAAAAAGTAGCAATTCAGGAAGCTGGGGGTTTTGACGAGCGGTTTATAGTGGGCCAGGATTGTGACCTGAACTACAGAATTGGTAAGAAAGGTAACAAGTTTTTGTACATTCCAGAAGCGCAGGTCCTGCATCATAGAAGAGGAACGCTCAAATCCTTTTCCGTAAGGATGTTTAAATATGGTATGTGGATGGCAGAACTTTTCAAGAAGCATGGAGAATTTGTCCGTTGGTATGCTTTTCTGCCTTCAATTGCCATCGTATTTGCAGCCCTTTTGCTTGTTGCTTCTATCAAATATCCCGCTTCAATCCTGCTTCTTCTTGCACTCATGGCCATGTATTTTATTCTAGTCTTTATTACCTCAATCCAGGTCACCTCTAAAATGAAATCAAAATATGGCCTTTTTTCCCTAGTTATTATTCCTGTGCAGCACATTGCCTATGGATTGGGATTTTTGTACAGCTTCACAAATTCTCCTCTTATCTCAAAAGTCAGTTCCTGCTCGGACACTTAATAATGATATTTATTTTACTACATTGAAAAAGCGACCGAAACACTTGAATTTTGGGAGTCTTTTTGGGGCAAAATCTTCTTAATCAATAAGGCCCTGATGAACTCTCATTAATTTTCAAACACAGAATTTTGGATTGTATGTTTATTCAATCTATGAAATTATGAGTATTTAAGGTCATGGAGATAGTATGTTAGGAGTAAGTAATGAAGCAGGATTCAAATTGGACAATAACCGTTTAATGAGATTAATTTCTTTCCTGTTTCCGCTAGCTGTAATTTTCGCAGTAATATTCGCTTTCTTATGGATGTTTGCAGCCGGAAAGTTCGGTTATGCACTTCGAGGTCTATTTACAGGAATACCTGCAATACTTTCCTGTCTTTTCATACTGTTCATTTACAAAAAAGATGTAAGTTTGCACGATATAGATCTCTTTCCATCATTGAGTACAAAATCCCTTACTTATCTGTTCGGGATATTTTATATTGGTTCCATAGTTGTACTTTTGCTGTCTCCAGGAAATAGGCCACTATATTATTTCTTCTTTATTTTAGGGGTTTATCTATCGGTATTCTTCCAAATTTTCTCTAAAGATGTAAACCCTCCCCTCATTCTGGCAGAATCTGTCTTAATTGCATGTAATTTAATTTTCAGTGTAACTTTAAATCACGCTTTCTATGTTGGTACCACAGACATCCTGCCTCACATCTTTATTTCAGAAGTTACTGCAATGGCCGGGAAAACAATCCCAACTTCCTTAAGTGATTATGCTTACTTCCCTCTTTATCACGTGTTTATTGCAGAGGCTTCCGAGATCTTACATATAGGCGCAAAGAATTCACTTTTTCTGGTAACTGCACCTATCTATGCAATAACCATAGTTTTCCTTTATTACCTTTTTAATTACATAACTAACAACAGGCAGATTTCACTCCTCTCATGCTTGCTGTTCTCCGTGAGTTCTACTGTACTCTACTATGGTACAAATGTAATCACCCGTACAATGGCATTTATAATGTTCATTATACTATTGTACCTAGTTTATAGTGTCAATTTCAAAAAGGATAAACTTTCCTTAAAAATCCTCTCAGTAATTGTTGCAGTTTTTTTAACCCTAGTTCACAACGTCTCTCTTCCACAGCTTGCCTTATTACTGGTTATTCTTCTTGCATCGGAATATATGGTAGGGAACGGCAACTACATCAGCAAGCCCTTTTTTATACTGCTTAATGTCATTTTTACTGCTTACTGGTTCTTTGTAGCATATGTATTTGTACAGAGGAGCCTGGCTCCCCGTTTGCAGAGCCAGTTCTTGGATTCTATGGTTCTGACTGCTGGAGGTTCAGAAGTTCTTCAGGAGAGCTTGAGTAGTTTAGTAGGGCTTCTGGATAAATCAGTATTTTTGTTCTTTGCCTTAATAGGAATAGGTTTTCTCCTGAAAAATTACAAGAAAAATTATGCTTCTGTGCTGGGGTTATTTGCTCTATTAACTCTAGTATTTTATATTCCCAATCCCCTCAACACAATCTGGCAGTTCAGAGTCCTCTTCAGGGTTGATCGGTTTATGCTATTTGTCAGTCCCTTTATGGCTTTTGCAATGGGGTACGGACTGTATATATTCTGGAATTATATTGCTAATAAATCCTCCAAGAAAGTAAATTCTGCTTTCTTAGTGATTTTGTTATTCTCTACTTTCGTTTTAATCTCTTCTGTCTTCAGTATTGCAGATTCGGATTTTCTTGGTCAAGAAGCAAAACACGAATACTTTACTTCCGAAGAGTTAAGTGGCTTTAATCATATTTTCAAATATGTTCCTGTTGATTCCTCAACTAAGTCAATTTATACCGATTATTATGCTTCAAGGTTCTTTTACGCCCCGTTGATCCCTCAAAAATCCGCGGAATTGAATATTTTATCTTATGATAATTATAGAATCGGTGATGTAAATAAACTCCCAGAATACAAGGGTTATGTACTTCTCAGAACCAACGAATTTCTCAGGAGTGGATTATACTTTGGCAGTGAGGAAAGCACTCTGAAAGATACTGCAAACTATTTCTATTCGGGGATGCCTGAAAATAAACTCGAGCTTGAAAGCAATCTTGAAGGGCTTGGTAAAATTTATTCAAATCCATCGGTAGATATTTTTATTCCCCATAAGGGATTAAATAATCAGGGGTTAAATAACCAGAGAGTAAATGATCAGGAGTTAAATAACTTCTGAAGTTTATTTTTTACAGATACTTTATTCCAATGTCCGTTTTTATTCCTAGGTAAAATAGTATAAGCAGCATCTTTACATGAGTAAAAGCTTTTGTGGGGTTTGAGCTGCTATTCTGTGGACTTCAAGGTCTGTTATTTAGCCAAACTCAGGAATTTAAAAAAGTATAAGCTAAGGGACTCAGATTTATTTCGAAGTCTTCCCCAAAAGCTCTGAGTACATATCCACAGTCTTTTTTCCATGAGCTTTCCAGGTTAGTCCTCTCTGAATTATGCTTTTACGCCCGAGTTTTCCCATACTTTCTCTCTGGTTTTTATTCTCAAGCAGTTTATTAATTTTTCTGGATAATTCTAGAGGGTTTTTTGCAGGTACCAGGTAGCCTGTTTCTCCATCAACCATAAGTTCAGGTATCCCGCCTACATCAGTTGCCACAACCGGGACTTCACAGGCAAGCGCTTCGAGTACTACATTTGGTCTGCCCTCTGAAAGGGAAGGCAATACCAGGATATCCGAAGCTGAGATCCAGAGCGGGACATCCTCATGGTTTACTGGCCCGGTGAATCTAATGTGATCTGCAATTTTAAGCTCTTGTGCCCTTTTTTCCAGACTTTTTCTCAAGCCGTCGTCCCTACCTACCATAAAAAGATCGGTATTTGTGTTCACAAAATCCTTTGCAGCTTCAATAAGGTAGTCCACACCTTTTATTTTTCTAAGGGCTCCTACGAATAGAACAATATTCTTATCCTGCGGCAAATTTAACAGCTTCCTTGCATGTGCTTTTCCTGCAGGTTTGAACTCCTCGATATCAACACCATTGGGAACTACATGAACTTTCTCTTCGTCTATTCCCAGATTTACTATGTGGAGCTTGAGATCCTCGCTGACAGAAAGAACCTTATCTGCAAAATTCATCGCCTCTATAATCTGTCTTGAGGTATAGGAACCCTCATAAGCAACTTTTCTTTCTATGGTACCGAGAGCACTTATTACAAGAGGAACTTTCCATTTCTTTGCAAGCTTCATCATTCCATATCCGTCAGGATATGAAAAGTGTGCGTGGATAAGGTCTGGTTCTGGCTTTATGTTTTTGATCGCATATTCGAACACGAAGTGAGAGTATGAAAACCCTGTTACCGGATAAAAATACTTTTTGGGAACGGCATATATGTAGTGTGGATAATGAAGGTCGTATTTTTCAGTATGCTCAATCCGCGGCAGTTTAGAAAAGTTATGATACGGAAACGCAGAGAAAGGAAGGACGAATGGTTTTGGAGAAATAACTGTGACATCTACGCCCTGGTTTGCAATTGAGTCGATACTCTGCTTTATGAATGTCCCAAGTTGAGGATAATACCTGTTTGGAAATTCCTGACATACTTCAAGTACTTTCATAATCTTTTGCTCTTTTTCGCTTCGGATGCCTCAAAAGCAGACAGAGGAGAGAGTTAATCCTATAAATACTTCTCTTCCAAAATGTATTAAACCCTTGTTCTTGAGTTCGTACTAAACCTTTATTCTTTAACTCGAAAAAAAATAAATAAATTTATGGGATAAACTAATTAACTACTTTTACTATTCTGATAACCGGATCCCACTATGTTTAAAAAAGTAAATAATATTTTCCTAGTCTATTACGGCTCCTTCAATACTAAATCGGGTTCGAATATCCACATTCTTGAGCTTCTAAGAAATTTGAAAAAATATACTAATATAGTTATGTTTGCACCCGGACAGAAGAGCGTAGATCGTGCAATTCCCGGGATAAAATATGTACCTGTAATAGACAATAAATATCTTGTACAGCCATCTTACGAATTTATGCTTTCCTTTTACCTTCTTTATTCATGTATAAAAAACAGGCCTGACGTGCTTTATCTTCGCCAGAATTCTTTCCCGTTCTTTCCCATATTGCTGTGTAAAATTTTAAAAATTCCTTCAATAGTAGAAGTTAATGGGATAGTTCTGGATGAGTTAAAGGTCAATCCAAATTCACAGTCTTTTGCATATAGAGTTTTCTCTTCTCTGGCACTCCGCTCAGAGAAATTCAACTACAAGCATTGTGACAGAATTGTTTCTGTCACGGATAAGTTAAGGGATGAACTAGTGAGATTATACTCTATTCCTGAGAATAAAATCTGTGTAATCAACAATGGGGCAAATACCGATGTATTCAAGCCTCTTGACCCAGGACAGACAAAAACAGAACTGCAGCTCGAAAACTCAAAAAAGTACGTATGCTTTGTCGGGCACCTTGCTGGCTGGCAGGGAGTTGAGTTTCTAATTCATGCTGCTCCTTTAATCCTGAAAAAATGTCCTGATACTCATTTCCTTGTCGTCGGGGATGGAGTTATGAAAGATAAGCTGCTGGAAATAACTTCCAGTTTAGGGCTTTTGAATAAATTTACTTTCACTGGAAGAATCCCATATGAACGGGTTCCTCTCTACATTAATGCGGCTGATGTCTGCGTTGCTCCTTTCATCAAGGATAGAAACTCGAAAATAGGCCTTTCAGCCTTGAAAACATATGAATATCTGGCCTGTGGGAAGCCGATTGTGGCAAGTAGTATTTCTGGAGTTGAAGAGTTAATCGAGTCTTCTGGAGGCGGAATCTCAGTAACTCCCGAAAGTCCTGAGGAACTTGCGGATGCTGTAGTAAGATTACTTTCCGATGAAGAAACTCGGGCTGCTATGGGAAAGAAAGGGCGCAGATACGTAGTTGAGAATCATAGTTGGGATGGAGTTGCAAGAAGGATTCTCGACATGTGCAAAGATATCATCTAATTAAGTTCTCTGTAACTCATAGAGGAATAAGCAGCTTTATTTTATAATTGCATTCTAGACGTAGATAGGAGGTAGCCTTGTAACTTACGGCATTTCCCTGCTTGAATAGCTACTAACTCTACTCTTACTTTTTTCAATCCGTTTAATCTCTAACAGCCTGCTATATCAGAACCTGGCAAGTTTTCCACATTTTCTATCTGTAAAGAGCAGAGAATAATCTGTTTTTTATTAATCAATTTGTGAGCTCAGAGAAGTTGTATTTGAGCACAGATCTATTATTCATTATTGTTTTAGTTGAACGCTTTTGTATGATGCTGTTTTATCACAATGTTAACTACACAAATTTAAATAAGAAATAAAAATAAGTTTGTTCTTTATGTTCACGACGTAATTCATGCAAATTGAAAAAAATGACCTAGAAAAAGGCGAACTTATTCTGAATTTACTATTTTAGTTGAATTCAACAGTTTTCACTGTGAATAATCACTCTGGAACACTTTTATAGTCTTAAAAGTCGGAGAGTAGGTATCGCTTACCATATCTTGTCTAATAGACTAAAAATTAGTACCATTTATAGATATTTAGCAAATATTTATAAATATTATGGATATATTGATACGTCACTATAAGAAAAGCATCTGTTTATCAAAAACATTGATGAATTTTATTTTGATGCCCCCAGATAATATCGAGGTTAAAACGAGAAATTAGGAGTTTTTCTATTTAATAGGTTGCTTATGTTCTTGTAAGCGTCTCTATAGCTTTATTCTTTATGTTCACGATGTAACTCTGGAGATTGGAGGAGTAGATACAATCTGCAAAATCTTATCCAATTCATCTGAAAAACTAATAAAAGTCTATAAATTTTGCGGAGATATTGACACGTCACTAAAAAAACATCTATCTAACAAAGATACTAATGAGAGTTGTTATTATCGACCTCAGATGATGTCGATGCTAAAACAAGAATTAGTAATTCTTTTATTGGTAAGTTGCCTTATCCTTGCAAGTGTTCCAGTCGCTTTGTGCCAAAGTCCTGCACCAACCGTTTACGTTTCAGGAGATGGTAGTGGGGATTTTAATTGCGATGGAAAAGATGATCACGTACAGATAAATCAGGCTCTTAAGTTTGTGGCAGGTAACTCTAAATATACTACTGTCCACCTCAAAGGTCCTTTTACTTATGTTATTGATGATACCCTTCTAATCGGCAGCAATACTATTCTTGAAGGGGATTCAAATGCTGTTCTCAAACTGGCTAATAACGCAGGTTGGGTTACAATGAAACCTATGATCCAGCAGATGAGCAGTTCCGGAAATAATAACATTGTAATAAGAGGGTTTGAGGTTAACGGAAACCATGATGGTAATCCCAGTGTTGCTAAGGGTAAAGGATACTATAATATAATTTATTTTACTAACTGCAAGAGTGTAACTGTATGCGATATGTATATGCATGACGGGCTCGGAGATGGGTTGAGGATAAAATATGGCGAGAATATCAAGTTTTATGACAATACTATTTACAAGCTCGGGCACGATGGGTTGTTTGCTATTCAGTGTGAGAACGTAGAGGCTTGGAATAATACAATAACCTGCAGGACTAACAGCGCCCTTAGAATCTGGAACTCAAACCATGTAAAATTCCATGACAATTTAATTGATTCTTTTTATCACTGGAGTGCAGGTGGGCCAGGTATTCAGGTCGAAAAATCTGCAGGTATTATGGATGACGTAGAGATCTATAACAATGTTATCCATAACACTTATGGACCTGGTATCTGGATGTTCAACTACGATACCTCTTCTGCTACCAAAGACAAGGAAAAAAACATCCATATTCATCATAATATTTTCTATAACACAGGCACCAATCCTAGCATTACCTGGGTAGGTGGCATCATAACAGGCGGATTTGAAGACACCGTTATCGAAAACAATATCTTTGACGGAATATATCACACTGCAATCGCTAACATGTATATCAATACTTATTCTCCAGCCTATGTACCACAAGGTGACGGATTCACAACAATTGTCCGTAACAATATAATTGTGGATACCCAGAAGCGTACAAAGTCCCCTAGTGGAACAGGGTATGGAATCGTCAATTATCTGCCTGAAACACATTCCTTTTCGATTTCGTATAATTGCCTTTATAACAACGTAGTAGGCAATTATAAGAGCTGTACCTCAAACACTGATATCCATGTAAACCCACTATTTGTAAACCAGAAAAACCATGATTATCACCTTCAATCAAGAGGAGGAACTTGGAATGGGAAAACTTGGGTTAAATACAAAGTGAGTTCTCCTTGTATTGATGCCGGTTATCCGTCTTCTGACTATTCCAAAGAACCTGAAGATAATGGTAACAGGATCAACATAGGAAGATATGGGAATACAATTTATGCATCAAAATCAAAGCATTAATGCGTAGATCTTGTTACTTATATCGCGATCCCAGAGAACCTGAGGTTGCTCTAGTAAGTTAACAGCGATCGATATAAGTAACCGAAAACGATATTGATACAGGCTGCCTCATTTGAGGCAGCCTATATGGATCTATTTTTTAATTAGTAAGTTTATTCTTCTGGCACAGAAAACAGAAATTAATTTTTCAACAAAATAATGTCAAATACTTTTATGAATTAGGTTTTAGTTTATCTGCGGTAACACTTATTCATAAATTTTTAATAAGACGATTCTAACTTGAGAATTTATCCAAAATTTTCATTATTTCTTCTTACAATTCTCATAACTCTCTAAATATTTCAAAAGGCTGCACAAATACTTTTATAACACCATTATATAATTTACAATCTTGACTATAGAAATTAATTCTAGGCTAAAAAGTAATTTATTCGCTAGGTTTCATGGGGGGAACTATGTGAATTTGAGGAATTGGCCTACAAAACAGGGAGATTTATTCTGAATTTCTTATTTATTGTATTTTATTGAATTCAATAACAATTACCATGGATAACTTCTCCCGCGATTTCTATAGCCTTGAATGCCGGAGAGTGGATACTATTTAAAAAATCTTTCCAACATTCAAGGATAGAGTAATAAATTTGTCAAATACTTTGGCAGAATATCTGAAGTTTTGTAAGGGGAGGAGACTTTCCTACCTAAGTTTACTCTGCCAACATGTGAATAAAACTCTTATAGTTATCTTAGGTGATATATATGCTAAAAAGAGAATTTGGGGTATTTCTTCTTGTGGGTTGCCTTATTCTTATAAGCGCTCCTACCGCTTCATGTAGAAGTCCTGCACCAACCGTTTACGTTTCAGGAGATGGTACTGGGGATTTTAATTGCGATGGAAAAGATGATCACGTACAGATAAATCAGGCCCTTAAATTTGTGGCAAGTAACTCCAAATATACTACTGTCCACCTCAAAGGTCCTTTTACTTATGTTATTGATGATACCCTTCTAATCGGCAGCAATACTATTCTTGAAGGTGATTCAAATGCTGTGATCAAACTGGCTAATAACGCAGGCTGGGTCACAATGAAACCTATGATCCAGCAGATGAGCAAATCCGGAAATAATAACATTGTAATAAGAGGGTTTGAGGTTAACGGAAACCATGATGGTAATCCCAAAATTTCTAAGGGCAAAGGGTACTATAATGTAATTTATTTTACTAACTGTAATAACATAAAAGTATACAATATGTATATGCACGATGGGCTCGGAGATGGACTGAGGATAAAATCAGGCAAAAATATTCAATTTTATAACAACAAGATATACAAGCTTGGTCACGATGGGTTGTTTGCAATTCAGTGTGAGAACGTAGAGGCCTGGAATAACAAAATAACCTGCAGGACTAACAGTGGGCTTAGAATCTGGAACTCAAACCATGTAAAATTCCATGATAATGTAATCGATTCTTTCTATCACTGGAGTGCAGGCGGGCCAGGTATTCAGGTCGAAAAGTCTGCTGGTATTATGGATGACATAGAAATCTACAATAATGCTATATCTAACACCTATGGACCTGGCATTTGGATTTTCAACTATGATACCTCTTCTACCAAGGATAAGGGAAAAAACGTCCACATCCACCATAATGTCTTCTACGGCACAGGCACTAATCCTAGCATTACCTGGGTTGGAGGTATTGTAGCGAGCGGATTCCATGATACTCTAATTGAAAATAATGTTTTTGATGGTGTATACCATGCTGCTGTTATTCACATGTATCCAGAAGTTTATTCCCCACGTCACTCGTCCAAATATACAACAATTATCCGTAACAACATAATTGTAAACACTCAGAAACGTACAAAGTCCCCGAGTGGGACAGGATATGGGGTGATCAGTTACCTCACCAAGAACCATAACTTTTTGCTGGAAAATAACTGCCTCTATAACAATGCAGCAGGTAATTATAAAGGCTGCACCTCTAAAACTGACATCTACTTAAACCCGCTATTTGTAAACCAGAAAAACCATGATTACCATCTCCAGTCAGTTGCAGGTCACTGGAATGGAAAAAAATGGGTAAAGGACAAGGTGAATTCTCCCTGTATTGATGCCGGTTATCTATCTTCTGACTATTCTAAGGAACCTGAGGATAATGGGAATAGGATCAACATAGGGAGATACGGAAATACAATCTATGCTTCACTGTCATCGCCTTCACGAGTAAAAACTGTACAGTCTTCATTAATGTACTCGATCACAGGAGCTACGAATGATACTTGTGAAAATATTAACTTTACTGAGGAAGTTTTTGATGCGAACGAAGATAATTTCACACATTCCGAAAATCTTTCTGTTGACTTTGAACAGGATCTTGTGATTGAACCTATTCCTGAAGCTACAGTTAAGATTGGAGAAAATTTGAACTTTACAGTGAAAGCTTCTGATGTGAACGGAGGCAACCTTACATTTTCAGCATCTGAGCTCCCTGAAGGCGCAAATTTTGACGAGATCGGGGTTTTTAACTGGACGCCTTCAGATGGACAGGAAGGGCTTTACACAATATCTTTTGAGGCAAGTGATGGGATGGCCAATGATTCTGAAGTTGCAATAATAAATGTGGTTGAAGAAGCTTCGTTGAACCTTTCTAACGTGTATGACAGCTACCTTTACGACGTTTCTCCTCAAGATCTTTGTTCGAATAATTTATCTCTCGAATTGGAGAAATAATCGATGCTCAGTAGGTTCTAATAATCCCAAAAAACTCGCAGCTTATGGTAAATTTAGTTTTAGATAAAAACAAGATTATTGGGGAGAAATATGTCGGAATATCTTAAAAATGTGGCTGGAGTGGAGTTTCAAGGAAGGTACTAGAGCAATATAATCTGACAGTATTTTCATTATAATTACTGCGCAGAGGTTTACGCCTAACTTTCCTACTCCTTTTCTATTTTCCGTGCATTTTTCCCTAGTTAATTTTCTATCTTTATAAACTCTTAATATATAGCTCTTGACTTTTTATAATTTATAAAACTATTTTTAAAAGTGTCTAGCTATGAAGGTGGTGCATTAGTATCTGGTTGATATTTTTGCTTAGTTACATCTGTTTTCTAAGCTTACCTGTGTACAGGAAAATTGAGTGCACATAAAGCAAAAAATGAGAGCAGAATGCTAATGTGTGAATACTCCGGAAAATACCAACTGATTATTGGTGGATCACCCCCTTGTTTATTCTCCCTAATATTTAAAAACTCTCTAAATATTTCAAAAGATTACACAAATACTTTTATAACATTATTGTGTACTTTGTAATGTTAACTATAGAAATTAATTCTAGTCTAAAAAGTAATTTATTCGCTAGGTTTCATGGGGGGAACTATGTGAATTTGAGGAATTGGCCTGCAAAACAGGGAGATTTGTTCTGAATTTCTTATTTATTGTATCTTTATTGGATTCAATAACAATTACCATGAATAACTTCTCCCGCGATTTCTATAGCCTTGAATACCGGAGAGTGGATACTATTTAAAAATCTTTCCAACACTCAAGGACAGAGCAATAAATTTGTCAATTAATTTGGCAGAATATCTGAAGTTTTGTAGGGTGGACTTTCCTACTTAAGTTTACTCTGCCAACACATGAATAAAACTCTTATAGTTATCTTAGGTGATATATATGCTAAAAAGAGAATTTGGGGTATTTCTTCTTGTGGGTTGCCTTATTCTTATAAACGTTCCTACCGCTTCATGTAGAAGTCCTGCACCAACCGTTTACGTTTCAGGAGATGGCAGTGGGGATTTTAATTGCGATGGAAAAGATGATCACGTACAGATAAATCAGGCCCTTAAGTTTGTGGCAGATAATTCTGAATATACTACTGTTCACCTCAAAGGTCCTTTTACTTATGTTATTAACGAAACTCTTCTAATCGGCAGCGATACTATTCTTGAAGGTGATTCGACTGCTGTGATCAAATTGGTTGATAATGCAGGCTGGGTTACAATGAAACCACTGATCCAGCAGATGAACAGTTCCGGAAATAATAACATTGTAATAAGAGGGTTTGAGGTTAATGTGAATCATGACGGTAATACTGAGTTCGCTAAGGGTAAAGGATACTATAACATAATTTATTTCCTTTATTGTGAGAACGTAACCGTATGCGATATGTATATGCATGACGGGCATGGAGACGGGCTGAGGATAAAATACAGTGACAACATCCAGTTTTACAACAATACTATTTACAAGCTCGGGCACGATGGGTTGTTTGCTATTCAGTGTGAGAACGTAGAGGCTTGGAATAATACAATAACTTGCAGGACTAACAGTGGTCTTAGAATCTGGAACTCGAACCACGTAAAATTCCATGACAATTTAATCGATTCTTTCTATCACTGGAGTGCAGGCGGGCCAGGTATCCAAATCGAAAAGTCTGCTGGTATTATGGATGACGTAGAAATTTACAACAATACTATCCATAATACTTATTGTCCTGGCATCTGGATGTTCAACTACGATACCTCTTCTGCTACCAGAGACCAGGCGAAAAATGTCTATATTCATCACAATATTTTCTATGACACAGGTACCAATCCTAGCATTACCTGGGTAGGTGGCATCATAACAGGCGGATTTGAAGACACCGTTATTGAAAATAATGTCTTTGACGGAATATATCACACTGCAATCGCTAACATGTATATCAATGATTATTCTCCAGCCTATATACCACAAGGTGACGGATTCACAACAATCGTCCGCAACAACATAATTGTAAATACCAAGCCGCGCACAAAGTCCCCTAGTGGAACAGGGTATGGAATTGTCAATTATCTGCCTGAAACACATTCTTTTGTGCTAGAAAATAACTGCCTTTACAATAACTCAGCAGGTAACTATAATAACTGTACCTCGAAAACTGATATCTATGTAAATCCTCTTTTTGCAAATCCGGAAAACCATGATTATCACCTTCAATCGGTCTCAGGTCGTTGGAACGGAGGAACATGGGTTCAAGATACGGTGAGCTCTCCCTGCATTGATGCTGGATGTTCTTTCTCGGATTACTCTAACGAGCCCGAAGACAATGGAAATAGGATTAATATTGGAAGATATGGAAACACGATCTATGCATCTCTTTCATGGACCCCTGTGAATCTCTCTAGAGATATGTACGACAACCGCATGCGCGAGGCGTCTCCTGAAGATGTTTTTTCAGATAAATCATTCCTCGACGTTGGAGGAATGAGTGGTGTTGGTAGATACAGAGATCTTATATGGTTTAATGTAAGCGAATACACCAATGCTACTGAAATCAGCAGTGCAACTCTGTCCCTTTTCTGGTATTATCCTTCCAGCACACGCCCAAATAATACTGTTATTGAAGTTTACAGACCTGTTTCCTGGAATCCTGATTATGTTAGCTGGAATAAAAAGGATAAAGATATTTCTTGGAATAACGCCGGAGGAGATTGGTATGATAAAAATGGTGTTCTCCAGGGCAATACTCCATATGCTACACTAACCCTGAAGGCTGATGATCTTCCAGATAACAGATACTATGAGCTTAATGTAACTGATCTCGTGAAAGAGTATGTCAGTGGCAAATCTGCAAATACGGGTTTCTTTATAAAAGCCCGCAATGAGAGTGATAACTATATCGCTTTCTACAGTGCTGACTGTGGAAACACAAGTCAAGTGCCAAAACTGAATCTAGTGTACAAGAACTGAATCTAGTGTACAAGTAAGGTTTTTATATTCTCGAGGAAAATTTCCATCACTTCCGACTTGAGGGCATGTTTCTGAGTGTCGGATGTTTTGGAAATTCTTCTTTTTAATCCGCTAAAAACGCAAGAATTTATGATCTTCTAAAGGAATCTTTTTATTCAAATTAGTCTAGTTTCTAGATCTTCTCTTCAGGATTCGTTTCTTAATTTTTTCAATCAGACTAACTAATGTTTTTAAAGTTTTATTTTCAAGTCAGACACTTTTTAGATCTACGTCTACATCGATAAGATTTTTAATTTTATTTTCCAATAAACCAGAGTTTACTTCCTTTTTAAATTCTAAATTATTTTTACCTTATACTTCTGTTTTTCATGAGGTAATATCCAGATGCTCATTTAACTTCTAATAAAATTAATCTAAACGCAAAGGCTTTTATCTTTTGTAGAATTCTCTTATTGGGGTTAGTAGTTAGAGATTAGTTTTTGTTGAAAAAACTACTAACAAAAAACTTAAAGTTAACGCTGACGATATATGAGATCTTAATATTTTCTAATTCAAAACTAAAGGTATTTTGCATGAATGAAACTTATAATATAATTATATATAGGACCTCTACTGAAAGGTTGAAACCTTAGCAAGATGATCTGTATTCAAAAGGATTTAAATATCAAGCTCTGGATAGTAAGTCGGGTCAAGTCGTAAGAAAAACTTTACTGTAAATCTATTTTCATAAATTTCTTCAATAAAAATTCTTAAAAACGGAATTTTTTTAAGGTGATATGGTGTCATATCTAAAATTTGCAAAGGATGTTGGTTTTATCGGGATAGTTCAGGTACTTACAAGCCTGGGGACTTTCTTCCTACTCCCGATAATCACAAAAACCCTTGGAACATACGACTACGGACTCTGGGCTCAAATTAATACCACTGTATCTCTTATCTCTCCCCTTGCACTGATGGGCCTTTCTATGGGTTTTGTCCGATTTTTATCTTCTGAAACGGAAACCAAAATAATAAGGGAAGCTGTGTATTCAATTCTCTTTTTTGTAACTGTATCCGGTCTACTGGCCTCATTTCTGCTCTATGCGTTTGCAGAGCCTCTTGCAACCTTTGGTTTCAAAGATCCTCACGCAACTTATTTTATCCAGGCAGGTTCCCTTTTAATTCTTCTCAGTGTGATCGAGTCTGTATCTCTTTTTTATTTCAGGGTTTTCAGACAGATTCAGACATATTCTTACTTAACCCTTTTTGAAACATTTGGAAAATTACTTTTCATTCTCTTTCTTCTCAAAATGGGATATGGACTTCTTGGTGTAATCGCGGCTACTTTACTTGTACAAGGCTCTATTTTTCTAATTTCTCTTGTGATGATAATCTCACAAATAGGATTCATCATCCCTCGATTTACTTACATAAAAGAATATTTGCAATTTTCTCTACCGTTAACCCCCAATTCACTCATCAGATGGATTACAGAATCAAGTGACCGATATATGGTTACCTACTTTCTGGGCCTTAGAAGTGTGGGCGTATATTCGGCAGCCTGTTCAATTGGTAGTCTTATACAGCTTTTTGTAAGCTCTCTTCAGATCATTCTTCTTCCCGAGTTATCAAAGCTGTTCGATGAAAATAAAATGGATGAAGTAAGAATTTATATGTCTCATTCTCTGAGATATTTCCTTCTTATTTCGATTCCTGCAGTCTTCGGGCTTTCAGCTCTTGCAAAACCTTTGCTTGGAATCCTTACCACTGAAGATTTTCTTTCGGGTTGGTTTGTAATTCCCGTTATTGCCTTCTCTGGCCTCCTGGCAGGAATCTTCCAGATATTTGTCAACACAATGCTCCTCATCAAGCAAACAAAAACTACGACCTATATCAACATTATTGCAGCAGTTTCGAATGTATTAATTAACCTTCTGCTGATACCTTCTATTGGAATTGTTGGGGCTTCACTGTCAACGTTATTTTCTTACTTTTTAATGGCTGTGCTTTGCATGCATATTTCCTTAAAACACTTTAAACTTGATTTTTATCTTTATGATATTGCAAAAAGCATTCTGTCCTCGATAGCTATGTATTTCTTTGTTTCCTACTTTGCTATCTCCAGCATCCTTGAGCTTTTCGAGATTTCAGGTATGGGTGTAATTATATATTTTGTTGTAATGTTGTTGATAGGCGGATTCAGCGACCACGAGCTTTCTTTAATAAGAAGATATTTATTCAGGGTCAAAAGCGAATTTAAGCAATAATTTATCTTTATTGTTATACTGGCCAAAAAATATTAATTTAGGAAAAACTGAACTTAAATTATTCTACTAATTTTTCCTCAAGTAACGCTCTAGCTGTTTCTCTCACGCTTCTCTCTGATGTATAGGCCGGCTTCCAGCCCAAACTCTTCATTTTTTCAATCCCTAGTCTCATTTTTGGCACATCGCCTTTCCAGCCTCTGTTCCCTCCTGTATAGGTAAATTCGACATTAGAAAGCCCCATTTCTTCTATAACAGCCTTTCCTATTTCTGTGGAACTGATAGTATCCTCGGAGCCAATGTTGAAGATATTTACCTTTTCTTGGCTATTCTCGATTAAAAACAATATCGCATCAACGCATTCCGACACATGGAGGTAGGATTTTTCTTGCTTGCCATCTCCCAGGATTTCTAGTAGATTGGAGTTTTTTCGCAGCTTTTTTATGAAATCAACCGTAATTCCATGTGTGCTGCGTGGGCCAACGATATTTGCGAAGCGAAATATCCATGCCTGCATATCGAAAGTATGAGAGTACGAAGTAATAAAAGCTTCACAGGCCAGTTTAGAGGCACCATAAAGCGATATAGGAATAAGAGGGCCGTAATCTTCCGGAGTAGGCATAACACTCGCTTCCCCATAAACTGTTGAAGTGGAAGTAAAAGCAATTTTTTTTATATTATTTTTCCTCATCGCTTCCAGAAGGTTATAGGTCGTCAGAATATTCTGATCTAGATGAACTCTGGTATCTAAAGCTCCAAGCCTGACATCAGGATTTGCAGCCACATGACAAACAAAGTCAATATCTTTACAGGCCTCCTCTATCGCCTCCTGGTTGAGAAGATCTCCTTTTATCAGGGTAAAATCTGGGTCTTCAAGATGACTTTCTATAAATCCCAATTTTCCTGAACTCAGGTTATCAAAAACAATAACTTTATTTCCTTTTTCTACAAAGCGATCTACGAGGTGGCTTCCTATAAAACCGGCTCCTCCTGTCACAAGTATTTTATTCTTTACAGGCATGAAAAACTCTCCAGACAATCTTTCTATATTAATGCTTTATAGTTTCTTGAAGTAATCAGAAAATGCTTTTATTTCATTCCCTATATGGGAGTAAATAATAAGGGAAAAATTAAAGATGTTATGGTTGGATAGTATTTTTATTCAACTGTATGAATAATCTTTTCCCAGAATTCCTTTTACCGGAGAGTTTATTTTGACCGTTAAAAAAGCACTTATTCCGGCTGCCGGCCTTGGAACCCGTTTCCTGCCTGCTACCAAGTCAATGCCAAAAGAAATGCTTCCTATAATTGACACACCTGTAATACAGTACGTTGTTGAGGAAGCTATTGCCTCTGGAATTGAGGATATTATCATTATCACAGGCAGGGGCAAACGAGCAATTGAGGACTATTTTGATGATTCTCCTGAACTCGAGATGCACCTTGCGAAAAAGCACAACACTGAACTTCTTAAGCTTGTCAGGGACGTTTCTTCACTTGTTGATATTCACTATATCCGCCAGAAAGAGCCCAATGGTCTTGGAGACGCAGTTCTCAGGGCAGAAAACCATATTGGAGACGAGCCTTTCGCCGTTCTTCTCGGAGACGATATTATTGTGAATGATAAGCCCTGCACTGCCCAGCTCATTGAAAATTTCGAAAAATATGGCAGGTCCACGCTTGCAGTTGAAGAAGTTCCTTATGAAAAATTGAGCAGCTACGGGATTATAAAGGGAAAACCACTCAATGATTCTCTCTATGAAATGGAGGATATCGTTGAAAAACCGTCACCTGAAAATGCTCCTTCCAATCTTGGAGCAATAGGCCGCTACGTTTTCACCCCTGAAATTTTTGATTGTATAAAAGAAGCTGGAACCGGAGTTGGAAACGAAATCCAGCTGACTGATGGTATCCGGGTTCTTAGTAAGTCACAGATGATCTACGCCTGCAGGTTCAAGGGAAAAAGGTTCGATACCGGCGACAGATTAGGATACGTAAAATCAATAGTGGATTTTGCTCTTGAAAATGAAAACCTCAGAGATGACGTACTCGAATACCTAAGGGAAATTTTAGCAGCGGTAAAGGAACCTTAAGGCAAATAAGATCTATAAATAAGGAAATTAAAGGCCAGCAAAGTTAAACTGCCTAATTTAAATAAAAAGGGGAAATAATTTCTGCTGGTTTTTACCAGCAGAGCCCCTCATAATCTATATTTTTCGCTTTAATTACCCGCCTTCCGTCAATTACTATCTTTTCTTTCATGACTTCAAATTCAGAATCAAGCTGCTTGAACTCATCCCATTCTGTCATTACAAGGCAGGCGTCAGCACCCTCAAGAGCATCTTTAGCTTTCCCGAAGTATTCAATTGTCGGGAAGATCCGCTTCATATTCTCGGTTGCCATTGGATCATAAGCCGAAACCTCTGCTCCTAATCTTAGAAGCTCAGCAATGACAGGGGTGGATCTGGACTCCCTTATATCATCAGTCTCGTTCTTAAAGGCAAGCCCAAGGACTGCAACCTTTTTGCCCGCAAGGTTTCCTATTTTACTCTGGAGTATTTCTGTCATTATAATTGGTTGTTTTTCGTTTACACCGATTACGGATTCCAGAAGCACTGGAGAATATCCTATTTCTTTTGCTTTTCCTATAAGTGCTTTTACATCTTTTGGGAAACAGGAACCTCCAAATCCAGCTCCTGAATTCAAAAATCTTGGGGATATTCTGGAATCCTTACCAACTGCTTCCATAACCTCATAAGTGTCAACTTTTAACTTCTTACAAATATTTCCAATTTCATTTACAAAGGATATTTTGGTTGCCAAAAGGGAATTATTTGCGTATTTGATCATTTCTGCTGTTGATAGATTAGTGCGGGTGACTTCACATTTAAAAGTTCGATAGAGTTCCGAGACACAATCCCCAGATTTCTGGTCAATTGCTCCAACAACTATTTTATCAGGATTCATGAAGTCGTAGACGGCTTTTCCTTCTCTAAGGAACTCAGGGTTCATTGCAACTCCAAAGTCTTTCCCTGCTGTCTTTCCTGAGGCTTCTTCAAGGATAGGAAGAACAAATTTTTCAGTTGTTTCGGGCACAACTGTGCTTTTAACAACCACTACATGGTATCCATTTTTCTTTGCTAGCACTGCCCCTATGCTTGCTGCTGCCGCACGGACAATTGAAAGGTCTATGCTTCCATCTTCTGCGGAAGGAGTCCCTACGCAGATAAAGGAAATGTCCGTATTCCTGATGGCAGATTCATAGTCAGTAGTTGCAGTGAGACATTTTCCGGCATGTTTTTGCAAAAGCTCTCCAAGTCCCTCTTCATATATGGGGGGGATGCCTGAATTTATCTGATCCATTTTTTTCTTGTCGATATCTACACAGACAACCTCATGCCCTACTTCTGCAAAACACGCGGCTGTGACTGAGCCCACATATCCTGACCCTATAACGGAAATTTTCATAAATTAAACCTCTTCATTGAGAATTGGAGAGTAATCAATCCCAATTCTTATTTATTTTTTGATAGGACATCCTTCCAAGTCTACTTTGGAACTCGGTAATTTATCCTGTCTTATGTAGTAAATTTCTTTATCTCTTTTTATAATTGTGTAGTAAATCTCTCAATCTCTTTTCATATGTTTATATAGTTTAACGTTTATACCGTATAGCTAGAATTTAGTACATGTCTAGATAATTCCTTTACAGAAATTTTGGGGGATTTATAATGATTTCAATACTTGGCATGGGTACAGATTTTGCAATGGGAAGTTCTCTCCCAGATTTAGGTATCTGTTTTCTCTCAACGGATTTTGGAATCCCTACATATTATCAAATTACGGTCATAGGATTAATCGCCCTTATAGGTATGAAGGAAATGCTGCTGGTCTCCAAGGAAGAAGACGAGTTTTCGGTAGATTCAATGGATATGGGAATTTATCCTCTTATAATATGCTTTATTGCTAGTTTCCTCTTTGCAAGCTTTAAAATAATATTTGCAAACTAACTGGCCGAAAGTTAATTAATTTATTTATCCAGTAATTCTTCTATTCCTTCTAGCAAGTGTATTTTTCTGCCCAAATATCAGAGGTTGAATAATACTTATTTTCCTATTTCCTAGGTTAAAATGACTATAAATTTCCACACTGATAATTCTAGTTATCTTAGTTCAGTAACTCTGTTTCCATAATTATTTATTTTTGAGCCATTTATCTTCTAGTCATAATATTGTTTGTTAGTAACTATATCTGTAGTAAAAAATTAATTTTCTCAAGGACGCTATTAAGGGGGTCACTCTAACCGCTGGAACAGGATAGTTACTATCTTTTAAGGTAGAGTGAGGTGGGATAAGTCTATCTGACAGAACGGTTCGGAATCGGGGCAGAGTGAATACCAGGATTTGACTGCATACTTTTAGTAAGGCAGAAAAAGGCAGGAAGATTTCTTGATTTGTTTATTGTTATATTCATTTGCCTAATTTGCTTTCAAACTTGGTTTGAAGTTAATTTCCTATCCTCAGTCTCGAAGGATATTCGTACAGACAGACTGTTTATCTCTTTTAGTTATTACAGTTTTAGGAAATATTAATTGGGGAGTGAAAAAGTTGAGAGTTCTTATTGATATAGGGCATCCAGCCCATGTTCATTTTTTTAAAAACATTATATGGAGTCTTGAGAAAAAAGGACATCAGGTAATGGTAGTCTCGCGGGATAAGGACGTAGTAATAGAGCTCTTAAACGCCTACAGAATTCCGCATACGGTTTTGAGCAAAGTAAAACCAGGAAAGATTAATTTGGTTGAAGAATGGTTCATAAGAGAATTCAAAACTTTTAAAATTACCCAGCAATTTGATCCTGACCTTTTTATGGGTATACTTTCTCCAGCTGTTGCTCAGATATCCTGGATACAGCGGAAAAAATCCATAATTTTTAACGACACCGAACACGCAGTACTGGCCCAGAAGTTAACCTATCCCTTCTGTGACATAATTTGTACTCCTTCATGCTATCTAAAAAATGAAGGACAAAAACAGATAAGGTATAGTGGATATCATGAACTAGCTTATCTTCACCCAGCTTATTTTACTCCCAATCCTGAGATCCTGAAAGACCTCGGGGTAGAGGAGGGGGAGCCTTTTACAATCCTTCGTTTCGTTTCATGGGGTGCACATCATGATGTAGGCCAACATGGAATCAAAAATAAAGTGTCACTTGTCCAGGAAGCCGAAAAATTCGGAAAAGTATTCATAACCTCAGAAGGGCCTCTAGATAAAGAATTTGAAAAGTATAGAATTCGGGTCTCCCCAGAAAAAATTCATCATTTGCTCTATTATGCTACTCTGTATGTGGGTGAAGGGGCAACGATGGCTGTTGAGAGTGCAATCCTGGGAACTCCATCAATTTATATTTCCACTCTCGCGGGAACTATGGGGAACTTTTCCGAACTTGAGAAGAAGTACGGTTTGCTTTTTAATTACAATGATTCGAAATCTGCTCTGACAAAAATTATAGAACTTCTTAACGATTCGGAACTTAAGAAAACCTGGAGTCTGAAAAAGGATGCTCTTCTCAGGGATAAAATCAATGTTACCGATTTCATGGTCAAGCTTATAGAAAGTCTTCCTGATAAAAAATCTGGATTTTCTTTATCTTCGGTTTCGGATGAGTCTTATGCATGAATTACTGATGAACAACCAAGAAATATGGGATCTTTTCACTCGAAAAGAAGAATATTCTCCCGAGAAGCTGGATGAGCACCATCGTTTTCTTTTCTCTGAAAAAGATCTACGAAATGCTTCTGAACCTGAGGTCTCAAGATATCTTATAGAAAATGGGATGCAGGTCGAATTTCCTGAAAATAAATCATTTGCCGTTTGTTTGACTCACGACGTAGACGATATTTACCCACCTCTTTCCCATAGCTTATTGTCGTCAGCTTATTGCCTTAAGCAGTTGAATTTTCAAGAATTTTTAGCTCAATCACTCTGGAAATTGAGAGGAATAGACTACTCCCCTTACCTTAATTTTTCTAAAATTATGGATCTTGAAGCCAGTTTTGAAGCAAAGTCCTCTTTTTATTTCATTACTGCAGAAGCAGATCCAGTACGATTTAGGTATAATATAGATGACATACAACACCATCTTGGAGAGGTTTCCGATAGGGGGTGGGAAATTGGTCTCCACGGAGGCTACTATTCATATGATAATCCAGAAAAAATAAAAAAAGAAAAAGAAAGCCTTGAAGCAATTCTGGGTAAAAAAATCATAGGTTTTCGCAATCACTACCTAAGGTTCAAAACTCCTGACTCTTGGGAAATACTTGCAGATGCTGGTTTTAGCTATGATTCCACTTTTGGGCACAGATACTCAGTTGGTTTCAGGAACGGAATGTGCCATCCTTTCATTCCATATAACCTTAACACAGGAAAAGAGATTGACATTCTCGAAGTTCCACTTGTCGTTATGGATACTGCTCTCTTTTCTACTTCTAAATCTTTTGACGAAGCTTGGGAGCGCACAAGAAATTTGATTGACACTACAGCAAGTCTCAACGGTGTTATTACCCTGCTGTGGCATAATTTCGTATTCAGCTGCGACTTCCGAAAAGATTGGGTGAGGCTTTACGAGAAGGTGCTTCAGTACTGCTCCAGAAAAGGGGCCTGGATGACAAGCGGGGAAGAAATTTACAGGTGGTGGGCAGATGGGGCCTGAATTAAAAGAGAAATATTTGCTGATTACTCCTGCAAAGAATGAAGAAAAAAATCTGACCGAAGTCTCAAAATCTGTAATAGGACAGAAATTAAAACCTGAGTTATGGATTATAGTCGATGATGGGAGTACAGATGGGACGCCACGTATTCTCGAAGATCTGAAGGCAAATTGTTCCTGGATCCAGAGCATAAGATTACCTCCAAGGCCAAGGGATATTACTTTTCACTATAGTTATGTCTGTAAACAAGGCTTTGACTATGCACTTGAGTATTGTAGGAAAAAAAATATCGAATTTGAGTATATAGGTCTTCTTGATGCTGATACGGTTCTTGAAGAAAACTATTTTGGAAAACTTCTGGCTGAGTTTGAAAAGGACAATTCTCTCGGAATAGTAAGTGGGGGAATCTATTATGAGAATGATGGGAAACTTTCCTTGGAAGTGACTAAAAAAAGCCTTCCTCGTGGCACAGGAAGAATATGGAAGAAAGAGTGTTTCCTCGAGACTGGGGGATATGAGGTTGAGCCATCTCCAGATTCGATTTCCAATATAAGAGCTCTCTTGAGAGGCTGGCGGCTAATGCAGTATGCCGATGTAGTCCAAATTCAAAAACGTAAAACGAGTGCAGCTAATGGGCTCTGGAGTGGATACATAAAGAACGGTTGGATGGCTTATTATCTTGGTAAAAATTCTTTCATGGCTCTTCTAAACGCGCTTTATTATTCCGTGAAGTCCCCATATTATACAGGTGCTGCTTATTTCTTGGGGTATTTTGGCTCGGCGATTAGAAGGGAGAAGAAAATTCAGGATTCTGAAATACGGGCTTACTACAGGAATCAAGGGCTTGGAGGACTGTTATCCAGATTCTCTGGGACTTTTAACCGAAACTCAAAAGGCGTAAGGAAGGGAGAACAGTGAATATTAACGAATATCTCAAAAAGGCGGTTTACTTAAAGGTGATAATTTGAAGATGCTTTTTCTGGATATGGTAAGGCCTCTTTCTCTTGCTGATGGCTCGCTTATCCACAGGTACGAGCTTGTTAGTAATCTCGCCAGACTCAATAATGATATCCATATTTTTACTACTGGCTCAACCTCCTTTTTGAATATAGCTAATGTTCACGGCCATTATGTTCCTCCTGGAAACTTTCTCTCACTTACTATTAATTATTTCATAAGTTCTATACACCTTCTGGGTTCCGAGACTTTTGACGTGCTATATACCCGCAATCCCAATTTTGGCTTTCTTGCTGGACTCTTCTGTAAAAGCAGATGTAAAAAAATAGTTTATGAATTAAATGGAATTCCTGAGGATGAAAAGAACCTCTTCAGGGAAAAATACGAAGGGAGCAATGTTTCGCAGTCAAGAGAAAATAGGTTCTCAAATCGATATTTCTCTGCACAAGCTAGGTTTAAACTGTTTATTCTCAAAAAAGCTCTCAGATTTTCGGATAAAATTATTGCTGTCACACCCGGAATAAAAACAAATCTTGAGAAGGTCTATAACATCCCTGACGAAAAAATAGTCGTAGTTTCCAATGGAGCAAATACTTCTCTGTTCAAGCCATTGGAACAGGAAACCTGCAGAAAAATGCTCGGTCTGAATCTTGAAATTCCCTATATTTGTTTTGTGGGTAATCTTGCTCCCTGGCAAGGGGTCGAGTATTTGGTAAAGGCGGCTCCGTATATACTTTCCAAATTTCCGGAATGTCGCTTCTTAATTGTCGGAGATGGGGTCATGAAAGATAACCTTTTCAAGCTTTCCAGGGAACTTGGAGTTGAGGACAGGTTCATTTTTACAGGTGTGATTGCGTACGATCGCGTGCCTCTCTACATTAATGCAAGCGATACCTGTACCGCTCCCTTTATATTTGCCAGAAACGCAAAGATAGGCCTGTCTCCTTTGAAATTATACGAGTACATGGCTTGTGGAAAACCTGTAGTTGCAAGTAATATCAGCGGCGTCTCTGACGTACTTGAGGCATCCGGAGGGGGAATTCTTGTTCTTCCTGAAAACCCGGAAGCTCTTGCAGAAAGTATCTTAAAGCTGCTTGAAAATCCAGGTTTGAGAACGAAACTGGGTTCAAAAGGTTTAAGTTATGTTACTGAACATTACAGCTGGTGCAGCGTTGCGAAAAAGGTTAATGATATCTGCAAATCAGGACTCGAGGCTGAGAACTGAAGTAATGAATTCAATCTCATATTTTCCTATCATCTCACGGATAAGAATAATTAGCTATTTGCACGGGGTTTAAAATGGACGAAATTGAAGTTAGAGAATTAGCGCCATCTGAATACAAAGAATGGGATTTGCTTGTAGAAAAAGCTCAACCTGGTACACTTTTTCATACCAGTGAGTGGCTTGGAATTTGCAGGGATGTCCTGTCAAAAGATCTTAGAATTTATGGTTGTTTCAGAAAAGGAGAACTTGTGGGAGGATGTCCTCTTTTCGTTAAAAATATTAAGGGAGCTTTGAGGGTAGCGACTTCTACCTGTGATATGACCAGCTACAGTGGGCCTCTTATTAAAGAGAGTGCCAGCTCTAAAGCAAGTAAACAGGTACAGGAAGTTCACGATATTCTTAATCCTCTCAGGGAATTCCTCTGCAAGCAAGGATTTGACAGTATTCATCTCACTTTTGCCCCAGGTTTTAAAGATGTAAGACCCTTCACATGGTACGGATGGGATTCAACTGTGCATTATACCCATCACTTAAATCTAAACGAAAATGTAGATGACAACATCTCAAGAAAAATTCGAAGGGAACTTAAAGCTGCAAATGAGGCAGGACTTAAAACCAGAACATGGAACGATCCTGAAACATATTACCATTTGCTCTCAATGGTCTATGAAAAGCAGAATTTAGCCCCTCCCCTTCCTAGAGGGTTCTTTGAAAGAGTATTTAAGCTAATTCAGGAAAAAGATATTGGCTACATGTTTGTCACAGAGACTCCTGAGGGTGAAGCTGTTGCGGCTCACTTGAATCTGTACGGGAAGAAATGTACCGTAACCTGGACTTCAGCTCTGAACCCGGATTTTGGCCGTTTAGGTCCAAATGCTCTTCTATATTATAATGAGTTCCTTGACTTGAAGTCCCGAAATTTCGAATACATGAACGTAATGGCAGCAAACATTTCTAGGTTTGCGGATTTTATTATGGGCTTTTCTCCCGAGCTAATTCCCTATTATAGTGTGACTTTAGAGAGCAAAAAGTATTCAATCGCAAAAACTCTGTATAAAACCACTCACAAGGAAACCTACTGACAGAAATGAGACCTTATAAATAAAGAAGCCGGAAGAATCCCATAATTATTTTTTATTATTTTTTTAATTGGGATTTTCCTCTTTTTATTCTAGACTTAAACTTTATTTCTCTTCTGTAAATGCGGTGCAGGAGAAATTTTTTTAGTTAAGTTCTTTTAGAATACTTAACTTCTCTCAGGTTTTGTTTTTTATATTCAAGAGAAAAGCCGAAAATATCTTCCTGAATGTAGGATCATCACGAAGGGTTACTCCATAATAGATAGGAGTTATGACGATGGCTGCAAGGAGGATAATATAAAAGTTAGCGGAGAGTACTTCAAGCAGAATTAATGGGACCGAAACAATAATTCCGATTGATGCATACTTAGCAAGGATTTCTACACTTTCCCTTTTATTAATTCCTGCAAGATTAAGCAAATATGCATTATTCCAGAGCCAGAATATAACTCCCGTAAGGCTGAACAGCCCGAGGGCAAATTCCGGACTTCCATACATTCCCCCTATAGCAAGTGCGACGAACCTAGAGACTAAAAGAATCATACTGAAGGTAAGCCAAACCTTCTGTTTGTCGAAGATGCTGTAGAGAGTTGAGATAGGTGAGGAGAGGAACACAAGGAATATCCAGGGCACAAGAATTTTTACGTATGTTCCTGATACATCCCAGCCTTCTCCGAAAGCAAATGTAAATATCTCTTCTCCCAGGATTATCAGAAGTATCATCGGGAATATTCCTATTAGAATCAGCTTTTTATAAACTTCACTAACGACGGTTTTCAGATCTCCATTCTGATTTTTCACCTCACTGACTTTCTGGAAGAAGACCTGTTGTATAGCTGTCCCAATAAGTGACATGGGCATATTTACTACTTGGTTCGCAATTGAATAATATCCGACAACGCTTGTATTGTAAAAATATGCAAGCAAAAAAGTAGGCACTTGTGGTGAAATCGTATTTGCGAGTGTAGACCAGGAACTAAATAAAGGGAAATTTTTATACCGGATCGCCATTTCTTTCATTTTTTTTACGGAAACTTTCCTGAAGACCTTTAAGTCTTCTTTTGCGCCCTTAAGCATTAATAAATCTGCAAATCCGTACCCAACGGTATAACCCCCTATCAGACCTAAAGGAGATACATTCCAGATAGGAGTCACTAACTGAAATGCTTTGGTTGATAAAGTGTTTAAGACTTTGGATCCTGCAATAACTCCAAAACGTAGTCTTCTTGAAAGCCAGTAGTTCTGCACGAAAAAAATACCGTTAAAGAATACTATTGCAGGTAGATAAATTAAATATTTTGAAGATCCCTGCGTATGAAATATGTACTCAAGAATGTACTCAATATCTTCCGGAAAAATTATTACTACTACAGCTATGATTAAAGATATAATGGTTACTAACATGGAGCAAAGGAAAACTACGTTTGCGGAATCTTCTTCGTCTTTTGGTAACATTATAGCATACTGGTATGAAAAAGTAGAGAAAATTACCAGTACGCCTGATACCGCTACAAAAATTTGAAAAACTCCTATATCATCAGCGCTATAAATTCTAGTGACTATTGGTACAAGAAGTACACCCAGAATCTGTGAAGCAACACTTCCTGATACAAGTTTTAACACATTACTGATAAAGTTTGACATGCTATTTCCAACTTTAAAATGTAAACCCTAGATTGTGGGTTCTTTTTTCATTCCGCAATAGTACACGGAGACTATCCTGGGTTCTTATTTTCTTGACGTTTTATCTTCCTTCATATAAGCAAATACCTCTTCATTATCGTAAACCCGGGCGTAATCATATGCTTCGAATCTGTTGAAGAATCCATCTGGCACTGTCTGGATGATATTCACGCCATAACGTTCAGGATCATTAATAGATACAGGTTCTTTAACAGTTGACTTTCTCAGCAAAATCATCGGACTGCCATCAATCTCTCCAGTCTGTATATGTTGAATATTAAAATATGTTGCGTTACTGGAATCATATCCTCTGTCCCTGTAAAAAAGACAACTGTCATAGGGGGAGTCCATCAGGATGTTTTCGGAGTATTTTGCGGTTACAGTTTTAATAGCCTCTATTTCAATACTTTTGAATTGGTTTCTTACGGTCGTGTCCTTTGCCACAAGTGGATTGTCTTTATTTATGCCTGGTGTTGTAACCATTATAAACGAAAATAGAAGAATGATTGTGAACATCACAGGGATCTTTGCTTTTTTTGAGTTAAGGAGACTCACTAATTTCAACATATAGGAGGCGGATACAAGTACGAGAAACACTGCTATCAGTGGGAACCATCGACTTGTCAGGAAATTCCTCATCCCAAGTAAAGGAATTCCATAAGCAAGGCTGTACAGGACTGTAACAACTAAGGCAATAGAGAATTTATTGACTTTTTTTATATCTCTGCCAGAAAACCATGCTAATACCCCTCCTATTGAGAAAAATGGTAGAGCAAGGTAGCTTATGTGAAGTAAGAGTGTTTCCAGTGTATCCTGATTATTTACGGAACCTACAATAAGTTCATTGCCTGAGTAGCTTGATCCTATTTGAAGAACATCCATAAGAGGACTGAGAACCATTTCAAGAAACGAAGTGTCCTGATTGACATACGTGAACATCCAGTATGTTTGTAAACTAATAATAAAAAATAGAATATAATTAAAACTGTTTGTTTTAATGGAAAGACTTTTGTATACATGACTGTGCAGATATTTGCCTGCGCAAATTGAGACTAAAGCCAGAAATACTACAAAAGTTGTCAACTGATGAGTCAGAACCATTAGAATGGTAACTAGCAGGATAAATCCTGTATATCTCAAGTTTTGTTTCTCGCTAAAGATTGCGTATATAATGAATATAAAATAGCAAAGAACAAGAGATCCAGGAGTTATATTTGTAATTCCTGCAACGATGTTATGGTTATTTAAGTTTATTAATAAAGTAGCTAGCAAACCCATCTGAGGGCCTTCAAGTTTCTTTCCTACCAAGTAAACTCCTACAGTGCTGAAAATACTTGCAAGCCCTATGGAATAAAACATTGCGTCTTTGATATCGGTTTCGCCCATTATTTGAATAACTGATACAAAAATATGTGCAAGTGGGTAATAGAAATATTTACTGCTTATTTCAATCGGAGCAACAAACCCGGTATCAGTAATTACCCTTGCCATATTGGCATGAAAATATGCATCATAGCCCATTAGGCTTGGAAAGTTATAAAATATCCCGACTCTGATGAGAATTGATAGCAGGAATATCTGCAATAATAAAGAGGTCACTCCGTCCCCTTCTCTTACGTAAAGTATCTGGGAGGCGATAATAGCTGCAAGGATGCATATCAATATAAAGGAAGATATAGGCCTGTAATACAGATTTGCGCTGTATATAATGACGCATGCTAAGAATATTAGATAAAACGAGATACTCATTATACTTTTAAATCTACCTTCTCTAGCAGATATTGCAGCCTCACTCCTAAATTTATTTCTAAATATAAAGTAGATAAAACAGGAGGAGAGAACGGCGATTCCTATATCTTTCTGGTTTAGGTTGATGATATAATATAAAGAAACAATTAATAACCCTAAGCCAAATCCCATGACGCTGAGAATCACATCTAGATTTGTTGATAATTTCTCAGCGTATCCATTTGCAGTTTCCATACAACCCCACAACATAATAATATTAATAAAGTGCGTTTTAGGTTAAAATATTTTTCCTGCAAGTCTGGACGATTTTTTTATAAACTGTTCCCTTTATTCAGATCCTTTTCCTTTTATCCCCGAATCTGTCTTTTATTATTTTCCTTCCGCCGTCTGTATATTTCAGCTCCCAATGTCGTCCAGGCACCTTTTTAGTGCAGTACTGGTGAATTTTTGTAGAACTCCAGATATAACCCTCCTGCATATATGTATTATACGCCAAAAGACATTAAGTATACCTCTATGGAATTCAACTGTATCAATCAGCTTTTCCGTAAGCTTCCACGCCTGATGCTTAAAAAATATTTCTTTGACTGTTTAGGTAATAGGAAAATCTTCCTTATTTATCTAAAATAATAGGATTGTACTTTTCTTTTTTGTAAATAGCTCCACAGCTCTCTGTTTTGTTTCACCTCTTTAATCAAAGTATTCCCCTTATTCTTACTTCTTGGATCTTCAACTTTATTAAATATTTAGTTCCTTTTGTTTTTTATCTTCTTTTAGAAGCCTATCTTGCTGAGCCTGGTAGCAATCTATCTCCGTTGAAACTCCGAATGTACTTTTCTCACAGGTTGTCTATATCTTTCAGATTATTGCTGAAGAATCCTAGTCTCTTTTGTTCTGCTAAAGTAGTCCTGCAACTATGAAATCTGGTTTACAAATGATCCTTTAGATCGCAAAAAGTTAGAGTGCCTTATCTAATGGGTGATTCTACTCCCAATTCTCTTATTCCCCCTAACTCTCTTCTATCTAGGTTTTTCCCAGACCTAGCATTTCCTGAATGAAAAACATAGCTTTAATGCAAGTATCTGGTTCTCAGCAAATAGAAACCTATATTTTACTATTCTCCGTAGATTCTTTATTTAACCGTTTATTAATCGAAGCCAGAAGGCGTATCTTCTTTACGGTAAAGACTCGTACTTAATAAAACACAATCATTCCGGCAGCTAATGGACTTAATATATCGGCAACAAGATAGCCAGAAAGATCTCGTAGCCTCTTCATAAGTCAAGGTTAACAGTATGTGCTATTTCTTAATGTTTTGCATTATTTATCTAATTATTTTTTGGATGTTTGTTTTAATATTAAATTAAAATTCTTTTTCCAGTGTCTCATGTCTGTTATAACATTTTATTTATGTTGCCTTTGATTATAAACGTTGTTCAATATTTCCAGGCCTTATTTATAGTATTCAAGTTTCTAATTAGTCTATTTCTCTCAATTCTCTGTGGTGACAAGAAAAGCCCTTCCTTGCATACTTTTTTGCTACTGATACTCCCTGAGACATTATCCTTCTTGTCATTTATCCATTATCAGTCAAACATCACTGGCATATGTGGCAGCTACCCTCTGGAAAGCCGCCGTTAATTCCAGGCTTATCAAGATTGAAAATTCATAGCGTGTAGGCGTGGCAGCAAATTCTTGATAAATATAATTATCAATCTTGCAATTACTATGCTTATTTCAGCATCTGCTTCAATTATGAAATCTTTAATCTTTTATTCAGATCATCCTTCTATTTCTTTTTTAACTTTTTATCTCTTCAAGATTTCCTTTTTAAAATAGAAATCCAAACTTGCAAGAATGTAGGTTTCTTTATCACAATTGATTTACGTTTCGTGATTTAATTAATTACAAAAATAGCGAATATGTTCATTTATTGTCTTAAGTTTTAATTTCTTAGAAATGGATCTGATTTTTAATATTAAAGGCATAGAAGATCTTAGTCAGTTAATATATTTCTTTATTTTATTCATAGATATCTTTTGTAAGGATTATTTTTCCTTATTAATATTTTTATGTGTATATCTAATCTACATGTTAACCTTATATATATCTTAGTCTAATAATTTTTAGTATGATAGCCTTTAATATTTTTGCACTTATACACATAAAGAGGGGTTATAGCACATGCATATGTATAAGGGGGTAGATTGGGTTTGTTTTCAGCCCTTACACTTAGTCTTAATTCTCTAATCTCTGATCCTATTAGCATAGTATCTTCGCCATCTCAACTTACCGATAAGTTGCTCAGGCATGAGTTTACGGTCTTAATTCCAGCTCAGAATGAGGAAACTTCCATTGGAAGCAAAGTTTTGATTGCGGCAAGTTACGCTGATCGTGTACTTGTTCTTGACGAAGGTTCCACTGATAGAACTATGGAAGTAGCTGCTCTGGGAGGGGCACGGGTTGTTCCTATCTCAGGGGGGGAGGAAGCATTACTCGATGTCCTCTACAAAGCATCTCTTGATTCAGAGCTTGTGGTTCTCATTTATCCGGAATGCATGCAGGACATAGATTTGCTTTCCCATGTCCTTGAGCCGTTAAGACAGGGGTTTGACCTATCTGTGGGTTCTTGGCCCTGCCGTATCTCCTGTGAGCAGGAAACAGTAATGCTTTTTAATGGAAAAAGTACCTTCAAGGAAAAAATAGGCTTTCTTGCAATAACAGCGGCCTCACTACAGAAAATCAGTTCAGGAAAAGATCATTTATCTTTGAAATCCCTGCTTTCGGTGGCAAAAACCGAAGAACTCAAGATTAACTATCTAAGTTTTGATGTGGATCCTGTATTCAGGAAATTTGAGAGCACCCGTATAGGAGTTGTCGTGCCTGCTTATAATGAAGAATTACTTATCGGTGAGACTCTATGTGGGATCCCTGAATATGTGAACAGGATTTATGTAATTGATGATGGCAGTACAGATCGAACAGGTGAAATTGTAAAAAAATTTGGAGACCCAAGGATCGTGTATTTGCGTCATGAAGTAAATAAAGGAGTAGGTGCAGGAATAATTGACGGGTATAAACTTGCCCTTAGAGATGAGATGGATATTGTTGCGGTTATGGCTGGAGATAATCAAATGGATCCTTCTCAGCTTCCCAGGTTGATTTTTCCAATCATTGAGGGAAGAGCCGATTATACAAAGGGCAATAGATTACTCACTGACGATTTTATGACCGGGATGAGCAGATGGAGATCTTTTGGAAACCTTCTCCTTAGTTTTATCACAAAAATAGGCAGTGGTTACTGGCAGGTTATGGATCCTCAGAATGGATATACAGCTATTTCCAGGCAGGCACTGGAGCTTATTGATCTGGATTCAGTCTATCCTTATTATGGCTATTGTAACGATCTGTTGATCAAACTTAATGCCTTTGGAATGAGAGTAATGGATGTGGTAATGCCTGCCCGCTACGGTAGAGAGAGATCGAAGATTCGATACGGAAAGTTTATCCGCAAAGTAGCTCCCATGATCTTTAGAGGTTTTCTCTGGAGGCTGAGGGTCAAATATACGGTACTGGACTTCCATCCACTCGTACTATTCTATTTCCTTGGAATGATTTCCTTGCCTGTTAGTGTTCTTTTAGGATTGTGGGGCTTTTTGCAGATCTTGTTGCAAAATCCTCTCCCTTCCTACTATCCTCTGCTTGGTTTTCTTGTACTAGGTACGGGGCTTCAGATGCTTCTTTTCGGAATGCTTTTCGATATGCAGGTTGAGAAGAAAAAGAATGAAAGAGTAGGACTTGCTCGTTAAGGTTAGGAAGATTATTCTTCTTAATTTTCAATCTACCCCTTCTTTTTTATTTCTTTTTGGGTTCATTTTTTTCATTTATTGTTTCTTGCTTCCTTGTTTTTTTATTTATTGCCCTTTAGTTTGTAAAAACGGAATCACAGACAACTTTTCCCAATGTTTTGTCTATTTAATCCAGTAGGGAGCTCCAATAGCGAAATATTGATAATTACTTTTATCTATATTTAGACATATTCTATAGTGAGTTTTGGCCTTTGATCTTTATTTTTCCAGTTGGAACTATAAAAAGCGATGTAATTCTCATCTTCCTCGCGGGCCTTTATAAGGAAACCTGTATTTTCATACTTTCCGCTTACATATTCCTGCACAAGTTCTGTTATATTCAATTCGTAATAACGGTTGTCAGGAGTTTCCTCTCCACTGATAGTTATTGTGGCATATGGAGTATTGCCTTGGAAGACTCCATTCCGATCATACCAGTCTCCCCCGGGATTTTTCCAGGGATCATTGATTTCTTTTTGCTGCCACGTAACGTGTTCTTCGCACCATTTTACAGGTCTGTATACTTCCAGTATAGTATCCTTCGATCTCATTTGATTCTCCGGGTAATACCAGAATAAAGATAGAGTTGCCTTTTCGATTCGATCAGTCTGATTAAGTGAACTCAGTTCAAAGATTATAACCCCTCTATAAGTACCTCTCTCTGACCTTTTTCCTACATCGATATATTCACTGTCACTAAAAGTGATATTTGGAGCCTCTTCTCTCAACCTATTATCCGAAATAATGAAAGGCAAAGCAATTTTGAAATTTTCTACTTCGTCAGGCTGCATAAAAAAACTTAATATGAATCTTTCCAACGATCTTATAAAATCTGCAAAAGCTTTCTTAAGGTTGGACTCAAAACTTTCTTCCTGTCCCGTCTGGACTCCGCTTTCATCTCTCTTATAAGGTGTCTGAGGTCCAGCAGACATAGCCTCACTCCAGGGAAAATCTTCCCCCAATGACTCATTGTTGCTCAACTTTGCCGCAATTTCAGAGTCCGCTTCAAAATCTGAGGTAGAATTTACACCTAGATAGTTCCCCCCGGCGTTGCTAGAAAGGCAGTTATTTTGCAGAATAAAGGAATGGGTGCTTTTCAGTTTGTTGTATACAGCATATCCTTTTCCGGCAGCAGGACTTGACTGTGTATTAATTATCACATTATTTTTCACAATAGTTGTATATCCTGAGTTTGGAGCTGCAAATTCGTCAGTAACCTGTTTATGGGCAATAGCAGCTCCATAACACCCATCAAATTTATTATTCTCTATTAAAGTATTTTGAAAACCATTGAGCACTATTCCCCCTGCCCAGTTCGCACTCGGGTTAATACCTGTTTTGTAGAATTTATTATGATGAATATAGATATCTTTTGCAGAATCTTTAATATATTCGGATCCATAGCCTGTAATCCATATACCTGCTGCGTTCGTCTCATATAACAGATTATTGTAAATCTCGATATCGTTCATCACAGTTGACGGGCCAATTTTTTGGATTTCAATTCCTGCCCCGCCTTCTCCTTCTGAGTCAATGATATTGTTATAGAATTTTACGTGATTTGTATTGTAAATTCTCAGACCGCTATTTGTTCTACATGTTATTTTATTATTCCAAGCTTCTATATTCGAAGAATATATGGAGTAGAGGACATCATGCCCTAACTTATACACCCTGTTATTGTAAAACTTAATATCTGAACATTTTGTGACTTTAAGCCCATCGCCATGGCTGTCGTGCATATACATGTCGTGAACTTGTATATTCTTACAATTAAGGAAATGGATCAGGTTGTGATATCCCTTTCCCCTATTTTTTCCATTGTTTTTATCATGATTTCCGTCAATCTCAAACCCCTTTATGGTAATATCATGATTTCCGGCGCTGTCCATCTGCGTAATCAGAGGTTTTTCTAGTGGCCAGCCTACCTTATCTTCAAGTTTGATTACAGCTGTTGGGTCTCCCTCAAGAATGTTGTCACTTCCAATGTATATACTGTCGGAAATGACGTAGGTATTAGGGCCTTCCAGATGAACGGTTGTGAATCTTGGATTTTCCGCAATGTATTCAAGAGCTTGGTTTATCTCTACCTGGTCGTCACTTCCATCACAGTTAAAGTCTCCACTCCCATTGGTAGTAACATAAACAATTTTACCGGATGGCTTTGATAGAGTAAGGGTTATACTTGCGATTAAAAAAATAAAAATTATGCTAAAAAGTAATATTTTTTTTTTGTCTCCCCATTTATAATGTTGCCCTTTTCCGCTCATTTTAAATCCCCAATACATTAAACTATAATTCTTTAAGATTAAAAGAAGTTGTCTATTTAATACTGCAAATAAACTCCTCTTGAAACATCTGGATTATTTTCGCTGCTTGAATATATTACTACTCAAACTATGTGAAGAACTTCTTAAATTGTAATATTTATTAAAGCGCATTCATTGGAATCCAGAACTTTTGTATGCACTCTAACGATTTATTAAAAAAGATATATGTTGGCAAATAATGTATACTTTTGTATATGATGAAGCATACTCTTTTTTGTACTTACAGAAAGTGGGGGAGAGCTCTGAGAACTTGTTCTCAAAAGACAAAAAAATGAACTAAGAAGCCCCGAGGTGTTTATCTTCAGGTTAATTCACTAATTGGAAATTCAGAGTCGTCAACTCCGTTGTAAACAAATCATTTTATGAAAAATGCTTTCGATTTTAGGTGTTCCTGCTAATAAATAAATGCCAAAGGATCGGATGACATATGGTCACAGCTACGCAAATTGCAAAAAATAATCTTTGATAAACACAGTTCATTAAATGGACGCTGAATCGTTCATTTATATTTTTTTCTAAGTAGCTGAATGCTCTATTAAAAAATAAGCTGGAAAGTTTTAATATAAGACATTAAAGCAAAATAGGGAAAATATCCTCAGCAGTAGCCTGAAAGTTTTCCATTCTGGCGAAAATATTTGGTTCCACCATACAACATACCCGGGTATATTACCTGAGATCGAAGCACATTCTGTATTTCCATACCTGCCTATATTGATCCTACCTCCATTGTTCCCTGGCTCCTTTGAATAATCGGAGTCCGGATGGCCGGCATCAATGCAGGGAGAACTTACAGGATCCTTTACCCACGTTTTTCCGTTCCACCTTCCACCGGTTGATTTCAGGTGATAATCATGTTCTTTTTCGTTTGCAAATTGAGGATCTACATGGATGTCGCTTGTTGACCTAGCATTCATGTAGTCTCCTGCTATGTTATTGTAGAGACAGTTATTTTCCATCACAATGGTATGTGTTGAAGGCAGGCAATTGATCACTCCATATCCTGTTCCATCAGGGTCTTTTGTGCGATTCTGGGTATTTACTATTATGTTATTGCGGACGATTGTTGTGAATCCTGTACCTTGAGGTGAAAGATCAACGGAATTACCTGCGCTTGTGGAAGAAGGATACATCTGGATAATTGCTGCATGATACACATTATCAAACACATTATTCTCAATAAGGGTATCATAAAATCCACTTGTTACAATACCTCCTACCCAGTCGATACTGGGGTTCGTACCAGTGCTGTAGAAGATATTATTGTGAATGTGGACATTCTGTGCCTCTTCCTTGGGATAAGACGCTCCGTAACCTATCAGCCAGATTCCAGGGCCATAAGTGTGATGAATGGTGTTATTGTATACTTCTACATCGTTAACGACACCTGTCGTTTTCTCAATCAGAATTGCGGAGCCACCTGCACTCCAGTGGTAAAAGGAGTCTATTACGTTATCATAGAATTTTACGTAATTGGAATTCCAGACTCGAAGCCCACCGTTAGTTCTGCAAGTTATTCTGTTTTTCCAGGCTTCTACATTCTGGCAATCAATAGAATAAAAACCGTCATGTCCTAATTTGTACACTTTATTATTGTAAAACTTAATATTCGAACTTCTCTCGACTCTTAAACCATCACCATGTCCGTCATGCAGATACATACCATGAACATCTATATTTTGAGAGTCAAGGAAACTGATCATATTGTAGTATCCTTGCCCTTTCATTTTATCTTCATTCTTGTCATGGTTTCCGTTAATTTCAAATCCCTTTATAGTGACTCTATCGACTCCGGAACTGTCCATCTGAGTAATCAGAGGTTTATTTCTCGGCCAGTCCGCTTGATCTTTAAGTTTAATGACGGCTGTAGGATCTCCTTCCAAAATGGTTTCGCTTCCAATTAAAATACTGTCCGAGATAATGTATGTATTTGGACCTTTCAAATAAACAGTTGAAAACTGTGGATTTTCTGCAGCATATTTAAGAGCTTGATTTATCTCTACCTGATCGTCACTTCCATCGCAATTGAAATTCCCTCTCCCATCGGCAGCAACATAAACAGTCATATTGGGCGCTGTAGTGGAAAGAGCGTTTGTTCCAACTATAATCAAAAAAATTAAAATTGCAAGGTAAGATCCGTTTTTTTTCCAGTGTTGCCATCTATGTTTCAGACCTTTTCCCTTCTTTCTATCCCTATACTTTTTGTTGTAAATCTCCAGACGCGAAAAAGCTATATGCAGGGTATACCATTATGCTAAATTTAGTTTAGGACAGCCTAGTTTTTCTAATTTCGTGAATTTTACTGTTAACTTAAGTAAACATTTCCCAGTTTTTCTTAAATTTTCTAGAAAACAAAAAACAATATTCATTGATTGCAGGAGTGTACAAAAAGTTTATGTTTTAATGTTTCTATCATTTATTTAAGTTCTATTGAAAACTAAGGGCGTCCGGACGATTGAACCTTCTTTTTAAAGTCATAATAAATCCTAAATCGTTCAATTAAATGATGAGAATAACAGAAAAACAACCACACTTTGTAAAGTACTAAGGAATAAATAAGTTAAGGCTTATTCAAAGAGCCTTTTTTCCAGCCAGTACAACTAATTATCAGATTTATACAGTTAGCACTGGCATGACTCAGAAACACTGAAAATGCGAGTCTTCTGAATTTATTGGGTAATCTATTAAGAGGTAATGGATCTTTCTTATTAATTTAAAGAAATCTTTAGAGATTCTATGATAGAGCAATTTGCCTAACGATCCTCTATTTATATCTATCTTTATTTTTTAATTTAATATTTACTTTCAAACATTATATAGATAACATTTTTTAGGAATATTTTATCTTAATCAAATCATTAAAAAATTTTTTATACTCTGTAGTCCTCTACTATATCAGAAATTTTTGAACATGTGCAAATTTTCATTATTTGCAATCATATAATTTCAGTACAGGTCAGGAATTTCTTATGTGGTTGTAAGTGAAGTTGGTCGTGAAGGGGGGTCTTATGAGGGGTAGTTTCTCGGTTACAGTGGATCTTGAAGATTGGTATCATATTCCTTCAGTTTGCGGTTCTCCTTATGCTGTTTACAGGACTGTGAATGAATTCTTTGAAAAATGGGAAGGCAGGTATGATTTCCTGACTGAACCTACAAACAGGGTACTGGACATTCTCGATGAATTCAATGTGACTGCTACTTTCTTTGTAGTTGCAGATATTATAGACCATTATCCTGGACTTGTTGAATCAGTTGCGGAAAGAGGACACGAACTTGCATGTCATGGCCTTCATCACGCCTGCAAAATTGATCCTGAGACAAAGGAGCGGTTAATGAGTATTGAGGAATTCGAGCAGAAAACATTGCTTGCAAAAAGAATTCTTGAAAAAATTAGCGGGGAGAGAGTAGTAGGCTACAGAGCACCAAATGCCCTGATAGGTGGATGGATGGTTGATTCACTTGAACGTATTGGTTTCAAATATGACTCTTCAGTATCAGTAAATTCTCTTTATAATAAAACGGACTCGTCCCTTAAGACAGTTTCTTCTTTTCCTTACTATCCCTTAAAGAGCGGCCTTGAAGCAGGTGATGATAGAAATTTTGTTGAATTTCCCTGGGCCTATTATCAGAATATACTGAAAATTCCAACGTCTGGAGGTCCAATACTCCGCTTTTTAGGAACCCCTTTAGTATTGAATGGGCTTGTCCAGAGTTTGAAAAGAGGACATACCATCTTCTATTTCCACCCTCTCGACATTTCCTATACCAAATTTCCTTCTATAGGAAACAACAGGCCATTTTACTGGTGCATAAAAGGAAAGTCTGTGGAACGTAGAATTCGTCATATTCTGAAAACACTAAGTAATGTTAAAAAAGTGTGCCTGAGAGATTATCAAGGAATATGATTACCCTGAAATATAGTACTGTAGGAGGAAAGTTTCATAGATTTATGTGGTAAGCTGAAATTTTTTGATAATCTAAACGTTTAAGTCTGAGTTACATAGTTTTATGGCTAGTGTTCCATAATCTCTTCCATTTCCTTTATTCTAAGAGGAAACATCTTTTTATCCATATCTTAAATGCTTGTTTTCTCCTGGAGGGTTAATTCGGGATTATCCCAACACCAGCAGGAATCAACAGTGAATTTAATAAATATTTTCCCTGTAAGGTTCAGACCGTATGTATTAATATCAGCAGGATTTGTATTTAAGAGGAATATTATTTATGTTCCGTGAGTTATTGTAACAGAAATGCTAAAAGTCTCTGGACAGCGAGATAGTACCCGAAAGCCTTTAATTGTTGAAAATTTTTAATTCATAAAAACATTATTTAGGTCGAGACAATATATCAAACTGCACTTCGGGCGCAACTATTAATTATTTGTTGGCCGATTGGATATAAGAATAATGCGAAAGAGGAGAAACAAATAAACAAAATCTAACGAACGAAAGTTTTTGGGCCTGTGCGCGGCCTGTAACAACTCTTTAAGAGTGAAACCACGTTCTCAGGGATAATTCATATTTAGGTGCTGAAACTGGACTCTGCAACTTTCAAAAAGGATGGGGGACACATTGTCTAAAATCACTAATAACATATTAAACCTTATAACTTCGATTTCTCTATTACTACTGGTTTACAGTCTCTTTATTCTCAGGGGAATTCAGCCCGAAGGGTATACAGTTAATATTTATGAGCAGCTTCCTTTTCACTTTTACCTTACTCTGCTCCTTTGCTACCTTTCAGCCTGCGTTCTTCTCCTTGCATACAGAAAAATGAGTGCAGTTTTTATACTGCTTCTTGTTCACATTACAGTACTAATAACTCCTCACATGCTTGGCTATGTTTCAATATGCAGGGGGGGATTTTCGTACTTCGATCTTGCAAGACAGGTTTCACTTTGTAACCTTTTGAGCTTCTCAGACCTTTCTCCCACGGGTCCTCTGCTCGTTTCAGCCCTAGCTCAGGTTTCAGGTCTGAAAACATCGGCGCTTTCATACTTTTTGCCAGTATTTTTTTCAATACTGTTTATCATCGGAATGTACCTGTTCTATCGCATTTTCATGAGCAGGGAAAAATTAGTCTTAACAACTTTTCTCTCCTCGCTTATTCCATATTTTGGTCATTTCCAGACCTCATCAGTTCCTTATTATCTTTGTTTTTGTCTGATACCTCTATATCTTCTTGTGCTGAGAAGTGCAATTTCGGATAAAAACAGGGCAATGGCTGTTTGCCTTCTTTTTATGATGCCGTTGATTCCTTTAGCTCATCCTTTCATTTTTGCATATCTTGCCTGTTTCTCCCTGCTCCTCTTATGTTCGAGCAAAGTACTGAAGCCTGGATTTCTCCGTAATATCCTGAGTCTCAAATTTCTCTTCTCTGACGCTTCACACTCTGCAGGAAGGAAAATGCCCGTGTTTGTCTTGTCACTTACTTTAGTAGGCTTCCTGCTTTGTACCAAATATATCTCTCAGTTCTTTGATACATCTATTTCGAATGTCATCCTGCGCGCTAAAACGTTAGTAGCTGCAGGCTTTTCTACGATACCATCGACTGAAAATGGATTTCTCGATTTTGTGCATCTTTTGAATCTTTATTACGGCAAATACTATATTCCTTTAGTTTTTATCCTGATCAATTCCGTAATTGTATGGCAAAACCGTAAAAGGTTTTGTCACCATTTCGTTCGCAGATACCCACGCTTTCTGGGCCTTTATATCGTAACCTTCTGCCTGGAGCTTGTTTTCCTTTTAAATCCCTTCATTCCTTACTCTCCAGATAGGTTTGCAAATTTGAGCTTCATTATTTTTGCCCAGATTCCTTTGCTGGGGTATTCCCTTTACATTATTTTTCTTAGAAAAGGGTATACTCTTGGCCTTGGCTCTGCAGTGCTGGTTCTTTGTCTTCTATGGACACTAGGATTCTTCACCTGTTTCAGCTCGCCATATACAGGTGGAATTTCTGAATCAATTTCGGAAAATGAGGTAGACGGTATTCAGTGGTTATCCGGTGTAAGAGAACCTTATCTATATTTTACATCTGATGTAGATACAGATTTAAGCAGAACGTCTGGGATCCTTAGTAGCAATATGAACTGGACTACTGGGCTTGCTGATGTTCCCAAAAAACCTCTTTATATATACAAAAATGATTTGAAAAACGGCATATCTGTAGAAACAGCGGTGGAAAACGAACCTTTCTATGTTATCAAAACTACTTTTTCTGAGGCTTTGACTGCCAGTGAACGGGAATCGGATGAAACATCAGTTTCTACGGGAAGCGCCTCCAAGGCTCAGACCGCTTATCCTGTGTATAAGATCTATGATTCCCTTAACATAGAAATTTATGAGCATATGCCTTAAATTCCCTCCTCAGTTTCGTCTGGAGGTCAGGCTTCTGAGGAAGGAACTTCCAGTTTTTAAAAATTTGAATTTTTTCTTTTTTGTTGTACCAGAGAATTCTCTTTTTTCTTTTCTTTATGATTTTCGTTAATGTATTTGACAATAAGAAGGACAATTATAATGAGCAGTCCGACGATTTCTGAGATAAAAACTTCTGTAAATCCGGGATCATATGATCTACTAAAAATTATCATAAGATACTCAATAAAGTTTCCTGAAATCGTATCCTTTGGAAATTCCCAGCCTAAGAGCGGCCAAAAAAATACTGTAGGGCTATTCCATATCTGATCTTCAAGAATGTGGCAAAAAGATGCTCCTGCAATAATCAGGAGTTCAGGTTTCCCTTGGCTATAGAGATAGTATCCTGCTAAGCCCAGCAGAAGGCCAAAAAGCAAAGTATGAGCATAAATTCTCCCGCTTCCTATAGTGTCAGCAAGAATTATCCTTCCAAGAGGCTTATCAATAAAGTCCGGAAGGAGCGCCCCGAGCGCAATCCACGGAGCATTTACCCAGAAGCTCTTTTTTGAAGATATGCGGCTTAGGCAATAAAAGATTCCCAGAGTAATCCCAATATGTCCAAAAACAAACATCAGACTAAAAATAGTTATCTGTTTATATTTATCTTTCGGCCGGCCTGCCTAATAGCCGGCCGGCACAAATTTTTAGATTCACTCAAAAAGAATTTCTCAAGCCTGGCATTCAGCTACGAGTTTTTCTACCAGTTCCTGCCGGATCGCAGTTGTTCTGTCCCCCCCGCAGACCATGCCGCGGACTCCAATAATATCTGGTCCGATCCTTTCAAGCACCGGAAGATCATCAAATTTCAACGAACCTGCAATTGCGTTTTCAAGTCCAGACTCGTGGGCAAGATCAGTGAACTTCTTAAGTTCTTTCTCGTCCATGAATTCGAAGGTAGATTTCCCATCCTTAATTGCCGTATCGACCATCACCACATCTGCCCCAGCTTTTGCGGCGATTGAGGGAAGCAGTAATGGAGAGATCGAATTGATGCGCTTGTAGTCCGAATATCCCGAGGCAACAACTTTTTTTGTAGAGTCGTAGTCCTTTACAGCCTGTGTTATCTTTGTAATAAGCTCTAAAGCTTGATCTTCAGTCTGGATATCGTAAAGGCCAACTTTAATATAGTCTGCTCCTGCAACGGCTGCTCCAAATGCGGCAAGGGAAGCAGTTCCTGGCTTGTAATTAAAATCTCCTATGGTTGCGCTTATAGGCTGTCTGCCTTCCACAGCTTCTTTTACATCCCTTATTACCCATGGGAAATTAGCACCAAGGGAGCCTTCTTTCGGGTTTTTGACATCTACAATGTCCGCGCCGCCTCTGGAAGCGATTATTGCTTCCTCTCTATTGATTGGACTTATAAGCAGTTTCATAAAAATCCTCTAACTAAACATCGAATTAAAATCTTTCAATGAATATTATTTCTTTTATACAATATGTTTTATTTTATATTTTTTTATAGGATGATGTAGCTATTGAATAAGTATGTTCCGAGTAATTTTTGTGATGGATATATTTAACCGTAGCGTAGTTCTTGCCAAGGGCGGGGACAGGGAAAAATACCGCCCTGTTTCAGATTCAAGTACTGTATGCAGCAGCTCGGATCCTGTAGACATAGTAGAACTCCTGCGTCCCAGAGAAGTTTATATTGCCGACCTTAACGTGCTTCAGGGCAAAGGCCCTCGCGAAACGAATGCTGGAGTAATTCGAGAAGTAAGCTTAAAGGCAGACACAATGCTTGATTTCGGGATTTCGTCTCCACAAGACGTGGACAAGGCTCTTTCCATTGCAGGAACTGCCGTGATCGGTACAGAGACAGGAACGCTTTCGGCAATAAAGGATGCCGCCTATCGAAATTCCGGAAGGATCAGTGTCAGCATTGATATAAAGCACGGCAAAGTTCTGAAAAACGATCCTGAGCTTCCTGAATCCCCTTTTGAAATAGTAAAGCTGTTAAATGATTTGCCCTTAAAAGACCTTATTTTCCTTGACCTTGACAGGGTTGGAACGGCTTCAGGCTTTGATCCTGAATTCCTTCAAAAACTGGTTGAGTGTTCCAGGCATAGTGTGCTACTTGCCGGAGGCGTCAAGGATATGGAAGATCTTTTTACTCTTGATAAGCTTGGGATAAAAGGAGCCCTGGTCGCAACTGCTGTTCATTCGGGATTGGTTCCTCCGGCCGTTCTGAGTTTAGGGATTAAATCCGATAACAAAAAATAACTCTCACTTGGGAATCCTTTTATCTCAGCTCCGATATGTCTTGTATATAATCGAGTATTTAGTATTAAATCTGCAAATTTCACTTTAAACCAGGAGATTATGAGGTTTACAATATGGTTAAGAAGAATACATCTGAAGAGAGTATTGAAGAAAACGCTGAGGAGATAAGTGGAGACGGATATGTGGAGATTAAGATGGGAGGAGGCTGGTACATGACGATCTCCCTTGCACACAGTGAGCGTTTTGAGAAGGAATACGTCGAGCTTGCAAAGGAGCGTGGAGGCGTAAAGAAGGCCAGGTTCAACCTTAACCCCACTCATGTCAGGATGTTAGGTGAAGCCCTGATAAAATTTGCTGATGACAACGGCCTCTAACGGATATTGGTTTAATTTTCCGGTTAAATCTTTATATCTGGTCAGTTCCTGTTCAGGAACTCCAGAATTTTTTCGGTGACTTCTTTTTCTACGTATTCAGAGGAGCGGGAGGCATTGATTACAATAAAACGTTCTGGATCTTCTGCCGCAAGCCTGAGGAAAATCTCCCTGACTTTCCGTAAAAACTCTAATTTTTCGAATTTGCTTTGTTCTCCTCGCTTCCCACAACGTTCAACTGAAACTTCTGGCCTGATATCAAAAAGAAAGGTCAGGTCCGGAACAATGGTCCATCCTCGGTGCAGGTCCTTTACCCACTCAAGAGGATTTTCCAAGCGAGTTTTCAGGGTCACTCCCTGGTAAGCATATCGACTGTCGGAATAGCGATCAGAAATCACTAGTCTTCCACTTTTAAGCGCAGGCTTTATAATCTTTGACAGATGTTCCGCATGGTCCGCTGTAAAAAGGAAGAGCTCAGCAAGCTGGTCGGTATCCGACTGAATTGCTTTTTCCACGGCATTTCCAGTCAGAGTGCCCCTTGTCGGTTCCCGGGTAAAAACAGGATTAAAGGCCTTAATTTCAGGATTCTTCTGAAGCTTTTCTGCAACCGTGCTTTTGCCTGAGCCGTCAATGCCCTCAAGTGTGATTAGTTTTCCTCTCATAAATATCGTCTTTTTTTAGAGATTTTTAGTGAAATGTTTTATCTGTATTTATACTCTACAGGCTTTCTGGATTCATGGTAAAATCCCAATTCCCTGTATAGCTGGCGAGTCAGGGCAGATTTCAGATAAAATAAGCATCTATTTATGCAATATTAAAAATAGCTTAGAGTAATGACTGTAATAGGAGTTATTACGCGGGGCAAATACGGGCACCGTCTGATTGAGACTGTCAGGGAACACAGCAATTTTTCGATCGTAACTGCTGATTTGCCTGAGTTCGTACCTGTATTTATTGAAGAGCCTGATGAGTTTCTGGAAGCTCTTAATTTCGATAAGCATGTTTTTTCTGCAGAAATTATAATTACTTACTCTTTACATCCTGATCTGACATCTGCAATTGCGAAGCTTGCGGCAGAAGCTGGTGTGCGCTCTCTTATAGTTCCAGGGGGACCATCCAGGGCTTCGGTTTCCGAACTCAAAAAGCTATCCGAAGTTTCAGGTATGGATATCGAGGTAGATGAGATATGCTGCAGTCTTGAGCCCAATGCTTTCAACAGACCATTTACGGATATCTTTGGGTCTCCTATCTTGAGAATAAAGACAAAAGATGGAAAAATTGCCAACGTGGAGGTAATAAAAGGAGCTCCATGTGGGAGTACCTGGCATATGGCAAAAGAAATTGTTGGAATGCAGGTAAAAGATGCACCTCCCAGAGCCGGACTGTATATTCAGCATTATCCGTGTAGGGCGGCACGCGGCGACCTTGGGGGAATCCACGAGTCAGGGGAATTACATAAACAGGCGTTTATAAAAGCCCTTGAAAATGAGGAGTGATTATATATTCTTTGAAAAAGATATTCTAAATATGGCCGGAAAGTGGGATCCAGCTTTTCATTTCTGAGAAGCCCTTGCTTTGTGTCCTGCCCGGTCTCAAGTAATTTACGGGGGTGAAAAAATTACTTCCCTAACTATCTCAGAAGATTCAGGGCCCGAAGATCTTGAGGCACTAGCAGTCGCAGTACACTCGGTCATTGGACTTCCTACAACCATTCGCAGTCTCAAGCGGAAGGGACTTCGCTTGGAAAAGGGTCAAATCGTTGACAGAGACTACACAGGGCCTGTGCTCGAAGAAGTCTTAAAAACAAACAAAGTCATCCACGAGGTCCCTACGGAAGGTGTGTACAGTGGAAAACCTGTGGTTGTTGCTCCCATTCACTCAAAAGACGGGAAAGCTATTGCAGCTCTTGGGGTCGTGGATATACTAGCTACTATAGATCTCCACTCTGTTTTTCAGGAATATACATCTGTACTGGAAGAAGTTGAAGATGCAAAAAAATAAACAAAAAATGACCTGATATTCATAATGATAAATTAAAAAAGTGATTATTGGAGGATCTGTTCCCGCTTATTTTCTAGGGATATTCTTTGTTCCTCCAATTAACCTTCCGGTTTTAAACCTTAAGGTTTTCCAAGGTTTACTCTGGTTTCTGGTATAATTTTACCTTTTTCAGCAGAGTACCATTCTTTGCATGGGGCTGCCTGAATACAGTATCATTGGATTTCTCAATTTCTCTTGCCTGTATTGCAAGCTGTGCAGCAGCTCCCATTATTTCGTGTCCAGCTGCAGCTGTCAGGCATACCTGGTCGATTTCCTTTAACATGAAACATGCAGGGAAGTTAACCTGTGCTACTTTTTCAGCCATATGAAGGGCGGCAAGAGCCTTTGCTTTTGCGTAAGGGTTTGCGAAGCCTGCGTGCTCTACACATTTTTCAGGTTTTGCAAAAATATGTGGAAGCTCCAGTTCCTTTCCTGATCTTCCGGAAGCAACCTGGTCAGTTACCTTGTCCAACTCTTCCTGGATAAGTCTAACAACACCACAAATAGATAACACTTTCATTGCATCGGAGTTAAATGATGCCATCTCTACGGGGTCAAGAAACTCTCTCTTGGCTCCAATGAGGGGATCTACTGGGAGGATCATATATCCGAAGCCTTCCTGCTCAAGAGCTTCTCTGGCTTCTTTCTTTGTTGGGCCATCTGAGACTACAATGCATGGAACGCCCTTCCATAGCTCACGAGCTGCTGTGGGACCTGGAGCTGCTGCGTTAGGGCTGATAATTATCACGAAGTCTGCATTCCACTGCTTGAAACTTTCAGTATCTGCAGCCTCGGCAGGGCTCATCTTGGCACCTGTGCCAAATACACGTACTGTAATTCCTTCTCTGGCTGCAATTTCATCCTGGATCAAATTAATAACCTGGCTCATTCCCAGGTTGCCCATTTTTATAAAACCTATGTTGACCATTTTTCTCTAAATCCTTTGTTAACCAATTTATTCAATAATGGAATTCCTAATGGGTTTATAATCCTTTTGGCGAGTCTCTTTCCTTATCACCTTTATTTTATAAATATTAGATATATCTATAACTATTATTCAATATGTTTCACTCCCCCTCCGAAAAGCTTAAAAAGGATGTGATTTATCTCACTCAAAAACGTTGACATCAATGCTGTTGTTTTGTGGTCTTGTTTCACAGAACTCGTATTATAATTTGAAAACTTTATCCGTTGGTGGGCTTTTAATGTCAGGGCAAATGTATTATATTAAGTTGCGGGGGGGTACCCCTGAAGAAGGTACACCAAGCAGCATGCCCTTTTTCGGGAAATTATCCCGCTATATCTAATAGTTATTCAGGTCCAGGTTTTGATTGAGTGAACTGTCCTATACATAATTTTACTAGAAACAAAATGATTGTTTTTGATATGGATAGCACCCTTATAGACGCTGAGACTATCGATGAGCTCGCCAGGGCTGCAGGTGTTGTAAGCAAAGTTGAGGAGATTACGAAGAAAGCGATGTATGGAGACTTTGATTTTGAGCAAGCGCTTATTGAAAGGGTCAAGCTTCTTAAGGGACTTCCCTTCGAAACTGCCCTTGATGCGGTAAACAAGATCGATTTGATGCCGGGAGCGGCAGAACTTATCCTCTATGTCAAAAGTAGGGGCTATAAAACTGCAATGATTTCTGGCGGATTTACAATCTCTGCCGATACAATAGGCAAAGCGCTTGGCATTGATTTCATTGTTTCCAACGAACTGCTTGTGGAAGACGGCTGCCTTACAGGCAAAGTTGTAGGCCCAATCACACAAAGCGACTCCAAAGCAAAGGCGTTCGAAGAACTTACCCAGCTCAACGGGGTTCGGCCAGAGCAATGTGTAGTTGTTGGGGACGGCGCAAACGATGCCTGTGTCTTTGAGAGAGCAGGTTTTGCCATAGCTTTCAATCCCAAGCCCATCCTAAGGGAATATGCGGACGTGGTCATAACAAAAAAAGACCTTAGAGCCGTTATCCCTGTTCTTGAATCTCTTTCTTATCAATGTTGTAATCAGGCACAGCATGTCGACATCGAACAATAGAACTACTAAAATGCCAGCTTTTTTGCTGGATCGGGAGGCTCAATAAGAGATGCTAAAGGAACTGCAGAAAAAAAGATCAGATTTGAAGGACATTTCTGAAGAAGCTAAGGAAAAAAGGAATGCTTTAAACGCAGAGGCCAGTGCCCTAGCTGCAAAGCGTAACGACCTGAACAAGAAGACGAAAGACCTTATCAACGAAGCCCAGGAATTAAAAGTTCTCAGGGACGAAATTAATGAGAAGGTCAGCGAATATAAGAATAAGCGCGATGACACCAATGCCAAGGCAAACGAGCTCTTTGCAAAGGCCGATTCCATCAGGAAGCAGAGCAATCTGGGTGGCCCTTCAATAAAAGCTCTGAGAAAAGATATTGATCGCCTTGAATTTGCCCAGCAGACTGAGGTTCTGAGCACAAGCAAGGAAAGGGAACTCGTTGGGAAGATCACTCAGCTTCAAAAACAGTATCAGGTCAAAAAAGTCCAGCTCGAGAGTAACTCCGAACTGAAGGATCTTCTGGACGAAGCCCAGAAAATCCGAGATGAAGCCTCAGAATTCCACAACGAGCTGGCCGAATATGCCAGACAGGCTCAGGAATATCATGAGAAAATGATTACCGCTTTCAAAGAGGCTGACAGAACCAGGGCAGAGTCTGACATTGCCCACAGGGAATTTGTAAAAGCCCAGGAAGCAGCTGACGAACAGCACAAAGCTTTCATCAATGCCCAGAAAGAAATCCGGGACCTTGACAAAGAAATCTTCAAACTCAAGAAGAAAGACAAAGAAGGAAAATCCCGCGTTGTCAAGTCCGAGCTTCAGAAAGATGCCAAGTCCATCTTCGAAAAGTTCAAGGGCGGAGCAAAACTCACAACAGAAGACCTGATGACTCTTCAGAGGTCGGGTTTAGTCTGATTCATCTCACAAACAAAAATTTAGCTGAAAGGCTTCAATTTCCGTTGCAGGTATATTTCAACCTGCATCCCAATTTTTCGGTTCATTTCAGCCCATTCTATACTGTTACTCATTCTGTTTTTGTCTGATTGGCTGTTCTATATTCTATTGCTCTGTATTACTGTTAACTTAAGCTTTGTTAGCTTACCGCTCTTATTTTTTCAAAAAATCAAAGCAATAAAACTAGAAAATTGAATAAGCAGAATTGTAACTTAGAGCCTATCCGAAAAGTGGTGACCTGCTATAATTTTTCAATATACACTATGCGGTAATGTACTGATTCTTCTGTAAATTTACTTTCTAGTTTTCATAGGTTTCATGGTGAAACCTATGGATATTCTAAGAGCCTATCCCAAAAGCCATTTAGTTCTTAATCATCAAAAATTTTCAGGGTTGTTTTCATGATCAGAAACTTGATTTATTATTAGGAATACAGGATTAAGATACGCGATTTTGAGTTTTGGGATCAGCTCTAAAAGTTTCAGATTTTGAAAAATTACAAAATACCTCTAGTATGCATAACTGACAGAACTTTGCTAAAAGCTGTAGTACAAAAAATGTTATTTTGGTTTTATCTTCTGATTATTATAATGAAAATTGCCAATTTCGGGCTGATTTTTCTACAATTGCCTGTGTGTTTGTTTTCTCAATTGTTTCAAATCATATAGGAATATGCTTATTTCCTTCGATTAACCCATCATTAAATACAAAAATCTTATGAAAAACATACCCAATATTTCATTACGTGTACGGATAACGATTTATAGGTTGTATGCTCAGAACAAAATTTTCAAAACGTTTGCTAAAAAAATAATTAATAAGTTCCGTTATTCAGGCTTCTGAATTGAAGTTCTAAGTGAACGAAGTGTTACGGTAACTCCCCTTATTCCATCCAGTTTTTAGAGGAAATAGAATTTGAAGTTTAATCTATCCAATGCTCGGTTCGCAAAATATTAACTACCTGTGGGGATAGAGAAAACAATATTTCGAAATGAAGTGCACTGCCAATCATAGCATATAAAATAAAAATTATTGCTTTTTGTTGATTAGTAAAGAATTGAGATTGATACTGCATATAAGCAGTGTAAATCATGGTAGATGATGTATTAATAAAGAAAACAATTAAAAAAGTGCACAATAGGATGTACGGAAAACCTTTTTTGAATATCTTTCTCCAAAAAACAATGTGATCATATTTAAAAAACGTAAGATCATTATCAGATATTGAAAATGTTAGACCGGGCCAATTAGACCTGATTGATATAATTTTAGACAACAATACTGAATTTAAAAAAAATGCAAATAATAACATTATAAGCTTAAATAAACTTAAATTTGAACTCTCACCTATTATGTTTAACGCTACAAGTAAAATTATATAGGCTATGGTTGAAAAAATTAAAATTAATATCAAATAAAGTAAAAAATTAAAAATCTTTTTGGCATTTGAAATATAATTATTATATATTATTCTCGATTCTTCTATCAGCAAAGTTTCAGGGAATTGAATCTGAAGATCGCTTGAGAGATACAATGGCAACCAAGTTATGCAAATTAGTGCAAAAACTACAAATGTCTTCGGCAATGGAAGTCCAAGACCATTAGTACCGATTTGATAAATGTAATCAATCAAAGTACAACTGAAAATCAGTGAACAAAAAAACGATGATACGTTTATAAGATAGAAAAGAAGTTTTTCTGGGCGACTCTTCATATAATATGTATATTTTGTGAGGCCAGTATAATACATCAAAGCAAAAAATATGAACCCTAAGAACTGCCTCATAGCGGTCACTTGAAGTGAGGGAGATTTATCATAAGCTAAATACAAACCAAAAACAATGAGATATGTTTGAATTAAACGTTCTCTTTTCTCAAGTTCTTTTTCAAGTAACTGTACTTTCTGTTCATATCTTGTTTTGAAAAATTGCTGCCTTTTTTCAAGCGGTTTTTTGTTACTTCCCAAGTTACTCTACGACCCATAAATTCTGAGTATTATCACACTTTCCATAAAAATTTCGTGCAATTATTTCCGGTAACAGCTTCACATTCAAATTATTGTTTTTATGAATAAAAGTAGGATATGAAACAGCCTGGAAAAAAAGTTTGCGTTTTTATACTGAACGCTTTTTTATCAGGTGATTTTCATGACAGATATTAAATCTGAATTAGAAAATATTCTTAATAAATATGGTAAAAAATAGAATTAAAGGGAGAACAGAAAAAAGAAGCAATTATCTGAACATAATGAATTTTTAACTGATTTTGAACTCTATAGACCTTTAAAAAACCCTTCTATTTTGCAAAATAAATCACAAGTCCCGATGTGAATAAAGCTAAGCCAAACTGAAAAATTCGATCCGAATGGAATCTGTATTCAATCACACTAAATTCAGCTGTAATAGGTACATAAGGATCAGGCTGAACAACAAAATGATACTTTAAATCACCTTCTAAATCGAATTCACACTTACTATTACCCTTCATGTTTTCTTTTATGGTTGTGACCTCTCTATATTGCCCTCCTCCCCTCCATTGAGTAACTTTCACTTTAAATAATGTAAATCGAACTTTTTGTTTTCGTTTACCTCTCAATTTTACCTTCAGAATGGATTTAACAGGAACATCAAACTCATCTGTTTGTTTTTTGCCATTAAAATGGCAAATATCCTCTATAAGAATGCGCTTAGTTGATCTACCAAAATAAAATGAAAGACTTAATCCTACTAAAGATGTTAAAATACCTATAAAATGCAGTAATGTATTTTCTGTCATTATAGTTTATATTTAAGAGATTACTTAAAAAATCAGCGTATTCTTTTAATACTTAGATGTGATAACAACTTTAAAAACCTTTGATTTCACTCTAATTCTAAATAAAACAAGATAATTAACACAATAATCATCACTAAAAATTTGATTTTACAAGATACTTAAAATCCGAACTTTTTGATATACAAAGTTCGGGTTTTAACCAAAAAATCACTGACTTTTCGGTCAATTTTTATGAAATTCATCCTTAAATATGAACCCTAACATATTTGGTTCGTATGAGCTGTTCATGAATAATGGACTTGTAACCTTTGATGGAACCAAGGTTCTCACAGTAGCAGAATACGATCGATTTGTTAATTTCATTTCAATGAAGTTCAGGCCTATTTTTGAAGTTAATACAATTACAGGTCTTTGGTACGTGGACACTGCCCCAAATTACCTTAAAACCTTCACTTGTTCTTGGTTTATTCTGAAATTTTCAGGTATTTCTCCCTGAACTCGGGATTTCTCATAAGGCAGCACTTTGCATTATATGCAGGGTCTTCCCTGATCTTTTTCCACACATCCTTTATCCTGTCTCTATGAACATTTCCATAGGGGATCGGGATACAGGCACAGGGAAGAATATTCCCTTCCGGGGTAATATGGAGCCACTTCCGGCCGGCCATGCAGCCTGTAGTTTTCATGACCTGCGGGATAGGAAAAATTCTGGGACCTTCTTTCTCCCTGGCTTCGGATACGAAATTCTCAAATTTTCTCAGATCCTTTGGAGTCATGATTTCAGAGGCGTGATCCATCCACCTGCCCGTAGGAACTATTTCGTAGAAGGAGAGTTCATGGACTCCAAGCTCCGATGCAAGCGCATACAGTTCTTCAAGCTCGTTCACATTGTCCCTGGAAAGCACCACATATATGTTTACAAGCAGTCCTGCCTTAATTCCATTTTTGACGGCTTCAACGGCGCTTTTAAAAACTCCTTTTCTGCCCCTTACGTGATCGTGTTTATCCTCATACGCGCTGTCAAAACTAACAGTAAGGGAATGAAGGCCTGCTTCTTTCAGGTGGCGGGCTCTTTCTTCGGTCAGTCCTACCCCAGAGGTGAACATGCCTGTAATGGCTTTTTCAGGGTCTACATATCTTATCAGGTCTTCAAGGCCAGGATAGGTCAGGGGTTCGCCCCCGTCAAAGATCACGAAAGTCGTGCCCATTTCGAGCACCTGGTCAATTGTAGATTTTACGATTTCAGGGTCAAGCTTTTCCCGATTTTTCGTGTCAGGCAAAGCGCAGTGAATACAGTTATTCGGGCACTCTTCAGTAATGGAAATTGTTACCTGGTCAGGAATCATTTTTCCTAGAATAGAATAAATCTGGCTTTTTACCAGGCGGTCAAAACCCAAGCTTGGCACAGGAGGCATCCAGGTTGAACAGATGAGTTGGTCAGCCTCGACTTTTGCAGGCTTTTCGCCTTCAAAAATTGTTAGGTTTTTCTCAAGAGTTTTTCTCACAAGGATGGACGCAGCCCCGCTGGTTTTCATCTTCATCTGTCCATCTTCGATCTCAGCATAAACTCTGAAAAGGGGACTTTTATAGAAATCGTATTGCATATTGTTTCCTGCACCTAGCATTTGATAATATCCGTGTCGGTTCCGTTCTTTTTTACTCTTTTA
>DAKJ01000018.1:455771-637297 GCA_002496565.1 Methanosarcina sp. UBA289 | reverse complement strand
TTTTCTTTAGCATGAACGCAAAAACTTGCATAGTCTGCTCAATTGAACTTCCATGAATGAATGAGAGATCTTCCTTTTCAAAGACCTTTGCCATCTCATCGATTTCCCTATCCGTCATTTTCCTGAGAGTCTCAAGTCCTATCCGACCCACATAATGCTCGGCCAGAAACTCTTTATCCCAGATCTTCCGGTATTCTGATAGGGCAGATTTTGAGACATCTCCTTTGCTTATGGCATCTGCAGCGACATCTCCACATATCTGGCCTGCTCTCATTGCATATCCTATTCCCGACTGACCTGCTGCCCCACCAGCAACCATTATCCCATCAGTTATGTATTCACCTGGAATTGTCACTATAGGATCTCCGCCGGAAAGTTTTCTTACAACTTCAAACTCTTCGAGTCCTTTAAGTTTTTTGAAATTCTCAACCCAGGCATTAAGATAAGGCGTTGCATCGGTTCCACATCTGCGCACGTAGGCCCCGATTGCGGCATTGTCTCCTCCTCTTGGGGAGTATGTAGTTTTCCAGCCAGGGGCATGATTTCCTACATAATACTCAAACATCTTCGGTTTCCCAAGTCCAGGACTTTTTATGTCCAATTCGATTCCCCAGGCAATATCTTCAGGATGTTTCATTGTCTTAAGGCCCACAAGGGAAGCCATCTTTGAATTTATACCGTCGGAGATAATAACCAGTTTTGAGGTAAATGTCCCGGCAGAAGTGTTGACAGTAAATCTCTCTCCTTCTTTCTGGATATCCTGCACTTTTACTCCTGTCCGAAGTTCTACGCCGGTTTTCATTATTTTATTTGCATAAAACCTGTCGAATGCAGTTTTATCAATAGCGTATCCGGTCGCCTCAACTTCGACTGTCCTTCCTGATGGTGAAATAATCTTCATGCCTTTGAGATAATGCAGAACATAAGAAGGGTCTGCCTTTTCTCCGCATTTATCTAGCATTCCCTTAAAAAAGGAGTTTGCAGGATGGGGAGGATGCCCTATGTCTTCTTTTTTTTCCAGTAAAAGGACCGCCGCCCCTTTTTCACAGGCGTTCCTTGCAGCCATCAGCCCTGCAGGAGATGCCCCTATTACAATAATATCCGCATCCATTTTTCTCTACCTTTTTTACCAGAGAATGGAGGTATAAGCCCCTGCATAAATGCACAGCACCACGTCAAGAATCATTGATCCGAACATAATCGCTCTATAGTTTGAGCCATTAAGAAAAAGCCTGCCACCTCTCTCCGGAGTAGGGTGTTTGATAAAATCAAAACATTGAGTGAGCATCCAGAGACCTGAAACAAGGGCTCCTGCAAAGTATACAGGTCCGAGATGGGCCGACCAGCCTATGGTCAGTGAAGCGATAACCCCGACAATCCACCAAAATGTTACGAATCTTGCAGTAAAGGGGATTCCAAAGGTTACGGGCATTGTTGGAGCACCTTTCATTCTGTCCCCTTCTACATCTCTGGAAACCCCTCCAAGAGTAAAGGCCCAGTCTGTAACGCAAATCATTAGCCCGAAGCAAATAGCCGGCAAAGGAAGAATTACCCCGTCGCTGCCTTTCAGAAGTCCCGCAGGGTCAAAGGCAAGCCAAATACCCACAGGTACAAGTCCATAGGAGATACCCACTGGCAAAAAGCTGAGGAAAGTATTTCTTTTTGCAAAGATTGAATAAATTGTGATAGTAGCTGCCGCAACGATGAGTATAAGAAGAGATTCAGGATTCAGATAAGCGGCTGCTGCGCCTGCGATCACTACTAAAAAAACAGCATATGCAAGCGCAGAGTTCTTTGACACTTTAGACGAGGGCAATGGACGTCCAGGCAGGTTGATCGTATCGATATCTATATCGCAGCAGTCATTGAATACGTATGAACTTGTAATGGCTGCAAAGCCACCTATTACTGCAATAAGGAAGGGAAGAAGTTCAGGAAGCCCTCCGGTCGCCAAATAAGAAGCAAGGATTGCACTCGAGGCAGGTAGGGTAAGGTCCATGTAGTAGAGTTCGGGTCTCATCAGACGCAGATATGGACTGAGTTCACCAATTCTTGCTGTGAGGGACAATAGTTTCACCTATACTTTTCTGGTTTATACGAAAGTTTTTGTATAGAGCTTTATATTTCAGCTCTTTCCCTTTTTAGGGGGTTCTTTGCAGGTAATTCTATAAAGGTTTGCACCTCAAAAAGTTTTCTTTTTATCTTTTTTGGGACAGGTTTTGATTGCCAGTAACTCTAAGGATTCAAGGTATCAGGAATTACAGGGCAGCTGGGACTGCTAATTGGTTCCTCAAAATTTATTTTTCTCAATCTTCCCTCTAATTTATTCTTTTTTCCAATCTTTCCTGTATACCAGTTTTGCTTTTTTGCTGATCTCCTCAATTAGAGGGTGCCTGAACTCCTCCTCGCAGATAAAAGTAAATTCAGCTTCCGGGTTCAGATCCATCAGTTTAAGAGTGTTTGAAAGAGCGGTATTAAGGGCTTCGTAATCCGGAAGTTTCGGGACTTCGGCATTGAATGGATAGACTTCTTCCATTTCGGCGGGAAATGCCCCGAAAGGCGCTTTGAAAGTAAGGACCTGGTCGTACTCTTTCTCTCCTTTTACAGGACCTGTCCTAATGATTGCTGAGCCTTGCAGGCTGAACCTATCCAGTCTTTTTCCAAAGCGTAAGACTTCGGGACGGGAGGAAGACTCTGGCCCGCAATAGAAATAAGTGCCCTTTGTAGCGGGATCAAGTTGCTCAAGCCAGGATGAGTGGGTATAAAGTTTTTTTAACCCCTCAAGAAGTTTCGGGTGGGCACGACAGCGCTGCTCTACAAGCTCAAGCAGTTTTCCATCCTTTATGCACTGTTTAATCAGCCTGATCTCAGCAAAGGTCGCGTAAAGGTTGTGCTTCCCCAGAAGTTCTTCCCGGTTGTCGGCTTTTTTCAATTCTTCTGCCGTGTATCTTGAACAGATCGGACAGGAACAGGGCAGATAATTCAGTTTTTCAACATGGTAAGTTCCATTTACAGTAATATAACGTCCGTCCTTGGCGTAAAGGGCATAAGCTGCCGAATCAAAAAGGTCACAGCCCAAGGCTACTGCAAGGGCGAACATCATGGGGTGTCCTGCCCCGAAGAGGTGAACCGGCGACGCTGGAGAAAGACCTTTTTTGGATGCGGCAATTACATCAACAAGTTCTCCGTAGCGATAGGCTTCCATGAGCGGAACAACTGCTCCAAGGGGATAGACTTCAAAATTGAGGTCTCTAAGGTGAGAAGCGGCTTTTTCCCTTAATTCTGGATAGGTCGAACCCTGAACCGGCCCTGCAAGAAGCTGTTCGCCCTGGATAAACTTTCGTGCCGCTTCCAGGCGTTCGGCTGTGACTGTTAGTTCCTCTTCAGCCCTCCTGTAATGAACATCAGGGGGTGTAGGGATATCCAGCGGGACAATAATATCGCTTCCTATCTTTTGCTGGAACCCGAGGATTTCCTCATTCGTAACTTCCACGGAGCCGTATACGGAAAGCTGGAAAGAACCTGAATCCGTCATAATGGGCCCGTCAAAATCCAGGAGCCCATGCAGCCCTTTTTCCAAGGCGACGCTTTTCAGTTCTTCCTTACGGTAAATAATATAGGAATTGGTAATCAGGATCTCTGCCCCGAAGTTTCGCATTTCTTTCGGGGGGATAAGCTGAATATTTGGATTAATCACAGGCATAACAGTAGGTGTCTCAACAGTCCCATGGGGAGTTCTGAGCCTTCCTATTCTGCCGCCTGCATCCTTATCTAGAATTTCAAATATTGCTGACATGCCGGGGGTATAGATGCCTCTCAGATATATCTATTTTTGGGGACTGAAAGGAATGCTGGGGAAGTGCAGATCAAACTGGATTTTTACCCTTATTCCTGGTTTCTTTCAATATCTTGGAAGTCCTTGAATATTTTATTTTTTCGAATACAGTGGCATTTCTCTTTTACACAATCTTGTGATTTTTATTCATCATTTTTATATATTATTAATAATCAAACGCATCATGACTGAAAATATACAGGTGAAAATATGACTGAAGATCCGAAAGAACTGTTATTTGACTTTACGGCCGGACTCAGAGATTTTGCTTCCGAAACTGAAGCTCAGGGACAGCAGGCTGCAGCGTTTATGGGTATGGTCGGGGCAAGTTTTGAAACCTCGGTTCTTGACTTTAAAACCAAGGAACTTATCGCAATCGGTGTTGCCCTATATCATCGTTGTCCCTATTGCATTTCTCTTCATGCCTTCAACGCCCTTGAAGCCGGAGCTACAAAAGAAGAAATTATGCAGGCATCCATGGTTGCAGTTGCCTTTGGCGGCGGGCCTTCAATGTCCTTTGCAGTCACTCTTCTGAAGAAAGCTGTTGAGACCTTCCAGGGAGAGTCCTTTACTGAGGAAGACCGAATGGAAATTCTCAAAAGGCTTGGTATGGCCTGAACAATCTTTTTCTCTTTATTATTTTGAAACCACGAAAGGTCATGAATATAAAGGTCATGAATATCTTTCTTCAAGTTGGAGTCAAAGTAATCTTTGTACATTTTTGTTCATTTGATTCTGTAAATAAGCTGAAAATCTCATAATAAATACAGATTTTTTTGTATTAGAAAACTCTCTCTGTTAATAGAGATACTTTACTTCTTAATGAATAATTTAAGATCAATTAAAAATCGCAGTATCAAATAATGAGCATCGGAGTCTTATTTTTAAATATTTGCAGAAAGACGAGAAAAGTAAAAAGTCTCTCGTCTTCTGTTTTTTAGACTTTGATATAAGAATCAAAAATGTTTTTAGGTAAGAAACTTTCATTTCACGAATTTTCTCTGTTTTCTTGCCTTAATCTTCTTTAGCTCGCGGCATAGCAATAATTTCCCTAACCTGAAGGGAAAAGAAATCTCCACTGTGGGCCGGCCTGAGCACGAGGGCTACATCTGCACCCTGCCTTGTGCCTCCTATTGCTATAATCTCCGTGTTATCAGAAACAGGGATATGGCCTGAATCTGCTGCCATAATTGCGACCTCAATGGCTACCTTGAAGCCTTTTCCGAAGAGAGACCTGAGAGTATCCGAAATCACTTCTAGTCTGGAATATCCTCCGAATTTCTTTGTAATTGAGCGTTCGACTCCTGAGAATATATGGGACTGAGTGGTTATTATCGCCCCAAGCTCTTCAAGCTTCTTTTTATATTCCTCTTCCACTTCCCATTCGCCTTTCTCTTTCTGTCCATACTGGTGGCTTATTCCGATAACTTTTATGTTGCTGCCCTTCACAGCCTCTGCCATTTTTAGCGCGGTTTTTCCACTGGTGCTTGCCACCACAATATGTGATATTTTAAGTTCAGCCGCCCTTTTAGCTGCCGCTTCAATAACGGCTTGTGTATTTGACTCTCCTACGTTGTCGAAATAGAGAATAGATTTTTCCATAATTTTTCTCCTGTGTTCGGATTTTTTTCTTTCTATGAGCTCTTTTTACGGTTTCCTTTGTCTATTATGCTTTTCCTATTGCTATATCAATAGAATCTGGTCTCAGTTAAGCTCTCCACCGGAGAGACAACTTAAAATCCATTGTAATTTCTTTATAGGAATTATTTTTCCCTGTCAGGAGAAAAGATATATATTAAAAAGATTCTCTTTTTATCAGAAAGAGGGTATGGTGGTCGGAAGCTTGGGTACATTGTATGTTATTTATTGGTGTATGTTCAGGAAGTAGCGTAAATTCGGGCCGCCGAGAAACTTGTTTATCTAGGATTAGCTCAGATATATAATCATAGGGGTCGTATTTTGCTGAGGTGGTTATTTGTCAAATACAGATTATGACAACAATGACGTTAAGATTATTACCAAACCTGTGCAATCAAAAAATCCTGTTTTGATTGAAGGTTTTCCCGGAATCGGGCTCGTGGGGAATATTGCAAGTCAGCATATGATAGAAGAATTGAAAATGGAATATATCGGCTCTATTGACTCGAGGTATTTCCCCTCGATTGCAGTGCTTTATGAGGGACTTATAAATATGCCTGTGAGGATTTACGAGAGCGTAGAACACAACCTGATTATTGTAATCTCCGACATTCCTATTAGTCACACTGTCTCCTATGACGTCAGTAACGCTCTGGTGGATTGGGCTGAGTCTATTAATGTAAGAGAAATTGCTTCCATTGCAGGAATTGCTATAATGGACGGGGGACATAAAGTATTCGGGGCAGCCACCACTCCGGAGATGCTGAATAGAATCAAGGAAAAGGTAGAGGTTTTCCAGATGGGAACTATCTCCGGAATTTCGGGCAGCGTAATGGCTGAATGTCTGCTGCGTGAAATCCCTGCTTTTAGCCTGCTTGGTGCTACCAGAACCCAGAATCCTGACCCAAGAGCTGCTTCTGCTGTTATTGAAGTTTTAAATGAGCTCTATGGGCTTTCAATAAGTACAGTTCGGCTTATAGAGCAGGCTGAACGTATAGAGATCGAACTCCAGAGGCTTGCTGAAGATGTTCAGACTGCGGAGCAGAAAGGAGAAGTAAAGAAGGAGTTCCCAATGTACGGGTGATCCAATGGAGTACATCGCGTTAACAGGAATTGCTGATTCTCTTATCGAGGTCCTGAAGAAACACCATCTCAGGACTCTTGAGATTCGGAGTCCTCAAAATTTCGTAGGAGTACTCGGGCTCAATGTAGGAGATAACGTTCTCCTGACATCTACCAGCCTTCAGGATCTCACGGATGGAACTCAGGGTCTCATAGCAAAGGTTGTACAGAAGCAAATTTCGGTTCATTCCATTGTCAGTTCGAACGATTTCTACATTGAAGAACGAGAAGCTATGTCAGCCCGTATTCAGCTTCAGTGCAGGTGTATGGCAAGGGTAAGAAATGTTATTTCAAGTGAGCTTGGAAAACCGGTCCGGGTGGATGCCAGAGAAATTTCTTGCTATGAAGCCAGATAACAATTTTTACTGATAATCGTTCTTTTTAGAAATTTAACAGTAATTTGTTAAAAATCAAAAAAATCTCTTTTTTAAATTTTAATTTTCTTTTTTAAATTTTCAATATTTTTGTATATATTCTAATGTGCGAAAATTCTAGTTACAGATTAACCGCTAAAAATTCTAGAAAGACTGTCTTAATAAGATTTTTGGAGTATTTTTGGAATATTTCCTGAATAATTATCCTGAAATTAAAAAAGAAAGGTTCCGGAATGCTGGAGACTGCCAGCAATCCTGGATTTATACTTTAAATTTTACATCATATCTTCAGGCATTTCGCCGCCTGCTCCAGGACCACCTAATTTGGCTGGACTGGATGAGGCAATTACATCATCGATCCTGAGAACCATAATTGCGGCTTCGGTAGCTGCATTGATTGCCTGGGTCTTGATCCTGAGAGGTTCGACAACATTGTCTTCGAACATGTCCTCGATCTTGCCGGTGTAAACATTGAGTCCGGCACGCTTGTTACCTTTCTCGTGCTGGGAGCGCATTTCCACAAGCATGTCGATTGGGTCAAGTCCTGCATTCTCTGCAAGGGTGCTAGGAATAACCTCAAGGGACTCGGCGAATTTCATTACAGCAAGCTGCTCCCTGCCTTTAAGGGTTGCTGCGTATTCCTTGAGCCTGAGTGACAGTTCTATTTCGGGGGAGCCTCCACCCACAACGATTTTTTGGTCTTCGAGAGCAACGCCCACTACTCTGAGAGCGTCTTCGAGGGCTCTTTCAATTCCTTCTACCACATGCTCGGTTCCGCCGCGAAGAAGGATTGATGTAGCTTTGCTGTCCTTGCAGCCTGTAACGAAGGTCATTCTTGAGCCTGTAACGTCTTTCTCCTCTACAAGCCCGGCATAACCAAGGTCAGATTCCTCGATTTCATCAAGGTTGGTGATAATTCTTGCACCTGTTGCGCGGGAAAGTTTGTCCATATCGCTCTTCTTTACCCTGCGCATGCCAAAGATTCCTGCTTTTGTCAGGTAATACTGGGCAAGGTCATCAATTCCCTTCTGGCAGAAGACAACATTTGCGCCTGTGTTGATTACCTTATCCACAATTTCCTTGAGCATTGCTTCTTCCTGGTCTAAAAAGAGCTGCATCTGGTCAGGAGTGGTGATCTTTATTTCGGCTTTAGTCTCAGTCTTCTTGAGTTCTATGGGTACACTTAAGAGCAGGACTTTTGCATCCTCTACTACTTCGGGCATGGCTGGGTGGACACGCTCTTTATCGACAATTACACCATCGATAATCTCGGAATCCTTGATACTTCCGCCGGGTCTCTTCTCTACCTTGATGTCCTCGATGTCTACAGTGATCTTTCCATCTTCGCTTCTCTCAGCAACTGATTTTACGGCCTTTACTGCAAGCTTGGAAAGGTGGTCCTTTTGAGCCTCTGCTCCTTTTCCTGTTATGGCTGTAGCTGCAATCTTTTGGAGAGTTTCGGTATCTTCGGGAGCGGCACTGATAGTAATGGTATCGATTATTTTTGTAGCCTGGTCTGCTGCAAGTCTGTAGCCGCTTGCAATTACTGTTGGGTGGACGCCACTTTCCAGCAGGTCCTCTGCCTTTGTCAGGAATTCTCCTGCAAGTACGGCTGCGGTGGTGGTTCCGTCTCCTACTTCGGCATCCTGGGTCTTGGCTACTTCTACGATCATCTTTGCACCTGGGTGCTCGATGTCCATTTCTTTGAGGATTGTTGCTCCATCGTTGGTGATAACAACATCACCCATGGAGTCTACAAGCATCTTGTCCATACCCTTGGGTCCAAGAGTGGTTCTTACCGCTTCAGCAACCGCTTTTGCGGCCATAATATTGTTATGCTGGGCATCGGAACCATGAGTTCTCTTGCTGCCTTCCTTTAAAATAAAGATCGGTTGTGCTGCCAAGCTTTAATCTCCTTTTATGATATGAATTTCTATGAATTTTTATTAATTGTATTATTGAGCACGTTAGCTTTGTGCGTAATTTCCTATTCTTAATGCAAGCACTTCTATATAAGAATTTCTCTGTATCTTATGTCCTGAATTCGGAAAACGGAGCCTCCTGAACCTTTTAATGCCTTCTCCGAGCTATTTTTTCAGGTAGACTAAGTTTGCAGTGTTATTCCTATCTCACTCCTTATGTTGGGATTTATGAACCTGGAGGACTACATCCATTATTGGGATGTATTGAAACACAATTTTATCGAACAAAAATTCGCATCGTTTTTCATTAATCTTTCATCTATGTAATTTTTCGCTCTCTGTTTGGGTCTGCCATCACGCTACCGTTTTGTAATCAATAATAATAAAAATAGTCGAAAAAGGAGCTAACATGTAATGTCTTTGCTTAAAATTCCGCCGATATTACATAACAGATCCTTAGTACTCTTATTAGCTGCCCGTATATCAACTGCAATTGCTTTTCAAATGTTAACCGTTGCTGTGGGGTGGCAAATTTACTCAATTACTCAAATGCCTATTTATCTAGGGCTTGTTGGATTAGTCCAGTTTTTGCCTATGGTTTTACTTACTCTTGTAGTCGGTTATTTAGCAGACCGCTATGATCGAAAGTTGATAATTTCTTCCAGTCAAATTGCAGAAAGTATAGGGATTTTCCTGCTTGCTTACGAAAGCTATGTTGGATCAATTACCGAAGAAGGAATTCTCATCACTATCTTTTTTGTAAGTACCGCCAATGCTTTTCAAGGGCCGTCAATGCAATCTTTGCTACCTAATATTGTCAGTAGGGAAGTTTTTCCGGAGGTAGCTGCTTTATCAGCATCTACAGCTCAGTTTGCATTCATTATAGGTCCAGCAATTGGAGGAATTCTTTATACGTTAAATCCCGAAGTTGTATATTCTGTAGCTGGTATGTTAACACTGGCAACAAGTGTGATTATTCTCTTTGTTTCAATAAGGATGGGATCTCAAAACTCTGAACCAGTAACCAGAAATTCGATATTCGGAGGAATAGCTTTCATTAGAAGCAAGCCTGCTATACTCGGGGCAATTTCCCTTGACCTTTTTGCAGTGTTATTTGGCGGTTCGACAGCGTTATTGCCTGTTTATGCCAGTGACATTTTAAAAATTGGACCTTTAGGTTTGGGATTACTGCGTTCAGCACCCGCCGTAGGTGCATTGATAATGTCTGCTTTTTTGGCAAAAAAGCCTCTAAAGAACAACGAAGGGCTTATAATGTTTATTGCAGTAATCTTTTTTGGGATTTTTACCATAATTTTCGCTGTATCAACTTCTTTTCTTATATCACTCGCATCACTTGTGCTGTTAGGAGCATCTGATGTGGTAAGCGTAGTCGTCCGTTTAACATTGATACAATTGGAAACTCCAGATAATATGAGAGGCAGAGTAAATGCCGTAAATTCAATGTTTATAGGTACATCTAATCAACTTGGTGAATTTGAATCAGGGTTAACTGCTTCCCTGTTTGGAGTCGTACCTGCTGTGTTACTTGGTGGAATTGGTTCAATAATCATTGCAGTTCTATGGATGAAGCTGTTTCCAGAGCTTTTGCACGCAACCGAACTGGGAAAATCAACTGACTAATGCTTTAGATTCTAAAATACGCTCACAAAAATAAGCTTTTAAATGAATTCATTGGTCAATGAAAAACCATTAACTTATGAATTTATGAGATAAATAATCTATCAAGGACTTATACGGAAAATATTTAATGTGATCTCATGTATTAATCGTTAGTGAAATCTTTTTTAGTAAATATTAGTGAGTAGTTTATTAGTAAGTTTTTCTCAATAATTCGTAGTCAAGACCAGTATTATCAGGCTTAATATCTACGAACCTTACTGGATTTTCGAACACCGCCAGTTACGAACTATAGGACTTACGCAGTTGGACTGAGAAATCAGTAGAATTAAACCCTCAACTGTCTAAAACATTGAACCAATCGCAACGCTGATTGTTCTTGATTTTGTAGTTCAAGTGCGTAAGTCATGGAACTATTTATCTTTAAACACCTTCATAAAAATCGTATTTTCGGAGATTTTACTCTCGACGTTGGCCCCATATGTTTTAAATAAACTTTCAAATGTTGTTAAATTTAATTTAGAATTATTAAGGCCCAGACTATGAGTTAGTGCCAGCAAATAGTAGTCACTGTTGTCTTTATAGTCTACCGTATCAAACATGTGTGATGTTCCAAAAACAATCGTTAGTCCATCTACAACTTCTTTTAGACTGCACTCGTTAAGAGGCTTCTGAAGAAAAAACTGTACTACACATTCAATGGGTTTATTTTTAGTCACATACTCATCAAATCGCTCAAGATTAACAGTTTCCATTAGTATTTTTAAAGCCCCTCTTTGGACACAACAAACCGAATTTATTGATTCACACGCCAGCCAGAATTTTTGTTCAGTAGTTAATTCCGGATACTGCTTTGAATTATTTTCCAGACATTCCAATGCTAGTTCCAGGACTTTTTGTTGCGTTTCAAATTTTTCAGCATGTTTTTTTAATAATTCCCAATGCCTCCCTGAAATGGTGGTGGCAATGCGGTGTCTTTTCATATTATAGCTCATGATTCTCCTCCTCTTATCTGCTCCACTTGTTTTTTAATGTACATGCTGAACATACGATACGCAGATAATCTATTTTTACATGTGTATTTTATGTTATGACAATAACAGCAAAAAATTGCTGTGAGATTTGCACAGTTAATGTAAATAATTTATAAAATAATTATAAAAATAAATGAAAAAATATTCCAAAAAACGGGAAAATGGTTACGTTTTAATCAACTGCGTAATTTTTAATTTGATAAAACCAATAAGGAGCGATTAAAATGTCAAGTTTGGATAGTACTGATTATAGCTTAACAATCAATCTGAGTAGTTCAAAGAGAGATCAGCTAGCAAATAACGGTTTTCATCTTTTTGCATTTCGAGGAGTAGACGTTAAAGGACAAAATGCACAACCAGTTATTTGGAAAAGATTAGATGATCTGTACGAGACAATACCAATTCCATTAACAGTTCGATATGGAGCTTTTATTGGCCCAGAAGACCAAACGTATATACCTGGTTCAACCAGTAGAGAAATTAATTTAGGTCAGGAAATGACTGTTGATGACAATACCCATGTTGAGATTATTGACGGTCCCAGTGCAGATGCTATATCAATCCATAATACAGGATCAAAAATACACACTGCTGGGATTAGTGAATTCGATTCGGCAAAAAATACGTTTAGTGCATTATGTGCTTCTATACTTATTCAACAGGCACTAGGTGAGTTTACTCCCACTCAAAAAATAGCAGTAATATTTGCCACAGCCTCCAAAGTGGTTGGATCGGTAATTGTAAGATCAATGGCCGATGGAATCTTGGTGGACTTAACACAAAAACATAATCGTACAATTCTCTATGATGACAATGGAGTGTGGAAACCTGATAGCAGTGACGGAACACAGGTTATTAAAGCTAATGATGTCCTTAAAGATTATTTAATCAACTCCCCGACATTTAATCAACCTGCCTTATTACCATATGAGTTAAAAATATCAAACCGGATAAACAATCTTGAAGATAGAGTTGAAATTATAGAAGCGTGCTTGAATAAACAATAAAACAGTAATATAGATTGCTTATTTTAAAAATTGATTTCTAAAATGTATTTTACTGGGGAACTCTATATGCATGTATATAATCTGTAATCTGTGATCTATGGAATTATTATAGCCCTTAGTTAATACATTCATTGGAAAGAAAACTAACGCTTAAAAATGAAACTAGAAAACTAATTAAACTACTTCAAGATTTATAAAAAGAATTTTAACGAGAGATCTCATGTACGAGCCTTTATCATATACTAATCGTTAGTGAGATCTCACGTACTAATTGTTAGTGAGTTTTCAGTTAGTGAATTTCATTTACTCATCATTAATGCGTCTTTATATACTCGATCATCCGTGGAGTCAGCAGAGGAATGAGCTCCGGAAGCATATTAGGCATCAAGTTCTCCATAGCTTTCGGCATAAGGTCCGGGAGCTGTTCCCTCATGTAATCGGGCATAGGAACTCTCCTTTCTACGGCTTTAAGCATGTCAGGCATGACTTTCGGCATAACCATCGGCATAAGCCGGGGCATCATAACCGGCATCATGGATTTCATCATGGCATCCATACCAGGCACGTACTTGACCATTTTCATCATTGTCTGAAGTGGGGCTGGCATCGCTGCCATCATCTGGGGCATGAGTTCAACCATCAGTTCGGTCATATTCTTAGGCTGCATGAGAGAGATCATCTTTTCAAAGGGAACCCATGATTCCAGGGTATAGGCAGTAGAGTCAGGGAGGTTGTACCCAAGACTTCTTGCCACCAGGGCGCCAAGATCTTGAACATCGATATTAAGATTATTTTCCTTTGCTGCCACACGGAACTGGAAAATACAGCACGGGCAAAGCGCTGCAACGATGTCGGCTTTAACATCAAGGGCTTCCTGGAGTCTCATATCTCCCAGCTTGTATGCAACAGGGGGCTCGGCAATAAGGCTTACAACCGAACCACAGCAGTGAGCTCTTTCCCGATTGTATTCAAGCTCCCTGAACTGAATTCCGGGAATCGATTTCAACAGTTCTCTGGGCGGCTCGTAGACTTTGCCCCCTGCCCTTCCAATGTGGCAGGAATCGTGCCAGGTTACCACTTTATCTAGCGGTTGCTTGAACTTAGGCTTCAGGACATCGAGACGATCCGCGAGCACTTCAGAGTAATGTTTTGCTTCAAGCCCATAGTCGATTCCCAGTTTTTTTGCCCATTGGGGATAGACCGTATGCCACATTAGCCAGCAGGCAGGGCAGGAAGTTATTACGGTTTTCACACCCTTCTTTTTCATGTTTGCGACATTCATTCTCATTGTCTTTTCAAAAACATCCCACCTTCCGGCAACAAGCATGGGAATTCCACAGCAGGATTCTTTGTCAAAGAGCCCTGTAAACTCCACTCCTGCATCATCAAGCATGCGGACAGCCCCTACAGCCACGTCATTTTCAACAAAGGACGCCGTACAGCCCGCAAAATAGGCATATTCGGCTTTATCCTTCATTTTTGCCCTGATGTCTTCCGGAATCCATTTATCCCGGTCTTTTCTGTAGTTTGCCCAGATATTCCGCTCTTTAAGGAGGCTTGCAGCCATGATCTCAAAGGGAGGGAAGGTCATCTTTTTCTCTTCTACAACCAACTTTTTGCGCATCGTCATCCAGGCATCTTCAATCGGCATATCCAGTTCACAGCGGGAGTCACACATCTGACAGGTGGTGCAGCCAAGGAAAGTATTTGTCTGCCTCTGGTCAAGTTTTTCCCGGCCTGCCAGGTACTCCTTGATAAAGAACCATTTTCCGCGAGGTGATTGGGATTCCCATCCCCTGCCGTAATACTGGTCGCATTCGCTCACACAGTACCCGCACTGGGAACAGGAATAGGCAAGTTCTGCCACTTCTGCCGGAATCTCTTTTTCGTCCTTGAAAGAAACCTCCCCAATTCCTGACATGTTTCCGGCTATCCTGCCAAAAGGTTCGAAGGCAGAACCCATTGATACAGCAGTATTCAGGAGTCCCTTTCCCTCCAGGGTTTCAGGGTTCATGATCCCATTGGGGTCGATTTCTTTTCTCAGGGCTTCGATTTCAGCAAGTCTGCCCCCAAAGACATTTTTCCTCTTTGAGGCGAAGAAAAGCCCTGAGGAATAAGCCCTTCCGCCGTTTTCTTCTGCGATCTTCAAAATGCTCAGGGAAAGAGCAAATGCTGTATTAAAGAGCACGGAGCGTTCCGAGTGGCGCATGAAACAGAGGAGAACCACATACCCATCATTTATAACCATGCCTTCGGTAAGCATAGGCAATTTGATTTTCTTTCCAATCTCTTCAAAAGCTCTGTCCATTTTCTCAAGTGGCACCAGGATCTCTGCAGGAATAAACGAAGGACCCAGCCGCTTTACTTTCATGGACTTGAACCATTCGTCGGTCTCATGTTTTGCAATTTCTTCAGGAAGGATTGTCCCGCCGGCACTTTCGATTGCTTCTTTCAGACCGGAAACGTCCCTGGAGGCAGGATACATGAAAGTCGAGACATAAGAAACCGGTAGTATAGGCCTGTCTTTATCCACGACTTCTCCATAATGGAGTTTTCTGGGCGCTTTATTCTTCATATCTGCCCATTCGGGGTTCAGGAAGGAAATTGACCAGAGAGGGATATTTTTTCTTTTTATACCTTCTATCGCTTTCTTCAGGGCTGAAGCACTCGGGAAACTGGCAGAAACAGCTTTTCTCTCTTCGAACTTCTGAACTTTCAGAGTTATCTCGGTGATAATGCCTATGGTTCCCATTGTCCCGATTAACTTTTTCAGTTCAGGGCCTGAAAACTCCCGAATTTCTCCTGTTGGAAGCACGACCCTAGCTTTTTCCATGCTCTCGTAGCCCCAGCCAAACTCATAGCTTCCGTAACCGGCTCCGCTCTGGGACAGCCAGCCTCCAACTGTTGAAGAAGGAGCGCTTGAAGGAATTGCTCTTACCGAAAGCCCTTTTTCTTTCAGTTTTCTCTCCAGTTTTTCCCAGATTATCCCGCTTTGCACAACCGCTTTTTGCCCTTCGGGATCGATACTTATGATCTTATTAAGTGGTGTAACATCGGCAACTATTCCTCCCTTTGTCGGAATTACCCCTCCGTAGCCTGATGAGGCTCCTGCGCGGGGTGTCACTGGGATTATATGCCGGTTTGCAAATTTAAGAAGCTTTACTGCGTCTTCTTCGGTACGAATTTTTACAACAGCTGCAGGGTCAGTATTTCCAATTACCTTTTTAACAAGCGGAGGTAAAGCTCCCATATCGTGGTTGTAATAGTGACGTTCGCGTTTGTCAATATTGACATATTCCCCAAAGAGTTCGGAGATTTCTTTTTCCTGAATTTCAGAAAGTTCTGATACGCAGCTTGTCATAATTTATTCTCCATTTTCTTTCTAATCCTTTTTCCTAATCCAGTATTGTAATTTGTAGATACTTTCCAGTATTCGCGTTCTGTTATGCTAAATTCAAACTCCGGAAGTGTTTTTTGGGTCCCCGATGTCTTACTATATGCTATAAAATAAAATATTTACTGCTGGGGCCGTTCCTAGTTTTTAAATGATATGAATTAAAACCTGATAAGTAAAATCTCAAAACTTCAGGGCATCTTTCGGACAGGCACTCACACAGCGTCCGCACTTAATACAATCAAGTTTTGTGTCGTCCTGGCGGATTTTGAGCTGCATTGGGCAGATCTTTTCGCATTTTTTGCAGTTAATACATTTTTCTTTTGTGAGTTTCAGAGGATACCTCTTTCCACCAATCAGGCGCTGAGCTGTTCCCATAGGACAGAAGGAGCACCAGGTTCTCGGGCTCAGGTAACTGCCCAAAAGGGTTGCGATTGCAGTTGTCACCAGACACATCATTACAAATACCATGCCTATTTTCTCGAAAGTATTAAGACTCCCGATAGTGTTTGCTATCCTGTATCCCATAAAGCCCATTAGCAGTAAGAAAATTGGCAGGCGGATCCATAGGGAACGCAGGGTGGCAGGTATCTTCTTTTTCCTTGAAATCTTACTGACCCAGAAATCAACAAAACTTCCCCTGGGACAGAGGTTTCCGCAGAACCATCGGCCTCTGAAAGGACTAATCAGGAAGATTGCTGCAAAAACCAGCAGCATGAAATACCCGAGTGCCGGATACCAGAGCCCTCCTATGGAAACGATAAGAACAAGAATCCCCAGGTAAGGCGTTATTTTAAGCAAATTAGATCATCCTCCATTATCCCATTTATCAAGTTCCTGTCCGAGCCGGTCAGCCCAGGAATTCACCACACTCATTATAATATTTTTTATTTTAGCCCTTGAGTTGACCTTATACTTGAAAACATAGCCTCCTCCGTCCAGGTTCTGCTGCAACCTTTGCAAAATTTCTTTTTCATGCAGTTTTTTGACGGAGCGCTGGATTGTGGATATATCTAGCTTCAGAGCTTTTGAAAGGTAATCCGTATCAACCCACTGGTCTTTCTCATTTAAGAAATACTTCAAAACATTGAGGTCTGCCTTTGTAAGGTTAAGGGCACACTTGATCACATCTTCGATTTTGAACTCTTTACATGCAAAGTCTATCATTACCATCCCTCTAGAGTATTACAGTACTGTAATATTCTTACCGCAGTATTATATATACGATACCAAGTACTGTACACTCCAGCCAAAAATAGGAAGTACTGCATTTTTTAATGGCATCCTCTAACCCTACCTACATGCATGCAGAAGAATAAATATTCCAAACGGAAATTAAAAGGAGAGAACAAGTAAAGTCTCTTTGTTGTAACTTAAAAATGCGATATTTATCTGACAGCTTTTATATATGATTTTTATGGTCTGTACGGAAATATTTTTATACTTCCTTTTTAATCTGCAAATTGCGGTTTAATGAGCAGCCTTAAACTTTAAGGCTTTCTTTTCACAGGAAAACCTATTCTCTTTGCATTTAGCTCATTAAAATCCACAAACACTCCACAAAAGCCGGCAGGTTTCTCCTTTTCCCTGCCGGATTCACACACCCTTTTCTTAGACTACCTTTATTCGGAGAAGCTGTATCCAGCTTCGGTTTTTTTCTGTTCCTCCCATTTCCCCTTAAGCCAAATTATTTTTCAAGCCTTTTTATCTTGAATTGTATTATTTTTATTATATTCATTTTTAATTGTGTTTGTTTTGGATTACATTCCAAAGGCAGTCTGTGTAATTGTATTCTCTATTTCGTTTCTTAGCTCCTCTGGAATTCCCCTTATTCCTACATCCAGGAATCCGCGCACAATCATACCTACAGCCTCATCTTCGGTAAGGCCTCTGGCCATCAGGTATTCCACCTGGTCTTTAGCAATTTTTCCCACAGCGGCTTCATGAGTAAGTTCGACGTCATCTACGTTTGCTTCAAGGATAGGGATTGCAAGCTGGCTTCCTTTGTCGGTAAGAACAAGCCCTTTGCATTCAAGATGCCCTTTTGCTCCCTTTGCATTGCCTATCATTTCTCCTCTTGCAATTATTCTTCCACCGATTGTGATTGTCCTCGATATAAGTTCGGCCTTCGTGCCAGGTGCATTGAAAATTGCCCTACTTCCTAGATCCAGCTCAGAGCCTGAATGGGCAATAGCTATAGTATTTAGCCTTGTCACTGCTCCTTCTCCTTCAAGTTTTACAGTCGGATAAGTTTGGACCGAACGAACAGGTTTCAGGCAAATGTAGTTGCTTACGTAAGTTCCACCTTCTTCCACGCGAACAACTGTTCTCGGGCGAACTCCGATCTGCTCGGCCCAGTTGTGGATCATTGTAAAATTCAGGGTGGCGCCTTTTTTTACGTACATCTCGGAGATTCCCAGATGCAGTCCTTCTTCCACTCCTTTTTTGGAGGTACAGCCTGTGATAATATCAAGGCTGGCGCCTTCTTCGACGATTATGATATTATGTACGGTCTGGTACACCTTTTTACTATTCAGCATAAGGCAGGTCTGAACAGGCATTGAGGATTTCTTACCTGCAGGTACCCGGACAAAGTACCCATCCGCATTTTCAAGGTAGGTTTTTGCTGTGTATTTGTCGGTATCAACAGATACAAGCTTCCAGGAGTATTCTTTAAGCCATTCGTATTTTCCCAGGGCTTTCTGGGTGGACATAAGTTCTACGTTTTTATCTTTCAGGGAAGAGTGGGAAACTGCATTGTCAAGTACCAGCAGACTGCCGGATCGGCCCTCTTCGCTAGGTACTACTCCTACCTGAAGCAGGGTTCTTTTGCTTTCCTCATCAAGGGTCTCGAGATCTTCTATAGGTTTGCTAATCTTGGAACCTTCCTCAAACTTCCCCAGCTCAAAATCCTCCCCGAAGGCTGCCTTCTTCTCGGCCGCGCTTTCAGCCCGACTTTTCAGGTTCACTTCATCAGTCTGCATTTTATACACTCCTCATATCCTCTGTTCTTTATTTCTTCCAGCATCTTCAAGGGGTTTCCTGAGCACATGATCGTTCCATTACAAAGGATGTATCCTCTATCTGCCTTTACATAATCCAGAATTTGGCCTGTGTGGGTAATTATAAGGGCAGATTTACCTTTCTCACAGCTTTCGCCAGGGCAGTTCACTCCTTCTTCAAGCAGTCCCTTTATTGTCATTCCTACCTGTTCTATGCTTACAAGGTCAACTCCAGATTCAGGCTCATCAAGCAGGTAAAGACTCGGGTTCTGGGCTGCAAGCTGCAGAAGCTCTGAACGTTTGATTTCTCCTCCAGAAAAACCCACATTCACATCCCTGTCCATAAAACGTGTCATATCAAGATTCTCGGCAAGAACCTCTGGATTTTTCTTTCCTTTTGATAACACTTTTATAAGATCTTTCAGTTTAATCCCGGACATATCTGGAGGGCGTTGCATCATAATTCCCAATCCACGGCGGGCTCTCTCATCCACAGACAGGCCGGTAATATCTTCCCCATTAAATAGAATCCTGCCTTTTACAACTCTGTATTCACTAAAGCCCATAATCGTCCTCATCAGAGCTGACTTCCCGGCTCCGTTTGGCCCAAAAAGTACATTAGTATACCCTTTTTGGACTTCGAGGTTCACGTCATGAAGCAAAGTTTTTCCGTTGACCTCTACAGTCAGATCTTCTATTTTGAGCATCAATATTTTCTCCCTTTATTTCATTTTTGATATGGGTTCCCCTCTATTTTTTACCTTTTCTAAAAAAATAATAATTGAAAGTGTATTTATTCAAGTGCGTCTTATATGGCGGGAAAAGTCAAAAGCCGAAAAATCCCGGTACCTAATTTCCGTTATTTGCCACCGATCTTTTATTCTTTTAAGAAGACATTCTATTTCTAATTATACCTTCTCTGTAAATTTTATCTTTTCTTTAAAATTAAGGCGTTAAAATACAAAACTTTTTAGATTACTTCAAATACACGATTATATACAAAATCTCTAAAATAGAAGTTTTTTAATTATTTAGATTATCAATTTATTTCAGCTCTAGGCGCAGACCTACTTCGATTTCTATGAATTTCGTTGGAAAAATCTGTTTTATTCTTTCTCTGTGAGTGGTACAATGCCCTGCTGCTATAAGTTCCATCCTTCTGAGCCTTTCAAATTCCTCGTTATCGTGAAGTCCTCCGATAATTCCCTTTACTTTCCCGTAACGGCTGACAGTATCAAGTATTTCGGCAAGCCCGGGGTGAGCACAGCCTGTAAGCACATAACATCCATTTCCCGTATCCAGAACAAGTGCCTGTTCTTTTACCTTGTCTCCGAGTTCCCCTGTACTATTGATACCCTGAGAGATTTCTATAGGCTCTTTTATTTCAATAAGACTCGCCCTTTTCTCAATTTCTTTTTTCAGATTCTCCGAAAGAGACGCAGGGACATAGACTTCAAGCCCTGGATTTACCTGAAGAACCTCGGGAAGGCCTCCTATGTGGTCCCAGTGCTGGTGAGATATGATTAATTTTCTGATGTTCACCGGGTCAATGTTGAGACTTTTCATATGCCTCAGAAGGAGAGGTCCATCCCATCCGGTGTCAAAAAGAAGGGTTTCACTACTGGTTTCAATAAGAGCTGCAAAACCCCAGCTTTCTGTGAAACCCTGGCTGGCTTTGTTGTCATAAATGACAGTAAGCCTGAACATCGGATTTCCTCAGATTTCTGTCATGGTTTTATATTCCATAACAGCAGAGACAGGATTCGTTTTGATTTCAATTCCAGTCTCTTCAAGGGCGCAGATGCCGTTAATACCTCCTACGATTGCAATTCCGAACTTCCCGGTTTCAACAGGTGCTCCAAGTAAGGTTTCATCAATCTCTCCAGGAGGGAAATACCCTGCAAGCCCTGCTTTTTCTACCGTTTTAAGAACTTCTCTGGCCCTCTCATAAGCCGAGGAATTAATCTGCCGCATATTGGCAAGGATTCTACCTTCTCCTTTTTCAAGCACTTCAAGGACAGAAGTGGTCTTCCTGCTCATGAAAATCTGTATGGGATCGATTGATGTCCCACTGTAGGAAATTAAATCTAAAAACCGTGCAGGTTTTCGATCTTCTATCTTAAGAATTCCGCCGTAGGCAGGTTCCACAGGGATGCCTGCTTTGAGAAGGAGCCCATCGAAAGCAACGCTACATACCGTAGCTATTCCTATTTTTCCAGGAGGCAGGGAAACAAGCTCCTCATCTTCTTCAATAATTCTTACTCTGGGGCTTATCATATACCCTTCGTGTGCGGTATATGAGACCACATCAATTACAGTCTCTAAATCGTCCTTATCAAAATATGAAATATTTACGGGTACTACTCCTTCATTGGTTTCAGGATTATATGTGGTTCTGAAAGCCATTTCTTCTATCCGGGATATTACAAAGCCAAAACGGTCCGCGATGAGGGCGTCGCTCATCTCCTTTTCTCCGAGCTCTGTAAGTGTACGACCTGCATACCCATGTTTATGTGTAAACCCTCTCTCATCTAGGATCCTTAGATGGTAGCGGACAGCCCGCTCTCCTATGTCATAGCCTCGGTTATTAAGTTCATCAGCTATTGCCCGAGCACCTATAGGCTTGTCACTTTCGTGAATCACCCTCATAATTTCAATGAGTTTTCGCTCAATTTGTGGATCCATCATATTTAACACCGTTATACCTTATGATCAAAATGAATTGCTCGTGATCGCGACAAAAGTTTAATAACTTTTAAATACTCTTTGAGTAAAACTTATGTCTTTCAGCTTGCCCAAAACGGATTCAATTCTTATTTAATTCAATTATAGTAAATCTTTTCGTAGTTAATATATTTTTGTCTCCCAAGTTCCATCACCCGAGTCCCTTATCGGGAGGAAGGTCCTTCGCTCAGAAAGGCTAATTTATGGGTAAGAGAAACCGTTTCAATTTGTTAAGGAAAGATGACTTTGGATTACGAGCATTATTTCGCTTTCTCAGAAGGGCAAATTTATAAATGATATTCTCTGAGCTTTTTTCTGGAGATTTAACCTGGATTAGTTTTTCCTTGCCGGCTATGGGTATGGAATTCTGATTAGTTACTTACTGATTATGTGCCAGGCTTGGGTTGGGATTATATAATAAATTATGTTTCATACAATTTTTATAATCCCAGATTGGGGAGAGTAAAGTTCTCCTGTTTCCAGGAGGGTTTTGAGAATTTTTTTGAATTTTTCTTGAGTTATTCCTTTTTCGAGAGCTTTCTGTTGAAGTTCTTCTTTTTCTATTTTTCCATCAGCAGTTTTCAGAATTTCAAGGATAGCTAATTTTGGGTCTTTTTTTGGGGGGCTGGGGCTGGGGTTGGAAGGGCTTCTTTCTGGAAATTTAAATTCTTTTGCTGGGCTCTCGGTTTTGGGGGTTTCGGATTGAGACTCTTTTGGGAGCGAAGTCAGTGAAAAGGTTTCGTTACCTTTTCCGGAGATTTCAGCTTGCAGGCGAGTCCGAAAAAGCACTGCGTCTTCGAGATCCTCTGATGAATGGAATACTCTCAATTTTCTAGTTTGCAGGAGAGCGCCGCAATGCTGGCATTTCAGGGTATTTTTTCCGGTTTCTGTGATCTGGGCATGCTGTCGACATTTCGGGCACACGATAACTGCATATCGGAGATTTTTGCGTTCTTGTCCGAATTCCAGTTCACCTCACCTTCCGTATCTTCTCTTTCTTTTCTGAAAATCCCTAATAGCTCTCATCAAGTCAACCTTTCGTACATCTTTCCAGTTGACATCTGTAAAATAAAGTTCAGAATACACGGACTGCCACACCAGGAAGTCCGAAAGCTTCTGCCCTCCCGAGCGGATCATGATATCAGGCTCATGATTAACAAGGAGATGGGATTCGAGCATTTTTTCGTCCACCTCTTCAGGCTTGACAGTTCCTGCTTTAACCTCGTCAAGGATAGTCAGTACAGCCCTCGTAATCTCATCTCTTCCTCCAAATCCCAGTGATACATAAACAAAGAAATCCTTTCCAGGGACAGTGCTATTTACCTCTCCGTCAACACCGTGAATTCTATAACCCGTACTGGCAGGAAGGTTAGAAAAGCTCTTTTCCAACCTGGCTTTGAGCGTTGATGCGATTTCAGCTTTTAAAGCCGGATCAGTTTTCAGGATATCTACATAGACACTCACAATCTCTACTCTGGATTTCCTAAAAAGGTAGAGTGCGGTTATGAGCCTCTCCATTCCTTTAGGGTCAAAGAGGTCAGTCTCCTTGAGTATGATTGCTACATGCCTGGGAATATTTGAAGATTCTCTGGCTATTTGCCAGGTCAGGTACTTCTCATAGACCGGATATGCAAAAGAAAGTAAATCCATCTGGTAGATATCCTCCCTGACAAGCTAAAGCAATCCACTATTTCATCTTTTCCGTTGTTCATCGCAACTTCATAGTTCTTTCCAGGTCTGTTCCTGATGATAGTTTTCTCGATTTTATCGGGTTATTATTGGGTATTTACTTTGCAGTGGATACGATCTTGATTACATCCCCATTTTGCATTTCATGCTTTTCCCCAAGCCTGAGCCTTGTCCTTGCGTCTACCGCATACAAAAATCGGTCCCCTATTTCAGTGTGAATCTGATAAGCAAGGTCATGGCAGGTAGAGCCTCTTTTCATAAGATACGCATCAGGAAGCATATTCCCGCTTTTATCGGACCATTTTCCTTCGTCTTCTACGGGATATACAACAATAAGATCCAGAAGCTCGAAGACAGTCCTGTTTATACACTCTTGGACACCTGTACTTCCAAGCCTCTCGATCACTTTCTGAATAGCTTCGAGACCTTTTTTCTGGGCTTTTGTAAGGTCCCCTCCAAGAATTTCAAACTTTCCTTCTCCGGGACTGTACTTGATAAGCCCGTTCTTTGCTGCAGACTTAAGTGCAAGTTCGGCTGCTGCACTTGCAGGCACTACTATTCTATCAAGATCTCTAAGCTTATCCAAGTTTTCTCTTGGGGCGATGTCGGCTTTATTTGCGGCGATAAGCAGAGGCTTGCTGATCTCTCTCATTGCGTCGCAGAGCCGGATCATATCCTCTTCACTCCATTTAACATGGTCCAGCCTTGCAAGCCCTGTTTCCATCAAAGCTGCATTTACATGGGACTCTCTTATTCCTGCTCCGGCAAGCTGTTCTGCAATTACGACTTCGAGCTTGAGTCCTTCGGCCTGGATTTTTCTAGCAAGCTTGAACCAATTTCTTTCCAGAATTCCATAGAGCCACATCGTAATCTCCCTGTTCAGGAAAGCTACATCATCAAGAGGGTCGTGATCTCCTATATCTACAGGGTTGCCCTCGGCGTCAGTCCCACCTGAGGCATCTACTACATGAATTATTGCCTGAGCCTGCCTGAGCTCATCCAGAAAAGTATTCCCAAGTCCCCTTCCTTTGTACGCATCAGGGACAAGTCCGGCAACGTCAATTATATCAATTGGGACGAGCCTGACACCATCCACACATTTCCCGCATCTCTTTTCCTTCTCTTTGCAGGGGCATTCGACCCGCACATAAGTAACTCCATGATTTGCATTGATAGTTGTAAAAGGATAATTTGCAATTTCAACGTCTGCAAGTGTAGCAGCTTTGAAAAAAGTGGATTTCCCCGCATTGGGTTTTCCTGCAAGTCCTATAGTCATCGACATAAATTATAAAAACGAACTTGTTGCATTTAATCTTTATTGATAGTGATGTCGGAGAAGCAGGATTTTTTTCTCAACTTTCAGGCCAAGGTCAAAACTGCAAATCAGGGGTTGAGCCGTCGCTTCAGGAATAAAGTTTATATCCTTGAATGTGCTTATGAGTGTTGCTCGCTTGTGTCCCGATAGGGTAGTGGATATCCTTGAGGCCTGCGGAGCCTTAGACCTGAGTTCAAGTCTCAGTCGGGACGTAAATCTTATCTTTATCTTATTTTTTCAATAAATTTTCGTTTTACTTTTGCTTGATTTTTATTTTGCTTCTATTACTTTTTACATTTCGGTTTCACTTTCCATCTATCTTCCTCAATTTTCCTTCTTTTTTCTCACCGCTTTCTTCTTTTTCTCTTCTTTTTTCCCTCACATGCTTCTTCCGTCCTTTTTTCTATCTTTCCTATCTATTATTGCTTCTTTTTTTGTTTCTTTTTTCCAAGATATTCTTTTTACTTTACTCTTATTCCGGTTCCTCAATATCAAAAAGGTAATGAATATGATCTAAACTTTCTAGTATCTAAGTAAAAAGAGAGGTATTTATTAAAAGGAAAATTCTGATGTTACTTGTGATATGGTATTGATATTCTTATAGCCGCAGGTTGTGCTGAAGACAATGAGCCTGCACCTGACGATTCTATTCTTCAATGCCGGAAGCAAGGGCGACAATACAGCCGGAAGATGACACGTCTTCAAAATTAGAGAATTCTACATTGTCCGTCTTGAGAATTACGGAGCAGTCAGACCTCCGGAACTGTATATCTCAAAAGATGATGCCGTTTCCTGGTGGAGCAACAAAAGACAGGGTAATTACATTCTTGTTAGTGAAGATGGGCTATTTCTGGATGAAAAACTTTCATACAAAGTGCCTTTCACGCACATTTTTAATGAAGCTGGAATTTACCGCTTTGTTGTCCAAGGTTTTCCTGAAATGAACGCCACGATCAAGGTAAAATGAAACTTCTGCTTTCTTGACCTATACTTTCTTGCCTTACATTCTGTACTGAATTTTCTGTCCAGAAAGAAGTCAATTTTATGCTCGGAAGAAGAGCGGCACTTGCCTCTAAATCGAGCTTTTTTCTCTTTATTCAAAACTGGCTGACGGTTTGGGTTTAGGGACTCGGAAGCGATTTTCAGACTTTAGTAATAGGTCTTGCTATACCTTTGTAGTGATCGAAAAGTTCTTTTCCCCATTTAAGTGCGCTTTCATCAAAACTTACCAGGTTATGATTGTAGTAAATCCCACTGTTGCAAAAAAGAGAAAGTGCCATGAACTTTTCCGTGACGATGCTTGAAGCAATCTTCATATTATTATTGTTGCAGACATACAGTTTGGTATGTCTCAAGTTCAGGAAATGCTCAAGTTCCTTTTTATAGTCGTTGAGCATTCTGTCATAAACGTATTCCGTAAATACCAATGTTATATCCGTACCTTTTGCGGCAAGCTCTATGCACAGGGATGGATATATAGGCAGGAAAAAGGAGGATGAAATCCTAACTTTTTCTGATTCTGAAAGATGCTCTACAACTTCTTTAGGATATTCAAATACATGATTCCGGTCCGGATTTACTTCGATGTAGTTTCCGAGCTTTCCTATATCGTCCAGAAATTCAGGAGGAATTGATGTCATATCCTGGTTTATCCAGTAATCGTGGTTTTTATCGAAAACGCTAAATGTTTCAAGGATTGTCTTCATCTTCGGGACTAGAATCTCTCCGATACTGGAAAGTTTATAGAGCCTGTTACTCTCAACAACAAGATCCTGCTTCATCAATATCTTTATCTGGGTCATTATCGGGCTTGAGCGGACATCAAGTGTACTTTTAATCTCTTCAATGTTCTTGGGTCCGTCCAGAAGCAACAAAAGTAGATTTTTCCTTTTTTCTGAAAGAAAGAGAACATCCAATAATGATGACTCCATCTAATTCCCTCTCTTAGGTCTCATCCTATTATATCTTACATTGTATATCTCTATACCAGAAGACTCTGAGCTTCCTGTGCCTTTATCCCTTGCCATTGTAGTTTATGATTAGACAAAGGCTCCTTGGAATCTACACCGGGGATATAAAGAAAACTACCCTTTTTTATCATCAGAGTATTACTGCTAAATGTTATAATTACTTTTCATTACGCTTTTATATACATCATAACAATTTCCAAACAGTAGTTCTTTCAAAACGTTTCTTTCTTGATTTTTAAGTACTATCATTGCCCTTGTAATTAGCTGAGGTTTATCTAGATCTGTATTTTTTCATTCATATCTTATTTACCAGTCTGGAAAGCCTCTTGAAATAATCGAACAGCTCCTGACCCCATAAAAGGGCGCTAGGTTCAGAGCTAATAATGAATTGCTGGTCGAATTTTCCTTTTTTATCAAAAAGACCCAGCATCATTGTCTTATCAGTTACAGTAACCTCAGTAAGCTTTATTCCTTCTTTGGAAACATACAGACTTACATTATCCATGCCCATTAATTCATTTATCATATTTGAGTGTTCGTTTGATAAATGATCCCAGACAGACTGAGTAAAATTCAGACAAAGTTCGGCATCTTTTCTACCAAGCTCAACGTAAAGGGAGAGATAGGCAGGGTTGAAATATGAAGCAAAGGTCGAAGCATGCTTTGCATTGGCCATGCTGTCAATTATTTCTTGGGAAGGTTCATAGATATGATTCAGGTCGGGCTCTATAAAGGTGCAATCTCCCAGCTCGGCTATACGCTCCAGCAGGTGACGCGGGATTGCATTAAGGTCGTGACCTGTCCAGTAAGAGTTGTTTTTCTCCACTACCTCAAGAGCACTTATTAGGGGTTTTATCTTCTTGATTATGAACTCTCCCAAGACTGTAAGTTTATACATCTTATCTTCTTGGACAATAAGATCTTGATCTATCAATTTCTTTATCTGGGGAAGGATTGAGGTGGCTGTAACATCAAGTGTATTCTTAATATCATCAATATTTTTTGAGCCACTATCCAGCAATATAAGAAGGTTTTTTCTCTTATCAGAGCGGAAAACAAGATCGATAAGTGAAGAATCCATTTTCTTTTACTTCCTGTTATTCAGTAGCTTTAGCCGGTCCTCCTTTCCGACAGGCTGGCTCATTGGCTGTTCATCTCTATATTGAGCATTTTTTCGGCTTTTTTAATTAACTTTATTGTAAACAATATTATTTTTAATTAATTAAAAATACCGGGGATACAGGTTCCTACAAAAATGATTTTTGTTTCCATTGGCGTATGTTTCCAGCCAGGTGGAGAAAGGTATTCCATACTTGTGTTTACTTTTATTGAGCCTTCCGGAAGTCCAAAATCTTTCATTGAATTCAGAATAAATTCTTCACCAGTTTTATGGGAGTACTCTACTGCCATTCCATATTGCTCAAACTTTTTCCTTCCTGTAGGAGTAAATACCAGAAAATTCTCGTCTGGATTTTCCATTGAGGACGGCCTGATAATTATCTCAATTCTTTTAATTCCTTTTCCTACGAGGGCTCCAACTGCATTTCCTACCTGGGCCTGTTCAGGAACTATAATCTCTGCATCAATGAGGGCCTTGATCTCTTCATAGTAAGCTTTTACAGGACCTCCTATCAAGACTATAGGAATATTTAATTTGTACTGGACAGGAATTTCTCCTTCCAGCATTTTCTTTATTCCTTCTTTGCCCTTGCCTTCCATGATAAAGGACATCAGGATATAAACCATATTTTTTGCAACTTGATGCTTTATTTTTCTGCAAAAAGCATGAACTCCCATTTGAGTAAAACGCGAAAGCTTTTTGGCCCCGATTGTTGAAGCTTCTACATCCCATTCGTTATATTCCCCTAGCACATGAAGGGCATCAGTTGGTGTGAAGCCTATAGCTTGGATTGCACGCTGCTGAATCAGTGAATCAAGGACTGCTGGAGAAGGGAATCGCTTCATTTTATTTAATATTTCGTGGATAGAAAGAGGTTCGTCTTTTATAACATCAAGTAATTTTTTCTCGCTTTCTGTGAGATTAAGAGGCTCTGCTCCAGTCCTGATAAAAAATTTAGTGGGCTGAATATGCTCACTGAGCATGGTTCTCAAGGGCACGGGATTCTTTTCCAGTTTTTCCTTAAAGTTGGGGTATTGTACAGCAGCAACGCAAAGGGGCATAACTCTCCTCGGACCTATTCTGACGCATTTCTTGAACCACACATGGCTATCTCCCCCATTTGCCGAAGTCTCCATTCTTATTGCTTTTACGCGAGTTTGCCAGCCTCCGACAACTGCTCCTTTCTCACAAAGTTCAGGGACTCCATTTTTAATCATGGAGACATCTGTACTTGTTCCTCCTACATCAATTACGGCACATGTGTCCAGTCCTGAGAGATGAGATGCTCCCTTAATACTTGCAGCAGGGCCTGAGAATATGGTTTCAATGGGGCGCAGTTTTGCACCCTTTATATCTATAACCGAGCCGTCACACTTCAGCATAAGGACTTTCGCATCAAGGTTTCTTTCCTTTATTTCGGCTGTGATGGAATGGATAAACTGATAGGTTATAGGAATTAGCTGGGCATTTAAGACAGCTGTGGATGCCCGCTCGTAAGCTCCAAGTTCCTGAGAAAGTTCATATCCACAAACCACAGGATGCCCTGTCAGTTTAAGGATTACCTCCTTTACTTTAAGCTCATGTTCCGGATTTCTTGTGCTGAAGTATGAAGACACAGCAAATGCAGAGACTTTCTTTTTGAGGCTTACTGCAAACTGTTCTACGGCAGCAAGATCCAGAGGCTCAAGCTCATCTCCATTGCTATCATGTCCTCCTCTTACAGTAATACAGTAATCTGCCGGGAGTTCCCTTGGGACTGTATAATCTCCTACTAGGATCAGGCCAACAGGATATCCTGTTTTTTCTAAAATCGTATTTGTAGACAGGGTTGTGGAAACTGATACTAGTTTTACTTTGCTGAGGTACTCCGGATTTAGTTTATCAATTGCATTTCGAATTCCGATCATAAGGTCCGGATAGGTAGTAATTGCCTTACTGGAATCAAGTATCCGGCTGTCCGAATCTCTTAAAATTACAGTATCGGTGTAGGTTCCGCCTGCGTCAATACCCAGACTATATTGCATGTAAAAACAGCCCCATTTTTTCTTTATAATACATAATTCATGTCCTTTTTTAGCTGTATACCATCCTTTTTATCCGGATTCGTAAAATTATTTCTCAAGGCATATCCTTGTTTATAATATCCGGCTGTTGATATCCTGATTATTTTTATCATCTCAGGCTGTCGTCGTAGTTCTCGGGATCCCTACTCCTACGAAAACAAGTTTTGTTTCCAAGGGCACATCAGTCCAACCACTTGGCGCCAGATGCCTACGGCTTACATCTATTTTTATGTTCTCTTTTTGAAGTCCTGCGTTCACCATATAATCTATAACGAGTTGCCTTCCAAGCTTTTCTGCATACTCAACGGCTTCACTATAAATCTCAAATTTCTTTCTTTCAGATGGAGAAAAGACGATGAACTCGTTTTTTGTTTCATACTGCATGATGCCTTCTGCAGTACACTTCTCGTGAGCTTCATAATCTATTATATCCCCAGCCTCACCTTCAAGAGACTTGGGAATAACTTTTGTTTTTATAAGAATTTCTACTCTTTTAATTCCTTTCCCAACAAGGGCTCCGACAGCGTTGCCTACCTCAGCGTGCTCGGGAACTATAATATCAGCATTAATCAGGATTTTCAGATCCTCAATATATGCTTTAACGGGTCCTCCTAGAAGCACCACAGGAATTTCAACTCTAAAACGGGTAAAGTTCCTTCCTAGAAGAACCCTATCAATCTCGTTTCTTGGCATTCCCTCTATAAGGTAGGCAATAAGGTCTTCGGCAATATTCCGCGCAACCCTGCGTTTTACTTCCGCACTAAAAGCCTCTGGGCTTTGCTTCAGTATTCTACCAAGCATGGAAGCTCCGATTGTTGCAGCTTCTACATCCCATTCGGTATATTCTCCAAGCACATGCAGGGCATCAGTAGGAGTAAAGCCAATTGCCTGGATTAACCTTTTCTGGATTAATGAGTCCAGCATTGACGGAGAAGGACGTTTTTTCAGGGCTATGAGCAGGTCCCCAAAAGAAACAGGCTCTTTTCCAATATGCCTGTAGATTTCTCGCTCTCCTGCTTTCAATTCTATAGGCCTGAAGCCGGTTCTAACATAAAATTTTGTTACTTGGATGCTCTCGCAAAGATATCCTTTTGCGACCTTGTTCCGTTTCAATTTTTCTCTGAAACCTGGGTATATGACTGAAGCCCGGCAGAGTGGAGTTACCCGCCGAGGGCCTATATATATTCGGTCGCCTTTTACCCAGACATGGCTGTCTCCTCCAGTTGCAGAGGTTTCCATACGGATTGCTTTTACGCGGGTTTGCCAGCCTCCAACAACGGCACCCGAATTGCTGAGTTGAGGAAGACCGTTCTCCATCATAGCTACATCTGTACTAGTGCCGCCAACATCGATCATAGCACATGTGTCCAGTCCTGAAAGATGAGATGCCCCAACAAGGCTTGCGGCAGGCCCTGAGAATATTGTCTCAATGGGTTTTTCCAGAGCCTCTTCTATTCCCACAACTGATCCGTCACATTTCAGCATCAATAGGTTCGCATTTATACCTCGGATTTCGAACTCTTCAGCTATTGCCTGGATAAACTTGTGAGTAATAGGAATTAGCTGGGCGTTAAGGAATGCGGTTATAGCCCTTTCATAGGCTCCAAGATCTTGGGAAAGTTCGTGTCCGCAAACCACAGGGTGCCCTGTAAGTTCCTTTACGGTTTTTTTGACAGCAAGCTCGTGTTCCGGGTTGCGGTTACTGAAATATGAAGAAACTGCAAAAGCCGAAACTTTATCTTTTACTTTAAGGGCAAAGTCTTTTACGGAATCGAGGCCAAGAGCCTTCAGTTCTTCCCCATCACTGTTATGCCCGCCAGAGACCGTTACCCAGTAGTCCGTAGGAAGTTTCTCAGGTATCACATAATCCCCTACCATGATTAGTCCTACAGGAAACCCGGTACTTTCTAGGATGGTATTCGTTGACAGTGTTGTAGATACGGATACCAGTTTAATATCTTTAAGATACTCCGGACTCAGCGCATCAATAGCGTTTTTCATTCCGGGAAGGGGATCGGGGTAGGTAGTCAGCGCTTTACTGGATTCTATCACGGATCCGTCCGAATCTCTTATGATAACGGCATCAGTATAAGTGCCTCCAGCATCGATTCCAAGACTGAAGTGCATTTTCAACCTCTTTTGGGAATTATATAACTTCCTGGATTTCCAGCCCATTTTTTAATCGAAATCGTTCTTAATCCAGACTACTTTTAATCCAGATCATTTTTAAATTCGGGTAATTAAGTTTTCTTTAGCAAGCGATAAGATTCAGATATCTCTGAATCCAGGTGGCTACTTAGACCTTATATACGTAAAGCCTGGATACTTGTTAAATCTTGTAGTAGCTAAATGGATATCTACTAAAATTAATAGTGGCGGGTTTGCTGTCTTCCGAGCTTTCGATTTTCACATTGGTTTTTTCACACCATTATTACCATATTATTTTATTTTTTCTACGTTTTTATCTTGTTAAAATAAACTTGCCTTTTTCCTTTTCTTTTCATCAGAGAACCTGCCTTTGCTTTCAAAATTTTTGTTTTTTTCCAAAACAGGCTCAATTTTATCAATACATATGTATACTTAGGAAAACGGTATGAAAACTTGCAAAAAGCAGAATAAAAGCCCCTGCTCCCATACAGAGAGTTATGATTTTTCCATGTCCATAGTTGTGACTTTCATCCCTCGGTTTGCTTCCAATTGAAAAATCCAGGAGTTTTATACACTCACTGATGAATTCGGAGAAGGAACGAACTCCATCGGCAAGAAGCAAAGTACTGTTTCCCAAAATCCCGGCTAGCAGCTTGAAAAGTGTCAGTATCAAACTCAAAGCAAGTCCTGTATAAGATCTATTGCGGGTTTTGTTGTGGGTTTCGTCAAGCTTTTTATCCGCTTGCATTCGAAGTTCACCGTTAATTAATATTCCAATCTTCTTTCGAGCGGGTCTCGATCAGTAGGGATTTTCGCTCAAGCCTTTTTTTAAAAAGGCTTGTAATCACGTCGTCATGACGTTTTAGATTTAGCAATAGTTTTCGCTCAAGCCTTTTTTTAAAAAGGCTTGGTTAAAACAAATATTATTTCTAAAAATTGAACAGGCCCTCGGATGCCTGTATCTTTCTAACGCGGTCACAATACAGAATTTAGCCATTCATGCAATAATATTGGGAAGATTGATTGGGAGGATTGGCAAGCACAGGCTTAAGACCTGTGCTTACCTGAAGAACCGCTTTTAGCTGTTTTTCTGTTTTTCCTGCAATTTCAGGATTTCCTATATATTGAGGTTGGTACAGGTTTTTTCCTCAGGTGTCTGAGGGTTTTACTCAGTAAATGCTGATTTTTTTACTCTGATTGTTTACTATTAGAGTGGGATTACGGTTTTTCCGTGGATTTCATTCATTACCATGCCAAGAGCTGTATAAAGAGCTCCAAGGCCCATAACAAGTCCTACATAGCCAGCTATTACAAGCAACCCTGTACTGCCGGTTGCGTTTACAACAGCAAGCAACATAAATAACAAAAATAATGTAACAAATACAAACTGGAGGGCACGGACTCCGATACTCATAGTAACGATCAGCATAACAAAGGTATAAACACCCCAGATAAAGAGATACGCGGCCATAGCAGTTCCGGACGAAGCCTCAGCCCAGCCGATTGCAGGCATAACAAGCAATCCTGCCAGTGAGAACCAGAAAAGGCCGAAAGCGGAGAATGCAGTCCCTGCAAAAATATCTCCTTTTTTCCAGGACATAATTCCTGCAAACACCTGGGCGAACCCACCCAGAAATATTGCCATGGAAACGATCATTGACTCTACAGGGTATACCCCTATGTAGCTAAGACTCAACAGGACTGCTGCAAGGCCCAGGCCGGTAAAACCAAGGGGGGCAGCATTTGCAGTCTTGTCAACTATTACGGTAGCAGTTCCTACGTTTTCGCTCATGGTTTCACCTGAAGCCAGTTTTTTCTAAAAAAATTAAAAAAAGAAGTTTAGGGCTTAGAGCCCATAGTTTTCTGGTTTGAAAACTGCAACTTCTTGTTTAAACTTGGTCAGGTTATCACTCATGAACTGGTCAGCATCGTCGGTGAGGGCTTCAAGGTCGGCTTTAACCTTTGAAAGAGCATTTGTTTCGAATCTTGTAAGTCTGAGCTTGCCGGAGCTGGCTCCTTCTTCGACGATATTGCAACATTCGATTGCTGCATTCTTTGCCCGGAGGTAGTTGTTTTCTCCATCCTTTGCGATAGCCTGTCCTATCTTGTAGGCGTTGTCGTAAGCGAGCACATAGCCCTGTGGGTCCCTGTATTTGTCAGAGAGCACAAGAATATCTCTGAGATCCTTTGCTTTTCCGGTTTGAAGGGCAACGTTCATCATGGAACAGTCGTATGCTAGAGTTTCGGACCAGCACTGGACAGTTGTACCGCCGAATTCACCGTGGTACTCTACAGACTCATTTGACCAGAGGTCACAGCATTGCATGACCAGGTTACCCATCAGATCAGAGTGGGCACAGGTTGAGGTCTTACCTTCCTGAGTTATTGGAACACCTGCAATGGCCTTTATGATGCTGTTCTCGTAACCGCAGTCCTTTCCAGGGCCGATGGCACCAGCTTCATATGCACAGAGGGATCTTGCTGCAGAGATTGCCCTTGCAACGATTGCAGTTGTATGGGCAAGGTTCTTGTCAAGCAGGCCGCCTGCAATGAACATTGCAGTGTTTGCCTGTGCACAGTCAGTGTCACCAGCAGAAACAGTTCCGGTCTTCTTTGCAATGTCTGAAATGTCTTTCCAGACCATTTCCATATCCATGCTACCGAGTACACCTATTCCGAAGAGAATACCTGCAGTGTCGTTTCTTAGGATAGAGTAGTCGAAGATTTCCTTACCACCCATGCTCTCAACAGAAAGCAGGTCGGCACCATTCTTGGCAGCTTCTTCAAAAGCTTCCATAAAGGTGCTGTACTTGTCTCCTCTGAGCTGAAGGTAGTCACGGTCTTCACGGATATCACCAATCGTGTGGCGGAGTGCACATTTTATGCCATATTCATCATGATACTCTTCCATAATGGTCTTCTGGGCATGTGCAACAGCTCCTCCCCATTCAGGGTTGTTGGACATCTGCTGAACGTGTTCAGTTTCAAGCACAACAGAGGGAGCTCCGATTTGAACCATCCTTGACATAATGTCGGTGGTGATCCTCTCGTACTCTTTTATGAGCTTTTCTTTGGATGCGCCGGCTCCAGGTCTTGGGGCATAGTTGACTTCGGGGGATGTGTAACCTCCACCGATCTCAAGGCCAAGCCCTGCTTTTACAGGGAACTTTGAATTTCCGAAAATAAGTTCATCTGCGTTAGCGTAAGCCATTGAAGTGTATTTTTTTACCATTTTTGCTCCCTCCTCAGTGTTTGTGGAATTCCTCTCTTAATGCTGTTATATCTGTAGTACCTGCAACAATTGCATCAGCAATCTTGGGGGCATCTGCAGCTTCTTCACCATAAACTCCAAGTTCATACTGGGACACGAAGTCCTGGTTCACAGCACCGCCACCACATGCAAATGGGATCTTTATTCCCTTTTCAAGGAGCTTGTCATTAACTTCCTTAAATGCATACATGGTGGTTGTCATGAGGGCAGTACCTGTGAGCATCATCGGCTTCTCTTTTGTAACTGCAGCGATTACTTCGTCTACAGGAACATCTCTTCCAAGGTCAATTACCTCGTAGCCGTTTGCTCTCAGAAGGGCAGCAACAATGTTCTTTCCGATGTCATGGACGTCACCTTCTGCAACATGGCATACAACCTTGCCCTTTGGCTCAGGAACTTCGGTGGTCTGGCTCTTACAAAAATCGATACCTGCCAGCATCGCATCAGCGGACATCATAACGTTTGGCAGGAAAATGATACCATCGTCGTAGAGTTGGGTTACAACTCCCATTCCTACCATCAGGGCATCATCGATAAGGTCGATTGGCTTCTTGCCTGCATCGATTGCGGCTTGGAGTGCGTCAACCACATCATCTTCTTCACCTTCATAGATTGCTTTTGCAACCGTGTAGATGAGTTCATCTTTGGGATAAAGCTCTTCTGCTGCTTCGTCGGGGGTCATTTCTTTTTCAAGGGCGACGTTGTAGCGTACTAATATGCCATCGATGTCTTCCAGTTTCAAATCCAACATATTTTAACCTCCATTTAGTAATAGGATCTCGGATTGCTCAGATCGTTGACCCTGCAAGTTACATCTCCCTGAAGTTTTTATGCGTTTTTTACCGGACACTTTTTGAATACAATGTCAAGGAATTCGAAACCTCCAAGATCGAATCCCTTTCATTGAGGGGTTTGGATAACTTCCTTGTAGTGTACTGGTCATTCAATAGACTGGACTTTAATCCTTTTCTCCCATTTTTCAAGCTCTTTTCAATGGGATTTTAAGTTTCCAGGTTCAAAGCTCTTCTATTTTTTCTGTTTCCTGGCTAAAAGAATCTTTTTTTCCAGTTAATTCTGACAGGTGTACTTCCTTTATTATTCCGGGATGCACTTGCAAATCACATTTAGATTTTATTACATATACCTTCACCTATGCTAATTTTTGAATTACTATAATTTTATAATTCTCATCCCAATTTTCCCTGCAAGTGATTTTATAAAAGAGAAGTTTTTTTTAATCCTCATTAATTTAAACAATGGGATCAAAATTTATTGGTTGATTGTTCCCCCTTTAAGGAGATTTTTGATTGCAGAGAGTGAAGATATGGAGGTTTTTATTTTAAGTGCAGAGGTTATCAAGTAGATTTGTTTTTATTGGAAATTTGAAACAGGCAAAATGAAGTGATTAAAGTTCATTTTTTAGGGAACACAAGTGAAATTAACGTCCTTTTCAGTTATTCCCACAAATTTTCCTATTTTCTTCCTGTGAGAAAGACGTGAGAACTTCCGGATCTCAGAGCTTTTAATAGCCCTTAAGTTCATTCATACTCGATTTTTTTGCCGTTTTTCAACTTTTTTTTAAACAGAGGCGAACTATTTCCCTTACAGTTTATTCTGTCTCTGTCTTTACTTTCTTCCTAAGCAGATTTCTTTGTAACTGTTCAAAATTCTGCTGCTAATCTAGATTCCGGTTTCTTCAAATGGCTGAAAAGGGTAATTTTTCTCTTTCTCTGAAGTTTCCCTTCAAGACAAGGGCCGTTGACCTTTTTATTATATATAATCTTTTCGCATGTTAGGTCACGATTGTCCTATACTGGAAACTCTCTTCCTTCCAGAGTTTAATCCTTCCCGAAGGATCGTGGTATAGATCGTTCTTGTTTTCTAGTTCCCCAAAGGTTCAATAAAGAAGTCCTAGATTCTCAAGCTCTGTCTTTATGACCCTCCGGCCTTCCTCGCAGTCTTCAGGAGATTTGCCACCTGTGATTACCAGCTTTCCAGAGCTGAATATGAGCACTACTACCTTAGGAGCTTCAAGCCTGTAAACAAGCCCAGGAAATACTTCTGGCTCGTACTCGACATTCTCCATTCCAAGGGCTATAACAAGAGCGTTCAGGTTCACATTTGTCTTCAGATCGGCTGAGGCTACAATGTTCTGAATATGAATCTTGGGTTCTGGATCTATCTTCTCGCAACCTATAATTTTGAGCGTGTCAGCCAGATTGATTATAGCCGTACAAGCATTTTCAATGTTCTTGGCTCCGGTGCAGACTACTTTACCAGAAGTGAATATTAGAAAGGCAGCCTTAGGATTATCAATTCTGTAGACTAAGCCGGGAAACTTCACTTTGTTATATTCTGCTCTCTCTAGCTCAGCCTCTATTTTTTCCAGATCGAACTCTTCTGCCAAGGTGGTGGATGCCACCACATTCTCTATAGTTACTGTGGACTCCATGCAACACATATCTTAAATGTACTATAGATGTGATTGTCGGTTAAGACAGAAAATGGTTTAAAAGCGGTGTGTATTAAACAAAATGTATAAATCAAACGTTATAATCATTGAAAAATCGGTCTATTTATATTGATTTCAACCTAACAGACTGAAAAATGACTTTGATTTCGGAAAAGACGGAGAATTCGATCACAGGAAGATTACGAGTTGTACTCCAAGTGCCCTGGAATGGAGCAACAAGTTGGTTCAGTACTATATAGGTAGTTTTACGAAGATCAATTATAACTACAACGGTTAATTAAATTAGGAAGATTAATTAAAAAAGTGAGGAAAATAAATTTGCCTCACTAAAAACTATAAAGGTTAACTAAATTAGGAAATTTCTTTCTCTTAGTCTTTGCTCTTGATATTCGAAACTCTCTGTACGTGCGCCTGATCCCCATGCTTATGCTTTTCATGGTGCTCATGTTCGTGGTTATGTTCCGGCTCGATTTTATTAACATTTATTTGCTTTCTCTCAAAGACTTCCTGTACCGAACTATTTACAGCAGCTTTAACAGCTTCCTTGTCAACGTTTGAGACTGCTGAAAGTATTTTGAGGGTAGGGGCAGCTCCTTCCTTTGATTTAATTACATCTTCCTGGGGTTCTTCGTAATATACTGTAACGCTCTGTTTCACGGTTTCTGATCCGTTGTCCAGGAAAAGTTTAATGTGTCCTACGAATTCAGGATTTAGTTGAAGTACCTTAGCTTTTATTGTGTTCATCAGTTCGGTTGTCAATTCCCTGGCAGCTTCGGTACTGAAATCCCCGTTTTCAACCGCAAACTCTGCAGAATAACTGCCTACTTTTGAGGCTTCGATCGAACTTTCGGTCTCCTGTGGTGCAGAAGGTTCGGTTTTAGAAGATTTTGCTTCAAAGGGTTCAGTTTTTTTAGTTATTTCAGCTCTTGGAGCTCTTTCTGATAATTCTTCAAGATCCGGAAGCACTATTCGCATGAAATTCTCAAAGCTTTCGCCTGTGTCCTTTCCTGAAAGCAAGACTACCTTGGCTTTTGGATTCAGTTGCTGGACCGAGGCTTCGAGGATTGAAAGTCGGATAGGTTCTATCAGGTCTATCTTATTTATTCCGAGAATTTCCGCATCAATGATCTGCCTCATGGCAAATTCTTTTACTTCTTTCATCAGGTGCTTGAAACGACTGCCGTCAATCAGGGTCACAAGAGGAGCGATTCTCACTTCTTCGCCTAGGTTCATAAGCTCGACTTCGTTCCTGATAACATGTGGAAAAGCAATTCCTGTGGGCTCGATCATTATAATGTCTGGCTTATATTCTTTTACAAGGAGGTTCATTGTTGTCCTTAACCCTACTTTCAGGGAACAGCAGATGCATCCGCTTGTGATCTCTTTCGTATCGAATCCAAACTTCTTTATTACATCTCCGTCGATGCCGACTTCCCCGATCTCGTTCACGATAATGGCAACTTTTTTACCTTTCTCGGCCAGGTATTTGCCCATATTAATAATAGTGGTGGTTTTCCCGCTTCCCAGAAATCCCCCCACCACAACGACCTGCACGTTTTTTCCTCCCTTGGTATCTTCTTGCTTATTGATTACTGCTTATTAACTGCTACTTGCTTATTAGTTACTGCTGCTTGCTTATTGCTATCGGTTATTGCTTATTTCTTCTTTATTCGTTTTTAGTCTCAATAAGCTTACCCTTTTTACTTTCCTGAAACTGTCAAATTTTCCCATTTAAATCTGTCATCAGGGCAGGCGTGCAGACAGCGCTGACAATTTGCCCCATCACAGAGGTCAGTCCTTATTTTCACGGCTCCATTTTCTTCCATTCTCAGGGCTCCGTTAGGGCAGACCTTTACGCACTTATGGCAGCCTTCACATTCCTTAATTATCATGGTAAGGTAAGTCCCGACCCTTTCAAGCACTTCAAGCCCTTCTTCTCCGAGTTCTGGAATATCCCTTTCAACCTGGCGGTCAATTTTGATAATAGCAGACGGTTCGCCAATTATAGGTAGTTTTTTCTTTTTCAGGAACTTCTGAAGCATCTTGAAAGCCATGCCTTCGTTCCAGTAAGCAAGTTCCAGCATATAAGCTTCCTTAAAAGCTTCGGAGGTTGCAAACATTACATGAGTGCCCACTATTTCCTTTGAAATTGCCTGTAGTTCCCAGAGCCTGTCTTCAGAGAGCAGGATTTCTTTGGCAACGGTCAGGGAAGTATTTCCTATCTGGGAAACATAACTCACATTGTAAGGGATCATTCCCACTTTATGTGCCTTTGCAGCATCCATATAAGTGCCTGCCGCACCTGACATGTGAGCGGTTTGCAGTTCTTCTATGTCTATGCCTGCAGCGGCACAGAGTGTAATATGCCCGGCTCGAATTGCTCCTATGGCTCTCCCTGCTTCAATAAGGTCTTTATTCGTGAATTTTATTCCGTCCTGGAGGTGGATAACGCCACCCGGGGTCTGAATCTTTGGCAGCGTGATTAATTTATTTCTTATGCCTGCCTCTATAAGGGCAATAACTCCAGTACCTGTGATGCCTTTTGCAGTGAGTTCCCCTTTTTCCACGACTTCCCCTGTTTTAGGATTTACAAGGTCTCCCCTGGTAGCTTTCATGTCACGATCAAGTACGTAGCAGCGCAGGTTTTCTCCCTCAAATTCCACATCAGAGATTGTATGGGGGGAAGCAATGGACCCGTATTCTATCTCCTGACCTTCGAGAGCGGGACCTGCGGCAGCCGAACCTGTGTATATAACGCCATTTGCTTTAAGAGCCATTTCGGCATTTGTTCCGTAGTCAGTTGCAATCGCGATCTCATTACTCTCAATCATGCCGGCCTTTACAATAAGAGCAAGCGCGTCGGCTCCGACTTCGTGTTTAATTGCCGGGGGTACAACTAGTTTACAGTTTGTAGCTTCTTCAAATCCCTCTATCTCGGCCAGAGGTATTATGCGGGCATCCCTGTTTTGCTCTTCTATGTGGTATTTTTGCTTTTTACGCTCCCCGGCGTATGCCAGATCCTCGATTGGAATACCCTGAAAGATGGAAAGCTGAATTGGATTTCCGCAGATTGCGAATTTTTCCATTTCTGCAAGACTCACTCCAAGTTCATCAAGAATGTTCTTTACTGCGGTTGCTGAGAGCCCGTGAGCTTTATCAAGCCCATAATGGATTGCAAAGTCAAGATGGTCCATTACATTTGCTCCGGGCAGGGGGTTTCTCAGCGTTATGACGGTTTTCTTAATCTCACCGGTCTCTAAGTCAATTTTTTGGGCTCTAAAACCGCTGGTTCCCAAGTCAATTGCAACTCCTGTTCTCATATCTTAACCTCCTCCAAAAAAGTTTAAGATTCCTTAACTGATATACCTTAGATATATTTTGAATATTTAATAAATTTGAATATTTAATAACTTTAAATAAGTCTCTGCTAAATAAATTATGAAGCTATTTATCCTGAATCCTTTTTCGGATTGATGCTCCTCAACTCACAACCTTTAAGGTGGCTCTAGAGTATACACTCCGGCTACTAAAATTAAAAAAATATGAAAATCGAACACAATCTGCAGAAGACCTAAATGATTTAGAGTTCCGGAATGTGCTCGTGAAAAAAATAAAGGATTTTATTGCCTTTTCAGGCGTAGAATTCGTCTCTTGCTGCGACCATGGCTTTAATATTCTCGAGAGGGGTCATGGGTGCAATACCACAGCCTGGTGCGAGTACATCGACTCCACCCTCAAGAGCTTCTTTTGCTTCAGCTTTTATCTTGTCAATAGGTCCAGGCAGCAGAGTGAAAGGACTGGAAATATTTCCTACTAACCTTGCTCTGTCTCCAATGAGTTCCTTTCCTACTTTTGCGGTGCCGATCTTTTCTTCTACGCTGAGCCCTTCAAAACCGCAGTCTGCCATATCACTGAGGATTGCGTTAACTTTTCCACAGATGTGAAGTACAGTCACGGAGTTAACGCTGGCGGAAAACTTCTGTAACCTTGATTGGAGGAACTGTCTGAAACTGTCCGGGCTCATGAGGTCAGGGGAAGCTACAGGGTCTGCAATCGCGATAACATCTGCACCGGCTTCAACCATTGCGTTTGCATAAATGATTGCAGCTTCTGTGGAGAGATCAAGAGCCTGTTCGAAGAGGTCAGTTTTCTTAATGGACCATTTCATGAAAGATTTTACACTTACCAGGTCAGAAGCGATTGTAATCGGGCCTTCCATACCTCCGATAATTGGCACATCAGGACCTACTTTTTCCCTGACAATCTTAATGGCTTCAAGTACTGCTGGAATTCTGCCTCTCTGCAGGAGGTCTGCGGGGATGGCTGCGTCATCTAGACTCTTGGGGTAAGGGTGGGCTACGACAGAAGGCTGCCTGTTCTTGGTACCCATGTTGATTTCACAGCCCATTGCTTCAACGAGCACGGTAAGACAGTAGGGAAGTCTTACAGCTTCAAGTCCGCTGAGCTCATAGTTGGCAATTGCCAGTTTTGCTATAAGTTCAGGGTTGGTGTGGGCTTCAGGCCAGGCAGCGCCAACTTCATCCATAAGTTCTACAATTCCTGTCTGGGTCACGGAACAAACAGGTACTTTGTCAACAGGCTTGCCTTCAAGGGCAGCTAATAGTCTCGTTTTAAGTGTAAATTCGCTCATAAGTTATACCTTTTTTATTTTCTCGATTTATGGCTCTGTAGAAATTCTCTGAAATAAAGAATTTTAATTAATTTGAACTGAATAGCTTTACCTGTTTTTACTTTCTTATTTTCAGCCTATTGTAGCTGATTTAGATAGGGTTTTCTACAAAGCTCGATTTACATCTATTTTTATTATTATTATTTTAATATCTACTTGTCAATATTATATAGACCTTTTCAATTCAAAATGTTTCACTCTCTGGAAAGGAATTCCAGAGTCTTGAAACACAGTTAAAAATCATAGGTCTAGCCTAGAAACACAGTTAAAAATCATAGGTCTAGCCTAAGAATTAATAATATTTTTTATTCTTTTTTCTGCCTCTCCCGAGCAGATGTGAAGATCCTGGTAGCAAAAACATTCTCAGGCTCCTTACACTTATATTAAAATGTAGATATTTCTTTTAGCTAACAACTTATAAAAGCTATTTGTCAGGAATTTTTTTTTAATATTTTTTTAATAAACCTGGTCATAATTTTTGACTTCATTGTTCTATATTTTTGTGCTAATCTAGTTGCCTACCTTTTTTCACTTTATCACGGTAATAGATCACATCTGATCTGGTATGTATCAAACGTCATTTCCTCTCTTACTTTAGATTTCAAAATGGTTTTCAGCTCCCATGTCAAGCTTCTTATTCTTATATTACATTGAATCACACAGGGATTCAATGGGGAAGAATCTAACTGGCGGCAACGGCAAGATTTGTTCTCCCCAGGGGAACGAACATAGTATTCCGATTACAGAATTTTTTGAAGAACTAAACGTTGACGAAAACGGGCTTAGCGAGCAGGAAGCTTCCAGTAGGCTCAAAGAATGTGGAGCCAATATTCTCGAAGAAACAGGAAAAGAGAGCATAATAAAGAAATATCTTCGGCAATTCCGGAATTTATTCTCCATCCTGTTGACTGTAGGAGCCATTCTATCTCTCATCGGAGAATACCTTGATCCCGGGCAGGGAAATTTGTATATAGGAATTGCTCTCGTAGGCGTTGTAATTCTCAATGGAACTTTTACATTTATACAGGAATACCAGGCTGAAAAAACAATGGAAAGCTTTCGGCAGCTTCTTCCACCCCATGCCAGAGTTCTGAGGGAAGGTAAGGTAAGGGATATCCTGGCATCAGAGCTTGTTGTAGGGGACATCATCCTTCTTGAGGAAGGAGATAAGGTTCCTGCCGATGGACGCTTGATTGAGACTAACGCTCTAAAAGTTGATAACTCAGCCATTACCGGCGAATCAGAACCTCAACTTCGATCTTTGGAGTACACTCATCCAAATATGTTAGAATCCAGAAACATGGTTTTCTCAGGGACTCTGGTACAGAGTGGAAACGGGAAGGCAATCATTTTTGGAATAGGACATAATACCCAGATTGGAAGCCTTGCAACTCTCACACAACAGACCTCAGGCGTGGATACTCCTATCCGAAAAGAACTCAACCATTTCATAAAGGTTATATCCGCGATTGCTGTGATTATGGGAGTAATCTTTTTTATACTTGCATTTTTTCTTCAGAATGTATTTCTTGCAAGCCTTATTTTTGCCATTGGAATTATAGTTGCCAATGTTCCCGAAGGACTTTTACCCACAGTTACTCTTGCCTTGAGCCTTGCTTCCAGAAGAATGGCTTCGCAGAATGCTCTCATAAAACAGCTGGAATCAGTAGAAACTCTAGGTTCGACTACTGTCATCTGCGCTGACAAAACTGGGACTCTAACTCAGAACAGGATGGCAGTTAATACTCTTATGATCGGTTTTCAATGCCTTGTTCTTCAATACTCTCTCAGTTCTCTGAAAAAAACTGCAACGCAGGAGACAGAAGAAAGTAAAAACAAGGTTGCTGCTGAAGAAATTGCAGATTTAGGAACAGAAGGAGTTTGCATTACAGAAAAACCTGTATGGGATCCTGAAAAATTGTCATCTGTTTTCATAAGAGTTGCAGGCCTTTGCAATAATGCGGAACTTAGTGAGTCACCTCCAGGGTATACCGGTGACCCGACTGAAGGAGCACTTCTTGTTTTTGCAAATAGTATAGAAGATATAAAAAAACTCCAGAGTGATTATCCAAGGTTAGAAGAGTTCCCTTTTGATTCGCGTACCAAAAGAATGGAAGTTATCTGCCGGACTCCTGAAGGAAAACTTGAAGTTTATCTCAAGGGTGCCCCGGAAGTAGTTGTGAAAATGTGCAGTTTATCCTTAGATTCCGAAATCAGGAAATTGGATGAAAATAAGCAACAAGAGCTTCTTGATCAGCATCTTAGCCTTGCAAAAAAAGGAGAACGGGTTATTGCCCTTGCGTACAGGCAGATAGAAGAGCTAAAGGAATATACAGAGGATTTTATTTTCTTGGGATTTGTAGGAATTGTAGATCCTCCACGCCCTGAAGCCAGAGAAGCTATTGCAAAATGTCATACAGCCGGGATCAAAGTTGTCATGATCACAGGTGATCACCCGGTTACTGCAGAGTCAATAGCAAAGGATGTAGGACTTGCAAATGCTGGAAACCTTGAGATTATTACCGGAGACGAGCTGGCTACGCTCTCAAACGCAGACCTTGCTTCAAGATTAAAAAATCCGAGCATTGTGTTTGCCCGTACTTCTCCTATACAAAAGCTGAAAATCGTACAGCTTTTCCAGGCCGAAGGGGAAATCGTTACCATGACAGGTGATGGAGTCAACGATGCTCCTGCAATCAAGAATGCGGATATGGGAGTCGCTATGGGCAGCGGCACAGATGTTGCTCGCGAAGCTGCGGATATGATACTGCTTGATGATAATTTTGCTACTATTGTGAACGCTATAGAGGAGGGCAGAACTGTTTTTGATAATATAAAAAAGTTCATTGTGTATATTATTACCCACACAATTCCTGAAGTTCTACCTTATATAGCTTTCATCCTTTTTGCCCTACCTCTTCCTATGCCAGTACAGCTTATTCTGGCAATTGATCTTGGTACAGATATGCTGCCTGCGCTTGCTCTTGGGGAGGAAAAAGGAGAAGAGGATATTATGAAAAGACCTCCAAGGCCCAGAACTGAAAAACTATTAACTCCTCAGGTGCTCCTTACAGCTTATGGGATAAAAGGACCTATCGAAGCTATTGCGGGCTTCTTTTGTTACTTTGCCGTACTTTTTGAAGGGGGATGGAATTTTGGCGAGCAGCTTGCAAACAACAATCCCCTTTACATGCAGTCAATAACTGCTTTCTTTTCAGCAGTAATTATATGCCAGATTGCTAATGTTTTCGCTTCCCGAACCCGGTTCCAGTCAGTCTTCACAATGGGTTTATTTAGCAATCGTACGGTTCTGGTAGGAATTGCAACTGAACTCATAATTCTCACATTAATTATCTGGAATCCGTCGGCAAACCTTATTTTCAATACTCATCCCCTTGATCTCAGATATTTGCTCTTTGCTATTCCCTTTGCAATTTTATTGCTCGGAATCGATGAGTTAAGAAAATATCTACTGAGAAGAAATGTAAGCTGGGCAACCAGATACCTTAAATGGTAAATTAAAGGTGAATTACCAGATTCCTTAAACAGTAAACTAAATCTGATCATCCAGTTCTAATTGCTAAATCAAATAGGCACTAAAATATTTTCTTCTATATGAAAATATTTAACCATGAATCTTATTTTTGCTTTCTAAATTCAGTATTATTTTGTTATTAATTACTTTTAATATCTAATTCTTTTAATAAAGTGAATTATAAGTTTTTAATTGAGAAAATAGTGACTATTAACCCCTTATTTTAAGTTCAGAAATATAATTTATTATGAATACTCATTGAATACTTTTATATAGATTCCAATTTAATTTCATCTGTTACTATTATCTTATACACTTCCCTGCAGACCCTAATCAAGATCCTAACCTACATCCTGACCCATCCTATCTCCAGGCTTAATTGACCTGAGACTTTGCAACGAGCTTAAAGAATGAACGTTAGTAGAAAGATCCTTGTTATTATCTATATCATCTTTGCTCTTCTCATTTCAGTTGTTATTTTTGCGTCCCAGAGCATTCTTGATTCCAGTTTTTCCGACATGCAGGAAAAAGAGGCAGCTGACAATGTAGAAAAAGTAAAGGACATAATTGACTTTCAGATTCTACAGCTTGAGGAGGTCAATTCTGCTCTCTCTTCAAGAGATGATGTTAGGGCTTTAATGTTCAATCAACAGCCTCAGAATCTCAATGGAACTACATTCGGTGACATTTTTTCCATTAGTGGGTGTGATTTTATTTTCCTTGTAAATAATTCAGGATATATTGTATATTCTGAAATTTCGGACTCTGAGCCCTCTACTAATGCTTCCACTCTTAACGTTTCCCCTCTTCTCGAAGTCCATCAGAGAATTAATGACGGCAGTTTCCTCTGTAAAGAGGCTGAAACTTCTTTAAAAGGTCTGTTCCTACTGGAAAACGGCCCTATAGTAATCTCCAGCCAGCCTGTGCTCGCTACACCCGAGAATAAAGAAAGTTCAGGTACAATCATTCTTGGAAAATATCTTGATTCAAGATTTATAGAATCTGACCAAGAAAATACAGGAATTACATTTACGTTTTACAATTTTAATAATGCACCATTGGATTTTCAGCAGGCTTTTTTTGAAAACCCTGGCCCGAACTTTATATATACGATAACCGGAGAACGTGTTACCTGTTATTCCATGCTTGAGGATCTTTCTGGAAGCCAGGCTATTGTAATCCAGACTGATGCATGCAGCAATATCTATGCTGAGAGTCAGAAGGCTCTTCGATACATAGTGTTTTTCCTTTTGTTCGCAGGCCTTATTATTGGGGCAAGTTGCAAGTTTCTCCTTGATAGGGAAGTCTCATCTCGAATCGTTGCAATTAATAATTTTGTGGAGAAAGTAAGACTGAATGAGAATTTCTCCGGAAGATTTTCTATGGATGGGGATGATGAGCTCTCAAGGCTGTCTGAAGGAATAAACCAGACCCTTGACCGCCTGAGAACCACTTCTGATGAGTTTAAAGTCCAGGAACATGAAAAAAAGCTAATCCTTGATTCTCTCAGTGAAATTGTAATCTTTATGAATTCTGAATTGGAAATTATCTGGTTAAATAAAGCAGCTCTTGACCACATGGGCATGATGAATATGGATAACGTTCTCGGGTGCCATTATCAAGATCTGCATATTTTATATAAAGAAAACTTGAGCAAATCTCCTGTACTGAAAGTACTAGAATCCGGGAATGAAGAGTTTGGGGAAGTAGTTACACAGGACGGGAAGGTCTGGATGGTAACTGCAATTCCTATAAAGAACGAAGACGGCAAGATTACCGGAATTCTGAAAACAGGGCTTGATATTACCGCACACAGGCATTCGGAAGAAAAATTAATTCAGGCAAAATTAGAAGCTGAAGAAGCGAATAACTCTAAGAGCGAATTCCTTGCAAACGTGAGCCATGAGTTGAGAACCCCTCTGAATTCCATTATAGGCTTTTCGGATATTCTTCTTGAGAAGGTTTTCGGAGAGCTTAACGAAAAGCAATTCCGATACGTAAGCAACATCTCTACCAGTGGGAAACATTTGCTGGTACTTATAAATGACATTCTCGATCTCTCAAAAGTGGAAGCCGGGAAAATGGAGCTTCACTACAGTGAATTTTCGATCGATTCTGTTTTCGAAGAAGTCAAAGCCGTTCTCTCTCCTCTTATACAGGTAAAATCTCTTGAAGTAACTTTTAATGTCGAGTCCAATTTTAAAACTCTTGAGGCCGATAGAGGACGCTTAATTCAGATTCTTTACAACCTTGTAAGCAATGCAATAAAATTTACTCCAAACGGTGGAAAGGTCTCGATATATTGCAAAAAAAGCGGGAACAGGGCACTTATTTCAGTCCTCGATACCGGTATAGGCATTTCTGCTGAAGACCAGGTAAAGCTTTTCCAGCCTTTTACCCAGCTCGATGCGTCAACAACACGTCAGTATTGCGGCACAGGGCTTGGGCTTGCACTTGTAAAGAAAATCGTGGACTTGCATCAAGGAAATATCTGGGTTGAGAGCGATCCTGGAAAGGGCAGTAACTTTACCTTTGCACTTCCTCTCAGGAAACCATTGGAGCTCAGGAAAGCCAGCGAGATTGGACTCGAAGATGTAATCATAGAATTTGAGATGAGCAAAGCAGCCGCCCTTTCCGTAAAAGAAAATATAGAGGATTTACAGGAAGAAATAGAGCTTCCCGAAATCTGTCTTCCTGAAAAGGGAGATACTAAGCAAGAACTTATTCTGATAATTGATGATGACAAAAGTTCCAGTGAACTCCTCTCCGTTATCCTTAAAGACGCAGGATATAGTATAGCTCTCCTTTATAGTGGAAAAAGAGTTTTAGAGGTTGCAAAGAGCCTGAAACCCGATATTATTACCCTGGACGTCTTCCTACCGGATACTAATGGCTGGCTTGTCCTGAGGCAGCTAAAGAATGACCCTTACACGGCTTCCATACCTGTGCTTATTATTTCCATGACCAACAATAACGAGTTTGGAATTGCCCTCGGAGCAACCTACTCCTTTGCAAAGCCGGTAAAAAGAATTGAACTGGTAAATTCTCTCCGAGAAATTACAGGGAAGTTTCGGTTCGAATATCCTAAAGTTCTTATAGTAGATGATGATGAAAATACTGTAGAACTGCTAAGTTCGATGATTGAGCCTGAGGGCTTCGAGGCTATAAAAGCTTACAGCGGAAGAGAAGGACTGCAAAAGCTTTTCTCTGAGCCGCAGCCTGATATTCTGATTCTTGACCTCATGATGCCGGAAATTAACGGATTTGATGTTATATCCAGCATGAGGGCCGATGTACGCACAAAAGATATTCCTCTTATTGTATGCACTTCCGGAGAGCTTACCGAAAAGAATCTCGAAGAATTGAACAGTGAGCTGAAAGGGCACCTTATTTCTATTCTGAAAAAAGGCACTTTCGGAAGAAAAGAGTTAATTAATAGAATAAAACAATTAGTTATGCTGAAGAGGCGTAATGATGAAAAAGATCCTGATTGTCGAAGATAATCCCATGAATATGGAACTAATTCTGGACCTTCTGGAATTCTCTGGATATAACATAACTAAAGCCGAAGACGGGATAAAGGCTCTAGAACGCCTTGCTGAAAAAAAATTCGATATTATTCTGCTGGATATGCAGCTTCCGAAGATGGATGGGCTTGAGGTTCTCGATCAAATTAAGAAAAATCCTGCGACTGCAGATATCCCCGTCATAGCAGTTACAGCTCATGCCATGAAAGGCAGTGAAGAACATTTCATAGAAATGGGCTGCGTGGATTATGTCTCCAAACCCATAGATATCCATAAGTTCAGGGCGATGATCGATAAATATCTGGGAGAAGACTCATCTTAACTTCAGAAGGATAATTAACTTCAGAAGGGCTGGTTATAGTTTCTCTTTATAATTTCTCCAATTGTATGGATCGGTCTTTATAGTACAAAAAAAGTTCTTCACACCATTTAAGTGCGCTCTCGTCAAAACTCATCAGGCGTTGATGGTCAAATTTTCCCTTTTTGTCGAAAAGCACAAGTGAGCAGAAACGTTCTGTCACTACGTCTTTGAGGGTTACGTTTTTGTCACAAATATAAATTTCAACATTTTTTGATTCTACAAGAAATTTCAGGTCCTGATAGTAATCCGCTTTCATCCTCTCAAAAACGGGTTCTGTGAGGATAAGACATATTTCAGCTCCTTTTTTTGCAAGTTCCAAGTACATTTCAACATGGAGAGGATTGAAATATGAAAGAAACATCTTTATGCGCCTTGACTCAAGAAGGTTACTTCTAAAATCTTCAGGTATTTCAAAAAGCCGGTTAAGGTCTGGTTCAAGCATGAAATAGTTCCCTAATTCATCAATCCTGTTAAGGAGTGATTCGGGAATTGCGGTAAAGTCATGGTTTATCCAATAATCGTAATTCTCCTCAAAAACCCTGACAGTATCCAGCAAAGGCTCCATCTTTTCAACTACTATCTCTCCCATCTCCGAGAGCCTATAGGTGTTTCTATCGTCCTGTACTATCAGGCGTCCCTCTTTTAATTTCTTGATCTGGGGCATGATTGATGTCGAGTTGACGTTGAGGGCGGTTTTTATTTCATCTCCGGTCTTTGGCCCTTCTTCTAGCAGAAGTAATACATCCTTTCTTTTTTCTGAAAGAAACGCCAGATCAATAAGTGATATTTTCATTTTGTTCCATCTCCCCGGGAAACTTTTAATTTTAGAAGATATATTTCCCCTTTATTTCTTTTCAGAAAGCGGTCTGAGTTAGCAAAAATTCTTTTTCTCTCCAGAAGAACTTTAAAGGAATTTCTCTCAACATTACTGCGCTACTTTTTAATTGATCCTTTATATTTTTTTCCAAAAAAAAACTTATTTTTTTCCCGTAGATAATACATAACCCACATATTTTGAGGTTGATTTTTTTCGGAGGAGGATTTTTTTGCCTTCTTCCAGCCTTTTGAACCGGCATCGAATCTTTTTGCTTAATAGGTAGTACTTCGTCATTTTCAAGATCGTGTCTATAAGGTACCCTACAAAGCTCCAGGTTCCACCCATCGCTTCTGCCATGTATTTTGTCTCTTGAAGGTACCGGATATGTTTGTACATTCTTACATTAACATCTTTCAGGCCTGCTCTTTCAAGTTCTTCTTTCCATTTTTCAGGTGACAACAGGGAAAAAGGAAGCCCTGTTATTCCTCCAATTATTTTTTCGGCTTGAGCGATTTCTTTGGCGGCTTTAGCAGGAATCTCCTTTTCTCTATACATTTAGTTTATCCCTACATAAGCCCTCGGCCTCAGAACCCTTGCGAATTCTTTGAAAGCTCTTTCCCTATCCAAAAACTGGGACACAAACTCTGTTCTCAAGGCGTCGAAAGTTTCTGCTTCAAAGGGGAGGGCATGAGCATCCCCTACTCTGAATTTTGCTTTATCTGAAACTTTCTGTCTTTTTGCCTTTTCTTTTGCTTTCTCAATCGAAAGTTCCTCAATATCAATTACTAATACCTCACAGCCGATTTCTCTGGCAAGGTAACAGGCAGAAAAACCGGTCCCACATCCAACCATCAGGACTTTTTTACAGAATCAATCCTACACAATTCAGCAAGTTTTTTGGTAGAGGTAAGGTCACCTACATGATAATAGGGCACTCCCAGATAACTCATAAAGTCGTAATATCCCAGAGATTCAACCTGTTTAACTGAAAGTTTTAGTTCTCGGTGTGAAATGTCTCTCTCGGCCTGCATATCCAATCTGCCATTTTCAAAAATCATTTAATATTCTAATGATTTCAGTTTTCATTTTCCTTATTTTTTACTAGGGCAAAGATCCCACGCAGAATTTCTTTCGGAGAGGGAGGGTTCCCAGGAATTTTTATATCCACAGGCAGGATTTTGTCAACTCCTCCAAGTACGGCATAAGAGCCTTTGTAAATCCCGCCATTGCAGGCATCGTCTCCGACTGCGATCACGAATTTCGGGGAGGGCATGGCTTCATAAGTTTTTAGAACGGCTTTGGCCATATTCAGGGTGACTGCACCTGTAACCAGCAGGACATCAGCATGCCTTGGAGAAGCCACAAAAGAGATCCCGAATCTTTCAACATCATAATGCGGGGCTCCGAGGTTTGAAATCTCAAGCTCGGTTGAATTGTCACTGCCTGAATCCAGTTCGCGGATTGCAAGGCTGTGCCCGAAAACTTTGTTAATTTTCGCTTTCGTTTCGGAGCCGAGAGCGTCAAGTTCAGTGTCTGAAAACTCAAATTCTTCCGTTACTTTTGGGCGGAAAACATACATCAGAGGATTTACCATTCATTTCACCTCAGAGGTCGGTTCCTGCATAGGAAAGATTAAGGCTCTTATTGATCAAGGGAAAATCAGGAACAATATTCCCGAGCACTGCATGTTCTATGGCCTGCCAGTTGCAGAAAGAGGCAGTTCTCACCTTGTAGCGGTCAATTAGCCCGTTTCTGACATAGACCCAGTGCAGGTTCTGTCCCCGTGCAGCTTCAACCATTGAAAGGGCGTACCCATTAGGGATATTTAAAATCGCAAACCCTGTATTTTCGGCGGTAATTGCGCCTTTCGGAATTAACGCTATAAACTTCTGGATCAGGGTAACTGAGTTCAGAATTTCTTCAGCTTTAACCTCAAACCTGGAAAGGACATCGCCTGCGGTTTTAATCGATCTTTCCGGAGGTATGTCTTTGTATATGCCATATGGATGGTCAAGCCGGACATCATAAGAAGCCCCAGCCGCCCGGGCAATAGGGCCTGTAAGATTAAGCGGAGCAATCAGTTTCTTTTTCAAAATTCCGGTTGTTGAAAACCTGTCAATAAGGGACGAGGAAGCATGGACAGCTGTAATCGCGGATTCAAATTGCGGTACGAATATTTTCAAATAAAGGTTGAGTTTTGAAAGAGCCTCGCCTGAGATCTCTTTTTTTACACCTCCTAGATCTATGGCGTTTCTCATAAATCGGGAACCTGTAAGAAACTCGTTTTGCCTGAAAATATTTTCACGGAAGATTAGGAAAGGCGTTGTCATTGTCGGGAACCCTATATCGGTAATCATGCCCGAGAGATCACTCATATGCGAGTAAATACGTTCCATTTCCAGAAGAATAGCCCGTAAATAGCTCGCTCTGGTCGGAATCTCGATTCCCGCAATTTTTTCGACGGCCGTGCAAAAGGCAACTGCATTGGCAACGGTTTCATCCCCACTTATGACTTCAGCAATCGGGACACAGGCAGAAGGGCTTTTTCCCTCGGCAAGTTTTTCTATTCCCCGGTGTTTGTAAAAGAGCCGGATTTCAAGATTAAAAATATGCTCTCCAATCGCGCTGAACCTGAAATGCCCAGGCTCAATAATTCCTGCATGAACAGGCCCGACCGGGATCTGGTACACGCCTTCACCCTCTACTTGTTTGAAAGTATATGCTTCCTCCGGGTTTTCGACACTCTGGATTTTTTCATTTTTAAAGGATTTCAGGAGAGGGTGAAAGCCTTCTGGATATGCCTCATGTAAAAAGAGTCTTCTTTTGTCAAAAGCATCCGTAAATTCTATCCCAAATCCATCCCGGACCTCACGCTCGTACCAGCAGGCTGAAGGGAAAACCGTGGCAATAGAAGTAGTTTCCATCCTGACACACCGCATAAAAGCAAATACGTCAGTAAAACCATTAAGCCTGAAAACATAAAAAAGAGTAAAATCAGGGCTTTCCTCAAAATCCTGGACACAGAACAGGCTTATCAGCACAAAACCCTTCTCGGGAAGCGAAAGTACGGTTTTTAAAAACTCTTCTTCTCCAAGAGGAATATAATATTCATTGTTTTTTCCCCTCCTGATTTGTGGCTTTTTGCCTGCAATGTTGACGATTAAATCCGTAGCGTACTGAGTCGCCAGAAGTGTAGAATTCACTGGAATCTGGTAATCCTCTCTTAATTGCAGGCCTGCCGGGATTAGGGAACTTACTGTGTTTTTGTTTGAATTCATCATCTCTTTGCCTCCCATTTACAGGTATCCAAGTTCATACACGATTACGTTCAACAGGTTTTCCAGAGGTTCCGGAAAGAAGACTCCAAGGGCCAGAATCATTAAAAGAATGGATAATATTGGAAATTTCATACCACTTCGGACTGTATAGGGAAGAAGTGGAGTTTCCAGACTTTCGGTTCCGGTTTCTTTTGAGCTCCGGGTAAAGGCTTCGATTAAAAATCTTGCAAATGCAGCTGATGCAATGACCAGAAGAAGAAGAACTGCAAAGACAAGAGATTTAGAAAACCCGAAGGCTTCCAGCAGGATAAAGAATTTGGCCGAAAAAATCGGGAAAGGAGGCATGCCTATGATTGCAAAGCTCCCAATAACGAAGCCCCAGCCTGCAATTGGCTGGAGTGAAAAAACGTCTCTGATATCCTGAATCATATTACTTTCATACTGCCTGTGCAGAATGCCTGCCGAAAAGAAGAGTGAGGCCTTGGTCAACGAGTGAGCAAGGATGTAAAAAAGCGCCCAGAAGAGAGCAAGAGGCGTTCCAATACCTATTCCGAGGAGGAGAATACCCATATGTTCCACACTTGAAAAAGCGATCAGCATTTTCAGGTTTTTCTGCAAAAGCATATTCAGGACTGCAATTGCTACCGTAAGCAGCCCAAAGCCTAGAAGGAACTGAGAGATCATATCTTCGGCCTGGGTCTGCCTGACAATTGCGTACATCCGCAGAATTCCGTACATGCCTATATTCAACAGGACTCCGGATAAGATGGCGCTTACTGCTGAAGGGGCTTTAGAGTGGGCGTCCGGAAGCCAGGTATGGAAGGGGAAAATCCCGGATTTCGCTGCAAAGCCAATAAACAGAAACACAAAACTTGCAGTCAGCATTTTAGGGGACAGAAGAGCTGCATTTTCAAGCAGTAGGGTCCAGTTCAGAGTTCCGCTGCCCAGGACTTCCCCGGAAAGCGTGTATAAAAAGATCAGCCCTATAAATGAAAAGAGCATGGCTCCCGAGGCTATGAAAATGTATTTGATGGCAGCGTCGATGTTTTCTCTGGCAGACAGGATTGCCACGAGTGCAGCTGAAAAAATTGTTGTCAGCTCGGCAAAGATCCAGAATAGAGCAAGGTTATCCGAAAAGAAAGCCAGGGTTACTATCGTAAGCAGGAGGCTGAAATCCATATAAAAAATTTTCAAGTTATTCCTGTGCAGTTCCTGGGCCTGCATTAGGCTCTCTACATAACCATTTGCATAGACAGAAGCCAGGAAGAACAGTAAGGCCGCAATCAGAACTTCATAGAGGCTGAGATGATCCACATAGAAATATTCGCTTCCGGTCTCAAACGGGACAGTGGTGGTGAACAGTGCATAAATCCCGATTGCAAGAAATGTAAGGGTGTGAAGGATGAAGAAGGCATTCATTGTCTTGTGGGACTTTGAAAGTGTGATAAGGGCAAGAACTATGGCTCCCACTGCCAGATAACTGAGTATTATCATTAATCTTCCCTCCCTGACCAAATTTTAAGTGTCTGGAGGCGCTGGTGATATTCCTCCCTCGTAGAATCGAGACCAATCGCCAGGATAGTTGTCAACAATACGAGAATCATAAGGTCTATTACGATCAGGATTTCTATGATAAAGGGAAGATCCGCAACAAAGATTCCAAAGAGGAGTACTCCATTTTCCATTGTCAGGTATCCTATGACTTTTGTAATCACCTTTTTCCGGCTGAATATCACAAGCATACCCATGAGAGTTAGGGATAAGCCTATAACAGCCCCGATGAAAAACAACTTCCCTAGGATATACTCACTGAAAAAGCCTGAGAGGAAGACATAGGCAAGCAGGATCAGGCCTATACTAACAAGGAGGGAAGCTGTCGGCTCCAGATAATTAAACTTCAGGTCACGGCTGATTTTGATTTTTTCCCCTATGAGGTTTATAAAAAGGGGAATTAGTAGCACCTTGCTCACAAGCGTAAGGGCTGCAATCGCAAGTAGCGTTTGGTTTCCCTCAATCATGTAAAGGAAAGAGGCGATCAGGACCAGTAGCAGGGATTGGACAGCATATACGGTCAGTAACGAGGCGATATTCCTTGTGGAAAGGGTAAAAGCTGCAGTGATCAGTACAAAGACAAAAAGGATTCTAATTATGCCTTCGAGAAATTCCGGATCTGCAAGGAAGGAAAATATCATGCGAACACCTCCATTAGGATGGTAAGTGCGGAAAAGAAAAACGCCATCATATAGAAGCTGGGTAGCCTGAAAAGCCGCATTTTTGCAATGGAAGATTCAAAAAGGCCTATTATTCCTGCAAGCAAGCTGGCTTTTACAAGGAAATATAGGCATGAGACCACAAAGCCTGCGAGAGTAAGCTCGGTTGCAAGCCCCCAGGGAGCCAGGATATTTATCAGGACTGCCATCAAAATTGTCTGTTTAACAGCATGGGCAAGCTCTATTAAAGCTAGGTTTTTTCCGGATTGCTCCAGAATCATCGCTTCGTTCATCATGGTAAGTTCAAGATGTGTTGCCGGGTTGTCCACGGGAATCCTTCCGGTCTCCACTATAATAATAATGAAAAGGGAAATCGAAATAAGAGGCAGGGTTGGGCTTTCCGGGATTGTGGATCCGGCAGTTATTGCAAACATTTCATGAAAATTCATGGTTCTTAAGACATATGCAAGCGCAGCAAAAGCTATAACCATTGTAGGTTCAATCACGGCCGAGAGGCTCATTAAGCGGGAACTGCCCATACCTCCGAAAGTGCTACCTGCATCAAGCCCGCAGAGCGCCATAAAAAAGCGTTCTATTGCGAGCAGGTAAAGGAAAACTATTATGTTTCCGATTCCTGCAGGGGCATCAGGGATAAAGACAATCGGGACAAAGAGTGAGGCTAGGAGAAGGACTGCCAGGTTGAGGTAAGGAGTAATTCTCATAATTCCGGAAGAGTTAGGCGAGTACACAACCTCTTTTTGCAGAAGCTTGCGCAAATCGAAATAACTCTGCAGGAGCCTCGGGCCTTTTCTTCCCTGGGCAGATGCCTTAACCTTTTTAATCAGGCTCATAAAGAATGGTGAGACCAATAAAATAAAGCCCGTATTTAACAGGGCGAATAAGAGGAATGAAGCATTCATGCAAAATACCTCGTAAATGTCATCAGTGTTAGTACTGCAATGAAAACGTAGAGTACATAGGTATCCAGCTTCCCACTCTGCATTCTGGAAACCTGGGAAGAGACATGGCTGACCGCAGAGGCTACAGGAAGATAAAGGCGCTTTTCAAAGACTTTTATTAAATACATTCTGGCAGTCCCGTTTTTAAAAATGCTTTCTCTGGTATCTGAATATGTTCTCGTACTGGAGATCTCAGTCCTGTAAATCTTTTTGAAAATAACCACAAGAGGCTCCGAAAAACCTGCAGAGCTATACTCCATTGTCGGGTGCTGGGCCAGGATTCCACAGCCCCAGGTTTCTTTGCTTATCCTCGCTTTCGTAGGGCCGGAATTGCGAACCACAAGCCATACAATCCCGCAGGCGCCTGCAAGAATCAGCCCAAGAGGCAGCATGTCCGGGATCCCAAGGTCAAAGCCGAGCAGATTCAGAATTTGGGATGAAAACAGCCCTGAAAGGATACAGAAAGCTGCAGGCACAGCTTCCCCTAACAACATGGGTTTTGGGACTTCGGCGGCTTCCTGTGCACATTTCGTCCTCGGAAGGGCAAGGAAGGTAATTCCAAAAATCTTTACAAAAAGAGTTGCTGCAAGCGCACTTGTAAGGGCAAAGACTGAAAGTGTAATAATTAGAAGAACCTTTAGAAGAGGGTCCGGAACTGCTGAAGAGTAGAAATAAGCCTGAAAAAGCATCATCTCACTTACAAAACCGCTTGTTGGAGGAAGGCCGACAATTGAGACCGAACCTATCAGAAAAAGAGCGGCAGTATGGGGCATACTTTTTACAAGGCCTCCTAAGGCCTCGATATTCCGTGTGCCGGTGGCATGGACCACTGAACCTGCGCAAAGGAAAAGCAAACTTTTGAAAAGAGCGTGGTTAAATGCATGGAAACAGGCTCCTGCAAGGCTTAACAGGGCAAGGTACTGAAGTCCTTCCAGTTTAAATATCAAATACAGGCCAATTCCTGTAAATATGATGCCGATATTTTCGATACTGCTGTAAGCAAGCAGCCTTTTTATATCGCTTTCTTTAAGGGCGTAGATTACCCCTAATACGGCTGAGAGACTTCCTACCATAAGGATTAGGGTACCCCACCAGAGTTCTGGGGCGGAGACCGAGAGTAAAAATCGCAGGAAACCGTAGATTGCAACTTTCAGCATGACGCCTGACATTAGAGCTGAAATGCTCGAAGGGGCTGCAGGATGAGCATAGGGCAGCCATTTGTGGAATGGAACAAGTCCTGCTTTAATTCCAAAACCTGTAAAAAGGCAGAGGAAAGGCAAAGTCAAATCGTTTGTCGAGTAATCCAGCGGTCCGAATTCGGCAGAGTCCGTCAGCCTGAACAGACTTATAAAGCCCATGAAAAGAAAAGCTGTACTCAGGCTTGTCATTATGAAGTAGAAGAGCCCTGCTTTTTTGTTCTCTTCCGAGGAATAGTCGTGGAGTACAAGCATTAAGGAAGAAAGAGACATTATTTCCCAGAAAACAAGGAAACCTACCATGTTTCCTGCAAGCACGACCATGAGCATGGCAAGAATAAACAGGTTTGTAAGTGATGCCTGAAGACTTTTTCTGGCTTCACTTTTAGCGTGTTCCACATATTCAATAGAATATATCGAAACACCTGACACAACGGCTGCAATCAGCAGAATAAAGCCTGCCGAAAGTCTGTCTGCAACTAAGGTGAAATCCAGTCCTGGCAGAAATCTGAAAACTGGAAAAGTAGGCCCTTTTCCTGTATAAAGGACCGTGCCTGCAAAAACCAGAAGCAAGATTGAAGAAAGAAGTGATAGGCCAAAGGAGGCCTTTCTTGCATTCTTACTGCGACACAGAAGAGGCAGGACAGTTCCGGAAATGAAGGCTATAAAAGAGACGTAAATGAAGGCTTCAAGCAAATTGCTTCACTCCTTAAACCGGGTTGTGGCGGTTAAAACGAAATCTGAAAATTGTATTTCAGTCCGAACCGAGCGTTGAAACTCTTCATCCCATATACCGCTTAAAGCGAGATTTTTGAAACTTTCCTTCCTATAAGAGATAATGGAAATAATTCCATAAGTCGTGTTAGCATTCCCCCGTAAACCTCTATTTCAAGGGTTTTTCCCGGTAATTTTTGGCCCAATATTTCCTATCATTATACAGATTTACTTTATAAACTTTTTTGTAAATATTTGACTTCTCATTCATGACATTCACTTTCTAAAAAATGAGGCTAGTCGAGCTTCCCAATATTTAATAAAAAAGCTTTTTTCCTATTCTAAAAGGAATACATTTACATTTTTATTTTATCTCTCTATTTTTATACTACTTATGTTTGTACAACTCTACCTGATAATGTCTATTACACATTTAAACTAATTAAAAACCTACACCACTGAGAAAAAGAGATGGATTTGACTTTTCGGCCCGATTCTCGATAAGGCAAACACTGAAACCTATGGAAACCCTAAGCTACAGTTGTTAATATAGGTGTGAGAAACAGGCCAGGAATCCTGATCCGCGGACACGACCTTCGGGATCTGGAACAACTTCTTGAGCAGACAAAGGGCACAGGAATTGACATTTATACGCATGGAGAAATGCTGCCAGCAAATGCCTATCCTGCCTTCAAGAAGTATGATAACTTCGCAGGTAATTACGGGGATGCCTGGTGGAAACAGAACAAGGAATTCGAGAAGTTCAACGGCCCAATCCTCATGACTACAAACTGCATAATTCCTCCAAGAGGATCATATAAAAATCGGATCTATACTACAGGGGCCGTTGGATTTGAAGGGCTCACCCATATCTACGAAAAAGAAGACGGCACAAAGGATTTCACTCCTCTCATCGAGCAGGCAAAAACAAGCAAGCCTCCCGAGCCGATCGAAAGCGGAACTATAACCGCAGGACTCCCTGAAAAAGATGGGAAGATGCATTTAATGTTTCTCCCTTCCCATCTTTTTATTACTCTAACACACCATCCTTCAACCTTATTATCCGGTCAACGTACTCCACATGCCAGTCCTCATGCGTGACCATTACAATCGTCTGCTCCTCCTCTTTATTGAACTTCCTGAATAGCTCAAGAACCTGCTTTGAAGCCGTACTGTCCAGGTTCGCACAGGGCTCGTCTGCGAAAAGAACTCTTGGTTTGTGGGCAAGCGCCCTGGCAATCGAAACTCGTTGCTGCTGGCCTCCACTCATTTTGGAGGGTAACTGCTTCAATCTGTCTTCAAGCCCAACGGCAATCAGCATCGCAGAGGCTGCCTTTTGGCATTCCTCTTTGTTCTTACCCTGCATCATTAGGGACAGATATACATTTTCAATTGCGGAAAGTTCGGGCAGCAGGGCATAGTCCTGGAAGACATAGCCAAGGTTGCGTAGACGAAATTCTCCTTTTTCTTTTTCGGACATTCTGGAAGTGTCAACAGAATCGATAATAATGGTTCCTGAGGTAGGGATGTCAAGGAGACCTAGCTGATTTAAGAACGTAGATTTACCACTACCACTTGACCCCATTATGGCTACGAATTCTCCGCGTTTGATCTTGAGGCTCACATCGCGGAGGGCGCGAACTTCAACTTCTCCCATCCAAAATGTCCTTGTGACATTCTGCGCTTCGATAATCACATTACTTTCTGTATTATTCTCCATTTGATTCACTATCCCTGATTTTTATTTGCCCCATATTAATTCAAGAAGACCTTTTTTAGACAATTTATAGGCAGGAATGAAAGAACCTATCACAGCTGCCAGGAAGAGGAGAACCGCTCGACTTAAGGCTTCGAAATTTTCTAGTATCAGGCTGATAGGGCCTACGGCGATCTGGATGGGATGAGTGATAGTATAAGGGCTTATGATGTAATGCATGATGAGATAACCCAGCATAATTCCAATGAAGGCATAGAGCATAGCCTGGATAACAAAGGAGTTAACGATAACTTTTTGATCAATTCCTATGGCTTTCTGGACTCCAATCTGACGTTTTTTGTTTACAATGTTTACGTAGATCACAACAAAGATGATCACGAATGCGATCAGGAGGCCAATTGCACTGAAAACATTTCGGAGCATTGTAAGGGTATTTTCTATCGTCTTCAGCATACCTGCAAACTCATGCCAAGTCCGAACCTCTTCCTTTATCCCCAGGGAAAGCAGCTTCATCCGAGCATCTCCTTCATTGATATCTGAAGTAGTTTTTACGGCAATTTCATTCGCCCGGTTCTTTACGCCGATGATTTCTTCCATATCTGCCTTGTTAACATAAGCCGAAGAGTCGGTATTGGAATAGAGAGTGCTATAGATGCCCTTTACTCGAAATTCGCGATTTATGCCTTCAATTTTGACGTCTACAGTATCTCCTACCTCTACCCCACCAAGGGATTTGGATTCCATAAGAGCTCCATACCCTCCAGAAACTTCCCGCCCAAGTATTATCTCTCCCCGGTCAAGGCGGCTTATAAATTCCCCGTCGATCATGGCTGATTCCAGATGGGTAACCAGAGATTCGTCCCCGGCATCAATACCGTAAATAGCAGTTCCCACTTCTTTTCCCTGATAACTGATGACTCCTGAATTTCTCAAACGAGCTGAAGACCCAATAACTTCTGGAAGTCCTTCTATTTTTTTCTGGAGGGATGAGGTATTTTCGATATATTTTTCTTCTTCCGAGGGCTCTATGACCAGGTTTCCTGTTTGGTAATCCACCATCAGTTTATTGAACTGAATCGTAACTCCGCCAAGAATACTTGAAAAGAGTACAATCTGCAAAAAGATAAGGGTCATGACTAGAATCGTAAACGTCGTGATCCCTTTGTTGCCTCTTATAATGGAGCGGCTTGCAAGGAAAAAGGAGACTTTCTCTTTTTCAAGAATAATCAGACACCTCTTTCAGTTTGTTTATCTGATTTTTTTCCCTTCACTTTTCCCTTTATCTTTCCAAAACGAATGGCAAGAGAACCCATACGTCCCCACGGACAGACTTTTCCATGAGAGCAGTTTTTCCAATTGGGACAGACCTTCCTTTTCCTTATTACTAAAAATATTATAATAACCGGTATAACAAGGATAAAGAAAGGAACTTTCACGGAAGGAATTTTTGAGTTATTCCCGAGCACGTTGAGGTTAAGGTCTTCGTTAAGCTGGTGCTCTCCAAAATCATCCTCATATTCTATTAGGAGGGTCACTTCCTGCTCGCCCGCTTTTTCAGGGACAAAAGTGAAGACTGCAGGGGCATCATCATTCTTTTCCAGGCGCCCAAGGAAGGCGCTTGTGCTTCCGTCGCCTTCAAGCCCTTCAAGCCTGGCTTTAACGGCGCGGGCTTCCCCTTCTCCTACATTTTCAAGCCGCAAGATCATGGATACCTGCTGCCCCTTTACAGGCATCCCTTGATCAAACTTTAGACTTGAAATGTCGATCTTTGCCCGGTTAAGGACGTTAATTCCAATCTCCTGGATTTTGTCTATCTGGAAGGTTTCAGCGTCATTTGAGGCCGTTATCCTTAAGGGTATCTTGTAAGGCTGAACAGGTGCATTGCTGCCTAGAAGGAGTTTGAATGATATATTTTCGGAGCTATCTGTACTCAGGTTTTCAACGAAGTGAACATTATCTTCCAATGGGATTAAAGGTGAGGACTCATTAAGGCCAAGCATTACCCTGACATTTTTTGCGTCCCCGTTTCCTGCGTTCTTAACTGCTGTCCTGAGGTAAAATTCCTGTCCTGGAACTATGGCTCCTGATGACGAATTATCCTCGTTTACAGGAAGAATTTCAGTGCCTGTAAGTACAAGGTCCGGGTTTCCATCCACCCGAATCGGAATTATTTTAGAAAAACTTGTTCCGTTATCGTCTTTTATAGTAAATTCAAGCTGGTAGTCTCCAGATTCAGCATTTGCATCCACTCTGAAATAGAAATTTAGTTCTACCTTTGAACGCTGCCGGATCTGATCAATTTGAAAGAAGCGTTCTGTGTTCGTCCCGGAACCATAAATCTCTGAGGTACTATACTTAAAAATAAAAGGGGAAATTTCCTCAATTCCGACTATCACGTTTTTTGCGGGATCATCTCCAATATTCTCCACATTAATTTTTATAAGTAAATCTTCGCCCGGTCTGGCAGGGTTAGGGGAGATTTCAGAGACTTCCACTCCAAGATGAGTGTTTCCTGAAACTACAATTGCAGAAGTTAGGTTTGTCAAAAGGATGACTATCATCAATAAAGAGATCAGGAAACGGGAGGCTAATGAGAAATCTGTATTTTGTTTTATGACCCGTTGTTTTTTATTTGGATTAATTGATTTCATATTACTATCGAACCTGAGTTTGGTATATAGCCGTTATACTCAGTTTGCAACTCACATTGGGGGTATTACTCATCACAAATATCGGAATTGAAGGACAGGATAGTGATTCCAAAAAGAAATGTCTAGTGTCAGGTAATTATGGCATTTATGGTTGTGACTAAATATCAAAGATAAGGGCCATATTTGGATTCTTCTTGGAAGTTGTTATTAATTATAAAAAATATGTGGATGTTTATAGGGGAAGACTTCTGTAAGGAAGACAGAAAAGCAGTTTTCAGAAAGAAGGATTCTAAATCACCATTCAATAATATAGAACTTACACTGTTGGAATCAAAAATCAATAACATTAAATCTTTAATTTCTGCCCCAGAAATTCTTATACATGTAAACGCTTAAAATGATTCCTTTTTAATTAAATAAAAGGGGTTTTGGATAACCTTAATGCAAATTTCTGATATCTTTGAGGCATTGCTGCTATCCTGAAGCTCTACAAATTCTCAACATCATCATCTGCCTATCCTTATACCCTAAAATCTACTTTAAAACCTGCTACGAACGTGTATCTATTTTTTATCTTAGTTCCTAGGTGCAGGAATAATCCCTAGCTGTTGCATCAGCCCAAAAAGGTTAGCCTCGCCCCATATCTCAGTAATCTTACCGCCCTTAATGCGGAAGATCTCTATACCAGTCATGGTTATTGGCTTGCCTGTAGCCGACAAATCCATAAAATCACCTTTATGTACGCCGCGAGCTGTGAAACGAACAGCCACTTTATTACCCTCGGCAATCATATCCTCAATTGTAACATTAAGGTGCTCAAAGGCTGCCCTGCATGTGGTAATTATTTCTTTCATTCCTTCGATTCCAGGAGATGCAGGAAGAGGACCATGTATAGAGAAATCAGGTGATAACAATATGTCAGCGATGCTTAGATTTCCTTTAGAAGGGCCTTCTTCAAAGAATTGGCGAACTATTGCTTTGTTTTCTTCTGTAGACATGTTTACCCCATTTGTGTCTTATCTGTCCTGTTTTTAGTTTCTTTGTTTGCGATCTGTATCTTCTCAGAGTAAATAACCCATATTTTTGAGCTTTTTTATAACTGTTCTCCCACTTGCTATACACTTTACAGCAGCCGTGTAGATGCAGTTTGCCTTGGTGCTTTTACGACCAGCACCCGGAAGATATCATCTCCGGGGTTCAGGAGGCGGTGGGGGATATTTGCAGGACTATCTATTAACATGTCCTTGCTGACTTCCTGTTGTTCGTCACCAATCTCAACAACACCTTTTCCCTCAAGAATATAGAAAAAGACGTCTGTGGGAGTGATGTGTTTTCTTAAGGACTCCCCTGGCTTGAGTTCTATATGTGCTGCCTGAGCATGTTCCGTATCATAGAGCACCCGGACGCTTACATTGTTAGGGTTCGGCTTTTCAGGTGCGGATTTCATTTCAACAACTTTCATTTCATTTACTCCTTTTGACAACAATTTTTGTGTTTTTCAGCATTATGCCGGTCATGTAAGTGACTTTGAAAATTATTTTTTTGGCTATCCTTTATATCCCAGATTCCATTCTGAAACTTGGTATATAGCCATTATACTCGGTTTGTAACTCGCATCTAGTGTATTAGTATTAAATTTTGGAATCTGGGGATATGGTCGTTCTTCAAAAAGAGGTATTCAGGTTTTCGGGCAATTCATGGCATTCATTGCTGTAGATTGTAGGTAAATGAACAGGGAAGTACGTAAAGAAGATAGATGAGGCCGTTTCCAGAATATGAGATTCTGAGGCACTATCAACGATAGTTAAGAGTTCAAGAGTGTGTCCAACTTTTTACCGGCATATAGAGAAAGAGGATAACGACTTTTTTCCAATAGCTAATGCTCGTCTAACTCAGAGGGTTGAGGGGGTTAACTGAAGCCCTTTGAAATTGTAGGGTTTTGAGAAATGGAGACATTTAAGCATGAGGAGTTCAACAGGTTATTGTATAGTCTGAAAGAGACATATGTGAAATCCAAATTAATTATTCATTCCGTAGCCTTTTCTTCCAGCTCAAATATCTTCCCTACTTTCCACATTATATCGAACTCTTTCCGTAGGCTTTTGGCAAGATCAGCATCCCAGATTTTCACAACTGAAATGAGCCGGTCTTTATCTAGGGGATGAGGTTGAAGTAATATCACCAGATTATTGTCAATGATCCCAAAATGCGAATTGGTACTTCTGACGGCTCTGATTTCCAAGTTTTTTTTCAATACTTCTAAAGTTTTTTCATCTTTTCTGGAAAGAAAAGAAACAAAGTTATTAAACTGTGGGGAAACCAACATTTTGACTTTGACCCCTCGTTCAAGGGATCTTACAAATTCATCAAATATTACAGTCAATACTGGCATTCCTAGAGAGTGAGGAACTACACATGACGACTCTCTTGCTTCGCTGAAGAGAGAAATTACAACTTTTTTAATATCGGTTTCAGTGACCGCAGTTGCCCAGAATATCTCATCTTTTGTTTTAAGAGATGAGGTAGTCATTAGTATCTTTTTTAATTCATCAGTCTTAAGCTTCAAAGCCTCCAGTTCTTTTTCGACTTCAGATTCCTTTTTTTTAATAACTCTATCTAAAGCAATGTCTGGCTTGACTCCCCTGAACTTTTTGGGTCTTGAACGCTGGACTTCAACAAAACCCTTTTCTACCAAGGAATCAAGGGCGCTGTAGACTTTCCCATAGGGTACCTCTGCATCCTTATAGATAGTACTTGCTTCGGAAACGCCTAATTTCAGAAGAGAAAGATAGATAGCCGATTCATAAGCACTTAGGCCAATTTCCTTCAGAAGCTTAGTCTTTTGCATATTGAAATTTAAATCTTGATTCCTTAAAGTAGTTTCTAAGGGAAAGCATAAATTATATAGTGTGAAAACCCACAAACATTATCAAAAATACCCTCATGTTATGCAAAAATAGATTTTCATCTTATGCAAAATCCTGGGGCAGTAACTATGAAATCCAATTTTCTATCTTGATGATATTGCAAAGCACGTAGAATGTACTTTTTATAACAGCAAAAGCTACACAGGTACAGTAAGGTATACAGTATTTCTTCTATGATAAAGCTCTTCTTTGTAAGATGTTTCAGGAGTCTTCCGAAATAAGTAAGAGTCAAAAATTATTTATTCAATTGGTTATATAAAACTATTAATTCCAGACTGTATAATTTGGAATTTTAGTTTGGATTCTCACATAAAAACTATAGTAAGTTTGTCAAGAGGGGGTAATGCTATAAGAGCATATACTATGCTATTTACAGCATTTTTGGTTATCTTGGGAATTGCAGTTACGACGCCTGTAAGCGCACATTGTGATACTATGGACGGCCCGGTTGTCAAGGCGGCCCAGGAAGCGTTGGAAACGGGAAATGTAAACTTGGTCTTAATCTGGGTTCCAGAGAAGGACGAAGCCCAGATTAAAGAAGCCTTTAACAACACCATCGCTGTCAGGAAACTGAGTCCGGAAGCTAAGAAGCTTGCAGACATGTATTTCTTCGAAACTCTGGTACGTGTGCATAGAGCAGGAGAAGGAGCGCCTTATACCGGCTTGAAACCTGCAGGGCTTGATATGGGACCTGCAATTCCTGCCGCCGATGAAGCTCTTGAAACCGGTTCGCCTGATAAGCTTGTAAAGCTCTTAACCGATGCAACGGAGAATGGAACTCGCGAAGAATTCAGTAAAGTAATGGAAAAGAAGAATTTCAGCGCAGATAACGTCAGTGCCGGCAGAGAATATGTTGAGACCTATGTCCCGTTCATTCACTATGTGGAAAGAGTCTACGAAGCTGCTACAGCTCCTGCAGAAGGCCACTATATAGAAGCAGATAACGAGAGTGGAGAAATACAGATCCATGCTGAAGAGACAAAGATGGCCTCTGCTAAATGAATAAAGTAGTTCTACGAGGCTCTTGCATAAATATTATGCTGAGTAAGGATAAATAAAAATTTCCAGGAGGAAAGGGTTTGCCACCACATTGTGATACAATGGATGGGCCTGTTGTTAAGGCAGCAAAAATGGCTTTGGAAACAGGGAATATCAATCTTATACTTCCCTGGGCACCGAAAGAAGCCGAGGACGATATTAAGAATGCTTTTGAGAAAACTCTGAATGTAAGAAAACTTGGCAAGGAAGCTGCGGAGCTTGCAGATTATTGGTTCTTTGAAACTGTTGTGCGTCTGCATAGAGCAGGGGAAAGGGCGCCTTATACGGGACTGAAGCCCGCAGGGCTTGATTGGGGTCCAGTAGTTCCAAAAGCGGAAAAAGCTATTGAAGAAGGAGATGCAAAAGAAGTAATTGACTTATTGTTGCATACAGTTGAAGAAGAACTGCAAAAAAGATTCAGAAACGCAATAGCTAAGAAGAATTACGATGACAATGATGTGGATGCGGCAAGAGAATACATACAAGCGATGCTTGGTTTTGTCCTATATTCGCACCACCTGTATGCATATGTAAAAGACGTAGGAGAACATGACGCAGAAGGAGCTCAAGGGCACAAGGATTGATTATTTGTCTGTATTCAGAACTACAGTTTCCAGCTCTTTCACTTCTTCAAAACCCTGTAAACCAGACGTACATATTTCTTTTCCACAATTTCATTTTTTAAAAGTCCAAGCTGAATCCCGCTTTTCTCAAGATTCCTGAAAAGGTTTGTCCCATTTTTCCCTACAATCTCAGGGGTAAGAATCAGGCTGATTTCCTCGACGAGATCCTGTTCGAGTAAAATGCTATTCAGTATCCCACCGCTATCCGAAACTACAAGTTCAAAACCGTACTTTTCGTTTGCAATCTCCAGTGCCTGTCTGATGTTTACACGATCTGCTCCGGTCTGAATGAAATCATAATTTCTTTCTTTAAGGTAATTTATATAAGCTTCAGGAGTCTTTTCCGAAACAAGAACAATTACATCTTTGCTGAACTCGGAACGCCTGAAAACATGCATTAACCCTTCAAGGATTCCTCTTGAGTCAGCAATTAGCCAGTATGCCCTGGGATCGTCGGGTTGGATTTCAGGTTTTTTGAAGTCCGATTCCTCTTCAGGTGGAATTTTTTCGCAGAAGAACTGAGTTCCAGTTTTTGCAGTGTTTGAGCCTACTATCATGGCATCGGGCTGATAACTGCTCAGGATTTTATAGTGAACTTCAATATTTGCTTCGAAGCCAGTAGTAGAGCCGTCGAGACTTATACTGTTGTGAATAACTACTTTCGGTATCATACTATCCCCTGGATTTTCCTTACTTATCCTGTTGAACTCCCACTAACTCTTTTAATGCTGAAAAATTACTTTTAAACGCCTAATCAGTTTTTAATTAATTTGAAGTTTCTATAATATATCGAAGAAGTTATCTGTATTGGAATGTATTTAATTTTAATGCATACTATAGAATTTGAAAACGTATCAAAGTCTTTCTCAGAAAAGAGTGTTCTCGAGGATATATCGTTTTCAGTCAGGCAGGGCGAGATATTTGGGCTTCTCGGGCCAAACGGAGCAGGAAAGACAACACTTATAAGACTTCTTCTTGACATTATAAGACCGGACTCCGGGGAAATACGCATCTTTGGGGATTTCCTGAGCCCTGCTGCAAAAAACAGGATAGGATACCTTCCCGAAGAACGGGGACTGTATAAGAAAACAAGACTTCTTGATATGCTGGTCTATCTTGCACAGCTTAAAGGCATACCAAAAAAACAGGCTCATTTAAATGCCGAATCCCTTCTCAAATCCCTTGAATTAGACCAATATAGAAATAAAAAAGTTGAAGAGCTTTCCAAAGGAATGCAACAGAAGGTCCAGTTCCTTTCCGCAATTATCCATGAACCTAAGCTTTTAATCCTTGATGAACCCTTTTCCGGGCTTGACCCTGTAAATACGAAGACGGTTATGACCAGAATCCTGGGACTCAGGGCAGCAGGAAAAACAATAATCCTTTCTACACATATGATGGAGCAGGCCCAGTCACTTTGTGACAGGATTCTTATGCTTAATAAAGGCAGGAGGGTACTTTACGGCCCTGTAGACGATATCAGGAAGGAACGTGGAAATAACTCTCTGATTGTAGAATTTGCAGAAAAAGGAGATTTGAAAGCAATTAGGGAAATTTCTGGAATAAAGAAAGTAATAGAACATGGAAAATTGGTTGAGATTTTCCCTGAAGAAGGAATAAGCGCCCAGATCCTTCTTGAAGAGCTTGTCCAGAAAGCAAACCTTATACGTTTTGAAAAAACACTTCCCTCCCTGAATGAAATCTTTATTCAAACTCTGGAGAGTGCCTCAAATGAATAATTTTCCCGGGAAAACCTTTATTGTTGCAAGGCACGAGTTCCTGAAAACAATAAAGCGTAAAGAATTTATTTTTATGACCTTCCTCTTCCCCCTCCTATTTGCAGGAATCACTATTCTTCCGGCAGTGCTTTCAGGTATGAACCAGGCAGAAGACCAGAAAGTAGGTTATATTGATATGACTGGCTCTCTTGGATTTCCAGAATCAATCCAGAGCAAAGGCTTTTCTCTAGAGCCCTCAGAGGCAAAAACCTCAGTTGTAGAATTTGTAATATACAAGGATATTTCCGATGCAAGGCAGGCCTTACAGGCAGGACAGATTTCTTCCTACCTCGTTATTCATGAAGACTTTCTTAAAACCGGAACAATAGAACTGTATAGCCTTGAAAAAGAAGCGTCTATGCAAAATTTTGAACTGTCCGCCGAACTCTCTAATATCGTTATTACTTCCCTCCTTAAAGACAAAGTGGATGAGCTAACGCTCAACAGGATCCGAGATCCGGTTAACATAAGGTTTTATAATGTAGGAGAGAGTGGAGAGTCTTCCGAGCAGGGTATTGCTGATATCTTTGCCAGCTTTGGCCTTCCTTTTCTTACAGCTTTTCTCCTCTTCTTCAGCATTTTTTCATCATCTGGCTTTCTGCTTCGCGGTGTTGCCGAGGAAAAAGAGAACAGGATAATAGAGATCCTGCTGTCTTCCGTAACTCCTTCCGAAATCCTTACAGGCAAGATCTTTGGTCTTGGCGCAGTCGGCCTTCTGCAGGTTGTAATCTGGCTTGCGGCAATAACGCTCGGGAGCGGGTATGCCCTTACTGTAAAAATCGAACCTGTCACTCTCTTCCTTGCTATCATTTATTTCATATTTGGTTTCCTCTTTTTTGCCAGCGTAATGGCAGGAATCGGGGCTGTCACCAGTTCCCTTCAGGAGAGCCAGCAAATTGCAGGATTTTTCACGTTTGTAGCCGCATTTCCCCTCATATTCATGCAGATGATTGTTACAAACCCGGACAGCTTATTTTCAGTCTTTCTTTCTCTCTTTCCCATCAGTTCGCCTGTAGCCATGCTTGCCAGGATGGGAACTACATCTGTTCCTCTTTACCAGATTCTTGCCAGCATCTTCATTCTGTTGATTTCAGTTTATGTTGTGATCTTGCTTTCCAGTCGGCTTTTCAGGACTTATCTGCTCATGTATGGAAAAAGACCGAAAGTAAAAGAAATCTGGAAGAATATCTGGACAGGATCAAGATAAAGGAAACAAAACGATGCTTTTAATTGTCGTATAAAACTCTTAAACTCTTTATTCGATTAAAAGGGTTTTTGAGTACCTGATCTTTAAGGGAGGCAAATAGTAAAGTTGCCTCCTAAGGCTAACTTGTTAAAATGCCAGAATAATAAGACCCTTTTTTAGGTAAACAAAGGTGCTCAATTGATTAATATAAAAACTTGTTAAATATATTACACTTCTATCGTTAGTATTTTATAATATTATTTACATACTAATTATTGGTTCATAAGGGAGTAACTGTGAAATGGAGGAAAATGCCGGGCAGCTTCAAAACTGACCCAGTCATGAACTTCATTGACATAGAACAAACCTTGTGAACCACCTAACTCACCTTTTCTAGATGACCTTTTAATTCTACTCTTTAATCTTTAACTTCTTTTCCCAGGCTTTTTTCAGTTCTATCCTCAGCTTTTCATTTCATTTTCTGTTGTGAATCCAGCAGTCTCTCGATTTCTACAGCAGCTATTTCGTTGCTTTGCCCTAAGTAATCCAGAATGTCCATTGGGATGTTGTGGTTTGCTCGTCCTGACAGCAATTTTTTCGGCATCAAACTACCTTCTTCATAGGATCTTTATGAGGGTTTGGAGGGTTTTGAGGCTTATAGTAGTTCCTTATGAGAGTTCCGCTTGAATGCAGACTGGAGCGATATAGTTTACCACCTGGAGAGCAGTACTCTCTAGGAAGTTTCGAATATTCAAGGGAATTCTATCCAAGGTATGGGAGGTGTAGTTCAGGCTGCCTACAATTTCCCCTCTGTATTTCAGAGGGATTATAGCAACAGCCTTTATTCTTTCTCTCTTTATTGCGTCAGCCATTTCATCGGAGTAGAACTCCAGTGAATATATGGGCTTTCCAATCTGGATTTGCTTTGCCTCCAGAGAATCTGCCTTATATCTGGAAATATTTTCTCTAAACTCGGGGGAAATTCCCCTAGATGCTACCAGGTTTATCTGATCCAGGAGTTCATCCTTAAGATATATAGCTCCTGCATCGAGTCCGTTTATTTGCAGGCAGGCATCAAGAACCAAGTTGAGCATTGTCTGGAAATTCCAGGTAGTGCTCAGTTTCGTCCCGAGTTCTCGCTGGATTTCAAGCATTTTCTGGGCTTCTTTTCTTTCTGTAATATCAACTACAAGGCCCTGGAAATGGGTTGCTTTTCCATCTTCATTTCTCTGGATAAAGGTTTTCTCATCTACCCAGAGCATTTTTCCGTCCCCGGTAAAAATCCTGTATTCTACGTCGAAGGAATCCTGTTTCTCTTCGATGTTGCGTTTGAGGGTTTTAATAACTGAACCTATATCATCTCTGTGAATAGTGCTTTCGTAAGGAATTTTCCCTGAGGTAAAGTCTTCTACCTTATACCCGAACTGAGTTACATTTTCGGAAACGTACACTGTTGGCAGGTTTTCTTTGTTCTCCCATAGAAAAGCTACTGCTTGGCTATTGTTTATTATGGTTCTCAACATCTTCTGAGTTTCTAAAGACTTTCTGAGGGCTTCTTCGCTCTTCTTCCTCTCAGTTACATCCAGCACAAGCCCTTGCAGGTGAGTCACTTCTCCGTCAGGACTCCGCTGGATAAATGTCCTCTCATTTACCCAATGGAGGTCTCCGGCTTTTGTAAAGATTCTATACTCTATATTGAAGTCGACTTCACCTCTCCGGATACGCTCTTTAAGTGAATCCTTAACCCTCTTCAGGTCATCGGGATGGATAACATCTCCATAGAGGACCCTGCCTGAAATAAAATCCTCAACTGTATATCCAAACTGGACCACGTTCTCAGAAACAAACTCTGAAGGCCATTTTTCTTCATTTTTCCAGAGAAATACTACTGCATGACTGTTATTTACAACTGTCCTGATTATTTCCTGCATCTCAAGGATTGAAAGTAAATCCACGATTCCTATTGCCGCAATAACCTTTCCATCCTCTGAGAAGATTGGAGAAACAGCCACGTTCCTACCCAGATACGTACCTTCTTTGGGCACTCCGCGTATGGTTTTGCCGATCCTGAGCACCTCTTCAAGTATAGGGCCTGTATAATCTCTGTCAAGGATTTTACCATTCTCAAGGCGAAGTCCCTTTCGATTGAGGCTGCGGATAGTGGTTGGAAGCCCGACAAGGGAGTGCACCGCGACCGCTATCGACTCAAGTTCCTCAGGTCCTGCATTTTCAGATATCAAAGAAGTAATCTTCTCACCCCCAGAGAGATTCTGAAAATTCTTAAAAGTAAAAGATAGGAGAGTTTCAGCAGGAAGAAGCTAAGAGCTGAACCCTTTATACGTTGTTTTTTCCTTATTTTTCCTTATTTTAATACATTTTTAGTGGTTATGTAATGATTCTTAATTTATATAATTAAGATTTTCCTCAAATTTCGAGATTCCAATTACCTTTTAGATGGTTCTTTTCTAATCTCCATCCCTGTTAAAATTCCGGGGTCGGCATTTTTTTCCTCGGTTACTGCTGGAATGCTTGGGACTACTATTATTAGCGATTGAAAGATTAGTTCTGCAGTAATTGAGATATTAACGATTTGGATCCTTGGTAGGGCTTATGAACCTGAAGGGCAACGTAGAAAATGAGAAATATGTCATATAATGAGAAATATGTCATATATCATGATCTAATCACCTGAAGTCTCAAGCTACTTGCTTTTCAGTCCAATTTTGTAAGTCTTACGGAATTGAGGAAAAGGACATGCTTAATGAAAAAGAGTCTACGCTCTTAGAAAATATATATTTATAATGAGCTCATCCCAAAACTTGAAATTTGCTTCTTAGACCTTGTATTTCGAATAATCAATCAAGCTCAAGATCATGAAGACAACTTTGAATATTCCCAACGATTAAGAATAAGGTGGCTTTTGAGACAGGCTCAATATATTTCTCGATTCACTTATTTTTATATTATGTAAGTCGATATTAACTTTGATCTTATTTCAATTCTTAGTAAGTGAGTAATATTCTTGTAATGTTATACAATAAATGAGAATAAATTGTGATAAATATCATTACTGAAGACATATCTATGGCAATCTGATACAATTATTTCAGATTTTTAATATTTATTGGTTTCGTATTTATATTTCTATTGATATTATATTTTCTCAATGATAATCTCGTAGTGATACAATTTGAAATCGCTTTCATAGGCACATAATACATCAAGCATAAAATAAAAAAAAGTACATGAAACATAAAATAAAGAAAGAATGATCAACATACTCTTCAAAAAATAAACCTGGACGATTAATTAATAAATTAAGTAGTATTTGCTCAAGACATCTGCCTGTGAAAAATGATTATAAAGCGATAGCTTTGAATTGTATCAATTTTAACAAATGTTAGGGGTATAGACAAATATGGGGGAACAAGCATCTATCATAAAAAAGACGCTGGTCATCTTGCTGGTTGTCTTTTTTGTAGCATCTCTGACAGCTGCATCAGCAAGCGCCGCTGATGGACACGATGGAACAGGATCTGGTGGACAAGATAGAGCTATATCTAGTGGGCAAGATGGAACTGGATCTGATGGACACGATGGACATGATGGACACGGCTGTGACTGGCGGGGCGGTTGTGATAGGAACAATGGGTATAGCTGATGATTGCTGAGATGTAGGTGTCTTTATCTTACTTTCCTATCCACTTCCTCACTTTATTCCTTCAATAAAACAGATTTCTTTATCTTATTCTCTCACTTCTCTATTTATTTCGTAAAATCGATCTCTAAGCCTGGTTGGGATGGGCGCTGTCACTATTTGTACTCTACTTCTTCTCCCTTCAAGTCCTCTTTTTTAAGGGACGTGGCAACGCTTGAATTTCTACAGTGCAGGGACAAAGGCTTATTGCATCCGGCGCTGGAGATAACATTGTGAAAACTTCATTTCGAATGCGATCTCAATCATTTCTCTAAAAGTAATAAAATTTATAGATCTCTATAAATAATGACTTCAGGACGCGACCAGAGTTTTGAAAGAGCTTAAAATGAATTAAAAATCAATTTGTGAAACCGTGAAATGCTTAGAGACCAGTCCAGGCAAGGAAGATACAATGAAGATTGATAAATCCTATCTGAACAAGCATAAACAACAGAGTTTAAAAATAATATTTGGTTAAAATTATTAAAAATATTTTTATAGTCCTGGGCGCCCTATTAACTACCTGGCTCTAGTGACTTGGCTGGCTTGACAGGCTCCTAGCTTGCTGTTTCTACAAGTCTTTGAACTCCTCATTATTCTCCACGATAAAACTTGGAAATATATTTATCTCCATACAACATTGGAGAATGTGTGAATCCGGGAAACAATTCTATAGTTTTTCACGGTGACCTGCAGCAATTATTGAAAAAAGTAGAAACGGGCGAGATGATCCCCAAGCTGCAGGCTTCGCATGCTCCCATGTGTAAATTTTTTACTTCATACTACGTCATCAGCGGTATTCGGCATGTTGTACCTCTTGTCCATGGTCCTACCGGATGTCCGCTGTACATGTCGGATTTTGTCAGGACACGGGAGTGCTGTGAGATCCGTGGAGTTCCGCTCGAACCAACAGCCTGCACTGCTCTTAATGAGAGCAACATCATTTATGGTGGCGAGGGGAAACTCCTGGAAGCAGTAAAGGAAGCATACGCCAAGTATCACCCAGATCTCATTGTCATCCTCTCTTGTTGCTGCTCCGGGATTATCGGCGATGACGTTGAAAGCATTGCCCGCGAGGCAGAGAAGCTAGTGGGCTGCCGGGTATTGGCCCTCCGCAGCGAAGGATTTGGCGGTGATTTCCGAAGTGGCTATGAGGATGCTTTCAAGCTCATCATGGATTTGATGGAGCCTCCTAAAACAAAAATGAAAGGAACAATTAACATCCTTGGAGCCCGTTGGGGCCCTACCCCCACAGAGTTCAACTGGGACATGGATGAAATAGAAAGACTCCTTGGTGAAGTCGGAATAAAGATTAACGCCATCATCGCTGGAGGATGCACAGTCGAACAAATCAGGCATGCTAGAGAGGTTGAACTGAACGCCTCATGGTGTTTTGATTGGGGACAAAAATTGGGCGACCTGATGCAGGAAAGGTTCGGCATCCCTTATAGCAAAACCGGGCAACCCTATGGGCCTGAAGCCACAAAGGAATGGCTGCTTGGAGTTGCAACACCTCTTGGAATGGAAGCTGAAGCCATTAAGGTAATTGAAAGAGAGTTAAAGGAAGTGAAACCGGAAATTGAATACCTGAGAAAGGCTCTTTCCGGGAAAACAGCCATTATCGAAATCTCAGAGTTTCCAGGGCCGATACGAGCACTTTCACTTGCACGGATGGCAGCAGAGTTTGGCGTCCATCCTGTCGTAATCAACGTCCACCCATACACTATCAAGGAACGTATGCCAAGCATCAAGTTTCTCCTGGAAAGTGGGGTTAATCCGGAGATTATTCTGACAAAAGGGCTCTTCCGTCTGGGGAGTTTTAGGTCGTCAAAAGAGACCGAGGACGAACTCGAGGAGATCGTGAAGGGGTATGACAATCCAATCTTTTTCGGGAACTCCGGTCGGTTCCCTCCCTGTCCGGTAGTAAACTTAACGCTCATGAATCCGGCATTCCAGCCCCAGTACGGCTTCAGAGGGATAAAGAACATTGCAGCTCTCGTCAGGCAAGCCCTTGAGAACAAAGACCTTCCACGTTCACGCTTATTTAGGGGGATGCTCTATGGAACAAGAACCAATTAAGGAACCAGCTGCGCCGTTAGCCTCATCTTCGGAGAATTGTACTGACCCCTACCTCCGCTGTGCTTTCAATGGCGCTGCCCTTACAGCATTGGGAATATCTAATTCTGCCTTGTTAGCCCATTCTCCGCAAGGATGTGAGTACCTTGTCAACAATGCCTTCGCCTCACAGGAGTGCGACTACATGGAGACGATGACCTTATGTACGAAGCTCTGTGTGGATGAGATCGTACATGGCGGAGAGGATATACTTGCCCGCACAATCCGGGAGGTAAAAGATCTTCCGATCTCGGCCCTGTTTGTACTCAGTGCATGTGGACCTGAGATAGTGGGAGATGATATCGTGGGAGTGTGCGAAACCTTGCAGCCTGAAGTGAATTTTCGACTCATTCCTATTGAATGTGCCGGATTTAGAGGGTCGCAGTATGACGGCATCGATATCGCACTTGATACAATCCTCAAAAAGCTGGTAAAAGAGGACGTTGAGAAAATCCCGAATTCAGTCTGCCTTATTGCTCCTCATGCAAATGCCAATCCCACATGGCCAGCAGACCTTGCGTGGGTGAAGCAGGTTCTCTCCCGGATGGGTGTTAAGGTTATAGCCACGCTCACACACCGAACCCCTATTGCTGAAATCAAGAATATTGCATCTGCTGAGGCATCCCTCCTGTTGAGTCATGATGCCGGACAAAAAGCAGCGGATTACCTTTCTGCAACATATGGCATCGAGCAGGTCTGCAAAGGAATACCCCTGCCTATAGGAATGACAAACACGAAACGCTGGCTGACCGCTTTGGGAGAGAGATTTAATTCACTGATAACGGCAGAGGAAATGGTTGCTGAAGGCGAACGCATGGTGATGGCAACTTGCAGGCGCAAATGGCCGATGGCAAGATTCCTATACCGAACCCCAGCAGCAATTGTTGCCGATGCTACAGTAGGGATACCGCTTGTTCGTTTTGTCACCGAGGAGATGGAGATGACTCCGGAATTAGTTGCTCTATACACTTCGCAACGGCCAGTGCGGGAATTGCTGGAGCGAGAACTCCAGACTCTCGGGCTTAATCCTAAGGTTGTGTACGGAACAGACGTGTATAAAACACGAAAGAGTCTCCAGGAGGTCAGGCCTCAGGTCGTGTTCGGCAGTACAATCGAAAGGCACGCCAGCGAGGGACTTTCCGTTGCCTATGTTGTGGAAGTAGTCAGGATGATTCGCCAGTTCAGGATGATCAACCGGGAATACTTTGGGTATAACGGCATCCTTAACCTATTAGAGTGCGTCCAGAACGAGTGGACGATGGGATGGCGTTCGAAAGAAAAGAGATATGGAGCAAAGTGGTGAAGGAACTATGAGACAGATCGCGATCTACGGCAAAGGTGGAATCGGGAAGAGCACTATCTCCTCGAACCTGTCCGCCGCATTAAACGAGATGGGGCATACTGTCATGCAGGTTGGTTGTGATCCCAAGAGAGATTCGACGAGGATCCTTGCAGAGGGAAAGTTCATTCCCGCAGTACTGGAAGAGCACCGGGAACAGCTGAGGGTAGGAAAAGACGAGTACGCGATCAATCTGGATAACATAGTGTTTAAGTCACCCGGCGGGGTTTACCTTGTCGAAGCTGGAGGACCGGAACCAGGTATAGGGTGTGCTGGTCGAGGCGTGCTGACCGCACTGCAGATCTTAAAAGACCTCAGGGCGTTTTCGACTTACAATATTGACGTGGCAATCTATGACGTACTCGGTGATGTCGTATGCGGTGGATTTTCAATGCCGATTCGCGAAGGATTTGCAGAAGAAATCTATCTTATCTGTTCTGGGGGGTTCATGAGTATATACGCTGCAAACAACATTGCACGGGCCGTACAACGCCTTGCAAAGCGAGGAGACGTAGGGCTTGCCGGAATTATTTGCAACAGCAACGGCGACGAGGCATTTGAGCATGCGTTTATTCCTGCATTTGCAAAAAAACTGGGAACCTCGTTTGTCCAGTTTGTCCCCAGAAGTCCTTTGATTCAGGCTTGTGAACTAGAAGGAAGACCCCTTGTGGAGTATGCCCCTGATTCACGAGAAGCAGAGATCTTCCGGAACCTTTCAAAAGCGATTATGGAAAATGACTCACGGGTGATCCCAACACCGATAAGCGACCTTGCCGAGCTTGAAACGATGTACAGGCAATGTCTGGTAAAGAGATGAGAAGCAAATCATTTCACGGAGGTAACATGTATGAAATATGTCGACGTCGACAAGATTTACAAGGAGACACCGCTTGATAAAATTCCCTGGAATAGCGAGACACCTCCAGAAGCGCTTGTCGAGCTGGTACAGAGTGGGAAGGTCCGGCCTTGCAAAACCATTGATCTCGGTTGTGGTGCCGGCAACTATGCAGTATACCTCGCAGGCCAGGGATTTGAGGTAACAGGTGTCGATAGTTCCCCGACTGCAATAAAGATCGCTACTGAAAACGCACAAAAAAGGGGAGTCAAGTGTAGGTTTATTGTCGCTGATCTCCTCGGGGACTTGCATGAAGTAAAAGAGACTTTTGACTTTGGATATGACTGGGAATTTTTGCACCATATATTTCCGGAAGACCGGGTAAAATATGTAAAAAATGTGTATAATCTCCTGAAACCAGGAGCACAGTATCTTTCTGTCTGTTTTTCTGAGAAGGACCCACAGTTTGGCGGCATGGGTAAATTCCGGAAAACCCAATTGGGAACAACATTGTATTTCTCTTCGGAATCCGAAATAAGGGATCTTTTTTCACCTTACTTTGTCATAAAAGAACTAAAAACGATAGAAATTAACGCTAAATTTGCATCGCATTATGTAATTTATTCGTTCTCTGAGCGGCGCTGATTTCGTTAAGTTTCTCAAACTAATTGCCAACGCATTAGATTTACCTTTTGTATTGACATTGTGCAGGTTAATAGAAGAACTCCTTGATCTGACAATTCTGAAAAATAAAATCAACCAGGTAACTGTAGGCGACCAAGTTTTGGAATGAGCCCATTAAATATATAAACTGGTTAAATAAATTTAATGAAATAACTAGTTTTTTATAATAGTATTTACATAATATAAATTGGTTCATGAGGGAGTAATCTGTGGAGTAAATTCAGGACAGCTTGAAATCTGATCCCGCAATATACTTCATTGCGCGTATCTGTAAAATGGAGCAAATTCAGGACAGCTTAAAAACTGATCCCGTAATATACTTCATTAACGCGTATCTGTAAAATGAAGCAAATTCAGGACAGCTTGAAATCTGATCCCGTAGTATACTTCATTGGTGAAGGTCAAACCTTGTGAACCACCTTACAACCAACTTTTTTACTCAACACTTAGCTTGTAGATATTTTTTCATCTTTTACTGCTTTTCCCTCTGCCTTTTTCGTTTTCTTCTTTTCTCCCGTCTTTGCCGGGCTGTAATCGTTAGAGCCTTCGAGCATATAACCTAACCTCACATCATCGTCTTCAAGGACAAATATCGAGCAAGAAAGGCTCTGACTATTACCTTCTTCCCAAAAGTACAATTAGTGTAAAAAGAAGTTCGAAAAATAGTAGTATTAATTAGAATTATTAAAAATGATTTTATAGTCCTGAGCGGATTCGAACCGCTGTCCCGGGCTCCAAAGGCCCGAAGGATTGACCACTACCCTACAGGACTGCACATTAAAGCTTTTACTTATAGATTAATTCATGTACTTAATTTTTGTGCCAGATCAAGACTATTTTGTGTTAATTTATCCATCAAAATCTTTCTATACCTTCATTTATTTATACAGTTCTTTTACGGCTTTAAAATATTTCTTATTGAATGATTTTTCGCTTACAGGCAATTTTTCAGATAATTAATTTAAAATAATTTATTTCATTACTATATTGTGGAGTTGGAAGAGGATACATACGATTGAATAGCTAAGTAGCGGGTTGTGACAGAACTGCCCGGGAGCTGGAAGTTCTTGCTTCAGGATATGTTAAGATGGGAGCATATCGGAAGCGGCTGTATGGGGGATACGGTAAAGGAACTGAGTTGCTCTCGGGCTTCTTCTTACTTAACTTTAATGTTCTTTTCTATTTTTTGGTATTTTATTAATACTATTACCTTTCTGCCTTTTCCTATATATTCAATTATTTATCTGCTGATTCTGTTATTTACCACGTGCTCAGATTTGCCAACAGCTTTTTCATCTCACAAACTTTTTTGATCTAGACTATTAAACTGCTATTGACCAAAAAATCTTGTTCCACATCCGATTCTATGCTGATATTGAAATCTTTTATCTCAAACTACTTTTTGATTAAAAACAAATTTTCATATAATTAATTTAAAATAATTTATGCTCTTAGTATATTATGGAGTTAAGAAGTGAGGTGGGCTTACCACAATAGATAAGAAAGTAACCTGGAGGCTGGTGATTCTTCTTCGAATCAGTATGCTTGGGGGAGCGTAATATTCGAAGAGACTTTATTGGGGGATACAGCAAACGAATTCAGGGCCTCCAGGTATTTTCTTACTGTTTTCCTACTTTTTTTCCGAGTTTACCAAGTTTTTCGTTCTTTTCTACCTTTTTATTATCTTACTACTTTTTAAGAGCTTGAAGTATTGAAAATACACCGTAAACTTTTATTAATAGCTTCCGCCAGATTATGAATCATAGATTCACTCATGATTATACCTTTTTTAATATATTTCCTTTTTAAGGCTTTTTAATCCTTGGTTAACGCTAAAAACTCGTTTAATATGAAATTATAATTCGATTTTAAAACTTTTTATTCGAAAGCATTTTTCGTTCGAGACTAATTTTTGGTATAATTAATTTAAAATAATTACAGGGATTATTCTATATCGTACTTGGATGGAGATAACAGAACGAGTAAGTAACGGGTATGAATAGTAAATAAGTAAAATAAAGAATTGCCCGGAAGCTTTTGATCCTGTTCTGAATCATATGCTTGGGGGAGTATATCTTCAGACCAACCGTATCGGGGGCTATGGTAAAAGGAACAAAAAGCTTTCGGGCTTTTTCTTATTCTTCAATAAAGGATATTTTTTCCTATTTTTCTATAACGGATAAGGTCTATATTCCTGATAAGATACTTTCACTCAAGGTACTTTTACTCATAACTCGTTTATGATGAAGGTATGATGAAGGTATCGATGAACCATTGATACCTATCCTGATTTCTCAGGTTTTCAGGGTAGTGTATTTAAGTCTAAGGAAGAGAACCATAAATTTCAAATTCAGTAGTATTTCAGTAAAATTCAATTTTCGAAAATCCTTGAGACAGCTCTTCTCCTAGAAAATTTTCCACTTCTTCTTTCAGGTTTTCAATAGCTTCTTCAATAGTGGTTCCCTTGCAAATTATATCAGCTTCAGGGCAGATTGAGATATAAAAACCGTTTTCTTGAAGGATAGTAGCAGAAAAAGGAAACAAGATTGTCATACTTTAAAATATCTATCAGTTTATGTTAAGGATTTCGTACCTTCTTGTACATTTAAATCGTTTTTTGCAGAAAAATCCCCCTATGAGCGCAGGACTTTTATACTAAAGCCAGTACCACATTCTAAATATATATTGTCAAGTTTGTGGGGCCTATGTTAGCAGAATTTATACTGTCCTCTCCTGTACCTTTACCTGATCTTTCAGTGCTTATTCTTCTGGGTGTCTTTATACTCACTGCTCTCAGGCAGGTAGGATCTTTAAGACTACAGATCTGGCAGATCATGACATTTGGAGCGATACTGGTGGTATTGCTTGGTGAGATTTCCCCGCAAGAAGCTCTTGCCGCAATTAATATGGATGTGCTCATCTTCCTTTTTGGGGCTTTTTGTGTGGGCGAGGCACTTAACAGGAGTGGGTATCTTGCTTGGCTAGGGAACCGGATAGTCTCCAGGGCAAGAGACACTGATCAACTTGTTTTGCTTGTGCTCTTTTCTACAGGAATTCTTTCCGCAATTCTCATGAACGATACCTTGGCTATCATGGGTACTCCGCTTGTTCTGGGTTTTTCTAGAAAGTACAATATCTCTCCCAAACTCATGCTCTTTTCCTTGGCATTTGGGGTAACTACAGGAAGCGTTATGAGCCCTATCGGAAACCCGCAGAATCTCCTCATAGCAATTGGTGGAAATCTGGATTCTCCATTTGTAACATTTTTGCGTTCACTTGCCCTGCCAACCCTTATATGCCTTTTAATTGCTTATGCCGTGCTAAAACTTTTTTTTCGGGAAGAATTTGGAAAATCAACCCTTACTCATTCTGAAGAAGTCATTACCGACCCTGAACTTGCCAGTGTCTCAAAAATGGCTCTTTCCCTTTTGCTGATTCTCATAGCCTGTAAGATTTTCCTGGTGGAGTTTTTGCCTGCCTGGGATTTTAGTCTTAGCTGGATTGCTCTTTTCTCCGCGTCTCCTGTCCTGCTTAGTAGAAAGCGCGTTGAGATCCTGAGAAATATTGACTGGGCAACTCTGGTTTTTTTCGTTTCAATGTTTATACTAATGCAAAGCGTATGGATTTCCGGAACATGCCAGGAATTGCTTGCCAGGATGTCTCCTCAGTTAGGCTCTGTGTCAATGATTCTAGCACTCAGCATCGGGCTTAGCCAACTTATCTCTAACGTTCCCTTTGTTGCGCTCTATCTGCCTGCCATAGGTAGTACAGCTTCTCAAGGACAGTTGATGGCGCTTGCTGCGGGAAGTACAATTGCAGGAAACCTTCTTATCCTGGGAGCGGCAAGCAACGTTATAATTATTCAAAACGCGGAAAAAGAGGGAAAAACCCTCTCATTTGCCGAATTCTCCAAAATTGGGATCTTAATAACGCTTTTAGATGCCATTACTTACTTTATCTTTCTCTAAAGCTCAAAAGTTATTAATTCTCTTATTTTATACTTTAAGGGCTTAATCACTCTTTATATTAAATTTAAAGATTTATTTGTCCTTAATATGCTCTTTTTTTCTTTTTACGGGTATATAAATGAGGCTTAACCCTCCAATAAACTTGATATACTCAAAGCACATACACTTTTTTGTGGAAGATCTAATATCATGACCCAGAATAATACAGATCCAAATACCAGGCGCAAACGCGCCAGGGGTACTGTACAGATGAAAACCTTTGGGCCTGTTGAAGACCTTGAGATTCATGTCCGGTCCGACTGGTGGCAGACTCTTTTTAACTCACTTTACCTTAAGACCGATGCCGATCTTCTAGACGATATGGAGGTTACCAAGAAAGAGGTAGATCTCATTGTTTCCATTTTGGGGGTGTCTCCTGAAGAAAAAATTCTTGATCTTTGCTGTGGACAGGGGAGACATGTACTGGAACTGGCAAGAAGGGGTTTTTTGAATATTGAGGGATATGACAGATCCCAGTACCTTATAAGGAAAGCCAGAAACAGAGCACAAAAAGATAATCTGCAGGTCCGGTTTAGAGAAGGAGATGCAAGAAAGCTTTCGTATCCCTCTGATACTTTTGATGTAGTCACTATTTTGGGCAACAGTTTTGGCTACTTCGATTCAACACTCCAGGATAGAAAGGTTCTTGAAGAAATCTTCAGAGTTTTGAAGCCAGGAGGCAGAGTTTTCATTGATGCTGTTGACGGAGATCATATGAAAAAGAGCTTCCAGCCAAGATCATGGGAATGGCTGGATAGAAAGTATTTTGTCTGCAGGGAAAGAGCTCTTTCAGCCGATGGGGATAGGCTAATCTGCAGGGAAGTAATAAGTCGTATTGACAGGGGGGTAATTGCAGACCAGTTTTACGCTGAGAGATTGTACAATAAAGAAAGCCTTTTTGAGTTACTTACCGCATCAGGATTTAGCAGTCCAGCTTTTCATACTACTTTCAGCCCAGTATCCTCAAGCACTCAGGATGCGGGTATGATGGAGCAGAGAATCTTGGTCTCAGCCTCTGTCGAAAAACCCTGGCCTCCTTCTCTTCAGGAAGCCAGGAACAAAAAGCCAATGAATATTGCAGTTGTACTCGGAGACCCGAGAAAAGAAGATCAGGTAAAGCCTGCATGTGTGTTTGATGATGATGATTTCGATACACTTGAGAGAATGAAAAAGGCACTTGCAGAAATCCCTCTCATGAGATTTACTTTCCTTGATAGGCATGAAACACTGCTGGAGGACTTGAAAAAAAAGGCAGCAAAAGTTGATCTTGTACTTAATCTTTGTGATGAAGGGTTCTATAACGATCCCACAAAAGAGCTTCATGTACCGGCTTTGCTTGAACAGCTCAATCTCCCGTATACAGGAGCAGGCCCTCAATGTCTTGCCTTTTGCTACGATAAGTCCATTATAAGGGGCGTTGCCAGAGAAATGAACATTCCTGTAGCAAAGGGAATGCTTGTAACCGAAGACTCAGATCTTTCAAAGCTCTCTCTATCTTTCCCCTTGCTTGTAAAGCCTAATTCAGGGGATTCAAGTTTTGGGATTACACAGAATAGCATTGCCCACAACCTTGAGGAGCTTCTTGAAATTCTTGCGGCAACCCGGGAAAAAATGGGTTCTGGCAGGCCTTTTTTACTGGAAGAATTCCTCTCCGGGAAAGACATCAGTGTTGGGATTATTGGAAATCCGCCTGCATGCACTATACTTCCTATCACGGAAGAAGATTACTCGAGAGTGCCGGACGAACTTCCAAAAATCTGCGGTTATGAAGCAAAATGGCTTCCGGACTCTCCTTACTGGAATATCAAATCCGTACCTGCCGATCTTACGGAAAAAACCAGAAAAGAGATTGTAATATCTTGTCTTACTCTTTTTACCAGGCTTGGCTGCCGGGATTATGCTCGCTTTGATTGGAGGCTTGATGCCGAAGGCAAACCAAGGCTTCTGGAAGTAAATCCAAACCCTGGCTGGTGCTGGGACGGCCATCTGGCAAAGATGGCAGCTTATGCCAATATTTCCTATTCCGGAATGCTTGCAGCCATTATCGAAGCTGCAAAGGAAAGATATGGCCTTGGAAATGACGGAAAAGTTGAGCTTTCCAGGAAAATGCCGGAAGCCACTCCCCGAAAAAGTCCAGCTGAATATGCTGCCGAGTTTGAGGAAGAAATCGAAGCTAGCAACTGTATGGAATCCGGAAATAATCGGAAGAAAAATGTTTTCTCAAATCCTTCCAAAACAGTACATGCCTTTGAGAGCGTATAAATTAGAAAAAATCTGAGATGCGAAAGGATCTAATCTTTCTCTTTCGCCTCTCTGCTTTTTTACTTTTGGATGATAATTGTAAGGATATCTTGGTCCTGCATTCTATGGTCTATACCTACTCTCTGTCCTGGATGTTTTGCAGATGTACCCCATATCTGGGCATAGCGGAATTTCCTTCGAAAATCCCTGTGTAGACGGTCACAAATCTGACCTATGTTGGTTCCGCTCATCACTATCAGGGGTTCTTCCATGTCTGCGGGCTGACCTTGTGGTTTTAAGTAGACTCGAATGAAACCCAATCTGTCATAGATAGCATCTTTGAGAGTCTCGATATTAATGCCTTCATGGGCTGAAATAAAGATCGAGTTCGGGTATAGCTCTCTACAGTCTTCAATCAACTGGGGATAGGCCAGGTCAACCTTGTTAACAGCGATAAGAGACCTTACATAACTGCGGTTGTTCAGGACAATGTCAATAAGCTGATCAACCGTTATGTTTTCCCTTATAAGTACGCTGGCGTTATGGATCTTGTACTCATCCAGCACAGCCTTGATAGTTTCTTCATCCAGGTCAAGATCAATGGTTGAGTTGATCTCTATCCCACCCCTCTCTTTCTTCTTGATTACAACATCAGGGGGCTCCTGGTCTATGCGAATACCAGCCTGATAGAGTTCGTCCATGAGTACTTCGTAGTGCTTGGGCTGGAAGACATCAAGCAAAAATATAACCATATCAGAGTTCCTGATAACTGATATGACTTCCTTCCCGCGCCCACGCCCCGAAGATGCGCCTTTTACAAGTCCCGGGACGTCAAGGAACTGGATTGTTGCCCCTTTATATTCCATTACGCCTGGCACAACTGTAAGGGTAGTAAACTCATATGCTGCCACTGCGGACTTGGCACCCGTGATTTTGTTCAGAAGCGTAGATTTTCCTACTGATGGAAAACCTACAAGGGTTACGGTTCCATCTCCTGATTTTCTGACCGAGTACCCATCCCCTCCTCCTTTTGCCGAGGCTTTCTTTTCCACCTCGTCTCGCAGGCGGGCTAACTTGGCTTTGAGGCGGCCTATATGGTGGGAAGTTGCCTTATTGTACACGGTCTTTCGAAGTTCGTCTTCGACTTCCTGTATTTGCTCCTGTATGCTGCTCATCTGGAACCTGCCGATTTCGGGACTAAAGAAATGATTTTCATATTATAGGAAAAAGAAACCGCGTCCAAACGGTTTCTACAAGCCTTTTTGATCCAAAAGAGATCCGTATCTGGATATTTTATCCTGAATAGTTGAATGAAATATATATACCTATGGAATGGTTTTATTTACTGGTTCTTAATAATAGGGCTACTCAGAATATTTATATCTCATAATAATTATAATAATACTTAAAGTTTATCGAAAACTGCTGCCGGTGAAAATTTCATCACCAGAAGCTTGTTTAAAGAAGAACCTCTCCTTCAAAAAGAGTGTCTCTTTTATTTAACTCTCTTATTCAAGGGAGAAACTATCTCAAAGGGGTTTTCTCTCCTATTCGAAATACTAATTTTTATTCAAAGAAGATTATTTCTCCTGTCCTCTCATACACGTGTAGCCCGTCGGAAAGCTTTGAAGCGAATTCTGCGGAATTAAGAATTTCCAGAAACCTGCGGACTTCAGGAGTTTCCATAATTTCCTTTCTTATTAGGAAATCATACTCTTCCTCTGCAAATTTTATAAATTGGAGACCATTCTTTTCGGTACAGGCTTTCTTTCCTATGCCTACCTCAGCCTTTCCTGAGGCGACTGCCTCACAGACAGCTACTTCCGATTTTACTCCTGAGTCATATCCGGAAATTGAATCCGTAAACTCCTTCTTACTAATTACCTTTCCAGCTACAAATTCTTCAATTTTCAGGTCTAAAAGAGCTCTTGTGCCTGAACCCAGGTTCCGGTTAATCAGGTTTTTTCCCGGGAGGTCCGAAAGCCCGGAAATCGGTCTATTCTGCCTGACAAGAAGCCCTACTTCCCGCCTGTACCCTTTCACAAGGACAACGCCTGAAAGTCCCATATTCTCAATTGTAGGGATATTATACAGGATTCCATCCTGTCCTCTTGAATCTCGTGAAGGCATATTCACGCCTGCAATATCTGCCGTATTTGCGGCAATTGCGCTGAAGCCCCCGCTTGAGCTTGTGTAAAGGGTTCTGAAACGAAGTCCGCTGAGATCTTCAAGCAGGTCAAGGCCAGGACAGGAGCCGCCTGCTATCAGGAGGTCAGGTTTTTCAACCTCGCCGAAAATGGTCACTTCTACAGGGGTTCCCGCTTCAATAAACTCTGTACTGGACGGGATTTCAATAAAGCCATCTGCTCCGGAAAGAGAGGTTATGGCACCTGAGCCTCTATCTGCAGGATAAACCTTTCCCCGGATCAGGCCTACAGGAAGAAGCTGCTGTCGTCCTTCTGAACGGAAACAGGTGCCCATAATTCCTTTTTCCATTTTTTTGAGTTCTTTATCTTCTCCAAGGGCTTTTCTGAGTAGGGGGATAACGAATTCGTTAAAAATCATTAATGCAGATGTAGGGTTTCCGGGCAGCCCTATTATGGGAACGCCTTTTATTATTCCAATAACCACAGGTTTTCCAGGTTTTATATTTATGCCATGGGCAAGAGTTTCTCCTATTTCATCTATGAGCCTGTACATCACGTCTCCGGCCCCTGATGACGTACTCCCAGAAGTCAGAATCAGGACACATTCCGAAACCGCAGTTTCAAGTGCCTCTTTCATGGCTGCCTCGTTATCTTCTACAATCCCGTAAAGCAGGGGGAAAGCTCCGCATTCATGTATGCCGGCATATAATGTATAAGAGTTTGCGTCGTATATCTTTCCGGAGGTAAGTTTTTCTCCGGGACGCACAAGCTCGTCTCCTGTTGAGATTATTCCAACTTTTAATTTAAGGACAGGAACATCCTTTTTTCCGATAGAAGCAAGCACTCCGATTTCTCTGGTCCCAAGCTTCCGTCCTGCCCTGAGCACACGTTCTCCCTTCCGGATGTCCGAACCGGCTTTCATGATATTTTCTCCCACAGTTACAGGCCTGTAAATCGCTACGGTTCCACCTTCTTCAGAGCTGTACTCAACCATGACCACTGCGTTAGCGCCTTCTGGAATCGGGGCTCCTGTAGCGATTTCAACGGCTTCCCCTGCCGAAACCTTAAATTTTGCATCCGAGCCTGCAGGGATGTTTCCAAGCAGCCTGAATTCTACAGGTTCGGTTTCGCTGCAGGCATACGTATCTTCTGCCCTGACTGCATAACCATCCATTACAGCCCTTGGAAAAGGAGGGACATTAATTTCGGTAATGATATCCTCTGCAAGGATTTTACCGTACGCGCTTTCAAGGGGAGAGGCTTCCTTTCTGGGAAGCACCTGCAAACTGTTTATTATTTCTCGAGCCTTATCCACTGAGATAAGTTTCCTAAACTCTTTGCGCTTCATAAATATCAAATCCTGACCTACGGCTTTCAGATGGGTTTTTAGTTTAATAGCATTACCTGACCTGTTTTATACTTATTTTTCCCTTTGAGGGAATATATTGCAAGCAGTTAACGCAAAGGCGCCCCTTTTCAAGAAAGGCCATCACAGAGAGACCAGCCTGGAAGAAATCATTTTTCAAAGACTGCATGAAAGGAATCTGTTAGTGGAAACTTAAATGGGAGGAGCTAAGGAAAATTCAAAACAAAAGTACAAAAAGGATTACAAAATGAAGTTCAAAAGTGATTTTAAAAGGGATTTCAAAAGGAGTTTAAAATGAAGTTCCAAATGGAAATTTCAATCCTAAAAAACTGATAAAAAAGAATCATGGCGAGAAAATTCTCGCATGATTTTATATTTTTTTGTTTCTTTCATTTTTCAGGCTGCCCTTTTAATCATAAATTGGGGTGCCTGTGCTCTTGGTTATTTTCTCAAAGGCTTCAACCATCTTCATTGTCATGGGCCCGGGCTTGCCTGTACCTATGATTCTTCCATCAAGTTTGGTTATTGGGGCAGCTTCAGCGGCGGTACCTGTGACGAAAATCTCATCGGCTGTATAAAGGTCAAACAGGCCGAGATTTGCTTCAATGGTGGGACATCCCATCTCATTCAGAAGTTCGATGGCTGTGGCTCTGGTAACCCCTTTTAAGTTGCTGATTGTATGGGGAGTAAGAACCTTGTTGTTCTTGACTATGAAAATATTATCTCCTGAGCCCTCACAGACAAAACCATTCTGATCAAGGAAAATGGCTTCGTCTCCTCCTTTCTCATTGGCTTCTATCTTTGCCAGGATATTGTTCAGGTAGTTCAGGGACTTGATATTCGGGGATATGGCATCAGGGGCATTTCTCCGGACACAGACACTGACGGCTTTGAGCCCGACTTCATACAGATCACCATACATGGCTCCCCAACCCTGGGCTATGACAACAACGCAGGGCTTCTCACAGCTGCGGGGATCAAGCCCTAGATCTCCAACTCCCCTCGAAACAACCGGACGGATATATGCATCTTTGAGGTTATTTTTCCTCAGGGTTTCAAGTATTGCTTCACTCATCTCTTCCTTTGTAAGGGGGATATCCATTGCAATTGCCTTTGCTGAGTCATAAAGCCTATCAACATGCTCTTTTAACTTAAAAACACGTCCATTGTATGCTCTTATGCCTTCAAAAACACCATCGCCATAGAGGAAACCATGGTCATAGACCGAAACTTTGGCTTCGGATTTGGGAACAAACTTCCCATCCAAGTAGATCAGTAACTCACTCATTTGCGAACAATCCTCTGCAATCTTACTACTTTATAGGGTTTACCTATTTTCTTGAGAATGTCAATTAAATGTGGTTTTAATACACAAACCCTATAAACCATTTACTTTTTTCACTCATTGACAGTATGTAAGCTCTGCGCGGGGTTTTAAATACTCAAAGCCTCAGGGAAGTTTCCATACTGGCAAATTCCTAAGTAAAATGCCGAGTAAGTGAGTATATACTAAATATATATTACAATTCCGCTTCTATTCAAACATTTTAAGGCTTTTACAGCCCCAATTAACGTATCCATACAAAAAGCTTTTATGCTAAAACGCGCATTTCGTATTCCGCAGTAGAAAAAGCAAAAAGGGCTCGTGGCTTAGCCAGGATATAGCGCTGGGCTTCTAACCCAGACGTCGGGGGTTCAAATCCCTTCGAGCCCGCTTAATTCTTTACCTTTTTCTAAATAGTCTTTGAAAGTCATTTTCAATTCTTTTCTTACTTCAGATTCACCTGCGTAAACTGTTTTCGCTCTCTTCTCTTCTGATATGCTTGCCCTCTTTCTGTAGAGCTTTACATTTTCTACCTCCCCTCTGTTTTTCTGTTTATTCTGGAGTAAAGAGCTTTAACATAGCTGCAGCTTTACCAGAGTACGCGCAGCTTTTGCTTTGGAAAATCTCATTTCAAAAACATAGGAGATATAGATAGAGTAATTACAAACGTTCTGTAAAATCGGAAGCTCAAAAAGTCACTTAACCAGATTTATTCTCATAATAACAAGTACCTCAGTCCCAGTGCGAAAAACATTACTCCTGACATTACTGATGTAATCAGGCCGATCTGCCTGATACTTTCCACTTTAGCTGCGAGGCCCAGTGGCACCAGCAATATGAGATAATATGAGGTTCCAATAAAAAATCCTCCAAATAGCAGTATGCTGCCTGTAACATTGGTATAAGACAGAGCTGCGGACATCGCCAGAAGGAATGGAGGACACACATTGATTCCTGTCAAGAAGCCAAAGAAAGCAGGATAATTCACGTATTTTTTACTCAGCTTGCACAACCCGAAATGAGGCCATTTTTTTACCACCACGAAGGTTAGCATCAAGATGGACAGCATAATCATAGCAGTCCCTACGGCTCTGTTGAGCCATGGACCGTCTATCTGCTTGCCGAGAATTCCCAGGATCAAGCCGAAAAATAGGTAGGCAATTAGTCTACCCATTGCAAGCTCTCCAATGGATAGTATATTCTGCCGCAGCTTTCGATCTTCCGATAGGACAAATGGCACATATACAGGGGCGCAGGTGACCAGGCAGAAAATGCCCGTGGACAGTCCTAGCAGCATGCCCTGGGAAATCGCCTCTATGATCATTAACCACCGCTCATGACTTCGCCAGCAATGCAAAACCAGCGACAACGATGAGGACCGTGTACAGATACATTACCCATATCCTGATATTCTTTTTGTCAATAGCCATTTCAGAAACTTCCATTATTACCAGTCAATAATTAAATGCAATTATCCGAAACTCCCTATCTCACCGGTCATCAGGTAGTGTACAATCATCCATATGAAGCCTGACACAATAAGCAAGTTAAAGATAACTGCCAGCGGAATAAAACATAATCTAATTCTCTGGTCAGTAAACATCAGCTTGTAATCGATCGCACCTGCAGGACATTTATCCATGCACTTTCCGCACTTGGCACACTCGATTGTCGTTTTTCCCTTCGCAAGCGATTCTTTGGTAATCGCGAACAGCTCACAACTTTTTACGCACAAGCCACATTTTTTGCAGAGGCCTGTGTCGATTTTTACCTTAAACGGATTGATGACCCCAATTATAGTATTGGCAGGCATAAGTGGACATATAAAGCTACAGAACAACCTTTTCTTTGTGAGCAACGGGCCTATCACTAGGAAAATTAGTCCACCAGTCACGAATATCAATGCTGTAATCCACTGGAAAGTAGTCGTCACGCCAGGCGGATCATATATTATCCGGAGTGGGCACATGAAAGCACAGAAGACAGGTATCAGAAAGACAGCACTGACCAGGACCAGGAACAGCATCAATGCATAAGGAAACAGCTTTGTCCATTTTGGCGGGTTTTCAAGAGGTATGATAGGCTTCTTTAATAGAGATGCGGAAAACTGATCCATCCATCCGAAGAAACATATCCAGCCGCACCACCCTCGTCCCAGGATAAGTACAAGACCAAGCCACATAAAGAGAACGGCAAACAGAGATGAGACCGGGGATGGAAAGACCATTTTTCCCTCGGTAAAGTATGGTACCGCTACGAACGGGATAGTGATCGGACAGATGGGAGCGCTAGTACTGTTCAGGATTTGATCGGTCAGCAGAATGCTGCCCCTATGCACTTCATGTTCCAGAGAGAGTGCTATAGTGAAAATTAAACCATCCATTACAACAAAAGTTACCATGCGGAAAAGGTTGACTCTACCAGTCCACAGGATGAAAAAAGTCAGTGCTGTACCTACTATGACAATAAACGCGGTGATTGCCAGGCGAGCTGAAGAAGAATCCCCCTGTCCTACAAGAAAAAATAAGATTAAACCAGTGATAACTGCCGCAGTAAAACTGACCGCGAAAGAATACTTTAAACGGTCTGTACCGTATTTGGCTCCTTTATTATCGCTTTTGTTTAATTGACACACTTGTTTACCTCATCTGGAACCAAAATATTGGGCCTGTTAAATAATAAAAAGAATTTTCCCTGTCAATTATATAAAAACTTATCGAAATTTTTTGGCAACATGTTCTGACCATTTCAGCGCCAGCTAGAAGTTACTACTGTTGTTTTCTGAGGCTTTAGAAACTGACTGACTTAAAAATTAATAAGTTAATGTTTGCTCAGAAAGGTCACATACTTGCGATTTGAGTATCGTTTTCACACGGTACTGATCAGGATTCTCTGAATGCAGGTAAGTTAAGAAAAGAGTGCAGTTAAACAACATGTATTGCATGACAAAATATCCAAACATTTGATTTCAGTTTACAGAAAAGTTGATACACTTCCTATAGATAGGCTTAAAAGCTGAAAAATCGGAAGCTAAGAGAATGAAAATCTAAAAAATAAAACTTTGTAAAATTCCATCGCTGGAAATCACCGCTCAGCTGGGAACCATTTCAAATCTCTCTCCCGAGGGCATAATTATTGCTAGGATAATATAAAGGACAATACCAATTCCTTCCAGAGCAAGAGCTGCAAAAGCAAGTCTTATAAAAGTCGGGTCAATGCCAAAATATTCTCCCAACCCTCCACAGACTCCAAGGAGCATACGGTTTTTCTTGCTTTTAGTCAGGCGCTTTTTCATAGTGTAAGTAGTGCGTTTTTCTTCTCTGGCCTCTTCTCTGGCCTCTTCTCTGGCTTCTTCCCCGGTTTCTTCCCTGACTTTCTCTCTAGCCTCTCTGGCGGCTTCCTCTTCTTTTTTCTCCCCAGGTTCTATAATGACTCTCTCTTCCATATCTATAGGCTTTGTCCAGGATTCTTTGGTATAACCAGTTTCAAGTTCTCCCGGAGCCTTGAATTCGCTTTCTTTTGGGATTTTTCTCTCTTCAAATATGGGGCTTCCTGTGGCTTCCTGTTTTTCCATGTCTCTCTCAGGTTTTGCCCAGGATTCCTCGGTATAGCCAGTTTCAAGTTCCCCTTGAGGTTTGAATTCACTTTTTTTCGGTTCTTCTCTTTCCAGAGGTGCAGTACTTCCGCCGATTTCCTCTGCGTTTTTTCCCTCAGGTCTCGCACCTGGTTCCTCTTTAGATTCGGCTTTAGGTACCCCTGGCGCTTCAAAAAAGTTTCCTTTAGTTACCTTTTTTTCTTGAGATTCGGGATTTTCCTGCATATTGTTTATTCTATTTTTTAGGATTTATATTATACTGGTACCTTTTCTATCTTCTTTACTATCTTCGTTTTCCTTCTATCGAACTTTTGAGTGCCTGAAAAGCCGCATCCATCCTCGTGATACTGTCTGAATTCGGTCCTATCAACTTCTTTGTGCTGCTTTTTCAGAGAGTCAAAATAAGGATTATAAAAAGTGCTAGGATAAAAAGGGCTTTCCAGTCACTTTTCTGCATTGAAAGCTCATGTATCGATGTCCTTCGACTTCCCTGGTAACACCTGCTCTCCATGGCTTCTGTCACTTCTTCGGCCAGGAGGATCGACCTCCTTATAAGGGGCACTACAATTGCCGTGGTTCCCCGGCGCAGGTCGTGCCTGAAGTCAAGGCCCCGAGCGAGCTGGGCTGACCTGATAGTTGCTGCGTTTTCCAGAAAACTTGGGAGGAAGCGGATAGAAAGTGACATCATGGTGGCTAGGTCGAAGGAAGTCACTCCTAGGTAACGGAGCGGCAAGGGACGGAGCAAGCGCTCGATCCCGTTGGTAATCTGGCTCGGGAGGGTACTTGCCGTAAAGAGAGTAGCATAAAGCAGGAGCAGCTCAAAGCGTAAGGAAAGCAGTGCTCCTAGCCTCAGCCCTTCATAAGTAGGAGTAAACACCGGCAAGGTGACAATGGGAGTTCCTTTAGTTTCAAAAAGCTGAAAACAAAAGATGATGATAATAACGAAGAATAGGGGGCGGACCGATCTGAGCAAAAAGGAAAGGCGTACTCCCGAAATCCCGGTGAGCAGGAGGAAAAAAGCAATAAGTAATCCCATCCCGGCAAAACTCCCTTCCCTGAAGATGAGGATGCTCAGGCACATCACTGCCCCAAGCTTGGTCCTGGGGTCCAGCCTGTGCAGGAGGGAATTCCCGTAGACGTAGTTGAACGTAATTTCATACATTTTCCTGCATCACCGTCCCATCTATTTTTTCTGATATTTCCCTCTCTTTTTCCGGTCTAAGCTTTTGAAGTTCTTTCAAGGCCTCTTCTGCCGTAAAGATATCCTCCCTGAGGTTGGCTCCCTTCCTGTTCAGTTCTTTAATAAGCCTGGTAAGCAGGGACACAGGGGAATGCCCTACCCGAAGGTATTCTTCAGGGCTGCCTGTAAACACGATCTTGCCCTCTTCCATCGAAATGACCTTCTGGGCGAAGGGCAGGATTTCTTCCATGTTATGGGATACAACAATGATTCCAACTCCCTTTTTATGAATATTTTGAAGCCTTCCGAGCAACTTGGTCCGGCTTTCGGGGTCTAGACCCGCAGTGGGTTCGTCAAGCACAAGGTAGGTCGGGCGAAGCGCCATAATTCCCGCAAGCGCAACTCTGCGTTTCTCCCCCCCGCTCAGGCTGAACGGAGAGCGGTTCAGGATCCGGGTATCAAGATGTACGAAAGACAGGGCATCATGCACCCTTTCTTTAAGTTCTTCTCCCCGGATCCCAAAATTCGAAGGGCCGAAGGCAATTTCCTTGTATATGGTTTCTTCGAAGAGCTGGTCTTGAGAATGCTGGAAAAGCATACCCACTTTTCTGCGCACTTCCCGGCTAGTGGTGTCCAGGCCGTCCACAGTTACCCTACCGCTTTCGGGGGTGAGGATCCCGTTGAAATGTTTGATTAGTGTTGATTTTCCTGCCCCTGAGGTTCCGGAGATGACAGCAAATTCCCCTCTTGCGATCTCCAGGGAGACGTTTTCAAGGGCAGGCTTCCTTTTTTGGTTCCCGGGATAGGAATAGCTCAGATTTTCCACCTTGATTCCCATATCTCCTCCGCAAGATTTTCTATTGAATACAGCCGTGTCCAGTCAAATGAAAAGCCGCGGGATTCCAGGCTGTTCAGCAACTCCACTACCGGGGGGATTTCCAGACCAAATTTCTCCGTGTCAGGGTCTTTGAAAACAGTTTTTGGTTTCCCTTCCCGCACTATTTCCCCCCTGTCCATTACGATTATCCTGTCAGCATACAGGATTTCTTCGAGCCTGTGCGTCACATACACGATAGTTCGGGCTTCTCCCCTCAGCTTTTGAATGATTTCCCGGATCTGTTCCCTGGATTTTGAGTCTAGCATGGAAGTTATTTCGTCAAAAACAATACACTCGGATTTCATTGCAAGTGCCGAGGCAATAGCTGCGCACTGGCTCTGCCCTCCACTCAGGGTTTTTGGGGAATGGTTTTTGAAGTTATCAAGTCCCACTACTTCCAGAGCTCTGTCCACCCTTTCCCGGATTTCTTTTGGGGGCAGGGCAAGGTTTTCGGGCCCGAAAGCCACGTCTTCTTCCAGGGTGGTGCCCACAAACTGGGTGTACGGGTTCTGGAAGACCATACTAACGGTCTGCCGAATTTTGAGGAGATTTGAAGGATCTGCCGTGTCCATGCCATTTATGGATACTTTCCCTTCCATCGGCTTCAAAAGCCCATTCAGGTGCCGGACAAGGGTTGACTTCCCCGAACCGTTCCTGCCAACTATCCCAAGAAATTCTCCTCTTTCTATTTCGAGATTTATCTTTTTCAAGCCCTGTGTCCCATCAGGAAAATTGTAGCTAAGATCCTCTATCCTGATCATTATTTTTGACTCTTTGCTATTTTGGCTTTTTACTTACTTTTTCAGATCCTGTACCTGGAAGCTATATAGGCAGCAATAGCCAGTTTCAGAAGGTCACCAAGAATAAATGGAAACACTCCCAGGGTTATTGCTTGTAGGAGGTCAAGTTTGGCTACAATTGCCAGCTGGGTCATCCCCAGGGCATAGTCGATTACGAGCCCTATGCCCATATAAAGAGCATTTGAAAAGTAGTCGTTTTTTCCACTCTTCTCACTAAGATATCCTATTACAAACGCCGCAACTATGAAACCTATTATGTACCCGCCTGTGGGTCCCAGGATCACGCCGAGTCCTGAGGCACCTCCTGCAAAGACGGGCAGCCCGGCAATTCCCAGCAGAGCGTATATCAGCACGCTGAGAGTCCCCCATTTGCTCTTAAGCATGCTCCCTGCCAGGAAGACAAAAAGGGACTGCATGGTAACTGGTACCGGAGAAAAGGGAAGTGGGATTTTAATGTACGCCCCCACTGCAATCATTGCAGCGAAAAGGGATGAAAACACTAATTTTCTAAGTTCCGAGGATTGGGTAATGCCGTATGTTTCATTTTTCCCTTTCATTCTTTTGTCTCTCCTGTTTCTATCTTTTCAAAGTTTAGTCCCGCATCCCGTATCATCTTCAGATCATTTTCTGGACTTCTACCTGCAGTGGTCAGGTAGTTCCCGAGCATCAACCCGTTGGCCCCGCAAAAAAGGGCAAGGGACTGCAGATCCCTGAGATTCTTTTCTCTTCCTCCGGCAAGCCTGATATTTTTCTCCGGTAGAGCGAGCCTGAAAAGAGCTATACTTTTAAGGATCTCCATCGGGGGCAGAGGTGTTGCATTTTCCATCGGAGTTCCCGGAATTGGGTTTAAGATGTTGATTGGCACTGAGTCTACGTCCAGTTCTTTCAGGGTAAGTGCCAGCTTTATCCGGTCTTGCACGCTCTCCCCAAGCCCCAAAATCCCTCCTGAACAGACTTCAAGCCCGGTTTCCTTTGCAGTCCTGATTGTCCGTATCCGGTCGGCATACGTATGTGTGCTACAGATGCGCCTGAAAAAGCTTTCCGAGCTTTCTAAATTGTGATGAATTCTTGAAACCCCGGCTTCTTTCAGCTTCCCCGCCGATTCCGGGCTCAGGGCTCCGATTGACGCACAGACTTCAAGTCTCGTCCCGCTTTTTATCAGCCTCACGGCATCCAGGATGCTTTCAAGTTCCTCTAACTTCAGGTGGTTTCCACTTGTGACTATAGAAAATCGGTGTACTCCGGATTTTTCAGCGTTTTTTGCATCTTCAAGTAGCTTTTCGGGGCTTAGCAGTGGATATTCCCCGGTTTTCGCACAATGGTGAGCTGATTGGGCACAGAACTTGCAGTCTTCGGGGCAGCGCCCGCTTTTTGCGTTTGTAATTGCACAGAGGTCTACATTGTTTCCGAGCTTTGATCTCAAGCGGTTTGCGATGGAAAAGAGGTCGAAGAGATCGAGCCCGGTAAGTGCCACAAGCTTCATAAGTTCCTCCTCTTCAATAGGGAGTTCCTTATCGAGTTTGTGTCTTATCGTAGGGATTATCCTAGCAGTCTCTTTCATTGTTAACCTCTTTCCATCCGTCGGTTAACTATAAATCCGGGACTTGCTTATTAAAGTTTTCTCTCAACTCTAATGAAAGACAACCTATGTTCTCCTTTTTGCCAGGATCCAGAAGCTTTTTCTCTTTTCCGGGCGATAATTAAATATATAACTTATGCGGGTATTATGGATACTTCACCTGAAATACAGTTTTACTATCTGTTTCATGCTGTGTTCAGGAAGTTCATCATGGGCGCGTGGCCTAGCCCGGATATGGCGGCAGCCTCCTAAGCTGTAAATCGGGGGTTCAAATCCCTTCGCGCCCGCTAATTTCATTTAATCTGCTTTTCTCAGTTTTCTCCGGAGATAAAAGTCTATTTTCAAACTATAGTTTTTTCTGGATATTCTGCTCACTCAGAAGAAGAATCCGAGCTTCCTGAATACCAGGATATATCCATATAAACTATGGAAAATTTCTTATCTGGAAAGTGAGTATTCCCCTAGCATTACGCAGTAAAGTTTTATAAATCATAAGCCAGTGCAGTCTATTCTATAAGAAAACAAAATGCCACCTCAGAGGAAACACAAATTGATCCGGAAAGCCAGGGTAGATGACGTTGTTGTAATGAAGCAAATCATCAATACTTATTCGAAGGAAGAGCTAATGCTCGCCCGTTCGCTGAGTGAAATGTACGAGAACATCAGAGATTATTATGTCTGCGAGATTGATGGGGAAGTTGTGGGCTGCTGTGCCCTGCACGTGGTGTGGGAAGACCTTGCAGAAATACTTGCCCTTGCCGTTAATCCAGTATTTGCAAGAAAAGGAATTGGTACAAAGCTTGTCTCAGCCTGCCTTGAAGACGCTGAAAACCTTGGTATGAAGGAAGTTTTCGCACTTACTTACGTGCCTGGCTTTTTCGAAACTCTTGGCTTTAAAGTTGTGGACAAGAACAGCCTTCCCAGAAAAATCTGGTCCGGCTGTTTGCGATGCCCCAAGTTTCCGGACTGTAATGAAATTGCTGTTCTTAAATCGATTAATTCTTAAATCGCTTCTGAAATCCTTTCCTTAAATCTTTATTTTCTATTTTTTTCCGAATTCAAGACTTTTAACTCGAAACTATATAATCTCGATTTACAATGTTTAAAATATATACAAATAACTAAAAATCAAAAATTATTTATTCAGGCAGTTTCATTTTTAGGGTATCCTAATTATTGGGTCTGGAGTCAGGCATGAGATGATATCAATGAATATAGATCGATTTGAAGAATATCTTGAAACTATTCTTTACCTCATTAGAAAGAACCAGAGCCCTGCAAAGACCAAACAGATCTCTGAAGAACTCAACGTATCTCCGCCAAGTGTAACAGAAATGATAAAAAAGTTATACTCTTCGGGTCTTGTAGAGTATACACCCTATCAGGGAGTTGAATTGACAGAAAAAGGAACTGATCAGGCTCTCCGGATCAAAAGGAAACATCAAGTGCTTGAAACTTTTCTGGTTGATGTCCTTGATTTCGATCGAAAGGAAGCCCATAAAGAAGCCTGCGAGCTTGAGCATGCTGTTTCTGATGCTGTACTTGAAAAGATCTACGAATTTCTGGGATGTCCCGAATATTGTCCTGACGGGAATCCTATCAACGTTGATAAAAATAATATCAGGCTAGAGGAAAAAGTCATCCCACTTGATGAAATGGAAGAGGGGAGTTCAGGCAAAGTTGCCCGGGTAACCCTTCCAAGAGAGACGAAAGAGCGCCTTACCTCCCTTGGTATTCTTACGGGGGAAGATATTGAGGTCAGGCGCAAGCAGAAACAGGGCTGTATTTCGGTTATAGCAGTGGGGTCCGAAATTGCCCTCGGAAAAGATATCGCAAAAAAGATTTTCATAGCTCCGAAAAGCAAAAGCTTGTAAAAGGGCAAAGAAGGCATAAAACTGGCGTGGAGTAAGATAACCGGAGACGTGATGGGAATTTCCAGCTCATGCTGTACTTCCGGAAGCGAAAGTAAGAGCGAAACTCCTTATGATCTGACAATCGCTTTCATAGGGAACCCAAGCGTTGGGAAAAGTGTTTTCTTCAGCAGACTCACCGGGGTAGGTGTAGAGGTATCGAATTATCCTGGTACGACAGTTGCACTTAAGAGGGGAATTGTAAAGGCCCGGGGAAAAACTATTGAAGTGGTTGACCTGCCAGGGATTTATTCCCTTGGAGTCACAAACGAAGATGAGAAGGTAACAAAAAGATTTCTTATTGAGGACAAACCTGATATCATCATCAATGTCCTTGATGCAAGTAGACTTGAGAGAAATCTGTACCTGACCCTGCAACTTCTGGAACTCAATATCCCTATGGTTGTTGCGCTAAATCAAGTGGATCTGGCTGCAGACCTCGGTTTTCTCGTTGATGCGGACGAACTCTCTGAGCTGCTTGGTTTGCCTGTAGTGCCAACGGTCGCGACCTGGGGAGTAGGGCTAGATGAGGTAATGCTTGTAGCCCTTGCAGAACAAGGTAAAACTCAGGAGCATCACCATGTAAGGTATAGCCAATGGATCAGGCAGGCTCTTTCCAGCCTAGACTATGCTTTTCCCGATATTCCTCCAAGAGTAAAAACTGCAGCTCTATTAAATGATGCCGAGTTTGTAGAACTCTGCTGTATGCCGCCTGAGGCTAATGCCCTTCTTTCTTCTGCCAGGCGATTAAGGCAGAATCTGGAGATGCAACATGGAATTTCGGTACCTGATACGGTTGCAAGAGATCTCTATGGGGAAGCCGGATATATTGTGGACAGTGTGGTTTCAAGGTTTGAGCCTAAAAAAAGTTTGAGAGATCGAGTGGATGCCATTCTTACCTCCCCTAACTTTGGAATTGCAGTGCTCGTATCTGCCCTGCTTATTACCTTCCTCCTTGTTTTCCGTGTAGGAGGTTTCCTTGAGACCTGGATTGTGAATGAGATCTTTGAGCCTCATGTGATTCTGCCTGCAGAGGCCGCAACTTCAGGCATGTCGCCTATCCTGAGAAACTTAATCGTGTATTCTCTTCGCGGAGTAGAGGCAGGATTCGCAATTGCAATTCCTTATATTGCAGTTTTTTATGCCATTCTTTCCATATTCGAGGATTCGGGTTATCTTACTAGAGCAGCTTTTCTGCTGGACAATCTTGCGCATAAGCTTGGGCTCCATGGAAGAGCTGTGATCCCGCTGGTTCTTGGCTTTGGATGCAACGTCCCTGCGATTATGGCAGTGCATGCCCTTGGCACGCGGCGGGAAAAGAGGATAGCTTCCCTACTTATATCTCTCATTCCCTGCTCTGCAAGAACTGTTATTATCTTGGGGCTTGTGGGAACTTTTGTAGGGTTCTGGCCTGCAGTTTCAATCTATGTTCTGGAGGTCCTTATCATTGCTGTCGTGGGCTGGATTCTTGGAAAGGGCCTGCCTGGTCAAAAAAGCGGCTTTATTATGGAAATGACTCCTCTTAGAAAGCCGGAGTTAAAATCAACTCTCAGGAAAACATGGATGAAAAGCCGGGAATTTTTATATATCGCTTTTCCACTTCTGCTCGTTGGAAGTGCTTTTCTCGGTGTTGCCGATGCCTTAGGCCTTCTTTCGATCTTCCAGGACTTTGTAGAGCCCATATCCGTTGGCCTGCTGGGTCTCCCAGCATTTGCAGCAACAGCTCTGGTTTTTGGGATACTTCGAAAGGAAATGGCCCTCCAAATCCTTGCCGTACTTGCAGGTACAGCCAACTTTGCAGCCGTAATGACACCTGTCCAGATGTATCAGTTTGCTGTAATTACGACCATTTATGTCCCATGCGTGGCAACGATTGCAGTACTGAAGCATGAGCTTGGAATGAAGGATACGGCTTTGATAGTCCTTTTCACTGTATTCCTGGCTCTTGGGGTGGGTATTCTGATCCGAATTATTGGGCCTTATTTTTTACTAACTTAAATATTTTCTTACTTACCTTAGCCTCGAAAAGCAGCTTTATTTTCTTATTGGCTAAATCGGTTATTTTTTAAAAGGAAAGGTTCTCAATGCCGGGCACAACATTTATATGTTAATAAGGTTGTTCCCTCTATTTCGGGGTATTTTGCTTTTAACACAAATTATTTATATTTGATACATCGTGTTTATTTCCGATGACCAGAATTACCAATCACTTACACAAAAACGTGTTGAGTGTTATTATGGATATAATTGAAATGGATCATTTTCGTGAGCCAGAGCTTGAGGAGGTTCAATTTTTCCTTGAAAGCATCGGAACCCACGGTTCTATTGTTAATGAAACTGCTGCGGAAATGGACTGCACCTCTTCCAGAATTCAATCAAGGGAGAATGTACTGGTCGATTTTGAGGGCTCCTTTTCATCCATTAACTAACACTTCCCCTTAAAAAATTTTCATCCCCTTATTGAAATCCAACTCTTTAACTCCTTATATTTTAAAGTTAAGCTTGGGTTTCATTCCCTATTTTCGCGATATTATCAACCTTTTCTCTTAGGATTTGTCCATGAATCTCTTATATTTGAATATTATTCTCGCTCGATTTGCGCAAGGATGCGGGATGTAAACCGGTATTTCCTATTTATTGTTTTTTTTACAAAGGATATGTCGAAAATTATTTATCTAAATTCTTATTCGGTTTATTATTCTCTTTTATTTCATGACTTTTTTATTCCTAGTTCTCTGTTATTTTCCTTTATTGTCCTTCTATTATTTCCTTAAAAACATGTATTTCATTTCTGGAAATTTTTTCTCTCGGCTTTCCTGCGTCTCCAGTTAGTTTCTGTGAAATATTTCGACAAAAATTAATAAAATGATCTTCTTGTTATTACGTGCTATAGGGCCGGAAAAACTATCGATTACCATATATATTTAAAGTAAGATTACATGTACTTTGTACATATTATTTAAATTCCTATGATCTAATCAATTTAATTATATTGTGCTGATCTGCCTTGTCACCAGAAAATTCCAGGCAGTCAGGAACTCGGAACCCGAATTTATCATAAGAGGTACTTTTATGAGAACTGGACAGAGGGACGTGCATAATACACCGCTTAAAAGGCGACTATCGATAACCTATGAGGAGCTCGAGACTCTCAAGAAATCGATTAAGGTTTCGGTTCTCAATGAACTGCGGGCCGAAATGGAAAATGATTCCGATCCGGACTCCATCAAGGATCTTGTTCTCTCCGAAATCAGGACAGAGCTTATGGGAATCCCTAACCCTGCTTTACTCAAAGCTTCAATCCTCAATGAATTAAAAACTGAACTGAAAGCACCAGGGGAAAATGACTCGGGAACAGTTGACCGGAAGCTGAGGGAACTTGCAGGCATTCAGGATGGGCTCGTCCGTGAACTGCTCGACCAGAAAACGCTTATTAAAAAATTAGAAACGCAGATCGGAGATCTCGCTAAACAGCTGGAGGATGCGAAAAAGACCACTCCCGTTGCTCCACCTTCCGTTGTTCCATCTTCTATTACTCTAGCTCTCCCTGAAGATCCTTTGGACCTTCCACCTCTTTCCAGAAAATCCAAACAAAATTCTGAGCTCAGAAAAGAAAACCCGGCATACAGACGGGGTCAATTCAAGGAAGCTCCTGCCTTCCTACCAGGTACAGGTGCAAAGGTTCAGCTGAAGTTCAGGGAGGTCGAGCCAACAGAGCTTGATAGAGAAGAAGCCGAAACCAAATGTGAATATATTATTGCAGAAAGCGGTGATAAAAGAGGGCTTAGAGGCACTATGAGACAGGGGCCTCCGATTAGAGAACCTGCCAGGCAACAACCATCGATTAGAACACAGTTCAGACAGCAAGCTCCTAGATCATCGTTCCCTGAAAGGCAGCCTTCTGCTGTTAGGACAGATCCTGCGAAAACTCAATCTGCAGATGATTATAAATGTGAATATATAATCGCCGAGAGGCCTTCAAAAAAGCATTTGATAGAGGAGTCCGTGGACGTACGGGAAAACGAGGATGCTGAACTTATTACATGTAGCAGGAAAAGTTCTCGTGCGTAATAAAGCTTAAAAGACAGAAACTTTCTCAAAAACGTAAAATTGCAGAGGCATTCTGTGTATATAAAAGAGATTGAATTTGTTAATTTTAAGTCTTTCGGAAAAAAAGTAAAGATTCCCTTTTATAATGACTTTACTACAATTTCGGGCCCAAATGGGAGTGGGAAGTCTAACATAATAGACGGGATTCTTTTTGCACTGGGGCTCACCAGTTCAAGGACTCTTCGGGCTGAAAAACTTACCGATCTGATTTACAACGGTGATACATCAAAAAAGCCTGACTTTGCTCAGGTCACGATCCGTTTTGACAACTCTGACCATAAGTTACCTCTGGAACTTGATGAGGTTGAAGTCTCAAGAAAGATCCGGCGGACGAAAAGCGGATACTATAGCTATTTTTATTTTAATGGGAAAGCCGTAAGTCTTGGAGAAATCCATTCCCAGCTTGCAAAAGCTGGAATAACGCCTGAAGGTTACAATGTGGTTATGCAGGGAGATGTTACGCAGATTATCTCCATGTCCTCTGTAGAAAGAAGAAAGATTATCGATGAAATCGCAGGGGTTGCAGAATTTGATGAACGTAAGCAAAAGGCGCTTGGGGAACTGGAAGTTGTAAGACAGCAAATTGAGCGTGTGGATATAATCCTTGAAGAGGTACGCACTCAGTTAGAAAAACTGGCAGGGGAACGCGACCAGGCTTTAAAATACCAGGCACTTAAGGCTGAAAAAGTCAAATTTGAAGGATATGTCCTTCTGTCTAAACTCAAGGACGCAAGGGCTGAACTGCAGAATGTGGATAAGGAACTTGCAGGAAAGGAAGAACATCTCGAAAAAGTCCAGCTCCTTCTGAACGAAAGAATGCAGGAGCTTCAGGCCCTTGAAGAAGCCCTGGAAAGTCTTTCTCTTGAGATTCGGAAAAAAGGAGAGGATGAACAGCTTCAGATAAAGAAGGATATCGAAGAGACTAAGGGAGAAATTTCTCGCTGTGTAGATAGTATCGAGCTTTCGGAATCTGAACTTGAGGAAGCTGACTCCAGGCGCAGGAAAGCCTTTGTAGATATCGATTCCACCAAGGGCAAGGTCGGGGAACTCGAAGAAAAAATTGAAGCCGAAAACCTTAGAAAAGATAGCATTTCTTCCGAACTTTCCGAGCGCAAAACCGAGCGCATGCTGCTCCAGAGTAGGATTGCGGATGTAGACGCAAAATTTGCTGCTACACGGGACGAACTCATGACTGCCAGGAAGAAGCTTGAGGATGTAAAAAACGAGAAAAACGAGCTAATCCGAACCGAGGATAGGCTTCTTGATACCCTCCGGAGAAAATCTTCGGAACTCCGGGAGATTGAAAACCAGATAAGGGACGCCGAAGCAGCTGTTGCTACTTCTGACAGTGATACGCTTTCTGTCAGGTACGAGCTTGAAAAGCTTTCCGAAAATCTGGAATCCCTTATTCGTGATCGTGATGATATCGAAAGCAGCCATTTCAGGATAAAGGAAGATATCAGGAAACTTGAGAGCCGGCTTCATAGTCTACAGCAGGAATACACGATTACGGAAGCAAGAGTGCGTGCTTCTGAACAGGGCAGAGGCTTTTCCAGGGCTGTGGAGAGTGTGATACTAGCTGCAAGGCAGGAAGACCTTTTCGGAATTCATGGAACTATTGCCCAGCTTGGAAGAGTGGACAGGCAATACTCCACAGCTCTGGAGATTGCTGCAGGAAACCGGATGCAGGCTATTGTAGTGGATACAGATGCAGATGCTGCTGAAGCAATCGAATATCTCAAGCGCAGAAAAGAAGGGCGAGCTACTTTCCTTCCTCTCAACAAAATGAAAGCACCTAGACCGCTTGAAAATCTCAGTTATGAAAACGGAGTAATAGGGTACGCAATTGACCTTATCGAATTTGATTCCCATTTTGAGCCTGCTTTCTGGTATGTTTTCCAGGACACTCTTGTTATGGAAAACCTTGCAAGTGCCCGCCGCCTCATGGGAAAGGCAAGAATGGTAACCCTTGAAGGTGAACTTCTGGAGAAAAGTGGAGCAATGGTAGGAGGGTCAGTCTCCTCTAAATCGGGAATTTCTTTTGCGGCTGCAGAAAAAGATAAACTGCTTGAACTTGCAGAGGAAATTAAGTCCTTGGATGCGAGCCGAAATGCAGCCATAAGCAAGCAGGACAACATCGAAAGCCATCTTTTCGAGTTGAGCCGGAAAATTCGGGATTGTGAGGCTACAATTTCAAGAAAGGAGCACCAGCTTGAGGAGATCGCAGGCAGGGAGACAAAACTTGCTGAACTTCTTGAATCCAAACAAGCTGACCTTAAAGCAATTGAGGAATCAAGAACCGAATTAGGGGCTGAAATGGAAAGGGTAATTGCGGAAAAAGCCGACAAGGAAAAGGTTGTCTTCGAACTTGAGACGCAGATCTCCGAACTTGAAGCAAAACTTGCGGATTCTCCTCTACCTGAAATTAATAAAAAGCTAGAATTCGTTGACGAGGAACTGCGCAGGCTTGAGGGGCGCATCCGGGATACCGAAGCTACTCTAAATGCCTTGCAGCTTGAAAAAGAATATGCTGAACAGAAGATTGCCGAAGCGAAGGAACTTATCAGAGAGCTTGATGAGAAGAAAGCTTCAAAACTGGAGAAAGTTCACTCTCTTAAAATAAAAATAAAGGAATTTGAGGCAAAGCTCGAGGAAAAGAAAGCCAGGGAAGTTGAACTTTCGGATGAACTTCTAGGGCTCCAGCAAGAACGGGAGAAAGTTCAGGCCGAATACAATGCGGTCAAGCGTAGGGTAAGTATTGCGTCGACTACGCTTGAAAAAGCAAAGCAGCAGGTACTTACGCTCACAGCTACGAGAAATGCTCTTTTTGACCAGGAAAAGCAGTTTCTTGAAGAAATTCTCAAAAGAGGCATAGAGGAAACTGATGAAGTTCCGAATTACGAGACCGTTTACATGCGGATTCAGGCAATAGATGAAGCTCTCCGGCGGCTTGAGCCCGTAAACATGCGAGCAATTGACGAGTACAATGAGGTAGAATTAAGGCTTTCGGATTTACAGGAAAAACGGGATATTCTCTTTACCGAGAGAGAGCAGCTCCTTGAGCGCATCGACCAATATGAGCAGTTAAAGCGGGATGCGTTTATGGAAGCTTACACGGGCATTAATTCCAATTTCAAGGAGATTTTCCATGAGCTTTCTGACGGCATGGGTGAACTCTTGCTCGATGACCCTGATGACCCTTTTGCAGGGGGTATGACTCTTCGGGCGCAGCCCAAGGAAAAAACTCTCCAAAGAATCGAGGCAATGTCTGGAGGAGAAAAAAGTCTTACCGCACTTGCTTTCATTTTTGCCATCCAGCAATACCGTCCTGCTCCTTTCTATGCTTTTGATGAAATTGATATGTTTCTGGACGGCTGGAATGTGGAAAGGGTTTCAAGGCGTGTTAAAACCTCTGGATCAAAAGTCCAGTTTATTGTTGTTTCCTTAAGAAAACCTATGATTCAGGCCGCTTCCAGGACGATAGGAGTTACAATGCAGGAAAATAACCTTACCAGCATTACCGGGGTGAAGCTTAATGGCTGAACTTATGAATAATGCTGGGGCAGCGTTTGAACTTCCTCAACTCCAAGCTCGTAAGGTTAGTGAATCCGGGGAAAACGACTATCTTTTTGCGGATCCAGAAACTTATGGGCTGCCAGGTACTCTTTCGTGCCTTGGAATTGATTGGAACTTGCTTGATATTTCGGAGTTTGAGACATACGAACCCTTGGGTATACTGGTTGAGCTTGCAAGAGGCGGAAAGATCGATCCTTGGGATATTGATATCGTACAGCTTACTGACAGTTTCCTGGGAAGAGTGGAAGAGCTCAAGAAGATGGACCTTAGAATTTCTTCAAGGACACTTCTTTATTCTGCTATTCTTCTTCGCATGAAATCTTTGGGAATCCTTGAGGTCGAGGAGGAAGAGATCGATGAATTTGAGTCTGATTTTCCTGACGATTTCGATTCCCCTGAGCCTGAGGAGTTTCCTATTCCGAAGCTTCCTGTCCGGCGTATTTCCACAAGGCCAGTAACACTCAATGAACTAATTCTTGAACTCAAAAAAGCCGAAAAAAGCCTCTCAAGAAAAAAAGAAAAAAAAGCCAGCAAGGTTTCAGAAGAATCCAATCTTCGTCCTCAGCTCACTACAGGGGATGTATTGGGCATTGCTCATGACGAGGCTATTAGCTCTCGGCTGTCCCTGATGTGGGAAAAGCTTACCGAATTATTTAAGAAGCAGTCTGTAGTAGCCTTTTCCAGTTTTCTGGAAATAAGCGAAGACCGGATTATGGATTATCTTTCTCTTCTTTTCCTTGCCTCAAGCAGGAAGATCTGGCTTTTCCAGAAAGAATTTTTCGAGGAGTTATATATCTATCCGGGAGAGGAATCCGGCTTCTCCACTGAAGCAAATCCACCTCTTTTTCATAAGATGGTGACACAATCAAGAGCCGAACTCCCAAAAACTGAAATTGAAGGCTCTTCGGGACAGGAGTCTACAGTGGAAATCTATACACACGAAAATCTGGATGAAGAGCCTAAGTTAACCGCACCTTGAATATTATTTAAACTTTGGAACACCATCTTATTTAAAAAATGTATAAATTATTGATTAAATCCATCCTATTACTAATTAATCTGAATAAAGAATACTTTTATTCTTTTTCTGGAAGTGAGATTTATGAGTGAGCTTGAGATCATCGAAGCCGCGCTTTTTGCTGCTGGTAGGGCAGTAAGCCTCGAAAAGCTTACGAAAATCACAGGAAAACCCAAGAAAGCCGTTCTTTCGGCAATACAGATATTGACAGAGGCTTATTCTTCCCGAGGATCCAGTATAGAGATTCTTGATCTTGGGGAGCGATATGTCATGCAGGTCAAGCCTGAATACTCTGAGCTTATGCGGGAAGTTGCTCCAAAAGAGCTTTCAGCCCCGAAACTTCGTACTCTTTCTATGATTGCCTATCACCAGCCCCTGCTCCAGTCAGACCTTATTGATATGAGAGGAAGCGGAGCTTACGACCATATAAAGGACCTTATAGAACGAGGCTTTGTAGAATCCGTGCCTTGTGGGAGAAGCAGGCAGCTTTCCACAACCCCTCTTTTTGCAGATTATTTCGGACTTAAAAGAAATGATCCGAGTGCCATAAAAGAGAAAATCCTTGAACTTTTGAAATCTCAGGGCGAGCAGAGTGAAATCAATCTCTGGATAGGAAAGAAGACCATTGCAGTAACTCCCATGTACGAATCTCTTATGAATATGTGCGGGATCAGGGAATACTTCGTAGTAAATGCCTACTCACCCTCAAAGGAAGAAATCTCCCACCTGCTTGAGGCAGATGTGGTCGTGATTTCAGCCGGGTACGCCGATAATGTACGGCATTATTGCGATGGAGAAATCCTTGAGATGCATTCAACAACTTTTGAAGACCTCATAGAAGCAATCGCCCTACTCGCTGAAGAACTTCCTGATGAAGTGGACCTCAAAATAGTGGAGAACAGTATTAAGAAAATTAACGATACTAGGGAGAGATATACTTCTTCTGCTGTTCTTATTGAGAAAAAGGTAAAACCGGCAACTGAAATGGTTTCAAGAATCGTAAACGACCTTTCTCTTGGAATTTCCGCAGATGGAGTCCTTATCGCACCTGACTATGGTATTTCAAAAAGCGGGGTTAAAATCGAAAAAGGAGCTCAGATCCTGATACCCACTCACCGTAGTGTTGAGGGTGACCTTCTCCAGAGAGTCTGTGTAAAGTATGATTCTATTCTTGAAGGTCTCAAGAAGTTCGAAAACTCTGGTTCCTGAAATGATAAATAGCTTCCTTTTATATATTTAATTTTTTTTGAATCACGGGCGCCTTTAATTTAAGTTTTTCTGTCGTATTTATATCCTATATATAGTGTATTTATATAGGATACTGGGTATTTAACTATAGCCTTATATACTGGTTAGAGAATATTACCTTTGCTTTATATACTGAGGGTTGACTAATGAGCGAATCTAGCATCAAGATCGAAAATGTGGTTGCATCCACCAAACTCGCTGAAGAATTCGACTTAAATGATATCGAATCCAAGTTCGAAGGGGCCGAGTATAACAAGCAGAAGTTCCCCGGACTCGTTTACAGGGTTTCAGATCCTAAAGCTGCATTCCTGGTCTTTACTTCCGGTAAGGTTGTCTGTACTGGGGCCAAAAATGTTAACGATGTACATACAGTCATAGGTAATATGGCTAAAAAGCTGAACAGTATCGGGATTAAGACCATTGAGAACCCCCAGATTACTGTCCAGAACATTGTTGCTTCCGCAGATCTGCATACTATTTTGAACCTTAATGCAATTGCAATAGGGCTTGGACTCGAAAACATTGAATATGAGCCTGAGCAATTCCCTGGCCTTGTATACAGAATTGATGAACCCAAAGTAGTTGTGCTTATTTTCAGCTCCGGAAAACTGGTAGTTACAGGCGGCAAGACCCCTGAAGATTGTGAAAGGGGTGTCGAAGTCGTCCGTCAGCAGCTTGACAACATGGGGCTTTTATAATAACCCTCAATATATTTTATACCCTTTTCTGGAAATAAATGATTTATACGATTTTACAATAAAATGGATTCTGTGACGCGAGTAGAGGTCCCGGCAAGGATATGTGGAAGCGTGAACAGTGCAGATGTTTGTATTCTTATTCCCACCCTGAACGAAGCTGCAACAATAGGGCAGCTTATCAAGGACTTCAGGCAAGAAGGCTTTTCCAACATTCTGGTAATTGATGGGAATAGTAAGGATGGTACAGGGCAAATTGCAGCAGCTGAAGGCACAAAAGTTGTCATGCAGACCGGAAAAGGTAAAGGGCAGGCAATGATTCAGGCTTTCAGACTTATAGAAAGCCCATATGTAGTAATGGTAGATGGCGATGGCACATATCTTGCCCGAGAGGCACGTTCCCTTCTCAAGCCTGTGCTGGAAGGCCGAGTAGACCACGTTATAGGCAACCGGCTGGAGAATTACTCCCCTGGAGCTTTTACGAAGCTCAATCTTGTGGGCAACCGTCTGATAAATATGTTTTTTGACGTTGCATATGGCGTGAAATTAAAAGATATTCTCTCAGGTTACCGTGCATTCACGCTCGAGAGTGTAAAGGAACTCGAACTTAATAAGACAGGTTTCGAAATCGAGACCGAAATCTCTGTGGAATGTATTCTTAAAAAGCAGAGGGTCGAAGAAGTCCCTATTACTTACCTGCCGAGAAGTAAAAAAGGTGCAACCAAACTAAATCCGGTAAAAGACGGATTTAGGATTGGGTCTACAATCTACAATCTTGCAAAATTACATAATCCAATGTTTTACTTTGGAATTATAGGGTTCATCTTAATCATGGCAGGTTTGTTCACAGGAACCTTTGTTGTAGTCGAGTGGTTCCGGGGAATCGATCATATCCCGCTTACCATTCTTACAACTCTGCTGATCATATTCGGCCTTCAGATGTTTATCTTCGGGACTTTGAGTGATTTCGTATTAACTCTCCATAGGCAAACAGTCCAGTTAATTATGGAAATGAATAAACAGAAAAAATAAGAGAATTTTATTCTTTCAACCTATATTTTTTTAAATTCTTAGTTACTTCTTTAGAATTTAGAAACTATTATAATAGCCTATAGTATCAATTGTACTAATGATTTCTCTATTACTTTCTGAAAATATGATATGTATTATGCTAGTTTCAAAATTATTGTTTAATCTATATATTGTGTGATTTATAAATTTGCTTCCTGTTTTCCTCTTTTAGAAAGCGTACAGCTTACACTTTCAATAGGTTAACTCGAAATCTAAAGCTTAGGTAAGAAACAGCCGGCAGTGATTATCCTATAAGTAAGTTCTGTCTAAAATTCTAATCGATTTTTGTTTTCCTATTTCAGGTCTGTAAATTTCCTTCTCTCTAAGATTGTTAGAGAGTTTGGTCAAAACATAACCTTTCAAAGCCGATCTGAACTCCATATGCCCGGACGCAAGAAAATCATAGACTTGTAAGTACTTAAGGCTTGCTTGATCCTGCTTCTGGAGTAAAGAAACTAGGTAAAGATATGATAATAAAGAAGAAACTTGGACTAAGAGTATTGATTTTGGCAATGCTGCTGGTAAGCATAGCGTTTGTGCCAGCAGCGAGTGCCGAAAAATTAACTGAAAAGACAAATGATACAGCGGTTGATGAAATAGACTATAGTGTCCCAGAGCCAGAACCGATTATAACACTGAATATAATACTTAAATTTCCTTATTGGTACTTACTCAAGGCAGATGAAAAGTCAGCAAAAAATTTTCTTTGGTTATATTGGCAATTGCTATGTTTCCAATGAAGAAAAAATAAAATGAAAAAGACAATCTCAAACTGCAAGTAATTACGGCAACGGCGGTGAACTTCAAACAGGTGATCCGCTTTCATCCATGCGAGAGTTGACCAAATCATTACATATCAGTGTCATTAAGGCTCAAAAAGCTTGCGAAGATTTGCGAAGATTTGCAAAGGGATGGATTTACAGGAACTATGGCGGGACGCGGCTGTTTTGAATGGCATATAAAAAGTCGTCATTTGGCAGACTCTATTTTGAGGTCTAATGATATGAAACATAATCAAATAGCGGCTTTGGAATAGGAGATTTTCATGTATGCCAACGAATATGAAGTACTTTGGAATAATTCAATGTCATTACAGTATCCACTTGCAAGTGTCGAAATTGTACCGTAATTCTGAGAGGTAAATAAAATGCTACTAGTCATACAATTTGACATTGACGCGGATATTATAGATGTTCCGCAAACAATAATAGAAAATGCTGGACATTATCAAGATCAATTTCACAAATGGCTTTCCAACAAGGCTGTCAACCATTCATACTGGTTTTATAAAGACGGCAAGAAGTATGGTTTGATTTTTCGTTCCGATGCATTTGTAGAATGGTTGAATAAGTATCCACTAAAAGAAAATAGTCAAAAAGCAAAGATTGTATCACAACATTCGAGTGAGTATGAAAAAGCCTTGCCGATTTTGTTCTTTTGAGGGAGTAATAAACATGACGAAAAAAGATCGCTATTTTATTGCTATATTTTTTATTATTCTTGTGGGAATCATTCCCGTGAGCATTTTTCTTCACTCAGGTTATATGGATTTAATAGATTGGAGAGACAGAGGTCAACGATATAATTGTGGATATAGTGTCAGTGTAGGGGGCCTTTCCGGAAGAGATGTACTGGGACCCACCATAATAATGGTTCCGATTCCTGCAACAAAAGAAGGCAGATTTTTTACTCCCCCAGCTCAAAAAGACCCTTGTTTTACTCAGAAGCTGATGCACGAAATCAACAATTGGCCTGAACAATACCGCAAAGGTCCCTATTTTGAAAATGCAACTGAAATCTTTGACAACAAAACAACACCAGAAGGGTGGACAACCTTCATTGCAGAAACTGAGAAAGGATATATGCTTGGATTCAGGACAAATGAATCCGTGCTCCAGGATATTTCTTTTAGTGCAAATTTTGTTGCAGACTATTTTGATATTTTTGATCCTATAAGTAACAAAAGTCCAATATTATTCCCAGTTGAAAATATTTCGAATATTTCTGTAATCCCTTATGGAGAATACACCAGGTATGCCTCAAATCCGACTTATGACAGTTATGTCTATGTAAGTGAATGTAGACAAGGAGCACCGATATATTTCCACATCCGTTTGGAAGCAAATAATGACCCTGGGGAGTGGCCCAAAGAATACAGGGGCCAGTACCTGAACGAAATAAAAAAAACTACTAGTGGCACAGGCTTTTTAAAAGTAAAGGGCACTCTGGGACAGGAATTTTATTTTATGGCAATACCTAAATAAGTCTAGAATATTAACTATAAAATTCCTAATTATGTTAATGAAACTTCTTAACAGTAACAAAACTGGGTGTTCCTTATACTTCATTAATAAAATTTATAATATTAATTAAATGTTTTTGTGGAGTTCAAGCAAACTTTCCAGACCATTTGAACTCCACAACTAGGAGTAAATAAATGATTTTTTGGGATGATACAAGTATTAAATATGCATAGAAACTATGCAAATTTAGTTATGACGACGTTTGTCAATGGATTTGCCAATAGATAATAGTTCAAAAGAGTAAACTAATTTTTGAATATAGAAAATTGAGGTCTTGTTTTTCTCCCGTTAGAATCTATATTATGCCTGATTTTACTATAAATCTGCCTTCTTCAATTTTCAATTTAAAACAATTTTTCTTGTCTTTTACTCAAAAGGAGTTTGGCATCAATTTATAATATATTTATTTTAATCATATGTTTCATATTTTTTCGATATCTATGGGCGTTGAAGTAAAGTAAACTTGAGTAAGGTTAAAGTTAATTTTTTAAAAAGTGTTATATATAATTACGCGCCTTTTATGATCTAACTCACACTTGCCTTAGTTCCAGATTGATCTTACAGACATATTTACAGGTAACATAAAGTTTGAGGTTAGTAATATGACAATAGTGGAAGATGCACAGAAAGGGATTATTACTGAAGAAATGAAGATCGTTGCAAAGGATGAAGGACTTGACCCTGAATTCATCCGTCGTGGTGTAGCAGCCGGAAGAATTGTTATTCCAACCTCTCCATACAGACAGGTAAAGATCTGCGGTATAGGAGAAGGGCTCAGGACTAAGGTCAATGCATCCATCGGTGTATCTTCAGACATTGTTGATGCAGACATGGAAGTTAAAAAAGCACAGGCTGCCGAAGCCGCAGGTGCAGACACCCTTATGGAGCTCGGAACCGGTGGAGACTTCCTTGCAATCAGGAAAAAAGTTATTGACAGCATTTCTCTTTCAGTTGGTTCAGTGCCTCTTTACCAAGCTTTCATTGAAGCTGCAAGAAAATACGGTTCAATTGTAGACATGACCGAAGAGGAGCTCTTCAAGGCAACTGAAGACCAGGCAAAACTTGGAACCAACTTCATGGCAATCCACACCGGAATCAATAATATCACTATGGACCGGCTTAAAGCCCACGGCAGGTACGGCGGTCTCTGCTCCCGTGGTGGCGCATTCATGACTTCTTGGATGCTTCACAACGAAAAGGAAAATCCTCTTTATGAGCACTTTGATTACCTCATTGAAATCCTCAAGGAACATGAAGTAGTCCTCTCCACCGGAAACGGAATGCGTGCAGGTGCAATCCACGATGCAACTGACCGTGCCCAGATCCAGGAATTAATTATTAACTCCGAACTGGCTGAGAAAGCCCATAAGCAGGGTTTACAGGTAATTGTCGAAGGTCCTGGTCACGTCCCATTAGACCAGATTTCAACCAACGTAAAGCTCATGAAAGAAATGAGCGGTCACAAGCCCTTCTACATGCTCGGTCCACTTGTAACTGACATCGCACCAGGTTACGACCATATCGTAACTGCAATCGGAGCATCGGTTTCTGCCTCATATGGCTGTGACTTCCTCTGCTATGTAACTCCTGCGGAACACCTCGCTCTTCCAAACCTTGAAGATGTCATCACAGGAGTCAAAACCTCAAAGATTGCAGCTCACGTAGGAGACATGATAAAGTACCCAGACAGGGCAAGAGAACAGGATCTTGCTATGGGTAGAGCTAGAAGAGAACTTGACTGGGAAAAGATGTACTCCCTTGCAATCGACCCTGAACATGCAAGAGAAGTCAGGAACAGCAGATCTCCCGAAGATTCTGACGCCTGCACAATGTGCGGTAACTTCTGCGCTCTGAAGATCGTCAACCAGAATTACAACCTCGCAAAATAAGCAGGTATAGTAAATCACAGAGTAAGGCCCTCAGGCTTTACTTATCTAATTCTTTTTAAACCACTTTTCGTGCTTTTTCTCACTCGTGTGGCTTTTTCTTTCTTCATTTGATTTTTTTTCTCCATTTCTTTTTACTTTCTTTTTCAGTAACATATTTTTCGTATTATTTATATATTTTAACTGTTATTCTCTAATGTAAGTTTTTGTAACTCTGGCAGATTAAATCGATATCTTTTTACATTATTGCCTTAAAAATGTCAAAAATTATTTTTATTCGTTAACTGTTCAGGCCCGATTTATGAAATGGAGATCCCTTCCACTTTCAACGAAGAACTTTTTGTTGATTACGTGGTTCAAAATTCCGATAAAGAAACCGCAATTAATGTTCTCTCCCAGCATATAGGAGAATACCAGAACTACTCTACTCGCCAGCCTATGATTACGGAATTTGAATATAAAGCACATCAATTCTGCGCTGAAAACGGAACAGCCAGCGGAGCAGACCTCAATTTAATCTGGACAAACCTCTCTAAAGAGTATGGGGGCGACTCAATTGAATTCTACGATGAGGATTCTGCGGAATGGGCTTATATTAACCATATTTACTTAACAAACAATTACTATACCTTCAACTACGCGGTCTCAAAGGCAATAACTCTCTCCCTTTTCAAACAGTACAGGGAAGATCCCGAAATTTTCAACAAAAACTACATTGCGTACCTCTCTGCATGTACAACGATTCCGCCTGAAGAAAAACTCAAGAAATATTTCGGAATTGAAATTAACAGGCAGCTTTTTGAAGATGCAATGGACGTTGTTGAGTTGAGGATTCAGGAACTCAATGAACTGGAAGCAGAGATGAGTGCAAATGATTCTTATTCTGCTGCAAAAAATCTAAATACTTCTGGATTTTTCTGGATAGGTGAATCTAAAAACAAATGAACTTGAATACTTTAGGTAAAACACTTTTAATGTTCAGATAAAACGCTTGATGGTGTTCACGGGCACTTAAGTGCCCTTAACCTTCAATTTCTTTTCTTTTTTCGGGAGAACATTTATCTCCAGCTGTTTTCCAGTTATTACAATTCTATCCTGCCCAGCAGGCTTCCTTTTGCTGGAATTGAATAGGCATTTCTACCAGAAAAGATAAAACTACATGCAACGCTACTGGAGATGGATAAGATGTACTACGATATAATAGAATCCCCAATTGGGCCCATTCTTCTGGCAGGGAATAAAGAAGGACTAAAACATCTTATTTTCCTGAAAGGCGAGAAGAAAGTGAAAATCCCTGAAGACTGGATAGAAAATAAAGAGTTCTTCAGGGAGGCTGCCAGGCAGCTTGAAGCTTATTTTTCTGGGGAACTCGAATCCTTTGATCTTAAGCTGGCTCCCGAGGGAACGGATTTTCAAAAGTCTGTCTGGAAGGCTTTATGCGAAATCCCTTATGGGGAGACCAGAACTTATAAAGAAATAGCTGTATCTATCGGAAAGCCCAGGGCTTATAGAGCTGTAGGGCTTGCAAATAACCGAAATCCAATCGCGATAATTATTCCCTGCCACAGGGTCATAGGCACAGATGGAAAGCTTACGGGTTATGCCAGTGGACTGGATATAAAGGAATTTTTATTAAAACTTGAAGAAAAAATTGAAGAAAATAAGTGGCAAGTGACCTAAAAAGTGACTTAAATTGACCATATCCTGAGATCTCAATGATGTTATTTTCATCGCTTATTGTCATTTTTCTGTAACCTATCTATTATTCTCAAACCATATTATTCTCATAAAATAGCGCATGATAAAAGGTTTTTCAGGTTTTTTCAGGCTGTTCAGGGCTGTTTCAGGAAATATCATGTCTTTTCCCGAAATCAATCTCTTTGCCTGCGTAAAATGTGGAACAGGGCTATGTGTCCTCCGATTTCGCTGAAACAAGAAGCTAACCTTTCTTTTTTATGGATTTCGAAGTTTTAAATTTCAGCTTTCTTGAGAAGGCAGAGTTCGATGCTGAATCTCAGCTCAGTTGCTTATGTCGCCGTTAACGGAGTTGAAGTATTCTTCGAGAGATTCTGCGTTGTTACATTTATCCATAGATTCAGGTTCCTGTAAGGTACGCTGATATTATCTTCAAATGTGTTCTTTTCGTCTTCATTATAGAGCAAAAATGCAAGCCTCATGTCCGTTCCCTTAAAGGGAGGAGTTATAGTAACAGTTTTCTCCAGTGTCTCGTTGTTTTCGAGGTATACGTTTTTCCAATCAGCCGGCAAAGGCAGAGGCGTTTCTTCGAGCGTGACTTCCATCGTATAGTTTACGGGCTTCTGCTCATGGTTTACAATTCCCACAATTAGGGTTCCATTCTCCCCGAGTATATATTCAGTAGGATAGTTCTCAGCTCTCCCTTCAGGTCCCAAAATATAGAATTCGGTAGAAGGTTCCTGTAGAGACTTTACTATCGGTCCAGCGTTCATTTTTTCCTCGCATCCTAATGCAAGAAGAGCTAGGCTTAAGATAATTAGTATGAATAATATTTTATTATATTTCATTTTCTTCATGCTTCTTCTATTTTTCTCTATATTTCCAATGTCAACATGTACTCTCTCACATCTTAATATAATTTCCCAACCTTGTATATTATAAAATAGAAAAAAGCCTAGTGATAGTTATGCCCTTAATTTCCTTGACTACCGATTTTGGAGACCTTTATCCCGCAGCCATGAAAGCCGTTATTCTGGGAATAAACCCGACGGTACAGATTATCGATATAACCCATTCCATCCGGCAGGCCGGAATCCGGGAAGGGGCTTTTGCGCTCTATTCTCTTGTTCGGTATTTCCCACAGGGAACCGTGCATATTGGCGTTATCGATCCCGGAGTCGGGACTTCTCGCCGTGCTCTTGCCATAAAAGCAGGCCGTGCAGGAGAAGAACAGTTTTTTATCGGCCCTGACAACGGGCTCCTGATCCCTGCAGCTCGCTGCCTTGGCGAAATGGAAGTCTACGAAATCACAAATTCTGAACTTATGCTCAAATCAGGAATTTCCGCAACTTTCCATGGCAGGGATATTTTTGCGCCTACAGGAGCTCACCTTTCAAAAGGCACGCCTATCAAGGCTGTAGGCCCGGAAATCTCGGATTTTGTTGACCTTGATTTCGAAAATTTCGGAATTGATGGTCCCTTCCTTGTAGGTGAGGTTATTTTTGCAGACAACTTCGGAAATATAATCACTAATATCCCGGAAGAAGTGGTTTTAAAATTCTCTACTTTTGGCTCGCAGATAGAAGTAAATGGCAGAAGGATTTCTTTTGTTCAGACCTATGGTTTTGTCAAGCCAGAGGAACCCCTTGCCCTTATAGGCAGTCATGGCTTTCTGGAAATTGCAGTAAATAAAGGAAATGCTTCACGTCAGTTCGGGCTTAAAAATGGGGATGAGGTTGCAATAAAAATAATGTAAAAAGCTTGCAGATCACTTCTGGAAGATGTAGAAGTCTTCATCTTTTCATTCAGGCAGTGGGTAATAGTAACCCCAGGTCAAACGATATGCTGAAAAGACTGTCTCAAAAATAGGTGATCAAAAAGCAACAACTCTCCCTTGTCAAAAACATAAATGATCCTGATCCTGAAGTCAGGTGGGCTACGGTTGAAGCTTTAAGGATGCTGAATAAACAGAACTAGGTAAAAGAGAAGCCTTTATACCTTAGCTTCCTTGCTATGAAAGCTGACGTACTTTTCCGGGTCATCTTGGAATCTCTTCATGCATTCATACGAACAAAAATAATAAGTTCTTCCCTTGTAGTCACTTTTGTATGTAACATCTCTTTCTGTAACATCCATATTACATATAGGATCTAACCGTGTTCCACTCCCTTTCATTTTCATGATTTTTCCTCCATTGGTCCGATTCTATTAATTTTCTCCTGATACAAGGTAAGGTTCCTGTCAGCAAATAGGGAAAGAGTAATAACGGGAGGATAGAACCAAATTAGTTCACAGCAAAAGAAGTTTTATGCCTTATGGATTTTTCCCAAAGGAGAATTCTTATCTTTCTTGAATATTTGTATCTTTATAGCTGCGAAGGTATTTTGATTCTCTCAAAGCCGAAAGACCGGTAGCTCTTCACACTCTCCCAGAACTGTGTTTTTCACTAGTTGCTGCAAATAAACCCAAATAACTGATTATTACTATAATATTTAGCAATTTTTATATAATTCTTTTTGGTAGCGTTCCTTTTCATGCTCCCATAAGCCTCTAGATTCAAGGCACGAAGGTCTTGAAACCATAAAATTAAAAAACGTTTTGTAGGCATTTTGATTTGCCCAGTTTTCACAAAAAGTATGCCTACAAAGGTTTAGTCCACTTGAGCGAACGAAACGAGCGAAAAGGGCACCATCCCCCCGGACGGGACTCGGGTGGCGGAACTCGGGCGTTACATCCACTCATAATGCATCAGAACTTCAGGGTTAAAGCTTTGCATTAAACTGTTTTCCGCATATCCAAAAAAGAGACATCCCTGGCAATTTTTGACAATTTCCTTTCTATGCTCTTCCGAGTTTTCCCAGACGCTCTGAAAGCCATCCCAGATAACGTTTCCAAGGGGTTCATTCTGCACACGACAGGTTTCGAGGGTGCCGTCATGCGTCACATTCATAATAATCCCGCTGGCTCTGCACCTGTAGTCCATTTCCTCGTCCCTGACCATTTTGAGGTACGTTATTGAATTAATTATCGGGTAGCGTTGCTTCTTAAGCTCGATTATTCGGTCAACGGTATTGCGGAATTTTTCCATATCACGGATTCCGATTTCGTTCCAGATCTCCTCACTGATTCCTGGAAACTCGTGGACAGGCTCGAAGGAAACCTTTACACGTAGTTTTTTTGCAAGCAAAATAAGGGTCTCGATGTCGTCCAGGTTTTTCCCTGTAAGTACGCAGTTCATCAGGATTGGGTTCTTCTTTTTCTGGAGTTTTCTAACCTCTATAGCTCTTTTTAAACCCTTCAGCAGGGTTTCGAAGTCCATCTTGCGGATTTCTTTATAACTCTCTACCCCGTCCACGGAAACTGAAAGATAGTCCACATCTCTTAGTTCTTCTGCCCTCTCGTAGAGCAGTTTTCCATTTGTGACCATAGAAGTGATTAGTCCGATTTTTTTGGCATGTGCCATAATCTGGGGCAGATCTTTCCGAAGGAGTGGCTCTACGGTCCAGGCATTATAAACTCCGATTCCGAATTCTCTCGCATCATCTAATAATTTGAAAATCTCTTCTCTAGTTGGCTCTTCTCCGGTTTTCTTCCAGTACTCACAGAATTTGCAGCGCATATTGCAGCGGGCATTTACACCGTGGGAGAGAACAAAAGGACGCTTTCTTACTCGGATCTGCCAGAGCGCTCTCGAAGCCAGGATGGGGTCAAATCGGGACATAGAAATCTCTTATCTATTTTTTTGCAGAAGACTGCTTATTATTCATTATCTTTTCTATTATAACCTTTTTTTGGAGAGATAGTTTGTAACACATTTTTTCAACTCCATCTAGCTTACTGACTTATGAGCCAAAGCTCGCGGATAATTTGTAAACCATTTAATACCTAGAGAGTGACCAGATATGATATCAAAGTAAGCTAAGTCAAAGTTATTTGCCAAGAATCGTGTGAAAAATTCCTTGTAAATAAATAAAAACTGAGTTAACTGCTAATTTATTCATAACTAATTTTGAGTGAGCTTAACAGTTACCGGACTTAAAACGTTTCCAGGATTCCTGTATGTTATTGCTCTAACTAAAAAACACATTCCTATAACCGGCATCACAAAGCACCAATAAAATGCCTGAAAAGCGACAACAGCATCAAAAGTCGGCCCTCCTCTTGAAAGTGAATGTGAAAGTCCACTGAGCGTGAAGAAAAGGAGTAGCATCGAAAGCATACTTGCTACATATGAAACTGCAAGATATACATTCATCGAGTCAGGATGTCTATCCATAGATAAGAAGACCAGTGCCGAGAACGGAGATAGTAACGCCATAAATAGCATCACGAGTGTTTCTGCGATGCCGATCTGGTCACTAAGAAGTTCTCTACCACTATAAATAATCCAAAGATTTACGATAACCAGTATAAATAGAGAAATACATAATGGGACTGCCAGATACCATCTGGGTAGTACTTTTCTTGTTTCCACCAAAAAAAGAACGGAACCCAAAAATGAAATAATGCTCATTAAATTTATAAAACCAATAAAAGACAGATTTAATGTTGTTATCAATAAGTAGCGTATATAGCTTATTAACATTAGAGCCCAGTACATCATAAAGATAGCAGACATCAATGCCAGTGCGATTTTTATCCTCATTAAATCATCGCCATAAAATATAAAAATCGTGTGAAAATTGTTCACCCTATCAGGTCATAGAATTCGGTTATCGATCCTTCGTCTCCTGCTGCACTATCTACAACCCTCAGCCGCCAGTTGTGCACATTCTGGAGGCCTTTCACGTGTACTGTAAGCTGGAGGTTACTTCCTCCCTGATGGTCCCATATCTTCTTTTCTAAGTACGTGGATGATGATGGGTCCCACCGGCCTATCCATACTTCTTTAAAAAATTATTAATTTCAAAAGTTTCCCAAAGTATACGTAAATCTTACATATACTTGAGACAGTATTAACTTCAGAATATAAATTTTTTTCTACTGCCTGGGTTCAATTCAATAAATAAAAATAACAGGTTAGTTTCAAAATTTAAGCTTATAATCTTTTGAAAAGCATACCTTATTAGCTCTTTATTAGTTTCTTTGAATATTGGATTTTAGAAAATCAATCTTATTTTAATTAGGAAAATGACTCAAAAAATTTTAATGATTTGTAATAATATGAGTTTTGGTATCGATTCTCTAATGGCTCTATTATCGCTTTTAGCCTGAGCAGATTGTGTTTTTATAATCCAAACAAATTGGACATTATAACAGAGAATTGACTAGAAAAGATAAAGAATTCTATATTAAAATCAGCTAATTCTACGTTATTAAACTACTGCTAAAGTTTCTATTGAAAAAAAGAATGCTCGCCGTAGGGCGAGCTGTAGGTATCAAAGTTTTATTTGTGTTTATCCGAAGAGAGCACCGAGGCCGGCCATTCCGTCTTCTTCAGAGTGGTCCTCTTCCTCTTCTTTCTCTTCTTCAGCAGGAGCTTCTTCTGCTGCTGGGGCTGCGGCTGCTGGGGCTGCTGCGGCTGCTGGAGCTGCAAATGCTGCCTTTGCAATTGCTTCTTCGATGTCTACGCCTTCAAGGGCTGCGACAAGGGCCTTTACTCTAGCTTCGTTAACTTCGATACCTGCTGCCTGGAGAACGGCAGTGATTGCTTCTTCGGTAATTGCTTTACCAGCGTTGTGCAATAAGAGAGCTGCATATATATATTCCATCATTAATCACCTAAGTTTCAATTATCGTAAATTTGTTTATCCGAAAAGGGCACCGAGACCAGCCATTCCGTCTTCTTCGGAGTGGTCTTCTTCCTCTTCTTCCTCTTCTTCCTTTACTTCTTCTTTCTTCTCGGGTGCCTTGGCTGCTGCGGCTGCTGAGCTTGCGGCTGCTCCGAGAACTTCCCTCAGTTGGTCATCCACGGCATTTGCATCTTTGTCTGCGGCTTTGGATGCAACGGATGTCATTTGGACATGGGCTTTTGCCAGCAAGGCGTCCATGACTCCGGAATCAAACACGACAGCATTGACACCAAGGTTCTTTGATTCTGCAAAGGCTTTTGCCAGCAGGGTGCCGATTGTTGCGCTTGTCGGGTATGCAGTGTTGACAGAGAGATTGAAAGCGTTCTGAGCTGCTCTGATAATATCAGAGAAGTATTGGCTTTCGTCAATTGCAAGGAGTTCCGGCTCGTAAATTGTCCCATCGTCATAGGCGGCTCTTAAGTCCAGCCCTACAATGAGAGGGTATATCTCCAGCTTTGAAAGCATGGTTGCGAGCTTTTGCGGGACTGCCTCACCTGCTTTACAGACAACCTTCGTTTCCCTTACTGCAACTTTCCCTGCTTCTATTGCAGCGGGAATTCCTGCACTCTGGAGTTCTCCGAGAATCGGACCAGGTGGGAAACTGGTAGGTCCCTTCTGAACAATTATATCCACAGGAGCTATTGCGCCTCCTTTAATTGGAGAAGGGGTTTTTGTCTGTTCGAGCACTTTGTAAAGCTTGAAGGGACTTTCGTTAGTAAATACCAGAGCAGTCTGCTTGTCAAGGTATTTATTCATCTCGGGAATGCTTTCTCCAAGCTGGTTTAAAGCCCGCTCAGTAAGGGTGTTCCTTGAGACCTTGAGCACTGCAACGTCTTTAAGGTCCCGGCGAATCTTCTGGATCTTGGTTGCAAGAATGCCTTCAATCGCAACCATTCCGAAGACCTTATGGGACCGGATGAGCTCTTTTATATTCTCTATCTCATCTTTTTTCCATTCTGGGACGTGCTCCGTGTGATGTTTCTCCGCTGCCATTTACACCACCCTTTCGGATTTTCCCATAGTTGTCGTGACATAGACTGTTCTCAGGTTGTGCCTGCCCTTGTCCAGAACACGCTCCAGTCTGGACACTATAGTCTCAATGTTTTCGGCAAGGTCGTCGGGATTCATATTCCTTCGGCCTACAGGCACGTGGAAAGTGAGCTTGTCTTTTGACCTCAACCTAACCGCATTTTGTTTGCTCTGGATAAGTTCGCCTATGTCTTTGTTAGGTAAAAGCGGAATAGGCATTTTCCCTCTTGGTCCAAGAACAATACCCAGATTCTTACCAATTATTGGCATAAACTGGGTTTCTGCGATAAAAAGGTCATATTCGTTTGCAAGAGTCCTGGCTTGGTTTTTGTCAGCCGCCAGTTCATCGAGCTCAACATCAGAAATAACATACGCAGCACCGGCAGCCTTTGCTCTCAGGCCCACATCACCTTTTGCAAAAACACCGATCTTCAGTTCTTTTCCGAGCCCGTGAGGAAGAATTACTTCTTCATCGACTCTGTTCTTTGGTTGGTTCATGTCAAGATTCTTTAAGTTAATCGCCAAGTCTACGCTTTCCGAGAAATTGCGCTTTGGTGACTCTTCAAGTACTTTCTTGACAGCTTCCAGTATGCTTTTTTCTGCCATCTTGTTCCTCCCCGTAGTGTTTGAACTTACATGTCCAAGCAGCCTTTTCGGCTTACTACGGTTGGTCTTAGGGCTTTCCCATTAATCCGAATTCTGTTATTCTTAATAATAAGCCACTAATAACTGCCTTTTTTTATTTATTGCAATGATATATGCAAGGTTCTTGAGCTATTAGTCCTATCCAATTTAAAACTATTGGTGATAAGAAAAATCTCGGATTAATCAGTAAAGGGATGAGAAGGTTTACCACTCCTCACCGGCAAGCACATCATCGAACTTGCCCTGATCGAGTGCCTTCTGGCTGTCTTTAGCCTTAACCCCCTCTACGGTCACGCCCATAGGGACACAGGTGCCCATTACTTCTTTCATTGTTGCCTTGAGATCATAGGAAAGTACATCTTCCTTTTTCATGCGGGCAATCTTTGCAACTTGCGAAACGTTGAGGTTTCCAACAACTTCGCTTCCTGCATTTCCTGACCCTTTTTGAATCCCCAACTCTTTCATGATCAGGGACGCGGTAGGTGGAGTACCTACTTCGATCTCGACATTTTTCTTGTCGTCAACAATTACTTTTACAGGAACCTGCATACCGTTATAGTCCCTGGTTTTTTCATTGATCTTTTCGACCACTTCTTTTATATTGACCCCAAGCGGACCAAGCGCAGGACCTAAAGGTGGTCCAGGATTTGCTTTTCCTCCGGGGACAAGTGCTTCAACAATACTTGTCATCTGAGTCTCACCGGTTTTAATAAGTATAATGTTTGCAGATCTGTTTAGATCCACTTTGAGTACTGGTGATTGTATTTATTAATAAGCTGGAATTTTCGGTATTTTCCATCTCGCTGTGACTTCACTCATTCTCTTTTTTCAGTATCCTTACAGTATCGCCACGAATCGTGATGGGAATCGGAACCACAGCATCAAACAGCTCTACAGTAATTTCCTCATGGCTTTCATCAACCCTTTTAACCCGGGCTTTCTCGCCTTTAAAGGGTCCCGAAGTGACTTCAATTATTGCTCCTTCCTTGATCCCTGTCACTGTTGGTTTGGGTTTAAGGAAATGCTCTATTTCAGCAATTGAAGAGCTCCCTTTCACAAGAGCTCTCGCATGGGGAATAGTCTGGATTGCCAGTTCTACGATTCCGGATTTAGGAGCTTCGACTAGGACATATCCTTTTAGCTCATCAGGAGCCAGAATTGCCCTTATATCCAGCTTCTCTTTTTTCGAAACCCTGGCAAGGGCTGTTGCAACCGATCTTTCTTGGTTTGCCGTGGTTTTGATTACAAATATCTGGGAATCCTCACTCATTGAGCCACCCACTGGGGCAACATTGTCAACAGTACATATACTATAAATCCTATTGCTCCCACAGCCAGAATGCCAATACCTGCAACTTTGGCAATGGTCAAGAACTCTTCCCTGGACGGTTTTTTAGTAAGTTTCAGGACTCTCAGGTGTGCCCGGATTACCTGACCAACGCTTTCTGCAGTTATTTTCGGTTCAAACGTGGATTCTACCATCAATTCACATCCAGGTTTTCTTTATTTTATTCATCTTTCTTTAATTTTTGCCTAGAGTTCTTCCTATGGGTTTTCCATTTCCGAAATTCATACTTCTTAAACATAGAATTTCTGGATTTATTTTAAGGAAGGAACGGGCGGTTTATATTATTAATTCCTATTATATGAAGATATCACTGACACGACTCTTAAAACGTAAAAAGATTTCGATGCTGGATTTCTATTTGTTCCAAAGCGTTAATCGCGTCAGTAGAAATATTTCTTTTTTGATGTCGAATTGTATCGGCACCATACGGCATTTACCATAAAAATAGTTTTCGATTGGTTTTTATTCCTATCTCTTTTTTTATTTTAAAGAGAGGAAAACAGTACTTTTCTCCAATCGATGATTTCAATCCCTTTTGTCTCAGGTATAATCACTCTACAAAATCAATTCCATATTTATAGGTAATATCTTTGTCATTTCCATGACCATAAATCTGGGCAGATGTTACTCCTGTAACCACGATCATGGTACGTACGGTCTGTTCGAGGTCAGGATCAACCTGTGCACCCCAGATCAGGCGGGCGTTTGCGTCTATCCGGCTGTAAACTTCCTGAACGACAGACTCAGCTTCCGAAATTGTCATGTCAGGGCCTCCAACCACATTAACAAGAGCAGAGGTCGCACCTGATATATCTACATCAAGAAGAGGGCTACGCAGTGCTTTTTGTACGGATTCGACAGCTTTGTTTTCTCCGTCGGACTCTCCAAGCCCTATCATTGCAACGCCTCCGTTCTGCATAACAGTTCGAATATCTGCAAAGTCGAGGTTTACAAGTCCGGGTTTTGTGATCAGCTCGGTTATGCCCTTTACGGCTCTCATAAGAACTTCATCTGAGACTTTAAAGGCGGCCTGGAGCGGGAGTCTCGGAACTACTTCGATCAACTTATCGTTGGGAACTACTATCACTGTGTCTGCGACATCTCTCAGGCGTTCAAGTCCGGCTTCTGCATTGGTTCTGCGTACATGACCTTCCACACTGAAGGGTAGGGTAACGACTGCGATTGTAAGGGCTCCTGCATCTCTAGCGGCCTCAGCGACTATAGGTGCTGATCCCGTGCCTGTTCCTCCTCCGAGGCCTGCGGTAATAAAGACCATGTCAGAGCCTTCGACAACTTTATTAATTTCATCGATACTCTCGACTGCAGCATCTTCTCCGATCTGGGGGAGACTGCCAGCTCCAAGTCCACGGGTTTTCTTTTTCCCGATAAGAATCTTTTTACCGGAGCGGATATGAAGAAGGTGCTGGGCATCGGTATTCAAGGCAACGAGGTCCGCTCCCTGTATTCCTTCACCCATCATGCGCTGGATGCTGTTTGAGCCACCGCCTCCGCAACCTACCACTTTGATAGTTGTTTTAAGGCTTCTGAGGATCTCTTCGAGTTCAGAATCAACATCTGAATCTATTACGTTAGAGTAATCTAAATTTGAGTACTCTCTCTGCCCGGCGCGTCCTTCCAGGGCAGATCGAGCAAGGGCTTCTTCCACAATGGATCTCATGCTACTGTTTTCCTCCATTCTATGGGGTAATTTTTATGACTAGTAGTAAAGAATAAATGTATTTTTAGAGGGAACACATGTATTTTAACCATCACATATACAGTTTTCAATTTAATAGTTTTCCTGTTCCAGTCTTTAAACTTATACTGTATTTATTTAATAATTTTATCAAATTTTTCTATTTTCCTACTTAGCCTTAGGTTTTCTATAGATAATTATGATCCGGTTTTATTACTATACTTATTCTTTATCTTTTTTATTTTCTTTAACTAAAATGTTTATTTTTTATTATTTTATTTTTCTGAAGCCGTCTCTGTATTTTTACCTTTCTCTTTATTAGAGCACAATTATGCTTTTCCTTTAGACTCTCCCAGGATAATACCTGTCGCAATCAGATGCGCAACCCTCAAAGGTTCAGGAATATTGCTTCTGATCGATGTGAGCCGGATAATCTTTTTTACAGTCTCCAGGCCTATGCCTGCTCTCTGGACATAAATGGGACTTTTTTCACCTGAGATTTTTTCTACTTTCCCTGCTCTCTTTATTATTGCCCAGCGCTCTTCTCCATCCGGAAAATATTTAAGGGCGGATTTGATTTTCTCAAAATCCGGATAGGTCCGCATAACTACAACTACAGGGATTCCGGTTTCCCTGTAAAGCATCTGTATATTGACGACGTTAAAGCCTCCATAGGTGATTCCGTTGAGAATAACTACTCTTATTTGGCCGTAATGTTTACTTTTCTTTATCATTTTGCAGATAACATCAGTAGCATCAAGCCCGTCTTTTGTAATCTCTGAACGAAGGACACCGTCAATCCAGTCTCCTCCTCGAAAAACAGTCCCTACTATCATCACCTTTTCACTGAGGAGCGCAGAATCATCTATACCTAGAATTCGAATTTCTGGCTTGATATGAAAATCTGAATCCACGGTACTTTTTACGTCTGGATTACAAAAATAGTTTGTCGGGTTTACCTTACAGGCTTTCCAATGAAAGCCCCTTTCCCAAAAAATCCTCAATTTTCCTGCAAAAAACTTGAGCTCTCAAGTCAAAGTAAAAAAAGCCGAAGATAAAAATGAGCCCCTGAAGGGCTTTTCATTAGGTTTAACAGTGATTTTTTTACACAAACATAGTTTCAGGAAGACTGGCAGGCATCATCTTCTGTGTATCTGCAGCTATAGATACCTTCTCGACCGCCTCGAGGAAATCTTCCATCTCAACCAGTTCCTTGTCTTTCCTCACCGCAAACATACCTGCTTCAGTGGCGATTGCCTTCAGGTCTGCTCCACTCATTCCTTCGGTAGCTTTTGCAAGCCTTTTAAAGTCGATGTCTCCTGCAAGAGTCATTCTCTCACAGTGGATTTTGAAAATCTTTCCTCTGGCTTCTACCCCGGGCATTGGGACATGGACAAGCCTGTCAAAACGACCTGGTCTCAGAATTGCCGGATCAAGGACATCAGGACGGTTTGTTGCTGCAATAATCCTGATATTTCTTCTTTTATCAAAGCCATCCATCTCTGCCAGCAACTGCATGAGCGTCCTCTGAACCTCACGGTCTGCTCCAGTCGTTTCATTCAAACGCCTTGCAGCAATCGAGTCCAACTCATCAATGAAAATAATACTCGGAGCTTTTTTCCGGGCCATCTCGAAGATTTCTCTTACGAGTTTGGAACCGTCCCCAATATATTTCTGCACGAGCTCAGAACCTACAACTCTAATAAAGGTTGCATTAGTTCTGTGAGCCACAGCTTTCGCAAGCAGAGTTTTTCCTGTTCCCGGAAGCCCATAAAGAAGCACTCCCTTCGGAGGCTCAATACCTATCCGGGCAAATCTTTCCGGCTCGATGAGAGGAAGCTCGACTGCTTCCTGAAGTTCCTGAATCTGCTCATCGAGACCGCCGATCTGGTCATAGTCCACTTCTACGCTTTCGAGGACTTCCATTGCAGCAACAAAAGGCTCTTCCGTTGAAGGAATAACCTCGGCAATGGCAAGCGTATGCTGGTTAAGGGCAACCTTTGCCCCTGGCAGCAGTTTTTTCTCATCAATATATTGTGAGACGTTAACCAAAAACTGAGGTCCGTTGCTGCTCCGGACAATTATTCTATCATTCTTAATCACATCAATGACCGTACCAATGATGAGCGGAGAGGTCTTCATCCGATCGAGTTCAGACTGCAGCTTTCTTATTTCCCGTTCATATTTTATCTTCTGGTTTTCCAGATAACGTTTTTCGGATTCAATCTGGCTGCACTGCTCTTCCAGATAACTGTTTCGGCTTTCAAGTTGCCTCATTCGGTCCTGGACGCTTTCAGTTACTTCCCCCAGCTCTCCAGGCTCGATTCCGTCATACACAGGTCCGGGCTTACCAAGGTGACTGCGCATGCTTTCATCCTTACTTCTGGTACTTTCCGTCATGGAGCTCCGAATAATATTTAAGTTCATACCGTATATAGCGTTTTCGAAGTGATCAATATGCAGTGCGAAATATGTGGTGCAGAGATCCGCGGAAAGCCTATATGCATTACAATTGATAACAGCGAGCTCCAAGTTTGCCAAAAATGTGCCTCTTACGGTAAACCCGTTGATAAACGGACTCCCGTATCAAGAAAAGTCTCTCCGGTGGTTCGGACGGTAACGCGAGCCGAAAATAGGCCAAAAAAGGATTTTTTCGATATTTTGAAAGACGAACTCCTGGATAACTATGATCAGATTATCCGGGATGCCAGAGAAGCCAAAGGCTGGTCTCAGGAAGACCTAGCTGAAAGTATCAAAGAAAAAGTATCTTTGATCAAAAAGATCGAACGCAGCGAAATCGTACCAGAGGAATCCGTCCGAAAGAAACTCGAACATGCTCTTAACATCAAACTTACTGAACGTGTGGAGGTCTCAGGACAGGAAGTTTCTCATCTTAAGAAAGATACTACCCTTGGAGATATAGTGAAAATAAAAAGAAAGTAAATTTCAAAGTAGATGCCGAGAAAGTAAATTTCAAAGCAGATATAACGAAGCAAATTTCAAAGTAGAATACGAAAAGGTGAATTTTAACTGCAGGTTATGTTCCGGCAGTAACATCTGGTTTCTGGCAGTTCTCTCCTTCTGGAAACGACAGAGGGTTTAATTCGAAGGTGTCTTCTTAATCCCTTCACCCTCTACTTTTACGTGCTTTTTTCCGGCTTTAGGTCTTTTTTGTTTTAAGCCTTCTCTTTGTTTTAAACCTTTTTTCAGTTATTATTTTTTAAACATATGCTATTTCTTTTCATCTGATTTATTTTCCCCGAAAGGCGCCTTTAAATATCAATTTCGACTTCATATACCTTTTCAGGATTTTCTTTATGAATTATCCAAAAAGGCTCTTCACCGTACGTTTCCATCAGCTTTATGGTTCTTCTGGGAATTGTTTTCGGGCCGAGTACTGCGCCTGGTCTGTCAGGATCATCGATGTAATCTGTTTCCATCATAAACCGTGTACCTTCCTCAAGCGCTTGTTCGATTGCTCCTTTGGCCGATATCACTCCCGGAAAAAGCCCAAGTTCTTCACAGGTTTTTACCAGAGGTGGAGAGTAATGTTTGACAACTTTGTACATTTTAATTCCTGTTTTTCTGGCTCTCTCTGCTATGTCCTGGAGTTCAGGCTCTCCTACGCTTTCGGTATGAAGCTGGACCGCACAATCCTGTTCTTTTCCCAGGGAAAAAGCGTACTCCATTATCTCATTCGAAGCTTCCCAGACTTCCGTAGACACAGGGTAATGAGGGCGCCCTGACTTTATTCCTACGGCGAGCCCTTTTTCCACATAACCTGAAGCAAGTTCGAGACCTGTCTTCATGATCTCTGTAGCTTTCTGCAGATCCATATACTCGGTAAGCCTTGAGATCTCTGCCGGATGGACTCCAAGTACAGGAAAAGCTCCAACTCCCAGTTCCCTGATTTTTGACGCGATTTCTATGGTTTCATCAAAAACCTTCAGGTAATCTTCAGGTTTTTTGACCGTTATTCCAAGCGACCAACTGGGTTTGGTGACCAAAATTATATGAGTTCCTCCGGAGTTCTTGAAATCCTTTATTGCTTCAAGTCCTCTAGCTCTAAGGTCGATATGCATATGATTATCGGTAATCGGAATTTTGGCAGGCATTTTCACTCCTCAAAGGTTAAAGTTCCGGTTTTGATCAAAGCTCACATTCTTTGAAGTGTCTCCGGTTTTGACTCAGATTTGCATTTCTTTATCGAAAGTTACGGATAAGTATGGAATGATACTTTTAGAATAACACTTTTTGAATGATACTTCCTGAAAATGGAATCCAATTTTTTATACATGTGTGCAGGCATCTGTGTCTTATACCCAACCTCGCGTTAGAATTGCTCGGCATAGTATTAATTACCCAAAACTTGAAATATATAGCCTTACGTTGAGTACGCTGGAAGATCCAGTTATTCTTACCGAATTTTCGAAAAGTTCCCCTTTTATATTTTCAGTCGCTACGGTTCTTTAAATACGAACCCTAAGATCTGGTGATAATTATGAGCAAAACCGCAGCAGTAATCAAAGGTGACGGGGTAGGCCCCGAGCTTGTAGACGCAATGCTTAAAGTTACAGAAGCCGCTGGCACAGATGTCGAATTTGTTATGTGTGAGGCAGGAGCCGGTTGGTGGGAAAAGCATGGAGGAAATTCCCTTGTTCCGAATGAAACCTGGGAAATCCTTGACAGTTCAGATGCCTGCTTTAAAGGGCCGACAACCACGCCCGGAGGAATAGGCTCTCCAAGAAGTGTGGCCGTATCTATAAGAACAAAATATGATCTTTATGCAAATGTCAGGCCAATCAAGACTTTCCCTAACACAAGTGCCCCTCTCGGAGATGTGGAAATGGTTTGTGTGCGCGAGGGTACAGAAGGCCTCTACATTGGAGAGGAAATCCAGCTCACAGACGATGTCTCAATTGCAATCCGTAAAATTACACGCACTGCATCCAGCAAGATTGCCAGCTATGCTTTTGAGGAAGCAAAAAGAAGAGGCTATGACGCTGTTGTGCCAATCCATAAGAGCAATATTCTGAAACTGACCTGTGGTTCTTTCTTAGAAGAAGTAGAAAAGGTTGGGCAGAACTATCCAGACATTGAGATCTGGCCCTATCACATTGACAATATTGCCCAGCAGCTAATTAAGAACCCACAGATTTTCAATAAAAAGGTTCTCCTTTCTACAAACCTCTTTATGGATGTAATCAGTGAGGAATGCTCGGCACTCGTAGGCAGCATTGGGTTAATCTACTCTGCCAATATAGGTGATTCCTTCGCAATGTTTGAGCCTGCTCACGGTTCAGCTCCAAAGTATGCAGGCCAGGACAAGGTTAATCCTGTCGCAACCGTACTTGCAGGAGCATGGATGCTTGATTATCTTGGCGAAAAGGAAAAGTCCGAAGCGATATTTAAGGCTACAAACCGCGTAATCTCTGAAGGTAAGTATGTAACTTATGATCTCGGAGGCAATGCAAAACTCAGTCAGATGGCTGGTGAGATTGCAAAGTATACGGCAGAAATTCTAAAATAAGAACGTATTGAAGGAAATCTTTTTCATTCCTTCAATTTTTCTTCCTCGGAATCAGCTATTTTTCCTTTATTTTTCAGTTTTCCTCTACCTGCATGTGTTAGGTTGCAGATTGGCTGGTAAAGGAAGTATTTTTCCACATAAGCAAGGAGCTCTTCATCCGATATACAGGAAACTCTTTCTTCATTATCATAAAGTTTCTGGATTTCATTCTGGATTTGCAGAAGCCTGCGGTCGTCTTTTTCCACAATAGTTTCAACATCAAGAAGATCATTTAAGGTCTCTTGAACTTTATAGCGGATAACCTCCAGACCTGAAGAGTCACCTATGAGCAGGAACCGCTTTCCTCCTACTAGTTCTGGAGGATAAGGTTCATAGTTAAAGGGATTTTTGAGGACGCCTGCGGCGTGTATTCCTGATTCATGGGCAAAAATATTCTTCCCTACAACAGCTTTGTTTCTCGGAACCCGTAGGCCAAGTTCTTTTTCCATGAATGCTGCAAAACGTGTAACCGGTTCAAGGTTATACTTATTAAAGCCTTCTACTCTATCTTCCAGGAAAAGCAGGATTTTTTCCATCTCGCTATTCCCTGCACGCTCTCCTATACCCAGGAAAGTTACACTTGTCCAGTTAGCTCCATGCCAAAAACCTGCAATAGAACTTGCTGACCCAAATCCATAATCATCGTGAATGTGAGTTTCTATATTTTTTACCCCGATTTCTTTTTTGAGGTGCTGCACAATTTTCGGGATTCCGTAAGGCTCATCTATACTAATGAAGGGCATTCCGTATCCAACAGTGTCGCAGACCCGGATAATACAATCAGGATCAATTTCCGTAATTTTTTCAACTAGAGGAAAAACAAAACCATAATTATCTGCTCTTGTCATATCCTCAAGATGAGCCCGTGTGCGAAGTCCATGATCCACTGCATACTGTAGAGCGTCCAGGTATTTCTCTTCAGCTTCTGCTCTGCCTGAAAGCTTCATTTTAGAATAAATATGCGTGTCCGATACAGACATCAGAATACCGGTTTCTTTAATTCCGTCTACTTCGAGAACTTTGTCTATATCGGTTCTTGAAGCTCTTGCCCAACCTGTGACTTCGGGAAACTCATACCCTATATCAAGCATTCGATCTACAGCATCTCTATCCCTTTTATTGAATACGAAGGCTTCAAGTTTTTCGATTCCTATCTCGTGCAGATACTCATAGATTTGAAGCTTGTGTTCTCTGCTCAGGACAATCCCAGGCATCTGGGAACCATCACGGATAGTGCTGTCACTTATGTATATATCATTTCCATATGGCAGCTTTAATTTGGGCAGATCTTCATATGATTCGTAAACTTTCATCATTTTTCCTCCTTTCTTTCAGGCGGCAGGGCCCTGCATCGAGAGAGCGGGCTTTCACTGCGGGGTTTCTATGTGAAAAAGATATCTTTCAGGTACACAGGTCAGAAAATAAGTTATACTTTACCTAAGAACTCTAAATTCTCGTTTAAAAACTCTCTTTTGGGGAGCACTTACGACTGTTCCTCAAGCGGCATCTTACATTCTATACTGAGAGTTGTATCTTACTTTATATGCCGATATTTAGGTTATTATATGTCGTTATAGTTAAAATCTCTTTCTTTCAAAATAGCCAATGTATCTTCTTATATATACAATGTATATAATACTCATTATGTGAGTTATTTATGCTATATGTATAATCTGTTATATTCTGTATCAAGAGTGACAGGACACATTGCTATCTTTTCCTTTTGTAAAATTCCTGGATACTTCCTAAAAAGGGTTTTTAAAATTAGTGTACGAAATTGGTCTAAGGTTTTCTTGTAGAAGTTTTACTTGCTTTTTTACAGTTTCATGAAAGTTTACTTTCCTATCCTGCCCTTCTTGCCGGTAATAAGGTATATCTACAACAAGTTATATTTATAATCGAGTTAATCTAAAAAATCTAATTTCAATTCTTTGTACATAACTTATTTAATGATATTTAATGACCCGTATCTTCTGGCCTTTTGTTAAAGCGGCCTAAATATAAAACTAAAATTATATCGGTGTATATTTAATTTAAATTGTTTATTTACCTTACTTTATTCGCGAGGAAAAACATGTCCGAAATAGTAAGTGTTAGCGGCGGTCCGACAAAACCCGAAATCATTGCCGTATCTCTTTCCAAACTCGGGCTGCGGGAAGGAGATCGATTTGCAGATGTAGGTTGCGGTACGGGATCAGTCTCGATTGAAGCAGCAAAGATTGCCCGAAACTTGACTATCTATGCTATAGATGCTCGAAACGAAGCTCTGAGAGCTACCGAAACAAATTTTAAAAATTTCAATATAGAAAATGCCACGATTTTAGCTGGAGAAGCCTCGGATATCCTAAATTCTGAAAATTTTACTGATTTTATTGATTGTGCTTTTGTCGGCGGAACAAAAAATATTGGTTTCATTCTTGAGGCTCTTGTCAAGAAAAAAGCTCGAAGTATCGTGGTAAATGCCGTCCGAATAGAAACGGTTGTCAGGACAATTGAGGCGATGAAAAAACTCGGAATTTTTGATGAAGTAGTTCATATTTCGGTTTCGAGAAGTGCACCAATTGCAGGAGAAACAATGTTCAAACCTGAAAACCCTGTATACATCGTTGTCGGAAAAAAGCAAAAATGAAAATAATCTTATAATTTAAATCTGCTTTATATTTATTTTTATAATCTACGGAGCGATAGCATGTTAATTGGAGTAGGACTTGGTCCCGGAGACCCTGAACTTCTGACCCTCAAAGCAGTGAACGTTTTGAAAAACAGCGATAAGGTATATGTACCAGGCCGCCTGGCAAAAGATCTCGTGGCTCCTTACGCAGATGCCGAAATCCTTGAGTTTCCCATGATAAGAGATATTGAAGTTCTCAATTCTCTCTGGAAGGAAAATGCTGATAAAGTGGCGGAAGAAGCAAGAAAGGGAACTGTAGCTTTCGGGCTTATAGGTGATCCAAACTTTTTCTCTACGTTTTCTCATCTCAAAAAGGTTATGCGCAAACATTATCCGGACGTTGAGCTTGCAACCATTCCTGGTATAAGTTCGATCACTTCCTTTGCTGCCAGAACCGATGTTGCGGTTGAGAGTTCTTTTGAGGTCAGCGACGGTTCTGAGATCGGATATAAGATTCACCTGAAGGCTACGCAACCGAAATCTATAGTTAAACAGCTTGAAACTGAAGGATATACGGAGTTTATCTTTGCAGAAAGACTCTTTTCTGAAAACGAGCTTATAATCCGGAACAAAGACGAAATTCCGGAAAAGGGGAACTATTTCAGTATCATTTACGGAAAGAAGTAAAATTACCCTATGTAATATTTGCGGAACTCAGTACATAATTTGGAATAAAACACGAAAGCAAAGGGAATGGTCAGATGGAAAGGAAAGTATATTTTGTGGGAGCAGGACCCGGAAACCCAAAACTAATTACCGTACTCGGGTGTGAAATGCTCAAAAAAGCCGACCTTGTGATGTATGCAGGATCTCTGGTAAACCCCGAGGTTCTTAATTACACTAAGGGAGAAACAGTGGACAGCTATGGGTTAACTCTCGAAGAGACCACTAAAATAATTGCAGATGCTGTAGATGCAGGAAAGTTCGTTGTTCGTCTCCACAGCGGAGATCCGTCTCTTTACGGCTCTGTCATAGAGCAGATGGAAGAACTTAGAAAGTACAATATTGAAGTCGAAAGAGTTGCTGGAGTTTCCTCGGTTTTTGCAAGCGCTGCCGCTCTCGGTACACAGTTGACTCTTAACGGAGTTTCAGACACTCTCATTATTACCCGTCCTGCCGGAAAAACCCTAGAAAAAGACCTTATCCCCGAGCTTTCTGCTTACAATACTACGATGGCAATTTTCCTTGGTACGCAGAAAATTAGGGAAATTATGGAAAAAGTTCGCTGCCCCAAGGATACGCCTGTTGCAGTAGTATTTCATGCATCTTGGGAAGATGAAGAAGTTATCACCGGAACTGTGGAAGATATCGCAGATAAGGTAAAAGACGCAGGAATTACGCGTTCAGCAATGATAATTATCGGCGGGGTTGTTGACCCTAAAAACTACAGGAGGTCCTACCTATACGGAGTAGCCCAGGAACCGCTGTAATCACTTTTGAACGGAATCGGAAGATTGCAGCAAGGATAGCAGAGCATTTGAACGCAGACCTGCTTCTTTACGAAAAGGGCATATTCGAAAAGGCTTTTAAAAGCTATGGGGCAATAATTGCGGTTTTTGCCACAGGCATTGTTGTAAGGGATATTGCTCCCCTTCTCGATAATAAGTGGTCTGACCCTGCTGTGGTCGTAGTTGATTCAAACCTGAATTTCGCAATCCCTCTGTTAGGGGGGCATCATGGCGCAAATGAAATTGCCCGAAAGCTTTCTGAACTCGGAGCGGTTCCTGTGCTTACTACGGCGACCGAAGTTCACGGTAAACCTTCAGTCGAGAGTATCGCTGACAGGTTAGGCTGCGAGATCTTCAACAAAGAATCCACTGTAGCCGTAAACTGTGCCCTCCTTGATAAGGAAATAGAGGTTCTTGAGGTTAAGGGGCCCAGAATTGTTGTTGTAAATGAAGATGTATCCGTACTGATAAGAAAATGTCAGGAAAATGTAGAAGTCAAAGACAACAATGAAGGTAAACAGTAATTGAGCTTGAGTTTACTGGTCTGCACTTACGCGAATTTACTGGCAAGGAACTGCGTTAATAACCAGAGAAGATAACGGATGATTATAGGAATCGGGACTCGCAGGGGCGTTACAAAAGAAGAGGTTATTGAAGCCGTAAAACAGGCTCTCGATGAGTGCGGCCTGAGTTTGGAAGAAATTACGGCTTTAGCCTCTGCGAAACTTAAAGAAAATGAACAAGGGCTTCTGGAAGCGGGAGAGACACTCGGCATTCGGGTGAATTTTTTGCCAGACGAGATGTTAAACAGCTACAATCCTCCTTCAGCCTCTCAGGCTTCCCGTTTTGGGTTAAAAGGGGTTGCAGAACCTGCTGCTCTGGCCCTTTCTGAAGAAAAACAATTGATTTGCAGGAAGAAAATCTATGGCAGAGTCACAATCGCAATCGCAAGATAAGGCAACTAAGGGAAAACTTTACATCGTAGGGATCGGACCGGGGTCTGTAGAACAGATGACGATCAGAGCCAGGGATGTAATCCTTAACGCCGATTATGTGCTCGGAAACGGTACTTACCTGGACCAGATAGCAACCCTCCTCGGAACCCAGGAAGTAATCCGCAGCTATATGGGTAAAGAAGTAGACAGAGCAAGAAAGGCGGTAGAACTTGCAAAAATTGCAAATGTTGCCATGGTCAGCGGTGGTGATACTAATGTCTACGGCATGGCAGGCATCGTGCTCGAGGTTGCTGAACATGAAGGGCTTGAAGTTGATATAGAGGTTCTTCCGGGAGTCACGGCAATTTTAGCTGGGGCAAGTATGCTCGGCGCGCCTGTTGTAACGGATTTTGCAGTTATCAGCCTGAGCGACCTCTTGACTCCCTGGGATGTCATTGAAAAACGGCTTAATCTTGCTGCAGAAGCCGATTTTGTTATGGCGCTCTACAACCCAAAGAGCCGTAAGAGACAGTCTAACTTTTCCAGAGCTATTGAAATTATCCGCCATTACAAGGCCGATTCCGTGCCTGTGGGACTTGTGAAGAACGCTCTGAGAGGAGAAGGTGAGGACAGAATCGTAACCACTCTTGGAAAAGTAATGGACTACGAAGATTGGGTAGATATGAGCACCACGATCCTTATCGGAAACGGAGATTCCAGAATCTGGAGCTCTCAAAAGAAGGACTTCATAATCACTCCCAGGGGGTATCACAAAAAGTATGACTATTGAACAGAGTGCTAATGAAAAGGCCGGAAGCCTCGATAACCTTGAAGAGTTTACCGAGCTTACGGTTGAGGTAGATCCCGAACTTGTAAGCATTTGTAAGGATTCCGGGGCAAGAACTGAAGAAGCCAAAGCCATTTACATGAAAAGCCGGACAATGATCCAGGACCTCATCGGTAACAAAACTCCTGAAGATCGTTTCCGCCAGCGCTGTGTTATTGCTACTGGAGATCCTTCTGTGGCGGATATTATGCGTTTCATGAATGATCCCATTCCTGCAGGCGTGGAAGCGATTAAAAAGGGCGCCCCAATTTTTGTGGATATTAATATGGTAAAAGCCGGGATTACAAAGGCAGGGCATAAATCTGAAATTATTTGCGTGCTTGATGAAGACCCAAATGCCGAAATCGCTAATAAATATGGAATTACGCGTACATCAGCAGGTTTCCTCGCTGCCCGGGAACGGCTTGATGGGAGTATTATTGCAATTGGAAATGCGCCTTCTGCGCTTATTATGGTCTGCAAACTCATAGAAAAAGGTGTGAGGCCAGCTCTTATTATCGGGCTGCCAGTAGGTTTTGTAAATGCAGCTGAATCCAAGGAAATGGTACGAGATCTGAAAATTCCTGTACCTTCTATTAGCTGTGTCGGGACAAGAGGCGGAACTCCTATGGCGGTTGCATGCGTAAATGAGCTTGTTGCAATCGCAAGAGAAAGTTAAAAATAATACTTTCTCTCATTTTTTCATTTACATTTTTTTGCCTGATCTTTTATTTTGAGTTTTTTCAGTTAACTGGTTTATTTTCCAGTATCTTTTTCATTCTATACTTTTTCTATAAATTTCTCACCTCTCACTAACTTGTATTTCAAATTCTAAAAATAATTTCTTATGTGTTTTTGTACTTTAACATTATTTTTATTACAACTTTAAAAAGTCCAATTTGAATCTTAATAGCCAAATGTCAATTAAAATTAAAACAGGTGTAAATTAAATTAATTGTGGTGGGATTATATGAAAAAATTATTCTCAATGTTACTTACTCTTGTAGTCTTACTATCGACGACTACGAGCGTAGAAGCTCTGGAATCTAAGACACTAGAAAGACATAATGGTGCGTCTGCATATGCAGAATGGTATGAGACACACGACAATGCAACTACTTATACATACTTATCTGTAACTGAAACCAATGATGGCACTGATATCTATGTATCAACTTATACTTACGGACCAGATTATTGGTCCGAGCAATGGGGATACATGTTTACAGAGGATGATGTTTTCAGCATAGATAAAAAACTCAACTCTGCAAGCCTGTCTGAGGTAGAGATTGATGTCAATAACTGGTATACAGGTGAAACCGATACTTTGGCTGTCAAAGCTAACTGGATTGGTGTGGGCGATATATCAAGAGGGTCTTCTTCATACAGTTCAAGGAATGGAAACTATATATGGAAGGGTAGTGACAGTTCAACTTCTAGGGAGGCTTCAGCTACAGCCAGTATAGACGGCTTGAGCCTTGAAACAAGTTCCTCTGCCAGTCTATCTAACTTCAAGTCTGCCTATATGAGTATGGAAAAATAAGTACATGATGATTATTATTAAAAAATTAAACTCTTTGGCTTTTACTTTTACTATCAATTTTTTTATATTTTTATTTCCATCTACAATTTTTTGTAATAATTTTATTTTAAAGTCATGGTCTGTTTATATACTTTTTAAAGTATTTCGAAAGCTCTGGGGATTAAGAAATTAACCTGCCGTCAAAAGTCTTCACGTTTAATGAATTGACTACTATGGGGCTAAAAATCCTTCACGCTTCCTTTTTTCATGAACATTAGTTGGCTATTAGTCTTCTTAGTTTGGTTTATTCTCCTTTCGGATGTCTAAACGATTAGTAAGTTCATTTGCAATCTCATGGCTATTTTCAAACAAAACAAAAATATTTATAAATTATGATGTAGTGTAAGCAAAGTAAGATAATGTCATCTAATTGCGCTCCTATAATTATGGCATACAAATACAAAGAAAGCAAACGGCATATGAAACGTTGACGTAAAAGGAAAAAGAGAGGTAACACAAATGATATCAATGGTGTAAGCCGGAATACCTCTTTCTCCAGATGCAAATTCACTATTTTATGGGCTTCTGTTATCCAGAGTATTCTCAATACGACTTCTAATAAGGTATCTAAAAGGAGAGCCATGATTTTAAAAAAAAGATAAACTTGACCTGTAAATTTCACTTCGAAAATGTTACTGCAGTCTTCTGAATATAAATAGAGGTGGAAAAATGGTAACAGAAAATGTCTGGTCCCATTTTGGAATGTGGTGGGCAGTTGGCCTGTGGATAATCATCTACGGGGTGTTTCTTTTATTTGTACCGTTCTATAAAAAGAGCCAGATAAAGCCTGCTGGGGTCTATGCAGCGTTTGTTGTCGCATTTGCGCTTGAAATGTTCGGTGTGCCTTTCAGCATGTTCGCGATAGGATGGCTCTTTGGCATTACGCTTCCAGAAGGTGTTTTATGGGGCCATACGCTTGTGCAGTATATAGGCTTCTGGGGAATGTACTTAGGAATACTCATATCACTGACCGGAGCTGCACTGGTCGTGTCAGGCTGGAACCAAATTCATAAGAATTACTGGAGTAAGGAAGAAGGACAGGGAAAGCTTGTTACAACTGGCATTTATAAATATATTCGCCATCCTCAATATACTGGATTTTTCATGATAACCCTGGGAATGATGTTGGAATGGGCGACTTTGCCTCTTATAATACTCTATTCTTTGCTTCTTGTCCTTTATTACAGGCTTGCAAAAAAAGAAGAAATTGACATAGAAAAAGAGTTCGGTAATGAATATCTAGAATATAAAAAGAAGACGAAGATGTTTATTCCTTATATTCTCTGATTCCAAATATAAATTAGCGTCTTTAGGGACATAGATCAATACACTTTGGCATCTATGCCCTAATTTTCGAATCTTATGTATATGGACTTTTTTAAATAAACCACTGATAATGGTTCTGGTAAATCATCCATAATCCAACCAAGACGAGTACTATTCCCACTCCTTTTTTGAAAATAACATCCCACTTTGAAATAAGCCGGATTTTTGAGGAGGAAAAGTGCGCTGAGTACGCAAGCAAGAGCATTGGCACCGCAAATCCAAGCGAATAAATTGAAAGGGTAAGTGCTCCCGTAATAGTATTCCCTTCTAAAGCTACCATGGTCAAGATCGAGCCTAGCATTGGTCCTACACAAGGGATCCAGAGAACCCCGAGGGAAAGGCCGAGCAAGAAGCCTGAAACAGGTCCTTCATCATTCATTTTTCCTAAAAGGGGAAATTTTGAAAATGAATTGAATAGGCTTATGTCAAAGAGTAGTGCAAAGCCCATTATGAGAATCAAGATCTCTGCGAGAATCTTCAGTTGATCTGTATATGCATTGAATACTGCCCCAAAGGCAGAGGTTGCAACTCCCATTATGGTGAAGGATATTGAGACTCCAAGTACTATTGCAAGGGGTCTATACCTGTTTTTTCCTGCGGATGTTGCCAGGACAGCAGGCAGAAGGGGAAGGATGCAGGGGGACAGGACACTGATAATTCCTGCTCCGAATGCAGCCACAGGGGAAATAACTTCATAATACATGGTTTTCAATTTCTTTTTTTAGTTTATTTATTATAGTTTTTTCCCAGAACTCTGGGATTTACTGTAAATTTGAACTTTAATCTTAATGAGTTTAAAAGTTAGTTCTATCCATTAATCCTTAATTGGATGTTTTTTTCCCTTCCTGGAGAAGGGCAAGGTTTATACGATTTTCATACACCTCTTTTTCCATTTGTCCTTGAATTCTAGCCTGGAATCTATCCTTAGTGACTGTTCCGTTTTCTTGCAAGTATACATAATCACCATCTTCGATACCCACGACCAAAGAGGTGTCAGGGACGTATCCTATCTCAAAATAAGCTTCAAGATCAGGGCTCTCAGTTATATCTATAGACGTAATGGTGGCTCGTCCTGCGTATTCTGTTGCAAGTTCTTCAAGCATGGGCTTCATGGCCTGGCATGGTCCACAATGTTTAGACCCTATTTTCAAAAGAACCGGCCCCTGCGCGAGGGATGCGTTTATCTGTTCAAGGGAGATCACCTCAACCACATTACTTTCTTGCTGGGTTTCCTGGATGGTTGTGTTCTGCTCAGACTCATTTGCTTCGACAACGCTATAATTCTCCTGAACTGCCTGGGTATCTGTGAAATTTCCCTGGCTTTCTTCAGTACAGCCCGCAGCAAAGATTACAGCTGCAAGCAGAATCAATAGTATAACTAATTTCTTCATGTTCTCAACGTTAATTTTTTTGTTTTATAGTATCTTGCATATTATTTAGTAATTATGTTACGTGGCAATAATTTTCTTTTCTCACAAATAACCTCTATTTTTACAGATAACCTTTGTTTTCTGTTGATTGTAAAATCCGAATTCTAAAGTAGAATTCCTTATAAACCTCAAATAATTAACTGTAAGAAAAGAAAATATGTATCTAGTTTAAGAGACTTTTGGTCTGTCAAAAATATATTATATATACTTAATGACCTGGTAATGAAAGTAAATACAGAAATAATAGAAAAATACATAAAACAAGAACAAATCTCAAAACAAGCAATTATTAATTACTAGGGTTAACTGATTAAAGAAAGGCTAGCCTCTAAACTGGCTAACCAATCAAGAAAAATTATATACTCAAGGAAGCGTTTGAATTTTTCAAACCTTTTCTTCCTTTTATTTTTCCTTAATCCTCTCCCAGAGTTTTTTCTACTGCGGTAACAACAGCTTCGAAGTTCTTCTGCCATTCCGTACTGTGGTCAAGTAGGCCCTGGACAACAGTGCCTTTATCTTCCATTTCTGCGACTTTGGGCTCAATAGGAAGTCTGGCAAGAATCGGAATATTGAAGTCTTTTGAAGCTTTTTCCACGCCTCCAGTTCCGAATACCTCGATTGACTTGCCGCAGTGAGGGCAGACAAGCCCATGCATATTGTCAACAAGCCCTATTATAGGCACTTTGAGTTTTTCAGAGAATTTAATTGACTTTCGGACGCTAATCAGGGCTACGTCCTGGGGGGTTGTAACAAGTACTGAGCCGTCACAATTGGGAATCAGCTGGGCCACACTCAGGGGTTCGTCTCCTGTTCCCGGGGGCAAGTCTATAATCAGGAAATCAAGTGCTCCCCAACTAACTTCTTCCAAGAATTGTTTGATTGCTCCCATTTTGGCAGGGCCTCTCCAAATTATAGGAGAATCTTTGTCTCCAAGAAGAAAGCCAACAGACATCATAGAAAGGTTAGGAAGTACCGAGATTGGAAGAATGCCCTCTTCATTAACATCAGGTCTTTGAGACTCTATTCCGAAAATTGTAGGAATTGTCGGGCCGTGGATATCGCAGTCCAGAAGTCCAACTCTGTATCCGCGCAGAGCCAGCCCAGCAGCCAGATTTGCTGCGACTGTACTTTTCCCTACTCCTCCTTTCCCGCTCATTATCATGATCTTGCGTTTGATGCGCCTGAGATTGACTACTATTTTTGGCTCTTCTGGCTTTTTCGACAAGCTCTCAAGTGGTTGAACCTTATCTGTCATTTTTATCGCCTGTGTAAAATTTCCGTATTTTTTTCCCGATTTTCAAATTTCTTTTTTATGTGTCAGCATCTTCATTAATGTCAGGGATCTCAGCGCTGATATAGTTACCGCCCTTTATCTCTATCGCTTTTCCTGTGCTAAGGGCAAAAGCGATTTTCATTCTTGCAGCTTTCAGATCTTCCCAGAAAGCTCTCCTTGATATTCCTACCCTTATGGCTGCATCTTCCTGCTTGAGCCCTTCAACATCTACAAGTCTCAGGGCCTCAAGCTCTTCTACTGTGATGGATACAACCTCAAGATCAGCCAGCGGGACTCCTCTGGGCTTGAAATATGTAATATCGGGTGTTTGCTCAACACGCCTCGGGCACTTTGGTCTTCCTCTGCATTTTTTCATGGGTTACTTATGCACATTGCCGAATAAATATATAACAATTTCTCTTTCTAAACAGAAAGATATATATATTTATGTACAAATGAGTAAAACTGTCACTGTCTGTTAAGCCTTTTTTTAAAAAGGCTTGCTTCCTGAGGCGCAAGTCTCTTCAAAAATCCTCGTAGAATTATTTATACCTTCACAGCTTATCTGTGACTATAATTTCTTATTCATGTTAAAAACCCGGGAGAAAAAAGTGTGCAGTGCGCGTTATGCCGGATTAAGGAATGTACAAGAGGCAAAAACTGTTCTGTCATTAAATCTGGGCTTGAGTATACAGGCGACAATCTGAAATCAATCCAGACTTCTGCTTGGCTTGAATCCGATAATGTAAAAAGAACAAAACTAGAAGAGATAGCTATTTATGCAAAAAGGCTTGGGTATACAAAAATAGGCGTCGCTTTCTGTATTGAGTATGAGCGAGAAGCCAGGCTGGTTTATGATATTCTCTCTAGATATTTTGAGGTATTTTCGGTTTGCTGTAAAGTCTGCAGTTTTGAAAAAGCTAGTCTTGGAATTAAAAAATCCGAGAATCTGGAATTTGAAGCAGTCTGCAATCCTATAGGCCAGGCTCTTCTCCTGAATGATGACCTTACGAACCTCAACATCATGCTGGGGCTTAAAACAGGCTATGACATCCTCTTTGCAAAATACTCTGAAGCTCCTTCTATAGCACTGCCTGTTGAAGAATTACCACAGCTAGCTGATTCAAAAATCGATGTTATTGAATGAATTCTTTTGCTCTTTGAGTTCAAGTCTTGGAGAAATACATGCTCAAAAAATCGAACACCTCTGGGTCTCATGCTAAAACCGAATCTAAATGCCTGAAGATTAGAGCTCATCACCTTTGCTGCATACAGGGTTTTCAAGGATATGGATACAGCCCGGTTTTTGTGGCCAATCTGCGGGCCATAATTTCAGACATAAAGGCTTTTCCTTCAAGACTTCTGGAACTGGTATCTGAATGTGATGTAATCTGTGCTTCCTGCCCAGGCAAAAGAGAATGCGCTGCGCAGGAGTCAAATAGCTCTCGCGAGATCAGGAATATGGATCTTGTTGTTATGGAGAAATTAAAGATAAAAGAAGGAACAATTATGAAGGCATATGAAGCCTTCAGGTTAGTCAATTCACTACTTAATAACACATCTGACATTGAAGATGTCTGTGGAACCTGCAAATGGAGACAGAAGTGTCTCTGGTATATGCAGGATAACAGATAAATTAATGATAGATATATATCTTTAATTCCAGATTTATGAATAAGTAAATTCCTTTTTACTATTTTTATCTTTAATTTTTACTCGAGATTTTTTATTTCAGACTTTTTTACCTGACTTTTATCTTAAACCTGCGCTGATCTCGTATATCTTTGCAAGAAACTCAATGTTCTGAATTGCATTCTGTTCTATTCCCAGTTCGTATGGGGAAAAACCAAGAGCAAGGCCCAGTAGCTGAGAATAGTGAAGGACAGGGATCGAGTAATCTGTTCCAAATTTTTCATTGACTGCGAGCTGTCCTCTGTCAAATTGCAGGTGGCAGAAAGGACATGCATTAACAATACAGTCAACGCCTGCTTGCCTAATACAGGCTAGTTTATGCTCGAGCATCTTAAGGGACTCGACGGCATGGCCTGAGCGTACTCCTCCTCCTGCTCCGCAGCACATCATTTTGTCGGTATAGTCTACGCTTTTTGCACCTGTAGCTTCAACAAGTTCATCAAAAAAAACTGGAGCCTCTGTTTCTCCAAGTTTTCGATCTCTTGAAGGCTTAATTAGGTGACATCCGTAATGCAGTGCCACATTAAGGTCAAGTGGGGTTGTGATATATTCCTTGAGTTCTTCAGGCCCAACTTCTTTATATAGGAATTCAATTATGTGTCTTACTTCGACAGTACCTTTGAACTCCATGCCGATCTCTTTAAGGCACCTGTTTGTGCACGCCATTAACTCAGGGTCCTTTTTCAGCTCCAAATTAGCATCTGCCAGGGAGCCATAGCAACCGTTGCAGACTGTGAGAATATCCCTTTCTAGTTTTTCCGAAAGAACTATGTTCCGACTGGCAAGGGCAAGCCAGGTTGCTTTATCAAAGGACTTAAAGACTCCTGGAGCAGGACAGCATGAAGCTTCTGGCAGGTCGGATACGTCTATATCAAGCTTCTCCAGGCAGAATTTAGTTGCTTTTTCAATTCCTGGGTATCGGTTGGGTACAATGCATCCAAGAAATAGCGATAGTTTTTCCATATTCTGCCTCCTTATTTTTGAGCCACGATCTCGTCAAATTTACATGCTTTGAGAAGATTCCTTAGCTCTTGTAGGGCTTCAGGATACTTCTGGACAGTCTCAGGTATTGGGTCAAGCCCGAGTTCTTCCCTCTTTTGCTTTGTTTCTTTGTCTAGAGGGACTGCATGCCCGAACTCCACGACCATTTCCGATATTTTCCTGTGTTCTGGAAGCATGAAACCTTCTTTTATTGCAAGTCTCCTGAGCTCCAGGAGGGCCTCGGTAATTGGTATATTACGCGGGCAGCGTTCTTGGCAGGTATAACAGGTAGTACAGAGCCAGAGGGCATCATCGGAGAGAATTGCTACCCTATTTTTGCGTGCATCTCTAAGAATTCTTCGCGTATTAAGCGCGGTCTGCCTTCCTGAAGGACAACTACCTGTGCATGTGCCACACTGCATGCAGGAAAGTATGTCAAGTCCCGCAGCCTTTAACACTTTTGGCAATTTTTCATTCATACAGGTTCACTGTCTGATTTAGTTGATCATCATTTTTAGAAAAGAAAGGTAACAAAAATAATGAAATCAAGAGAAAACTCTGCAATTGAAAGCGATTTTTGGATTTTACGATAAACAGGTATTTCCTGACAAATTCTCCCGTAATTAGTCCTTTTCTAGATTCTTCAATCAGCTTTTTTCTTCCAGATTTTTCTCATGTTGACTATTAATCTCATAATATTTAACATAAGCTAAATTTGCTAGAGTTCAATAGCAGGGGTAAAGAATTTGGATCCAGATAGGCAAGCATTAGTTCTCAGGTTTCTTTTTTTGCATTCAGGCAGAGATTCTTGTTTCACATTTTTCCTTAAAATCTGTGCCATCTGTGCTTACATATATTATTCCTACTATTATATAAAAATAAGTTTTCAAAAGGATATTCCTTTTCCCAAATTCCAAATCTTCCCTTCGCTGCTTCTTCTTTTATTTCTGTCGCTATTTTACAAGGTTTTATCAGGAGAAGTTTATTCCGAGGTCTTTAAGTCCATTGAGTTTTGCAAGATTAATCAGTAGTGGTGTAAGTGATTCCATAGTACTTGCTTGTTTAAGGGAGCCTCCATCCAGGGGTTTAAGGCATCCCATATGCTCTGTAAGTTTAATTACCAGCTTCTTTGCTTCAGCATCATCACTGCACACCAGTGCATGGTGTACGGCCTTACACTTGACAACATCTCTCAATTTTCCTGCCGGGATATTGTGGAAGGCTGCAACAACTTTTGTAGAAGCCGGAACATTTTTCTGAATTGCAAGAGCGGCTGAACCTTCTTCCGGAGGTTTATATACAAAAAGGTCTCCTTCTTTTACCATCGGGACTACAGGAGTGATCAAAATCTTGTTTTCAAGAGCCTCACGAATATCGTTCAGCAGAGGTAAAACGTAGTCAAAACGAATTGTAGGAATTATTATTTTGGCTGCTTGTGCAGCTTCAAGGTTACTGTTTCCTGTAATGGTTATCCCAGATGTATCAAACCCGCAGTTCTCAAGCTCGGATAAAGCTTGTTTTGCGGCTTCTTTGGCAGTTTCCTTGGATCTGGAACCTATAATTACTTCGTTCTTTACACCTTCAGGCATAAGGTTTTGAAGGGCTAGTCTGAGCACCATTCCCTCCCCTATGTTTCCGGTTCCTCCAAGAACAGCTATTTTTAATTTTTCAGAATTCAATTTAAACAAAACCTCCAGTTTTCTATATCTTCCATAAAATCTGTCCAAGAGTTAATATAACTTCTGTCTTCAGCAATTAAATTAGGATAGCGAATTGAACGGTCATAATAAACTAAATACGATAATAAACTAAATACGATAATGAACTAGGCGACGATAACGAATTAAATTGTGATATTATTTATGGCAGTCCGAAATTTCTATTCAGAATTCTTACAATTACTTTGAGTATTTCCCCAAATTAAAAGGTAAAATTTTAATCTTTTTCTCTCTTTGGTTTTGTTTTTTCATACCTGAACCCTTACTAGAATTTCATTCAAGAAGTAAAACTCCGACACATACAGTTTTCTCAGGATTGCAGAATTCAAGTACGAGTCCTGCCTTTTCCATTGCTTTCTGAAGGTTTATTCCTACAGCTTCAGGTGCAAAACGTCTCAACTCCGGCTTTATGCACTTTTCAAGATTACAAGTATAGCATTCGTTGCATGAGCCGGGTCTAAGGAGATGTGCAAAAGTGAAACCTTCTCTGAAAGCTTCCTGTTCAAGCTCTAACATCTTATGGAAAGAGTCCTTGCGAATTTCTCCCCAGGCTTCAAGGACATCCGACACCTGTGAAGTATCACGTTCATCGACAAGTAGAAGCGCACTATTATATTCTTCAATGATTTTTCTAAACTCCTCAACCGACATAACATTAGGCGGACAGCTCAATCTCTTTCCGTAACCCCTACAGCCGTAAGCGCATTTTAGAGCAATCCTGTTCTCAACCGGAATATCTCCTGCATCCACAAAATAAGCCTTGAGCCCCATTCCTGATGCCTTTTCGATAAGATCCTCGAATTTTCCTAACATGATATCCCCTTTTCAAAAAGCCTTTTGTTTTTACTTTTTCCTTTTCAATTTGTTTCCTTTCTAATTATTTCTTCCTTTTTGAGATATGAACTTAGATTTCATTACTAAGAGTCACTTTTTATCTTTTTACAAAATCTCTGCAAAAAATATCGTTTTTTAACAAATCACTGCGAAAAATGTTATTTTCGTTGTGAAAAAATAAAATTATTATATACGTTTACTATGTACATCTATTTATCATGTACATCTGTCCATAAATTCATGCCAAGTTTTCTATTATAGGTTACACTTCTATAATTGATAACAGATAACTTAGTAAAGGGATTCCCATGATCAAAAAAGTACCTTTAACTGAACTGAAAAACCGGATGAGAAACTTTAGGAAATGAATGGATATTTCGAGTCCCGAATGGGAAATGGCTGTTGTTTTCAGCAAAATTAATCTTTATTATTTTACGGGGACGATGCAGGATGGAATGCTGATCATCCCTAAACACGGAGAAACAACCCTCTGGGTACGCCGCAGCTATGAAAGAGCCTTGGATGAATCCTTATTTCCAAATATAGAATCTATGAACAGTTTTCGTGATGCCGCAAAGAGCATAAGCGGGCTTCCGGATACAGTATATCTGGAAACTGAGGTTGTTCCCCTGGCTTTATACCAGAGATTTCGAAAACACTTTCCTTTTCAAAGTTTCAAGCCGATAGATCCCCAATTTTGCGCGGTCCGAGCAATTAAAAGCGAATATTAGCTTTCACTGACAAGAGAAGCCGGCAGGATTCATCAGCATGTGCTGGAAGATCTTGTACCTGAAATGCTGCAGGAAGGAATGAGTGAGACAGACCTGGCAACCGAACTATTTTCAGTTATGGTCGAAGAAGGTCATGACGGATTATGTCGTTTCGGAATGTTCGATACCGAGATGTTCCTGGGAAATGTCTGTTTTGGTGAAAGCTCTATTTATCCTTCTTATTTTAACGGGCCTGGCGGAATTTACGGAATGAGTCCTGCGGTTCCCTTGATTGGAAGCCGGGACAGAAAGCTGAAGAAAGGAGATCTGGTATTCATTGACGTCGGATGCGGGGTTGAAGGCTATAACACGGATAAAACAACAACATACATGTTTGGTTCTTCACTTCCGCAATCTGCCATAGATGCCCATAATAAATGCGTGGACATACAGAACGAAGCTGCATCAATGCTGAAACCCGGTGCGATTCCCTCGGAAATCTATACTAACATAACGAATAAGCTCGATTCGGAATTCCTACAGAGCTTTATGGGTTTTGGAAATCGTAAAGTAAAATTCCTGGGACATGGAGTCGGACTGCTAATTGATGAGCTGCCTGTGATTGCAGAAGGCTTTGATGAACCCCTTCAGGAAGGAATGGTATTTGTCCTCGCACATAAAAAAGAAATTGAAAATGTAGGAATAGTAGGAATTGAAAATACTTTTATAGTAACTTCTAAAGGCGGAGAGTGTATTACAGGAGATAATCCGGGATTGATTCCTGTGTTTTAATTATTAAAATACTGTATAAAGCCAAGGTTTAATTGATTCATAGAAAACTGACAAAATGAAGCGTCACACTCTTTACGAATAAACATGGACTAGATAATTAATGTATCCCTTGCAGCTATCTAGTTTTCTTTTTTTCAAACATTAAGAAAAGGCTGCTCAAAGTTTATATTTGAGCCGTTTCAGTACTTGAGCCATTTCAGCAACTCCGGCTCCACAGCTGGATTCACAAAACATTTTGTGAACTTGCCTTCTACTTCAGAGAAAATAACATTGTCTTCCCTTAATTTTTGTATATGCCAGTGAGTAGTGCTTTTGTCTAAGTTCAGCTTTTCTGAGATTTCCTGATTTGTAATATCAGGATTTTCCAGAATGTTAAGTAGTATCTGTTTTCTTGTACTGCCTTTAAGATGTGATACAATTATTTTATCGTTTTTTGTGAAGGCGTTGGAATTTTGAAAGGCTCTTGTGAACTTTCCTTCCCTCGTTAAGATCAATTTATCTTCAGCTTTGAGTGTTTTGATCTGATATCTTATAGATCCCAGGCTAATTTCCAGGTTTCTTGAAATTTCTGATGGAGTACACCCTGGCTTATTCAGCACATAATTAATAATTCTCTTTTTGTTGACATTTTTACTTAGGCTCCTTATCTGACCAAGAATTATGGGAGCCAGTTTGAAAAAGGAAAAGAAAACAGTCAAATACCCGATTATGTAAGCGATTTTGATTGACAAAGGAAATTCCCAGAATGAGTACGTCACGTCAGCACCGCTCATGTCAACAGCGTCGCCCAGTTTTTCAAGTTCTTCATCGGATGGGCAGGGACCAACGGTATATTCTCCGGTGTCTGCACCGGTTATACCTGTGACAGTACTCAGGATCAAAACAAAAAATAAATTTATCTTCCACATAGCTGGCTCATACTTTGACAATTTTATTATAAGTTTAAATTCTAAAATCATATAAGCTTCTGTTCCAGTCACTCTGTACCCATAGACCTTCTTATAAGTCCAGATTTCCCATATAACCCGTTCGAATTTTGAATATACAGGTTAATCCATTAGTGTTTTAAGATAATATTTGAAGTAAGAGGACTTAAAAACATGATTTTGAGAATAAAAATATCATTATAAAAGTTGAATAAATAAAATTTTTTGGTATGAACGGAGCCTTTATTTTTATTCATCTTTAGAACCTTTTAGATTCAATAATTTTCTTTTTACCCGCTTCCCATAAAACGCAATAATAGTCAAACTTACAAATACACCTGAGATGAAGATAAGAGGATTTTTACGATCCATGAATGGGTTATCTATCTGGACTCGTTCAATGGAATATTTTCTAAAATCAGAAGTTTTATTCTCCATAAACACAGTTCCATTTTCATTTTCTGACCATATTTTTAGATTATGACTGCCGGGAGTAAGAATCAAAAGATTCCCTGGGTACAGAGGCCCGAAATTATCCAGATAATAATAAAGAGTCCTGTTTGAGTCCATGGAATTTTCTGGAGAATATCCAATTATATAATTTACCTCGTTCTCAGAGCTCTCTATTTCCTGATGATGAGGCTCAGAACTTCTGTTTTGATTTTCCTTATTTACAACATTTATGCTCTCAGTACCTCTATTCCCATAATGGTCGGTTGCCAGAACTTTGATGGTATGTTCTCCTTCCGGAAGCGAAAAGGTTCTGCCTGATCGGAGATTTCCCAGGCTCTGATTATCAAAAAAGACTTCCACAGTACTCTCGGGGTCGGAGACGTTATAGGTTAGTTCAAATGAAGCTTCTGAAACCTCCAGATTGGAAACATTAACGAGAGGAGCCTGACTCTCATCTGGATCTGCAAGATAAATAACACTTCTGGCAGCCAGAGTACTTGCATTCCTGATAACCGAAAAATCGATATTGTCAACTGTATCACTCAATTTGTGGAAATTATCATGACCTTCGTAGTTATGATGGCATAGGACTACTGCAGGGATGTGGTTTTCCCAAAAGATTTCATGATCTCCTCTTTCTATAAGCGCAGATTGAATTTTGATTTCTGAGTTTTTTGCTTCGTTTTCAAAAATATCTTTAAGCCAGGCATACTGGGGGAGATAACACACGTAGAGAGGTTCGTTTCCCACGCAATCCACGTTAACAACCGCAATAATATCATCTTTCAACTCAGGATGGGCTTCTACCCAGGCCTGGCTGCCAAGAAGATTGTATTCTTCTCCAGAAAAAGCAATGAAATATATTGTTCTGTCAAATGATTCATTCTGCAAGACCCTTGCAAGTTCAAGCATGCAGGCAACCCCTCCGGCATTGTCATCCGCTCCGGTTCCGTTGGCCGATTCGCAAACATAGGTGTCGGACCAGACTGGCCAGAGATAGGGCTTTCTTATCTCAGAATCAAAAATATCCTTCAAACCTGACTCTGGAGGTACAATTATTCTTGAATCATAATGTGCGGTTACGAGAATAATCTCATCTTTAAGAGCTTTTCCTTCTTTAATTCCCACTACGTTTGTGCCGCTTACGTTCCAGTAATTGAAGTCCCGTGTACGTATCCTCGCGGAAAAATTGTCCAGAGAAACCTGCAGGCCTGCTTTTTCCATTTCATCTTTTATAAATAGGGAAGCTTCAGCAGCATTCTGACTTCCAATTTTTCGTTCTCCAAAAGAAGATATAGTTCGAGTTGAGTTTTCAAGTCTAGTTTGAGAAACATCAAAAGGTATAGATGTGTTGTTATATTGCATGTTGGAATCAAAACTGTAGGCTGCCAGAGCGTCTACATTCTTTTTAGCTAGTCCAATTTCAGTATCAAATGACGGTGTTACGGTATAGTTGCTTGATGTTTCTCCTTTGTCTATATTTTCAGTTGTTGCTGTCGTGAAGGAAGATAGAAAAAACAAAATTGTCAATATGATAAAAAGTGTCCTGATTGTCATTATTAATTCTCAATTAACACATATTAAAAGAGTCCACTTAAATTTTATGGCCAGATCATCTAACTATCAGAGTAATAGCTTTGTAAATCTTAAAACAATCTAAATTTAAATTTGCGTATACTTTCAGTTGGATGATTTGGTCACAAATTAATTATAAAAGTAAGTTCCTAACAAAATATGAACATTAAAATTAATGTTTGGTGGAGCTCAAATTCTCTCTGGAAGGTTTATTCGAACTCCACATTGCCCGGAGGCATGATTTAGTATTAGCTTTGTGAATATTTAAGGCTTGCCTGATCCTGCCTCCTGGGTAAAAATACACGAGGTAAAGGCATGAGAACAAGAAATGACTCAGGAATAGGTATGCTAATTTTAGCAATACTGCTGGTTGGTATGGTGTTAGTACCAACTGTTAACGCACAGGAAGAAAACAGTCAGAGCGTAACTGCAGAGGAAGCCTTTAAGCATGCAAATACGCGAATGGTAAGGTTTATAGCAACCGATACAGAAAAGTTTGGAAGCTGGAAAGGGGCATCTATTGATCCCAAACCACTGGAGCTTTATGATATAAATGGTCAAAAATTGTATTATCAATTTTCAGTACATGAAAATAATAAAACAATAGGTAAAATCGACGTTGGTGCCAATAAAACACTGGGGCAGCCAATCCAAGTTATCGAATTTAACCCGATACCCTTTAACATGACTGAAGTTATGGAAAAGTCAATAGAAACTGCTAAAAACAAATATCCAACTGGAGAAATCGAATCAACTAAAATGGTTGTATATAGCTATCCCAAAATAGGAGCAATGACTGTAGTAAAAAACAAGACTACAGGAGATGAATATAGGATATTTATAGATGCATATACTCTTAATGTGGTACCAGATGAACCTGCAACTGAAACAAAACCTGGAGTTTGCTCAATCTATGAACAGATTACGGAAAATGAAATAGACAAAAATTTAATAGAGTGACAAAAAAGTAATGAGCTTACTAAATCTATAGAACAAGCAGCAACTAATAAGGGAGTTAATATTAATCTGCCAGTCACTGAAGAAGATATCAAGAAACTTAGTGACGACTTAACAGTAGTGGCAACAAGCACAAGTAAATATCTCGATACTACTTTGTATGGGCAAGAAAATGATCATTACTGCGCTCCAGCATGCGGTCAAATGATTGCTAAATACTATGGAGTAACTCATACCCAAGATTATATATATCAGAAGATGGGCCCAGGTTATACTACTGGCGGGAATGTCATTAATAATAACCAGTTAAATTATTATAAACCATCCAATGGATTAAATAAACCTAATTCAAAATATGTTACAATTTTTACGTTTGATCAAGCGGTTTCTGAAATTGATAATAATAGACCATTTGTAAGTATAAAAGATAGTCACTCTAGAGTTTGTAGTGGATATTTAAATGATTATCCGGATAGATATTTGGCAATCGATGATCCACTACCTGAAAATTATGGCTATTATTTTATGGAAGGTTTTGGTTCAGAAGATTATCGTATATATGTGAGGAATTAAAACTCCTTATCTTTTTTAGAAGGTGGTAGTTTGAGTAAAATCAGCAAAGAAATTGCTGTTTTTATTGTATTTCTAGCTCTTGTCATACTCGTGGGATTATTTGTAGACGCATCATCTGATAATATGAAAACACCTGTTGATACAAAAATACCAGTTGACACAAAGGTACCGGTTGATGCAAAAACGCCATTCCAAGAAAAACAAGTAGCTGGCTTTTTTATCGAATTTGAAGAGGGGACTACTGAGCCTGAAGTTAAAGCCATTCTTGAAAACTACAACATGACTATAAACACCATAGATTACAATTCTGATATTATGCCAAGTAGGTACTACATGATATTAGATAGAGATAAAACAATAGATATAGAGGAATTGGTAGATGATATAAACTTGACTAGCCCTGTAAGAAAAGGAAGTAATTATATATTGACTGTAACGGAACAAGCTATTCAGGATAAAAATTTCCTTGCAATACTGGAAAAAAACAATCTTCCAGTGAAAAAATCCGTCTATTGTTATATTGGTTTAGAAGATGAATCTAAGAGTGGTGGTATTCCAGAGAAAGATGCATACCAAATTGCAAATGAGCTTGAAAGGAATGAAAAGGTGCTGACTGCATCTCCAGATACGAAAGTATATCATTTATTGATTGAATTTGAAGATGGAACCACTGAGCCTGAAGTTAAAGCCATTCTTGAAAAATACAACATGACTATGAACACCATAGAATATAATTCTGACCTTCAGCCAGAAAGGTACTACCTAACGGTAGACGCAGATAAAAGAATGGATGTAAGAGATGAATTGAGAAAAGATGAAAATTGGACTGATCCTATATATTTTAACCATGATATCAAAAAAGGAAATAGTTATATAATTACGGTAACTGAACAAGCTATTCAGGATGAAAATTTCCTTGAAATACTGGAAAAAAATAATCTTCAAGTGAAAAACTCTGTCCTGTGTTGTATTACTCTTGGGGATGGATCTAAGAAGTGGATTTGGGAGAGCGATGAAAGAAGAATAGAAAACGAGGTTAAAAAGAATGAAAAGATATTGACCATAATATCTTCCGGTAGTACCTAATAAGAGCCTATCCGAAAAACATTGTAAACTGATACTTCGATTCTGATATATAGAAGACACATTTTTTAATACTACTGGAATAAACCTTTAACAAACGACCATGGTTTTAAAAATTAAAGCCTCGGTTTTGTGTGTTTAAGGTTAAGCGTATATTTTGGCATCAATAGAAGTTTATGTGCTTAAAAAATCTGAATTCAAGTTGTAATGTCTTATGATCTCAATTTTTTAATAGTATTCAATTTTTTAATAGTATATTAGTAGCTGGTTGATATTCTGTCTTTAGTGTTTTTGCTTAATTTGCGCGGTCCGAGCAATTAAAAGCGAATATGAGCTTTCGCTGACAAGAGAAGCTGGCAGGATTCATCAGCATGTGCTGGAAGATCTCGTACCTGAAATGCTGCGAGAAGGAATGAGTGAAACGGATCTGGCAATAGAACTATTTTCATTTATGGTCGAAGAAGGCCATTACGGATTGTGCCGCTTTGGCATGTTCGATACCGAGATGTTCCTGGAAAATATCTGCTTCGGTGAAAGCTCGATCTATCCTTCTTATTTTAACGGGCCTGGCGGAATTTACGGGATGAGCCCTGCGGTTCCCCTTATCGGAAGCCGTGACAGAAAACTGAAAAAAGGAGATCTGGTATTCATTGATATCGGATGCGGGGTTGAAGGTTATAACACGGATAAAACTACCACATATATGTTTGGTTCTTCGCTTCCACAATATGCCATAGATGCCCATAATAAATGTGTGGAAATACAAAACGAAGCTGTCTCAATGTTAAAACCCGGCGCGATCCCCTCGGAAATCTACACCACCATAATGAATAAGCTCGATTCGGAATTTCTTCAGAACTTCATGGGTTTTGGCAACCGCAAAGTTAAATTCATAGGCCATGCGGTTGGGTTACTAATCGATGAAACATCTGTGATTGCTGAAGGATTTGATGAGCCCCTCCAGGAAGGAATGGTATTTGCTCTCGAACCTAAAAAAGGAATTGAAAATATAGGAATGGTAGGTATTGAAAACACTTTTATAGTAACTTCTAAAGGCGGAGAGTGTATTACCGGTGACAATCCTGGCTTGATTCCTGTGTTTTGAATATTTAAACCTGTATAAAGCCAATGTTTAACCGTTATAGAAAACTGGCAAAGTGAGGAATCAAACTCTTTACGAATAAATATAGACTAGTGTCTTGTCAATCCTCAAAGATTTGACTAGTCTGAATAGATGAAATTGATTCTATACGATATTTTACTGTTGACGCGACACTAGATTAATGTATCCCTTGCAGCTACTAGTTTTCTTTTTCTTCAAACATTGAGAGAAGGCTGCTTAACGCTTATATCTTGAGCCATTTCAGCAACTCCGGCTCCACAGCTGGATTCACAAAATATTTAGTAAACTTGCCTTCTACTTCAGAGAAAATAACATCATCTTCCCTTAATTTTTTTATATGCCAGTGAGTAGTGCTTTTGTCTAAGTTCAGCTTTTCTGAGATATCCTGATTCGTAATCTCAGGATTTTCCAGAATGTTAAGTAGTATCTGTTTTCTTGTACTACCTTTAAGATGTGATATTATTATTTTATCGTTTTTTGTGAAAGCATTGGAATTTTGAAAGGCTCTTGTGAACTTTCCTTCCTTCGTTAATGTCAATCTCTCTTCAGCTTTGAGTGTTTTGATCTGATATCTTATAGATCCCAGGCTAATCTCCAGGTTTCTTGAAATTTCAGATGGAGTACACCCTGGCTCATTCAGCACATAATTAATAATTTTCTTTTTATTGGCATCTTTATTTAGGCCCTTTATCTGACCAAGAATTATAGGAACTAATTTAAAAAAAGAAACGAAAGCAACCAGGTATCCTAATATATAAGCTATTTTGAATGACAATGGAAATTCCCAGAAAGTAAGAGTCCTGTCTGCCCCGCTAATATCAACAGCATCACCCAATTTTTTGAGCTCTTCATCGGGTGGGCAGGGACCAACGGTATATCCTCCGGTGTCTGCACTCGTAGTACCTACTGCGGTACTCAGTACCAAGATAAAAAGTAATTTCATCTTCCACATAGATGGTGCATAATTTGAGTAATTCCATGATCAAATTTAGATTGTATAATTTTCTGTTCCGGCGACTTTATACCCATATACCTGATACTTCCAATTCCCCGCTTCAATTCCATTTGAATTTTGAATATACAGGTGGATCCTACCGTCAGTTGTACCATCTGCATTATCATAGTAGGTACCCAATACATTGCCACTAGGGGTATATATTTTAAGCCGAAGAGAGTCAGTTGAATCTCCCCAGTTAAGATCCACAATTAGGAGATTTAAACCACTGCCAACTGTTTTCTCATGTATATTTATTTCTCCCTGACTGATGGTATCATAAACTGTCAGAATACCTATATCTTTGTCAATGACTCCAACTTCGATGCTAGGTGAAGGTGTTACGATATAGTTGCTTGAAGCTTTCACTTTTTCCACATTTTCAGCTGCTGTCGCTGTAGTGGCAGATAAAAAAAGCAAGGTTGCCAATACAATAAATAATATCTTTCTTGACATTTTCACCTCTCCTGTTAACACGTATCAAAAGAGCTTACTTAAATTTTATGGCAAAACTGTCCAATTATGTAGCAAATAACTTCTTAAATTTTAAAAAACCCAAATTTAAATTGATTATACTTTCAGTTGGATGATTTGGTCACAAATTAATTATAAAAGTAAGTTCCTAGAAAAATATGAACATTTAAAAAGATGTTCAGTGGAGCTCAAATTCTCTCTGGAAGGTTTATTCGAACTCCACATTGCCCGGAGGCAGGAAAATATTAGTTTTAAGGGTGCTTAAGGCTTTTCTGTTTATGCCTCCTAGAAAATAAATAGGAGTGAAACAATGATAGTTAAGAAGTTAGGAATAGGAACATTGCTCTTGGTAATGTTTCTGGTGGGAATAGCTTTTGTGCCAGCTGTGAATGCGCAAGTAGATACGAATATTGAAATCACAAGTAATGAAGACTCGCCAAGGAAATTGTCTGATGAGGAGGCTGCAGTAGTTAAGCAAAAAATAATGAACAGACTCTTGGAAAAAGTGACGCAAAATCCTGATAAAGTATATAGAGTTATGGTTCAGGTATGGGATAATAAGGCAATCGATAAATTACAAAATATAGATGTGATAGAAAGATCTAACAACAGATATATTATCAACGCGGAAGGAAAAGTTTTGGAGGAAATTCTTAAAAATAAATTAGATGGAGAGCATAACAAAATAAACCTAATAGTTGAAGTGCCTGAAACTTCTGAAAACTCTATAAACAAAACCAATAAATCAGAAGATTTATCGCCAACGTCAACATATCGGACCTATAACTTTGCTGGTGGGATATCTCCTCCTAATGACTGTGATGATTGGTGGAGCTGGAGCATAAGATCTAATGAAGATAGAATAAAATCGATTCCAATCTATATGATTGGGTTAACTGTGACGTAGACCTTACACTCTATGATCCTAACTTGAACTTCAAAGCCCAAGATACGTATGAATATAATGGACTTTATGTACAATCAAATACTAACGGAGTTAGTGGTAAATGGCAGTGGCAATATTGGGGAGAGTTCCTAGATAGTGATGGGACAGGTTATTCCGGTACAAATACTGCATACGATGATTAAAAGGAGAAGTGAGTAAATGATTTCATCTACTTCATTTCTTTACATTTTTAAAGAGATCATATCGTTTGTATTCCCAATCCTTAATATTATTTTGCTTTTCTATATTGCATTGATGTTAAAAAAGATTTATGATGTAATTAACGAAAAATGATGCCGACTGTCTACATTTATTTTCATAATGTAAGTGAAAAGAATATTTAAATGAAAATGATTATAAAATTTTTAATTTACTTTTCTTTTGTAATTTTAGCAATAGGTCTGATTTCCTTCTTAATGATTCATCAACCTGGTGTATGTTCATGCAAATAAACTTCAGACCCTCCAGAGAAATACGTTGAATTCAGTTTAGCAAATATCGAGAAATATCCCTACGTCAAAAAAGCAATAAAATTGGATATGTTATTACTCTGCTGATTAGTGACTCCAAATGAAATAACGCAGAGTTAAATTCATGTTCAGAAGAATATTTAATAAGTTGGGACTAAATAGTCCTCAAACCACACTTAACAAAAAAGAATAAATAAAGATGAAACTCGGGTTTCATCCTTTAAATTCCTATCGGACTTATTCCTGCTTTCTTGCCATCTTCTTCTTTGCAAGCTTTTCAATAATCCCAAGGCTGACCTCCCCGCCTACGCTCAGTTTCCCGTTGGCAACCGCGCTTTCAAGAAGGTGCTGTCCAACAAGGGTACGGATGACAAGGGTTGTGTATCCGTCTGGGCTTCCGACCGAACCTGCCGAGATATCGGCTTTGAGGGCGGTAAAGTCCGTACAGACACCACAGCCCGGACGGATAGTATCCTCAAGTTCGGTAAGGGGAATTATGTACTGCGTTCCGTCATTGAGGGTGATTTCTAGCTTGCCCTTAACATCAATGCGGCAAACTTTCATGGGTTCGAGGGCGTATTCGCTTTTTAGCTTGCCTGCGATAAGTTTTTCGTAGTCAAAGCTTTCCGTACAGAAAAGGCCTAAAACGAAACGAATAGACTTCTTGTATGGCTGCACAAGCTGGTGGTCGGTTTCAAGCATTTTGCGAACTGCCTGAACTACGCAAGGAACTCCAACGACTGCAATGTTCCTGTACTTCCTGTTTACAACTGCTTCCTTAAGAGAAGAAACAAGAGGGACCCACCAGTTGTAACGGCTTCCTGCCTGGCCTATAAGGGCTTCACTTTTGGTTATTACCATTGAATGTGGCTTAAGGGTCCAGGGATCTTCCGTAACCGTAACTACAGCATCTACAAGGCCTGTATCAAGGGCGTTTGCAAGAATCGCTGTGACTGCTCCTCCACTCTGCTTTCTAGGAATCTCAAACTCGGCTTTCCCAGCAGTAATCTCCAGGTAGTCTCCTAGCAGGCTTGAGGATTGTTCGTCAAGTCTCGGGCAAACCTCATAACAGGCTCCGCAGGGCACATCATCAACAGCGGCTTTACAGTAATTATTGCTTTTCGGGTGTGTGGAATCGCCGCCGGTTTCGAAGTACAGGGCATCAGCAGGGCAGACTGCAATGCAGGCCCCGCAGCCTGAGCAAAGGCCTTCGTCCCAGACTTTTGACTTAAGGTCAAGGTAACTTTTGCTGATTGGTTTCTGTTCTGCCATTTCTGATCACTCCCAGACGTATTTGCTTGCGAAAGGCCGGCTGCTTGCAGGTCCGATCTTTGTGTAGTTGGTGTTCAGGAAATCTGTGGCGTCATACCCAAACTGCTCGCAGAAGCTCTTTATAATTGGAGCAATGCGTTCAAGATCACTTTCAGTAAACTTGAATTTCTTGGCTCCTATTCCAAGTAGGTAATCATCCACTTCCCCACGGATGATAATTTCTCCACCATGGATTCCGCTTCCTATACCCCTGTCTGTCATGGCTTTATCTTTGCCGATACCGAACACGAGTACGAGACCACCTGCCATATATTCTCCAAGGAAGGAATGGGCTGTGCCTCCCACAACGAGTATAGGTCTGGCTTCCACTTCATACTGTTTCATGTGGATGCCGCCCCGATAACCAATGTTATTCTTTACAAAGACTTTTCCTCCACGCATGCTGTGGGCAACGGCATCTCCTGCGCTTCCGTGAATTACGAGCATTCCTCTGTCCATTGTATTGCCCGGAGCATGTTCGGCATTTCCGTGTACAATGCAGGTTGGCCCGCTCATGAACATTCCCAGATCTCCTCCGGGAACCCCATTGATTATAATGCGGACATTGCCTCTTAATCCGTCTCCTATAAAGCGCTGTCCGAGTATGTTGTCGAGTACGATTTCCTCTGCTCCGTCCGCAACCGCAGCCCTGATTTTCTGGTTTAAGGGTGTGTAGTGCATACCTCTTGCATCAATTCTTACCATCTTCATCTCAATCAGGCTCCTGCTGGCAGTACATCCAGGATTTTAAGCATTCCTTCATCCAGCATATATCCACGCAGGCGGTCTCTATTGCCACGCAGACTTTCTATACTATTGATTCCCGCAGCACCCATAAGTTCACTGAGTTCGTAAGTCCAGCCCTTAATAAGATTTGAGACCTGAACTGCTCCTCTCTCAGGATCAAGCCTGCTCACAAGATCTGGACGCTGGGTAGCAATACCCCACGGGCAAAGGTTTCTGTAGCAATTGCCGCAGACTCTACAGCCCAGAGCAACAAGGGCAGCAGTCCCGATATTAACAGCATCTGCTCCGAGAGCAATTGACTTGGCAAGGTCTGCACTGTTCCTTATTCCGCCACTTGCAATAATTGATATTTCATTTCTTACGCCCTGTTCTCTGAGTTTCTGATCAACGCTTGCGATTGCAACTTCAATCGGAATTCCCACATTGTCCCTAAAGACCTTGGGAGCTGCGCCAGTCCCGCCGCGGAATCCATCAATCACTACCGCATCTGCAGAAGAGCGGGCAATACCAGCAGCAATTGGAGCCACGTTATGCACGGCTGCAATCTTAACGAAGACCGGTTTCTTCCATTCGGTTGCTTCTTTCAGGCTTCTAATGAGCTGAACAAGGTCTTCAATACTGTAAATATCATGATGAGGTGCTGGACTAATCGCATCACTGCCAACAGGGATCATGCGAGTCTTTGAGACTTCTTCACTTACTTTCTCTCCAGGCAGATGTCCACCTATACCTGGTTTTGCCCCCTGGCCAATCTTGATTTCAATGGCAGCGCCTCTTTCAAGATAATCAATGTTTACACCAAACCGGCCTGATGCAACCTGGACAATCATGTGGTCCTGATAAGGATAAAGAGCTTCATGGAGCCCTCCCTCTCCTGTTCCCATATAAGTTCCGAGTTCTGTTACGGCCTTTGCCATACTGAGTTGGGCGTTGAGGCTAATAGCTCCGAAACTCATATGCCCAATCATTATCGGAGTATTAAGCTTGAGGTTTGGAGCGAGTTTTGTTTCCAGTTCTACGTCTCCACTCTCAGTCTTCTTGAATTTGAGCTTGGATGGCTTCTTTCCTATGTAAGTCCTGAGTTCCATAGGTTCTCTCAGGGGGTCAATGCTTGGGTTTGTGACCTGACAGGCGTCAAGAAGAAGGTGGTCATAGACAACTGGCAAATCCCTGGCGTTTCCCATTCCTGAAAGGATAATTTTTCCACTGCGGGCCTGTTTAATAATATCCTCTCTTGCCTCTCTGGTCCAGAGAGGGTGGCTACGGTAATCTACAGGTTTTTCCGTAAGCATGATTGCGTCCCTGGGACACATGGAAACACAGCGAAGGCAGCCTGTACATTTCCTTGATTCTATGAGGATTTTGTTGCCTTCCCTTCTGTACACACCGTAGGAACAGTTTTCAATACAGCGTCCGCAGTCCATACACTGGTAGCGATCGATATCGACCTTAAATTTTGGGGGCACACTTCCAAGCGTCATTCAATAAACCTCCCTATAATTGGTTCTCCTGCCCTAGGGGTGTATATGGTCTTGACTTCGGGGTCATATACTCTTATTGCGGCTTCTTCGCTGGATATGTAGAGCCGGTTCCCGTTCTCACCAACTACCAGAGGACGAAGTTTAATCCTGTCAGTAAAGCCAACAATACCATTCTCTGTCCCGACTACAATTGCAAAGGGTCCATTCATTAGAGCGGGTCCGTAGGTAAGGCGAACTGCCTTGTTCAACTCTGCTTCTTTTGCAGGCATCCTGTCTATTTCATCCCAGAAAGGCGGAGCAAGAGCCTTGACAACCATTTCATGCGAAAGTCCATGCTGTCTACCAAGTAAGTCAAACAAATAGGCTACAACCTCGGTATCAGTGAACAGGGAGCAATTGTATCCGTATCCTTCGACATAACGCTGGTTTGTACCATATGAGGTTATTTCTCCATTATGTACTACTGACCAGTTAAGCAGGTTGAAAGGATGAGCGCCTCCCCACCAACCCGGGGTATTTGTGGGATAACGGTTGTGACCAAGCCAGATGTATCCCTTGTAATCTTCAATCCTGTAGAAGTTTGCCACATCTTCGGGCCAGCCAGAAGCTTTGAAGACTCCCATATTTTTCCCGGAAGAAAAGATTGTAGCCCCTTTTACATTGGCATTTACTTCCATGACTATGTAAGTGACAACATCGTTTTCAGAAGCCATTCTTCCTGCCATCAGGTCTTCTGAAGGCTTAAAGAAATATCTCCATGGGATGTGTACTTTCTTTATGCCAGGCTGCGGGGTTGTGGGGATTTCTTCCTGGTGAACAATTTCTCCCATTTGCTGGAGAAGTTCATCAACCTTCTTTTTTGGTTCACCTAGATTGTCAAAGAAAACATGAAGAGCATAGTAATCTGCATACTCTGGATAAATTCCGTATGCAGCATAGCCTGCCCCGTCTCCACTACCTCTTTCATTCATGAGGCTGAGGGCGGCTTTTATGCTCGACCCGTCCATTTTGGACTTTGTTCGGTCTATAAAGCCTATTATTCCACACATTTTGATCACTCTAAAAACGGATAGGAATGAATGTAATATAATTTAATCAGTAATTTCCTGTATCCATCGGTATTTTCTGGATTACTTCCGTGGCTCATTTTTGAGAATTAGGTCAAAAAACTTGCCAGCTGATATACTGGGTTTAAGGGGTAATCTTTATCAATTTCTATAATTTAAGAATCTTTATCCGAATTTGTCTCATCTATATTATCTAATTAATGTGAGTGAATAGAACGCTTCCATACATGGTTTTATTTTATTTACATACATTGAGAGGGTCGTCACTAAGGGAAATAAGTAATTTAGTACCTATTTGACAATATATATACGTTTCTTTTATCCGGTTAAGAGTTCTTTAGATAATTTTTCTAAGCATGACGTTTTAACCTTTTAATTTTTTCTCTTTTCTTCTACATTTTTTGACATTAACTTTTAACAGATTACTCCTTTGTCCCCTTCAGGCCTTCTTTGATATTTCCTTGCAATATCTATCCAGTAAATCCTTTTGAAAAAAAGTAATGCTATTGAATATTGGAATTGACAAGGAAAGTATTTTTACATTAATAATCTTTAGGCGTCAATTTTGAGAGAAAATAAAGAAATTTCTACGGAATTAACAGCTTGAATCAGAAAGTTCTTATTTAATTTACTGGGTTCTTTTTCTAAAATCTGGACACGCCTCAGGAAAAGGCGTGTCTTCTGAACGAATCTACTTTTTAATTTTATCAAAGTAGATTTTTCCATATTTGTGTAGGTTTTAAGATTTTTTGTATGCTTACAGCATATGCAGATATTTCTCAAGTTCCCACGGATGAACGATTGCTTTGTATTCGTTCCATTCCATCTCTTTGGCACAGAGGTAATGATTAAAAACGTGTTCTCCAAGCACTTCTTTTACGAATTTGCTGCCTCTCATTTCATCAATTGCCGCTTTAAGGTCTGCGGGCAAGGAACAAATACCTTTTTCCTCTCGCTCTTTCTCCGTAAGATGGAATATGTTCATGTTAGTCTGCCCTCCAGGATCAATCTTGTTCTTTATCCCATCAAGTCCAGCTCTGAGCATCAGGGCAAAGGCAAGATAAGGGTTACATGCCGGGTCTGGGCATCTTAGTTCAACTCTTGTCCCATTACCACGGGTTGCAGGAATGCGGATCAATGAACTTCTGTTCTTTGCAGACCATGTGAGGTAAACTGGTGCCTCATACCCTGGTACAATTCTTTTATAGGAGTTAACAACCGGATTTGTAATGGCTGCAAATTCCTTAATATGTTTCAACAGGCCACCAATATAGTACATTGCTTCTTGAGAAAGCTGATTTGTAGTATCTGGATCATAGAATGCATTCTTGCCATCCTTGAAAAGAGACTGATTTGTATGCATGCCTGAGCCGTTTACCCCGAAGAGGGGTTTCGGCATAAAGGTGGCATAATATCCTTTGTGATATGCAATTGATTTTACCACATATTTGAAAGTTATAACATTGTCTGCAGTACTCAGTACATCCCCGAATCTAAAGTCAATCTCATGCTGAGAAGGTGCGACCTCATGGTGAGAGGCTTCTATCTGGAATCCCATATGCTCGAGAGCATAGTCAATATCTCTACGTACATCCTGGGCACGGTCAAGGGGTGAGAAATCGAAGTATCCTCCCTGATCCGTAAGTTCTGTGGTCGGATTTCCGTTTGCGTCAAGTTTGAAGAGGAAAAATTCTAGTTCCGGACCTACATTCATTGAGTACCCCATTTTTTCGGCCTCTCTGATTGCGCTCTTAAGAACGTATCTGGGGTCTCCTTCAAACGGCCGGCCGTCTGGAAGATACACGTCTCCAAGGATCCTGGCTACTGCACCGGCTGCAGGTCTCCAGGGAAGAATCCTGAAAGTAGACGGGTCAAGCACAAGTTTCATGTCCGATTCTTCAATCTTTGTAAAGCCTTGGATCGAAGATCCGTCAAACATTACCCCGCTTTCGAAAGCTTCTTCCAACTGTTCAACAGGAATTGCCCAACTTTTGATGATGCCTAGTGTATCCGTAAACTGAGTCCGGATAAACTTTACGTCTCTCTCATTTACAGTTTCTATTACATCTTCTTTGGTTATACACTTCTTTATCTGCACCATTTGATTCCCATCCTATCGAGCACTAGGTATCCTTTTACCTATTTAATATTATATATAGCTTCGCAAACAGTATGTACATTCTGAAAATTGTTCTTTAAATAATGTTAATTAATCTAGTAAATTGCACCAACTTTATAAATATTTTGGGCCCCTTCCCAAGTTGTTGAGTATATTTCTAATCTCATGCATATAAAGCTCATTAGCTAATTCCAAAAGGAGTAGATTTGTTAATACAATTTGAGTCTTTTCTTTCCGGCAGTGTGTATATGCAAAAATGTTATAAAATATAGGAATAAAGATTTTAAGTTTTTTCAACCTTAATATTAATACTTAATGAGCTCATCCCAAAACCCATTTTCATTCTCAATTATCAGAATTATCCTGGATTACTTCCATGATTTGAAGCTCGATTGATCACTTAAAATGTGGAAACCGAAGAAGCAAATTTTAAGTTTTGGGATAGGCTCAATATTAATAACAATTGGAGTAAAGGATAATTTTCTGGGTCTGTGGTATGGTTCAAAGAGTTAATCTGTTCAAGCTCCTGGTTTCTGTATTGCTCTGCTAGTTTGCAGGGGAAATAGGTTCGATATTTACAGTATCGTCTCTTAAGGACTGGTATCTTTTGCTGGAAAAGCCGGTCTTTAACCCTTCCTCTCAGGTTTTCTTTCCGATCTGGGTTATACTCTAGACACTTATGGGAATTTCATTTTATCTGGTCTGGGTGAAAGGGCTGCAAGAATAGGAAGTCAAAGTAGGGATGCTTATTTTCGAATTCAGTTAGTCCTTAATGCTCTCTGGTCTTTTCTCTTCTTTGAACTAAAATCTCCTTATTATGCTTTTATCGAAAGCTTCGCTGCGCTGCTTAATTACTATATCTGGATTTTGAGTTAATGACATAAGATTTGAAATTAATTCATTATTGAATCCTTGAACTATTCAAAAATGATTTATTCAAACTGTTTTGTCTCAATCAACTCCTATTTCACTCTTTCTAATTAACTTTCTTTAGAGTAAAATTCTTAATTAATAAAAAAGATGTAAAGAAAGTTTACCTAGAGACCACGGATAAACTTCCGTTTTTCAAAGTATAATCTCGTGTGTTATTCGTATCACAGAGCTCCACAGCCACAACTTCTTCCCAGAAGAGTTGATATTCGGTGTTTCAGATGAAGAATGTCATCTTCAGACATACTCTGAAACTCTTTTTTATGCTCTTTTTCTATATGATCGAATATAGCATTTTCAACTTCTTCTAGTTCATTTCCAGCAGCCATAAAGTTACACTTAAACCCCAGATCGCCACATTTTATTATCTTCATAGTATCTCCTTTGCGCAAAAAATCTCAATAAAAATAGTCTTTATTAATTTAAATAAACTATAATAAAGATTAATAGGATATAAATTTAAGTTTTTCAGAATTATTTTGCGGTAAATCATTCTTCTATCTGTTATTAATTAAAATCTCAATAGAAAGTATTTGAGGTAGAAATATTTATGTGAAAAAATGCTATTAGCCCTTAAAATGGACAAATAATTCCTATAATGAGAAATCTTCTCCTTAAAGAAACGACATCAACCAAGAGTTTTATATCTTTTCTACTAGGTCTAGTTTTAGTTTAATTTACGATTATTTCAAAGTAAATACCATAATATAAAGATATCTTTTTTATATTCTTTTATCTTTTATTCTCTATGTAATAAAAAGTTATTATTATAACTGCAAAAGAAAGAGAAGCTATTGGGGATATATTCAATAATCGAGACCGGGGCATGTACATGAGCTATTGATCAATTCTGAAAAAGCAAGTACATCCTTCTTATTCGAGGAAAATATAGAAAAAGTATGTGTATATTTTTTCAATAATTCCCACTCATTATTCAAGATTAAATTGTACAATTTGTCAAGCATTTTAAATATCTTTAAACTAAAAATAAAGAGTTCTCATAGGTTAGTTTAGAAACTTTATTTCCTATTTATATAAAGCATCTGAGGCATAACTACTTGTGTAAAACTATCAAGATATTTATCCAAACTTAATAGTTTTCAACATATTACTTACTAAATCCATACTCTTTCAATATAGGGGTTTAATATTGGGATCTAGTACATGGGAGTGATCCGATACGGTAGAGGAGAGGGGTTGATTTACGAATGACCGGAAACGTCATAGAAGTAAATAATCTTGAGCATTCATATGGTTCTATAAAAGCTGTTGACAATATCAGTTTTACTGTAAAACAGGGAGAAATTTTCTCATTTCTTGGCCCAAATGGAGCTGGGAAGAGTACTGTAATTAATATTCTTACTACACTGAAGAAGATACAGAGAGGCGAAGCCAGAGTTAATGGATATGATGTCGCAAAAGAATCAGATTCCGTAAGAAGATCAATAGGTATTGTTTTCCAGATGCTTTGTATTGATCATGAAATGACCGTATCCGAAAATCTGGAGTATCATGGTAAAATATATTCCATGTCAAAAAAAGAAAGAAAAGAACGAATCAATGAACTCTTAAAACTGACAGATCTGGAAAGTAAAAGGGATACTCTGGTAAAAAATCTGAGCGGTGGTATGAAGCGAAGACTTGAGCTTGCAAGAGGATTGATGACAAAACCAGCTGTCCTCTTCCTTGATGAGCCAACTGTAGGATTCGATATTCAGACGAGAATGAGAATGTGGGAGTACCTTAGAGAGATTAAGAGAGAAGGCACTACTATATTTCTGACAACACACTATATGGAAGAAGCAGACCAATTGAGTGACAGAATAAGCATAATTGATCATGGAAAAATAATCGTAACTGGAAACTCGGATGAATTAAAGAATAAACTTGGTAAAGACCTTATTTATCTGGAAACTAGTGACAATAAGCTTGCTGCGGAGGTTTTAAAGTCACTCAGCTCGGTAAAAAGCATCACAGAAGATACAAAGTCCTTGAGAGTCATGATTAATGAAGATGTCACTCACGTACTTCCTCAAATTATGGAGATAATTCGAAGAGAGGGAATAGAAATTATAATCGTAAATATTAAAAAACCATCTATGGATGACGTTTTTGTTCATTACACCGGGCATGGGTTAAGAGAAGGAGATGAAATCGAAAAAGAAAAAGAAGTGGAATTAGAGGTGGTCTCGAAATGAACTTCGAGTTTCGTGCAATATACTGGAGAGAGATGGTTAAATTCTTTAGATTCAAATCTGTTCTCTTCACTTCACTAGTCCAACCTATTATGTGGCTAGCATTTTTCGGGCTTGCTATGTCAGACAGTTTTGATCAACTAACTTCACTTATTCCAAACGTATCTGGTGTCCCTGTAGTCAACTACTTCTCTTATATGGGTGCGGGAATAATTGCAATGGATGTGCTATTCAGCAGTCTGTTTGGGGGCACTACCCTTATGTTTGATAAAAAATTCAGCTTATTGAGGGAAACTCTTGCAAGTCCGGTTCCCAGGTTTCATATCATTCTTGGGATTGGACTTTCAGCTGTGACTAAGGCTTTTATTCAAACTTTTATAATAATCGGGTTCGGAAAACTTCTAGGAATGGATTTCTTCAATGGATATACTCTTACTCAAACTCTTTTCTCAATAGTGGGCATCATGCTACTGGTAGCAACCTTTACTCTTGGCTTCCTTTTTCTATCAGGCTCTATTGCAATTACCATTGAAAATCCTGAAGGAATGCAGTCGATTCTTACCTTGCTTAGTATGCCCATTTTCTTTATAAGTAGTGCCCTTTATCCTATCAACTCTTTCCCTTCCATCCTCAGGTTTCTCTCAATGTTTAACCCGCTGACCCTGCTAGCAAATGGTATTCGCTATTTTGCTTTAGGGACTGATTTCTCTGTAATGGGAATTCATTATATTTACACAACGGCCGACATAGGTTTCTGTTTCTTGGGTCTAACTATCTTCGCCCTTGCAATGCTATCTACTGCGTTGTGGAGGTTTAATAAAGTGGATATATAAGCACGCTCAGTTTTGCTTATTTCTTTTTAATTTTTGTCCTGTAATTACTATGATCGTCTGTCTAACAGGTAAATTTCCTATTACAGGCAAATTTCCTATTTTTTTAACTTCTATTTTTGTAAATATAAAAAAGCTTGAAATATTTATGCTTGAATTTCAATTTTAAAAAGTCTTCTGGCTTATAGTCTTGGTTTTTTATGAGCTCACTCCTCGATTAATACTCTATTAAATATATTATATTCTACGTGAATAACGGTTTTCTATGTATGGAGCTTTGAATCTTATTTTTCAACTTATATAGTGGAAATATGATGTAAGCCTTAGCCACCTACCATGGACTTAAGACTCCTTTTATCCTTGTTTTGTTTTTATAAGTCATTAACTCCCCCTTCCTTCTAAATAGGAGTAAAAAGCTTTTGGTTATAGTTATTCATTTTTCAAAACTATAGCTCTAGTTCAAACCAGAATTCTTTTACTTATACGTCAAAAGGCAGATAAATCACTGGGGACATGGAAAACTCGGAAAAAGGAGGAAGACAGTAGTTTTTGGCCTAAACCTTTTCTTTTTTAGAGATTATATTGATCTTTTCTATGCCTTTGTTGTTGTAAAAGCATGAAGTAATCTGGAAACATCTATAGACCGAAAAAATGAAAGAGTGTATGGGTAAGATATCCGTGTATTCAGCATTTCCCGCGGTTAGATAGCCGCGATATTTAGATAGCCACGAGTTGTTTTTTCAGCCTGCTGATTATCTACACAATCTTCTAGAAGCAGTAATTTTCTTTTATTAAAATCTTAAAATTCTTTTTATTTCAAAAAATTAACTTTTTTCATTTGAAAACTTAACCTTTTTCATTTCAGAGATTTGAGCCTCTTTCTCCTAGAAATTCAAGTTTTTCCATATTCTTTATAACTCATTATCCCTTTAAATATTCATAAAGTTCTGTTCTTCCGGCGTTATCTCTTTTATTGTATATCAGATAAAAGAGATAAGTTGACGTATAAAGGAGTTATTAGGCGGAAATTCTATACTTGTATGATTAATCTTTGTAGTAGTTTCTCTAGAAATAGCATGAGTCAAGCCACTTTTGCTAGCAAAAAAATATACAGGTTCACTGCTGCCTAAACATGCAGTCTGACCTGTATAAATATATCACTCAAAATGCTGGCCTACTAGTTAATATATAACATTTATTTCAATAGAACCTTCTAAAGCCGTCAAAACCCTGGCCGCTAATATATATTAGCTTAAACTTTATTATTTGTATAAATATAGTGATTTTTGTATAACTTAAATAGTAATACATTGTAAGTCCCTCCACTTCTCTACTTCTACTTTCAAAATTTTTATTATTTAATTCCTATTTCTTAAATTCAAATTGATGTAGTCTCTACAATTAAAGTTGGTTTACGGATTACTCCGAATATTATGTGCTTTCGCCAAACCCCCTGCGATATCCTTTCTTATATCATACTCCCAAGTTTTATACTCTCAGAGATTTATCTTTGGAACTGCAGGTAAGTGTAAACAATATTGAAGATTTCCAGCTAAAAGATTTAGGAATATTAAAGATTTTAAATCAGACCACTGGAATATTTATAATCACATTAGACTATATTAAACTATCTACCGACATATGCAACTACATGTTCCAACATTAAGTCTTATAGGAGTATCAATATTAACTTATATTATGAATTTACAAATAATGTAAAGAACGACAACTCCTTACAAATCATAGTTTTTTAGTATTTTGAAGTAGTATCTTTCGCTGCAACATCTTATGAGATGTTCAAACATCTCGTTTCTTAATTTCCACTTTAATCTATATGGCGTAAATATCCCTTCAGAGAATTCATAATGCTTAAAAAAATATTATATTATCTCAACTTTGGGCTTTTTAGATCTAATTTTAAATTTTACGCAGTTCCTTTCCTCATATTTCAAAAAGTATATTTAAAATTATAAAACTCTTCAACATAATAAACATAAAGAAAATAAAAAAAGAAGTAGAAAAGTGAATATTTTGTATTTCTTTTGTAAAGATGAAGTTGCCTGAAATTCAGGCAACTTCGTATGTTATTGTTATCTTTTCATCAGCATTACTGCTTAATCGCAGTAATAGAAGAATTTGAAGCACTCAGCCGCATAGTATTTGCAGACTTTTTCGTAGAAAATGCTGTAGAACATATCATTTCCTCCATTCTTTTTCTGAGTTTATTCATCCCCCGTTATACCCCGGTCTTCTGTAGTTGGGAAATATAAGGCCTTATGGCCAGTTCCCTACAGAAACCTTTTACTTACACTTAATTAGCAGTAGTAGAAGAATTTGAAGCATTCGGCCACATAGTAACTGCAGACCTTTTCGTAGAAAATGCTGTAGAACATATCGTTTCCCCCATTCTTTTTCTGAGTTTATTCGTCTTCCTTTATACCTCGGCTTTCAGCAGTCGGGAAATATAAGGCCTTATGGCCAATTCCCTACAGAAACCTTTTACTTACACTTAATTAGCAGTAGAAGAAGAATTTGAAGCATTCGGCCGCATAGTAACTGCAGACCTTTGAGTAGTAAATGCTGTAGAACATATCGTTTCCCCCATTCTTTTTCTGAGTTTATTCGTCTTCCGTTATACCCCGGTCTTCTGCAATCGGGAAATATAGAAATTATAATCATTTCCTGCAGAAACCTCTTGCACTTCTACTTTAGAATACTCATTTACCATAATCTGAATGAGAAGCAGATGTTATTCATGAATGTGAACATCTGACCAAAGTTGAATGTAAAGCCTATGTTGGGAAAGCTCATGTTTATTTCCTCCATATTTTATAATTTTTCAACCAATTTTTTCTTATGTATGTGGTACATTTTTCACTATCCCTGTCAGCCACTTCATAAGATTAATATATCGTGTTTTTCTTATTTCGAGATCTACCGTTTGAAATTTTAGCTAACAGTGACTGTATATACCTATATATACCAAATTATATAAGCTCAATAGAATTTCATATCCTTATGAATAATAGTCCCTAAATGTTTAGAGTAAGGATTTCGTAAACAGATGTATATTTTTTAGACTTGCATTCCGTGTGAAAGTTCAAAACTTGTTTTAACTATAATATCAATATTCAAAAGTAGATCCCTATTTAATTTAAAAATTTTTGAAAATGATTAGTACATCTATTTTAAGTCTACCATTAGCTTTCATGAAAATTTGTATATAGAAAACAGTATACATTTATGAAGATAAATCCCGGAGTGAGATTATAAATTTTCTGAAAAATGGCTTTTCTCTCATAAAATTACTATAGCTATCTGTTTTTACTGCCTATATTTTAGTGGACTATATTTACAGTAATTTTTGGAAAAGAATGACTTTCTATAAGTAGTAAATCCATAGAAGAGTTGAAAACAGTGTGTAGAGCGTCAACTCCGAAAATTGAATTTCAAATACCTACTCCAAAATCAGGAATCAATAATTATATGCCCTCAAATTGGATCTTTTGTCGAAAATTAACAAAGCATAAGTTAAAATGGACTGTCTTACATAATGATAAAAACATTAGGATTATTCAATGTAATCCTTCTATCACATTTCATTAACTTTGGGAAAGGGGGATATGGATATTAACAAAAATAGTTTACCTGAGGACAGATTTCCTATTATAGGGTTTTTCAATGTCAGGAAAAGCTATGTATCTAAGAGTCTGGGAATTCCCGTTCTCTCAGATGTCAACTTTAAAATTGATAGCGGGGAATTTCTTGCTGCTATGGGTTCACTAGATTCTGGAAAAAATACTCTTGTGAACCTTATAGGCTTACTTGGCGGGATAACTGAAGGGCAGATTCTTGTAAGGAAAATGGATTTCAATAGAATGTCAGATCAAGAGCTTGTCTGCCTTCGGGGACTTGAAATACGTTTTGTTTTTCAGACTTTCTATCATTTTTCTCACCTAACTGACGTTGAGAATTTTTTGCTCCCAACCTTCGCTAATTCAAGAATCAGTATTGATCCAAGGAGGCATGTAAGTGAGCTTCTTGAGATAATGAGACTTCATAACTGCATGTGTTACAAACCTAGTGAACTTTTAGGAGTCCAGTCCAAGAGGTTCTCAATCGCGTGTACACTTATTAATGACTTTGAGATCCTTCTTGTGGATGGGCCAACCAGAAACCTTGCTGCTTAACAGGAAATGAAATCTTTCGAATGCTTTTTAATTTGAATATAGACGGAAGAATGGTAGTAATCGTTACGCACGATCTTGAAATTGCGAAATATGCTGGTAGAGTTGTCCCAGTAAAAGATGAAATAATTCAATACAATTGAAGGTGGAAGTATATGCAAATAATTAAGAGGAATAATATCACAATTCTTTTTTCCTTACTTTTTGTTTCCTTGATTTTTGTAACTCCTGCTTCAGCATCTGTTGGAGGTGCCAATCTGAAAGTTACAATAGTCGAAACAAATCCTTACCCTGCAAAAATAGGAGAATATCTAACTCTGACTGTTCAGGTGGAAAACATCGGAGGGGATAAAGCTGACAATGTCGACATCCAAATTGCGCCTCAATATCCCTTCTCTCTTGATTCCGAGGCAAATGCCGTGAAAAATATCGGAGTCCTCACCCCTGGCAGGACAGCTACAAAAGAGTTTCACCTCTTCGTAGACAAAAGTGCGCAGAAGGGGGTCCGTTCCATTGACATCCGGACAAAAACAGGTAAAGATAGTCCCTGGAGTGAGAAAAGCTTTGACATACGAATAGGTACTGAAACATTTAACAGCAAAGGTACGGTTGAGCTTAAGGAGGTTACTTTTGAACCCGAAGTTTTCATGCCCGGAGACCGGGGCACTATCACCGTAACTCTCAAGAACACTGCAAGTAATCCTACTGTCACTATTGGGGAGAGTGACTTTGATACCAATGCCCGAATTCAGGCTGCTGTTTTAAGACCTTTATCTGATGGGATAGTTGTTCTTGATGCTCCTTACGAAGATATGGGTCTTCTGGGACCTGGAGATAGCATCAAACTTACTTTCAATGTTAAGGTTACAGAGGATGCTCCAGAGGGAACTCATAACCTTGAACTTGCAATAGAGGGTAACTCCTTTGATTACAACAGCAGAAAGAACATTCCTCTCAAGGTCGACTCTTCAAACATAATGGTAATCCCTTCCAAAGAACTTAGAATGGTGGATGGAAAATCTACGATTGAATTTGATGTAGCCAATACCCATCCTAATGATTTTAACTCGGTAAGCATAAAACCTGAAGCTGAAGGCATCACATTTTACCCTGCAGAATATTTCATAGGGCCAATGGATCCAGACGAGCTTTTTACCATCGAATTCAATGCTGTGGAAGAAAATTCGTGGAGTGTTAGTAGGGAAGAAGGGATAAACATGAGCCTCACTGCAAACTACAATAACGGAATCAATAGACATGCAAACACTATCGGAAACCTGAACTTTGCAAGTTCTTCGGGCTCTAATGAATCTAACTCAAAAACTTTGCTGACAGGTGGATTTATTGTAATTGCTGTTCCAGCAGCCTTCTTGTTCTACAGAAGAAGAAAGCAATAATCAGAAAAGAGTCAACTAATATCATATTTATGGGGGTAAAATATGATAAAATTTGCACAGGCAGCCCGTATAGCGTCAGGGAGTATAGGAAGTGCTAAGCTCAGATCTGCGCTCACTACATTGGGAATAGTAATCGGGATAGCTGCAGTAGTTGTTAACGTATCTCTTGGTGCTAGTTTTAACCAGTTTTTTACTAATGAGATCTCTTCTGTAGGCTCTAATTTTATTATTGCAGCCAGCGAGCAGCCAAACCTTTTCTTTGATAATGAGTACAATCTCATTAAGAATACGCCTGGAATTTCTGGTGTATCTCCAAGAAAATTAATGAGTGGAGATCTCACATATCTTTCTGAAACTAAAAACGTCAATGTTGCAGGAATTAACAAAGATTTTCAGGAAATTCAGGGTCTGCAGATGGAAGAGGGCACTTTCCTGACAGATAAAGATAGCGCTGCGGCTGTTCTTGGATACGATATTGCAAATGATGAATTCAGTAAGAATATTTCCCATCGAAGCAATGTAGAGATCGCTTTTCGACAGGAAAACGGTACGGTTGTGAAGAAGAGTTTTAAAGTAAAAGGAATCTTGAAAAATTCCAAGCCAACTGTTGTGAGTGAAGACAGTGACTATGATTTGACAGTTTTCATTCCCGTTTCCACTATGAATGAGATGATCGGGGAAAATGACTACGGAGCTTTCCTTGCAATGGCAGACAGCCCTGAAAAAATTCGTGACATTTCCGATGACGTTGATAGCAGATTAGCCAGGAATTTCGGGGTTCCGGAAAGAGATATTGACGATGAGGACTTAAAACCTTATTACGTCTTTAATCAGGAAGAAGTTCTTGAGCAGACTGGAAAAATAGGAGACGCTTTGAGTTCTTTTCTACTTGCTCTCGCTCTAATCTCTCTCTTTGTGGGCTCGATAGGAATCATGAATATTATGCTTGTGACCGTAACTGAAAGAACCAGAGAAATTGGAATAATGAAATCTGTAGGTTATAACAATTCCAATATTTTATTCCTTTTTTTACTGGAGTCTATAATGGTCAGCTTCTTTGGGGGAATAGTAGGTACTACAATCGGTGGTCTGGGAGCTTACGCTCTTGAAGTCGCCCTTAAACTTCCTCCGGTTTTTCCCTTAACATTAATTGAAATAGGGATTGCAGTTTCGGTTCTTGTTGGGATAACTGCTGGCTTATACCCTGCAAGAAAAGCGGCACGCATGAATCCTGTGGACGCCTTGAGATATGAATAAGAGTTTGTCTCGTAAAAGGGCTATTCTCTCTGGAGAATACCCTTTTCTTTTTCAATCCTTTCTTCTACCAGTTCAATTGGATATTGATTGGATGAAAAGAGTTTCAAAGTAACTTCTTAATAAATAACTCTACAAATTTATTTATCGAATTTAGTGCACTGGAAAATCACTCTAATGTTGTGATTTAAGTATAAAAATCAGAATAGGTTGTATCTTATGGTAACCAGATACTGTGAATTAATCTGAGTATTATGAAAAACGGAGGGGTGGATATGGAAATGAAGATTTCGATTGCAGATGTTTCTGCTCCCAGAGATTCAATTTTGGAGAACGGAACCGAAAATTCCAGACATGAAGGAGAACTTCCCTCTGGAGAATACCTAGTTAATTCAAACGAAGAGCCGTTTAAATGTGAGTTGAGCCGTTCTAGATATCTGCAGAGTGATGAAACACATAGGACATCAGCTCCCGTTATTGAAGTTCTTGATCTCAAAAAGAGTTATTTTCTTGGAGATCTGGAGGTCCCAATTCTTCATGATATCAATCTAAAAGTGCGCGAGGGAGAATTCCTCGCTATAATGGGACCCTCTGGCTCAGGGAAGAGCACACTTATGAATCTTATAGGTTTTCTTGATAGGCCTACGGAAGGGAGAATCATAATTAAAGGTCTGGATATTAATAAACTATCTGATAAGGAGGTTGCTAGGCTCAGAGGGTTAGAAATCGGTTTTGTTTTTCAGACATTCAACCTGATCCCCAGACTTACAGCTCTTGAAAATGTCGAGCTTCCTACCTATGCCAATACAAGGAGCGGAGTCGATGCTCATGAAAGAGCAAAGGCGTTACTTAAACTCGTGGGTCTGGAAGATCGGATGCACCACAAGCCGGGTGAGCTTTCAGGTGGCCAATCTCAGAGAGTTGCTATTGCCAGAGCTCTTATCAATGACCCTGCAATCCTCCTTGCAGATGAGCCAACTGGAAATCTGGATTCGAAGACAGGCTGTGAAATTCTAAATATGTTTAGAAAACTCAACGAAAAAGGAAGAACCATTGTGATGATTACTCACGATCCTGAAATTGCAGGACACGCAGACAGGATAGTGCTCGTAAAAGATGGGATCATTCAGAATACGGAATAACTCATTTTTGTATTTTAGAACTTAAGCAAATTGGGGTGTGGAATTAGAATGACAAAAATCAAATGTTCACTTGTCTCTCTTGTATTATCTTTGTTTTTGGTTTCCTCGATGTTTACATCTCCTACCTCTGCATCTGTAGGGGGTGCCAATCTGAAAGTTACAATAGTCGAAACAAATCCTTACCCTGCAAAAATAGGAGAATATCTGAACCTGACTGTCCAGGTGGAGAACATTGGAGGGGATAAAGCTGACAATGTCGACATCCAAATTGTACCTCAATATCCCTTCTCTCTTGATTCCGAGGCAAATGCCGTGAAAAATATCGGAGTCCTCACCCCTGGCAGAACTGCTACGAAGGAATTTTTCCTTTTTGTAGACAAAAGTGCGCAGAAGGGGGTCCGCTCCATTGACATCCGGACAAAAACAGGTAAAGATAGTCCCTGGAGTGAGAAAAGCTTTGACATACGAATAGGTACTGAAACATTTGACAGCAAAGGTACGGTTGAGCTTAAGGAGGTTACTTCTGACCCTGAAGTTTTCATGCCCGGAGACCGGGGCACTATCACTGTAACTCTCATGAACACTGCAAGTAATCCTACTGTCACTATTGGGGAGAGTGACTTTGATACCAATGCCCGAATCCAGGCTGCTGTTTTAAGACCTTTATCTGACGGAATAATTGTTCTTGACGCTCCTTACGAAGATATGGGTCTTCTGGGGCCTGGAGGTAGCATCAAACTTACTTTCAATG
>DAKJ01000018.1:381659-455605 GCA_002496565.1 Methanosarcina sp. UBA289 | reverse complement strand
GAACATTCCTCTCAAGGTCGATTCTTCAAACATAATGGTAATCCCTTCCAAAGAACTTAGAATGGTGGATGGAAAATCTACGATTGAATTTGATGTAGCCAATACCCACCCTAATGATTTTAACTCGGTAAGCATAAAACCTGAAGCTGAAGGCATCACATTTTACCCTGCAGAATATTTCATAGGGCCAATGGATCCAGACGAGCTTTTTACCATCGAATTCAATGCTGTGGAAGAAAATTCGTGGAATTCCATAAGGGATACCTCCGATCCTATAAATCTGACACTTTCAGCAAGTTACAGCAATGGGATAAATAAGCACGAAAATCTCGTAAGCAACATGTATATTCAGTCCATTGAGGAAACTCAGGGAGGTAATTCGAGCATGGTTGTTCCAGGCTTACTACTTGTTGTCGTCGCCGGTGCAGGTATGCTAATTTACAAAAAGAAGAAGCAGAGCAGAAAATAAACATAGCCGGAGATAAAAGTTCTCTGAAGACTTATTTCCAAAAGGTTTAAAGGCAGCAAGGTCCAGACAGGTTTCTTTAAACAGGTGGGGCAGTTTCAGGCTGCTCTTGACCTTTCGACTCTATAGAATAAAATGTGTAAAATGATATTATTAGTCCTGGCTTTGGCCAATTTCCTTTAAGATTGTATCTTTCGTTTCATCGGAAGGGTAAAGATAAACGTGCTGCCTTTTTCTCCCTTCGATTCCACCCAAATTTTTCCTCCGTGGAGATCTATAAAGTTTTTAGCAATATAGAGTCCAATTCCAATTCCACTATATTCCCTGCTTATGGAAAAATCTGCCTTAATAAAAGGCATAAACATTTTTTCATAATCCTCTTTTGACAACCCGATTCCGCTATCTGAAACTTTAATCTCGATCATCTCTTCTTTTTTAAAGGCGCTTACAGTAACCTTTTTCTTTTCAGGAGTAAATTTTATAGCGTTATTTATTAAATTGTATAAAATCTGTCTCAGTTTTGTCCTGTCAGCCTGGACTTTCTCAAGGGAGGTATCAACTTTTACTTCTACACTAATTTTCTTATTTGAAGCAAATGAGAGAAGACTCATTCTTACCTCTCCTATAAGGCTGGCAATATCTATATCCTCATAGTTAAGACTCCTTTCACCAGCTTCGAGCCTTGAGACATCAAGTAGATTATTGATAATTTCAAGAAGATTTTTCCCGCTTATGAGAATATTACTTACATATTTTGATTGCCTCGTATTCAGGGACCCAAAAGCCCCTTCCAATAGTAAATCTGAGAAGCCTATAACCGAGTTAAGGGGAGTCCGAAGTTCATGGCTCATGTTAATTATTAGTCCGTTTTTGGTCCAGTTTGAAGCTTCTATATCCTTTTCCGCGTTGAAAAAATCATTTTCTAGCTCTATTTTTCCTTCCAGAGCTCTCAAACGTTTCCATTTTCCATTTCTTTTGGCAAAAACGTTATTTTCTTCTATTAGTTCAAGTAGGGATCTACCTGAAAGTTCTCCCAGAGGAAGGGTACAGAGAAATGTGACACTTTTACCATTTTCAAAGACTGCCTTTCCAATGGCTTTTCGACACGTCTCAAGACAGGGCTTAAGATGATTTCCAGTCTTTTTAATTTCAAAATTCGTTCTAAAGCCTGAAAATTCTCCAGAAAGGGCTTTTTTATATCCTTTTTCTGCGAGTTCTTTTACTGCTGACTCAAGAAGAGTAAGATTTTCCGGAAAAGGATTAGGCGACAGAATTTCTAATTGAGAGGAGGTGAGATAATATTCTACATCCACTCCTGCCTTCTTAAGTTCATTTTTTGCCCCTTCAGCGGCCAGTTTATCAGGGGAAATCAATAAGCAATATTCTCCCTCCTCGATTCCTTCCTTAAAATAGGTAACAAGTAGTTCTGTCAATTCTTTGGCGTCCTCATACACGGCAGAGATCTGGTGACTCTGTGGAGCATTTGAAAAAAGCCCAGGATCTTTAACAATATTTTTCCTCAAAATCCTTCCCCTCCATATTCTAACTGTGTTTCAATATTATGCAACTGGTCTTGAATGGGGCATGAGACTGAGTCTAAAGAGGCAAATTTAATGTTCAACAATTTATGTGACTTAATACTTTTTTGAATCATTTTAATAACTCAGGCAAAACAATCTTCTTTTAACTTATGGTACTATACATATGCTTCATTTTTTATATGTGTATTACTAGTATATATAAGAAATATCCTGGTTTATACTTTCCTTTTAATGTATATCTATTATATATTTAATATATTTAGAAATTAATACGGGGTTTTGGGGATCTTAAGAAATAAATTTTAATTTTACACTATGCAAATGTATTTCGTATTTCACTCCTACTCCAAATGGTCTCATCTCTGGCTTTTTTCTCATACCATAATTATTGTATTCAAACTATACAGAGCATTTATTTTCTGGATATTAGATCATAATTTATATATTGATACAAGTAGAAATGCTACTTATGTATATAGAAAATGCCTATAATAATTCAATTAGTTTTTCCATATACGATAATAATTACTAGGGAATAGGTGTGAGCATCTGGGCAGGGCCTAGTATGCAGGGAAATATTTGCTAAGGTCAGTAATGAAAAGAAAGCTGAAAACAATTTGCGGAAAAACTTAAATCTCATTGTATATATGGTTGGAAGGAAATAAGTAAAAACACATAACTGTAAAATTGGCCTTTTGTCGAAAATGCTGTTGGGAACATTCTTTTCAGCTCGCAGATTCTTTATTCAATGAGAAAGGGGGATTACTACATGAAAATAACAGTATTCAGCGGGAGCCATAAGGGCAGAGAAGGAAATACTCTTATTATGGTTGAGGAATTCCTGAAGGGAGCAGAAGAAGCCGGGGCAGAAACCGAAAATATTTTCCTGATCGAAAAAAAGATTGGGTATTGCAAGGGAAAATTTGAATGCTGGCTCAAGACCCCTGGGAGCTGCACAATCCGGGACGATATGGATGATTTGCTTCCCAGATTTGTGGCTTCAGATATTGCAGTATTTGCATGTCCTGTATATTTCGATAATACCCCGGCTGTTATGAAAAACTTTATAGATAGACTTGCTCCTGTGCTTTTGCCTCATTTTGAAGAAGATGAAATGGGGGAGTACAGGCATGCAAAGCGTTACGAAAAGCTTCCTAAAATCGCCGTGATATCAAACGCCGGGTTGCCGGGCCAGACAAATTTTCAGGTTGAAAGCCTTTTTTTCAAGAGGCTTGCGAGAGCTCTTCACACTGAACTTGTTGCTGAGATTTATAGAGGGGAAGGGGAAATCTTCAGGGGTAAAAGCAATTTCATGCTAAAACCTCTCCTGGGGAAGTATCAGAAATTGCTCAGATGCGCAGGAAGAGAACTTGTCGAAAACCAGAGGCTGTCAGAAAAATTAACCCAAGATCTCAAAAAGCCAATTGTGCCTGCAAGCCTGTACATAAAATTTGGGAATGAAGAATGGGACCGACTGCTCGAGGAAAATAAGGTTGACTAAATAAAACTGCAAAACATAAAGAAAATTGTAACCGTATGGATAATTAAAATAGATTAAAAACAAGCCTCTTCAAAAAAACTGCTTGCCTGCAAACTTTTTAGAAAAAAGTTTGATCAAAAATCCTCTTACAACGTTAGGGTTTGATGAAAATCTTATTTCCAAGCCCTATCTGCGTGATCAACCGGCTCAAAGGTTGTGGCACAAGCCTTTTCAAAAAAGGCTTGACCGAAAACCCCTGACAATGTTAGGGTTTGATGAGAACCTTGTCCCCAAACCTGTCCTTTTTGCTGTTTCTTAATTAGCTTCAGAACCGCCTTCCACAAGGTCTTCCAGGCTGTGTTCCATGTAGGGGGCATTACTCCTGTTGATTAACTCCTGGCATACTTCTGCCGGCTTTCCATCCAATGCAAGGGCTCCATTATCAATCAATACAGCCCTATGGGCAACTTCCCTAACAAAATCCATATGGTGGCTCACAAGCACAATGGTTGTACCAAAGCGTTCATTGATTCTTTTTAAAGAGTTTGTGACATCCCTGAGAGTTACAGGATCAAGGTCTCCGAAGGGTTCGTCAAGCATTAGATATTCTGGAGACGTTGCAAGGCTTAAGGCAATAAAAGCCCGTACATGCTCACCTCCGCTGATCTGGTAAGGAGTTTTGTCAAGAATTTCCATTGGCAGGTCAAGTGCTTCAAACACTGGCCTTGCATAAGTATCGACATCAGTTATCGGGATTGTCGGAAAGAGTTCGGAATAGATGGTTTCACTCAAATTGAGTTCCCGCAATGCAGTATCTTTTTCTTCTTCTGGCATGTCAGGAAGGCGGTATATAGTGTCAAGGGTCTCATCCGAAAGCCCCATTTCCCTGGCTTTACACCTTGCGTATTCTATTGCCCCTAGCTTTTTCATGCTTAGTCTGAACCGAATCTGTTCCCTTACAGTAGAGTTCACAGACATCGAGAATTCCTGGTTCATGATACTCATGATTCTACGGAGCTCCATGCGCTTTTTGCTATACTCGGTGACACCTACCCAATCCCCGTTGCAAAGATACTCGACGGTTCCGCTCTTTGACCTTACAAGCCCCTCCATGAGCTTCATAAGGGTAGTTTTTCCAGCTCCCGAGGATCCGATAAAAGCCAGAATTTCTCCCTTGTAAACATCGAGGGAAAAATCTTTTATGTTAAGTACTTCTCCCATCCTGATGAGTGAATAGCGTTTTGAAATTTCCTTAACTTTGATGCAGACTTCTTTCTTCTCGGGTTCCACAAGCTCTTCCCTTGGTTTCATATCCCTGAGGAAATTTTTAAGCACGAAGGAAGGTTCTCCGTCGGCTGCAATTTTCCCATTTTCAAGGAATATCAGCCTGTCGGCAAGATATGCGTGAATTTCCGGAAGGTGAGAAACTACTATAATCGGGATATTCAATTTCTTTTTAAGACTCTTTATTACATCAAGAACTTCTTGTTTTGTGTCCGGCCCGGTCATTGTAACAGGTTCATCGAGGAGAAGAAGTTTTGGCTTTGCGGCAAGCTGCCTTGCCATTACAACTCTCTGTTTTTCTCCTCCGCTCAGGAGATTGGTGGAGTGAAGTGCCTTATCTTCCAGACCCACGAGTTTCAGATACTCCATTGCTTCTTTAAACAGTTCGTCGTAGTCATTATCTACATTGTGTGGAAGGTGTTCGTTTTGTGGAAGAGCTTCATACCCTACTCGAAGGTAGTTTAGCTTTCTTATAATATTTTCAATCGCAGGCCCGTTCCAGAGCCCGAAGTTTCGTTGGAGATGTATTGCGCTTACACTTTTCAGAAACTTCTCCCCTTCAATCCCTGAAGCAGGCGTTATAATTTCTCCATCTATTTCCACAGTTCCTTCCTGAAAGGGCTCAACTCCTCGGATAATATGCAACAATGTCGATTTTCCGCTTCCGCTTCGACCTGTAATCCCGAGAATTTCTCCATCCTCTACCGTGAGGTCGATATGGTCCAGCACTCTTATCTTTTCGGAACGTACCTCATAATCTTTAACCAGGTTGGAAACTCTGAGCATAATCATACCTTTTAGTGTTAATCGTAAGTTAATGCCTGACCCGAAATCTATTCTGCAATTCTGCCAATTGCATATGGTTATTTTGTATTCTTTCACTGCAATTTTCGGATGCTTTTGTATAATAGAATTTGTACTAAAACAGGAGTCAGATATTACCTTATAAGTATTTATTACAATCGGCTGCTGTAATTTAACCTAAACAGTATCAAAAATTAAACACTAATACTCAAGATTTCTGAAACTTACTACATATTGATTTGAGCTAAAAAAGGAGTTTTTCTGGTCTAAAAGATTTTTTCATCGATTGATTTTCATCGGCTTTGGTTTTTATGAGTTTATTAAGCAAATAAACAAATTTTATTCCTTTTTGAGCTTAAAAAAGCCTACGCTCCGGAAAAAGTACTCTAAAAAATAAATATAAAAAGAAAGGCAGAATTTAATATATCTTTAATAAGTCCTTTTATACTTAAAAGCAGGCAGCACATCCTGAATCTTTCTTTTCAGGGTTCATCTTTTTATGGCTGACACAAGCTCAGCCACTTTTGCAGTAACGTCCCTTACTTCTTCAACAACGGTGCCGGTAACTATCATATCTGCACCTGCCAGTGCACAGAGTTTTGCAGTCTCTGCATCTCTAATCCCACCGCCGACGATGAGTTTATTTTCCCCGAGTACTTGCTTGACAGCTCCTATCATCTCAGGATTGACAGGCTTGTCAGCTCCAGATCCGGCTTCAAGGTAGGTATAATGCATGCCCAGGTATTTGCCTGCAAGGGCATATACTGCGGCAATTTCAGGTTTCTTCCTGGGAATCAGTTTTGCGTCCCCTACCCAGCCAACCGTTCCTCCAGGTTCTACTATTAGGTATGCCATGGAGATTGGTTCTATCTGGCTCTGGTATACAAGCGGTGCTCCTAGCACCTGATTTGTAATCACATACCCTATATCTCTCGAGTTCAGCAGACTCATGAAAAATACGGCATCTGCATACTTGCTAAGCCCGGCTGAACTTCCAGGGAAAAGAATGGTTGGGACATCTACCTTTTCTTTTATCTTCACGACAGTTTCATCAAGTAGGGTTCCCGACGCTCCGGTTGAGCCCCCTATCATGATTGCATCTGTGCCTCCCTTAACTGCTGCAAGGGCAATTTCAGCGGCTCGTTCAGGCGTTTGGGAAGCGGGATCAATAAGGGTAAGATGAACTTTTCCTTCCTTATCAATGATTTTCTGAAGGTGTGCTTCCACCTGCAAAAAAGATCATGCTCCCTTAGATTCCTTGGATTTCACCCGAAGAGCACTGTAACCGCATTTTCTGCAGCGGGTTGCTCTTATTGCATTTCTGGCATTGCATCGCATGCAAATTTTTTTATTTAGTAATCTTTCTTCTGCTTCTGGAAAACGAGCCATTTTTGTCACCTGCTACTATTTTTCAATATTGATATGGTATGGTATATAGCCCGCTTAATGGATGTTAAGGGATATAATGTTTTTCATCAAAAAAGTCTGTCTTTTCTTTTATTTTTAGAATAATCGTTGTTTTTCTTATCCCGCAACTCAAAGCTTATTTATTGCTTATGTTATTTATTCTCTGCTCTGTATACTTAATCCAGGACTGAAACTGTAATTAAGTTAACATTTCACTGTGGCAAAGTTAATATTGAAATTACATAACGCTGATAACCATTTAAAGCTAAAGTCATTACTTAAAACTAAAACCGTCAGGTTCTAAATATATCTAATTATTAGTTTAATCTTCTGAGGTTTATTTAATTCCTTATCTTATGAATGGTGATTTATGTGGCGATTCATCCTATAGACTACCGGTATGGTACAGCAGAAATGAAACGTGTGTGGAGCCAGGAAAACAGACTTGCCAAGCTCCTTCAGACCGAGGCAGCTCTTGCCCGCGCTGAAGCGGATATGGGTTTGATTCCCGCAGATGCGGCTGAAATTATATCTGAGAGTATCTCTTCTGTAAAAGCTGAAAGAGTTGATGAAATTGAAGCCGAGATCCATCATGATATGATGGCTGTGGTCACTGCAATTTCTGAGCAGTGCAGAGATGACGCTGGAAAATGGGTACATTTCGGAGCCACTTCAAATGATATCCTGGATACGGCAACAGCTCTCCAGATTAAGGATGCAATCGATATTCTGGAAGATAAACTCAAAAATCTGCTAGAGGTTCTGCTTGACAAGGCCGACGCTCACAAGCTGACGGTCTGCTGCGGAAGGACACACGGACAGATTGGAGTTCCTACAACATACGGCCTGCGTTTTGCTATTTGGGCTTCGGAGATTTCAAGGCATCTGGATCGTCTCTATCAACTCACTCCCAGAGCGACTGTAGGGCAGATGACAGGTGCAGTTGGGACCCAGGCTGCGTTTGGAAAATCCGGAATTCTTATCCAGAAGCTTACAATGCAGCATCTTGGAATCGGGGCTGTGGATGTTTCTAATCAGATCATTCAGCGGGATAGGCACGCAGAATTTGTAATGTGGATGGCAAATACGGTCACGACTCTCGATAAGATCGGTATCGAAGTTAGGACTCTCCAGCGCAGTGAAATTGCCGAGATTGAGGAAAGTTTCGGAAAAAAGCAGGTAGGCTCATCTACTATGCCTCACAAGCGCAATCCTATCAAATCCGAGCAGATATGCGGGCTTGCAAGGATTGTAAGGGCTATGGTCGAGCCCGAACTTCTTAATAATACCCTGTGGGATGAAAGAGATCTGACTAACTCTTCCTCAGAGCGGGTAATTTTCCCTGAAGCCTGCGTGCTTACGGATCACATCCTCAAGCTCGGGATAAATGTAATTGAAAACCTGAAGTTCTACCCTGAAAATATCCGGAGAAATTTGGAATTGCTCAGAGGCCTCAATATGGGAGAGGCTATAATGATTGAGCTTGCAAAAAGAGGAGTAGGCAGGCAGGAAGCCCATGAACTTGTGCGGACTGCAGCAATGAAAGCTCACGATACGGGACAGCATTTCAAGACTGTACTTCTGGAAACTCCTGAAATCGCAAGATATCTAACTGCTATAGATATCGAAAATCTCGTAAATCCTGACAGATATATAGGGACTGCAGTGGAGCAGGTTGAAGTACTTGTCGCAAAACTTCGTGAGGCTTATTCCCTCTAACTTACTCCTTCTAACTTTTTTCTTATCTTCTATTTTTTCATATTACAAGGAGTTATTTTCTCTGGCCAGCGTAATTTCCTTTTATTCACCTTAATTTCTCTTTAAATCTTATCTAAACCGTTTATTAACAGTTATTTTTCGGGATTTCGTTGGAGATTTTGGAGTCGCCTGACCAGAGATCCTGAGCACACTTCTTGTTTGGGTACACTTTTTATTCCTGCAGTTCCCGGTCGAAAACCTTAAGATTTTCCCAATTAAATTTTTCCGGTGGACAGGCTCGGATACACTTCTGGCAATGAGCACCTTCACAGAGATCCGTGCTTATCATAACCCTGTTTTCTTCGTCAATTGATATGGCACCAGTTGGGCAGACTTTAATACACTTTTTACATTCGGGGCAATCGACAACCATAGTCATGTAAGTTCCGACTCTTTCAAGAACGTAAAGCCCTTCTTCTCCGAGAACTGGAATATCTCTCTCCACACGTTTCTCGATAATGGGATTCTGTATAGGGTCTCCAAGTCCAGGAAGGCCCTTCTTTTTGAGATATTTCTTGAACATTTTAAAGGGCATACCTTCCTCCCAGTATGCCAGTTCGAGAACATATACGTCACGGAATTCCGGAGCAGTAGCAAACATTATATGTGTGCCTATTATTTGACTTGCAATATCCTGCAGTTCCCATAATCTCTTTTCCGAAAGCAGAATTTCACGGGCTACTGCAAGTGAAGTGTTTCCAATCTGGCAGATCTTTTCTGCTGCGTACGGAATCAAACCGATTTTCTGGGCTTTTATCGCATCCATATAAGTGCCGGCAGCACCTGCCATATAAGCTGTATCTATGTCTGTCATTTCGATACCTGCGGTTGAACAGAGCGTAATATGCCCTGCACGAATAGCACCTATAGCTTTCCCGGCTTCTTTCAAGTCTTTTTCAGAGAAATCCATCCGATTTTGCAGATGAATTCGCCCATCAGGAGTTTTTATCTTTGGAAGCTCTATAAGGCCGTGTCCAATTCCTTCTTCTATTAGAGCTATGACCCCGGTACCTGTGATTCCCTTAGCTTTGATCTGACCTTTATCAAGGACATCTCCGGTTGCAGGATCTATGAGATCTCCGGGAATTGGTTTCATCTCTTCACTTAGAACGTAATTCCTCAGAGCCTTATCCTCAAATTCAAAATCTGATATGGTGTAAGGAGACGCAAGGTTTCCGTGCTTTATCTGTTGTCCTTCGAGGGCAGGGCCAGCAGCTGCAGACCCGGTATAAATGATATCCTTTACTTTAAGAGCCATCTCTGCATTTGTCCCATAGTCCGTGGCAATTGAGATTTCGTCGCTATCAAGCATTCCGGATTTTACTATCAGAGCCAAGGCGTCGGCCCCAACTTCGTGCTTTATTGCGGGAGGAACTACGACTTCACAATCATATTCATCAAGCCCGGGAATTTCGCTACTATGTACGATTCTTGCGCTTCGGTCCTGTTCCTGTATATTATACTTCTTTTTCTTCCGTTCTCCTGCATAAGCCAAGTCCTCAATGCTTATTCCCTGGAAGATGGATAGTTGAATTGGATTTCCACAGATTGAAAGCCTTTCAAGTTCTTCACTTTTCACATCAAGAGTCTGGAAAAGATTCTTTACTGCATTTATAGAAAGTCCGTGTGCGAGATCCTGCCCATAGTGAATTGCGAAGTCCATGTGATCCATCACATTCGCTCCGGGAAGAGGGTTCCTCAAAGTTATTACTGTTCTTCTGATCTCTTCCGTATCAAGATCGATTTTCTGAGCTCGATACCCGCTTGTTCCAAGGTCAATTGCAACTCCACATCTCATAGAAACTCCCCTGATTCTCCCTATTTTACTAGGTATATTATTTTGCTCTACTAGCCATTCGAGATTTATTTACACATTATTTTGAAAAATAACGTATAAATAAATAGGGTGATTTATTCCTCCCTACATATTTTAAGACCCTCTGAACTTATCTTAATACGCTGTTTAAGCTGTTTTAAAATAGTTCTATTTTCTTTGCTTTTTTCTTTTAAGACCTATAGAGCATTTCAATTCCATTAATAAAAATAGATATCGGGAGGGGTATGACTGGCATATCTTTATATATTACAAGTGACTTTGTATAGCTGATGAGCTAGTCCGGGTAGCCCGGCGTTACCTATAACCCGAAACTCGCCGATATGCGGGGGACGAAGCCAAAGGAAGATGCGTCGAAGGGACTCCAGCCTGGAATCTCAACGGAGAAGCCCCGTCCTGCTGGGATGGTGCAGGTATGCGGGTTTGCTGGAGAGCAGGTCTTCATACCCTAACTGCGGAAACCGGTCGAGGCCCGGAAGGGAGCAGACTAACTGTGGGCAACTATCGCTTGCGGGGCTGCGGGGTGGAGAAGAGGCTCCAGTCTACTGGAATCTTCAAGATTCAGCAACCTGAGGCGTGCTCATCGCTTAATACATCAGGCGATTCAGTTTTATAGCACACTATTACCTCTTGTAAAAATAGTCTCTGTGAAATATTTCGTCTGGAAAAGATTAAATACATAAAATGCGTTTAAGGGGACGCGCTTCTTAAAGTCCTTTGTGACGAGATAGCCAAGCCCGGTATGGCGCGGGATTGCTAATCCCGTGATGCTCTGCATCCCGGGGGTTCGAGTCCCCCTCTCGTCGTTTCTTTTTTTCAAAGCTTTATCCATAGAGATTATTTTTTATTTCTTACATCTCTTTGTAACATTCCGTATCTACATTTTATACAAAATTTCATTCCAACAAGCTTCTTTCTATATTATTAAGTCAGGGTTCCGAATTCATAGTCAGTCTCCTGACTTTTCGACAGTTCATTATATAAAAACATTTATATTATTTAAAAATTAATTTATATTGATGGCGACTACTCTTTTATCTGACCTACTTATTATTTTTGGGCTTTCTATTCCTGTAGTTTTTACTTTCTCAAAATTAAAAATAGCTCCGTTGATCGGCTTTCTACTTGCTGGCATTCTTGCCGGACCTTTTGGTCTTGGGCTAATTCAAGATATAGAAAATATTGAGCTTTTAGCCGAAATCGGAGTCGTACTCCTGCTTTTTACCATAGGTATGGAGTTTTCACTGCGCGACCTTTTACAACTTCGCAGAATCGTAATCTTTGGAGGTGGATTGCAGCTTTCCATAACTGCAGTTATCGTTGCTCTCATATTCCTCTGGCTTGGCAATTCCAAAGAATCTTCTATTTTTCTTGGGCTTTTAGTGGCATTAAGCAGCACTGCAATTGTCCTCAAACTATTACAGGAAAAAGGAGAAATCTATAGTCTTCATGGGCGAACTTCTTTAGGAATATTGATTTTCCAGGATATCGCCTCAGTGATAATTATCCTCTTGATTCCGGTTCTTGCAGGCATCCCAGGAACTGATAAGTCATTTTTAGAGCTTATTCTTCAGGGTCTCGGTCTAATCTTATTTACTATTCTAAGCGCCAGATATGTCGTTCCTTTCATTATGTATCAGGTAGCAAAGACACGGAATAATGAGCTTTTTCTCCTGAGTGTTGTAGCAATTGGACTTTCTGTAGCCTGGCTGACTTCTATGGTTGGTCTATCTCTGGCGCTGGGGGCTTTTCTTGCTGGCCTGATCATCTCGGAATCTGAATATTCGGTTCAGGCTCTTGGGAATCTAATCCCATTCAGGGATATGTTCATGAGTATTTTTTTTATCTCGATTGGGATGCTGCTTGATCTCGATATATTAAAAGAACATCTTCTACTGATCTTGGTTGCTACCCTGGCTGTACTGCTCCTGAAGGTTCTGGCAAATAGTTTGAGCACTTTTCTCATAGGCTTTCCTTTGCATACAATGATCCTGGTTGGATTTTCTCTTTCACAGGTTGGGGAGTTTTCCTTTATTCTTGCAAAGGTAGGCTTTACAAGTGGACTGGTTTCCTCTACTATGTATCAAGAATTTTTGGATATGGCAGTACTTTCTATGGTACTTACCCCTCTTCTTATGAATGTAGGGTACCGAACCACAGATTTTGCTGAGTCGCTACCTATTCCTCAAATCTTGAGACAGGGCTGGTACAGTAAATCCAAAGAAAACGGATCTGAAGAGAAACCTGAAAACCATGTAATTATAGTAGGATTCGGGATAAACGGTAGAAATGTCGTGAATGCCGCAAAAGCAACTTCAATTCCCTACATTGTAATTGACATGAATCCTGATGTCGTACGTATAGAGAAACAGAAGGAAGAACATATTTTTTACGGGGATGCTGCTCAGAACGCCGTGCTGGAACATGCAGGCATCTATACTGCGAAATCCGTTGTCGTGACCGCAGGCGATCCTTCCAGCGCCAAAAGAATTATTGAAGCTGCTCGGAGATTAAACCCGGAAATCCACATCATTGCCAGAACGCATTTCCTTAGTGAGCTGGATAAGTTTTATGCTTTTGGAGCAGATGAGGTCATTTCTGATGAGTTTGAAAGCTCAATAGAGCTTTTCACAAGGGTGCTTCACAGATACCTAGTTCCCAGCAGCGAGATCAATTCTTTGGGTTCAACACTACGTGCCGACCATTATAAGATGATCCGAAGTCCTGGTATTCCCAGAAAGAAATTTTGCGATGTGGCTTTTGATTTTGCAAATGTGGAAATCCGGAGTATCAGAGTCGGGAAGCTTTCCAAAGCAGCAGGAATGACCCTTGGAGAACTCAATCTTCGTAAAAATTATGGAGTATCTGCACTTGCAATCTCACGCAGTCATAAAATTATTCCCGGGCCGGAAGCTGAAACTGAAATTCTTGCGGATGATATTCTGCTTGTGATCAGCCCACCAGAAAATCTCGATGAAGTTAAAAAACTTTTTGAAGGCGTCGGGTAATAGTTATCTTTAACACTTTATCCAAATTAACAAAAGTAGTCAAGTGTGAGCGAAAAATTTTATATATTAACTATGTTATTTTATCTATACTTAAGTCTAAAATTCTGTCGGGGTTCAGTGGAATACTTAATTATCCACTGTTGGCAAATGGAATTTTCGATCTTGTTTATTTATATAATCTACTTTAAATTCTTATCTTACTATCTTTTCAAGTAGGTCGCATACATTTGGTGGAACTTTTATGATGCGTGATGTTAATGAAACTTTTCGGGAAGTTATCCAGGCTATCTTTCCTTTAACCTTAGCAGTAGTGTTACTGCTGCTTGTGTTCGTTGGTATAGGTCTGGATGATCTTATCTCTTTCTTGATGGCTACAGTTCTAACTGTAATCGGAATGACTTTTTTTCTAACTGGAGTTAAGATGAGTATGCTCCCTATTGGGGAGGCAATCGGAGCTGACTTACCTAAGCACAACTCACTGGCTTTTATTGCAGTAGTTGCGTTTTTACTCTCATTTTTTGTGGCCATAGCAGAACCTAATGTAAATGTTTTAATTAACATGATCGATTCAGCTTTGCAGGGTAGCATAAATAATAATTTATTGATAATCTCAATAGCCTTCGGAGTAGGGCTTCTTATGGCTATTTCCATCCTGAGGATAGTATTTGGGACTCCGATCAAATATCTATTTGCAGCAAGTTATTCAATTATACTCTTGCTGTCCTTCTTCGTACCTACTGATTACCTGGCAATTGCCTTTGATTCCGGAAGTGTGACTACAGGGGCTATGATTGTGCCTGTGATTATGGGCCTTGGAGTAGGGATGGCTTCTGTATTGCAAGATAGATCTGAACTTGATGGTTTTGGACTTATTGGCCTAGCAAGTATAGGTCCCATATTGAGTCTCATGTTGCTGGGGGTTCTATCTTCATGAGTTTAGAGAGTACAGGAATCTTGCTTGTGTCTTTTGAAGTTATTCAGTCAATTGCTCCTTTAATAGTTTTCTTCACGCTATTCCAGATATTATTTCTAAAGTTGCCATTATCACAATTAATAAGGCTTTATACTGGATTAGCTTTCACTGCATTTGGCATGATCTTATTTCTTCATGGTGTTAACAATGGCTTTCTCCCTGCGGGAACCCAGATCGGCGAATTTTTTGGCGAATCTAAAAAAGGCTTTTTGATTCCCGTAGGTTTTGTCCTTGGTTTACTTGCTACTTTAGCAGAACCTTCTGTAAGAGTATTATGTTACCAGGTTGAGGAGTCTTCCAATGGTTATATAAGATCAAATCTTATGCTCTATACCCTTTCCTTCGCAGTTGCTATTCTGGCTGCCATCTCAATGGCCAAGATCATCTATAGGATTCCTTTCCTGTATATAATAGTCCCAGGTTATTTATTTGTCCTTATACTGTTATGGCTCTGTGACAAAGATTTTGTGGGTATTGCATTCGATGCAGGAGGAGCTGTAACAGGTCCGATGGCTGTATCTTTTCTTATGTCTATGGCAGTAGGTGTAGCCACAGCATATGAAGGGGCAGATCCTGTTGCAGACGGCTTTGGCCTGATCGCGATGATAGCATTAGCGCCCATTATTTTCGTTATGCTACTCGGGGTTTATATAAGATTTAACGGAGGTCAAAAGAATGTCCAATGAGAAAGACTTTGTATTAATAGTAACAATCGTAAAAAAAGGCTGGGGTGATGAGGTTATCAAGGCTTCAAAAAAAGCCGGGGCTCATGGTGGAACAATCTTGTTTGGGCGTGGAACAGGAATTCATGAGAATAAAAGTATTCTTGGCTTAATGATTGAACCCGAAAAAGAGATTGTCCTTACGATAGCTGAATCTAGTATTGAAAACAATATTCGGAACAGTATTATCAAGACTATAAACCTTGATGAACCGGGAAAAGGTATAGGCTTTGTAATTTCTTTGGATAAAGTGTTTGGTATTAGTCATCCGTTTTATGAAACGCTGCTCTCAGAGAAATAAAAGAGCTATAGTTGTTATATGTAGCATGCTCGCCACAGAATAATGATTAAATATCCAGAAGTATATGAAAATAACAAAAAGAGAACTCATATCTTTTAAGAAGATATGAGACTCTAAAACGTTTGAAGTCACTTTTGTTACTTCTGCGTAAACTTTTTTGAGACTTGCAGGTGAAATAACTTCTCCAGGGAAAAAGGAACTTTTGACGAGCCTCCCTCGATCCATTCCCATCGTGATCAAGAATAGCAATAGAGAATAATAGTAATAGAGGATAAGGAGAATTTCTCAAACTGCGACTGCGGTCAGAAATTTTAAGATTCCTTTATAGGGTCAATTACGAGAATCATACTCTGGCAGTTATAAAATTGACCCTTTTTATCATCTGTATCGCTGAAAAGTAATATTTTAAACTGTTTCCTATTGAACATTACAGCAGGAAATCAGAAAAAGTATGATGAGACAAATCCAAAATACAATTTCAATGTATCTTAAAAAATTATCTTCCATAGTTCTAGTACACAAGACCCATATAAATTATTTATGCAGTTTCTTCTTCTAACACATTAGAATTCTCAAAAAAAGGATTTCTAATTACTTTTTACTTTCTACCTACTCTGTCTTGATATCTTGCTTCTCTTATTCTTTCTTCTATCAGTCTGTATTCTTTTGCTTTTAACCAGTTTTCGACAACTTTATATAATGTATCTATCTATGTACAATATGTAAAGTTTACGTTACTTATTGTATACAAAAATATTCAATTTGTTTTTAAAACTATACATAAGAATGCTACTAATATAGAAATTTGACTGAAATTGAAACATGTATTTAGGGAGTTATTAGATGAAACAGAAACGACTTCGTATAATTTTGTTCCTGATTGTAATTTTAATGGGGACGGTTTTAAGTTTTGCCTTTTCGATAGGAAGTCCAGTACTTGCTATAGGTGTCTTCTTAGCAGGGGGAATTGCCATATATATCTTTAAAAATAGACAGGAAGGCATTGTGGAAGACGAACGTATTTACCAGATCAGTCAGAAGGCTTCGAATGTTACTCTCCGAATAGTTACACTGGGTCTTGCAATTGGGGGTGTAGTCCTAATATCCATGAAAGATCTCTATCCCGGGTACACTTACCTTGGTCTCTTCATGACATATGCTAGTTGCTGGGTTATTCTGCTTTACTCCCTGTTTTACATATACTATAACAGGGAATTTGGTGGCTGAGATGAAGAACAATATTAAAGTTTACAGGGCAATGCATGACCTTACCCAGGAAAGCCTGGCTGAAAAACTGGGAGTGACAAGGCAAACTATACATGCGATTGAAAAAGGCAAATATGATCCATCTCTTGAGCTTGCATTCAAACTTTCCAGGTTTTTTGGCGCCTGTATTGAGGATATTTTCCTCTATGAAGACCGTGAAGCCGAGAGTTCTAAAAGAAATAGTTGATCCGTTTAATTACGAAATAAAGGATTTATTTGCTTAAATCTCAGAGACATTTCTCTTAAAATTTTCCAAAATGACTCTAATTAAACCCTTTTTTATTAAAATTTGGGTTCACAAGCTTTTTCCAGATAAACTTAGCTTTCCCGGATTCCTTAAGCAAGTAAACCAGGAGAAAAGGAGCCATATAATCTTTTTTTATTTTCGGGAAAACGAGACCTAAAAACTACACAGGCTCTCAGGTAAGTAAGCTAATTTTCCTCCCGTAATTAATGGCGATGTACACTGAAAAGCAATTTTAGTTTCTAAATATATTTATATGAAATGAAAGGGTATTTACAATTAACGGACATTTGTGGATGTACAGACTGCCAATTTCTGTCATCAAGCGAACTAACAGATAAATAATCAAGTTGCAAAAATTAAGCAGGGGAAATAAATCTATGATGCAATCGTTTATAGTGGAGCACTATCTTAACAAGAATGTAGATGTTTACTGTGGTGGACCTGATGTTTTCAGGGGAAATGTAGAAGCCTGCGCCGATAATGTTCTGACGCTCAATAATGAAGGGAAACTTACCCATATAGCCATTGACAAAATAATAGCACTTTGGGGTCAATAAGTTCAAAATTTCATATTCCTTTACTATTTTATATAAAGGATAACTAGATTAAGAAAAGATCCTCCGAGTCGTTTTCTATACTGATTAAAGCTGGAAAACACTCTGAAAAGCTGGATTAGTTCTTTATTTTCCAGAATAAGGGTCATTCAAATTATAGAGTTAGAGTTTAATACGTGAGAAAATATTGAGGTGTAAAGAAATGCAGCCTTTTATAGTAGAACACCTTCTAGGCGAAGTCGTAGATGTTTACTGTGGGGGTCCTGATGTTTTTAACGGAAAGGTGGAATCCTGCGCAGACAATGTGCTCACTCTCAAGCAGAATGGAAAGTACACACACGTAGCCATTGACAAAATAATAGCCATTTGGCTCGCTTAACTGATTTAAATCGTCAATCGATAAATAGAGTATTGGATCCTGGACGTATTGAGTCCTGAAAATGTTCCGAAGCTTTAATACTTCGCCTTTTCCAACTTTTTCAATTTCAAAAAATGAGTAATCCTATCCATTGCGAATTTTGGATCTCTCAGGATTACTTTTCGGCTTTCTCAGCTCATGCTTTCCTGCAACTATTTGCATGGGAAGCTATAAACTCTCTCATTAATTTTGCCCCAAGCATGGCACTTTGCCCGGAATCGTATTCAGGGGCGATTTCTACGACGTCAAAAGCCATTGAGATCGGAGCAAGCGTCCGTATCGCAGTCCTTACATCCCGAGCACTCAGACCGAATGGCTCAGGTGTGCCGAGACCAGGAGCATAAGCCGGATCTATTGCATCCATATCAAGGGAAAGATATAGCTGGCTGCAATCAAGCCATTCAATGGCTTCTTTGAGGATCTCTACCATGCCTGTGGATTCCACATCGTCAGCTGTATAATATTTAAGGTTATTTTCCCTGGCAAAGACCCATTCTTCTTCCGGACCACTTCTGATACCTATAGAGACAAGATTCTTCGTAACCTCATTGAGAATATTTCGGGACACGCAGGCATGGTTATTCTTAAAGCCCCTGTACTCTTCCCTGAGATCAAAATGAGCATCCAGAACAAGGACTCCAAAGTCCTCTCCTGCGAGTTCGGCACAGGCTTTCACCATAGCGAAAGTCAGAGAATGCTCTCCACCAAGCATAATGGGAAGCTTTCCGTCATTCAGGAGGTCTTTTGTAGCGTCGTAGAGACTCTGCAGGGTCTCATCAACCGAGGCTGAAGTTTCCAGGTTTCCTGCATCATATATCGGAAGATCCACAAGATCTATGTCAAAAGTCGGGTTATAACTCTCAAAATTAGCAGAGACCTGTCGCATAGCGTCTGGAGCCCAGCGGCTGCCTGCCCTGTAAGAAGAGGTATTATCAAAAGGCACACCGAAGATAACATAACGTGCAGATTCATAGTCTGCAAGAGCGTCTATAAAGGAATTGGGTAAAAACATACTTTAACCTGATATGAAATTATTTGCTTAAAAAAGAATGACTCAGGCTGTTAACCTGAGTTTTCACTTTAGTTTTGAAAGTTTATGTCCGTATATCGAGCTTGACCTTGCCAAGGGCCGTAATATAAGAAATCTCTTCGCCCTCTTTGACCTTATCCTTATATTCATCAGGAATTACGATCTCAAAGGTTGAGAAGTCTCCCATGTCCATGAGTTGGGCAATGTCGCCAGTGATCGAGATTATCTGTGCAGTCTTCCTTTCCACAATCGGAACATAGACTTTGTTTGCAACTGAACCTATATAGGAACGTTTCTGACCGTCAAAGAGGCCTATAGCTTCGACTCTTGCCTTTGCAGCTCCGTGTTTCCCAGGCTTGGACTTGGTAATGCTTTTTATGACGCATGCTTCGTCATCAATGATTACATATTTCCCTTCTTTAAGTTCTTTTACTTCTACCTGCTGTTTCATAATGATTCTCCCATACGTTTTTGGATGTTTATAAATAAGTTGTAAATGCCATTTCGGATTTGCCGGACACTTTCCGCGGCTCCGACGAAGTAGTATAAGAAGGCTTTCCTAATTTTTAAGCCTGTCTCTTATTCTGTCCACACATTGCTAATCTTCTGCATGGAAAAATGGAAAATATTCCTGGTTTGGGGTGACTACAGAATCAATCTACAGATCGAGAACTAATACGATTAATTATCCTTGACTATATAACGCTTGTGCGAGATTCTGCGTCTTTAGACTGGATTTCGGGAATATTTGCCTGAAATCTCTTGAATAAATTGGAAAAACCCAGGTTAGTGGAATACTGGATTAAAGGAAACATTAGATTTCAAAGAGAAAATCCTTTACCTTATAAAATTTATTATTTTTGGAGCTTGTATACAGTAAAATGCTCTAAAATACTTTTCCTTTCTTTTTCTCTTTGAGACGCGTTATACCAAATTAATTTTATACTTCTAACCTCTCGAACTGCCTTTTCAGTTTTCTTCTTTAAAGCTGAGTCCAAGCTCCTTTAATTTCTCCGGCTTCGGTATTCCTTCCTCATCCCAGCCACGGTAATGGTAATATTCCTGAAGTGCAGCTTCAAACTCCTGCTTGGGAAGCCCGTGTTCTTTATCCTCTCCCTTGTTTTCAAACAGCCTTTCAGGGATGGTATCATCTTTCCGGGTAAATCCGGCTTTGAGGTTATAAGTTTTCTCCAGATTATAGATTCTTTCTCCGATTTTCAGAAGTTCTGCAGGGGATATCTCCATACCTGTAGCCGAAAGAAGGAGAGCTGAAACGAGTTCTTCGTTAAGGACAAAACCCGAGTAGGGGCAGAATACAAAAGAGTCTAGAACTGCAGTCAGATTTTCAAATACCTGAAGGATACCTGCTTTTCCTTTAAGGCTCAAACGGTCAAGACTTACAGGCTTTCCAAGTACCTCGGGACCGACCATAAAAGCAGTCAGATAGTCTCCTCCGTGGGTGGATGTAGCATAAGCCAGGGCCTGCCCCCTTATCCCTCGCAGATCAAAACCTGCAAGTTCGAGCCCTTTTACATCCATGCTTAAATCTTTTTTCCCAATGCCTGAAAAGTATCGTCTGGCTCCATTTCCGAGTTTTCCTCCTTCTCCAATTTTAGAGAGCATGGATTCCAGTTCATTATCTTCAAATATTCTTGCTTTAAGTTCTCTACACGCTCCAAGCACGGAACCTGCTGAAATAGGGTCAAGTCCATAATCCTTGCATATCCTATCAGCTTCAAACACGGAATTCAGGTGAGGGTTTTCAAGGTTAAATCCGAAGGCCCAAAGGGAATCATAATCAGGCAAAATCTGCCCAGTTTCTTTAATTCTCTTTTTACAACCCAGAGGACAGCAAGGGCAACTTTCATTTTCAAGCTCGAAAGTGGATTTGATATGTTCTCCTGAAAGCACGTCTGAGAAAGAAGTCTTCCTTCCGGTAAAGTTCCTGCTGGGGATAAGATTCATGTAATCGAGTAATTTTACAAAAGCACATGTCCCATAATTTGCAAGACCTTTGGAAAGCACGGGGCTTGCATCAAAAAGTTTCAATACTTTTGCTTTAAGTTCCCTGAAGCTCTCTGGATCGGAAGGCAAAAGTTCTTTTTCTCCTTTTACAACCACAGCTTTTAGCATCTTTGAACCAGCAACTGCACCAAGACCTCCTCTTCCGATATGTGTGGAATCAACAACAAAGGAAGAAATAAGAACCTGCTTTTCTCCTGCTCTACCAATACAGGCCACCCTGCCTTTGCTTTCAAGGGCTTCGGTACATGCTCTAATATTTTTTCCCCAGAGATGTTCTGCGGGCAAAATTTTAATGCTTCCTCCCTTTATTTCCACATAGGAAGGTCTATTTGCCTTTCCGGTGATTACCAGAGCATCAATTTCAACTTTCTTGAGCTCTCCCCCGAAACCCCCACCCATGTTCCAGCTAAATATTGTGCCTGTTAACGGTGATTTCGATGTAAGGACTGTCCCTGAAGCCATCGGAGCAAGGCCTGAAAGAGGCCCTGAAGTAAAAATTAAGGGATTTTCCTGGTCAAAAGGGTCAATATTAGCATCTGTAAGCTCGGAAAGCAATCTTACCCCAAGCCCTCGGCCGCCAAGGTATTTTCGAATTAAGTTTTCATCGGTCCTGACTGTACTTACCGATTCGGAGCTAAGGTCTAAATATACTGTTTTTCCTGTCCAGCGAGTCATATTGAGTCCTCTATTCTCTTTTCCTGTTTTGCTTTTTTAGTTGAGAACTTTTTTTCAAGTAGCTGCCAAGATTCTATTAAACTCACCTTTTTCTTGGTTTTACCTTTTTCGGTATTGATTTTTCTATTCGACCTTATTTATTTCAGACCATTTTTCTGCGGTTTCAATTTTTCCTCACTTTAAGAGAAAATTGTATCTTGAAGATATTAAAAGAGCCAGCCTTTAAGACAGAGAAATCTCACATATTATTGTATGAATCTAGAGAAACCTTACATCGTTTCTGTTTATGCCATTCTCCGGAACGAGAAAGGTGAATTCCTGCTTCTCAGGCGGTCGGAAAACTCCCACAGCAATCCAGAAAAATGGGATCTTCCAGGGGGAAAGTTAATTCGCGGAGAACCCCTTGAGGAAGCTGTTGTGCGGGAGGTCTGGGAGGAAACTGGAATTTCAATCGTTCCTGGAGAAATCGCAGGATATGCTACCTTTGAGCTTCCGGAAAAAAAGGTGATTGCCATAGTATATGATGGAGGATATATCATTGCTGATGTAAAGTTAAGCCACGAACATACTGAACATATATGGAGTTCTCTTGAGAATATTCTGGAGATGGATGCCCTTCCTGACCATTTTAAAGAATTCTTTCAAAGATTTGCGATAGAAAATAAAGAACCTCCAGAGCTACCTATTTAATTCGTATTCGATTTGAGGTTATTTAAATATAACTTTTTACTTGAAGTACTTATCCTCAAGTATTTTCCTTTTTTTCTTGCTGCGGTGCCAGCTTACCCCGAGGTACAGGAGAACTGCAAGAGCTGCAAGAGCTGCTATACGCAGTAAGGGACCAAATTTACTCAAGAGGAGGGGGTTTATATTGTCTCTTTGCTCATATTCGGGATACATAATATCCCTCCTATCACTGCTGTGTCCCAGCCCAAGAGCGTGTCCAAACTCATGCTTCACAATAGAGAGCATTGTCGCATCTCCGTACTGGCGCCAGGCTTTACCCTGATAGTTTCCTACCTCAAGCACTATATCTACCCTTACATATCGACCATCCGATATCCTGGGCCTTGCATAACCAGCAACGCCTGAGGGAGCACCTTCAACTTCTTCCAGATTTTCTACCCATTTTACTCTGATATCCGCATCTTTCGAATCCACAATTTTAAAAACAGGCGTGAACTCTAGGTTTCCATTTCCTCCCTCCACCCAGTATTCCATAGCCTTTTCTATCTGTGCATAATAAGTAGGGCTGTAGTGCTCAGGCACATTGCTATCATCTATATATACCGTTATAGGAGAGTGATCCCACGGATGGTCTAAAATCCTTTCTGAATTTGCTTCAGATGCGGCCGAGATATTGGATAAAACAATTACCATCAGCAACAGCACAAAGGACAATTTAATTCCAGATCTACTGTCTCTATTTATATAAACCGGCCTCCATAAAATAGTTGTTTGATCCTGAAGTAACAGTATCATTTCTTACACATATTTTGCAGACTTTGGTATAGAATCTGGTGCAAGAGTACTGTCTACTTGACGGAGAGTATGCTTTCTGTTAATAACTTCCGATTGGAGAATTCTTCTCAAAAATAATCAGATTCCTGACAAACTGAATTTATAAAACCCTCAAAAACGAATTGGCAATTTGCCAAATTTTTTCTGTTTATTTAAGAGCGGCTAGATATATTGCATATCTCACAGTCTGGATCATAGCAGTGTTTTTCTTCTTTGTTTCCGTTGTCCGGAAATTCGGATGCAAGAGCTCTTGTACTTTCGGCAAGCACTGCGGCATTGGAAATTGATGCGCCTATCATAATTGCATAAAATATTTTTTCTTTCTTTATCCCTCTTCTTTTTGCGACTCTAATATGCATTTTCAGGCAATGCTCGCAGCGAAGGGCAGAAGCTACACCTATTGCAATAAGTTCAACTGTTTCTGGATCGAGGTTCTTGAATCCCCTCATTATGGAGTTTTCATAAAGTGTTTTTGGGATGAAAATCTCCGGGAGATCTTTCATGAAATTCATTATGTAGGGAACTTCACCATATTGACTCCGGACATCCTCAAGGAGTTCAGGAACAGCTTTCTCAGGATCCTTTTTCAAAATTTCCACAATATCCTCAAGTTCCATACGAAACCACCAGCATAGATTAACGTGGAAAAAAGATTCACACACCGTTTTCTGTATAGGCTTTACATTCTAAAGGATAAGTGAAAAAACACGAACCCAGTAAAATGTAAAGTAGATAACTATTAAAGCAACAGAACCCGGGTCAAATTGCAAAACCAACGTCAGACTTAGATTTGATTTTTATCAATATATAATTTTTCATTTTTGATCTGGAAATATTTGAAAGCTCGGAAAGATTAACTCCTTCATCAAATTCCAGTTTTTCAAGCCTTTCATGAAATTCATCATAAGGCAACTTGACTCTAAGCCCGTTAAGCTGGAGGGTAAGTGGAGCAGGCGAAAGTACAGTTCTAATTTCCGGAACTTGGTTTTCAATCTCTTTCATAACTCTGGCAGGGAGCACTGCAAGAGGATCTTTTGCCTGCTGTTTACGAATATTGTCAGCAATCTTTCCAATCCCTTCATTAAGTTTATCAAGGGCGCTAACCTCCTCGGTTTTCCTTAACCTATGAGAAGTCCTTCCTATGTTTCCAACGTAAAGGTCTGCTCCGGGGACGTCTTCGGTCTTCAGGTCCGGTCCGCCTGTAACCACAATCGGGATTTCTATGCCCTCAAAGAGCTTTGGCTTCTTGTTTATTATGCAGTCACTGAACGACCCGAAAGTGAAAACTGCAATATCGTGTTCGTTGATAAGTTTCCTTTCGTAATCCATGGATAGAGAGACTCTGCGCCCCATTCCTCTTGCAAGTCCTATCATGTTCGTATTGGCCCCGGGATGGCGAAGATACTCTGCTACGTCGCAGGCTGAATGTGGAAGGTGATGAGAAGCAAGGGTCGGTGAAACAACTGCAATCTCAACTCCAGTCAGGGGAGCTTCTATCATCATCCCGAGCAGTTCATCAGACTGTTTTTTCACTACTGGGACATCTTTTTCCGGAATAAGCATTATAAGGTTGACTTCAGTCCCTGTAATTACTTTCTGGATTATGTAGCCTCCCAGGTCTTCCAGCAGCTCAATTAAAAGTCCATGCTTGTGGACGCCACCTGTATAAAGATAGGGTTGAAGTACAGCCATCTTACTTTTTCCCTCCTTTCGTCAGTTCTTCAAGCATCGCTCCTGCCTCTTTAATCCATTCTTGTTTTAGTGCTTCCTCAGACGCCACAAAAATAAACTGGTTACCTTTATATAGATGATACCGAACCCTGAAACCCTCTGGAGTGACACGGATTGCGAAATCAACAAGGTTTTCATGAAGCCTGTGCCTGGGATCTGCAACCATCATATCTTTAAGAAAAGCGGCTTCTTCCTCTGGTTTATCCGTACTTATGGCTACAGTCCAGCGGTCCGGCTGACTGATGTTTGCTTTCCCGTAGCGTTCCCAGAGTTTTCCCAGTAATTCTGGAATATACTGCTCTTTTTTGATCGAAATTATTATCTCACGGGCAACCGGTTTTGCTTCAATATCTGCGACATCAGCTGTTGTAACTCTGGTACCCACATCCCTCAGGAGAATTGCCATCTGAAAGAGAGAATCTTCAGGTCTCAACACTACCTTTATTCTCCCTATTGCCGGGGCAAGCTTGAGATTTACAAGATTGTCCTCGATAATCTTTCTGTAAAATTCTTGCTCCGAAGCAATTGCGGACTCGACATCAAAGATCTCAAGCGAATCCATCCTTCCCTCACTCCTCCACAAAGCCCGAAGCAAGCAAAGCTGCTCCTACTGCTCCTATCATATGTGAGTTCTCGGGCACAAGGACATTGATCTTGAGAAGCTCTCCGAGGGCTTTTGGAACTCCTGCAATTAGTGATGACCCACCTACAAGAATCAACGGCTCTTTAACATCCACTTCCTGCAACTGCTGCTCATATATCTGTTCTACCACACTATAACAAGCGGCTGCAGCCACATCTTCAGGGGTAGCTCCTTTTGCAAGGGAATTTACAAGGGATTGAGTTCCAAAGACTATACAGTAGCTGTTCATGGATACATTTTCGTGCATGCCTTTGACTGCTAGGGCTCCTAATTCAGTAATATCTACACCAAGTCGCTTTGAGATCATCTCAAAGAAACGTCCTGAAGCACCTGCGCAGATTCCCCCCATTGTAAACATACCGGGAATTCCGTCCTGAACTGAGATTGCCTTGTTGTCCATACCGCCTATATCAATTACTGTTGCATTGCCTTTCTGCTTATTAGCAAGATAGACGGCTCCTTTTGAGTTGACAGTTATTTCTTCTTGGATAAGCTGAGCTTTTAAATGGTTCCCTATAAGGAAACGACCATATCCCGTTGTACCTATAGCTTGAATTTCTTTCCTGGCAACCCCGGCCTCTTCTAGGGCAATAGAGTAAGCTTCTTCAGCACTTTCAAGAACTTTTGTTGTGGGTACCCAGCCCTTACCTATTATCTTATTGTCCCTCATTATCACGGCTTTTGTGGTTGTTGACCCTGAGTCTATTCCCGCAGTCAGTCCGGTCTGAACTTCTCTTGTAAGAAGGTGCCTGCGTCTGACAATTGTAGTAAGAGCCTCCAGGCGAGTGAGCAGCGTACCTGCACTGGTGCTTTCGGTAAATGAATAACTGATTACCGGAATGTTGGAGTGCTCATGAATGTACCTTCTGACCTCATTTCGTACAATAGCTCCTTCAGCACATCGAAAACAGGTAGTGATAAAAACCCCTTCAGCATTAGTTGTGCCTTCAACAACAGCCTTTGCCCTGGCCATCATAAGCCTAAGATCTCCGCTCGCAACCTCAAGCCCGAAATCTTTGCCTATAGTATCTATGGATGCAACATCAATTTCAGGATAAATAAATTTTGCATTTACCTTAGCTGCGGCTTCTTCAAATTCGGGCTGAACTCCGGCATACTCAGAGCCGCAGGATACTAGTGCAATTTTGACAAGTGAAGATTCTTCAGCGCTCATTTCTTGTCCTCCTTTTCTGCCGATTCTTTCTCTTCCACCTTTTCGTCTTCAGGCTTTTCTTTAGGCAATGACTCCAGAAATGCTACGATTTCGTTTACGAAGTCGCGGGCTTCCTCGTCGGATTCCGGGTACTTTACCTCGAGTACAGGGACACCTTTTGAGCGGACAAGATACTTCGTCAGCTCATTTGTGCGGTTACAACCCACACAGCCAAAGTCAGTAGGCGGATTTTCAACTATAATTGCAGCTTCTGTTTGCTCTATAAGAGGACCTATCAGCGACATCCTTCCTCTCACTCCAGCCGGTACTTCAATTGCAGCATATTTAAGACCCAATTTAGGATCTTCAGGAGTAATATTTATAGGAGGAGAATCAAGGCTGAGGCTTGTAACTTTTCCTCGGATCTGGCTCATCATGGTAAGGGGCTTGTGCCCGAAACGTTCAACCAGATCGGCTAAAATAAGACTGTTAATAGGGTAAATGAAAACCTTTGCCAAGAAATTCACCTCGCAAGCTCTTCTTCAATAACTTTCTCCAGGTCCGAAGTTTTAAGCCTGCATTTTGTTTTGCTTTTCTCCATTAAACATTCCTTTTCTTCCAGTTCGTCAAGTGCAGCCCCTATGGCAGGGAGCATCTCTACTTCTTCCCTCAAAAAATGGAACCCAGGCCGTGGACCCCCTCCCCTGCTTGCGCGGCAGCGCCTCTCATCTCCTGGAGGGAATCCCCTGTCTTTTACAAAAATATGATTTTTATCCAGCTGCCGGATTTTTTCGACCAGTGTCTCGACATCATCTTTGGCTCCTGATACGATAAGTCCAAAACAGGTCTCCTTTACCGTAACTGGAAACTCTGATTCGTAGATCTTCATAGCTGCGTCTGAAGGCAGCACTTTATCCGAACTGATTACAATGTACTTTGTAATCTCTTCTTTTTTCGTTTCCGTCATCTTTCGTCTCTCCTTAGCCTCGGGAGACTTCACATTTGATAAATTCATGTAAATCCGCTTAAAGATCTGGATTCATTAAAGCGGCCGCATTATTATGAGCTGACTTATCTATTATCTAAGTTATTTGTTAGTAAGGTTTTAACCTAGCACCACCAAGACGATTTTCAGCTCGAGTAATTTATCATCGGGTGCTACACGGATACTTACTTATTACTGTGCACATGTATATTACTTCTTTTATATATTATCTTTCTTATGCGTGCTTCAGTATTTATTCAATTGTTTTCTGTTTATACTTTTAACTTTACTTGCGTACAGTTTCAGTTACGTATACCGTATCTCCTTCTTTGACTCCTAGGAGCTTTTCAGGATTAACTATCCGGCCGACAATATTAGTTGAAGAAAATCTTTCTCCTGTGGGGCCGAAAAGCTCGTCATCTCCAAGTCTCACTCCTATAATCCCCATTCTCTTTGCCGCCTGATTTGTGATCCCTATTTCTCCTCCGAGTACTTTGTCCGTGGGAGTATTTTCTGGAAGGATTTCCTTATACTTCACGACTTCCTTTTCTGTTTTAAAAAGATAAGTGTCGTCATATATCATATAGACAGGTAGCTTCCCAACGGTTTTTGTCTTAAGTTCAAGGCCATGGCGGAAGAAGTCCACAGATTTCGGGGCTTTTTCAGGGTAAAGTTCAATCTCAATCAGTTTATCTCTGGATACTGCATATGCTGTTACTTTTGCTTCTCCAAGGATCTCCAGGGTTGTTGGCGGATCCTGACTGACGATTACGGCATCCTCTCCAGTGTATCCGTCTTTTATCAGTTCAACCCCTATGGAAGAAAGTACTGGCTCTACATCTTCAAAGCTATGCCCCAGAAGCACTATCTGGGGAGGAAGACACTCAACCGAAAGTTTCTGTCCTTCTTCTGCAAGCTTGATAAGCTCGATACCTTTCGTTACCTGCCCTACAATTGAATGTACAAGGCTTGAAGGCCGCTCCTCTCTTGAAATATATGTTCTGCCCAAACCATACCCAACTGTTCGGACCGAAATTGCACCTTCTCGTCTCGGCTCGAAATTTTCATAAGGGGTAGTTTCTCCCTTTAGGCTATCATCTGAAATAAATGAGCTGGTGGTAACATCTACATTGAGAGTTCCTTCACGGGTCAGGGCATAGAAATTTTCTGCCCCTCTGGGAGCATTCCTGGAAAGCTCGACTTCAAAATAAGTAAATATTTTGTTCCCATCTTCAAGCAGAAGAGAAAGATCAGTTGTACAGGTCTTTTCTGAGATTTGTTCCCATTCTATAATTGGCTCAATACCAAGAATTGTATCTTCTCTGGAAAGCCTGGATATGATTTTTCTTCCTGTCACAACTTCTGCAAAAACTCCGTCTTCAGGAGTCCCATATTCTGCAGTATGTCTTTTAAGTGAAAAAATAAGATGAGTATTATGGGGATCAAACCCTCCTGCTCCAAACATTACCTCAAACGCTTCAAAGCTTCCTGTCTCACGCGAAGGTTTAATTTCAGCTTCAAAGGGCCCGAAAGCCAGAGCTTCAGGACTTGCCCAATGGACAGATTTTCCCTCGTACTCTTTAAAATGCTCAGCCCATAATTTTCCTGAAGGTGATTCAGGATTTTTTATTTCTATCCTGAATTCTCCCCTAGGAGTATTGATAGCGTATTCGGTGACTGTTTCTGTCTTTTCCTTAGCGGCCTCTTTCAGAATTCCAACCGCTGTACCGGCTATATAAGGGGCTCTGGAAACTTTAAGGGCGTCTCCAAGGGTAGAGCCTGCAGATAAGGTATATTTTTCCCCGTTCACCTCTACGCTGATCTCATTACTCGTAATCGGCACCTCATTTCAGTATTCTTCCATACTATGAGGTGGGAGCATATTTATATTTCTTCTGCAGCTTGGATCCTTTCGTCTTCAGTGAGTTGAGATAGTATTTTCTTTGGCTCACCTATATCTACAATCTTCCCGTTACGCATAAGTGCGACACGGTCACAGATTTCATTTACAAAATCGATATCATGAGAAATCACAACAAATGTTTCTCCTATCTCCTCTCTGGCTTTCAGAATAGAGTTCGTCACAGATACTTTGGTAATCGGATCCATAGTTCCTGTTGGTTCGTCCATAATAACTATTCTCGGTTCCTTGATCAAGACCTGTGCAAGTGCAATCCTATGGCGCTCCCCTTCACTCAATTCATCGGTCATTTTCGGTAAAATAGCTTTTGCCTTGTTTTCTTCAAAACCGGCAGCTTTGAGAGTGATTATGGCTTTTCTAACTCCAAGTTCAAAAGGCAGATCAAGGCTAATAGACTCGGTAAGGTTATCTATTACGGAGCTGTGAGTGTAAAGGCCGTATTCCTGGTGCAAGAATCCCATATATTTGGTTGCTCTTCCTTTATTTTCCACTCCTAACTTTGTCATATCAACCCATTCATCTCCCACACGAACTTCAACCTCTCCGGATGTGGGGGGTAAGATTCCCATAAGAATTTTTGAGGTTGTAGTCTTGCCTGCTCCACTCACTCCAACTAGCCCGAAGATTTCTCCTTCTTTTACATCAAAAGAGATACTGTCTACAGCTCTTACCACGCCTCGATCAACTGATATATAACGCTTTTCGAGATTTCTTACCCTGATTATAGGTTCCCCTACTATGACATTCTTTTCCTGCTTCACGATGGAGGCACTCTGCATAAAGGTTGCAGAAACCTCAAGAGGATCCCCTTCCTTGACTACCTCTCCGTTTTCAAGCAGGATAGCTTTATTTGCCAGCTGTTCAATAACTTCAGGCCAGTGCGAAGTCAGGACCATGCTCATATTGTAATTCTTGACTGCTCTGATCATGGCATCATGAACCAGCTTCGCAGTCATGGGATCAAGGGTACCTGTGGGCTCGTCAGCTAACAGGAGCAAAGGACTTCTCACAAGCTGTCTTGCAAGCACAACCCTCTGTTTTTCTCCACCTGAAAGTTCTCTTGCAACATGCATCATGCGGTGACTCAAGTTTACTTCTTCCAGCAGTTCGACCGCTTTTCTCATAGAGTCTTTCCCAGTATATCCGATTTCATTCAGGGAATTTATAACGTTTACAAGAACTCTTTCGTCTCCATAAAGGGCAAAGGTACGCTGAAGCATGATAGCTATACGTTTTGTAAGATCTTTCCTTACGGGGTCATAAAGGGAAAGTTTTACGAAATCAGCTTCGAAAGCTTCCAGCGCTTCTCCACAGACCGGGCACTTCTGGCCTGTTTTACTGGGGCGCTCTATGTATCCGCATTTCGGGCAGCGGGCTAGATGATAAATTACTTCACCTGAAATGTTTTGAAAAGATTCTGTGCCGCGCAGTACATGCATTAGAATCGTTTTCCCAGACCCGCTTTTTCCCAAAATTCCAACGATTTCTCCTTCGTTGATGTTTAAGTTTACGTTTTTTAGGGCCTTATGACCGTCGAAATCTACGGTTAGGTTTTTGACTTCAATAAATACTGGCATGGATTTTCCTCCGCAATTATGGGCTGCAATACTTTCTGGTGGCTCTTACCTGCCTGGGCATATCGCTCAAGAGTGAAAAGCAGTTACCATAAATGAATAATATAAGTACAAACAACAAATTTCATACATTTAACGAATTTCACACATTTGGGCAACAACTACATAAGAGTAAAGATTACATAAACATAACGCATTATTTTTTCACTGTTAACATTTAAAGCAGATTTAAAGTAAAGCCAACCTCATCTGATGAATTTGCTTAATCAGTACTTTCTCGTTCTGTTATACTGATTCGATTTGTTATATTAATTCGTCTTATTATACTGACCCATCGTGTTATATTGATCCGTTTATATAATAATTCTCTTTATTTCTCGGTTACAGCGCTTTTACCACATCCACAACTTTTATAATATTGTCAATTATCACGTCTGCTGCTTCTTTTAGCTCTTGGGGTCTTTTGTCACCCTGTTGTGTTGTCATTATTCCTATGTCTGCGGCCCTGAATGCCAGTATGTCATTGATCCCATCCCCTACCATAACTACTTTTTCATATTTTTGCTTTAGCTCCAGAACTATTTTTTCTTTCATCAGGGTGTTTGAAAAGGCAAAGACTCTTTCCTGGGGAATATCTATAAACTCAGCCAATTGCACGAGAGCGAATAAACTATCTCCAGACGCTATATACGTATCCACTTTCATGGAATGGAGAGTCTGGACAGTTTGTAATGTGGTACTGAATACATGCCCGCCTGTACTCAGTACGTACGGTACGCTTCTAGCCTCAGAGTCAACTATCAGGCCTGCTGCAAGGTAAAAAACATCTGGACAACGTGCTGTAACCGCTTCCAGCACGTCATGTACGTCGCCCATTCTTGGGGAGGTTCCCCTTATAATCTCACATGCGATCTCTGGGGTAAAAATTCCTTTTGAACAGCTTATACCTATTGAAACTCTGTACTCTCTTATAAACTCAAACAGAGGCATATCTTTTCTTGAGCGCAGGAGTATATCACTTTCGGCATTCAGAACTACAAGCCCACATCCATTCTTTTGCGCGACAATAGCAGTGCTCTCTATGTTTTCAAGGATATTACCGGTACTGGCTTCCTTTGCAACCCTGTACATATGTAGAAGGGTTCCGGCACTGTCAAAGACCACTGCAATTCTTTTGGACATATCAAGTGATTAAGCTATTAAATAAAAAAATCTTTGCGAAAATCTGAAAATAAACTAAAAATTTATAAAAATAAAAATATGCGAAGAAATACTAATTTCACAGGATTGAGGCCCCTGAGATCAGAACCCCCGCAAAGAATCCCAGGATCACTCCGGAATTCAGGAAGGGAAGCCCTGCCTGCGGTTTTCCTCTCATTACCAGGATGGAAAGGACTGCATGTCCTATAAGCGTCCCTAGGATAGCCCCAAGGATTGGGTAGAAATTACCTTTCATGAAGACGTTTGCTGAGACTACCAGCAGGGTAGGCATAACCGCATCTCCGAGACCCATGAAAAACGCTTCATGCTTTTCTCCCTGTTTGAAGTCTTCCTTTAAGAATGAATAGTTAAGGTGTTTTGGAATTACAAACAGGATTGGAAGTTTCAGATCCATTATCCCCTCGGCCATAGTTACCATGTGCTTTGTTTTGTATACCGAGATAGCATCGTATATTGCAAGAAGTAGTAAAAGTACTATTACAGGGACAACTGAGAGGGAAATTCCTATCAGGGCACTGACCCCTGCTGCAATACAAACTCCAACAATGTCAACGATGTACCATTCTGGATATTTATAGAGCAACACTGTTACTCCTATTGATAACACAACTGAGGTAATAGCCTCAAACCCTGAAAGAGATGGGATGAGGGTAAATAAGGCGAAGATTACGTAATAGAGAGTGCTTACTATGGCCAGGTAAATAAAGAGGCTGATTACCCATTTCATATTCTTCTTCAGTGCCAGAAGGACAAACAGAGTGAAAACCAGGATCATTACAATATAATATATGGAATTAGACACCTGGGTCGGGTCTTCAAAAGCCTGCATTTCATTAACTTCCATTGGCGTGGACAAAAAAAGTGCAAGAATCTGCACTATAAGGATTAGTCCTCCCATGGAAATAATAGGTAAATAATCTTTAATTGATTGTTCGATGGAACTCAAGTGCTAAACTCCTTAATTCTTAACAGTATGCCTTTTCTATTCCTTTATATACTTGCTGTCTTTTCAGCTCCGATTCTTCTGGATTACTTATATAACTTTACCCGGAGAGAATATTCCCCTTTTGTATTTTTTCAAAGATAAAAATTTTCCTACACATGCTTTTTATATATAATACTGAATTCTTTCTCGTGGGGGCAATAACAAAAAGTAATGAAATGGGCTTATAGATAATAATTTGCGAAAAAAATTATATATTATATTTCTTTAAAAAATAAGCAAAATAGAAAAAAATAAAAATAGGAAATCGTAAAAAATAGAAAAGCAGTAAATACCTTAATGGAATATTCGCTTGACAATTTTGAAACAGGTTATATTACGAAAACTTGTGTATACGGAGTAATTTTACAGGTATGTTAGAGGTATACGATGGAAACTAGAGATACAGTATTTCTTGTTGTGATGGTTCTGTCATCTTTTCTTCTATCCTTTGAATGGCTTAGAAGATTTGCATACAAATCTACAAATCCCCTGATTATTCTCTCGGTTATGGTCCTAGTTGGAACATTAGCTGTTATGCTTATCTCTATTAATAATAGGCTTCAGGAACTCGAAGACAAAATGGAAGCGAAAGATCGTACCCTCAAGGTCAACATGGAGAGTACGGAAACAAAGATTGAAGAACGAATGAATGAGCTCTCAAGCAAAGTTGATAACGCAATATACGAATTTAATCGCAGAAAATATCACTAACTTTTTCTTTATTTTTATATTAAGACTACGTTTTCGCTTTCTTATTTTCATAATATGAATTAAATAATGAATTTTTCTAACAGCTAAATATTGTTTCTTTTTAGAAATACTTGACAGTTTAGCAATATCTCTTTTATAATTCAGAAATTTTCTATATAATCTGTTAATTAATATGAAATAGCAGTTATAATATTTTTTACCAGATCTTCTGGTCTTATTCGGCTTTAAATATAAATTTATTGGTATTTATCTATATCTTTACCTCAATATATACTATTTTTTCTAATTTTATTCGTGTTTCTTCAGACAATTTCGATTGCAGGTTCTTCAATCTAGTAAAGTATATATATTGGTTCTGCTGTATTAAGGAGGATGTCTGAAGCTTAACCATTATAAAATAATAAATCAGATATTCTGTATCGCAAGTTATTATTACTCAGACGTTAGTATTATTTGATTACTTGTGTAAGTAGGTAAAGAAGGAAAGCTATATGCACCTTAGTCTGGAACCTATTGGCATTATTACAAAGGTTGCAAATAAGTCGGAAATTTTGATTTATTCTGATTTTGAACAGGTCATACGAAATATCATGTCCAAAATAGGAGATGGAGCTGAGAAAGGACAGAAGCTCCTGGTCGTCCATAAAAATAACAACCAGAAGCAGATGGATGGTCATCAGGTTCAGGTCACAAAAGCGACTTTACTGGAAAGAAATGGTAATTTGCTGACAATATCCAAAATAGAAGCAAATGAAGATTCAGTAATTGATGTCCGACTTGATCTTACCGCTTGATTTTCTGAGGTGTCTGTAGAGACTATAAAGTCTATCGGATTCTCGTTTCTTTTTTCTTCTCTTACTGGATAGCTTTGATTGGCTTTCAGAAAGGGCTAATGAAGTTGATCTTAAAAAATCAGACTAAAAATCTACAACTTGGATTGGAATTCCATAAATTGGAATGAAATCATATTATATTTTTTACTTTACTTTTTTCTTCCTGAGTAACTTTATGTTTCAACAGTGTACATTCATCCATAGGTATCTCAGGATAACTCTGAATACGCGGTAAATATAAGACTTCAGTACCTATATAGCATATTGAGCAGTAAATAAATGTTAATATAAAGTATCTTTGATATTGACTCGCTGAAGCATTTTTGATATTGAGCTGCAGTAGAGCATTTTGATATCAATTTTCCACGTAACTGTTGAAGAATTTAATCTACAAAAGACTAAAAAGGAAAATAATAAAAGAGAAGGAAGGCAATGAACGCGCTGAGGCTTTCTGGAAAATTTCAGATACTCGAGGGAAAATATGGGTACAGATATAGGAGACTTGCTCCAGAAAAGAAAAGTTGAACTTTCGGATCTTACAAATCAGGTAGTTGCAATTGATGCGTTTAACACGCTGCACCAGTTTTTGAGCATTATTCGCCAGCGGGATGGAAGTCCTCTGGTCGATTCCGCAGGGGGAGTGACCTCCCATCTCTCAGGCCTGCTCTATAGGACAGCGAGCCTTGTAGAAGCCGGTGTCAAGCCTCTTTTTGTTTTTGACGGCAAGCCTCCTGATCTCAAGTCCGAAACCTTGGAACGAAGGAAAGAAATAAGGGAATCCTCTCGAGAAAAATGGGAGAATGCAAAAGCTGTAGGTGATCTTGAATCAGCTTATAAGTATGCTCAGGCTTCTTCGAAGGTAAACCAGGAAATTGTTGAAGATTCTAAATATCTTCTCGGCATTATGGGAATTCCCTTTGTTCAGGCCCCCTGTGAAGGTGAAGCCCAGGCTGCACACATGGTTCTCAAAAAAGATGCTAACTGCGTTGCTTCGCAGGATTACGATTCTTTTCTTTTTGGGGCTCCAATTGTTGTCAGAAACCTGGCTATAACAGGAAAACGCAAGCTTCCGGGAAAGAGTATTTACGTTGATGTCGAACCCGAAAAAATCGAGCTAGATGAGACTCTCGAAGCTTTAGAAATAACTAGGGAGCAGCTCATAGATATCGCGATCTGTGTGGGCACGGATTATAACAAAGGTCTGGAAAAAGTAGGCCCTAAAACAGCCCTCAAACTAATTAAAAAGCATGGGGATATTTACGCCGTACTCCGTGAAAAAAAGGTCGAGATCGAAGCTGTGGACCGGATAAGAGATATTTTCCTCCATCCTGAAGTAACGGGCGACTATGATATAAAATGGGGTAAACCTGACTCTGAGAAACTTCTCGAATTCCTCTGCGAAAGTCACGACTTCTCGGTTGACAGGGTGGGAAAAGCAGCAGAACGCCTTAAAGCCGCTTCAGGAGCCAGACAGAAGACTCTTGACCAATGGTTTTAAGAATTTAGGTTCAAAATTCTTCTTTCTCAAATTTTTCCTTTATTACGTCCATAATTTCGGAGACGCCGCAACCGCAGTTCCTCTGGGTTTCGCTTTTTTTCTTTTTCGGAAAAAGCCGAATAAGCGCTTCACTTACGGTTACGGCAGAGCAGAAGATATTGAAGGCTTAATAATCGTATTTTTAATTCTTTTTAGTCCGGCTGTTGCGGCATATGAATCGATTTCCAGGTTTTTCTTCCCACAGCCTTTGGAGTTTCTTGAAGGTGTAATTGCAGCTTCTATTGTCGGGTTTATGGGAAAAGAGCTGGTTGTGCAAAGTTCCGAATTAAAGTAGAAAGGAAATAGGAAGTGCAGCTCTTGTGGCTGATGGTTGTCATGTTCAGGCAGGCGGATTTACAAGTCTTGCTTTTTCGGGTCACTTGGAATCTGGTTGGGTTATCCACATGCGAATCCTCTACTCTGGCTTCCTATTACAAGTGTAATTCTCAGAATAGTATCGAGTGCCAGAAAATCAGTATTTCTCCATATGCTTGACGGCGTAGAGCCAGATATTGCCGACGAAATACGTCTATAGTCAATAAAATAGAAAAGGTAGGATGTAACTGAAGTAAGGGTTCGCTGGCTGGAACACAGGCTATGTGTGGAAGTAAATATTGCAGTAGACCCGTTGCTCTTAGTTGAAGAAGGGCATGCAATTGCTGTGAGGTATGGCATAGAATGATTCACGACTTGAGCTATCTTTCAAACGTAGTCGTATGTGGCCCACTCGGATCAGCCGGAGAATCATTTCACAGGTTGCCCGAGCATGAACACAACAATTTTCCTTTTCGTTCTCACTGAATATGCAAGGCTTTCAAACTCGGGATATCTCTACACCGTGGTTTCTTGCCTTGGTAAGTATGACAGCCCCGCCAACGGAGTCGTCAAGCATTTTCTGGACCTCCGACTGAAGCTCCCTACCTTCGGATTTATTATCTACAAAAGAATATACTACAGGGCCAAAGGAACTTACACCGGCTCCGTAGCTCCGGCTGCGCAAGAAAGAAGCAATATTTTTCACAAACTGGGGCCAGATAAGGCTCTCCCTTTTGTTAAAACCAACAGTCTGGACATGGTTTACTGCGGCTCCGAAACTCACTATATCTTCTTCAATTACAGCAGGCATCATCTGCATGAGCACGACATGGGAAATTTCCCTGACTTCTTCTACAGGGAGGGGGCAGAATTTCTTGAAGGTCTCCACTTCATCCTGGTCATGCATCCCTTTTTCATTGGGGATTGCTACTACCATATCCCATTGAGGAAAATCCTCTCTGAAGAGCACTGGCCCTGGGGGTACCTGGCAGGCAGCTGATGGCATAAAACCACCTTTATCTTTGAATCGGTGTCCTCCATCAACTATAAATCCGCCTTTCTCAAAAGCAGTTACTCCTATACCCGAAGTTCCTCCTCTTTTTACTGCAAGTGCAAGTTCTCTAACGCTTTTTCCAAGCCCATATAGTTCATTGACAGCTGCTGCCGCAGCCAGGGAGGATTGAGTTCCTGATCCGAAACCTACATGAGCTGGGTACACTTCTTGTACGTTGATCCTTATCCCTTTCCCTTCAGGAAGCAGGGACTCCGCAGCTTTTTTCATCCGATCGGCAAAATCCTGCAGACCTTCGATACTGACTCCATCGGCTTCTTCAGCCGTAATTTTTATATTGGGAGAGGAAAGGGTTAGTCCTGCTCCTCCATCGACTCTTCCGATTTCCGCATTCATATCAATAAGAGTCATATGAATTCGGCAAGGAGTGGTTATTTTGATCATTCCTGTTAAACTCCGAAACTACACTTAAAGCTTTATGACTTCCTAAATCCTGTGCTCTTTTTATTGTAGCTGCTGGTATTTAATCTTTTTAAAATTATCTTTTACTAAATTATATAAACATGGTATATATATAAAAAGTTAAATATAAAAAGAGTAGGAACAGAAAAAATTATTAGATAAGGAAATATCAGGGTTTCTGAAATTTCAGATCGCTTTTTCCTTCTTTAATTATTGTTTTATAATCAATGATTCTCCTGTCATCTCTTCAGGCTTCTGGATATTGAGGATTTCCAGAAGAGTTGGCACAAGATCGCATAGTTTTCCATTCTTAAGTGCTTTAACTTCATCGTTTCCTGCATAAATGCATTTTACCGGATTTGAAGTATGTGCGGTATGCGGTTCTCCAGTTAGCGGGTTTTCCATTTGTTCGGCGTTCCCGTGATCCGCAGTTATGATTGCTACACCTCCTACTTCTTTCAGAGCCTCTTGAATTCTTCCCACGTAGGTATCTACTGCCTCAACCGCCTCTACTGCGGCTTTAAAATCTCCGGTGTGTCCAACCATATCCATGTTTGCAAAATTAAGGATAATCACATCATACTTTCCCGATCGGATTCTCCTTATCACTTCATCCGTAACCTCATATGCACTCATTTCGGGTTTAAGATCATAGGTAGCAATCTTTGGTGATGGGATGAGGCAGCGGTCTTCTCCTTCATAACATTTTTCCTGCCCTCCGTTCAGGAAAAAGGTCACATGGGCATATTTTTCAGTTTCGGCAATCCTAAGCTGGGTCAGTCCCTGCTTGCTCAGGACTTCTCCAAGTACATTCTCCAGCTCTTCGGGAGGGTAAGCGATAGGCAAATCCAGGGTTTCATCGTACTGGGTCATACACACATAGTAAACTTTCGGGTTTTTTTCTCTGTGGAAGTACTTAAAGTCTTCATCAACAAAAGCCCAGGTAAGCTGCCGCGCCCTATCTGGCCTGAAATTGAAGAAGATTACAGAATCATTATCCCGTATAACTGCCTCAGGCTTTCCTTCTGAATCCGTGATCACAGTCGGTTTTACGAACTCATCAGTTTCTCCCCTTTCATAGGCTTCAGAAACTGCAGTCTCCGCATCAGGAGCTTTATAAGGCGCAACTCCCATAGTTAGGGCATCATAGGCAAGTTTTGTTCTATCCCAGCGTTTATCTCTATCCATTGCGTAATAACGCCCTGAGACGGTTGCGATCTTAGCACTCCCATTCTCCTTACAAAAAGCATCAAGCTCCTTTATGTCTTTGAGTGCGGCTTTAGGAGGTACATCTCTGCCGTCCAGAAAAGCATGTATATAAACTTTTTTCAACCCTCCCTGCTGTGCAAGCTTGATAAGAGCATAAATGTGGGTCATATAGCTGTGAACGCCTCCGTAGGAGACAAGTCCCATGAGATGAAGGCTTGAATTATTGGCTTTGGCGTTTGAAATCGCACTCAAAAATGCCGGATTCTTGAAGAAGTCTCCTTTCCTTATAGAGAGATTTATTCGAGTTAGGTCCTGGTACACAATTCGCCCTGCTCCTATATTCAGGTGCCCGACTTCGGAGTTTCCCATCTGGCCTTCCGGAAGGCCAACAGCTTCCCCTGAGGCTTCTAAGAAACACCAGGGATATTCTTCCTTAAGGTGGTCAAGGTTTGGAGTTCTGGCTGCAAGGATAGCGTTTCCTTCTCTTGCTTCTCTGTAGCCCCAGCCATCAAGAATAACGAGCATAAGAGGTCTTTTTGCCTGAGTCATATGAAGCAAATTCCACACCTGTTCATAAATAGCTTATTATGAAAATTCTTAATAGCCTGTGTAAAAATTTTATATTATATATTTATAGTGTATTGAAAATATATTAACTGTCCTTAATTATAAGTATTAACAATTACATATTCCCGAAATGTGAAAAATGGACTCTAAAAAAGATTGATTATCTTGATGTAATTCTTATTGGAAGTTCAGGCTAAATTTCCGGATAACGGGAAGGAGGATTTAATTTTATGAGTCAAAATATTAAAGATGTAATGAGCATTCGTGATATAAAAATAACGGATTTATCCGCAAACCCTGCTCCTCTGGGTTTGATGGGCTTCGGGATGACGACCGTGCTTTTGAATATACACAATGCGGGCTTCTTTCCGATGAACGCGATGATCCTTTCGATGGGTATCTTTTACGGTGGGTTAGCTCAGGTCATTGCCGGAATCGAAGAATGGAAGAAGGGAAATACTTTCGGAGCTACGGCCTTCACTTCATTCGGGTTTTTCTGGCTCTCCTTGGTAGGGAATATTCTGATTCCTAAGTCTCCAGACTATGCAGGGCTGGCTACAAGTTCAGTCGCTTTCGCTGCATACCTTTTCATGTGGGGAGTTTTCACCACTTTCATGTTTATAGCTACGCTCAAAGGCTCAAAGGCTCTTTCCGTTGTTTTCCTAGCTCTTGCAGTTCTGTTCTTCTTGCTTGCAGCAGGAAACTATCTGGGCAGTACCGGAATCCTTACGATAGCTGGCTATGAGGGAATCTTTACAGGACTTGCCGCGATATATACAGCTCTTGGTCAGGTACTAAACGAGGCGTATGGAAAGAAAATGGTTCCTTTGTAATAACGTTTTCTTTGTGATATTTGTAATTTTTTGGGCTTTATTGTCCCCATTTTTTTAATCTTTTTTGCTTACAAAGACCTTCCTGAAAATCTTTTATTTACTTTACTTCACAAATTTTCCATAAATTTGTCCTTTTTCCTTAGGATCTGATCTTTATTTTATAATTTGCCTCTTCATTTTTTCATTAGTAAACTTATATTACGTTTCTAACTACCTAACTATTGTATATAAGATTGGAAAATATTTGTTATTAACATTACATTCAAAATCATTATTTTCACCTTGGCCAAAAAACTGTCTAAGTGAATAATCATTTTCAAAAAACGATAAATAACAAAGAATATTAATATTTATTTTTTAATATCTGTATATATTAAGATTATCCCTATTATATATGCCAACAACTTTTTATGTATGACTGAAACATGATTTCCTCTCGGAAAAGTTGTTAGTTTAATCAGCTAGTATTCGTTCATTTCTTTAATACATAGACAACTCCTCATATCTTATATACATTATAAAATCTTATACTGAGTAAATAATATTTAAAAGTGCTCCAATATTATTTTTATGAGCTCCAATGTATTTTTCGGAAGTTTTGAACGTTTTCTCAGGTACAGACGAAAGAATGCCCCAAAATTTGGGAGAAAGAATGCTACACTAGAACTCTTAAAAAGTTCCGTGTTAGTTGCGTTTTCAGGCGCACTACGAATCCATATTGCTTTCCTTCTGCTTCAAATTCATTCGAATTTATTCACCTGCATTGCGGGAGGATTAGTAATTTACAGTGTATATACACTTGATAGAGCTCTTGGCTCTGAAGAGGATATTGTAAATAGGAAAGAATTAAATGGATCAAGAAAGGAAATAGGGCTTGCAGCCTCTATGCTTACCTTCGTGATAGGTAGCTATGTACTGGCAAAAGGAGGAATGCTTGCACTTGCATTCTTACCTTTGATAACCGGTTTCCTTTATAGTAAAGGGATTAAAATCGGAAAATTCGCTTTGAAACTCAAAGGTGGACTTGGAGTTAAAAACTTTGTTGTAGGTCTAACCTGGGGAGCCTTCATTTCAGGGCTAGCAGGCAACACCTGCAGAAGCATGCTCCCTATATTTTTAGTTTTCACTTTCTTTGGAGTTAAGCTCTTTATCAATTCTGCTATCTATGACTTCAAAGATATTAAAGGAGATACTCTCGCAGGTCTCAAAACTCTTCCTGTGAGCCTTGGAGAACGAAATACACGTAATTTCCTTCTAGGACTGCACCTGTTCTCCCACCTGATTCTTGGTATTGCTCTAATTAACGGAATCTTAGCTTTTGAACCTTTAATCATTCTTTATAGTTTTATATGTGGGCTGGTCTGCATCCAGAATTATACCAGATATAATGGTGATGAGCCTCCTTTCCGGAAGCTCGAAAGAACAATTCTTGTGGATGGAGAATCAACCTCAATTATCGGGTTGAGAGCAATTGCATGTGCTTTCCTGGCATAAATGTATACTTAGAAAGAAATTGTGCTGAAGTGCGAAGGCAATAATGCAGGAAAAATACTCAGAGAAAACGGTTTAATTCCCCAAAAATTTATCGGGAAAAACCCAAATCTCTGAATTCTCATTTCTCGGTATAATCTTAAGATTTATAAAAGAAATTCTTCAACGGGCTTTACAGATTCTTTATTTCAATTGAGTTTTCTCTATAATTCTTAAAAAGATCCTCCCCCCACTTGATTGAGGACGAATCCAAACCTATAAGGTCATTTCGAGGATCATAGGTTCCATTTTTGAAAAAGAGTGAAAGAGATAGGAAACGGTCTGTTACCACAAAGGCTATTTTTGCGTTGTCGTATACGTGGAGACTCGTTTGCTTGAGTTTAAGGAATTCCTCAATCTCAGCACTGTACTCACTTTTTATTTTAAAAAACACATTGGGTGTAACAATGATGGAAATCGGAATATTCCTGCGGGCTAATTCCAGAAACATTAGGGGATGGTTTGGAAGAAAAATGGATGAAAACCCCACGAAGTGAGCAGAAGATTGAACATATTGCATAAATGCCTTATGTGTGTCGTAAATATGCTCCTGTTCATCCCTTACGACTCTGCACTCTTTAAGCTCCTGAATTCTATTTAATAATGCCTCAGGAATTGCAGAAAGGTCATGGTCTCTCCAGAAGATTTCGTTTGTTTCTATAGCTGTGAGGGTATCTAGTAAGGGCTTGTAATATATGGCTGAAACTTTTCCGAGGGGTGTCAACCGATACATTCCCTCTTGTCTGATTATCAAATTTGCATCTTCCATTTCTTTAAGGCGAGGCAGGATTTCAGGTGACCTTACATCAAAATAATCTTTAATTTCGGAAAGAGTTCTTGGATTCTCCTGAAGTAAAAACAGAATATCCTTCCTTTTTTCAGAAAAGGTAAGAATGCTTAAGAGTCCGCTAGATTTCACTTCTATCAACCCATTATTTTTCCGTATGTTTATGAAGTTAATCGAGGTTTAATGTCTGTAAACGTATCCTTTGATTTTGATGCACAATAGCTAAAATTTAAGTTCTAATTCTTCTTATTTTTTAGATTTATTTAGAGAAGTAATTATATCCAGATGATATAACATTGCTAGAATGCTATACGAATTCAATATATATTATCTTTTTCGAAAGTGTACTTATTTCTGCTAATTTTTCTCTCCTATTTCAAAATATACGTATCATTCTACCGAAAATGCAAATTATCTTCTTGAATAATTTTTCTTAATATCAAAAGAAAATACATATGTCAATAGTATCAGATTATTTTATTAATATAAACTCAGTATTTATCTCCGAGAAATTGGATAAAGTCGACAATTAAAAAAAACTTAATATTTATACTTAAAAATACAATGATTAATTTAAAAAAGTACTTACGAATCAAAGGGTAAATGTATTCATATAATAATAAATAAATTTGATGTGTATCCTGGTTTTTACACATTCCCACTCATTAATATTAGCATTTATATCTGTAGATAGACAGTTAATTTTAATTTCGTGACCTGATTTGACAATTAATCAAAAATAGCTCAAGAAACCCCTGAGCCAATGACTCAGGGGTAATTCAATTGTTATTTATCAATACCTGAAAATGGTTCTTAATGAAGGAAGTGACGCATACCTGTAAAAATCATGGCCACTCCTAGTCGATTTGCAGCAGCAATAACTTCGCCATCTCGAATTGATCCCCCTGGAGAGACTATGTAACGGATATTATTTTCTGCGGCATAAATTATACTATCATCAAAGGGGAAAAAGGCATCTGAAGCCATTACACACTCTGACATAATTTTCTGGCAATAATCTTCAAAAGAAGTTGCAGGGTGTTCCCTTTCATAAATTATCTTTAGATTTTCAACAGCTTTTGTGGCTGCCAGTTTGCGAATCGAGTCGACCCTATTTGGCTGTCCTGCTCCCATAGCAAGTACCATGAAGAATCCTGGCTCGTATTCATGAGCAAGAATAACTGAATTGGATTTGGTTGCCTTACAGGCTTTAATACAGAATTCCGAAAGAGAACGCTTTTCTTCAGGATAGGGAATGTCAGTAACTGACTTCCATTTTTCGTAGAGACCGATATCTCGACTTTGCTTGAGCATGCCTCCGATTACATACTTATATGTATAGTCTGTTCCGAAAGCTTCTTTGAGATCCGGCAATCTAAGGAGTCTAAGGTTCTCACTTTTGTTTTTCAGGTATTCAAGGGCATCAGGTTTGAAGTCAGGAGCAAGAATAATTTCTACAAACTTTCCGTTCAGAAAAGTCGCAGCTTCAAGGTCAAAAATTTCATTAGTGCATATTATGCTTCCGTAAGCTGAAATAGGGTCTCCATCCCAGGCAGCCTGAAGAGCCTGCAGGAGTGTGCTTCCGGTTGCAAGTCCGCATGGATTATTGTGTTTTACAATTGCCACGGCAGGAGAAGCATTTCCGAGTTCTTTTACCGTCTGAAGGGCATTGTCGGCATCCACATAGTTGTTATATGAAAGTTCTTTTCCGTGCAGTTGGACGGCTTTTGCCAGAGTAGGGCCTTCTATTGTGGAATCTTTATAAAAATAGGCTTTCTGGTGCCAGTTTTCTCCATAGCGGAGTTTTATGCCGTCGGTAAAGTTCATGCGAAGCACGTTTTCTCCGAGCAGGGTTCTGCTCATGTAGGTGTCAATGGCTGCATCATAATCCGCAGTATGCCTGAAAGCTTTAACTGCAAGGGCAGCCCGGGTTGCCTCTGAAACTACCCCGCTTGAACGAAGTTCTTTGAGGACACGCCCGTAGTCTGATGGATCGGAGAGAACTGTAACAGAACGATAGTTTTTAGCTGCCGAACGAAGAAGGGTTGGGCCTCCGATATCTATGTTCTCAATGGCTTCTTCGAGTTCCACACCTTCCTTTGAGATCGTTACCTCAAAAGGATAGAGGTTTACAGCCACCATGTCAATAAGCGAGATGTCTTCTCTTTCAGCCTCAGCCATCTGTTCCTTGCTCTCTCGCAGGCATAAGAGTCCGCCGTGAATTCTTGGGTGGAGAGTTTTGACCCTTCCTCCCATCATTTCCGGAAAGCCCGTAACTTCCGAGACATCGGTAACTTCTACGCCGGCGTCGCGAAGAATTTTCGCTGTTCCGCCTGTTGAAATAATCTTCACGCCAAGTAATTCAAGCCCGCGTGCGAATTCTGCAATTCCTGTCTTGTCTGAGACGCTGAGCAGTGCCCTTTTTACCAAAAAATCACCAATATACTTGCTTTAAAAATTATTAGCTATAAAACTTATGGTCTACCTATTATTATATTAAAAAGAAGACTTTTTCCTGAAAAACTGGACTTCAGTTCTACAAATACAGTATTTCCATCAAGGTGATGCAGGAACTCTTCTGGGAATATAGTTCTTTAAGTTTTTGGTACTCTTTTTGCATAAATCTTGAAATGTATACTGTTATTTGCTTCTTTTGGGAAAATATCAGGTGAAATACTTATTTCTCTGGAGTCAAGATTCAGGTGAAATACTTATTCTTTGAGACTAAAATGGATAAATTGCATATAATATAGCATTTAAAATGTCTTGTTGCTTTATTTCAAAAAGTATTCTCGTAGGGTGGGGGAGTTCAATGGAAAGGAATTATGATATTATAGTTATCGGGACTGGTACTGCGGGCAGAACCTTTGCGGGTAAAGTTGCACATTCTGGATTAAGAATCGCTATTGTTGACTCAAGGGAATATGGAGGCACCTGTCCTCTAAGGGGATGTGATCCGAAAGAGGTGCTCACTGATCTTACTGAGGTCATTGACTCAAACAACCGGCTAATAGGAAAAGGTGTAGAGATAAACACTCCTTTAAAGCTCGACTGGACTTCACTGATCGAGTTTAAAAAGACATTTACGGAAGGATATTCCAGCAAAGCAGAGAAACTCCTGGTTGATATGGGAATTGATACCTATCATGGGAGGGCGTATTTCGAAAATCAAAACACAGTCGTTGTCGGAGCGGACAAACTTAAAGGAGAGTATATTTTCCTTGCTACAGGTGCAAAACCCAGAAAACTCAATATTCCCGGTGAAGAGTATGTCACCACAAGTGAGGAATTAATGGAAACCAGAAAGCTTCCTGGAAGAATCATTTTCATTGGAGGAGGTTATATATCCATAGAGTTCGCACATGTTGTGCGGAGGACTGGAGCTGAAGTACTAATCCTGCAACGGAGTGAAAGGGTTTTGGGAGCTTTTGATTCTGATATGGTAAATATGCTTGTGAAAGCATCCGAAGCCGCAGGAATAAAGATCCTCACAAATAAACCGGTGATTTCTGTAGAAAAAGAAGACAATGGTTTTCTTGTAAGGGTTAAATCTAAATCCGGAACTGAATCTGAAACTCAGAGTTTCCGTGCGGATATGGTAGTACATGGAGCAGGTCGTGTAGCAGATACAGAGGATTTACGTCTTGAAAATGCCGGGGTTAAAACTGAAAAGGGAGCTATTGTGGTTGATAAGCACATGAAAACCTCAAACCCTCGGATCTACGCGGGTGGGGACTGTGCATTGGAGGGTGTACAGCTAACTCCTGTAGCAACCCTTCAGGGAGAAGTTGCTGCAATCAATGTCCTTGAGGAAGATAGTGTTGAGGCAGACTATACAGGCATTCCAAGTGCGGTCTTTACAATTCCTGTTCTGGCTTCTGTAGGAGTCAGTGTGGCTAGAGATAGTGATAAGTATAGAAAGTATAGAGTAATTTACCAGGACAGAAGCAACTGGAGCACTACCCGGAGAGCAGGAATCGAGTTTGCGGCTTCAAAAATAATTATCGATGAAACAAACGACCGCATAATGGGAGCGCATATTTTGGGGCCTAATGCCGGAGAAGCTATCAACATCTTCGCTGCAATAATGCGGCTTGGGCTTAAGGCATCGGATATAAAAAAACTGGTTTTCTCGTATCCTACTACATGTTCGGATATTCCTTATATGCTGTAACCTGGAGAAAGATGCAGAACTCAAACTTCTCAGGTACCTTAAAAAGAGAATATATTTCCTCAAGCTATTTCCCGATAAAACCGGGAAACAACAACTCAAACATGGAGTTATCATGCCTGAAAGAAAGCCAAAAAAACTTGACACACAGGATTTTGTTTCTGAATACAACATCCCAGACAATACGCACAATTTCGACAAGATCTGGGCTCTTCTAAAGAAAGAGTATCCTGATGTGAAGCCCTCTCTTAATTACAGCAATCCTCTTGAGTTGCTTGTGGCGACTGTTCTTTCAGCCCAGTCGACCGATATCCAGATTAATAGAGTGACTGAAAAACTGTTCAAAAAGTACAGGACCGCAGAAGACTATGCTAGTGCAGATCTCCGGGAACTTGAGAATGATTTATATTCTACAGGTTTTTACAAAGCCAAGGCAAAGAACATCAAAGCTGCTGCGCAGATGATTGCTGAGAAATACAATGGAGAAGTTCCAAAAACTATGGAAGAGCTGATCAGTTTGCCAGGTGTCGGGAGGAAGACGGCTAATATAGTCCTTGCCAGAGCATTTGGGATAATAGAGGGAATTGCTGTGGATACTCATGTAATGAGGGTTTCAAGAAGGCTGGGACTTACTAAGAACTCCGATCCTGATAAAATTGAAAAGGATCTTATTTCACTTGCTCGAAAGGAAGACCTTGATTCAATTTCTATGACCCTGATTTATCATGGAAGGAAGGTCTGCCAGGCAAGGAGACCAAAGTGCAAAATCTGTATTGTGAAGGACTTATGCCCTTCTAGTCTTATATTTATTGGCAGTAACTGAGATGTTTTTCCAAAAGTATGCAAGTCGTTTCTGCTTTTTACTTTTTGGAAGAAAAATGGTTTTAAGGGGGGAGAAATAGGCTTTATGTTCAGGCTTTTTTGTTGAATACTTTGCCCAGCCCTAAACTGATTATCAGTACTGCAAGTGTTCCAACAGCTATAGCTACTACTTCTCCACTCTTTCCCAGTCCTTCGATTGAATAGTCAGGCATTGGAGAACCTACTACAGGATCACTTTCTTCCAGTTTGGACATTTTTGATTCCTCAATTACGCCTGCAGCAGCACTTTCCAGTCCGTCTGGGTCGGGGGATGCAAGGAAAGGAGCTAGAATCGAAAGCAGAAGTGCAATCACAATTCCGACGTATAAGAATTTTATGTTTGATTTTCCGCTCATGCATGGGCCTCCTTATGCTTCTCTGGTCTGGCAGTGAAATCATCCTCAAGGAGGTCGGGACGGGATCTTGCAATTGCTGTTATTACAACTGAAGTAATCAGACCTTCGCCGATAAAACCAATTATCAGATGATATGTACCCATGGCAGCCAAGCCGGAAACTAGTGGGAAAGTACCTGCAATCCACATCTCAACTGCACAGACTATTGCCGAAATAAAGAGTCCGAGCCAGGCGCCTCCGAAGGCTGCAATACTTGTACCTATGCTCTTACGAAGGGCAGCATAGGTATAATATCCGACAAACCCGGAGATAACACCCATATTCAGAATATTCGCTCCCATGGTAGTAACTCCCCCATCACCGAAGGCGAATCCCTGCACAAGCAGGACTAACGTAAGCACAAGAACCCCAGCCCACGGGCTTCCGAAGACTATGGCAACAAGGGCTGCTCCTACCATATGCCCGCTTGTTCCCATCCCTATGGGGATATTCATGGCCTGAATTGCAAAGATTCCTGCTGCAAGGGCGGCAAGAATCGGTACTTTCATCTCATCAAGCTCGTTTTTTGCCCATTTCATTGACATTATAATAAACGGAAGAGCAATAACCCAGTAGATTATTGCCTGGTCAAGCGGTATGAACGAATCAGGTATATGCATTTCATATTTCCCTCTTTTTACCCCGTTCTCTTATTTCCTATTAATTCAAACAGGAATTCTTTTTATGTTGAATAACATTCCTTAAATGAGGTACAGATCTACTTAATATGAAGCCCGAAAATTCTTTTTCAGGAATAATCTTAATTTCTTTATATCTCTTACAATGTTTCAGGTAACCGTTTTCAAAGAATTCTTTTGATAATATCACATTGTCTAGTATTACATATATACGTTTTGGTATTACTTTTTTCGACAATTTTTTTATTGGAACCTTCTCCAGTATCTGTATTTTTATTTTTTAGTCAAATTAAGTACCATCATATCTTCCATTAAGTCGAATCTCTTTTCACATCATTTTTTGACTGCATACCTACTTATCTCGCTTTCAATTTTGTCACTACGAGATGGTAAATTCTCCAAAAAATTAACGTCCCAATTATGTAAGAATATCTTCTCAAAAATTAATAATTCGTAATAAAAAAATAACCAAAAATCTTAAATACCCATTGGTAATATCGATAAAGGGTCTCTGGCGAACAGACACAAAACTAAATTACCTCCTAATTCGCCTAAGTCACCTGAACTCCTTTTTCCCCTGCCTGTGGTAACAAAGCAGGCAGGGGCTGGTGCAAAGGTTCAAATTCCAGGTTAAATTGAGGATTTTTACATAGCGTTTATTATCTGAATTAATCAAACTTTAATTAAACATTGGGATGGAATATTCTGATTTTACGCATATTAGTGAAAGAATCAAGTATAATCAACGCGGCGTGAAAGAATCAAATCGATCAAACTTAAATAAATATTAAAGTAGCTTTGAGCTTCAGGCTCTGGTCTGTTATTTCAATCAAGTAACTATTTTGAGTTAGATAAACTAATTCGGCTCCAAGATTTTTCTTATTACATCCAGCATTCCATCCGGTTTAAAAGGCTTTACTATAAAACCCATGGCGCCTATCTTTATTGATTCGGTTATGAGGGCCTGCTGCCCAAGCGAGGAGCACATTACTACTTTTGCTTCAGGATCCACAGCAAGAAGTTTTTGCAATACCTCTTTTCCATCCATCTCTGGCATAATAATATCCATTAACACGATATCGGGCTTTATTTCTAGATATGTCTGAATTGCCTCTTCTCCATCACCCACTTCAGCAACCACCTCATGCCCGTGCTTTAAGAGAGTGTCTTTGATTACCATTCGCATAAATTCGGCATCGTCCACGATCATAACTCTGGCCATGCATTCCCCTCAATTTTTATTAGTAAACCTTTATCTTTTATTCGGAACTATATTGTTGTATAATTTTCACTCACATTTCTCACGTTTCGTCGTCCTTTTTTCTGACATTTTTCAAGCGCTGATGTTCAAGCCTTTCAAAGAAATTTTCAATTTATCCCACTCTCAGAGCTTTCGTTACCATCAATTCTGTCATACAGTTTTTCCAGATCTTTCTGCAACCTGTTAAGTTCTTTCTTCCAGATTTTTTTATTAAACTCCATACAGGGGCCAATTTTCAAAGCTGCTAGTTTCACATAATTCAAGGAAATTTTTCTGTTGCTGCAGGGAAGGCCGAAAGCCAGATCAGTTTTTTTGATGCTGTATTTTTCGTGGATAAGGAATTCGTAAAGTTCAGTAGCCTTGTCCAGCTTTTGTTCGGAACTTTCTAAAATGTTTGGGCTAAGATCAGTCAGATTTCGGAGGTGGGACTGGACGCTACGACTTTCAGGACACAGTTTCTCTGAATTTGCAAACTTAAGCAATTCTCTGAACTCAAGGAAAACGTTCGTCTGCTCAAAACCTGAGGGTAGAGTTTTTCCAAGGAAGATAAGGATATGGATGCACTCGTGAAAGAGGATTTTTGCTATCAAAAATTCAATCCTATCCTGAAGATTCCATAACCTTTCGACCAGTCTCCTTTCCCACAATTCATATGGATTTACCAGGACAAGGGATCTGTATATTATTTTCCTGCTTTCCCTGGAAACGATCTTTATCGGCTTGAAGGCTAACCCCTGCATCATTCCAAAAAATTGCACTCGAACCGCTAGATCCCAACAGTGTTTCCATTCTCCGAAACGCAAGCATTTTACCCGATAATATTTTCCGTCAAAGTTGACCCTTTCGATTAGCCGATACAGATCCTCACTTTGTTCTTTGATAAGAGCTTTTATCACGGATTCCCGGTAAATGTTCAGATCAAGGTAGAGAAACCCTGGAGAAAAAAACGAGCAATCAGGAGCGGGATAAGAAACAGGATAAGTAAAAGGAGAAAAGTATTGAGCAATAGGAGGGGCTTGTGAAGATGTAGGGAATAATTTGTTCCATTCTTCATTTACCAGTAAGGTATTTTTTTCCTTTGGCGAAACCTTTTTTGTTCTTATTCTCTGCATCGTGAATCTGCCCCTCTTGCCCCTGTTTCCCCCACAATCGAGAGTTCGGTTGTATTACTAAATTTAAATTTAGTAATACTTTGTATTGAAATATCTTATATAATAAATACTTTGTCCCATAAAATCAAAAATTAGTGTTACTTATCTCCCGAAGTACAAAGTAACTCAAATTGCCTTAGTTCTTTTAGAATCCTCTGATTTTCGAGAATAGAGGAGCTTAAAGTTTTTAATTTTCAAACTAACCTTCTGCAGCTCTATTGGACTCAGATTTATTGGAATTCTTATTTTCTTTTGAACAACTTTTTACCTGACTTGATGCCATTAAATTCCGTTTTGGTGTTATTTTTATGAATAAATTTATTAACTAGTATGCAGATTAATAAAAGATAGAAATTAATTTATCTTAACTAAAGTTGGGAAAATCCTGTCTGGCCAGAAAGGAGTAAAATATGTCTGAGGAAATTGCGAGAACACCGGTTATTAGATTGAAAAATACACGCGTAAAATGCCTGAAGATTCGACGCCTGAAGTCAAAAACTGTTTGTCATAAAGAATCTAGCACTGAAGGATGAAACAACCAATAGAACCAAATTATGAAAATTTCTAAAGTTGGCTTTAAATCGATATCAAATTTTCAACATTTCCAAAAAAGTATCTAATACTCTAACTCTGGAAATTGAAGGGGTTCCTAAACCCACTGAAAATGGATGCAGGTTGAAGCCTTCCAAATCTTTAACTGTAAAAATCAGAAAAAATTTATTTAAAAGAAGGGTAGTCAAAGGCCTCTATATTATAATTGCGTGGGGTATTTTTATAGACTGCAAGAAAGTTATTGCAAGTTATTGGAATATCAGATCTTCCACATATACAAACGGGATAAATGGCTTTGATGAAGAGGAACGTGCTGTCTGGAAACAAATATTTGAAAATTCCTTTTCTTTGAGTGAGCGTTTAAACATACTGGATGTGGGTACAGGCGCTGGGTTTCTCGCCCTTCTCTTTGCTGAGATGGGGCATAAAGTAACAGGTATAGATCTCTCAACCAATATACTCAAGAAAGCGAAGCATAATGCAGACAATATGGGACTTAAAATTGACTTTTTTCATGGAGATGCGGAAAACCTACCTTTTGAGGATAGTTCTTTCGATCTGGTCACGAATAAGTTCCTGCTGTGGACTCTTCAGAAGCCTTCCTGCGCTGTTACGGAATGGAAGCGAGTCCTTAAACCCGGAGGGATGGTTTTTGCCATAGATGGAGACTGGTTTGATCCCAGACCAGGCAGACGCGTTAATAGAATGATTTCTGAGTGGGCAGATAAGTTTTTAAAAAAGAACCAGCACAATTCGGTCTTCAAGGATTATTACGGACCAATCCGGAGCTCTCTGCCTCTCTATGAGAAAATAAGTCCTGAGAATGCCTCCCTTCTCTTTTCAGAAACTGGACTTGTAAATACCTCAGTCAATTCTCTTCTGGAGGTACAGGAATTTAAAAAAAGCAGGCAATCATTCCTACAAAGAGTCCTTGGGAATAACTCAATTTTTCTGGCCTCGGGACAGAAAACCTTAGAATAAGTTCTTCTTATCTAGATAACCTAAATCCCAAGACATCTTCATATCTTCTCTTCTCTTCTCTCTGTCATCTGTAAGCCTGTTAATAACAATTTGAAGAGTTAATAAAGCGTGGAAGCAGTCCTTTCAGACATAAAGTTGGATATACAGGATGCAGCCTGCACTCAGGAGTAGAAAAAAGATATCCTGGGTTTGGATTTTTGTTCTGTAATACGCTTTTTCATGCCCGCTTCCATAGCCTCTGCAGAGCATGCTTATATAGGTCCTCTCTCCCTGCTCGTAGGAACGTATGAAGATTGAGCTAATGCTATTTCCCACCTGCTCGATGACCCATCTTCTTGGCGCATCTTTGCTCCATATATCAAAGAGTCTTGTTTGCTGTGCGATCCTTATCCTTTTCAGAACGGCCCAGAAAAGGAAGAGGTAGCGCACCATCATGCTCAAAAGCAGGGTGAATTCTTTTGGGATGCCTATTCTATCTGCGGCTGCAACCATATCTCTGAGCCGTGTCGTTGAAGAAAACAGGACGACAGCTGTTATGCATACCAGAAATTTCGCAAGCAGTGTACTCCCAAAGGCAAGTCCTTCATAAGTTATACTGAGCCCGAAAGGCAGGTCAAGAGGGTATGGAGTATAAGTTTCCATAAAGGAAGGTCTGAGGAATGGCTGGATAAGGGCAATTGCAAGCCCGAATGGTAAAATCGCAAGAATTCGAAGGAAAAAGTATCTTAGGTCAAGTCCTGCAACAAGCACCAGTAGCAGCAAGTAAATTTCTATGGCAAAAAGGCGGACAATATTTTTTTCATGAATCCGGGGCAGACTAACTACATAAATTATTATTACAAGTATAAAAAGTAACTTTATCCGAGGATCAAGCCTGTGTATTGGACTGTTTTTATATGATTCTCGTTCGATATCCGTAAGCGTTACCATTAAAACTTCTCCTCTGAGACTCTTTCCGGATTTCACTCAATCCTAGCCTTTGGTTGTCCCACGCTTACGAGCCGCAGTATTTCATCTCTGGCTGCTTCGGCTGTTATTTGTATGTTTACATCGAGTCCTTTTTGCTGGAGCATTTCGAATACTTCAGCCACTCTCGGAAGTCTGAGGTGAGCTTTCCTGAGGAGTTCGGGATCGCTGAAAATCTCGTCTGGGCTCCCATAGGCTTCGAGTCTTCCGTGATGGAGAACAAAAACTCTTTCCGCAAAATAAGGAACAACATCCACATCATGGGTAGAAAGGAGCAGGGTGATTCCAAGTTCCCTGTTCATCTTCATAATTAGCTCAAGCACACGAGCCGAACTGAGGGGATCGAGGCCGGCTGTGGGCTCATCAAGGACTATAACCTCAGGGCGCATTGCAAGGATGCCTGCAATTGCCACAAGTTTCTTCTGCCCTCCGCTCAGATGGTGTGGGGCTCTTTCCTCAAAGCCTGTTAGTCCGACCATCTCAAGTGCTTCTTTGACTCTCGTTTTAACCTCACTTCTGGCTAAACCCATATTAATCGGCCCGAAAGCGATATCTTCTTCAACACTCGGAGCAAGCACCTGGTCATCAGGGTCCTGGAAGACGATCCCTACGGTTTCCCTGCATGCCCGGACATTCTTTTTAGTTATTTTTTCCCCCTTTATTAGAATTTCTCCTGAAAGAGGGCGCAGGATTCCGTTAAGGTGCTTGAATAAAGTCGATTTTCCTGCTCCATTGGCCCCAAGAACTGCAACTCTCTCCCCTTTGAACACTTTGAGGTTGATTTTATCCAGGGCATTTGAATCAAGATGAGGATATCTATGGCAGAGATCTCTCACTTCCAGTACAGGAACACAGCTTCTTCTGGGTACCTGACCCGACTCAGAACCTGTTTCGGATTTCTGGCTCTTTTTGCCTGTTGTTTCTTGCGGGAAAGTTGCTGTTTCCTCGGAGTTATATGGGGAATTCGGAGTGCTCATACTGAAAACGTCCTGTATGAAAATCGTGTCTGCTGCTGAAAACTAACTTTTTTAAAAACAGTGTTACAACTAACGAAGTTATCTTTCTTATGTGTTATGGTTTGTACTTTTCTGCTTCTGAAATTATGAGAGATAATTATACAAATCTTCCCACTCTCTTTTACTGCAATGCAGCGTGTTGTTCTCCATGTGGATATGGACTATTTTTTTGCAGCCATTGAAGAGCGGGAAAACCCTGAGCTTCAGGGAAAAGCCGTTGTGGTCTGCATGCTGTCCGGAAGAAGTGAGCTCAGTGGAGCTGTAAGTACCTGCAATTATATCGCGCGGGAATCCGGGATCAGGGCAGGAATGTCTTGTTCGAAGGCAAAGAAACTGAACTCTGAAGCTGTTTTTCTACCTGTCCGAAAGGATTTCTATACTTCGGTCTCGGATCGGGTTATGGAAATTCTCAGGAGTTATGCGGATGCTAGGGAAACAGGGGAGGCATTTGAACAGATAAGCATAGACGAAGCCTTCCTGGAAATTACCGTAAAAACAGGTGGAGATTTTAACCTTGCCTTTGAGATTGGAATCCAGATTAAGAATGAAATTAAGGATAAAGAGAAGCTGACCTGTTCGGTGGGGATAGGCCCAAATAAGCTTATTGCGAAGATGGCTTCTTCTGCCCAGAAACCCGATGGGATTACGGTTATAAGTCCGGAAAAAATCGAGAGCTTTCTCTGGCCTCTTAAAGTGTCCAAACTCTGGGGGATAGGGGACGTAACCGCAGGAAAACTGCAGGAAATGGGCATAGTCACAATAAAAGATCTTGCTGAACACGATGTTCTCGACCTGATCTCTAATTTCGGAAAAACGCGGGGTGTCTGGCTTAAACAAGCTGCATCAGGTATCGATAATTCTCCCCTAAAAGAAAGGGATGGCTCTGAACAGATAGGGAGGATCGCAACCCTTCCCGAGGATACCCTTGATATCAATCTTATTTCTCAATTACTTGACAGGTTGGCAGGAGATGTAATTTCAAAACTCGATTCAAGGGAGCTTTCCTTCAGGACTGTAACCGTTACGGTCATAAACTCGAAGTTTAAAATGTACACGAAAAGCCGTACCTTAAACCACCCAGCCTATTCAAAAGAAACCCTTCTCGATGTGACTCGCGAAATCCTGAACGAGTTTATTTCGGAAAACCGGACTGAGTTCAGGCGCGTAGGGGTCAGGGTAGGAGAACTCCAGAAAAGAATAGGCCAGAAAAGCCTTTTTGATTATTAATCTGCCTTTTTTTACATTAATAATCTTTAGGACTTACGCGGTTGAACTGAATAATCAATAGCATTAAATCTTCAACTATCTAAAGCACATACTTAACTGCAATGTCTATTGTGCTTGGTTTTGTATCTCTTATGTGTAAGTCCTAAATATTAAAAAGCGTCACATTTCATCTACGTTCAACCAAAATAATAAATAATCAAAAAGAAAGAAATAGAGTCTATCCCAAAACTCAAAATTTGCTTCTTTGGATCTCGTATTTTAAGCGGCCAAGCGAGCTTATAAACTATGAAGCCAATCCTGTATATTTCTGATAATTGAGAATAAAAATGGGTTTTGGGATGAGCTCAGAGAGATTCATTCTCTCTGCAGTACTAATAAAAAATCTCTTCTTAAAGCATTACAATCCAGGCAACCCAGTTTTGCTGGTCGAATTCGTAGAAAACATCGTTTTGAGGCTCAATCAAGTATACCTTATCCTGCTCGTAACTATAGAAGATATTGACGGCATGTCCCCATTTCCCTGCTTTATCTCCATACCATAAAGTTCCAAGCGGAATACCCTTGAAGAAGAGGTTCGTATTTCCTTGGACAACTTGAGCAAAGTCATCGCAATCGAAGACTTCCGCAATCCAAACCTGAAGGTTCGTACTGTCGAAATTCTTAAGGTACTCATACAGTTCATAAATTGTGTACCCGGTATAACTGCCATCTGACATGTATACGAGGTAGTTTCCGGTACCCAGTGCCTTTTTTATGGCGTTGTAAACATTAATGCCAGGCACATTAGGTTTTGTTCCAAAACCGAGTTTGGGGTTGGGCTGAATTTCTTTTCTGACATCTAAGACTTTTACATCGCTTTCAAGAAATGGCGGTGTGGTAGGCTCATTATAATTTCTCAGAACAACGGTTGGTTCGGCTGGTTTTAATGACGTTACAAAGTCTTGCACTGTCGTCGCATTGGGTGCTTTCTTTTTAAGGTCTTCAATATCCAAATACATAATTAGCACTCCCTTTATTTATCACATCTCGCGAGACTTTTTATTATTTTCTGGGGTTTTGATTGATTACTGTCAAATGCCAGCGTAATCAATGCTAAATTTTAACGCTCCCAAAAAATACTAAAAAGCGTTCTTGTTTTTTTGCTTATATAGACACTTAATTTATTGTGGCAATTTGATATAATCGATATGGAATATTTATTTAGAATCATTATTCTCTATTACATATAACCTGCATCTGGCAGGTGCGACATTAAAATGTGAGACTCATTATTGATGGCTTTTTTAAAACCCTGTTTCATAATCTCACATGTTCATGAGATCGACATATGTCCCAAATTAGGATTCATAGGTGGGAGCGCATGGGATTGTATGTGTTGGACATGATTTTAGATGTATGACAAAAACGATATCAAAGGAAATTATGCCGAAAAACACAAAATACCTGCCGAAAACAGGATATAATATCCCGAGAACTTCAAATTAGAATTTGACTTAAAACCCGATTCTTATTTTCACGAACTCTGGCAGGCTCTCGTCTTTATCGATAGCTGCAACATTAAATACTACAAAATTGGCCGCTCTTGTGGCTAAATAAAAGTATTGTATATAAGGAGTTCTCTTCAAGTACTCCTTCAAAAACTATCAGAGCAGAGAAAACGCTTCAATTTGCCAATTCCTGTACTTCCTCTGCATTGACGATATTGCAAAGTACGTCAAGCTTACTTTTTATGGCTCTTAGCTGTTTTGTATGGGTTAAAAATAATTACTTAGTTAGAAAGTATTCAGATCAAATATGAAAACATCAAGCATGAATGTGATTTTCAATCATAAGTGCTTTTAAATTTTAGATATGCTACTCCAACATTTAGGAGCTAAATGTAAGTTACCCACTCGAAATAGCGAAGAGCCCTTTTTATATACCAACAAAAGTTGGACTTTAAGTATAGAGAATAGGACTTACGCGGTTGAACTGAAAAATCAATAGCATAGGACATCAAACTATCCAACGTATGCCAGTTTCACAAACTCGCTTGTTTTAGATTTTAATCCTCAAGTGCGTAAGTCCTAGAGAATTTCGATAAACTTCTGATTTCAATGAATTGCTTATATACTCTTTATAAACAACCATCCAAATGTTGGGTTTTTCGAAATACTTTTAAATAAATTTTACAAGCGGGCAGACTTCGATACATGCTCCGCAGTGAATGCAGTTTTCTTTAATCCTTACCTTCTTTTCTTTCATCTCAATCGCGTTATGCTCACAATGGCCCACGCAAATTCCGCACCCCTGGCAGAGTAAAGCCCGTCTTACCGAGAACTCAACAATTCTCATAAACTTTTTTAGTTCTTTTTCATTCTCGCTTCTTCCGTTAACATTCCCCGAGGCAAAAACCTGTGCTCGGGATTCTCTGAAAGTGACCGAGGCAGCCCCTTCTATAAAAGAAACCTTTCCGATAGGGGAAAGCATTCCGCATTCTTTCAGGGTTTCCATATCAATTGCCTGTCCGAAGCTTCCATCTGCAGACATTCCTCCTGCCTTGCAGGGTCTGTATCCTGTAGCCACTTCAAAGTGAAGTTCTTTTGGGGCCTCCTGGGAGGGAAGAAGAGAAATTCCTTTTTTCTCAGCAAGTTCCTGGAGAATCCGAGGATATCGCTTGTAGCGCCATAAACCGTACTTTACCCACTCAGAAGAGAGTCCCATTTTCTCGGCATAGGCAAGGAGATGGGAGTTCAGCTTTTTTGCAAGTTCGGGGTGGCTTTCTTCGAGCTGGAAGAAGTCGGCAAGAGAGGAAGACGGGCAGAGCCAGCATCCCATTCTATCGTATCCTTTCTCATAAGCCGGATTATAGGGGGCTTTTGTCCTGAAAAGGTAAAGCCAGACATGAAGGGCTGTCCAGTCCTGTATTGGGGATGCTCCTACTTGGTTTCCTACCCAGGGATTTTTCCAGATTTTCTTGCTGATTGAACGGGCGTGAGATTCGTATTGCCGCTGCCCTATGAAACTCAGGCATCCGCCTTCGTAGTTTTCATCAATTAACCGGGTAATTGGTCCGAGCTTGCAGATTTTGCAGCACCAGCGGGTATCCATGGTAGGAGGACCAAAAACACTTATCGAATCCCAGAAAGCGTCTCCTGCACTTGAGGTCCTGAGTTTTTTCCCGTAGTGCTCAACAACCTGTTTGACGTTATCAAGGGTTTCAGGAAACTCAAGTCCTGTATCTGCAAACATAATCTCGTAATCATCAAGACTTTCACTAACTAGCTGGAGCACAGCAAGGCTATCCTTACCCCCGGAATAGGATACGCTTACTTTAAGATTCATGCTCCCTATGACATTTTTAATGAAGGCGTGGGATTTTTCTATCATACCGTCCAGGATTTTTTCGTTGGCTTTTACGGCATCTTCCCAGGTCTGCCCTCCAGATTTCGTTTTTTGTGGCTCTGGCTCCCTGCTCCAGCGTGGTTTTACGGCATGCCCGCGTTTTTCCTCACACATTTCTTTCCCTGACATTCGAGCCCGTCCGCAGCAGATTACTTCCCCCGTAGGGTTCAGCACAACTACCTCATCTTCTTTTTTGATTTCGGGATCGGCATCAAGAACTCCAGGTGCCAGAACACTTGCACCCTTTTCCAGAATAAAAGGTACAACGGCTTGCTCAATAACAACCCATTTTTTCAGGGCTTTTCTATCCCTGCCCTGGAAAAGCCTTCTTGCCCCTTCGAGCCTGGGAAGCAGAACCCATTCACAGCTCTCTATCTCAAATCTGAGAGACGCGATCACTTTCCCGTCAACAATAATTTCGTCCATACGATCTTCATATGGAGCTTTATTTAGTACTACAAGGTGTCCGTCGGGTATAAGGGGAGCATTGAATTGTTTTTCAGAAACCGAATTTATGCGCTTTATATCATAATCAAAAGCCGGGCGGATATCCCCTGGAGGGGTGACCTCAACTTTTTTTGTACTTTTGCCGCATCCGCACTTTTTTCCTAGCACAGGCACATTACAGGCTTCGCACCAGTGCAGAAGCATTTTTCCAAGATATGCTGGTCTGGACATGTCACGCAGATTGAGAGAGGTTCTCCCTTAAAAGGCTTTGGCTCAAGCTTTTTAAAAAAAAGCTTGACCAAAAATTCATTTAAAGTCTTCTTCTTTTTCTCAGACTTTCGATATTTTTCCTGGTGAATTTTTGTGTAACGGCGCTTTTGTTAGTGTTGACTTCTCTCTTGGATGTAAATCGAATTTCAAAAAATTATTGAAAGGACATTATTAAAATAAGGTCTTTTAAAGTAGTTTATTCCTTTCGAAAAGTTGCTCAAAAACCTGGATAACTATAAAAAATTTCATGTCATTTAAGAAAAATTTATCTAAATTCTCATCTATGTAATAAAATACACACAGTTACTTCATTGATGTTCCTTAAAACTTCGACCTTTGTGTCAAAGTTAAGCAGGTTAATTGAATATTTTGTACTTCTATTGTTGAGTCAACAGCAAAATGTTGTACAAAATCGATTACAATTATTCGGAATCATTGAATCTTTGATGATTGACTCAACACTAGATATATAGAATTCTAATACCTATTATTATAAGGGGGGATTTTTATAATTAAATCAAAAGCAGATTACGATTTTTATGTTAAAGCGGATAAGTTAGCTTGTGGAAAAAATTATCGGAAGCCTAAATTAGTTGGCGATGATATATGGAAATTTCAGAGAATCCTAAGAAAGGCTGAGTATTACACTAATTGTAAAAAATCCTTAATTTCCAAATTATATTTAAAATATATACAGTACAGATATCACAAGATGAGTATTTGTCTAGGGTTTACTATCCCCCTAAATGTTTTTGGTCCAGGGTTATGCATAGCTCATAGAGGAACTATAGTTATAAACAAGAACGTCAGGGTCGGAGAAAATTGCAGGATACATGCCTGCACCAATATAGGATCTAACAGAGACGAGACTTCGGCTCCACAAATAGGAAATAATGTATACATCGGACCGGGCGCTAAAATTTTTGGAAATATTACAATTGCAGACGATATTGCAATTGGAGCAAATTCCGTTGTAAATAAATCATTTTACGAAAAAGGTATTTCAATTGCAGGCGTTCCTGCTAAAAAAATAAATAACAAAGGAACAAATGGAATCTTACTTTCAAATAAAGAGTCATTCAATTCCAATAATTCTAAAATTGCTACAAAGATGGAACAATCTCCATTGATCGTTCTCAAATAATTAATTTTCGTGATAGAAGTGTAGGTTTCATACACATTTATTCAATAGGTGTATATTTACTTTTTAAAAATTTTCGGTCATAGGTGAAATAAAACAAATTCATGTGCAACTCTGATGCGCTTCGTTCAATTAGCCCATATTCTATGTCCAATCTCTCCAAAATTTCCTTTTTAAGATATATCTTAGTTATTTTTATTAAGGCTTTAAAGATGGTGAAGAAAGGAAAAATCTGTATCTTTTTTAAATTTCAGAGATGAAATCTCATGTTAAATATAATATTATCTCCGTTTATTCATTGTTCATGGGGATTAAAATGAACCTCAAGCCCAATACTGAAAACCTAAAAATGAGCTGAATAGAGGACAAAATGCTAGAAGAGGCCACCAAAAAGATTAAAATTCTTTTAAATGTTTCAAAATGGACCATTATCCCAGTTTCATAAAAATTTCGACATCAGGGACGGGCTCGGTGTGCATTGCTCTAGAAAGTTACATTCCTTACAGAATTTCTCTTCCTTTATCTCAGGCATGAATCCGGCTTTAATTTTCTCAACTTCCCTGCAGATTTTGAGGACTTCCCGCCTATCAGAGCTTCGAACAACTACCCTTCGGAGCAGGCCGAAACTTACATACTCCACAAAGGCAAAGGGGACTTCTTTTCCGTTTTCGGCTTCAAGAAGAAGGACAAAAGCTGCGGCATGTATCCGGTCAGAAGCCCATACTCCTTGCTCAGGGCAGCTTCCTGGCTTTAAGATTGACGGAACCTGCGCACCTTCAAAGTAAACCAATTTGGAGGGGACACCTTTAAGGTTGAGTCTTTCCGAGGAAAGGAACGGCTCGGTTTTAATAGGCGTTAGTGCCGCAAGAATAGGCTCTTTCCCATATTCTTCAAGTGCTCTTAGAAGGTTGGCTGCAATTTCGGGAATTTTAGCTCTTGCCCGCGCTTTTCCTTCCTCAAAAGTTTCTCTCGTAACCTCTGAAAGTTCTCTCGGAAACAAGAGCGGAAGGTCTGTACATATCCTTGTAAGGGAAATTTCAAGCTCTTTATGGAGGTTATCGGCATTTAACGAACACCCCTTCACAATTTCGGGATAAGTCAGGGAAAGTTCTTTCAGGATCATTCTTTCGAGCCTGGAGGTGTTTATTTCTGGAAATAATTCAAAGCCTCGGCTGGCAAAGTACACTCTTCTAGGGCAGTTGATATATAAAAGAAGATCTGAGACGTTTATCTCTTGATTCTGTAGCTCGGCTGACATCATATATTATTTCTTTTACAAGTGTTATAAATTTTTGTGAGAATTTTCGCACTAGATTGTACAGAAGTCTTGCGACAATTGCCGAACTAATATTCGTTAGATATATATGGTACTGTTTCCTCTTAGAGTACGTAATTCATGACATCTAATGAATCCTCAGAAAATCTGCGCAACCGTCTTGCGGAAAAAATGGCTGGAGATATAACCCTTTCGGAAAAGCCGGGAGAGTCACTCAAAAAGTGGAGATCGAATTTCGAGATATCCCAGACCGATATTGCAAATTACCTTAAGGTTTCTCCCTCCGTTATCAGTGACTATGAAAGTGGAAGGCGAAAGTCTCCAGGGACACTAATTGTAAAAAAAATTGTAGAATCTCTTCTTGAGATTGACATAGATAGGGGAAGCAAAAAAATTCACGCTTACGAGTCAATACTTAATTCCGAAAGCAGTACGAAATCCATCTACTCAACATATGAGTATACGTTCCCGATACAGCTTGCAAAGCTTGTCAACCTTATAGAAGGAGACATCGTCTACAAAGGAGTGGAAAGGCCTCTTTACGGTTTCTCTGTGATTGACAGCCAGAGAGCAATCTTGGAACTTTCTTCCCATGAATTTCAGAAGCTCTACGGCTGGAGTACGGACAGAGCCATGATCTTTACGAAGGTCAGTACTGGGAAATCCCCTTTGGTGGCCATCAGGGTTACCAACCTTAAGCCTGGCGCCGTGGTACTTCATGGGCTTCGAAAAGAAGAGGTAGAACCTGTTGCGGTCAAGATGGCTGAAGTCGACCGTATTCCCCTGGTCGCAACTACGATGGATCTTGACCAGATTGTACAGTTAATGAGAAAATACAGTCAATACTATGCTAAGGAATGAACTCCCTTTATTCTGATACCCTGAAAAACTCAAAAACAGGTGGAAATAATGACTATTGGAATTGTATCTTACGGTGCTTACGTCCCCAGATACCGTATAAAAATTGAAGAAATCGCCCAGCTCTGGGGTGATAACGCAGAGTCTCTTAAAAATGGCCTTATGGTATATGAAAAATCCGTGCCTGATATCGATGAAGACGCAGCAACTATAGCTGTGGAAGCTGCAAGATACGCGATGGCTAGAAGCGGGGTTGATCCAAGCAGGATCGGGGCGGTATATACTGGCTCAGAGAGTCATCCCTATGCCGTAAAGCCAACAAGCACAATTGTCGCTCAGGCTATAGGAGCGACTCCAAACATGACTGCAGCAGACTTCGAATTCGCATGTAAGGCAGGGACAGCCGCAATTCAGGCCTGTATGGGACTGGTAGGTTCAGGGATGATCGATCTAGGTATGGCTATAGGAGCAGATGTTTCCCAGGGAGCCCCAGGTGATGCCCTTGAATATACTGCAGCTGCAGGTGGAGTTGCCTGTCTCATTGGGAGAAAAGAATCCGAGCTTGCCGCGATCATTGAAGACACTTATTCCTTTACGACTGACACCCCTGATTTCTGGAGAAGGGAAGGAATGCCCTATCCTGAGCACGGAGGTCGTTTTACAGGAGAGCCGGGCTACTTCAAGCACGTAACTAACGGCGCAAAAGGTCTTCTGAAAAAACTCGGGACAAAGCCTGAAGATTATGATTATGCGGTTTTCCACCAGCCAAACGGAAAATTCCCTACCAAAGCTGCAAAAACTTTGGGTTTCACCAAGGCCCAGATTGCTCCAGGGCTTGTAGTTCCAAAAATCGGGAACACATATTCAGGTTCCTGTCTAATGGGAATTGCTGCTACTCTGGACCAGGCAAAACCAGGGGACAGGATTTTTGCGACCGCTTTCGGTTCAGGCGCAGGGTCTGATGCTTTTAGCATAACAGTTACAGACAGGATCGAGGAAATCCGGAACAGGGCTCCGACGGTTTCCGAACTGATTAAAGATCCTATATATATTGACTATGCAAGATACGCCAAGCATAAAGGTAAGATCCGCCGGGCATGAAAACGGAGTGAACAATATGAGAGATGTAGCAATTATTGGAGTAAAGAATACCAAGTTCGGAGAACTCTGGGGACGGTCCCTGAGGGATATAGTAGTAGAAGCCGGGACAGGAGCAATCGAAGACGCAGGCGTTGGCGGAAAAGAAATCGATTCCCTTTACGTAGGAAACATGAGCGGAGGCCGATTTATTGATCAGGAGCATATAGGGGCTCTTATCGCAGACTATTCTGGACTTTCCAAGAATCTGCATGTTCCGGCTACGCGAGTTGAAGCCGCCTGTGCATCGGGCGGGCTTGCCCTGCGACAGGCCATCATGGCTGTAGCTTCCGGTTATAACGATATCGTTGTTGCGGCAGGAGCAGAAAAAATGACTGATGTCGGCTCTGAAGAGGCGTCTTCAGCTCTTGCAGCAGCGGCTGATCGAGAATGGGAAGGAATGGCAGGGGCAACTTTTCCTGGGATTTATGCAATGATTGCAAGGTTGCACATGCACATGTATGGTACAACCGGCGAACAGCTTGCCGAGGTTGCCGTAAAGAACCATAAAAATGGCTCTTTTAATCCTATTGCTCAGTATAAAAACAGAATTACTGTAGACGATGTATTGAACTCTATAATGGTAGCCGATCCCTTACATATTTTTGACTGTTCCCCAATAACTGATGGTGCTTCAGCTCTTGTGCTTGCCCCAGCGGATATTGCGCACAAGTATACGGATACTCCCATTTATATCAGGGCAACCGCTCAGGCAAGTGACACAATTGCGCTTCATGACCGGCGGGATATTACAACCCTCGATGCAACCGTAATGGCTGGAAAACGGGCATATTCAATGGCAAAATTGGCGCCGAAAGACATCGATCTTGTGGAAGTGCATGACTGCTTCACTATTGCCGAGATTTGCGCAATTGAGGATCTCGGGTTTGCAGAAAAAGGAAAAGGCGGAATTGTCACAGCAAACGGTGAAACTGCAATAGGAGGCAGGATTCCTGTCAATACATCTGGCGGCCTCAAAGCTTGCGGACATCCGGTAGGAGCAACAGGCATAAAGCAGGCTGTAGAAATCGTAACCCAGTTGCGCGGGGAAGCAGGCCAGCGTCAGGTAGAAGGAGCAGAGTACGGTATGACCCACAATGTAGGAGGGTCAGGTGCTACGGCAGTAGTGCATATTTTCTCGAGGGAGAGGTGATATCCGATGTCTTCAGTTCCAAGATTCTGGAGAAGTCTCGGCAGCAGGTATAACCTTGAAGGTACCCACTGTAAAGAATGCGGGGAGTATTTCTATCCCCCACGTAATTTTTGCGTAAATTGCAGACGTGTAGGCCATATTGAGTCTTACAAGTTCAAAGGTACTGGCGAAATAATATCCTACACATTAATTCATACATCTGCGGAAGGTTTTGAAGACCAGGCTCCTTACACCCTTGCAATAATTCAGCTTGATGAAGGCCCCCGTCTGACTTCGCAGGTAATTGGTGACCCAGAAAAGATTCATATTGGAATGAGGGTAAGATCCGTATTCCGTAGACTCGGGGAAGACGGTGAACATGGTATGATCTACTACGGTACCAAATTCGTTCCTGCAGATGAATAAAAGATCCGGATCTTCCGGGTCCCATTTTTCAGACTATTTTTATGAGTTTTTAGCAAGGTAAGGATCTAGCATAATTTAGCCAATTTTAACCAGAATTAACTGGAGATGCCTGAAAACTATGATTGAAATTGAGGTCAAGGTCAGAGCAGACCATTCAAAAGCTTTTCCTATTCTCAAGAAGATAGGGGCATTAAAACTCGGAGTTGAGGACCAGTCAGATATTTATTTTGCAGCTCCTCATAGGGATTTTGCAAAAACTGATGAGGCACTCAGGATCCGCTCCCTTGACGGTCAGGCTGTGCTGACCTATAAAGGCCCCAAGCTCGATGTCATCTCCAAAACCAGGGAAGAATTTGAAACTCCTGTAGACGAGACCGCTACAATACAAATACTACATTCTCTTGGTTTCTCAGAGGCTGGGGTAGTCCGCAAAAAAAGGGAAGTTTTCAGAACGGGAGAAATTACTGTCTGCCTCGATGCTGTCGAAGGGCTCGGGGAATTCCTTGAAGTCGAAATCGTGGCTGAAAACGAAAGTGAGCTTGAAACTTCAAGGGCAAAGTTGTTTGAACTGCTAAAAGAGTTCGGCGCCGGGGAAAAGGATTCTATTCGGACTTCTTATCTTGAGATGGTGCTGGAAAAAAAATAAAGGTTAGTACGTCTGGTAGATGCATGTACCAATCTTTAATCTTCTCTATCTGTTTTTAATCTAAGGTTTGCATAAACTCTTCTTCCGTAGTTTTTATTGCTTTCTTCTTATGTATACGATTGCCCCAAGAATTACTGCAATCGCACTGACAGGACTCATGAAAGGAGTAGTGTTTGATTTCTGGGTTTGATTGGAACTTTCTTCCTGCTCGTCTGTTGTTCCTGCGTTATCTGTCATTCCGGTGTCATTTGTCTTATTTTCGGTTTGATTTTCTTCTTGCTCTACTGTTCCAGCATTTTCTACTACTTCGGTTTTGTTTGTTTTATTTTCGGTTTGGTTTTCTTCCGGCCATTTACCCAAAGATTTCAGCTCCTTGACTACTGCGTCTCTATCAGAAACAGGGCGTTTTCCCGCAATGCCAACAAATACTCTGAAAAGCTGTTTACCGAGATTTTCATCCTTTAACATTAGGAGCACTGATTCGTTCTTAGTAAACTCAACTTCGTCTTCAACCCATAAGTTGGCCCCTATTTTAGATTTCACTTTTATCTTCTTTAAAGGCTGAGGATTATAGAGCCATTCCTTAACTGAAATGGTATAAATTGTATAGCTGGGATATGTGTCAATTTTGCTGACTGTACCAATAACTATTCGATCAGAGTTATTTACTTGGTAAGGAATTTTGGTAATTTCTTCCACAAGCAATGCTGCCGCGAGATTTGGAACCAGAAGAAGCAGTATAAGTGTAAAGAGTATCGAAAACAAATTTAGGTGTTTCATCAAAATTCTCCTATTCTTTATTTCAATTTGGTAAAGAGTAGGTCATCGAAATTCCTAGCTGGATTTTTTACAATTTATGTAGCAGCTGCCTGCTTTTCATTTACTGAAGCAGATTGATCTAACTCCGCTGATACTTAAAAATAAACAGCGAAAAAATAGAAGATTCATTTAGATAACTTACTTCATATTTATCAAACTTCTATAACTATATAAAAACGTTCTCCACATTAAAAAATGTTTTTGTCGAGGACTACATAGTTGTGCTTGAGCAAAAAGAAATATGGATAATCCTTAAATATTTTCTAGCCCGTCACCGAAATTGGTCGGTTCACCTGTACTGTCATTTTTTGACTGGTGAAAAGATTCCAGGTTTACAGGTTTATTATCTGATACAAAAAGCAAACGCTTTAATAGTTTTGGAGTTATTCTTTATATCTGTACATATGAACAGATACTCATATTTAGTATTACTTAAAAGTTGTTCCAATTAGAGGGTTAACTGTGGTTGAACTGGACAAGTGTGATATTCACTGTATACATGACAAGGCGGTACAAGCAGTGCGACAGGCTTTATTTAGTGAAGATGTAGCTGTGTCGCTGGCCGAACTGTTCAAGGCCCTAGGAGATCCGACAAGAGTGAAAATCTTGTTTTCCTTAATGACCAGAGAGCTTTGTGTTTGTGACCTTACCGCTGTAATAGGAGTTTCTGAATCAGCAGTATCTCATCAGCTCAAAATTCTCAGGACTTTACGTCTTGTCAAGTTCAGGAGGGAAGGTAAAATCCTTTATTACTCACTGGCTGATGATCATATTGAGAAATTATTCGCTCAAGGGCTAGAGCATGTTACCGAATAAAAACCGTAAATGATAAGGAAGAAATTATGACCGATACGGCAGAAAAAATGGAATCGACAGTCTCATCCAAACTGCTCGTGACCGGTATAGACTGTCCCGATTGTGCAGCAAAAGTAGAAAAAGCCATTAAACGTATGCTGGGGGTAGTTAACGCAACATTCGTTTTCCCAGCAGGAAACCTCAACATAGAGTATGATCCACAACAAATCGGTGTTAATCAGGTAGTAGACAAGATTAAAAAGTTAGGTTATGAGGCAAGAGAAGACGACCGGAAAATCTCAGAAATTTCTCAAACTACTGATTTTTGCATCACAGGTATGGATTGTGCAGACTGCGCGACTAAATTGGAAAAATATATCTCCAAAGTCCCTGGAGTAGAGACTGCTCACGTCAATTTCGGCACTTCTAAAATGACTGTAAGTCATAGTGTACCAGCGGCAGAAATTCTGTCAACCATTGAAAAAATGGGTTATTCGGGAAAAGTAGATGAGGGCAATCGGATAAAGAATAAACCGGCTAGTTTCTGGAAATCAAATCAGTATGTCAAGCCCACAGCTATTTCTTTTATTATGCTGATCTCTGGGCTTATTGCTGGAATGCTGGAAACCTCGGAATTAATAGTCAATGGGCTGTTCCTTACTGGGATCTTTCTGGGCGGCTTTCTACCAGCCAAGAACGGCATCTCCGTGCTAGTTAATGCCCGAGAATTTGACATGAATTTTCTGATGACCATAGCAGTAATCGGCGCGTCGGCACTTGGTTCTTTTGAGGAGGCCGCAACGGTTGTATTTCTTTTCTCTTTCGGAAACACCTTGCAGAGTTATACTCTCGATAAAACAAGGAATTCTATTCGGGCTTTAATTAAATTAACACCAGATGAGGCTCTGGTCAGGCGAGGAGAAACTGAAATAACGTTACCAGTACAAAAAATTGTAATTGGAGACATAATTATCGTTCGTCCAGGTGAAAGAATTGCTATGGATGGTAAAGTCTCTGCTGGTTACTCTACAGTGAATCAGGCTCCAATCACAGGAGAATCCATCCCGGTGGAGAAACAGCCTGGAGATGAAATATATGCGGGAACTATCAACGAACGCGGTTCGCTTGAGGTCAAAGTTACAAAGCTAGCCAGGGACAATACAATATCTAGAATTATTCATTTGGTTGAAGAAGCTCAGGGACATCGAGCTCCATCTCAACAGTTTGTCGATAAGTTCGCGAAATATTATACTCCTGCTGTTATATTCTTGGCTGCTCTGGTTGCTACGGTACCCCCTTTGGCTTTGGGACAACCATTCGAGAAGTGGTTTTACGAGGCTATGGCTATGCTACTGGTAGCGTGCCCTTGTGCACTGGTGATATCTACGCCCGTATCTATCGTATCTGCAATTGGCAACGCTGCTAAAAACGGTATACTCATTAAAGGAGGTAGGTACCTCGAAGAAGCCGGGGCTTTGTCAGTAGTTGCCTTTGACAAAACCGGCACTCTTACTGAAGGAAAGCCTCAGGTAACCGATATCATTCCGACTGATGGAATCCCAGATAAGGAGTTCTTATCAATAGCCTCGGCAATTGAAAGCCGGTCAGAACATCCTTTAGCCGAAGCGATTGTCAAATCCGCTAAAGAACATGGAGCTGAAATCTCCAGTATATCAGCATTTGAGGCAATTCCCGGAAAAGGAGCCAGAGCAATGGTTCAGGGCAAGACTTACCAGATCGGGAATTCCAGGTTATTTACAGAGCAGGCAATAGATCTTAAACATATAGAAAGTGAAGTTTCCCGTCTGCAGAATGAAGGAAAAACAGTAATGATGCTAGGAGACGAGGAACGCGTTTTGGGCCTTATCGCTGTGGCGGATGTATTGCGGGAAAATTCCGGACAGGCTATCAATAAGTTAAAAAAAGTCGGTATTAAAAAAGTCATTATGCTCACAGGAGATAATGAAAGCACTGCCCGTGCTATTGCCACAAAATCAGGAGTCGATGATTTCCGAGCAGACTTATTGCCGGAAGACAAAGTAGATGCGATTAAGAGCCTCCTTGCTGAGCATGGAAAGGTAGCTATGGTTGGAGACGGCGTCAACGATGCTCCGGCAATGGCAATATCCACAGTTGGTATTGCGATGGGAGCTGCAGGTACTGATACAGCACTGGAAACTGCGGATATCGCCTTGATGGCTGACGACCTTACAAAACTGACCTACACTATGAGACTGAGCAGAAAAACACTGAGCATCATCAAACAAAATATCTCTTTTGCCTTAATAATTAAAGGATTAATTCTTCTGATGGTCGTCCCAGGTTGGCTGACTCTGTGGTTGGCTGTGGCAGGGGACATGGGAAGCTCGCTTCTAGTTACCCTGAATGGTATGAGATTATTGAGAGTGAAACATGAGGATTAAATGAATCATTAGTGAGGAGGAAGAAAGATGGAGAATTTAAAGGTTTTAGATGTGGACTGCAACAACTGTGCGGCAAATGTGCGTAAAGCCCTGGAAGGTGTAGATGGTATTGAAAATCTTGATATAAGACTTTCAGAAAAGATAGCTATAGTAACCTTTGATCCTGAAAAGGTTAGCAAGCAGGAAATTACTGAAAAAGTAGAAGACTTCGGCTATGATGTCGAATAAATAAAGTATGTATTTCACTCCCAGATTAATGCCTATAATTTGAGATGTTTTTCTCAACATTTAGGAAAGGAAACTTTCAGGCTATTAAAGCCATTAAATTACTGAGCTTCTCCAAAAGCAATTTATTCTTAGCAAAAATCTAAAATTATTCATGCCCGCATTCTTACGGGCATGAAAACAGGTAACTTTTGGTTTATTCCTTTATTACTCTAAATCCTGAATCTTATCTTATTCTTGAACCTGGCTTTATCTCTTTGTCTGGCATGAGCGCTGCTACAAATTCTCCTCCATCGTCGGCTGCGAGCATCATACCGTTTGATTCAACTCCGCAGAGTTTGGCAGGTTTCAAGTTGGCGAGTACGATTACAGATTTTCCGATAAGATCTTCAGGCGTGTAATACGAAGCAAGGCCTGCAACAAGCTGCCTTGGCTTTTCTTCGCCGATGTCCACTTCAACCCTGATGAGCTTTTTTGACTTCTTTACAGGCTCGGCGAGGAGAACTTTTCCTACGCGGATGTCGAGTTTTGCAAAGTCTTCATACTCGATAGTGGGAAGAATTTCTTTCTCCTCTTGCTCGGGCTTTGCTGCGTTTTCAGCTTTTTCGGCTGATTTTGCTTCTTCGGCGGGCCCCATCCCTTCGGATTTGGCGGGTTCTTTACCGTTACCTTTTCCTGCGGCTTTCTTTGCATCTGCGGCTCTTACCCTCTGATTTGCGATCTCTTCCATTTCCCCTATCCTGTCATCCTCGAGTTTGGTGAAAAGGATCTCGGGTTTTGCAAGGTTTGTACCTGCTTTTAGAGGTACGAGAGCCTCATTATACAGGGCGGCGTGCAGGTCTTCTTCCTGACCCAGCTCTTTCCAGGCGGTTTCCATGCTTTCAGGGGCCACTGGCTCGAAAATAAGGCATAGAGCTTTTGCTAGGTGGAGGCAGTTGTAAATCACCTGTCCACAGGCTACCTTATCCTGTTTTATCAGACTCCAGGGTTCATGGGACTGGAAGTAGGTATTTCCGAAAGATGCAAGGGACATTGCGGAATCAACGGCTCTTTTGAACTCGTATTCGGCCATTGAGTCTTTTACTTCCTTCAGAGCCTTTCCTATCTCTTCCCTTACCTCAGGTTCAAGCTCTCCTGCGGGAACTTCTCCATAGTTCTTGAAAGCGAAGAGCATTGTCCGATATAGGAAATTCCCGAGCACGGCAACAAGTTCGGTATTTATCTTTTCCTGAAGCACGCGCCAGGAGAAATTCAGCTCCTTTGTGTGGGAGGTATAGCTTGCCAGATAATATCTCAGTAAGTCAGGATGGAAACCGTGGTCTAGGTAATCTTCTCCTACCCAGACCACATTACCCCTGCTCTTGGAAAACTTTTTATCTTCAATTTTGACCATGCCTGAAGCTACAACAGCTGTAGGCACTGAGTAATCTGCACCTTTAAGCATAGCCGGCCAGAAGATGCAGTGATGATAGGTAATGTCCCCTCCTATAAAATGGACAATTTCCCCGTTATTTTTCCAGTATTTTTCCCAGGAATCCCCAGCTTTTGCAGCCCATTCCTCGGTAAAAGCGATATACCCTATAGGAGCATCTACCCAGACATAGACCACAAGATCATCATGTCCAGGGAATTTTACTCCCCATTCTAGATTCCGGGTAATGCACCAGTCTGTAAGTCCCTGCTTTACCCAGCCCAGTGCATAGTTCCTGGCATTAATGGTTCCGCCAAGATCATTTGAGAGATAATCCATCAGGTAGTCACTGAAATCGGAAAGCTTGAAAAAGAAGTGTTCCTGCTGTCTGTACTCGGCAGGTCCTCCGCAAATAGTGCAGACAGGATTCTGAAGTTCTCCAGGCTCAAGGTGTTTCCCACACCCCTGATCGCACTCGTCTCCTCTCGCGGTTTCGCCGCAGTGAGGACAGGAGCCTTCTACGTAGCGGTCGGGGAGAAAACGATTGCATTTCGGGCAATAGGCAATTTCGATAGTTTTCGGGTATACATAGCCTTTTTCAATCAGCCTGTTGACAATATCCAGGGTTCGGTTATGATTTTCAGGATCATCTGTTGTCCCAAAAGCATCAAAGTAAACTCCCAGCTGCTTGAAAGTCTCGTCAAAATGTTTGTGATAGACCTTTACAAGCTCTTTAGGGGTGATCCCGAGCTCTTCGGCATTTACGACAATGGGGGTGCCGTGAGTATCCGAGCCGCAGACAAAAGTAACGTCCCTTCCTTCCTTTCTTAGGGAACGGGCAAAAATATCAGCGGGCACATAAGTCCGGAGATGCCCGATATGAGCCTTGCCGTTTGCATAAGGCAGGCCACAAGTGACAAGTACGGGTTTACTAGATGATTCTGGCATTCTTATCTCCACATATTTTTTATGAATATATTCCTCTTCGAATATTGCAATTCAGAAATATATTTC